>NZ_QGKL01000021.1 GCF_003172895.1 Leucothrix arctica | reverse complement strand
CTCAATAACACTCAAATTTTTGAGCTGAGATAGAGGCAGTAAATCCCTAATATTCGTGTTTTGAAACTTAACTTCACTTAGTTTAGAGAGCTTATTAACAGGTGAAAGATCAATTACTGAGGTTTTTCCACAACGTAACGTCTCTAAGCTTATTGTTTTTCTCAATGGCGATAAATCACTGACTTGTGTGTCAGTGCAAGAGAATACCTGTAAACAATCCATCTCACGCAATGCCGACAGGTCGCTGACTTTGGTTTCATAGCAATAGAGCTCACGTAAGCAGGTCAGCTCTCTCAGAGGCGACAGGTCGGTCACTGAGGTGGTTCCGCAATGTAACTCTTCCAGTGCGGTCAGTGCAGACACAGGTGACAGGTCGCTGACTTTGGTTTTAAAGCAATAGAGCTCACGTAAGCAGGTCAACTCTCTTAGAGGCGACAGGTCGGTCACGGACGTGGTTCCGCAATTTAACTCTTCCAGTGCGGTCAGTGCAGACACAGGTGATAGGTCGCTGACTTTGGTTTCATAGCAAGAGAACTGACGTAAGCGGGTCAGCTCTCTTAGAGGCGACAGGTCGGTCACGGACGTGGTTCCGCAATTTAACTCTTCCAGTGCGGTCAGTGCAGACACAGGTGACAGGTCGCTGACTTTGGTTTCATAGCAAGAGAACTGACGTAAGCGCGTCAGCTCTCTTAGAGGCGACAGGTCGGTCACTGAGGTGGTTCCGCAATTTAACTCTTCCAGTGCGGTCAGTGCAGACACAGGTGACAGGTCGCTGACTTTGGTTTTAAAGCAATAGAGCTCACGTAAGCAGGTCAACTCTCTTAGAGGCGACAGGTCGGTCACGGACGTGGTTCCGCAATTTAACTCTTCCAGTGCGGTCAGTGCAGACACAGGTGACAGGTCGCTGACTTTGGTTTCAAAGCAGCGAAGCAGACGTAAACACGTCAGGTCACTCAGGGGCGACAGGTCGGCCACTGAGGTGGCTCCGCAATTTAACTCTTCCAGTGCGGTCAGTGTAGACACAGGTGATAGGTCGCTGACTTTGGTTTTAAAGCAATAGAGCTCACGTAAGCAGGTCAACTCTCTTAGAGGCGACAGGTCGGTCACTGAGGTGGTTCCGCAATTTAACACTTCCAGTTTTATCATTGCAGACAGAGGTGACAGATCACTTACGTTTGATGCAGAAAAAAATAGCTCTCGTAAGCGCGTTAAAGAAATTAAAGGGGCTAAATCTACTACCTTAGTCTCATTAAATGAGAGTTTCTCTAGAGTGCTAATTTTTCCAATTTGATCCAAAACATCAAGTCTTTCTATATCACAAAAAAGCGTCTTTAACTTAGGGAGCAGCATTAAAACAGAAAAATCAAGAACACCTGTTCCATCCAAACTTATTTGCTCTAACTCTCTAATCTCACTGAGCCAACTCGGTAGAATTGTTATGTTATTTTTTGGTTCTCTTAAACCCTCATTAAAAGCCCCCCACTTCCCCTGATTTTTATTCCATAACCCATCACTACCAAGATTTAGAATTTTCAACCACGTCATTTCTCTAATAACACTTGGTATTTCAGATATTCCACAGTAGTGAAGATCCAGAACCCCTGAACGCTCATCAAATTCTTGTTTAATTATCTCTTCAACGTTTCTTTGATTTGGCTTCGGCATAGTAACTCAGATAGAACTAGTGGCTAAAATAGGCTACGACTATATATCTAAGCGCCATACCAAACAATTATCCTACATAAAAACTATATTGATATACTCTGGCTATAGTTCCGATAATTGCTGATAATTCAAAACTAATAAGACGAGTGTTTTATGCAGAAACCCAACTTCATAATAATCGGCGGCGGCATAGTAGGCCTAGCAACCGCCCTAAAGCTCTCCAACACCTACCCAACCGCCTCCATCCACATCATAGAAAAAGAACCCGCCCTAGCCCGTCACCAAACAGGCAACAACAGCGGCGTGGTTCATGCAGGCGTTTACTACCAACCTGGTAGTTTAAAAGCAGAGTTCTGCCGCACAGGTGGTGCGATGGTCGAACAGTTTTGTGCAGAGCACGACATTGCCTTTGACCGCTGCGGCAAGTTGATCGTGGCGACCAATGACATTGAAGTTGAGCGCATGAAGGAGTTAATGACGCGTTGCATCGCCAATGGCTTGTCGCCAACGTGGTTAAACTGTGAGGAGTTAGAGGCGCTAGAGCCAAACATTACGGGCGTAGCAGCGCTGCATGTGACCGAGAGCGCCATCACCGACTACACTGCGATTACGCTTAAAATGGCTGACTTGTTACGCGCCAAAGGTCATGAGATTAGCTTAGATACCGAGGTCATTGCGGTTAAAGAAACCAGTTCAGAAGTGACAGTAACTACCAACAAAGGCAGCTTTGAGTGCAGTTACCTCATCGCATGCGCTGGTTTAATGGCAGATCGTTTAGCGGGTATGTGCGGGGTGGACTTGGACTTCCGCATTGTGCCGTTTCGCGGTGAGTATTTTGAGTTGGATGCATCAAAAGCTACCGTCTGCAAAAACATGATTTACCCTGTGCCTGCCCCAGACATGCCGTTTCTGGGTATACACCTAACGCCAACCACCAACGGCAGTATGACAGTAGGCCCGAATGCCGTGTTATCGCTAGCGCGTGAGGGTTACACATGGACGGATATCAACCTGAGTGACCTTGCAGAAATGATCGCGTTCTCAGGCTTTCGCAAGGTCATCAAAGACAACTGGAAGTCTGGTTTGACGGAGTTTCGTAACTCACTGTCACGCAAACGTTATCTTGAGGAGTGTCGCAAGTATTGCCCTTCACTCACCTTAGACGACCTTAAAGCACGCTCATCAGGGGTACGCGCTCAAGCAGTGTTAGCAGACGGCACATTGGTGCATGACTTCTTATTAAAAAATACGGCACGCACGCTGCACGTCTGTAACGCACCTTCTCCAGCGGCAACGTCTAGCTTTGCTATTGGCGATTATTTGGTTGAAAAAGCGACTGAGGAGTTTGATCTACGTTAAGGCTATTGGTACCAAAACGGACTATTCCACAAGCCATTCGTAGTTTTTTGCAAGTAATAGCTCTAAAAACCATGCTAAATTAATGTCATGAATGACGTAAACAACTTTACTGCTAGCGTTGTGAGACTGTCTGAACAGCCCCGTAACCACAGCCACTTACATCACCAAATTATCTTTGGTTTAAAAGGGCACGCCGAGTTTGAGGTTGCGGGTGTGAGTGGGTTCATTCAAAAAGGGGTCGGTTGTATTGTGACCTCCAATACCAGTCACAGTTTTTTTGGCAATCAAGAAAACAAAATCCTTATGCTCGACATAACCAGCAATATCGGTTTGTTTGAGCTTGAGGCAGCGTTTACGCACGGTGTGTTAGACCAGATTCTTAATTCGCCTAAGTACTTCCAGTTTGACCAAGATATGCAGTCTTTGCTGAAAGTCATGAGTCACGAGTTAGAAACGGTACACAATAACCAGCAAGCCGCAAAAGCGATCGGCCAGTGCTTGTTGCACAGTTTGTACCATCGTCTACGTGGCGATATGTGTATTGAAGAAGTCAGCAAACCGCGTGACCGTATCGATATTAACCGCATTAAACGCTACATCCACGATAACTTAGGGATGAAAATTCAAACGGCTGATCTCGCACGTTTGTGCAACTTGAGTGAGAGTCACTTCTACCAAAAGTTTCGCGAGTCAGCAGGTATTTCACCTTACCAATTTGTGATTGATGAGCGCATCAAAGTGGCTTCAAAACTCATCACTGAGTCCAACAAATCTATCACTGAAATCTGTTTCTCTCTGGGCTTCTCAAGCCAAAGTGCATTTACAAATGTCTTTAGAAAGAAGGTGGGTATGTCACCAACAGCCTATCGTCAAAATTATTTAATTAACGCTTAAACCACACGATAACCTCCATAGTTTTTTGCAAACACCTCCCTTTTTTTTGCAACTTTGTTATTAAAATCCTCTGCATAATTACTCCATACAGTAACTAACTTGGAGTAAAGATATGCATGATGAAAATGATTTTGCCATCCCATTTGATGTCACGACCGTCCACAATGACGACGCAGCATGGCTGACGTTATCTCGCTCTGAGTTGTTTCAAAACATCTCTCAGTTTGAGCATATTGACGAGCAAAAGCTGATTAGTCAGTTTTACGACTTGGCTTATCACGACAGTGAAAATGACCGTGTTCATGAAGTCGCTGAAGAGATTATTACGCGTGTTCGTAGTAATCACAGCGCTGCGTTTTTTGACATTGAAGCGCTACTTCAAGAGTACTCACTGAGTGACGAAGACGGCGTGACATTGATGTGTCTTGCAGAGGCGTTGTTACGTGTGCCTGACGCTGCAACGGTTGACGCACTGATCGAAGACAAGCTGAGTGAAAAGGAATGGAAGAATCATTTCAGTAAAGATAACTCGCTGTTTGTAAATGCTTCAACCTGGGGACTGATGATTGCCGGTAACCTTGTTGACGTTGATGAGTCATCTATTTCTGGTTTCTTCAAACGCTCCACTAAACCTGTTATTCGTGCGTCGGTTGACCGTGCTATGCGCATTATGGGACAACACTTCGTGCTGGGTCGCACCATTAAAGAAGCGATGAAGAACGCCAAACCTTACCTGAAAAAAGGCTATGACTACAGCTACGACATGCTGGGTGAGTCTGCGGTGACTAGCGCGGAAGCGCTGAAGTATTACAACAGTTACAGCGACGCTATCGGGCAGATTGCGGCTAACTCAAAAGGCACAAATACGCGCCCTACTTTGTCTATTAAGCTGTCTGCTTTGCACCCTCGCTTTGAGCAGTTGCAAGAGCAGCGTGTTTTAGAAGAGCTTTCAGCAACGGTTGAAAAGCTACTGCTTCAAGGTATTGAAAATGGCGTCGGCATCACTATTGATGCGGAAGAAGCTGACCGCCTTGAGCTAACCATGAAGCTGTTCGAGCACCTTTATACAAAGCCGTTTTTAAAGGATTGGGACAAGTTTGGTTTAGTTATTCAAGCTTACTCAAAACGTGCGCTGCCAGTACTGTGTTGGTTGACCAAGCTGTCTAAGGTCGTCGGGAATGAAATCCCTGTGCGCTTGGTAAAAGGCGCTTACTGGGACTCTGAAATCCAGCATGCACAAGAGCTTGGTTTTGACGGCTACCCTGTTTATACCCGTAAAGAATTCACCGATACCGCTTACTTAGCGTGTGCGCGTTACTTGTTGTCTGACAATACTCGTGGCTGCATTTACCCTCAGTTTGCATCACATAACGCGCACACCGTGTCGAGCGTGAAAGTCATGGCACCTAAGGGCCGTGAGTATGAATTCCAACGTTTACACGGCATGGGCGACAGTTTGTATGACAGTGTTTTAGCAACGGCTGACAACATTAATGTGCGTATTTATGCACCTGTGGGCAGTCATGAAGACTTGTTGCCATACCTTGTGCGTCGCTTACTTGAGAACGGTGCAAACTCGTCGTTTGTTCACCAATTGTCAGATGAAGCAACGTCGATAGAAACATTGATTAAACGACCACTGACGCGTGACCAAATCACTTCTGAAAAGATGCCGATCATTAAGCCGTTAGATATTTTCACTGAACGTAAAAACTCGTCAGGTATTAACTTGGCCACTACTATTTCAAGAGACACATTTATGGACGCTATTAAGCAGTTTGACGATACACGCTGGACAGCCACCCCTATTCTAAATGGCGAAAGTGTTAACGCTGGCGCTTCTCATGAGGTGTTTAGCCCATACGACAACACGCAACAGGTGGGTGACGTTTGGGAGGCTGATGCTGCGCTGGCGACACAAGCAATCGATATCGCAGAAGCATTCCGTACAGAGTGGCAACAAACAGCAGTGAGTGAGCGTGCGGCGATCATTGCTAAGTTGGGTGACTTGCTTGAAGACAACCGCGATGAGTTAGTGGCTTTGTGTCAGCGTGAAGCGGGTAAAACAATTCAAGATTGTATTGATGAGATTCGTGAAGCGGTTGATTTCTGCCGTTACTACGCGACTCAAGCGAATGAAAGATTGGTGTTGCCGACGGTTATGCCTGGGCCTACGGGTGAGTCAAATGAGTTGTTCTTTGAAGCGAAAGGTATCTTCGTTTGCATCAGCCCTTGGAACTTCCCATTAGCGATTTACCTTGGTCAGATTGTTGCAGCTCTTGTGTCAGGTAATGTGGTGATTGCTAAACCTGCTGAAACGACGGCATTGATTGCTCACCGTGCGGCTGAGTTGTTATTTGAAGCGGGCTTACCTGCGGGCGCTATGCAGTTTTTACCGGGCTCTGGTGCTGAGTTGGGCGCGGTGATTAACGCTGACTCTCGCATCAATGGTGTTGTGTTCACTGGCTCTAACAAGACAGCGAAGATGATCAACTTGACGCTAGCTAACCGTGACGATGACGCAGGTTTGGCGACATTGATTGCTGAAACCGGTGGTCTAAACGCGATGTTGGTTGACTCGACAGCGCTACCTGAGCAGGTGGCTAAGGATGTGGTTCACTCAGCATTTAGCTCGGCAGGACAACGTTGCTCGGCGCTACGTGTGCTGTATGTTCAGTCAGACATTGCTGACCGTGTCATTGAGTTGGTTAAGGGCATGATGGATGAGATGAAAATCGGTAACCCGACTAATATCTCAACAGACGTTGGCCCAGTGATCGACAAAAACGCTAAAGCTGGTTTGGTTAACTACATCGAAACCATGAAGAGCAAAGCGAAGTCTGTGTATCAAGTAGCCATACCGGATGATTGTGCTAACGGTACATTCGTTGCGCCAACGTTACTTGAGATTGGCTCAATCAAAGAAATGGAAGCTGAGCAGTTTGGCCCTATCTTGCACGTGGTTCGCTATAACGCAGGTGAGATTGACCAAGTCGTTGAAGACATTAACAGCAAAAAGTACGGTCTGACATTTGGTATACACACACGTAATACATCACTTTTCCAAGATGTGGCGAAGAAGATCAAGGTTGGTAATGTTTACATTAACCGTAACCAGATCGGTGCTGTTGTCGGTGTGAATCCATTTGGTGGCTGTGGCTTGTCAGGCACAGGGCCAAAAGCGGGTGGACCAAACTACCTACTGCGTTTTGTGACTGAAAAGACGATTACTAATAACACCGCGGCAATCGGTGGAAACATTGATTTGCTCAATGCGAGTTGATTGCTAGCGCCTATAAGTAATGTTACCGCGGGGGCTTATTGAACGTTAGATAAGCTAGGCGAAGTAACCTTACGTTTTAGTATCACTCTGGCGTGTAAACCGGAGTGGTGATTTTTATCCACCTTAGAATGGCTCTCCCTAGCGCCGGACTAATGTGGATTTTTTTTAGCCATTTGAAGTACACTTAGCGCAAATAATAATCTTCTCTGCTTACTCGACATAAGCAATCAAAAACACGGTGGTTTAAATGAACATTAACGTCGACATCGAAATAGACCGATCTCTTGAAGTCGTCTGGAAAGACATCTGTGATATTGAACACTCAGCGCAAATGATCTCTGCGATTACCGCGTTCAAACTGCTCGAAGCGCCGGATGATGAAGGGAGTTTAGTTGGTTTAAAGTGGACAGAAACACGCAAAGTCTTTGGTAAAGAAGCCGAAGAAACCCTATGGATTACCGACTACCAACCACTCAGTTATTACAAGACACGTGCACAAAACCACGGTGCCATTTATATATCGACGATGTCTGTTAAAGAACTCGGTGAGAACACGCTACTAACGATGTCATTTGAAAGTGAGGCAAACTCACTGATGGTAAAAGTCGTGTCCGCCGTCATGGGCATCTTTGTGAAACGCGCCATGGTTAAGATGTTGGACAAAGACCTTCACGACATTAAGCAGTTTGTTGAAAGTAATGCCGAAGAAGTTCGACGTAACTAAGACAGCTCAAACACCACGCCATCACTTAACACTTTTAAGTAGTCACCCTTGTCTGACTCTACAAACTCACCTAGCTCAACCACGCTCTCAAAGACACTGCGCGCCAAACGCCCCATCATGCCGTAACGCACCATGACTAATGGCACTTCTTGGTCTTGGATGATATTTTTATCCAAGTGTAGCGGGTGCTCACTTCCCAGTAATACCGTGTCGCCATAGCTGCTGGTGAATAGGATTTTCTGCTGCTCAGTGCCCGCGTCTTTAACCGCCATTTGGGTTATTAGAAACGGGGTTGTTTCTACGGTTATCGACAGCTTTTCTGCGGGTGTTTTTAAGTAGTGCTGTGAGTCTTCTAGCCACAAAACACTTGAGAATAAACGGACTAACGCTTCACGCTTTATCAAGCCACCGTCATGCATCCAACTACCATCGTGTTGGATGACTATGTTGATTTCGCCGCAGTGCTCTGGGCTCCATAGGTGAACGGGAGGGTGGTTACTGTCCTCCATGTTAGCTACGTTTTTGGCGAGTGACTCTAAGATATTTTCTGTCATGACTGATTCACTTTAAGCACTGAGTAACCCCATCATACCTTGATTTTAAATACCGCTGATCACTCAAACGGTTAGGCATTGTAGATCTGTCTGTGCATGTTATCCTCATAATTATACAACCAGCACCGAAACATCAGGATCTACGCGCATGAAACTCAAACGCTTAACACTGAATCATTTTCGCCGTTTTAGCGACTTTGACATCGAGTTTGACCCAAAGCTAACCGTGCTTATCGCACGTAACGGTGCGGGTAAGTCTAGTATATTGGATGCGGTAGCCACGGCATTAGGTTCGTTTTTAACTCGTCTACCTAAAGTGTCTGGTATCAACCCTAAAGACACTGACTTCCAAGTGTTAACCGATGGTAAGCGACCACCTTACATGCGTATTCGTTGTGAAACTGACACGGGTATCTGTTGGGATCGCACTGAAAAACGTGACCAAAGCACCACCACGGCTAGCGAGATTCCTGAAGCCTTCGGGCTTAAAGCGTTAAACGCTTATGTTGATGAGTTCATTGATGCGCATAACCAATCACGCGCTTACCAATTGCCGCTGTTTATCTACTACGGCACTGGGCGTGGTGTGTTTGATATTCCACAACGCAAAGGCGGTTTAGGCAAAGCATTTGCACGTTTTGATGCTTTGGTAGGTGCGTTAGATAGCCGTACTAATTTCAAAAATTTGGTCGAGTATTTTTACTTCCTAGAAGACAAAGAGAGCAAGCTGCAACAGGCACAACGCTCATTTAATGTGGTTGTGCCTGAGTTAACAGCCATTCGAAATGCAGTGACTCGCTTAATGCCTGCATTTTCAAACCCACGCGGTATTCACCCTGCTGGCATAGTCGTGGACTGGCTGCAAGACGGACAGCTTAAACAGCTACGCATTGAGCAGCTGAGTGACGGTTACCGAACAACGCTGGCGATGGTGATGGATATTGCAGGACGCATGGCCGAAGCTAATCCTCACATGGAAGACCCGCTGGCGACTGAAGGAGTAGTGATGATTGATGAGGTTGATCTTCATTTACACCCTGGTTGGCAGCAAACGATTTTGTTGGATTTGATGCGTACCTTTCCTAATATTCAATTCATCGTTTCAACGCATAGTCCGCAAGTGGTGTCGTCGGTTAAACCTGAGTCGCTGCGTGTGATTGACTGGCAGGATGGCAAGCCGGTATTGCTGCCGATGCACTTCTCAGAAGGTGCTGAGTCGCAGCAGGTATTGTCTGATGTGTTGGGTGTTAGCTCTGCCCGCGTTGAGCAGTTGCCGATAGTTAAAATCTTAAACCGTTACCAAGCTTTGGTTGAGTGTGACGAATGGGATACTGACGAAGCCATCAAGCTGCGAGCAGAGCTAGATGACTGGGGTGGTGAGTACGAGCCTGAGTTGGTACGACTCGACATTGATATTCGCTTAAAAGCCTTAGACCGTCAGGACTAGCCGCCATGAAACGCATTGCTAGAGGGCCGGAGCCAGAAGGTTTACTGCTGTTTCGTGAGCGCTTCCCCGACAGAACGTGGCGGCAATTTAAGAAGTTCGATAAGCTCCGTTTACGTGAGTTGCAGCAAGCGATTCGTGAGCAGCAAGGTGGGTTATGCGCCTACTGCGAGGTTGACCTTATTCCTGCTCGCAGTTCGGGTGCGCCTGACTCCCGCATAGAGCACTTTCACCCAAAGTCTGACAGTAAAGGTGAGCATAACTGGCACTTGGATTGGTCTAATTTATTTGGCTGTTGTCACGGCGGTACACGACCCAATGTTGCTGAGGCGAAGCAGCGTTTCACCAGCCCTGACCACTCTTGTGACGTGCCGAAAGGTGATAAAAACCTAGATCATTTGATTTTAAACCCTGTTGATATTCCCGCTTTTCCGCCATTGTTTCACGTGACTCGTAAAGGTGTGATGTCGGTGGATGAGGAACGCTGCGCTCAAGCACAGGTTAGTGACAAATTGGCTGCAGGCTCTATTGATCATTTACGACTGAATGCGCAACGCTTGAAACGCTTACGACGCGCCGAGTTAAATGCGATCAACCAGACATTGGGCGACTTGGTTGCTAAGGGCATGACGATAGAAGCTGCGCGGGAGAAGGTCGCTAAAGCCCTGCTTCGAAAAGATAAACAAGGCAATTGGCCGAAGTTTTTTACGACGATACGATCTTACTTGGGAAGTGCTGCGGAACAACAATTAGAAGCGATTGATTACAACGGCTAATCATTCTTTAGAAAATAGCGGCTTAGCTCTTTAACACCTGTAAAATAACATAATTACCTTACAGGCCGTGGCTTTCAAAACAAAACTACTGCTTATCGTAAACCAATCTAAACGTCGCTGGCACCATGACATTAATCGACTTAAGCGCCGCTAGCACTCGTAGCTCTTCGACACCCTTCTCCAAACCAAAGTCAGGCGCGATAATAACAATAGGCGCAACGCTTGTTACTTGAATGCTTTTGTCGCTCTGCTCAACAAACACCTCAGTCACTATTTCCTTCTCAACACCATGCAAACTCAATGTCGCAGTCACTTTTTGCAAGCCTGCTTTAACGCCATCAGCGCCTAAGTCGAGACTCACCGTCGCATTAGGGTATGTCGCTATTTCAAAGACTTGCTTCTCTAGTCGCTCGTCACGGATAGGATTTGCAGTGTCTACACTAGCTAACGAAACGACCAAACTAGCTTTACCATCATCGCTAATTTCACCGCTTAACGTTTTAAAATGATGTACTTCAGATACCGTTATATTCTTAGCCGTTGCAAAATTTAGACTCGACTGCTCATTATTTAATGTCCAATCGGCCTGAACAGCCGAACAAAAAAGACTAGAACTGAAAGCCAATAAAAGAGGGATTGTATTCTTAAACATGACATATCCTTTACTTTATGATTGATAAAGTAACAACTATACTTATATTTCAACACAAGAAGGACTAAATTAAAATTTAACCCTGTATAGACTGTCTGACAGAGCAATGAACGGGAAATAACGCACTCATTTATTACAGCCATATGACGATTGAATGACTAAACGTTAATTTCTAGCTAGTCGACTTCATGAAAAAACACACATAAGATTGCGTGAAATATAACAGGGTAATCCGCTCGTCACTTGTAATGTCAACAATGTGATGAAATGTTTTAAACTTACATTACGGATCCAGCAAAATTGAGTTCAAGTACTAAGATGTCATCAATAACTAAAAATAATAAGAACTGGGAAGATGTTCTCACCCGCTTTGATATAGAAGACAAGAATGACTCTGACCTTCTTGTTGATCAAACCGAAAACGCGCCCAGTCAAAAAGTAAACAGCTCCTCCTTCACATCACGCTGGGCAACCAGAACTGTGTTATTGGCTGGCTGTGCTTTTATGCTTGGTAACATCCCGCTTCAGTCGCACCTACCGAATAGCTCAATTGAGCAACCAGAGTTAACACTCAACAGCCCAGAGCCTGAGATACACACTTCAGAACCGTTAAAGGTTCAGAGTGCAAGTGTTTCAAAAGCGCTCACGCCGTTGGTTAAACCCTCTGAGACGATTACTGACGCAGCACCGCTAGCGAGTGTCGATGAGGGAATAAAGACTCTCGTTTTGCCAAACCAACCGCTTGCCACACATGTTGGTTTCGAGTTAATCAATACAAAAAGCACTTGGGATACTTATACGGTTAAGCGCTCTGACAGTCAGGCCACAATATTTAGTCGGATTAAACAACCCAGCATTCTTCGAGAGCTTAAGAAAATAGAATCTATTGCAGACGCCTTAAAAGACATGAAGACGGGCACAATCGTTCGTGCAAAGTCTGACCAAGGTAAGTTAGAGCAATTAGTCTTTAGCCCTGATTATGAAAAGAGCTTTGTCATTGAGCCAACAGAGTCAGGTAGCTTTGAAGGCAGCTGGCAAAAGAAGCAATTTGAAGTGCGTCAGGCTAGAGCAACATTCTCCGTTAAGAAGAACTTATTCCAAGATGCTAAGAAAGCAGAGGTCCCAAAGAGTGTCACTAGCCAGATTGTGAAGGTGTTTGATTGGGATGTAGATTTTACTAAGAATGCCAATATTGGTGATCAAATCACTGTGGTGTTTGAAAGTATTTATCATAACGGTGATCAAGTCGGCAGTTTGAATTTGATCGCCGCTGAGTTGGTCAATAAAGGTGAGGTGCTTCGTAGCATCAGACACACGACTGCTCGTGGTTTAACTGATTACTTCACACCTGAAGGTCGTGAAATGAAACGTGCATTCCTTAGAATGCCACTGGCTCGCGCTAAGATTTCATCTCACTTCAACCCTCGGCGCCTGCACCCAGTATTAAAAATATTGCGCCCTCATAAAGGGACTGACTTTGCCGCTAGAGTGGGGACGCCGATCATCGCAACAGGTGATGGCGAAGTTAAGTCGGTTGGCACTAAGGGTGGCTACGGTAAAACTATCGTACTCAAGCATCGTGAAGGTTATACGACGCTGTACTCTCACCTATCTAAGTTTAAAGATGGCTTGAAAGCAGGTCAGGTAATTGCACAGGGTGATGTTATTGGTTATGTCGGCTCATCGGGTTTAGCCACTGGCCCTAACTTGCACTATGAGTTCCGTAAAAATGATAAGCCTGTTGATCCAATCACAGTGAAGTTGCCCAACAGCCTTTCTTTAACCAAGAAAGAGTTAGCTTCGTTCAATGTGGATGCGATTAATATGAGATTACAACTGAAAGTGTTACATCGTTTTGCGAAAGAAAACGTTGATATAAATAGCGCTACAGGTGGTTAAACTGCCTTCGTGCTGCCTATAGATGGCAGCACGAAGCATCTTCTTACTGTGTGGCTAGTTGCTGTTATAAGTTGATAACAGCCATCTTTTCTTCAGTCATGTCATGCATTGTATAACCAATACCACCCACGTTATAACCTGACTGTTTACGCCCTTCAAACGGCATCCAATCTACTCTAAATGCAGTGTGCTGATTGACCATTACAGCCGATGCATCTAAGTCATGAATCGCAGCCATTGCCACGTCTAAGTTCTTAGTAAACACTGACGCTTGGAATGCAAACGGCAACGAATTAGCTTGCTCAATCGCGTCATCAATACTGTCATAACCGTAGACACAAACCACTGGTCCAAACACTTCCAGAGTAGATACTTTACTGGTAACTGCTGGGTTTAATAACACCGTTGGTGTATAGGTTGTGTTGCCTAATCGTTTGCCGCCACAGACTAACGTCGCACCTTCCTCAACCGCTTCATTGACCCAAGCTTCTATACGATCAACTTCATGTGGACGAATCAGTGGGCCGCAATCGACATCTTCATGTGACGCGTCACCTACTTTCAGCTTTTTAGCACCTGCTGCCAGCTGGTTTGCTAGCTCTTGGGCTTGCGCCTTAGGTGCGAACACACGCTGTACTGACACACACACTTGCCCAGAATGATAAAAACCACCTTTCAGTAAACTTGGCACCATGGTTGACCAGTCCGCACTCTCTTCAACAATCACTGGCGCTACGCCACCGTGTTCAAGCGCACAACGTGTACCTGGTGCTAGTTTTGAGCGAAGCATCCAACCAACACGTGCAGAGCCGATGAAACTAAAAAAAGCTACACGTGAATCTGTCACCATTTTCTCAGTAGTTGGAATGTCACAAGCTACAAAACGACACCAATCTTCTGGCAAACCAGCTTCATACATAATTTCTACAAAGGCTTGGCATGACAATGGCGTGTCTTCGGCAGGTTTCACCAACACTGGGCAACCGACTGCAATCGCTGGCGCTGCTTGATGCACAATAAGGTTTAGCGGGTGGTTAAATGCTGAAACAGCCACCACAGGGCCAATCGGCTCACGTTGAGTAAAGGCTAAATGCCCTGTTCCTGCTGCGGTTAAACCCATCGGGATTTCACGGCCGGCATTATTGCCTAACTCTTTAATACAGAGGCCCAGACCATCGATAGCGCGAGTCACTTCAACGCGCGCATCGCCTAATGGCTTGCCACCTTCATTAGCGATTAGCAGTGCTAATTCTTCAAAACGACCTTCCATAAGGACGGCTGCTTTTTTCAAAATCTCGATGCGTTGATAGTCGGGTAGTCGGGCTTTCCGGTCTTTAGATAACGCAGTTGCCGTTGCTAAGTATTGATCTACTTCGTCCCAATTGACGGTGGGTACTTGGCCTACTTTGCGTAGGTTGTATGGATTAACAACTTCTAACATGGTGATTGCTCCAAAGTGATAAGTAGTATCTATGAGTTAAGTGTACTGCTAATAGCTGACTTTAAAGTTAATATTTTGGCGTACATTTTCTAACCACTTAACTTGCTAGTACAAACATCTATAGATAACGTGATTTTGGGACACTTGGATGTTAAGTCTCCTATTGGTCTATTTCTCGACAAGAGAACAAGTACTTTAATGAAACTATAATTTTACCTTGAGCTTTAATATTTCTCATTCAAACGACCAGCCTACCAACAGTATCCGATACCCCAACGGTCACAATGCAGCCCGAATTAAACGCTAAATAATCTCCCTGAATACCATCCGAAAACACTACTCCATTCTCAGGCATAAACGATTCCAACGTGAGTTTTTCAGCGCCTTTCACTTGTCCAAACACAAGCTCCGTCCCCGTCGTATTACTAGGGAATGGCTCTCTAACTGCAAACTGCAGTCGCTGCTTATCCCAGTCAAAGCCCTCTGACTCTGTTTTGCTTTTGCCACCCACAACACCTCTAGCACCCGCCAATATCGACTGCAACCAACCCGTAGAACCAAAGCCTGTCGAGATAATCACGCCTGATGACGACTGCATTTCTGTTTCGTCATTCAAAGATAAGTTATAGCGCGCAGAGCTGTGGCTTTGTGGGCCAATAAATAAGTCATTCACTGCTAACATACGCTGGCCGTCATTAGTGGTGGCTTCGGCAAAAGTGATCGTTTTATCAGATATGCTGTCGGTCATGACGCGTTTAACGACGCTTCCTAGCTCTGCCATTTCAAAGGGTAGTAAACGACCGTCCCAGCGCGTTGGGTCTGGGTTTATAGCAATCACAGGCTGGCCATTTAAATACTTTAACGTATTGGCAACTAAACCATCTTGACCAATCACTACCACGATATCGTCAGGACTAAATTGGTAATTCGGTAAAAAACTCCGCTCTAACAATTGAAACCGCCCCAATGCTTTTAAGGTTTGCTCGGCATCGACCAAGCACTGTTGATACTGTGCGTTTTCGTCGAAATAATCCTGACCATCTACTTGGTTATGTTCCAAGTAAAACTTGGCTTGTGGCCATGTGTTAAAACGCTCCACCAACTCCTGCAAGCGAGTCTTTCGACTCACTAACACGAAGCGGTATTGGTTTTTGGTACTCATGAGCGCACTGCCTTTTTAACCACTTGGCTAAACATGTCAGGGTTGATATTCAACTCACCGATCTTCTCTGCATTGTTAGCTAACGACTCAAACGCCACCGCCATCAACTGCTCTGGCTGCATACTTGCCAAGGCCAAAGCTTTCAAGTTTTCGACCGGTAACTCGCGGAATGCTTTCATCTGCTGGCTAACCGCATAGGCCTCAGCGTCTGCTTCTTGCTTGCTATTTTCGACACTTAGCACGACCAACTTTTGACGCTGCTCTTCGGACTGTATTTCACCGTCCAAACGCTCTTGGTCGATCTCCATTTTGGTTCGCAACATGGTGCGTTCGTTTTCAACACGAGACTCGGCAATTTCCTGCTCTTTTTCCTGCACGGTTAGCTCAGTCTGTAACTCCGCTTCCTTGATGGTTAGCTCTTGTTCAACTGCTGACTTACGTCGGGCATAGGTAGCATCGTCGGCCTCTTTCAAGATCATTTCACGCACTTCTGCCTCTAACGCTCGAGCTGTTTCGCGACTCGGTGTAATGGCAGTAATCGATGTTTCAATCACGGTTATACCCAAGTTCGTTAACGACTCTTGCTGAAACAATTCCTTTTTAATCTGTTCAACCAACGGCTGCCCTAACTTCAACGCGGTGCGTAATGAGGAGTTTTGAACAGTGTTCTGCACAATGGTTTGTACCGAACGAATCACTAAGTCACCAATCGTTAGCGGGTCTTCTGAACTGTAGTTAACACCGTCTTTCTTGAGATTAAAGTTCAACATCTCTGCTGTTTTCTCAGGCTCTACTATGCGGTAGGTGACTTGCCCTTGTACCTGCAGGGTTTGGAAATCTTGTGATTGTAAGTTGAATATAAATGGCGATTGCTGTGCGTTTATAGGCACGGTCGCGATTGATGTGGTTGCTACGTTGTAGAAAAAGCTTAAACCCTTTCCCTTCTTTTTCACCTTACCGTTAACGCTTTTAATCACGTAGGTAGATGAGTCTGCTTTAAAATATGGAATACCTAACATATCGTTTCTCCGGTTGTTTCTATTAGTGTCGTTATGACACTTTAAGCAATAATGAGGAGTATCTCCATTACTGTCAACATAAAAGTGTCATTAGGACACAAAATAATTGAAATTAACATTCACACTGGTTAGGATGGTTTAAAACAACACGGAAGAAGACCAGATGGATGAAGCTACTTTTCTTAAAACATACGATAAACGCAAATTTGATACGCCCTTGATTAGCGTTGATTCGACATTATTCACTTACCACGATCACCAGTTAAAGGTGTTATTAGTGAAACGCTCCAATCATCCTGACCTTGATTTATGGGGATTACCAGGTGGCTTTATCGATATGCAGCAGGATAAAAGTATTCGCGATACGGTGCTGCGCAAGCTGGAAGAAAAGACCAAAGTCATCCCTCCTTATGTCGAGCAACTACAATGTGTGGGTGATGCTAACCGTGATAAACGAGGTTGGTCGGTAACGGTTTGTTTCAGTGCGCTGATTGCACATCAAGACTGTGAAGTGGGTATTGCAGATGTATCGGATGCGGCTTGGGTTGCGGTTGATACGTTAAAAGACCAAACACTGGCCTTTGATCATCAAGCTATTATTACGGTGGCTTTAGAGCGATTGAGGCAAAAAGCACTGTACTCAATAGTCCCTGCTTATGCCTTGCCTGAACAATTTACATTACCTGAGTTGCAGCAATTGCATGAGGTGTTGATTGGTAAAACGATTCAGAAAAAATCATTTAGACGTCGTATAGAGCAAGCTGAATTATTGGAAGATACGGGTGAAAAACGCTATGAGGGTGGTCGACCTGCTGCGCTCTATAAAATGAAAGAAGCGTCTGGTGAGTATACGTTTGTGAGAAATTTGGAAGGTTGATCAGTAAAGCTTCCTAGATTGAATTACTTTGTTTTAAAAAGTAAGCTGCTAGGGTTTTACAAAACACACTGCTTTGTAAAACCACTAGAGGATTAAGCAATATGTATGTCGGTAGAATCGTTTCAGTTGGACGCACCAAAGATAACAAGCTTACAGTCATGTACAGAGTTTCCTCTCGATCATTCCCAAATCGTGAAATCGCTCAGCTTGAAAACTCGCTAGCGGTCATACCGAAAAAGGGACATCACGAAGATATCTATACCAGCCCATACATTAGCTATAACTGCTTTCGTTCTAACAGCCAATACGCTGTTGTTGGCAATGGTACTCAAGCTGACCCCGTGTTTGAAAAGCTAGAATCAGGCATGAATATGCGTGATGCGATTGCTAATGTTTTGTTAGCAATGGACTACGAGCATGACGATTATTCTACTCCACGTATTGTTGCAGTAGCTGACCAAAAATATCAAAAAGGCGCTCTGGGCTCTATTCGTGCTGATGGTATTGATGTCCAAGTTTTTGACTTATCACTGGGTGAATACCGCTTTGTTAGCACTTATGAAAAGTGTGTTGTCAGTCCAGAAAACCAAGCATTCAACTTGGATATTACTGATGAAAAACAAGCTGCTCAGTTTGTCATTAATGGTGGCGTCTTCGCTGAATTTACGAATCCAGTATCGTCTGTTGCTGCGGTTGAATCTGACGATGGCTACAAAACTGCAATCGTAAATATGTAGTAAACCACACTAACACCGCCCCAATAATCTACCCTACAATAGCTCTTTTGTTTCACGTGGAACTAGTGCCATGAGAGCTATTATTGAGTCTGTTAGAACTGGCCAATGGCGAACGCCTGAAATATTGCTATACCTCATGGCCGCGTCCATGCCGTTTTCCTTTGGCGTGTGGATGGCATTGTTAAACAACTTTGCCATCGAACAAGCTGCATTTAACGGTTCGGATATGGGAATATTGCAGAGCTTACGGGAAGTTCCTGGCTTCTTATCATTTGCTGTCGTTTTTTTATTACTGCTGTTTCGCGAGCAAACACTAGCCGTTATTTCGTTACTGATTTTGGGACTAGGTGTAGTACTAACCGGTTGGTTACCCAGCTTTTGGGGGCTGTGTTTTACCACCATGATTATGTCAATTGGCTTTCATTACTTTGAAGCCGTCAACCAATCCTTACAGCTTCAATGGCTTGATAAAGACAAAGCACCAGAGCTACTTGGCCGCTTAATTTCAGTCGGTGCTTGCTCCTCTCTGCTGGCTTACAGCATGGTGTATATCAGCTTAGAACTGTTCAACTTATCCATGCTAACGCTGTATATGATAGGTGGAAGCGTCACCATGGCGGTTGCTGTATTTGCATGGCTTCAGTTCCCTCACTTCCCTGCCAAGGTTGAGCAAAACAAACATTTGGTGCTTCGTAAGCGCTATTGGTTGTATTACCTTCTGGTATTTATGAGTGGCTCTCGCCGACAAATATTTGTGGTGTTTGCAGGGTTTCTAATGGTTGAGAAGTTCGGCTTTTCAGCCTCAGAAGTGGCCCTTATGTTCATCGCCAACATGGTTGCCAATATCTACATTGTACCTAAAATTGGTCGCTTGATTAGATTTATTGGTGAACGCCAAACACTTACCTTAGAGTATGTTGGACTGATTATTGTGTTTATCGGTTATGCTTTAGTTGAGTCAGCTGCTTGGGCGATTGTGCTGTATATCCTTGATCATCTGTTCTTTGCGATGGCGATTGCCTTAAAAACCTATTTCCAGAAGATAGCCGACCCTGCTGACATCGCTCCAACTGCTGGTGTTTCTTTCTCTATTAGTCACATAGCTGCGGTCGTTGTGCCCGTTGTATTTGGCTATATTTGGTTAGTATCACCCTCTGCTGTCTTCTATGCGGGTGCCGCTATGGCAGCTGTTTCGTTGATACTGGCACGGATGGTTCCAGTGAAACCTGAGCAAGGCATGGAAACGAATATCGGCGAGATTTTTAGTCGATAACTCTGATATAAGAGGTTTGTATGGAAAATTTACAATTTCAGTACTATTAAATACAAATTCTATGTATTAAAAATAACAACGATTGGGGGTTAAATAGACGTAGTTATCAGCACTTTCGGGGTGTATAGCATTGTTTTGTAATAATTATTCTTTTTCAGGTCTACCAATTTGTTATACTACTGCTCTGAAAAATCACATGTAAATCACAGCTAGGGAACTCTATGTCTACTAATCCAAAAATTATTTATACGCTCACTGATGAAGCGCCGTTACTCGCGACGCATTCTTTGCTGCCAATCATCAAGACGTTTACTGCTGCGGCAGAGATTGATGTAGAGACAAGTGATATCTCGGTTGCTGCTCGTATACTTGGTGAATTTCCTGAGTTTTTGACTGATGATCAGAAAGTAACTGACAACCTTGCTGAGCTAGGTCGTCTTACACAACTTGCTGATACGAATATCATCAAGCTACCTAACATCAGTGCTTCTGTTCCACAGTTGATTGCGACTATCACTGAGCTTCAAGAGAAAGGCTATAAGATTCCTAGCTACCCTGAAGAGCAGAAGACTAAAGAAGAAATTGAGCTAGCAGCACGTTACTCTAAAGCACTTGGTAGTGCGGTAAACCCTGTTCTACGTGAAGGTAACTCTGACCGTCGTGCACCTCCAGCAGTTAAGCGTTACGCTCAAAAGAACCCTCACTCAATGGCTAAATGGAATCCTGACTCTAAGAGTCACGTTTCACACATGCTTTCAGGTGACTTCTACTCAAGCGAGCAGAGCATCACATTGCACAAAGCATGTGACGTACGCATGGAGTTGGTTACTAAGGGTGGCGAGACGCTAGTTCTTAAAGAAAAAGTATCATTGCTTGCTGGCGAAGTTATCGATGGCATGAACATGAGCAAGAAGGCACTTTGCGAATTCTTGGAAGCTGAGATGCAAGACGCTAAGACACAAGGCGTTATGTTCTCTCTTCACATGAAAGCAACAATGATGAAAGTATCTCACCCTATCGTGTTTGGTCACGCGGTTAAGGTGTTCTACAAAGATGTATTTGCTAAGTACGGCGATCTATTTGAAGAAATTGGCGTTAACGCTAATAACGGTATAAGCAGTGTTTACGACAAAATTGCTGACCTACCTGCTGAAAAGCGTGCAGAAATCGAAGCGGCTATCGCTGCTGTATATGCTGATCGTCCAGAGCTTGCGATGGTTGATTCTGACAAGGGTATCACTAACCTACACGCGCCAAACGATGTCATCGTTGATGCATCTATGCCTTCTATGATCCGTAACGGTGGTCAGATGTGGGGTGTTGATGGTAAGGCTAAAGATGCTAAGGCAACTATCCCTGAGAGTACATTTGCTCGTATCTACCAGGAAGTCATTACTTTCTGTAAGACTCACGGCGCATTTGATCCTACAACAATGGGTACTGTTCCTAACGTTGGTTTGATGGCTCAGAAAGCTGAAGAATACGGTTCTCACGATAAGACATTTGAAATTCCTGCTGCAGGTACTGCACGCGTTGTTACATTTGACGGTGATGTGCTTCTTGAGCAAGAAGTTGAAGAAGGCGATATCTACAGAATGTGTCAGACTAAAGACGCACCTATTCGTGACTGGGTTAAGCTTGCCGTTAATCGTGCACGTCAGTCAGGTATGCCAACAGTATTCTGGTTGGATGAAGGCCGTCCACACGAGAACGAGCTACGTAAGAAAGTTGCACTTTACCTTCAGGACCACGATACAGACGGCCTTGATATCCGTGTAATGGATCAGCTTGACGCAATGAAGTTCTCACTAGAGCGCATTATTAAAGGCGAAGACACTATTTCAGTAACAGGTAATATCCTACGTGACTACCTAACTGACTTGTTCCCTATCATGGAGCTTGGTACAAGCGCTAAGATGCTTTCTATCGTACCGCTAATGGCGGGCGGCGGATTGTTTGAAACAGGCGCTGGTGGTTCTGCACCGAAGCACGTTCAGCAGTTGGTTGAAGAAAATCATCTTCGTTGGGATTCACTAGGTGAGTTCTTGGCATTGGCTGTGTCTCTTGAAGATCTAAACATCAAGACTGGCAATGCTCGCGCTAAGATCCTTGCGGATACACTTGATCTTGCAACAGGTCAGCTACTAGACAACAACAAGTCTCCTTCACGTCGCACAGGCGAGCTTGATAACCGTGGTAGCCACTTCTATCTTGCTATGTACTGGGCGCAGGCAATCGCTGCTCAAACTGAAGATGCTGCGTTTGCTGCAGAGTTCGCTCCACTAGCAAAAGCACTCACTAGCAATGAAGAGAAGATTGTTGCTGAGCTTGCTGCTGTACAGGGTGAAGCTGTTGATATCGGTGGTTACTTCCTACCTAGCTCAGAGAAGATCACAGCTGCCATGTGCCCTAGTGCAACATTCAACGCTGCTTTAAAAGCTGCTAACGCGTAAATTGCTTTAGCCTTTTTTAGATAAAGGAAAGCCCCGTAGGATTTACATCTTACGGGGCTTTTTTTATATTCTTTATTTGGGCCGGGGGTTATGTATTACAACTTATCTGTCTGAGTCTTCAATCTGATCAAGGTTACTTTTAATACTGTTAAGAACATCGCAGGCTTGTGACATTTCAGCCTCTTCTATTCCTGCAAATATCTCACTCTGCAGCTTCAAGTATTCGGCCCGTACTACATCATGTAGTGCACTGCCAGCGGGCGTTAACTGCCAACTTTTACTGCGTTGGTTGTCTTTATCAACTTCAGCTTTTGCTAAGCGCTTTTCACCCAGTTTTGTTAAAGCACGGCTCACAGCGGCTTTATCCATTTCGGTAATTTGGGTAATTTGATTCATGCGTAAGTCGGGTTGTTCAGAAAGTACAACCAACATCCGCCACTCAACAGACCCAATGTCATAACGACCTTGTAAAAACTGCGAAATGTGGCTCTGTAGGCGATTGCCCGTGGATATAGTGAGCGCAGAAGTACGAAGATTCATAGCCATCTCTTCAATAATTGCGGTTAATTTTCAGGTGAGCACCAAAAATTTCAAACAGAAATAAATAAAATACTGTCTGGAATGGGTGACCCAAGAAGTCCAACGTGTCTTTAATTATTTCGCCTTACGATGACTTGTAAGAACAAACATGCTTGTTCTTAATAATAATGACACAAAGTAAATCAACATACAAAAGAATAAGCCAAAGACACCACTATTAGAACTAATACATAGTTATATTAGCTACGTCTTGAGAAGCAAGGAGTAACACAAAGTTTTTGTAAGGCTATGGCGCTTCAGAAGCGAGAAATGACGGTAGATAACGGCAATCGCTATAACTACAGATGCTGGCTGGGGACTCAGCATTAACAGGCTGCCAGCCTGACTTGATTCGACGTGCCTTTAGGTACTTTCTGGCAACACGAAAACTTTCGTAGCCGCTACCAGCAGTACTGCCTAAATTTGTTTCATCGTAGACGAAAAAATAAGCGAAGTACTCTTTAGGGTCGATCTTGTTTAACTGTTTTTGTAATTCACTACCGGTAGTTTCAAGCTCAGTGAATTTAGGCCAGTCATCTGTCACACGCGCATGGAACGCGATGCCCTGCTCATCTTCTACTTGAGCATAGAGTCCTTTGTACTTTAAATCGAATATACGCTTATTGGCTGCAGCACCGTTACTTGCTTGTTGCGCTGCACTTGCGAATACTTCATCTGTATTCATGACCAAAAGACGATCATCCTTACTAATGATGTAAGCCGGCTTTAGATCGGTTTGGTGTTCAATTGGGATCTCAAGTTCATAGGTCTTATTGTTGTCATGAATCAGATTGATCACGGCAAAGATAATCAAGATACCAACAGAATTGGACACGATGTCTGTCAATGAGTCTACGTTAATCAGGTTCTTCATGGCTCCTCCTGATTATGCAAACTCAAGGACCAATTCGAGTCCAAAGGCTCAAGACCGACACTAATACTCTGAGCATCACCCGAACTGTTCATGACATCACGCACCTTTTGATACGCTTGCCCACCGTTAGGGTACACACCAAACAATACAAACTCTTCGTAAAGGAAGTTGGCTCGCAACGCCATTTCGTTTATCTGACGAATCTCATACATCCATAAACGAATATCTTCAGAGTCAGGTGATGTGGCACCAAAGTTAGCTTCTGTTTGACCCAATGCTAACTGCTCAATCATCATCTTACGCCTCAAAATGATCATCGCCAGTATTGCTTTTGAGTCATCGTCCACTACGCCCTGAAGGTCGGTTAAACGCTTTATAGAAGGCGCGACGATTATCCCTTCAGGCAGAGTGAATATTTGAAAGGCCACTTTATAACCTTGTTCCAAATCCATCGTCAACTGCACTTTTTGCGGTGTTGATACACTGCTTAGTATATTGATAAACGATAGCACTCCCATCACGCACAGGAAGATGCTCAAGAATGGAAATAAGCTTATTTCTAACTTTTCTTGAGGTAGATAACGGGCGTAACGTGACGCTCTACTTGCCATGCTTCTTGTAGTCGCTTAGTCGTGATTCGAAAATCATTTCGTACAGATCTTCCATCGTTTCTTGCAGCGCGCCCACTTGGGTGCTGAGCATTTTTATTTCATTTGCAACTGACTGGACAGGTGCCATGTTTGTACCATCTGACGAATCGCCAGAGTGCGCTAAACCCATGCCTGCTGTTTGAATGAGTTTTGGCTTAATGTCATGAAACCACTGCTGATCTATTTGAATCAGATAGGCTTCTTCACGCTTCTCTAACCAAATCATAACCATCATCAACGGTACGCTTAACAACAATGCTAGTAGAGTTGTATCAAACGCTGTCGCTAGTGAATTGGTCACGAGTGGTAGGTTGTCTTTAAGCATTGACGATACATCCGTCACTGAACTAGTCGATGTCATCGCATCAGAGAAATGCGCAATACCATTACTGATTCCCCATACTGTGCCAATGAAGCCCAAAATAGGAATAGCCCATACCATAAAGCGTGAAAGCGCGAATGAACCACGCATATACTCACGCTCGGTGATACCGAATGCTTCATCAATCTCATCACTCGGATGAGATTGACTGAGAAAAAGCTGTAAACGGTTCATTAACAAATTGTCGCTAGAAACCTGTTTAGGAGTCACTTGCTGACGGAGAACCGCCCACAAACCATGCCCACGTGTTTCACCGGTAGATGCAGCGAGTACACTCGGTAATGCACGTTCAGACAAAAGCTGTGTTTGCTTACACTCTCGGGTTAAGCGGCCAGCCTTCATCCATAAATGCATGAGACTGCTCACGAAGAACCACAAAATCAGTGGCGATATCCAGTTACCAAACAGTATCTTCGCCACTCGGTTCATATCTGCTGGATCGATGAACATCTGGATCAATATACCTGGAACTAACGCAATAATAGCGCCCAGAAGCAGGGGCTGTGTAAACGCCTGCTCTAGGGGGTATTGACGCGCACTAATAACATTTGGCATTGCCTTGGATACCGTGTTTTCTGTCACATTATTATTCTCTTAGCATTATTCGAAACGGGTCAATTAATAGCCTTTGGCCATTTGCTTGCCCCAGAATACCCACTCAATAAAATTATCATGAATTTTACGTCCACGGCTACGGGCAGCAGGATCATTGTGTAAAATAGATACAACATAAGTACGGCCATCCGCTGCATTTACATAACCTGCAATACCGCGTACGTCACGTAATGTACCTGTTTTAAAGAAACCACGACCGCGAACGGCTGACTTCTTTAAACGGCCTTTCATTGTACCGTCAACACCTGCGATTGCCATTGAGCTCATCCACACATCGCGGTGCTTACCATAGTAAGCCTTACTAAGTAGACGTGAGATATTTTCTGTACTAATACGAGCGTAGCGGCTTAAACCAGAGCCATTTTCAATCCGTAGCTCAGGAAAGTCTAGACCTTGACTACGTAGGTAATCATCAACAGCTTCAGCACCTTTTCTAGGTGTAGCGGGTGCGCCAAAACGTTTTGCGCCAACCGAACGTAGTAGCTGACGAGCCATTACATTATTACTATCTTTAACGACCGTTGGTAACAACTGAGCTAAAGTCTTTGAGTAATGAACGTGTATTGGACGTGCAGCTGGTGGTGTTGCGCCAACCATAAACTGTGTGTCCATGCGGCCTTTTAATTCTTTAGTCCAAATTTTGTTGATCGCAGAGTACATAGTATTTGCAGGGTCAGTAACGACCATGGTGTAACCACGTTTACGGCAACGTCTTGCAAGGTAACCTGTAAATGTCACAGTAACTGCATCACCTTGACCACGCTTGACGCTAGTATTCACACGGCATGTTTTCTTCGCAAGCTTGATACGATTAACAATACGTAGGTTATGTGCTGGAGTAGCGGTTGTCACACTGATTTTGTTGCCCTTACGGTAGGCAGCAAAGGTAGTACGTCGCTCATTAAACATTAGAGCGTCAGGTTGTGCGTTATAAGTATTGTATGGCTTTCCGTCAAATGCACCTGGGTCAATCTTAGGTCCATTAAAGAAGGTATCATCAAATATCAAACGGCCACGGATTGTGTGAATGCCTTTACGTCGTAACTGGCTCAACATTTCACGCAAACCTTTTGTATCAAAGTCTGGCGCACCATAACCTTTGATATAAACATTTCCAGAAAGTACACCGGCTTGAAGTGTGCCTGTTGTGGAAATTTCAATTGGCCAACGGTAGTTTGGTCCTAACACACCAAGTGCTACATAAGAGGTGAGTAGTTTCATCACCGATGCTGGATTTCTTGCGATTTTAGCGTTGTGTGATATCAGCGGTCTAGGTGAGCCAATCGCCTGAACATGTGCACTCATTCCCCACGCAGACATACCTTTGTCACGCAATGATTGCTGTATTTCAGGTGGTAAGTTTGGATAGATTGGCGCTGCTGCTGCCGCACTCCCCAATGGTATTATAACTAGTGCTGCGCAGACTAATGTCTTTAACGTCTTACTAAATTTCATTGTGTATTCCCTTTTTCGGGTTTTATTATTTTTATTGTGTTTCTAACCACTGCCTTATTCATCAAGACCTAGATCTGCCCATATCTCGTCAATACGGGTTTTAATATCGGCCTTCATGGTAATAGGCTCGCCCCATTCGCGGGTAGTTTCACCTTCCCACTTGTTTGTAGCATCTAACCCCATCTTTGACCCCAAACCAGATACTGGTGATGCAAAGTCCAGATAATCGATTGGAGTGTTTTCTATCAAGAGTGTATCACGGGCTGGATCCATTCGGGTAGTCATTGCCCAAATCACATCCTGCCAATCACGCGTATTTATATCATCGTCGACCACTATGACGAATTTAGTGTACATAAACTGTCTTAAAAATGACCAAACGCCCATCATCACTCGCTTCGCATGACCAGGGTATTGTTTCTTCATACTAACAATGGCCATGCGGTAAGAACAACCTTCTGGCGGTAAGTAGAAGTCGACAATCTCTGGAAATTGCTTCTGCAAAATAGGTACAAACACTTCATTTAGCGCAACACCAAGAATCGCTGGCTCATCCGGCGGACGGCCGGTATACGTGCTGTGGTAAATTGGGTCTTTTCGGTGAGTTATCCGCTCAACGGTAAATACAGGAAAGCTATCAACTTCGTTGTAATAACCCGTATGGTCACCAAATGGACCTTCTGGTGCCATATCATCGGGATAAATATAACCTTCTAATACAAACTCAGCTGATGCAGGTACTTGTAAATCATTTCCAATACACTTGGCTAACTCGGTACGTGAACCCCGTAACAGTCCTGCAAATGCATATTCCGACAACGTGTCAGGTACTGGTGTAACAGCCCCTAATATAGTGGCTGGGTCAGCCCCTAGTGCTACTGAGATTGGGAATGGCTCGCCCGGATGTTCTTGCTGCCACTCGCGGAAGTCTAGTGCGCCACCGCGGTGTGACAACCATCGCATGATCACACGGTTTTTGCTCAGTACTTGTTGGCGGTAGATCCCTAAATTTTGACGCTTCTTGTGAGGGCCTTTAGTGATTACCAAACCCCACGTAATGAGCGGTGCGGCATCACCTGGCCAACAGTGTTGAATTGGGATTTTATTTAGATTAACCGCATCGCCTTCAACAACCACTGCCTGACAGGCTGGATTGCTGATTTTTTTCGGTGCCATATCTAGCACCTTACGGTACTTTGGAATGAGACTGAGAGCATCACGAAAACCTTTCGGCGGCTCAGGCTCTTTGAGCATTGCGAGTAACTCGCCCACACCACGTAAAGCTTCAACACTATCTTCACCCATGCCCATCGCAACACGCTTAGTCGTTCCAAACAAGTTGGTTAGCACCGGTGTTTGATGGCCTTTAGGGTTTTCGAACAGTAGGGCTGGACCACCTGCTCGTAGCACACGATCTGAGATTTCGGTCATTTCCAGATAAGGATCAACTTCAGCAGTAATGCGCTTTAGTTCGCCTTGAGCTTCTAATTGCTCAATAAAATCTCTCAGATCTTTGTACTTCATTATTTACCTTTGAACTCGCCGTAAAGAATCAAACTATGATCAGCTAACTCGAAACCATGCTCTTTAGCAATTTCGCGTTGACGCTGTTCGATAATTTCATCATGAAACTCTACTATCTTGCCAGATTTCAGACAAACCATGTGGTCATGGTGCTCGCCATTGTCTAATTCAAAAACAGCTTGGCCACCTTCAAAGTTGTGACGAATCACTAAACCTGCTGTTTCAAACTGTGTCAGTACGCGATAAACCGTAGCTAATGCGATACTACTCGCGTCATCATCAAGCAGTACACGGTAGACATCTTCCGCACTCATGTGACGTGTTTTATTCGTTTCTAATATTTGTAGAATGCGCGTACGCGGTAGCGTGACTTTTAGCCCTGCCAATTTAATTTCTTCAGTTCCCATTCCTATCTCTCCTTGATTGCGTACTCTGGCTTTTGAGTCATATTGAGAGACTCCAGGGCTACAAGTAACTGTTCTATTTGTGATGCAGTGTGGGCTGCTGATAATGTCACTCGTAACCTTGCCTCACCGTTGGGAACGGTGGGTGGACGAATGGCAGTAACCAGAATCCCGTGTGTTAATAGCTGTTGGCTATACCGCATCGCTACATCACTACTTCCAACCATTATCGGTTGAATCGCAGTGTCAGATGACATCATCGGTAAACCCAGCCCAGCAGCACCTTGTTTAAACTGCTGAATATTCTTTGCTAACTTCTCTCTGCGCCAAGACTCTGTTTGAATAAGCTCAAGACCTTTTCTACTAGCAGCAGCCACCGCAGGCGGTATCGCTGTTGTAAATATATAACTGCGAGCGGATTGTATCAGGTATTCAATGACATCGTGGTCACCTGCTACAAATGCGCCACTACTTCCGACGGCTTTTCCTAATGTCGCCATCAATAAAGGAACATCATCGCTGCTTAAGCCCAAGGCCTCAACTAAACCACCACCCTGTTTACCTAAGCAACCAAAGCCATGTGCATCGTCGACCATCAACCAGCTTTTATGTTGTTTGGCTAATCTGGCTAGCGCTGCTGCATCTGCACAGTCACCATCCATGCTAAAAACACCGTCAGTAATGATCATACTGCAATCATCGCCTCCTTTATTCATGCGTCTTGCCAAGTCCTGCATATCATTATGATGATAGCGCCACATTTTTGCATCGCTCAATCGGCCGCCATCAATCAATGACGCATGGTTTAAACGATCTTGGTAAATGGTTTCACCTTTACCTGCAAACGCTGCGATAGCACCAACGTTTGCCATGTAGCCTGTTGAAA
The DNA here is from genome assembly GCF_003172895.1 of Leucothrix arctica. Classification (GTDB taxonomy): domain Bacteria; phylum Pseudomonadota; class Gammaproteobacteria; order Thiotrichales; family Thiotrichaceae; genus Leucothrix; species Leucothrix arctica. Next base: position 112,190 of record NZ_QGKL01000021.1, on the reverse strand, counting down.
ACATCAATGCCCGTTCTCGCCCTGTAAACTCAGCAAGACTCTCTTCTAATTTCTGATGCTCAATATTATGGCCGCTGACAAGATGCGCTGAACCACTTCCTACACCGTATTGGTTAGCCGCATATTGAAAGGCTTTAATCAGTTCAGGGTGGTTGGCTAAACCCAAATAGTCATTACTACAAAACGTTAGTAACGGCACACCATCAACTACCATCTCCGGCTGTTGAGCAGACGTTGTTATTCTAGGTTTACGATACAGGTGCTTTGCTTGTTGCTGCTGCAAATACTCAGCAATAACTAATGGGGTTCTTTTCATGTTTTATGACTAAGTTATGCAGATAAAAAACGAGCTATGTTTAGACTCATAACCGCTTATTTTTTCTTGATCATAAATATAAACTTGTTGTTCTCTTCTATGCTACTTAAAAGCTCATCACCTGTTTGTTTGCAATACGCTTCGAAATCTTTTGGTGAGCCGCCGTCAGTTGCCGTGATTTTCAACACGTTGCCTGACTCCAATCCATTCATCGCTTTCTTACAACGTAAGATAGGCAGTGGGCAGTTTAGACCTGTCGCATCAACTTCTTGATTAAATTCGCTCACAATAAATTCTCTTTTAGTTAAACAAACAAAGTAGATTTTAACATATCCGCTATTTAATACTTAGGACAACAACAAAGCTTTCTGTGAATATCTCAAGTCAGTCCCTTTAATGTTAAACTCCCTTTTAAAAGTACCTTTAGAACAATGAAGACAGTCTGTTATGAACATTAAATTTACTAAAATGCATGGTCTCGGCAATGACTTTGTAATGATCAATGCTATTAGCCAATCAGTCACGCTAGATACTGAAACAGTGAAGTGCCTTGCTGACCGTAATATGGGAATTGGTTGCGACCAATTACTTGTAGTCGAACCGTCACCAGTTGATGACTGTGACTTTCGCTATCGTATTTTTAATTCAGATGGTGGTGAAGTACAGCAATGTGGAAATGGTGCTCGCTGCTTTGCTCGCTTCGTGGTTGATGAAGGTTTAACAGATAAGACAGAAATACCAGTGCTGACTGCTGGTGGGCGTATCGTACTTACACTTGAAGGTAATGACCAAGTCACTGTTGATATGGGACAGCCTGTTCTTGAGCCTGCCGACATCCCGTTTATCGCTGACTCACAACAAACCACATATCGCCATACGCTAGCGGATCAGGAAATCACATTTTCTGCGGTTTCGATGGGTAACCCTCATGCCGTGATGCTTGTTAAAAGTGTCGATGATGCTTCTGTAAAAGTCATTGGTAAGGCTTTTCAGAACACACCTATTTTTCCTGAGCAGGTGAATGCTGGATTTATGCAGATAATAGACCGTTCAAACGTTCGTCTTCGAGTATATGAGCGCGGTGCAGGTGAAACAATGGCCTGTGGTACGGGTGCTTGTGCTGCGATTGTTGCGGGCATTCTTCAAGGCTTATTAGATGAATCTGTAACTGTTATACTCCCTGCAGGTAACCTAACTATTAGCTGGGCTGGCATCGGATCTCCTGTGATGATGACTGGCCCTGTAACCACCGTATTTAACGGAACTATAAAAATATGAGCAAGACCGTTCAATCTGAACAGCCAGATACAATTGAAGATAATCAAGTCATTGAATTTTTAAAGAATACACCAGACTTTCTAATTCGCAATCCTAGCGTGTTAGAAAGTTTAGAAGTCAGTCAGGGCATTACAGGTGCGACGTCTTTACTAGAGCGCCAAACGTCAGTACTTCGTTCTAAGAATAAGCAGCTTGAAGGACAACTGGATGCATTGATTACCGCTGCTCGATCCAATGAACAAATCATGACAAAGCTACACCACTTGACGCTAGAACTGCTTCGAGCTGATAGTTTGGATATGTTATTGAGTACATCTCAGGATGTGTTACGTAGCGATTTCAACGCTGACTTTGTTTCATTCCGTTTGTTTCATGATAAAGACGAAGATGATTTACCTGGTTTGCACTTTGTTAAGGGTGACCATGAAGTCATGCAAGCTTTTCACGGTTTGTTAGATAACTTAAAGCCGGTCTGTGGTACTTGTCCTGAAGAGCAACTCAGTTTCTTGTTTGATGAGAATAGCTCTCGCATTGAGTCCGTTGCTTTGGTTCCGTTACAGGGTAACCATAGTATTGGTTTACTGGCACTTGGTAGTACAGAAGCTGAGCGATTCAATAAGGGTATGGGCACTGTCTTTTTAAACCACCTAGGTGAGCTTATTGCAACGGCTATTTCCCAACACCTTGAACACTAACAAAATTGACTTAGCGGCGTTCCTAGACTACCTGCGCTATGAGCGTCGCTACTCACCCCTTACCTGTGAAAACTATCAGCGCGATCTTGATCAATTCCAGCTCTGGCTTACTGAGCACAAAGATAGCCTTGATCTAAACCAAGTGACTGAGTTTGTCGTTCGTCAGTGGATTACAAAGCTGCATAGACAAGGTTTGAAATCTCGAAGCCTTCAACGCAAACTTTCCTCACTACGTAGCTTCTATCGTTATCAGATAAAACATAAGCGTCTCAGTTCAAACCCTGCCATCGATATTCGCGCACCCAAAGAACACAAACCCTTGCCGCAAACCTTAGACATCGAAATGGTTAGCCAACTTTTAGATATTAAGGGTGATGATTTTATTACGGCTCGTGATCGCGCTATTCTAGAGTTGTTCTATAGCTCTGGGTTACGACTTGCTGAACTGGCCGGTATAGCGGTCTCTGATATTAATGCGGATGAAGCGCTACTTAGAGTCACGGGTAAGGGTAATAAAACTCGAGTAATTCCTGTGGGCAGCAAAGCGATGGTGGCTATACAAGAATACCTCCAGCACAGAAGTTTAGTTAACCGACTTAGTCTAGATACTTTGTTTCTTAGTAAGCAGGGCAAAGCTATCTCTCACCGTAACATTCAATTGCGAATTAGCCATTGGCAAATGAAGCAGGGTATTCCGCAATCGGTACATCCTCATAAACTACGACACAGTTTTGCATCTCACTTGCTTCAGTCTTCTGGTGATCTACGTGCTGTACAAGAATTTTTAGGTCACAGCGATATTAGTTCCACGCAAGTGTATACTCACTTGGATTATCAACACTTAGCATCGGTGTATGATAAGGCTCATCCGCGAGCGAGAAAGAAGAAAAAGTAATAAAACTTCCTTATTTTCTCTATATTTAGCGACAGATAGCTATTGTTTTTCTCAAAGACTATCTGCTATGATTCGCGGTCATTAGATTTATTAAACAAATTTTGAGGATCTTCACTATGAAGGCCGGTATCCACCCAGATTATAGAGCAGTTGTATTTCAAGACGTTACTAGTGATTTTTCATTCCTAACGCGTTCTACAGCTCCAGCAAAAGAAACAATTACTTGGGAAGATGGTAATGAATACCCTCTAATCAAGTTAGATGTATCTAGTGAGTCTCACCCGTTTTACACAGGTAAGCAAAACTTGAATACTTCTGCTGGTCAGGTAGATAAGTTTAAGAAGCGTTACGCCCGATAATTTATTATTGCGTAAGCTTAAAAAAAGGCACCCATTGGGTGCCTTTTTTATTGCCTGTTAAATATAGAATCTAACAGGCAGGGTATGTTGTTATTTACTGTTAGTTATTTAAACTGATCTCTTCAGTCATCACAATAGGCTCAAATTTCTTCGCAAACAGAGTCATGTAGTACTGATCTTTTCTGTTAGCAGGGTAGTCAAGATTAGTCACTTCGTTTGAAGGAGAGACGAATGTCTTTTCTAGAATAGTCACTTCTTGATTATCTTTCCCTAAATCTTTTCTTGTCGTCTCTTCGCCAACAATTGCGTAGCCGCTTTTCACAAGTGCTGCATTAATCTGTGCATAACTAAATAATAACTGCCCTGTTGATGCATCTTGCACAAGCACATCAGTGGTACAGCCATCGACTTCTGGTGAAACTGCATAGCTAACGCCAGCTATCTTAGTTTCAAACACACCATTGAATCCAGGTGCAGGCGTGAATCGCTGATCAGACTGTAATGCAGTGACTAATGAATCACGTGATTTATGACTGCCTTCACAATATTGCTTATGTAAGCTAAGAAAAGTTCCTAGCTCATCAGCTGCTTTAGCTACTGTTTTGGATGATTGTTTTTCAGCAGAAGAACCCACAGCATCAGACTGCATTTCCTCATCAGCACCACAACCTGTTAATAGTATTGTTGTCACGGCGATTAGAGCCATAGTTGATAGCGTTGGGCTTTTCATTTTGCAACCTTATTATTTATTGGTAGTATTTTTATACTATAACGCTAAAAAATAAAGACCTACAACAAATCCATGATAAGTGGAATATGCCACTTATCATGGATGCATCTCGTTGTAATCACACTTACCTATCGATTATTTATAGGGAGGTGCTTTGATCAATATTTTAATAAAGCGTTTAGTGCTGCAGGATCTAACTGTGCCAGATTAATACGGTTAGGCTGTGTCTGCTTAACCTGTAGCACTTTCTTATTTTTCGCTGTATTCACTTTGTTACCATCACCAAGTAGATAGCGACTCGCTTTTAACAGGTCATTATAATCCATCGAATTTTTCCTTTGGACAGATGCTGGTGCAGCTGTTTTAGCATAATGATGTGCAGGATTAATTTGCTTGTTTCTAGGTGTGTAACGGTAGTGTCCCGTCATCGGGAATCGGAACAAAATGTCTTCAATCTGAGGACCATTACCAATATTATGAGAAATCATCAAACGGTTAGGATCAGCTTTTGATGGCTTATTCACGACAACACCAATGTGTGGGAATGTCGGCCCTACCATCCAAGTTACCAAATCACCCGGCTTATAATCTCTCGGGTTACGTGAGCGAGGTAGCTCTGCTTTATGACGCTTAAAGAATGCCTGTAGGTTATAAACTCGACGGTGATCGATATTTGGATCAGGTTTTGTTAACCCCCACTTCGTTAGATTTGGGTAAGCATAAAAGTCTTTACTGATATCTTGATGTACTTCTTTTTGTAGATCAATGCCCATTTTGCGGTAAGCACGAATAACAACATCAGTACAAACTCCTATCGACTTAGGAACATCTCCCCAAGGATAACCAATCTTTATATAAGCTCCGTCATAACGAACTCTATGCTTGGTTCTATCAATAGCAGCGTTTGAAAGCGCGTGGCCAAAAGACTTATCTGGATCAATTCTAGAAACACGACGCTGCACCGTCGCAGGTTTACGAATGACTGCTTTACGATATTGTGTTGTTTTCTGCCTATTCACGGCGTACTGCAATTTAGGTTTAGCTACAACAGGAACTACTTTTTTGTAAACTCGTTGTTGCTTAACAACAGGCTTAGAAACCACTCTTTTAACAACTGATCGTGCCGTTCTCTTTGCAAGTACAACAGGTGCTTTTTTTCTCACTATCCTATTAGGTATGACCATAGCAACCTTTCGCACAACTGGCTTTTTCCACACTGTTTTTATTTTAGCTACAGTCGTCACTTTTTTCTTTGGCGCAGCTGCAGCTCTTGCTTTAGCCTTTGCTGTACCCATCGCAATTATTTGCTTCTTTTTATCTTGAGCTTGTTTCGCGCTAATCACAGCCTTAGTCTTTTTAATGATAGGTGCTTCTACTTTAGCTGCAATAATTTTCTCACTGCTTTTTACTGTTGAGGCTGGTTTAATATCCCCAACAGGGTTAGCTGCACATGCTGTCAGTACGGTCACTGCCGCACAAACAGCATAACTCCCCATATGCCTTATTTTTTTCATTTTGATTTCCATAGCGATTTAATTTGTCGTTCTCACTATCGCTGCACTTAGATGCTGGAAGTCATCCTAAACAATCAAACATCTAAGTTGGATACCGATAGTGCATTAGTTTCAATGAATTCACGTCTAGGCTCTACCAAGTCTCCCATAAGTGTTGTGAACACTTCATCTGCTTGGTAAGCATCTTCGATAGTTACTTGTAGCATACGGCGAGTGTTAGGATCCATCGTTGTCTCCCATAGCTGCTCTGGATTCATTTCACCCAGACCTTTATAACGCTGTATGTTTAGTCCCCTAGAACCTTCTTTCATCAGCCAAGCCATTACTTCGTCAAAGCGAGTAACAGGCTCTTTCTTTTCCCCACGTTCAATCCATGAGTGCTCATCCAACAACCCAGATAATTGCTGGTTTAGTTTATTCAGGCGCTTAATTTCTTCACTACCAAATAAGCTTTCACTGAATACTAAGGTTGTATCAACACCATGCATACGACGAATAACATGAATACTCCAACCACCTTCTTCAGTCGTCTTTAACTCTGCGTCATAGCGACGCGTTCCATTAAATTTATGATTCAGTGATTCGCAAACATTATTCATCCATGTGCTAACCATAGACTGATCCAACTTATCAGAAGCTGAATCGCTAAAGATCATTGCTTCTAAAACTTCACTATCGAAGCGCTGACGTAAACGGGCGATGTCATTATTTACCTGTGTAAATGCATCAGCTAGTAATGCAAGACCATCGCCTTTAATACCTGGTGTTTGATCATTTGGATACAACACTGCGCCATCTAAAGCGATCTGTAATAGGTGATGATTTAACTCTGCATCATCTTTTACATACTGCTCTCGTTTACCTTTTTTCAATTTGTATAAAGGAGGTTGAGCAATATAGATGTGACCACGCAGAACTAGTTCATGCATTTGTCTGTAGAAGAACGTTAACAGTAATGTACGGATATGAGATCCATCAACATCGGCATCGGTCATGATAATGATGCGGTGATAACGTAATTTTTCTGGATTAAACTCTTCTTTTCCAATACCACAACCCAATGCAGTAATTAGCGTTCCGACCTCTTGGGACTGAATCATCTTGTCGAAGCGAGCTTTCTCTACATTTAGAATCTTACCTTTCAAAGGTAGGATTGCTTGTGTACGACGATCACGACCCTGCTTCGCAGAACCACCCGCCGAGTCACCCTCCACTAAGTATATTTCTGACAGTGCAGGATCCTTCTCTTGGCAATCAGCTAACTTACCGGGAAGACCTGCAATATCCAGTGCTCCTTTTCGACGAGTCATCTCACGCGCTTTTCTTGCTGCTTCTCGTGCTCGTGCTGCATCGATCATCTTTGAAGCAATGATCTTTGCTTCTACAGGATTCTCTAATAGGAAGTCTGCAAGACGTTCACCCATTGCCGATTCAACAATACCTCGAACCTCAGATGATACTAACTTGTCTTTTGTCTGAGAGGAGAATTTTGGATCTGGAACTTTAACTGATAACACTGCTGTCAAACCTTCTCGTGCATCATCACCTGTTGGTGTAACTTTTTCCTTTTTCATGTAGCCTTCGCGCTCAAGGTACTGATTCAAAGTTCGAGTCAATGCTGCACGGAAACCTGCAAGGTGAGTTCCACCATCACGCTGAGGAATGTTATTAGTGAAGCAGAAAATGTTCTCTTGGTAAGTATCATTCCACTGAAGCGCAACCTCTACACCAACGTCATCTTTTTCTGTACTTATGTAAACAGTCTCAGGATGGATCGCTGTTTTATTTCGGTTAAGATGCTCTACGAAAGAACTGATTCCACCTTCATATTCAAAAACAATTTGCTCACCCTCACCACGTTCGTCAACTAGGTTGATACGAACCCCTGAGTTTAGGAAGGATAATTCACGTAAGCGTTTTGATAAAATATCAAATTTGAATTCTGTAATAGCAAAGATTTCTTTGCTAGGCAGGAAGCGAATTTCTGTTCCTGTTTTGTCCGTCGCTTCACCTGAAATCAAACGACTTTGAGGATCCCCTAAATGATACTCTTGACGATGAACAAACCCATCTCGATGGATTGTTAGGTTTAACTTTTCTGACAAGGCATTTACAACTGAAACACCAACACCATGAAGTCCACCTGATACTTTATAAGAGTTGTCATCAAACTTTCCACCGGCATGGAGTACCGTCATGATAACTTCAGCAGCAGACAGACCTTCACCTTCATGCATATCAACAGGAATACCACGGCCATCATCAGAGACTGATACAGAACCGTCTGTATGGATAGTTACTTTGATTTCGGAGCAGTGGCCTGCCAAAGCTTCGTCGATAGAGTTATCAACGACCTCAAACACCATATGATGTAATCCGGTACCGTCATCAGTATCACCGATGTACATCCCTGGACGTTTACGTACCGCCTCTAATCCTTTCAGAACCTGAATATTGGAGGAATCGTAGGTTTGCTCTTCAGACATGTGTTTCACCTTGTTTTATACTCGTCAGATTATACCACTTTGGCTACTCAAGAACAGCTAAACGCTTGAATCATTGAGAACTACTTTGCCGTGTTTCACGTGAAACATACAGTCTTCATCGTGCAGTGGAATCAGTTCTGACTGGGTGGTTGTCAGTAATAGTTGTTGGTTTAATCCACGTAATGTTGAGAGCAAACGAACCTTATTATCACCATCCAATTCTGCAGCAAGATCATCAATTGCTATAATCCCTTTGCGCTTATCATCAGGATCAATGCTTCGACTTTGGGCAAGCAACATAGCAATCGCAATTAGTTTTAACTGACCGCGTGAAGCACTATGCTGTGCAATTTGATCGTTAAATAAAACCTGAAGATCTGCTCTGTGAGCACCCGATAATGTTCTAGCAGATTTGATATCTGTCTCTTGTCGCTCTAGATAAAATGCTCTTTGGGACTCAACAGACAAATCCATGGCCTGCGCAAAACCAGAAGTAAGTTTCAATTTAATGGAGTGCCCTTCCAGCAGTTGGTCAGCAAAAATCGCCAACTGCGGATTCAACAATTCTAACGAGCGCTCTCTGTAACTGATGATTTGTAATTGTGCTTTTATCAATTCATCAGTCCAAACGGGCAAAGCAGAAATAAACTTTGGAACACGTAAACACAAATTTCTTTGCTTTAATATTCGTTGGTAGTTCTGCCAGATAGAATGAAATTCGGGAAATAAATAGAACGCAATCCAATCGACATAGGAACGACGAATCGATGGAGAGCCAGTCAAAAGTTCAATCGAATTTGGATCAATAATCGTAATTGGAAGGTATCGACTAAGCGCAGCTTGAGTATTTATATCTTGTTGATTGACTCGAATACGTGTGGTGGTTTTACTTTTTTCAATGCCGATACGGAAATGGTTTTCACCGTCATGACTGTCTGCACGAATAAGAATAGCTTCTTCATTCTGTCGAATGACATCGGTGATGCGGGAAGTTCGAAATGAGCGGCCGCGGGATAAAATGGCAACCGCTTCAAGGATGCTGGATTTACCAGATCCATTATCGCCACAAATTAGATTAACTCGTGGCGATAATTTAAGTTCAGCTTTTTCAATAACTCTACAGTGACTAATCGAAAGCTGCTCAAGCAACATAATAAATTACGTTTAAAGCCTTACCGGCATAACTACATAACGTACACCTTCATCTTCTGGAGATGATAATAATGCACTTGCTGCTGAACTTGTAAAACTGAAGTCGATCATTTCTCCTTCGAGATGATTGACTGCTTCAAGTACATAGCTCACGTTAAAACCAATTTCGAAAACGTCGCCACTATAGTTAATGTCAATTTCTTCTTCTGCACTTTCCTGCTCAGGATTATTTGACATTAACATCATCAAACCATCACTCAAGCGCAAACGAATACCACGGAATTTTTCATTAGAAAGAATGGCAACACGCGATAAGGTATCGCGGAAAACCATTCGATCTAGTTGGATACTGAAACTACTGTTAGATGGAACCGCTGCCTGATAGTCAGGGTATTTTCCATCGATCAACTTCGAAGTAAAACGCACGTTATCTTTTTCAACACGAATATGGTTGTTACTCATTTGAACACGCACATTAACATCGGCACTCGCTTCTAGAATTCGAGATAATTCTAAGGCACCTTTGCGAGGCACAATAATACTTGAACGCTCATCAACAGAAATAGCATCGTCTTTAAATTCACAAAGCGCTAAACGATGGCCGTCCGTAGAAACGGTATTAATCGTTCCAGATGTAATATCCAATAATAATCCATTTAGATAATAACGAACATCTTGGTTAGCCATGCAGAAAGACGTTTTATCCAGCAAACGCTTAAACTGGCTTTCGACTAATACGAGTTCGTGTTCTAGCGGAATTTCGTCTAGCTCAGGAAAATCTTCAGCAGGCAAAGTAGCTAACTCAAAACGACTACGCCCACCTTTGATTAATAGGCGCGAGTTTTCTTCGTCTTGTTCAACTTGAATAAAAGAATCAGATGGAAGCGCTTTTGTAATATCAAGAAGTTTACGAGCAGGCGCAGTAATTGCACCTTCCCTATCGACTTGAATATTGACGCTAGCGGATAATTCGATTTCAAGATCAGTACCAACTAAACGCAGTTGATCTTTGTAAACACTTAAAAGCACATTCTCTAAAATTTTAGAGGTATGTTTTTTTTCTACAGCACCCACAACGTTAGCAAGTAATTCTACAAGGGTGTCTCTAGCAACAGTAAATTTCATAACTTTTCTATCATCAGTTAAGCAACAACATTAGCTGCGTAGGGTTCTTGACAAAATGCGGTGTGCCTCTTCAAGACGGCTATCCGATTGTATCAGCTCTCGTACTTTACGGCATGCGTGAAGTACGGTTGTGTGATCTCGACCACCAAACTTTTCACCAATCTCAGGTAGACTGTGATTAGTTAATTCTTTAGACAAAGCCATCGCCATTTGTCGTGGGCGAGTGATTGAGCGTGCACGGCTTTTTGAGTCGAGATCAGCAACACGAATATTAAAATGTTCAGCAACGAGTTTCTTAATACTTTCAATGGTGACCATTTTATCCATGACGGCTAACTGGTCACGCAGTGCATCTTGAACAAAGTCCAAAGTAATCGTTGTCGTATTGCGTAAACGCAGAATAGCTAGAACTCGTAATAAAGCTCCTTCCAAGTCACGAATATTCGATCGGAAACGTCGCGCAATAAAGAAAGCAACTTCATTGGGAATATCTAACCCCATGTGCTCCACCTTCTTACGAAGTATAGCAACACGTGTTTCTACATCAGGCGGTTCAACCTCTACGGTTAATCCCCAGACAAGTCGGGACTGTAAACGATCATCAAGGTTCTCTACTTCACGAGGAAGACGATCACCTGTCATAATTATTTGTTTTTGACATTCCAACAAAACATTAAAGGTATGGAAAAACTCTTCCATGCTTCGCGTTTTATTCGCGAAAAACTGGATATCATCAATCAGCAGCGCATCGACAGAACGGTAATAATTCTTAAATTCTTCAATTTTATTATGGCGAAGTGCGGCAACCATTCCATTCACAAATCTCTCAGAATGTAGGTATACAACATTAGCCTCAGGGTTATGAGCCTTGATATGATTACCAATGGCATGCATCAAGTGAGTCTTACCCAGACCAACTCCACCAAAGATAAACAACGGATTATAAGAGGTACCCGGGTTTTCACCTACCTGGATTGCTGAAGCACGAGCCAATTGATTCGACTTACCCTCAACAAAATTATCAAACGTCAGTGAAGGATTTAGGTTGTTCGCAAATATGACCTGATTTTCTGCAGTCGTAAGACCAGGGTTAACATGCCTACCAGTCGTTTGGTAACCTTGATTAAAAGGTTGTGATTGGCCTAAGTTGTTACTCAGACTCGCACCTGTATGCATATTAGGGTTCACAAACTCAGAAGGCTGTTGAAGAGAATTAGGAAAAGGTGCAGCAGCAGCCATAGCTGGGTCTACTATATGGGGTTGTTCAGTACCGATTGCCATAGGTGCAACATAATCAGCACTACCGATCTGTATTCTCACTTGGAAGCTATCGTTCTTCTTAATTCTTCTGACCAATATAACTATACGATCTAAATAATAACTAGAAACGTGTTTTAGTACATAGTCGTTGGGTGCTAGGAGAAGCAAGGTGTCGTCGTGTTCTTGTCCATGTAACGTTCTAAGCCAAGTGTTTAGCTCTTGGTCAGGCAGGTCATTTTCAAGCAACTTAAGGCAATCAGACCAGAGCATAGGGCAGCAGTATCCAGAAATAAGGTTTAACGTAAACAATCAGGGTAAGCTAGTTTACAAGAAACCTAGTTTTATCCACAACTAAAAAATATTTATTTATTTATTATAAATAGCGAAATACTTGTAACCTCCTGTAATACAAGAATTATATTTAATATTACTAACAAATAAAGAGCTTATATGGTCAAATATTAATCAATATATATTCACAGGAAGCAACGCCTAAATATCTTGACAGCTTGTAGAGCCATACAGATCAACAGATTCCCCAAATAATAATAAACATTAAAAAGTGTCCACAGGATCTTTTTATGATTATAATTGCCTGTGGATAACTCGGTGGGCAAACACCTGCACCATTCTGTGGATAACAAGTGGATAAATGAGGCAGACAGACTTATCCACATTCCTTCCACATATTACTAATGACATAAACAGTTCTCATACAGGTAGCTTGTCATACTTAAGTACCTGTAATAGTTCTAGAAATGGAAACTATCCACAAAAAACTACTTCCCTTATTATTGTTGTTATCTTTTAAATATATAAAACAACTACAATCAACCAGCTCTGCAACTGACCGTCATCATTCAAATTTAAAACTAAATAATAAAAAAATTTGACATTTATCGCTGAGTCATTTATTTTCCTCATCCTTCCGCCACCTTGGCTGCTATTTGCCGGTGGGCATAGCAAAATAACGATGAACTTAGGTTTACTACGATGAAAAGAACATTCCAACCAAGCAACCTGAAACGCGCTCGTACTCACGGCTTCCGTTCACGCATGAGCACTGTTGGTGGTCGTAAGGTCATAAAAGCACGCAGAGCAAAAGGTCGCGCACTTCTTTGCCCTTAATTCGGAGTAGAGCGTTAACGTTCTAACCGAGTATAAAATATGACAGGATTAGACTTCAGCCGAGAGTTCAGACTAACTAAGGCTGAGGATTATCAGTACGTGTTCGCAAATGCGCAACGCTTCGGTAATCATAATTTCACCCTGTTAGTCAGGAAAAATGACTTAGGCCATGCACGTCTTGGCCTAGCTATCGCTAAGAAAAGTGTAAAACTCGCTGTAGATCGTAACCGTATCAAACGGTTAATACGCGAAAACTTTCGACATGAAATAGCTGAACTTCCCCCCATAGATATCATTGCCATGTGTCGTCGAGGCGCGGTAGAATTGCCCAGCCATGAAATAAGCGCGCAACTGGATACCCAGTGGCGGTATATTCGTAGAAAAATCCAAGGATGATCCATGGAACAACAACGCCCTCTTCTGTACTTAATGTTAGCCTTTATGGCTTTTATGATTTGGTCAACATGGAGTCAGCGCAACGCACCTCAGCCAATCCCTCAGCAACAGACAACACAAGGCAATGGTAGTAACCAGCAACTTGATGTTCCTCAGGCTGGTGGTTTACCTGCTGTAGCTGCAAGTGGCGTACCTAATACTACGGGTGTTGATGCTCAAAGCATTCGTGTAAAGACAGATGTTTTAGATCTTGAGATTAGTTTAACGGGTGGATCAATACTCGAAGCTGACTTACTGACATATCCTGTTAGTTTAGAAGAGCTAGATAATCCAGTCCGTATTCTCGATAAAAATAAGCAATATGCTGCTCAGTCAGGTTTGATTAATGTGACTAAGAGTGCTGATGATGCACCTAATCACTACGCATTGTTCACTGCTGAAAAAGAAGAATTCGTAATGGAAGGAGATACTCTCGTAGTTCCACTAACGTGGATGAATGAGAAAGGCCTCAACGTAGTAAAGACTTACACTTTCACACGCGGTAAATTCTTAATTGATGTACAGCAAACACTAAACAACCAGTCGGGGACTGTTTGGAGTGGTAATCAGTATCAACAATTAACACATGGTGACAATGATACCGGCGGTGGATTTGGTTTAACGTCTGTTTCTTTTGTTGGTGGTGCTTATTACAATGGTAAGTACACAAAAGTTAAACTGAGCGAATTTGAAGATACGGATGTAAGCGAACAAATTAAGGGTGGTTGGGCAGCAATGCTTGAGCATTATTTCTTGAGTGCTTGGATTCCTGGTCCTGATGCTAAAAACAACTATTACACTAAGTTTATAGGCGATCGTAATAGCCGCATCATTGGTTTGACCTCTCCTACTTTATCGGTACCTAATGGTGAAGCTGGTCAGTTCAATAGCCAATTTTATGTCGGTCCTAAAACACAAAAAAATCTTATAAAGATGTCGCCAGGTCTCGATTTAACAGTTGATTACGGACTGTTTAGTTTTGTATCCAAGCCTATATTCTGGGTAATGAATAAGATCCAATCAGTTGTCAGCAACTGGGGTTGGACGATCATTCTGATGACATTAACGCTTAAAATTCTATTCTTTTACCCATCAGCGATTAGTTATCGTTCAATGGCTAAAATGAAAAAGCTTTCACCTAAGCTTAAAGAATTAGCTGAAAAGCATAAGGACAATCCACAAGCTAAGCAAAAAGCAACGATGGAGTTCTACAAAAAGGAAAAGATTAATCCTTTAGGTGGTTGTTTACCTATTTTGATTCAGATGCCAGTCTTCATGGGTCTATACTGGGTACTACTAGAAAGTGTTGAGTTACGCCAGGCGCCTTGGATTATGTGGTTCCACGACTTGTCAGTAATGGATCCTTACTACGTACTGCCTCTATTGATGGGTCTTAGTATGTATATCCAGCAGCGACTTAACCCGCCTGCAGTATCTGATCCAATGCAGCAAAAGATTTTCCAGTTCTTGCCAGTGGTATTCACGGTAATGTTCTTGTTCTTCCCTGCTGGTCTTGTACTTTACTGGGTAGTGAACAACGTTCTATCTATCATTCAGCAGTACGTTATAACTAAGAAAATCATGGGTGATACTGCCCCTGTCCTTAACTAAAGTTATACAGAACTTATGCATGTAAATGACACTATTGCGGCCATTGCCACCCCGGCAGGTCGCGGTGGTGTTGGTATAATTCGACTATCTGGTCCTAAGGTTTCACTCATTGCTGAATCCATGCTGGGTCAACTCACAAAACCTCATCGAGCAGCCCACCGTCAGTTTTTAGGAAAAGACGGAACGGTACTTGATGATGGTGTTGCTATCTACTTCCCTGGCCCTCATTCCTTTACAGGCGAAGACGTTTTAGAGCTACAAGGTCATGGCGGTAAAATTGTCATGGATATGTTGTTACAAGTATGTCTTCAAAATGGTGCTCGATTAGCCAGACCTGGTGAGTTTTCTGAGCGTGCTTTTCTGAATGACAAGCTTGACCTCGCTCAAGCAGAAGCCATTGCTGACCTAATTGATAGTAGTAGTGAGCAGGCTGCACGCTCGGCTATACGCTCTTTACAAGGCGACTTCTCTGCGGCTATCAATTCGTTATTGACTCAAATTACTGAGTTACGCATTTATGTTGAGGCCGCTCTCGACTTCCCTGAAGAAGAAATAGACTTTCTTGCTGATCAACGCGTTTTAGATCGCGTTCACCGTATTCAATCGCAACTGGGTGATATTTTTAATAAAGCGAAACAAGGTAGCTTATTACGTGAAGGTATGCAGCTAGTCATTGTTGGTAAACCTAATGCTGGAAAATCGAGTTTACTCAATGCACTAGCAGGCCAAGAAACCGCGATTGTTACAGAGTATGCAGGTACTACTCGTGATGTACTGCGTGAGTCTATAAACCTAGATGGCATGCCGTTACACATTATCGATACTGCAGGGCTACGTGAGAGTGATGACCCAGTCGAGAAAATTGGTATCCAAAGAGCATGGCAAGCCGTTGAAAAAGCAGACTTGATTCTGTTCTTAGTTGACGATACCGAAGCTTCTGATATGTCACACCATGCATTGCTTGATCAGATGCCTGAAAAGCTACCACGGATCACTGTACATAATAAAATCGATAAAAGTGGCCATACCGAAGGTCTACATAACGAACACCTATACATATCTGCAAAGCAACATATCGGTATAGATACTTTACGCGGCACACTTAAACAACGTATGGGTTATCAAGGGGATAGTGAAGACTTATTTATTGCACGTAGACGTCATTTACATGCTTTAGAAGAGACGCAAGTTGCCGTTGATAATGCTTCAGAGCAGCTACAAGTCTTTAATGCAGGTGAACTGATGGCTGAGGAGCTTAGAGTCGCTCAAGATGCCCTAGGTCAGATCACAGGGCGCTTTACGCCCGATGACTTATTAGGTGAAATATTTAGTTCTTTCTGTATCGGGAAGTGATTAATAATCAATCAAATGTTTCATGTGAAACACCAACTACTGAATAGCTATTACCTAAAATAATTAAGTTTGACCGGTCACGATAGGTAACTCATGCCTTGCACCCCATTCGCTCCAAGAGCCATCAAATACAGATAACTTTGTGTATCCACAAATATCGGCAGCCAGTGCTAAGTGACATGCTGTTACACCAGAACCGCAACTAAAAACTAATGCTTGATCCTTCGATGCAACTGCGCTTAAGGACTTGTGAAGTTCTTCAGACGATCGCAAAAAACCATCAGCAATTAAGTCAGTAAAAGGCAGGTTTTTGGAGTTAGGGATATGACCGCTACGCAGACCTTCTCTTGGTTCTGGATCACTACCTACAAATCTACTTTGACCTCTAGCATCTAAGACAACCATATCGTCATCGTGCAGTTTAGTCAGAATGGAGTCAGCACTCAAGAATCTACTTTCTATTGGCTGTGCAATAAAGTCGCCCCTTTTGACTGGGAGAGGCGTTGATTTGTTTAAAGGCAAACCTGATTTTATCCATGCAGGTAGTCCACCATTCAATACACTCACTTTCACATGACCCATTGCTCTAAACATCCACCAAACACGAGGGCTAGCAAATAGGCCCATACCATCATAGACAACAATATGACTATCTTGGTTGATGCCTAATGCCTGGACACACTCGGTAAATACCTCAGGAGAAGGCATGGTGTGAGGGTACTCGCTCCCTAGATCACAAACTGTTTCATGAAAGTCAAAGTGTTGAGCATTAGCTATGCGTTGCTGATTCCATTCCGCTTGACCATCACGTTTCATCGCTGGCATGTACCAACTACCGTCTAATAAAACAAGCTGCTCATGAACCAGTTGTTTTGACAGTTCTTGAACAGAAATAAGCGGTGTAGGAAGTGTGGACATAGAAAAATCTCAACAGGTTGGATTGCGTTATAATTCAAAATATCATTTCAGAAATGCAATGACGTTGCAAATCAATACAAGTGGCACTTGCAACCATGCTCGGACTAATTGGATAATGGGCGTTGTTAAGCGTAATATTTTTAGATTAGGAAATTAACATGACTTTTGTCGTTACCGATAACTGCATCAAGTGTAAATACACAGACTGTGTAGAAGTTTGCCCAGTGGATTGTTTTCATGAGGGTGAAAACTTTTTGGTGATAGATCCTGATGAGTGTATCGACTGCTCGTTATGTGTTCCTGAGTGTCCAGCAGAAGCCATTTTTGCGGAAGATGACTTGCCTGCAGATCAGGTTAAATTCATCAAGATCAATGCTGACCTCTCAGTCAATTGGCCAGTGATCAGTGAAATGATTCCACACCCTGAAGATGCTGCTGAATGGGATGGAGTGAAGGATAAGTTGAAATACTTAAAAGAATAAAGAATAAAGAATACAAAAGACAGATAGCAAAAGGCCAGTTAACTTAACTGGCCTTTTGCGTTGTGCTAGATATTAACAGCCTGCTTCAGAAAACTCAGGCCAGCAACCTAATAGTGCTTCTTGGAATGTCAGTACCGCATCGTACTTTGGTGACTCCGTGCGAGTCATACCTAAGTGTTCCTTTAGACCAAAACTACCATAGCGATTGAATGACTGTGGCGATGTAAATAACACAAACTGCTTTGCGCCAGCTTCTTTCCAGCCTTCCATTAAGCGAGTGTAGTATTCGCCCATTCTATCATCACGATTCGCAGCTTGGAAAAAGTCTAGTAAGCTATTCTTACGCGCAGTAGATACCAAGGTATCTCCCCAGTTAACCGTTAGATGTTGCCCACCTTCATAAGCGTACAAGTCAATCGGATGCTCATCGGTACTGTAACTATCGGTCACAGCAACCTGTGGTGCGATTAGTTTGATTGTCGCCTCGACACTATCTGGGTCACCCCTTAATGAAGCGTCACTAATTGAATCATCGTAAACACCATTCATCACATCAAATACCTGTTCGAGTGATGTTACCTCTGACATGGTTTTAGCGACCGTCTCAGTATTAGAACAACTAGGATGATCATAGGTTTCACCAGAGCCATTAACGGCTTGGCGATTCCAACAACCATGAAAGTAAGGTGCAATGGCGATAGCATCGGTATGATCTTTAGCATCTTCAAACCCTAATAAGTTATCAGCAAGCGCCGCAAATTTATGCTGACCACCCATGATACGTTTCAGGCGGCTATTATTCGCAAAGACACCTTCGAATATCTTGAAGATCTGAATAGAGCGTTTAGCGTAATAACGAGTCCTTACAGAGAAATCACTATTACGGAATGGGAAGTTATCCATCGCACTAATTTCAGTATCGTTATACCCTTTTTGCATCACATAATGATGCCCCCAGAAACCTGCATTCCATACCTCATTACTGTATTCAACATGAGCAATTAGGTTGTCATTAAGTTCATCATTAAGAAGCTCTGCATACCGTGTAACAAAATCATCAGTAGCGTTATGACGGATGTTAAACCAAGGGTGAGCATCAAGCTGATTTGCTAAAGCAATACCAACTTCGATAGGCATACCTAGACGTTTTAGAACACTCGTTTTATACGAACCACCCCATTGTGCGGTATCTAAAGTTGGACGGTCTTGCCACTCAAAACTTTGCAATAAGCAGGCTTCATAGTCAGTGCCTGATAAACCAAGGCATGGGTTTAATGTTTGAGATTCAGGACGACGTGGTGATGCTTCCATAGAGTTCATGAAACGCAGCACACGAAAGTCTTTGTAGAAGTTTAAGAACTCAGGGTTAAACACAATCACGTTATCATTGTTTTTATACAGTTCAGCAAACTCAATAAATGATGTCTCACTACTACAGCTATCTTCAGTAGTGACTCGCTCAAATGGGTTTCCTTTACAGATACCACCCGACATAACAATTCGAATATTACGAATTGGGTCAGTCGCATCAATTGCTGTGATACTTATTTCGAGTCCACGAATGTTATTAATATTTTGTACTTTTCCTGAATCATCAGGGCAAGCATTAGCAGCTTTAACATCTACAGTATAATGCCCTTCTTCAAGTCGAGTACCGTTACAACCCATGCCGCTAAAGTTGATTTGACCCTTACCATCGTAAAAGACAGTGTAAGCCCCTTCAGGAAAAGATAAGCCTAGCGCAAATTGAAGGATACGCGTGAAAGCATATTTGCTTTCACCATTGGCAGTATCTGCATTAGCACAAGCATCAGGAATACTAGTTGGCCAACCGTTTGCATCGTAAATAATGTCATTACATGAGCCTTCCACAAAAGGACGAGCGACTCTGAATATGTCTGCTGTAATTAAGGGCTGGTTGATATGATCAGCTTCAGCTTGAGGCGTTTCTAAATTCACACCTAAAACACGATTGGCTGGCAAACTACTCGGCTTTAACAGCGCTTGCTCTAAGTTATATAAGCGAAAACCAGCGATAGGGTTAGAAGCATCAGCAGCGTTTAAGTCAGTTAATAGTGCTGGTAAGTTGGTAATCAGTGGATTACTGCTCTCACTTGCAGCGCTCAATGCTTCAATACTGGTAGGCAGTTGGTCAGTATCGACAGGTCCAAGTTCTAAACCAGCCACTTGAAAACTGATGCTGTGATCAGACTCTTGTTCAAACACACCATTTTGAGAAGTGGTACCAGAAGTATCGCCAGAAACATAATCCACGCCAGAAACAGGTTTACCATTTAAGGTTAAGATAGTTGAGGCAACAGGGTCTAGTGCTGCCAAATTAGCAGGCAAAGCATAGCTACTCACCGTACTACCTTGATCTTCTAATAAGATGGTCGGTAAGTTTTGCAACGTTGAATTATTTGCAGCAGCACTATTTGAGGCTAACAGTGATTCTATTGTTAGCGGGTCAGTGACCGCATCTGAAGCAACCGTCCCGATTAATACATCACCAATATAAACGGCAACCGTGGTGCTATCCTCGTAGTACTCAACTTCACCATTACTAGTAGTGACACCAGTCGTATCCGTTGCCCCGCCATAACTCGTGAAGGTCGCACCTGATACCGGCTTTCCATTCACTGTTAATACGCTGCTTTCAAGTGCTAGTCCGCTATCGACAGGTGTAGAACTATTGCTACTACTCCCGCTGCCTCCGCCTCCGCCTCCACATGCTGTTAGAAACAACATGGCAAAAAGTAAAAGCCCATGATTTATTAGTTTAGCCATCGTTATTTTTTCCCCAATTACTTTTTTATTATCGTTATTTATACAGTTAGTAAACAAATTTTATAGATAGTTCAAGGTGATAGATAATAGGACATTTATCTAAGTGATACATCTACTTTAAAATACGGCTTAAGGGTATCAATCCACACCTGATAAGCGCTTGTAGAGAGGTGTAAACCATCACCAACATGATATTCAGTTTTAAGATTTCCCTGATCATTTATTAGTAAGTGACTCATATCTAGAAAGCGTGCGCCATGTGATTTAGCAAGTAAGGCCAACGCTTGATTGATTTGGTCTACACGAAGATTAAAGCCTTGAGTCGTAACACGTTCATCAACAGGTAAAATTGCCTGCACAGTCACAGGAATACCAACTGGCAGTAGCTTAAAAATATGACTAAAGTTGTCCAAGATCTCATCATTATTTCGGTGAGTACGGATCAAGTCATTGATGCCTATTGCAACAATAATATGGGATGCTCGGCTAAGTGATTGGTATTTGGGAAGACGATTAATTAACCCATAAGTGGTATCCATTCCGATGCCGTAGTTAATAGCTGGGTGAGTGATGGCAGCAACATTTAACCCCTGTGTAATGCTATCGCCCAGAAAAATTACAGAGCCGGTTTTGACACTACCATCAAGCTGCTCTTGGCTACCCACCATGTTTGTGTAAAACGAAGTGAGTTCTTTTGATGTAATTAAGCCAAGCCCTAGCTTACGGTCAATCCTATAAGCTAAGTCAGTTTCTAGCACTGCTAGTATGGCTATGGCATGAATGAATATTAGCCATACGATAAGAATAAATTTAGTCATAGCCTCAGTATATATGGCTAAGTGAAATGTGGACTGAAGGATTTTTTACTAATGTTTATTCTGAAATTTGGAAGGGATTTTATAAAATGTCCCCCTAAGAATTAGAGTAAATAACTCTTACTAAAAGCGCTATGTTTAGTAATTAGTAAGAAATGCTCTTAAAATAAACATTGTGATAGGCATGTCGCTAGAAAAAAGTGTGAGTTCAGCGGGTTTAATAGTCCACCTCTCATTCATAGGTAACAATAGTGGCAAATTCTATTTATAATCCAATTATCAGAGTAATAAACTGGATAATTATGAAAAGCACCGTTAACCAACTAAGTCAGATTGATAAAGATATCCTAAGAATATTGCAAGACGACGGCCGTATCACTTACGCAGAGCTAGCAAGACAGGTTGGACTTACAACGACACCTTGTATCGAACGCGTTCGCCGTTTGGAACGAGATGGGTTTATTAAACAATATACGACGGTTATCAACCCAGAGCAGTTAGATGCTGGATTGATTGTCTTTGTCCAAATTCGTTTAGATAGAACGTCAAAACACACTTTCGCTCAGTTTAAAGAAGCGGTATTAGAAGTGCCTGAAGTGCAAGAGTGTTATCTAGTATCCGGCAGCTTCGACTACCTGATTAAGGTGCGCCTGGCTGATATGACGGCCTATAGAAAGTTCTTAGAAGAAGCGTTACTGTCGGTACCAGCAGTGCAAGAGTCTACAAGTATCGTAGTAATGGAAGCGGTTAAGGAAACCTTATCAGTCTCTATTCCTTAGCCATTTTTAGGTTGGCTGACCTTAGATAGGTTGACCACGGTACATACGAGTGGATGGTTTAGTGACGGTTGCTTCTACTGGAGGTAGTTCAGTTGTCCGCTCTGTTCTTTGGCCACGATACATCATGTATTGCTTATCCTCAGTGGTTAGTCGTTCAGTATCATTCTGGTCCAATTTTTTAATCTTCAATACATTCATGGCATAGTCATGATCAATCACCTCTCTTGCGTGACGAAGTGGTGATTGACTCTCCATAAACCGTGCAATGCCACGAATATCAGACGTCAATATTGCTTCTAACGCAGCATGCCCCTTATGACGTTTAAATGCACAATGAGTGATTTTCCCGTTACTCAATGCAAATCGACAAGATGCATTATCATCAGTGACTATAAAAAAGTTTCCACTACTTTCATTATCGATATGATCGGATAAGGTATGTAGCAATAAAGGTAAGCTTGCAAATAACCTGCTCTCTTTTGTTGTATCAATAACATCATTAGAATGAAACTTCATGTATACCCCGTTTATCATTATAGTGCTGATCATCTTATCCTGATGATTAGGTGCTCTTTTAGAGCTAGCCCAATTTATTGCGCACATTGTCCTAGTTAGATATGAATGACTAGTAATCTGTTTATTTAACGGTAAGCTTAGCTTTTATACAAAGATACTCTCTAACAACACGAGCAACTTTCGATGACAGATAAAGAGTTTGATAATAAAAATACTTCTGCAGTCCCTAGTGGCCGCTTATCTCGTTTTGCAAAGCTAGGTTCACTAGCAACAGGTGTTGCAGGTGGAATGTTAGCGGAAGGCGCCCGCCAAATTGCTAAAGGTAATCGGCCCAAGGCGCGTGACATGTTGCTCACTCCCGGTAATGCCAAACGTATTACTGACCAGCTCGCACAGTTGCGTGGCGCTGCGATGAAAGTGGGTCAGATCATGTCGATGGATACGGGTGACCTATTACCCCCAGAAATGACTGATATATTGGCTAGACTACGCTCCGATGCAAAATCGATGCCTCTGAGTCAGTTAAACAAAGTACTTGAGGAAAGTTGGGGTAAAGGCTGGAACCTGAAATTTAAACAATTTTCATTTGAGCCGATTGCAGCAGCATCCATCGGCCAAGTTCACTCAGCTCATACAAAAGACGGCCGCCATTTAGCATTGAAAGTTCAATATCCGGGTGTGCGTGAAAGTATTGATAGTGACGTAGACAACGTTGCCACACTGTTAAGAGTATCAGGGTTTTTACCTAAGACTTTAGACTATAAGCCGCTAATGGAAGAAGCCAAACAACAGCTTCACTTAGAAGCCGATTATGAGCAGGAAGCCCGATGGTTAAAGCAATATCATGAGCTACTTGCGGACGATACCGACTTTATACTGCCCGAAGTATTTGATGACTTAACCACCACCAATGTATTAGCGATGTCATTTGTGAGTGGTGTGCCGATTGAATCTTTAGAAAACGCGCCACAAGCTGACCGTGATAACGCGATTTCCTTACTACTAGGCTTGTTATTTAGAGAAATATTTGATTTCCGTCTTATTCAAACAGATCCAAACTTTGCTAATTATCAATATGATAGTGACACCAAGCAGCTGATACTTTTGGACTTTGGTGCAACACGAGAATACCCAGCTCACATAGCGGATGCCTACTTGAAGCTAATGACTGCAGGTACAGAGCATGACCGCGAGACTATGCAAGAAGCGATGAAGCAAATAGGTTTTTTTGCGGAAGATATAAACCCAGAACAACAGGAAGCAGTGATAGACCTCTTTGTTCAGGGATGTGAGCCGTTGGGCCATGATGGGATATACGACTTTGGTGAGTCACGACTTGCTGAAAGAATAAAAGAAGTCGGTTTAAAGCTCAGTATGGAGCAAGATTACTGGCATACACCACCGGCTGATGCGCTATTTTTACACCGTAAATTGGGTGGTTTGTATCTGCTAGCTGCTCGTTTAAAAGCGAGAGTAGATGTACGGACATTGTTCTTGGAACATAACGCTAACAATAAATAAGCCTTATATAAGCTAACGGCCATAAAAGTAAGCAAGTCAGTTTTAAGGTACTTAACTGACTTGCTATAAATCCTTATATAGTCTTTTAAACTATATCTTTAGTTTATAAATGCTTTTAATTGCTTGCTTTTAGCGCCTATTATTTTAGCGCCATCATACGACAAATGGCCTTTATCACGATAGATCGGAATACGGTTGAGTGATGTCGCACAGTCATTATCATCACAAATTAATTCGCTAAGCAGCAAAGTATTCACGTGTTTTTTGATGTTATCAGTCACCTGAAAAGCTTGGCGAGCATCATCTGAATAGTTACTACGTAAAAACGAACAGTCTTCTAAGTCACCACCAAACATGTTTTTACGAAACACACACTTCCCTAAATCACGCCCATCTGCCGGCGTTGGAGAGACAAAAAGCACTTCACGCCCTAGCTCGTTAACTTTAGAAGCCGTATTTAAGAACTTTTGACTGATTTCGTCCTTACTAGCCGAAACAAGCTCACCGTTATTACCAATTGCCTTTTGATCCACAAGGTAAGCAATCTGCGATGAGATAATGACCTTCTTGATGCTCGGCGTGCTAGCGATAAACTCCATCACGTCATGGTTGAAGGTAATACAGTTTTCCGCACCCTTTTTATTGGGCCTCATAATCGAAAAGTCGATGAGTGGTGGACAACTATTCTGCGTCAACTGAATGAGTTTTATGTTCTTATCAGCGCTCACTAAGGCGCCGCCAAGATGCATGGCAAAGCTGTCCCCCCATAACAATATCTCAGGGTTATTGTTCGTTTTACAATTATCAGACAGGTTAAATGACTGACAGTCTGGACTTAAGCCGTAGTTGTTTCTTACTTGATGCTCCAGTGTCGCCATTTTTTGGTTGTTAACCGACTGACGCTCTGTAAAGCCATTGTTTAAAAATAAGGCTAAACCAGCGGCTGCTAGTACAGACATGGCAGCAGAGGATGTCCAGAACACACGAGATCGTTGCTTAGGAGTTGCAACAGGGGCTTTGGTACGAAATGGTGTTTCTATATAACGCCATGATAAATAAGCGACCCCAAAGCTGATCAGTAAAATGATCACTTTAAGCAGTAGCGAAAAGTCGCCATCAAAACGAATTCTATAAAAAGCTAATAGCGGTTGGTGCCATAAGTAGGCGCTATAGCTGATTAAACCAATGAAAACCATCGGCTTAATTGTTAGAAGCTTTCCAACTAAACTACTTGCTGAGCAGAACAAAATAATTAATGTTGTTCCAACAACTGGAAGTAAGGTGTACGAGGATGGAAAAGGCGTGTGCTTATCATATAAAAACACACTAGCTAGAATCATGGCTAAACCCAGTAAAGGTAATACTTGCTGATGCTTTACCTCAGATCGCTTGAACATCATGAAGGCACAAATAGAGCCGGCTAAAATTTCCCATGCCCTAAACGGTATCAAGAAAAAGTTAGCAGTATTGTGGTTACGCCAACCGTATTCACTGAGGCCTAGACTCAGTAAAAAGCTCATTATGACTAGAGAAAAGACGGCTTTAAAACCAAAGCGCCAAGTCAGCAAGATAAAAATGGGAAAGATAATGTAGTACTGTTCTTCGACCGCCAAGCTCCAAGTGTGTAGCAGCGGCATTTCTTCAGAAGCCGCATCGAAGTAGGTCGAATGCTTCATGAAAAACAGGTTTGAGACAAAAAATATCGCGGATATGCTAGAGCCACCAAACTCTTTCAACTGCGAAGGTGCCATCCAAAAATAAGATACACAGAGACAAGCAAAAATCATGGCTAGCAAGGCAGGTAAGATACGTCTCGCACGACGCTCATAAAAACGACCAATCGAAAAATCATCCTCTACTTTCTCTCTGAGAATGATGGCAGTAATCAAGTAACCGCTGATGACAAAGAAAATATCAACTCCGATAAATCCCCCACTAAAGCCGGCAAAACCGATGTGGTAAAGCAGAACGGGCAATACCGCTAATGCGCGTAAGCCGTCAATTTCTGGGCGGTATTTAATGCTCATATGCTTAGTGTCATTATTTTTATTATTGCCACTAGTGTAGAAAAAGAAGTCTGCATCCTTGCTTAATCTGTCCATTCATCATGAACTGTATGAATTTATGGTTAAATCAACCTATCTATAGATATATATCAGTTGTTTCAACCTGTTAGTTTAAGTATATTTAGATGAAAGCTTTGTTGAGAATATTGAGATGAAAATGATGAGCAGAATAGTTTACGTCAATGGCAAGTTTGTCCCTGAAGAAGAAGCACGTGTATCCGTGTTTGATCGTGGTTTTATGTTTGCGGATGGCGTTTATGAAGTGTCGTCTGTGTTGCGTGGTAAATTGATCGAAAACGAAGGGCATATGACTCGTTTACGTCGTTCTCTGTCTGAGTTATCAATGCAGTCTCCTGGAACTGATGATGAGATCGAAGCGATACAAAACAGATTGATTACGCTAAACAAGCTTGATGAAGGTTTGGTGTATCTACAAGTAACGCGTGGTGCAGCTGATCGCGACTTTATTTATCCTGGTGAAAATGTAAAACCAACGCTGGTTTTATTTACTCAGGCTAAAAATGTGATTGATAACCCGATCGCAGAAACAGGTATTACTGTTAAAACGGTTGCTGATATCCGTTGGGCACGTCGCGACATCAAAACAGTAGGTCTACTCGCACCTTGTATGGCGAAGATGGAAGCGAAAGCGGCCGGCTTCAGTGATGCGTGGATGGTTGAAGATGGCTATGTTACAGAAGGTAGCTCAAACAACGCTTATATTGTGACTAAAGAAGGAACGATAGTGACGCGTCAGGTTGGTAATGCCATTCTGAACGGAATTACGCGTCGTGCTGTATTAGCACTCGCTGAAAAGCATAACTATAAGGTCGAAGAACGCCTATTTACCGTTGAAGAATGTTATGACGCTGCAGAAGCGTTCGTCACCTCTGCAACAATGTTTGTGCAAGGCGTGGTGAAGATTGACGGCGCAAAGTTAGGCGACGGCAAGCCAGGTAAAATTACTCAGCAGTTGCGTGAGTTATATATCGAAATGGCACTCGCTGAAGTGTCTTAAGCGACAACTTCAGCTATTCGCTAGGCCAGTATTTAGATAAATAATTCCTTCACTTCTGCGGGAATTGTTAATAATAAATTACGGCTACGCAAGTAAGGGTGGTAGTTCATTGCATGGATGAAAGTTTCTTTCGCCAGCAATGACTCCCCCCTATTAATGTAAATAATTCCTCTGCCTGACATAGCACCGAAGTGTCTTGGCTCAAGTTTTAATGTCTTAGCAATATCGTTAAGTGACTCTTCGTACTGGTCTAAATGAAAGTGTGCAAATGCACGCTGATTCCATCCTTCCGCATATTTTGGAAAGCGCGATACAACCATGTTTAGTGTGGTAATAGCTTCTTTGTATTGTTCATCATCAATATGCCCCATCGCGGTGTACATCAGCGCTGCGAGCTTCTCGTCTTTTGGTGTCATCCAAATACGCCATATTTCTTTTTCATGGCCATAAGCTTCTACCGCACTTTTAGCATTTCGTAGAGACAGAAATAAAGTATCCAACTGGTTATGTTGGATTTTTGTAAGCTCACGATTAGGCTTAACAGCGAATTCAATCGAATCTTCTGCTAGTACAAGAGAGGCACTGAAGAGGGTAAAAAAAGAAAGACTTACGACAAGTATTGCAGTAGTTTTCACAACGACTACTCCGAGGTTGGGTGCGGTAATTATAGGAGACAGATTTAAATTTATACAATTAACCTTAGGAAATAAATACGGTATTAACAATAATTTAGATGCTTTAACCCTAAGAGGGCATATTTACTAGCGCCAAAAAATAGTTTGGTGGTACAATTTTCGGCTGCATAAAATGTGCAAGGTGAGTCAACGCCATGGCGTTGTTGTTTATAGTATTTTTTGAATGGAAGTCGTTGTGAATGAGTCAAAATCAACCACATAGCGCAGCAGACTGGTCAGTCGAACAAAGTGCAGATTTATACAGCGTCAAACAGTGGGGAGCGGGATACTTTGACCTCTCCGATAATGGTGATGCGACCGTTACGGTCAATATCAAGGGTGAAAAAGTCTCTGTCGCCATTATTGATATTGTTAAAGGTATGCAAGAGCGTGGTATGGAGATGCCTTGCATCTTACGTATCGAAAACCTGTTGGATTATAGAATTCAGCAGCTTAACGAAGCATTTGCCAATGCAATTAAAGATGCGGATTATCAAAACCATTACCGTGGCGTCTTCCCTATCAAGGTTAACCAGCAGTGTCACGTGGTTGAAGAGATCGCGACGTTTGGCCAGCGATATAACCATGGTTTAGAGGCGGGCAGTAAAGCCGAGCTGATCATCGCGTTATCTCAGCTCAAAGATAATAATAGCCTCATCATTTGCAACGGTTATAAAGATGCTGAGTTTATAGAGCTAGGGCTTTATGCGCGTCAAATGGGCGTACAGTGCTTCTTTGTACTTGAAACGCCAGCAGAGCTACCAGTCATTCTTGAGCGCAGCGCAGCGTTAGGCATAGAGCCGTTGATTGGTGTGCGCTTACGCTTATCAACTACGGTTGATGGACACTGGCAAGAAGATAGCGGCGATCGCTCTATTTTTGGTTTATCGACTTCTGCTTTATTAGATGTGGTTGACCAGCTTAAAGCGAATGACAAACTGCATTGCTTGCAGATGTTGCACACTCACCTTGGCTCGCAGATTCCAAATATCCGAAATGTCCGTACTGGCGTTGCAGAAGCTTGTCGTTTCTATGCAGGGTTAGTCTCAGAAGGCGCGCCACTGGGTTATCTAGACTTAGGTGGTGGACTTGCTGTGGACTATGAAGGAAGCAGTAGTAATAGCACTCACAGCATGAATTACCAGCTGGATGAGTACTGCGTCAATATCGTTGAAACAGTAAAAGAAACGTTAGATGCAATGGCGATTGATCACCCGGTGTTAGTGTCTGAGTCAGGTCGTGCGACAGTCGCTTATTCGTCGATGTTGCTGTTCAATGTGCTGGACGTACGTGACCATAAGCCAGGACAGCTGCCAGATAGCCTGCCAGAAGATACTATTGAGGTATTGAAGAACCTGTTCTCGGTGTTAAACACGGTGACACCCAAGAACTTCCAAGAGTGCTACAACGACTCGTTGTATTACCGCGATGAAGTGAGAGACTTATTTCACCGAGGCCAAGCGACATTGCGTGAACGCGCCCTAGCAGAAAATATTAACCTCGCAATCCTCGATAAAATTGCCGCGATTTTGCCAAGTATAGCGCGTGTACCTGCTGAGCTAGAAAACCTACCAGAGCTGTTATCCGATATTTATTATGGCAACTTTAGTTTGTTTCAGTCATTACCTGATGTCTGGGCAATTGACCAAATTTTCCCAATTATGCCGATTCATCGTTTGGATGAAAAACCGACACGCGACGCTATCATTGCAGATATTACCTGCGATTGTGACGGCAAAATTGATAAATTTTCATCACCAGCAGGGTATGTAAATACACTACCTTTGCACCCCTTGAAGCCAGATGAAGAATATTATTTAGGGGTCTTCTTAGTTGGGGCGTACCAAGAAACGTTAGGAGACTTACATAACCTATTTGGTGATACCAATGTGGTCAGTGTGAAAATAAATGCAGGCGGCGATTTTGATTTTCAGCGTGAGTTTGAGGGCGACAGCATCTCGGACGTACTCAGTTACGTGGAATACAGCCCTAGCACAATGCTGGAGCAGTTCCGTAAGAAAGCTGAAGTGGCAGTGCGTGAAGGTAAGATATCCGTTGCCATGAGAAAACAGATGTTAAAAGCATTTAGAGACAGTTTACAGGGTTACACCTACTTTGAGCGCTAGTTGATCTAGTCTTGTGCAATTTTAGGGTTGTTGGATAATGTGAGTTATACTTTAACCCTAGCCCTAATTTTAGTGTGAATATCATGCCTTTAGTTGATTCCGTCCAATTTAAAAACTATCGAAACTTTACTGACTTTGAGATGAAAGATCTCAAGCGGGTAAACTTGATTGTGGGTGATAGTAATGTTGGTAAGACGGGGTTGTTAGAGGGGTTGGTGACGCTTTGGGGTGATGAACAACAGTTTAAAGCTTTGCCTAATACATTTAGAATGAATTATGGGAATGACATAACGACAAAAGAGAACTTTTGGAGTTGGCTCTACCCAGAAAAAAATAAAAGCCTCAGTGTTGAGTTAGCGTCACACTATATTGGATCTCAAGACCATGAAGTACATAGGGTGAGATTTAGGGATGATTTTACTAGGTACAAAGAATATGTGACTCCAGAAAAAATAACTAATGCAGGCTCTGGAAGGTTTAATGTGGTCCCCGCCAAGGTATATGAAGAATACTTTCACCGGGACTTTCTAAAGATAAACATCTTACCTATAGGTATTGGAGACTACGAAAAGCAAAAAAGTTTATTCAACAAGGTATCATTAATGAAGAATGGCGAGTCACAACTGATTGATTCGTTAAGTGTAATCGAGCCGCGATTAAATGGCCTAAGGTACCTTGAAGCACCTCCGTCAACACAACCAATGGTATATGCTGATGTTGGATTAGATTACAAAATCCCGACCACTCAATTCGGCCATGGTTTTACACGGTCAATGGAAATGCTCTCTAATTTAATTTTATCGGGTTCAGACATTATGATTGCTGATGAAATTGAGAATGGTATTCATTACTCAGCGTTAGGTTCTGTTTGGAAAGCAATTATCGACTATGCAGTAAAAAATGATGTTCAGGTGTTTGCAACAACACACAGTCGTGAATGTATTGCTGCTGCTCATGAAGCGATGGAAGCTCAAGATAACTATGAATTAAATGTTATCCGTCTGCAAAATAGAAAAGGTGAGGTTGTTGCTATCAATCATGATGAAGAAGATATAAAGACAGCGTTTGATCTTAACCTGCCATTACGGTAACTGGAGAGTAATATGCAAATCGTTAAGTCTCCTTTTTTGCTGCTTGTGGAAGGAAAAGATGATCACATCATGTTGTCATCCTTGCTTTCTCATCTTGGAAAAAATAAAGAAGCATTTCAGATAGTCCCTTATGGTGGGAAAGATAACTTTAAAGCTGTCTGGAAAAATATTAGCAATCAGGCAGAGTTTGAAGATGTTAAAGGCTTGGTTGTTTTTAGAGATGCAGATGAAAGTTGTGATTCGGCACTACAAAGTATTTGCGATCAGCTAAAAAGAGATGAGTTGGTTCCTCGTGATGCTGTTCCAGTTGAAGCTGGCGTTGTTAATAAACAAAACCCTGCAATCTCTGTAGGTGTTTATATTATGCCTGATTGTTCTAGCATAGGAGCGTTAGAGGCTTTGTTGCTAAAGTCTTTAAGCGATGATATGCAGTCTGCTGCTAGTGGCTTTGTTTCCGGAGCACATAATCACATTCCAGAGGCACAGCTAGCTAAGTACAAAAGCTCAGATAAAAGTAAAAGCTATGCTTATTCAGCATTGTTTGAAAATGCTAATTTTCACGATACATTTAAGAAGAACTTATGGGATTGGGATCACCCAATTTTTGATCAATTGAAGAACTTTTTAGATGAGTTTGAAATAGAGTAAATTCGCGAATTTCTCGATCACACAAATTTATTAAATTTTACTGAAACAACAAGCACCAGCTAATTCAGAATGCTGTGTGTGGGGGTATAGCTATGTCTAAGGTCATGATAATTGGTGCCGGCGGTGTCGGTGGTGTAGTAACGCACAAATGTGCGCAGTTACCTGAAATATTCAGTGAGATTATTTTAGCGAGTCGAACTGAGTCAAAATGTAAGGCAATAGCCGAACAACTCAGTCGCCCTATTCGCACCGCTCAAATTGATGCGGATAATGTACCCGACTTGACTAAGCTGTTAGAAAAAGAGCAGCCGTCACTAGTGATCAATGTTGCTTTGCCTTACCAAGATTTGACCATTATGGACGCGTGCTTAGCCGCTGGCGTGGACTATATGGACACGGCAAATTACGAGCCATTAGATACGGCAAAGTTTGAATATAGCTGGCAGTGGGCATACCACGAGCGCTTTAAAGAAGCAGGTTTGACGGCATTACTAGGGAGTGGTTTTGACCCTGGCGCGACCAATATGTTTACAGCCTACATCGCTAAACATTATTTCGATGAGATTCACGAGCTGGACATTATTGATGTTAATGGTGGCGACCATGGTTATCCGTTTGCGACTAACTTTAACCCTGAAATCAATATTCGTGAAGTCACTGCAGAGTGCCGTCATTGGGAAAATGGTGAGTTCATTGAAACACCTGCCATGTCGAAAAAGGCTAGCTTCACTTGCCCAGAAGACGTGGGTACTTACAATATTTACCGTATGTACCACGAAGAGTTGGAGTCGCTAACTAAGCACTATCCAACACTTAAGCGCGCTCAGTTTTGGATGAGCTTTGGTGATAGCTACTTAAAGCATCTAGAAGTACTTGGTAATGTTGGTATGACTAGCATTGAGCCGATTATGTATAACGGCCAAGAAATTGTACCGATTCAACTGCTTGCTCAAATGTTGCCAGACCCATCAAGCTTAGGCCCACGTACAAAAGGTCGAACCTGTATCGGTTGCGTAGTGAAAGGTATCAAAGACGGTAAGGAACGCATTATTTACCTCTATAACACTTGTGATCACCAAGACTGTTACAAAGAAGTGCAGTCACAGGCGATTTCATACACCACCGGTGTTCCTGCCATGATCGGTGCCAAGATGTTGCTTGAGAAAAAGTGGAAAGCCGACGGCGTATGGAATATCGAACAGTTTGATCCAGACCCGTTTATGGAAGACATGAACAAGTACGGCCTACCTTGGAAGGTACTAGAGCTGACAGACTTTGACTTAGATGACAGCAGCAAGACACAAACTGCTGACGGTAAGGCTGTTTAATCATGCAATTTACGGACTTTAGCAAGCTGGATTTATCCCGCTTGCCCTCGCCTTGCTTTGTGGTCGATGAAGTTGCCGTAGAGCGTAATCTCGCAATCTTGAAAGAGATTGCTGATGCGTCAGGTGCGAAAGTCATTGCTGCATTGAAAGCATTTTCAATGTGGCATTTAGCGCCGCTGACCAGTCGTTACTTAAGTGGTACTTGCGCAAGTGGCCTGCACGAGGCGCGGTTAGGTTATGAAGAATACGGTGGAGAAGTGCATGTATTCTCAGCGGCTTATAGTGAAGATGACTTCAAAGAGCTGCTGACCTTTGCGGATCACATCGTGTTTAACTCTCAGTCGCAATGGCTGCGTTTTCAACCATTGATAAAAGCCGCTTTAAAAGAGCGTCACATAGCGTTTGGTCTAAGGATTAACCCTGAACACTCAGAAGGTGCCGTCCCTATTTATGACCCGTGTGCGCCTGGTTCACGTTTAGGTATACCTCTCTCTCAGTTGGACGAGTCGTTGCTTGAAGAGATCAGCGGGCTTCACTTTCATACCTTATGTGAGCAGGGCTTTGAGCCGTTATCACGGACACTAGATGCTGTCGAAGCTAAGTTTGGTCACCTTCTAGTACAAATGGAGTGGGTAAATTTTGGCGGCGACACTACATTACCGCAGATGACTATGATCGAGCGGGTTTGGTTGAGCGAATTAAAGCCTTTTCAGAGAAGTATCAGGTTCAAGTGTATTTAGAGCCTGGAGAAGCGGTTGCGATTGGCACCGGTGTATTAGTCAGTGAGGTGTTGGACATTACGTGGAATCAAGTAAACCAAGCTATTTTAGATACTTCTGCGACCTGTCATATGCCCGACACATTAGAGATGCCATACCGTCCCGATATTTTGGGAGCAGCAGAAGCAGGGGCGTTAGCCCATAGTTATCGTCTTGGTGGACTGACCTGTTTAGCAGGTGATGTTATTTCTGACTATAGTTTCGCACAGCCTCTGTCAGTGGGCGAACGTCTTATCTTCGAAGATATGGCTCACTATACAATGGTTAAAACGAGTACTTTTAACGGAACAAAGCTACCCGCTTTGGCTGTTTGGAACTCTCAGAGTGATGACCTAAAAATAATTAAGCAATTTAATTACTCTGATTTTCGCCAACGGTTATCTTAAGAAATTACCTGCGTTAAAATCGTAATAACACAGGTGATTCTTAGAAAAAAGACTAATATAACGATATTATTAAGTCATACACCATTGTGTTTTGTTCACTACGGAGGTAATGTTGACGATGCACTTGAGACTTTTCACGTAAGGCGATGATAAGTTTGGGGAATATAAAACCACTCTTTAGTGGTTGATAATAGTGTATAAAGTAACACCAAATGTATCTAATATTTTTTAAGCTCTTGTATTTATTGATATTATTTTTAAAATATGTTCTTTTGAATACTTCTAAGGCGTAATTTTTGTGTATTATTTTATCAAAATTTAATAATAAATAGTGCTTTAAGTGCGGGAGAGCTGCGTTTGGTTACTATTTTTAATACTGAGTAGCTCATATGATTACATCATTTGAAAATCAGAATAATAGTAGTCAAAAATCATTAAAGTCCGTCATTTATCGAGAATTTCTACGAAAAGCAATGATCCCCATTCTTTTCGTAGAAGTTGCTTTGATTGCCTTTTATTTTATTAGCGTCAACTACATGACAGACAAAACAATGGATGTCATGTCTCAAACAGCCAATCAAAGTTTGGTCAACCTGTCAGTAAATGAAACACGTTATATAAACAATAAGCTGAAACATATCACGCGCAGCATGAATACATTTCAGAAATTACATCAAGCGAAAACGGGTTTTACTTATGACACTTTTGCTCAAGAGACATTACCTGTTGATCTACCGTGGGGCAGTGGTGCGCTGATACTTGACTCAGCAGGTGAAGTACTAGTCTCTTCAAATGCGCTGGATGGATTAGTTGATAAAAATGTTATTGGTAGTGACTACATTGATGTTAGACAGCCTTATACAAAGCATGACTATTTACGGGGCACCGAGCCGCTGGATCTTGTAATCCAAGACTTCATAGCAGGTCAACTGCGCTCGAAAGAGTTTCAGTCTCTTAACGAACAGTACTTTATTACTCAAAGCATTATTGATGAGTCTGGCTGGCGGCTAGTTATCTTGACGGATATGAAAAGTATCTATGCGCCAATTTATGAGCAGAAAACGGAGTCTAAAAACTTGGGCTATCTCGTCATATTGCTCATCATAAACTTCTACGTCGCGTTCTTTATTTATCTAATGGTCGCATCGAAAAGATTTGCCCGTCGCATTACTCAGCCAATAGAGACAATGACCAAGTTCATCTCCCAAATTAATCAGCAGAGGGCTGAGGAATCACCACCCTCTTATGTGAAAATTAGAGAGTTAGATACCCTGATTGATTTAAATGTAGAGCTTCAAGAAGCTAAGCAAAAATACGTAGAACTTAACGTTGAAATGAGTCATAAAAATGATGAGCTAAAGCGTTTATCAGTGACGGATCCATTAACTCAAGCTTATAACCGACTTAAGCTTGATGAGGTCTTGTCGAAGGAGTTAGAACGCTCCGTGCGTGACAAAAAGCCTTTATCAATCATACTATTAGATATTGATAAATTTAAACATGTTAACGATACTTATGGACACCAGGTGGGTGATTCGGTGTTGGTGGCTTTGACTCAGGCTTTATTAAAAAACATACAAAGTACCGACGTCCTTGGGCGCTGGGGAGGTGAAGAATTTTTAATAATATTGCCCAATACAAGCTTGGAAAATGCCGTCGTTCAAGCAGAAAAATTACGTCTCCTGATTGAGTTTATGTGCTTTGATACGGTAGGCAAGGTGACGGCTAGCTTAGGTGTCAGCTGCAGTGTTGATGATGGCACCGAATGCTCTTTAATAGAGCGAGCTGATAAGGCGCTTTATAAGGCTAAAGAAGCAGGTCGTAATTGCGTCAAAAGGCAAGAAAGAGTCTCGCCTTTGAAGTTGAAGCTCGTCAATATTTTTGATGGACGCAGCACACTCGAGAGCTAGGCATTGCTAACTACTCAAGCGACTAGTCTTTCATCAGATTTTTTAAGTCTGCAAATGGATTGTGAGTGGCCACTTTCACTTCTTTTTCTGCCATTGTCCCATACTGAACAAACTCACCATACTTTTGGTGTTCATGGTCATGGCAATACAAGCATAAAAGCTCCCAATTACTGCCATCTTCAGGGTTGTTGTCATGATCATGATCTACATGATGAACCGTTAATTCACGCAATACAGAATACGTAAACTCACGCGCGCAACGGCCACATACCCATGGGTACATCTTAAGCGCTTTATCTCGGTAGCCAGCTTCTGATTTTTTATAAATCGGCGTATCGTTTGCCATTGCACCCTTCCAAAGTTTGATAATGATTAGACTTTACACGAACGGCTTGAACATTCTCAAGCTTTAACGTGTTATGCCTTTTAGTTAGATAAGACTATTAATAACCGTATCTGCACAAAAACTGCAAAATAAATGCGTTGAATAAACAGAGCCTGGCAATTGTATTCTTGAGGTAATCAAGGACAATTGGGACTATGAAATCATTACTGTTACTTGCTTTTTTAATTTTCTTATTGGGCTTCTTGCCGGAAGAAAATAACGTTATGCCGGTTGATGGCGCTTCAACAAAAGATTGGAACCAACAGTCGTTTTGGTACTACCCATGGGGGCTATCAGGCGTCCATAAAGGCATCGATATATTTGCAAAAAAAGGCACACCTGTACGCGCTGCAACGGGCGGTATTGTGTTGTATAGCGGCAGCTACGGACGAGGCGGGAAGGTGGTTTACATGCTAGGTGCTAACTGGCGTTTTCATTACTTTGCGCATCTAAATAATGTGTCGGTTCCATGGTATCGTGTCGTGTCAGCGGGAGAGCAAATAGGCACAGTGGGCACAACGGGAAATGCCCAAGGTAAATCCCCTCACCTGCATTATACGATCAAAAGCGTGTTTCCTCGTATATGGGCTTATCGCCATGGGACCTATGCCGCTTGGCAACGCACGTTTTATTTAGACCCCGGGAAATTTTTGCGAGGAGCGCCGCAATGAGTAAAAAATACATAATGGTTGTGGATGATGACCCGCATATTCGTGAAGTGATTAACTTCGCCCTCGAAAAAGCGGATATGAATGTTCAACTTGCAGAAAATGGCCAGCAAGCGCTCGAATTATTTGAGCAAAACCCAACCGATCTAATCGTGCTTGATATTAATATGCCAGAAATGGACGGACTGACCTGCTGTCGTGAGCTACGTAAAGTCACCGAAGTCCCTATTCTTTTTCTGTCATCACGTGACGATGAGATCGACCGTATTTTAGGATTAGAAATTGGCGGTGACGACTACGTCACAAAACCGTTTAGTCCGCGCGAATTAGTCGCTCGTATCAATGCCATCTTGAAGCGTACACAAGGCCAAGTGACGACAGAGTCAGAAGACAATACTCGATTACAACATGGCCTATTAAAAATGGACACAGAGCAACATGCCATCTGGTGGGATGAAACAAGTGTGCATCTGACTGCCACTGAATTTGCTATTCTCAGTCAGTTTTTACGCCAACCAACACGCGTGTTTAGCCGCGACAGCATTATGAGTGGCGCGTATGAATTTAACATTCATGTCAGCGACCGCACTATTGATAGTCACATTCGACATATCCGCAGTAAATTAGCCGCGGTTGGCTGTGAGACAGTGATCGAAACGTTACACAGTGTGGGTTACAAGCTCTCGTCATGCCAATAAACGCGATACCTCGTAACCGACGTCTTTATCGACTGCGCACAATCTTATTAGTCGTAATGTTATCGGTATTAGTGCTACCGATTGCCAGTGTGTTTTTGTTTAGGTTTTACGAAAATGAGTTGGTCCATCGCACAGAAGAACAGTTGATATCGCAAGCGGCGGTTATGGCGTCAACGTATCGAGCACTGATTGGACAAAGCAGCGTAACGCCCATGCCGCGTACAACCACGTCCTATGGCAGAACAGTTTCCACACCCTATTACACACCTATCGACCCAACGTTGGATCTTGCCAATGTTGATGTACTGCCAAGACGAGAGGATGCCCGCGCAGCACAGATAGCATCGAGTCCAAAGGCACGCCAAGCGGGCCAGAGAATGCAAAATATCTTGGTCGAAGCGCAACGTGTGACCTTGGCAGGTATGCGTTTGTTAGATGAAAACGGTGTTGTGATTGCAGGTCGAGGAGAAGTTGGTCAGTCGCTTAAACACGTTCAAGAAGTTAGTACAGCCCTAAAAGGTCACTACAAAGCGGTTATTCGTGAGCGAGTGTCGGACGAACCACTGCCGCCATTAGCGTCGATTAGTCGTGGTACCAGTATCCGCGTGTTTATTGCCTATCCCATTATTGATGAAAAGAAGGTTTACGGTGTCGTTTACCTATCTCGCACACCGCAAAACATCCTCAAGCACATGTATCAAATACGAGGACGGTTGATCTTTCTTGGTTTGATTTTGGTGTTAGTCGCAGGGTCGTTGGTCCTGTTTATTTCTGCACGTTTATCACGACCGATTCGTGACCTTATTAAACAGACTCAGAAAGTCACTAAAGGCGAGCAGCAAATGGTGGAGCCACTTCACCAACCTGGTACCTATGAGCTAGCGCAACTGTCACGAAGCTTTGCAGAAATGTCCGAAGCACTGCATGAACGTTCGACGTATATCGATCGCTTTGCTTCCCACGTTTCACACGAGTTTAAGACCCCATTAACGGCCATGCAAGGCGCGCTAGAGCTTCTTCAGGAACATGCTGACGATATGCCAGCCGAACAGCGTCAACGGTTCTTAACGAACCTCTACGAGGATACTCAGCGCCTACGCCGTTTGGTTAATCGACTACTAGAGCAAGCCCGAGCCGATGCCTTGCAACCAGCCAACGAACGAACCGATCTGTACCCCATTTTGCGTATGCTGAAAAGCCGTTACGAGGAGAGAGGCTTATTAGTACACTACACGTTTAATGAGGAAGACAAGGCGGACACACTCTGGCTAAACATTGCCCCCGTTGCCTTAGAAACAGTTCTTAGTAACTTGTTTGAAAATAGCCTACAACACGGCGCTAATCGTGTGACGTTATCTATATCACAGCTTGAAACTGACACGGTTATAAACGTCCAAGATAACGGCAGGGGTATCTCTAAAGCCAATCAAGAAAACATCTTCACGCCCTTCTTCACCACTAAGCGCGATAATGGTGGAACAGGTTTGGGCTTGGGAATTGTTCAAGCGTTATTACAAACGTGGAAAGGCTCAATTAGCTACAAACCCAGTGAGCAGGGCGCGTGTTTTGAATTACTTATAAGTTGTTCAAACAACTAGAAACGCTTCGCTAACTAGCAGACACATTATCTCGGTAATTTTTTCTTAGATAACTGAGCAGTTACGGACTTTTAGCGGTGGTTAGACACTGTAGTCGGTATTGTGTTGCCACTTGCTTGGAAGTCGAGTGCCTTAGGGTGCTTTTTATAATGTTCACGCACCGTAATAGCCAATGCTTGCTTAGTCTCGTCATCAATGTAACAAGTACCAGACACCATCTCAGTACACGCAACCAAACCCATCACTAACTCATGTTGTGGCTCGGGTACTTTATGCTGCCAAGAATCAAGTAAATCACCATCAATATGTGATGGTAGAGAACCCAGTATCCCAACATCATTTTGGTCATGAACTAACAGACCTGAGGTTGTTCCACGGTCAAGCGTCAACACTTGGAATAGATACAGCGTATGGTAAGCACGTTGTTGTGCTAGGTGAGACTCGGTCGTTTCTGGAGTTTTAGTCAGAGCGTCCGCTAAAATTTCTGCGTAGCAATCAATGATGTTACTGATCACCTGCACTGCCATGTCGCTATCAGCAGCTTTGTCATCCGTCTGGTAATTTTCCAGATAAAAATGACACACACCACGATGTCGATCGAGTGCAGGGATAAAGAAATAACGATCACCTTGTTCAAATGCAGAATCACATTGCTCAGGCGCAGCGGCCATCAAGGTTTCACGAAATTTTGCAGTCGCTTCTGGATTTTCAATCGCAGGGTTTAAATCCGCCATGACACGCCAATAAGCATGACCACTCTTAAGCTCCGTCCAGCTCACATGCAAGTGAACCGACGGTGCCAAAGGATTTTTAGGATGAATGATGCTCGACAGGGCCGTTGCAGAGGCTAATGACTTAGTGTCATCCGCTTCATACTGAACCTGAGAAACATTAACCGAGCCTCGGTTAAATACCGACTCATCCGTAGCCACGCAACGTATACCACCACCAAACTTCCCATCGTTACGAAACCACTCGATAGGCTCAAACGCTTGTTTGTTACCTACCTCATGGCTGATCGCTTCCATACGGCTAACCAATTGCTGTTGAAGCTTGGTTACTAATGCCATAGCGCTCTGTGCGCTAGGTGATTGTGCGGTAATACGTTGCATCGCTGTTACTTCCTTACTATTTCTCTTCTGTCGCAGGTGTCAGAATGTCTAGTAACTCAACTTCAAATACTAGCGTCTCGCCAGGTCCAATACTAGCACCCGCACCTTGATCGCCATACGCTAGCTCAGAAGGAATCACGAAACGGAACTTACTACCCTTATTCATCAACTGAACACCTTCAGTCCAACCCGGAATAACCTGATTCAAACCGAACTCAGCAGGCTCGCCACGATCAACAGAGCTGTCAAATGTTGTTCCATCAGTCAGCTGACCAACATAATGAACACTCACTTTATCCGTTGCTTTAGGA
The DNA here is from genome assembly GCF_003172895.1 of Leucothrix arctica. Classification (GTDB taxonomy): domain Bacteria; phylum Pseudomonadota; class Gammaproteobacteria; order Thiotrichales; family Thiotrichaceae; genus Leucothrix; species Leucothrix arctica. The sequence goes on along the minus strand of NZ_QGKL01000021.1, from coordinate 71,237 downwards.
CTTGGACCTGTACCTTCAGCGATCACTTCATACTGAATACCACTGTCGGTAGTCTTAATGCCTTCTTTTTTAGCATTTTCAGCCATATAAGCTACGCCAGACGCCTTAGCTTCTGCAATACCTGCTTGTGCTGCATTGTCTTCACTTGCCTGCATCACTGATTGAGCTTCATCCATTGTCAGCAATGTCTCTTTACCAGTATGCGCAGCACGAATACCTTCCAACATCACATAGTAGTTAATGTCTTCAGAGTACTGCTTAAGAATACGCTCACCAATCAACATGCCAAGGCTATAGCTTAAACGGTCATCTTCTGATGTCAGCTTTTCTGCTGAGTCAGCAGCCATTACGCTGCCAGTGCTCAGTAATGTTGCTAAACAAGCTGCTACAAGTGTCTTTTTCATGTTCTGTTCCTATAAATTTTAGTTTAATTCATTTAATACAGGTGTTATTCGACGATTGTGCCCCACAAGTCATGATCATCAGCGCGAGTAATCTCAACGTCAACAAACTGACCGGGTTCTAACATTTCGCCTTCAATATGTACCACACCATCAATCTCCGGTGCATCCATTTTACTACGAGCAATGGTTAAGTTATCTTCATAACTATCCGTCAACACGGTCATACGCTTGCCAACATTCGTTGAAAGAATCTCAGCACTAATGCCCGCCTGAACGGCCATGAAGCGTTCCAAGCGATCTTGCTTGACGTCTTCAGGTACATGATTCGGTAGCGCATTGGCTGTTGCTCCCTCTACAGGAGAATAAGTAAAACAACCCACGCGGTTTAAGCGTGCTTCTTTAATAAAGCCTAACAGTGTTTCGAAGTCTTCTTCCGTCTCACCAGGAAAACCTGTAATAAAGGTACTACGTACAGTTATGTCTGGGCAGATGTCGCGCCATACTTTTAAACGATCCAAAACTTTCTCAGCATGAGCCGGACGACGCATATCTTTCAAGATACGGTGACTCGCATGCTGGAATGGAATATCTAAGTATGGAAGGATCTTACCTTCAGCCATTAATGGAATCAGCTTATCCACGTGCGGGTAAGGGTATACATAATGTAAGCGTACCCAAATACCCAACTCGCCTAACGCTTCAGCCAACTGCTGAATGTGAGACTTAATAGGGCGTCCATTCCAGAAACCCGTTTGATACTTCACATCAACACCGTAAGCACTGGTGTCTTGTGAAACAACTAATAATTCTTTAACACCGGCTTTTGCCAAGTTCTCAGCTTCTTGCATAACTTCGCCAATAGAGCGAGTTACTAAGTCACCACGCATAGAGGGGATGATGCAGAACGAACAACGGTGATTACAGCCTTCCGAAATTTTAAGGTAAGCGTAATGTGCAGGCGTCAGTTTGATACCTTGTGGTGGAACAAGGTCTAAGAAAGGATCGTGCTTAGGAGGAGAGACCGCATGTACCGCTGTCATTACTTCTTTATAAGCATGTGGGCCACTCACCGCAAGAACGCCAGGATGTGCCTGAAGGACTCTCTCAGAGTCAGCGCCAAGACAACCTGTCACGATAACTTTACCGTTTTCTTCCATCGCTTCACCGATGGCATCGAGTGATTCTTCAACCGCTGAGTCGATAAATCCGCAAGTATTTACAACAACGACGTCTGCACCTTGATAATCAGGTGAAATCTCATAGCCTTCTGTGCGTAGTTGTGTGAGAATGCGCTCCGAATCGACGAGTGCCTTGGGACACCCCAGACTAATCATGCCTACGCGACCGTTTTTGGGTGTACCGTTTGTTGCTTGACTCATTGAAATGTCGACTCTAAGAAAATCGGATATTGTACACCAATAAGGACTGCGCTTTCATACCTAAAATTGCGCTCTTTACTAAGTTACAAATATTTAAACACAAGATGTAGTGTCAACATCTCAAGAATTCACATATTGACTTATTCACAATATTAAATCCTGTGTAACAAAAAGTTAACATAGAGAATAATAACAAGAATAAAGATCAGGTTTAACAGGCTAAGTGTTTGATTGTAAAGGAATGTTATAAAAACGCCTAAAAAAGATATTTTTAGTAAAACCCCTTGATATTACTAGCTCTAAAGCGCTTATTTGTAAGTTGTCAACAAAGTTATCCACAGGTTTTGAGGAATAAAACGGTTGCAATATCAAAGATGTCGCTAAACAACGAGTTAGATGAGCCATTGGCTGTACTTTAGTATTAGTTGTCTACTTTAAGTAAGTAACAGACTAAGCGGTCTACTCCCCGATAAGTGGCGGCTATTCTCCTTAACTTTTGCTGAATGTTAGCTTAACGATTCGGCTAATATAGGGGATTGAATTAATTGTTAAGTAAGTTATTCACATTACCGCTCATCGTGAACATAAAATGAACAAACGGTGTATTCTGTTTGTTCGATCTTTACTGTATACTTCAAGTTATTGATAAATATATAAAAAATAAAAATGGCTTAAAAACGATCAACTCGACAAACGGTAGGTTTTATAAGGCTCATAGGGGATGCTCAGTCTCTATCAACAGACTTATCCACAGCTTTTGAAGGCCTGTGGAAATGAAAATAAGTCAAGCTCGTTCAGGTTCATTAATCTAGATAATGACCGTCAAGCGTCTAATTAATGACTCGATAAGTGGAAGTCATAGCTTGTTTTTCAATCAGACTGACCGATCACTATCCTTGTTTTTCTAATTAAGTTTTACACCCTGCTTCTCGTTGCATTAAACTCACTAAATAAAGCAACCCTCTTACTTGGAAATACTGCCTATGTCTGCGAAGCATCCTATTGTTGCTGTTACTGGTTCATCTGGTGCAGGTACGACCTATGTTAGAAATGCTTTCATGAATATTTTCCGTCGTGAAGGTATGAAAGCAGCGATCATTGCTGGAGATTGCTTCCACAATGTCACCCGAGATGAATTTCAAAAAGCGGTAAAGAAAGCGGCATTAGAAGGTAATAATAATTTTAGTCACTTCGGCCCTGAGGCTAACGATTTTCTAGCACTACAAGAGTGTTTCAGAAATTACGGTGAAACGGGGAACGCTCGGAGTCGCTTTTACTTACATAGTAAAGAGCGTGTAAAAGAGCAGACTGCCCGTTTAGGCATGGAGCTTGAGTTGGGTGGCTTTACACCTTGGGAAGATATTATCCCAGACAGTGAGTTACTAATGTACGAAGGTCTGCACGGTATGGTCACGGACAAAGAGCAGTGTGTAAATTTACGTCCACATGTCGATTTTGGCATCGGTGTCGTGCCAACGATTAACTTAGAGTGGATTCAAAAAGTACACCGTGATCATGAAGAGCGTGGCTATGACGAAGAACAAGTTGTTGAAACAATTCTGCGTCGCATGCCTGACTACGTCAATTACATAGCGCCGCAGTTTTCTAATACTGATGTTAATTTTCAGCGGGTACCAATGGTCGATACCTCAAATCCTTTTGTGGCGCGTGACATTCCTTCATTAGATGAGAGTAAGGTCGTTATTCGTTTTAAGCGCCCAGGAAAATACGGCATCGACTTCCCTTTCCTGCTTAATATGATTGAGCATTCGTTTATGTCTCGTCGAAATACCATTGTTGTGCCGGGTAATAAAATGTCACTGGCGATGGAAACAATATTTACGCCTATTCTTGAAGACTTACTGCGAAAGAGTAAATTAGCTCACTAATAAACGAGCTGCTAATGTTTGCTTGAGTGACTGATAGATCAATGACAGGAGATAATCATGACCGAGAGTAAGCAACAAGTAAGAGACTTAGTGCATATCAGCGCAGGTATGAAAACGAGTGATGGCGATGGCGTTAAGATGACACGCCTGATCGGTAATCAAGAGTTGGACATGATTGATCCTTTCTTATTGCTCGATGCTTTTGGTACTGACAAGCCGATGGACTATATTGGTGGTTTCCCTGAGCATCCACATCGAGGTTTTGAAACAGTCACTTATATGATCGCAGGTCGCATGCGTCACAAAGACAGCATGGGCAATGTCGGTGTGATCGGCCCGGGTGATATTCAATGGATCACTGCTGGAAGAGGAATCCTTCACTCCGAAATGCCAGAACAAGAAGAAGGCTTGATGATGGGCTTTCAGCTTTGGGTCAACCTTCCCGCATCACAAAAAATGTGCGAGCCTTTGTACCAAGAATATACCTCGTCACAAGTACCTACCGAGCAACATGAAAATGGGTGTGCGGTGCGCGTGATTGCTGGGACAACCGACAAAGGTACGACAGGCCCAGTGGTTAATCAGTTTATCTACCCGATGTATTTAGATGTCGACTTGCCGAAAGGTGCTAGTTTTAGTCAAGTATTACCGACGGACGACCATACGCTTATCTATGTATTGGAAGGTGGGCTGTTAGTGGGCGATAAAGAAACAGCGTTAGCAGAGAAGCAACTCGGTGTATTGAGTCGTGGTGAGTTGGTTAAGTTAACATCAACGGCTGCAGACACACGGTTTATCTTTATCTCAGCCGCTCCTTTAAATGAGCCAGTTGAGCGTGGTGGGCCATTCGTAATGAATACTAAAGCAGAGGTTTTACAGGCATTTAAGGATTTTCAAAGCGGTGCTTTTGCTTAATCACTAAATAAGTCAGTTGCTTAAAAGTCCAACAAGCTGTTGGACTCCTCAGTACGGGATCAAAATCTGTCGTAGAAACGCTTAGCTAAATGCCTAACGTTTTAATGCCATGTAAGTTTAATCATCACTAAACTCAAACGAGTCTGCAAACAACTGCTCTCTAGGTAACCCTTGCGCAACAAATGCAGCCGTCGCCGCCACAATCATTGGTGGTGGCCCTGCCATATAAACATCATGGCCCGATAAATCTGGAAAGTCTCTAGCCACCGCTGAATGGACATAGCCTTCCCTACCTTGCCAATTATCCCCTTCAGCTTTATCGGACAACACCGGAATAAATTCAAAACGCTCTTCCCTAGCCCAACTCTCCGCCAGTTCAAGATGGTACAAATCAACCTTTGCTCGACCACCCCAATACAAATGAATCGGTCGTGTATCTTCCTCAGACCGTAATTGTTCGATCATCCCTTTCAGCGGAGCAAAGCCCGTCCCGCCAGCCACAAGTATCAAAGGGCGGTTAGATTCTTCACGAATATAGAAATTACCCAGTGGCGCTTCAATACGCACCAATGTTTTCACGTGAAACCTCTCAAACACCATGCTCGTGAATTCACCGCCTTCAACATGACGGATGTGCAGCTCAAGGAATTCATCATTCACTGGCGCGTTAGCAATCGAAAATGCACGACGGCGTTTATTTCTGAGAAGAAAGTCGATGTATTGGCCAGCGCGAAATTGTAGGCGTTGCGTTGGCGGTAACGCTAAGCGCACCTCCATGACATCAGGCGCGAGTTTTTTAACGGAAATCACTTTGGCAGGTAGCGTCTTAACTTCAATCTCTTGAATGCGACGCACTTCACGAATATCTATCGTGATGTCTGACTCAGCGGTAGCGACACAAAACAAGGCCTTGCCTGCATCTCGGTCACTTTCCATCAAACCCATTGGCAAACCATCGGGGAAATTAATTTTACCACTCAGTACCGAGCCAAAACACGTGCCACAAGAACCACCGCGACAACTGTAAGGTAGCAATATGCCATGACGTAATGCGCCATCAAGCACCGTCTCGTTTTCAGCGAGTTCAAATATATGTCCGCTAGGTTGAACGGTGACCTCATACGACATAACTAATAACCTTGATAAGTGAATTATTTAGAATATGATCAATCTTAAACAATAGATCAGTTAAAATCTGCAAAACATCATATCAAGGAGTGTTAGATGAGCGTAATAAAATACACAGCAATCAGCTTGTCGCTATTGTTGCTGGCCGGATGCAGTGATGACAAAGAGCCAAGAACAGTGGTCGCACCTATCATTAAGGAAGCAGAACGCTTAGCACCTGTGAGTTTACAGATCCCCGGCGTGGGTGGCGAAGCAGTAAAAACTGAGATGATGCCAGCCCCTAATACCACTGCGGATAATGTGGAAACGATAGAGCGCAACATACCAGCAGAGGAAGCAGGAACGGTAGTTCCAACGATTGACGCACCATTACCCTTATTACTAAGTGATGTTGTTCAGCAGCGTTTTGCCAGTTTCCAGTCGGGCCCAAGTGGTATCCCTATGATCGAAGCGGTTTTTTATCCGCTAGGTTGGTCAGCTGATGGAAAATTTGCATACGCGGTTGAGCCGCCAGATGAAGCCGCTGGAATCTACATGCTAAACATCTATATCCAAGACTTGGTGACCGATAAAATTCTTTGGAAACAAGAATATAAAAGTAACCCAGGCTCGACAACAGACGCTAAAAGCTTTGCTGCTTATTGGGCTGCAGGTAATAAAATCATCAAGCAACAGTTTGTGAAGTACTCAATAGTCGAGAGCGAGCAAGCTAATTTGATGGGTGGCCCGATTGGCTATGGCGATGATCGTTTAACCTACCAAGTACAGAAGAAACTAAAAGGACAACCAGACTTCGGTAACACAGCGATGGTCACTGAGTACCAAGTCACGGTTAAGTCTGCGACGCGTGGTAGCAAGGTTGTTCATAAGGAAACGTATAAAAACCCAATCAGCGTGTTGGATGTCGATGTCATCGGTTATTTAGCAGGTTCTGATTCAGAACGTGTCGCATTACTGGTTGCTGGCGTGCGTAGAGGTTGGGAAGGTCCACCGCATGTGACGTGGTTTAAAGTCATCGGTACAAACCTGCGTAGAGGCTTTAAATAAGCATCTCAAGCAAATCTAGTGGCTTGTAGTTATTGAATTGTGAGTCACTAGATTCAAAGTTATAAATAGTTATCCACAGCTTTCTCACAGATTATTCAGTAAGAAATACACATCATGTAGTGGTTATGTTGGGTGAGAAACACATCCTATGGTTATTTAATCATAATGTAAATTATAAAATACCATGTTATAATCTTGGCCTGAATAAACAAGTGGTCTGATTTTTAATCATCACTGCTTAAAAAAACATTTTATTATTTTTTAGGTTGCAGCAACTGCTTCCTGGGCTTTAGAGAACATCGGAGAGACTACATGAGTACTGCTAGCGACGACTTGTCGATAACATCAGGCGCACCTGTACAAAACACAAACACTGCTACTAATAACGTTGTAGTTGCTGATTCTATCTATAAGGTCATCCGTCGTAATGGAAGTGTGACCCCTTTCGATGTTAACAAAATCGAAGTGGCACTTACTAAAGCGTTCCTAGAAGTTGAAGGTGGCGTAGTCGCTGCTTCATCTCGCGTACACATCGAAGTAAAAGACCTTGCTGCTCAAGTATTTGACTCACTGTTCCGTCGTATGTTGGATGGTGGAGTAGTGCATATCGAAGACGTACAAGACCAAGTTGAACTAGCACTTATGCGTGCGGGTGAGCAAAAGGTTGCACGTAGTTATGTACTGTATCGTGAAGAGCGTTCACGCTTACGTGCTGAGAAAGAAAGTAAAGCAGCACCTAAGAAAGGCAAAGGCGCAGTAAAGAAAGCGGTTATTCACGTAACAACAGTGACTGGCGAGCGTAAGCCATTAGACGAAAAGCGTCTAAAGAAAGTGGTTAAAGAAGCCGTTGCTGGTTTGAGTGGTGTTGACGGTGACGCGGTACTTGCAGAAAGTATGCGTAACCTATTCGACGGCATCAAAGAGACAGACGTTATCTCTGCTTTCGTTATGTCTACTCGTGTGATGATCGAAAAAGATCCTAGCTACTCACAAGTCGCTGCTCGCCTATTGATGGACTCTATCCGTACTGAAGCGCTAACGCTGCTAAACGGTCGTCCTACAGACGCAACGCAAGCTGAAATGAAGAAGCTTTACCCTGAAATGTTGGGTAAATACATTCGTAAGTCAGTTGAGTTAGAGCTAATCGACGACGAGCTAAGCCGTTATGACCTAAATAAGTTAGGTGCGGCAATGAAGCCAGAGCGTGACCAGCAGTTCACATACCTTGGCTTACAAACACTATACGACCGTTACTTCGTACACGTTGACGACGTTCGTTTTGAGCTACCACAGATCTTCTTTATGCGTGTAGCAATGGGCTTGGCAATCAACGAAGTTGATCGCGAAACTCGTGCGATTGAGTTCTACGACCTACTGTCTAGCTTCAACTTCATGAGCAGTACGCCGACACTATTCAACTCTGGAACACTTCGTCCACAGTTGTCGTCATGCTACCTAACGACACTGCCTGACAACCTAGCGGGCATCTACGATGCTATTAAAGATAACGCATTGTTATCTAAGTACGCAGGTGGTTTGGGTAATGACTGGACGTCAGTTCGTGGTCTTGGCTCACACATCAAGGGTACTAACGGTAAGTCACAAGGTGTTGTACCGTTCCTTAAAGTCGCGAATGACACTGCTGTAGCCGTAAACCAAGGTGGTAAGCGTAAGGGTGCAGTTTGTGCATACCTTGAGACGTGGCACATCGACGTAGAAGAGTTTATCGAGCTACGTAAGAACACAGGTGATGATCGTCGCCGTACGCACGATATGAACAGCGCAAACTGGATTCCTGATTTATTCATGAAGCGTGTAGCAGAAGAAGGTAACTGGACTCTGTTCTCACCAGACGACTGCCCTGACCTTCACGACCTTTCAGGCTTAGCGTTTGAAGCGAAGTACAAAGAATACGAAGAGAAAGCCGCTAACGGTGAGATCAAACTAACAAAGACACTGAAGGCACTAGACCTTTGGCGTAAAATGTTAGGCATGTTGTTTGAAACAGGTCATCCTTGGATCACATTCAAAGACCCATGCAACATTCGTTACAGCAACCAACACGTAGGTGTGGTTCACAGCTCAAACCTATGTACTGAAATCATGCTTCACACAAACGAAGACGAGATTGCAGTATGTAACCTAGGTTCTATCAACATCGCTAAGCACACAACTGCTGACGGTATTGATATGAAGATGTTGGAGAAGACAGTTAACACGGCAATGCGCATGTTAGACAACGTCATCGACTACAACTACTACAGCGTGCCACAAGCGCGTCGTTCAAACCTACAGCATCGTCCAGTTGGAATGGGCTTGATGGGCTTCCACGATGCACTTTACAAGCAAGACTTAGTATACGCATCACAAGACGCGGTCACGTTTGCTGACAACAGCATGGAAGCGATTTCATACTTCGCAATCACAGCATCTAACAACCTTGCTAAAGAGCGTGGCGCATACCCAAGCTTCAAAGGTTCTTTGTGGGATCAAGGCATCTTGCCAATCGACTCACTAGAGTTACTACAAGAAGCGCGTGGTGAAGACTACCTACAAGTTGATAAGTCGCAGACATTGGATTGGGATACGTTGCGTGCAAGTGTTCAAGAGCACGGCATGCGTAACTCAAACGTAATGGCGATTGCACCAACAGCAACAATTTCAAACATCTGTGGCGTGAGTCAGTCAATCGAACCGACTTACCAAAACATGTTCGTTAAGTCGAACTTGTCAGGTGAATTTACCGTCGTTAACCCATACATGGTTGAAGAGCTAAAGAGCCTTGGCCTGTGGGATGACGTCATGATCAACGATTTGAAATACTTCGATGGAAGCTTGCAGCAGATAGATCGTATCCCTGCAAACGTACGTGAGAAGTATGCGAGCGCGTTTGAAATCGACCCTCGTTGGTTGGTTGAAGCAGGAAGCCGCCGTCAAAAGTGGATTGACCAAGGTCAGTCATTAAACCTTTATATGGCTGAGCCTTCTGGCGTAAAGATGGACAACTTGTATAAACTTGCTTGGGTCCGTGGTCTAAAGACGACTTACTACCTTCGTTCGTTAGGTGCTACGGCTATGGAAAAGTCAGGTAACGAGCCTGTTGCATCTACGCGTGGAGTTACGGATATTGTGGCGCCAAACGCGGCCCCAAGTGCCTGTTCTATCCTAGACCCGGAGTGTGATGCATGCCAGTAACTCGTAAATTGACTCGTACCAACCGAACTAAAACAAGTACGGCAGCTCGCTTAAATGCGAGCCGTCAAAAAAGGAGAACGACGCACCATGCTAAATTGGGACAATCCGATAGCGCCAAAAAAACCGGCGAATAATACAGGCGCTAGCGCGACTCCTGCCGAAAAGCTTGCGACAGCATTTGGTAACTACTCGAGCAGCTCCGTGCTGTCCGAGGAGTCTAGCGTAACGTCTACACCAGTAGCGGCGAAAGCCGCTGCTGCTCCTGAAGCACCAAAGCCGGCGGTAACGCCTGCTAGTGAGCCTGTGACTGAAAGTGCCGTACTAGGCATGGAACAGGAAGCAGAGCAGCTTGGTGTTACAGGCAAGATCATGACTGCCGTGAGTTCAGAAGACAAACGTGTAATCAATGGTCAAGGTGACATAAACCAGCTAGCACCGTTCAAATACCCTTGGGCTTGGGATTATTTCCTTAACGCCAACAAGAACCATTGGACACCGCTAGACATCAACATGGCTCAGGATGTACATGACTACAACCACACCCTGACCGATGCTGAAAAACACGTTTATGAAAACGTACTGGCTTACCTAACAACATCTGACATCATGGCGATGCGTAACATCGGCCTAGCTGTGATGGAGAAGATGACAGCGCCTGAGCTACAGATTTATCAGGCACGTCAGGTATACGAAGAAGCGCTACACACATGGACATACCAGCATTGCATCGAGACCCTTGGTATCGATCAGGCTGAGATTTATAACCGTTACCGTGTTGTGCCAGAGATCAACCAGAAGATTCAGCTAGCTAACCGTCGTTTGAATGACGTTATGCGCTCTGACATGGATCTGACTAACCAAGATGACCTAAGCAGCTTTGTTATGTCATACATGTTCTTCTCAGGCATCTTTGAAGGCAGCTGGTTCTACAACGGCTTTACACCAATCTTCTCGCTACAGCGTCGTGGATTGATGAAGGGTACGTCTGAGCAGCTTCAATACATCATGCGTGATGAAGTGATGCACGCATCATTTGGTATCCGTGTTGTTAAGCAGATCTTGATTGAGAATGATGTGAAGCTTGATCCTAAAGAGATTCGTAAAATGTGGGATGAAGCGGAAGCAGCTGAAATTAGCTACGCACGTTACATATTACGCGAGCCTATCTTAGGTTATAACGCTGATGACCATATTGAACAGTTCCGATTCATTGCTAACCGTCGTGCGCGTCAGTTAGGTCTTGAAGAGCCGTTCCCAGGCGCACAAAATCGCAGTCCTTGGTTGGATGAGCAGGCGAACATGAAGAAGGAGAAAAACTTCTTTGAGACGCGTGTTACTGAATACCAAACGGGCGGCGCGCTGAAATGGGATTAATTCGTTAATCCGAACCCCTAGAAGTGCATTTTAAGCCCGGCGATTGTCGGGCTTTTTTGTGTTTAAGGTTTGGATTAAGGTTAGTTTTTACACTCCTTAGTTAACCTCTGTTAATATGCTTATCAATAACTTGCGATCAAAAGAACTAACTTTTTTTGTACTTAAGGATTTTTATGAGCGACTTAACTAACCTCTCTTGGGAAGATTTCGAAGACCTTTGTTTAGATATTGCGAAATATGAAACAGGTATGAGGTTTTCCGCTTTTGGGCCAGGTGCGGATGGTGGTGAAGATGGTCGTCATTCGAAAGGGGATGACTTAACTGTTATTCAATGTAAGCATTATGTTGGCTCAAGTTTTGATTCTTTAGTATCTGCTGTTAAGAAAGAAGTTAAAAACTTAAAGAGACTAAAACCCAAGAGGTACTTGTTTTTTACATCCCAGCTTCTGTCGAAGACTCAATGGGATAAACTGAAAAAAATTCTTGATCCTTATTTGCTGTATGACGAAGACCTTTGGACTCAAAAGGATATTGAAGGAGCTTTGAGAACCCACCCAGATATATTGAAGTCACACTTTAAACTCTGGTTGTCAGGGACAGCGATACTAGAAAAAGTACTACACTCGGGTTTAGAGGAGTTTACTAAAGCTACTAAAGAGGAAATTTTAGATCAGGTTAAGATGTATGTTACAAACAAGAGCTTTGATGAGGCTTTGTCAAAGCTTGAAAGTGAAAAAGTCTTAATCATCTCGGGACCACCAGGAGTAGGAAAAACAACCTTAGCAAAGATGGTCTCATATAAATACCTGGGTAACGATTTTAGTTTTTTTGCGATCAGATCGTTGGAAGAAGGATTTTCAAAAATAGGCAAAGATAAGCCTATAGTCTTTTACTTTGATGATTTTTTAGGGAGAATAGAGTTACGTAAGAGATCTTTATCAGAACAAGACTCCGAGCTTGCTACTTTTGTAAATCGAATTAAAAAATCAAAGAATGCTAGGTTTATTCTCACTACGAGGTCTCATATATTTGAGGAGGCGAGATTGGTTTCGGATTATATTGACCATAGTCGTTTTCAGCTTGCTAAGTATATTTTAGATGTTGGTATTTATACTAGGCGTATTAAAGCATCAATTTTTTATCAGCATTTAAATGTGTCGAATTTAAGCCAGAAACACTTTGCGGCTCTGCTTGAAGGAGATTGGTTAAAAACTATTATTGACCATCCAAACTATAACCCTCGGCTTATTTCCTATGTTTCAAGTGATATGCCTGAAGAAATAGAAGCTGTTGACTACCCAGAACATATACATAATATATTAAAAAAACCTGATGTAGTGTGGAAAAAGCCGTATAGAGGTTTGAGCCCTAAGTCTCAAGATTTATTGATAACATTATATTTTAGTAACCAATATGGAGCTTCAATTGATAGTTTGAAAAAATCATATGATAAAGTGCATAGAGTAATTAGTATCCATTACAATCAGCCTTTGGGGTTAAATGATTTTGAAGAGGCCATACAGATTCTAGAGTCTGGGTTTATAAAAATTGAGAATAAAAAAATAGATTTTATAAATCCATCTATTAGAGATTTTCTGAAAGAAAACTTAAGAGATCTAAACCTACTATCTATACTTACCAAAGATATATGGTGTCCGAGTTGGGCTAATAATTTATGGAAATATACAGATCAAGTAATGGGTTATGGTAATGAAAAGAGAGGTGAACTGGCGTTAAATTTTTTAGAATTTTCTCATGATTTGGATACAGTTTTTTCTAACCTTCCCTCAATTAGAAAAAACACTTATAGTTATGATAATTTAAGTTTTATAAAAAGATTAGAGCTACTTTTAAATTGGTGGTACGCTTCAGAAGAAGTGCTATTTCTTAAAAAGATTTCGGATATTCTTAAAAATAATTCAATATTATTAGAGGGCTCGGAGGCAAATAATTTACCGTATATTTATTATATGGTTAAATCTAGCCTTGATTATATAATTGAGGAAGCAGAATCGCTTGAGTTATCGGAAGATACTCAGGGGGAACGCTTTAAAAAGCTGTTGGAAGTAAAAACAGTGATGTTTAGCTTATTGGCATTAGTAGAGTCAAGATTGGAACTGTCTCTTACTGAGGTGAGAGATGTTGATGAAAAAATAGCGCTTAAACGTAATATAGATGATCATATGTATGATGATATAAAGAGTATAGTTTACAATAAAATAGATAATCAAATTTCTCAAGAATTTGAATTAGTTGAAAGTCATATTGATAACTATGAAACAAAGGATGAATTATTAGAGTATTTGGAGTCACTAAAAACTCTTTCTAGTGTTTCGGAGTACTCATATGATGATGCTGAAACAGTAATTGAAGATCGAATTAATAATTTGGAAGAAGAAGAGGTTGCTGAAGAAATTATTGAAAATGTACCAACTTATAAATCATCTGAAATTGAATTTAATGAGGATTCAATAAAGAGTTTATTTTCAAACCTGATAGTACCAGTGTGAAATAAGCTGTCTTTTTAAATGTTATTTTCTGATGAGTGAGGTTCGTTCTTATAAAGCCAACTCGCCTCAAACCCACTCGTCTTAGCCAGTGTCATCATCGGCATTAAAACACCTGTATAAGCATCCCGAACTGCGTTCTCGTCCAGCAACAACTTAGGATCTAGGCGCAAATCCATCGCATAAGACTCTGTGATCTTATCCCAACTCTTAGCTGACATTACTTTCGAGCTAACCTCTAACGCCTGAATCTGCTGCTGAATAAACTTCTCAACATAGTCATCCGCAGGCAGCTTATTCCCTTTTGACGAATTTGATGATGGAGTCACAGGACAAAGGTTCCAGATCTGGTCGTGACAGATAAAAGTCCACGGCAGAAAGTGATCTAGCGAGAATGATTGATTGAGCAACGGCTCATTCGAATATATACAGCGTAAGTCTTGGCCAGCATCGGCCTCGATGATTTTCTTCCAGAAGCTGGTTTGCGAACTCAACGACGAGCGCTTAATCGGCGGCAATACTTTGTTGATAATGGCAGGTGTATTTGGGTTACGCTTTTGTAGATAGCTAATCCAGCCCATCAGCGTCCAGTCTTTAACTATGGTGATGTTCCCCGCTTGTAGCAGGTAGTTAACCCACTCAGGGTGTATCTGTATACAGGCTTGGTCTTGATCTTGAACGAAACTGTAGAGTGGAATAGTTTGAGTGTTGTATTGGCTTGCTAGATCAGCAATCGCATCATTCTTTCTCTTCTCAGGAATACCGCTTAACTCAGCACTATAAAAAGGTGATAGCAGACGGTACGGGACAAATCTCAGTAATGAGTAAAGCCCAATGTCTTTAGCTTGTTCCTTGATTGCCGCTCTTAGCTGCGTTTGCCCTCTTGTACTAGTGATGGCTTTAAACGACGGGTCAAACTGCAATTGACTAATGATCTTAGCGACTTGATCTTGCCAACCGAATGAGAGCTTATAAAACTGTATTGGATACCAGCTAAGCAGTGCCATTTCGACCGCGAGATCTTCCAAAGCAAAGCGAACAGGTTCGCCTTCTTTTCTGTGTGTGCTTTGAAGTGTGTTTAAAATCGCTAAAAAGAAGAGAAACTTGTAGGAAGTCGAGGTACTTTTAAATAAGCGCGAGAGTGCTGCGACGTCTAGTTTTGAGTGTTGTGGAAGCTGTGGTGAGTATGATGACATTATGTGGAGTGATACTTCCGAAGAGAAAACTAGCAAGCTGTTATGTCAGATTAATACTCAAAGCGATAGATGGCAAGTGCGCATGTTTCATGGGAAACATTAGGCGTTACCACTACTTTCTAAACACCAAGTTATTCCAAACATGCCCGCGCTCTTCCTCGGTGTTTTGCGCATGACTGACAAGCGTTGCACCAAGGCGCTCAAAGGTTTGAATGAGTGTGTTGGGTGCTAATGGCGTATACAGCTTTCCAGACTCTCTATTATCGTCAGAAGGCGAGCCACGGTAGGTAATGAGTACGCAGCCACCTATTTCGGTAACACGAAGCAAGTTAGTAGCGGTTTCTTCTAGTTGATCTTCTGGCAAGTGCATGATGACAGCCGAACACAACACATTCGCGAACTGCTCGGTTTTTATAGTGGTTAACTTGGGTAGTGAGTCTTGTATGAAGCTGATGTTGGGGTAGCTGTCTTTGGCTAGGTTAAGCATGCCAGTCGATGCATCAACACCAGTGGTTAAATAGCCGTTGAGAGATAGCCAATCGCAGTCCCTGCCTGTACCACAACCGACATCAAGTACCACATTGCCTTTTGAGAAGTGCTTGGTGATGAGTTCATACAACCAAGTAGGCGACAGTAAGTGGTGTAGCTTTGCTACTGCTTGGTAGTTAGCGTCGTAGCTGGCAATTGTTTTTTATCCATAGCTAGACTATAACTCAGCAAAACTCCTAACTGTCAGTGATACAGCTAGTTGTTTTAATGATGTTGAGCGAACTCAGCAATATTAGCTTTGTCTTCAATATCTAGCATAGTAATACCAGACTCTTTGATCTGCTCGCTAACCTTCTCATAGGCGTCGTAAATCTTACCTTTCTTATGAGCTGGTGCTTGGAAAGTAAATAGCACGTTGTCAGGTGTAGTCACCTTCATGCGAAACAGTTGGTCCATTTTGGTTAGCCACTGTAAGCCATGATCAAACAGCTTTGTTGAGTCAGCATGTTTAAAATGAATAGGTTTGATTACAGCTGGCCTATCACCATTATCGTGAACAAATGGCAAATTAACTTCATAGTAGTCAGAGCCCAAAGAAGCCTTTTTATATCTGCCCACTAATTTATGAGTTCTCAAAAGCTGAGTAATACTCGCTCGCATTTTTTCTTCATGCCCAGTTTCATTGGTAAATGCATGATGAACATAGTGTTCAAATAGGGCATCAGTCGTGCTTTGAGGGTCTTCAGCTAATCGTGCAAAATGATCACTGTATTGAATAACGCCTTCTCTTGATCTAACCAACTCATCATAAATTTGTTCGAAGTTATGATAGTCGTTAGCCATTTTTTGTATGCGTGTAAGCTCATCCTTTAGGATGCTTAAGGTATTTTGAAGGATTGTTTTATCTAGCTTTGAAAAGAAGCTAGTAACTCTACCGTAAGTATTTTGAGGCAGTAATTTGAAAATGAATTTGCCAGTTTTAGGCACAAAGAGTACGACACCAATATTGGCGAACTCTTGCGTTTCAGCATAGGGCTGAAAGCGGATGATATTGTATTTGCAGGCGTATTTCATTTTATAACCCTTCCCAGATATTACCTTTGTGATCATACCAAAGATATAGCTGTACCTCTTAAAAGGAGTATAACCAATGCAAGTCATAGAAATAAAAGAACTCCAAACCAATCCCGATAAGCTTTCTAAAACTTTCAGGCAAAATGACTACGCACTCATAACTAAGCACGGCCAGCCAGTAGGGTTAGCGCTACCTTTCACTGACAGCGTTATGGATCAAGGTTTAAAGACTTGGTGCTCCGTAAAAGGCTTCCAAAACGGTGACCTTAGCTTAGGTCAACTCAGTCGTTCATTAGGAAAAAGTCAGCGGGAGACCATGAAGCTATTAGGCTTTCTAGGTGTTGCAATCGCAGACTATGACCTAGAAGAAGACTTGAGTGCTATCGACGAATTGGTGGGTTAACCGATGACGAACGGATATAGATTATCTGAAAAGCCGTAGTTTAATCTCTGAAATATGTTTCATGGGAAACATAGGTGGCTTGTAGTGATCACTTAGAAAACGCCACTTTAAGAAACTACGCCGCCCAACGCTCCCGCGTTTCAGAAGGCCGCTCACCAAATAACTCTCGATAATCTTTAGTGAATTGGCTTAAGTGTAAAAAGCCCCAGTCAGCCGCAACATCCGCCACAGTTGTCTCCGCACGAGCAACCAACAAGCTACGTCGCGCCCCATTAAGTCGGGTCGCACGTAAGTACTGTATCGGACTAATCCCCACAATAGACTCAAAGCTATATTGCAACGTTCGACGGCTCGCACCCACTGCTTTGCACAGTTCGGTAATTTGAATCGGCCTATCTTTATTCGCCTCTAAATAATCAGTGATTCTGTCTACCACCTGCTTGCGTCGCGTATAACTCTGCGCGGTTTCTGCACAAGGTTGCTGACTCTGCAAAATCTCTAGCAAAGCCATGGTAATAATGTCCTGCTGCAATTTTGCACCGGGTAATACCGTTGTTTCACGCAGCAACCGATGAAGTAGAAATCGTAAATTCGCCATGAAGCTTTCTGGAATCGCCAAGCGCTCATAGGTAGCAAAGTCACTCCAATTTATATCCATACCCTGACTATCAGCGCTACACATCATCTCTTCCTTACGCACCACTATCCCGTAAATATCATGATTTTGCGGTGTAATTAGCTCAAATTCACGATTACCCGGACGGCACATCAAGTCATTATCGCCTAAGCTAATACCATTAATACGACTGTCCGAGCCTTTATTTGCCGCGATACCCAGCCAAATACTATCTGGCCAAACATTACAGTTTTGGTGTAGCTGATGACTCGTGAATTCATGAAATACCTGCAAGCCATTAAACGCTATCTCAGTGATGCTGCCATGAAATTGGCCTGAGCTAATCTGGTCGTAACACTGCTCCCAATTGGTCAAATTACTGGCGTGTTCATTCGCATCATCGGCTGTTGCCGTGGTCATTGAGTTGCGCTTGATTGGTGCATCGGGGGTGAAATGGGGGTGCTTCATGTGTGCGCCTAGTATTATCAGATTTAACAAAAAATCATCAATATATAACCTAAATAACTGAATTTATTACACTATTCAGTTTTGCCAATTTTCGATAACCACCGAAAACGGCTCTTTGATACTTTATTAACAAGCAATATTCATTCCAGAATATAAGGAAAACTATGCAAGATTCATTACATCAAACAAGCACAGGACGCTCGAGTTACCGCTACGTACTCGGGACGCGCACCTACAGCTTTAGCAATCTCGCTGATGTAATGGCTAAGGCGACACCCGCTCGCTCTGGTGACTATCTTGCAGGTGTTGCCGCAGAGTCTTCAGAGGAACGCGCTGTCGCGCAACAGGTGCTCGCAGAAGTGCCTTTAAAAACATTCCTAAGCGAAGCGCTAATACCTTATGAGGAGGATGAGGTGACTCGCCTCATCATGGACGAACACGATCTAGATGCCTTTTCACCGATCTCCCATTTGACAGTTGGTGACTTCCGTAACTGGCTACTCAGTGACGCGGCAACGTCTGACAGTTTAACGTCAATTCGAGCAGGTATTACTCCAGAAATGGTGGCAGCAGTCTGCAAAATCATGCGCAATCAGGATTTGATTTTGGTCGCGCAAAAATGCCATATCACCACCGCATTTCGTAACACGCTTGGCTTGCCCGGTAACCTCTCAACGCGCTTGCAGCCTAACCACCCAACGGATGATGTCACGGGCATTGCCGCTAGTATTTTGGATGGTTTGCTCTATGGCAGTGGTGATGCGGTCATTGGTATCAACCCCGCTACTGACAATGTCGCGCAAGCAGTAAACCTAATGAAACTGATGGACTCAGTCATTCAAGAGTATGAGATACCAACACAATCTTGCGTACTCACTCACGTCACCAACACCTTAGAAGCGATCGAACAAGGCGCACCTGTTGACCTTGTTTTCCAATCCATTGGCGGTACTGAAGCCACTAATAGTAGCTTTGGCTTCAACCTCTCAACACTGGCAGAGGCACAAGATGCAGCACTATCGCTAGAGCGTGGCACGGTTGGCGATAACGTCATGTATTTCGAAACGGGCCAAGGTAGCTCGTTGTCGGCCAATGCACACCACGGACTAGACCAACAAACCTGCGAAGTTAGAGCCTATGCTGTCGCACGGAAGTTTTCACCGCTATTGGTCAATACCGTGGTTGGTTTCATTGGCCCTGAATACTTGTTTGACGGTAAAGAAATTATCCGTGCAGGTCTCGAAGATCACTTCTGCGGCAAGCTACTCGGACTGCCTATGGGCTGTGACATCTGCTACACCAACCACGCAGAGGCTGATCAAAATGATATGGACAACTTGCTGACCTTGTTAGGTGTTGCTGGCTGTACTTTCATTATGGGCATTCCTGGCTCTGACGACATCATGCTCAACTACCAAACCACCTCCTTTCACGATGCGCTTTATCTGCGTCGTGCATTGGGGTCTAGCCCTGCGCCAGAGTTCGAGCAGTGGCTAGCAAAAATGCAAATCATCGAAGAGAACAGTCGTTTTACCTTGAATAACGCGCTACCCGCCTCTTTCGCGGGCTCTTTGAAATTAGCACATGAGGGAAACCTCTGATGAGTGATAACAAAACGCCTGACATCGTCACCAACAACCTTTGGCAGTCCTTGCGTGTTTATACCGATGCGCGCATTGGGCTTGGCCGCGCAGGCGTGAGCTTGCCAACTAATGCTTTGCTCGATTTTCAACTGGCACATGCTCAAGCGCAAGATGCGGTTCATACGCCATTGGATGTGCAAGTACTAGAAGAACAGCTAAAGCCGCTCGCTGAAACCTTTGAATTGGCGGACACACTACAAATACACAGTCAGGCTAGCGATAGAAAAACTTATTTGCAACGGCCTGACTTTGGCCGTCGCCTCGACGCATCATCAGCAGATTTATTAAGAGGTCGCGTTTCAGAAATTCAAAGTGACGTTGACTTGGCTATTGTGATTGTTGATGGATTGTCATCACGTGCCATCAGCGAAAATATTTCCCCGTTTTTGACTGAGTTACTCAGCGCCTTAAAACAAGACAAGCAAGAGTGGTCTATCGCTCCGCTAACCGTCGTCCAACAAGGGCGTGTTGCCATTGGCGATGAGGTCGGTGAACTACTCAATGCGCGCACTGTGCTGGTATTAATCGGCGAACGCCCCGGCCTTAGCTCTCCCGATAGCTTAGGACTCTACCTGACGTGGTCTCCTCGTGTCGGACTGACTGACGCTAGCCGCAACTGTATTTCCAATATCCGAAAAGCAGGCCTGATTTACCCCGACGCTGTGCGCAAGGCAATTTACCTGCTTAAAGAATCACGCTCACGCCAACTGTCTGGTGTGCAGCTGAAAGAACGCTCCCAAGACCCCGTCATTGATGGAGCAGAAACACACCGCAACTTCCTTATTCCTAAACCAACCAAACCAACACACTGAGGGTATTCAAATGACTGAAACACCAACCCTAGAATCCTTGCAAGCCGCGCTTGAGGCTCAGCAAAAGGTTTTTGAAATGCACCAATCAATGAACATGGAAGTGTTCTATTGGTGGTGTACTGGCATTATGTTTTTAATACACGCTGGCTTTCTGGCCTATGAAATGGGCGCATCTCGCGCTAAAAACGCATTAGCAGCAGGTATCAAAAACATTCTTGCGCTAGCGGTAATTATTCCGACGTTCTACCTGTTTGGCTGGTGGATCTATAACGCATTCCCAGGTGGTCTTATCCCGGTTGATGCTTCGGCTGCCTTACCATGGGCACAAAGCATGGGGCCTGATGTAAAAGACTTAGGCACGGGTGTTTTCTGGGCGGCCTTTGCATTGTTTGGTGCGACCACCGGTTCTATTCTTTCTGGCGCAGTGATTGAGCGTATCCGTGTAAGTGCTTTCCTAATCTTGACGGTTGTTTTAGGTAGCGGCGTATGGATTCTTGCTGGTGCTTGGGGATGGCATCCAGATGGTTGGTTGCTGACTAAGCTGGGCTACCATGACGTAGGTGCGTCAGGCGTGGTACATGCAGTCGCAGGCTTCTTTACTTTGGGTGTATTGCTGAACCTTGGCGCACGTAAAGGTAAGTTCATTAATGGCGTTGCTCAAACCATTGCACCACATAGCTTACCAATGACCTTGATCGGTTTGATGCTGATCATTGTTGGTTTCTTCGGCTTCCTTGGCGGCTGCATCATCTTCAACGGTGGAGAGACAGGCTGGACTACCATCTACGGTAATCCAACTAACTTATCGGCATTTGCCTTCAATACGTTAATGGGCTTCGCTGGTGGAATCATCGGTTGCTACATCGCTTCTCGTGATCCTTTCTGGACGATGTCTGGTGGACTGGTCGGTATCATCTCGGTTGCTGCAGGTCTTGACCTTTACGATCCGGGATTAGCATTTATCATCGCAACGTGCATGGGTATCGCAGCGGTTTACTTCGCTAAAATGCTTGAGAAAATGGGCGTTGATGACGCTGTGGGTGCGGTATCAGTTCACGGCTTCACAGGTGTTATTGCAGTTATTCTAGTCGGCGTATTTGCTGGCGGCACACCTAATGTAGAAGGCCATCCTGCAATCAGCTTTAGCGGTCAATTGATCTCAGCAGCAGTAATGGTAGTGGTCGGTTTCCTTCCGGGATATGGGCTTTCTTTCCTACTGAAGAAATTCAACGCATTACGTGTACCTGAGAAGTGCGAAGACATCGGTATTGATGAAGTTGAAATCCTAGCTAAGCCTTATCCTGAGGCAGGTGTACCAGCAAGTGCGGCTGGTGAAGTACCAAACAAACTCGCTAACCCAGAACCACAAGGAGCTTAATTATGGGAACCTCTATTACCTCTTGGGAAGATGTTTCAGCCTACTTTACGTTTGCTGATAATCCAGCGGCATTGACCATCTTTGCTTTTGGCTGCGGCGCTATTGTTGTAGCGCTGATAGCCTCTATCATGAAACATGAAAACAAAGCATTCGATGCTCATAAGTAACAAAGACTGTTGCTAACAAAAAGCCGCTCCTTGTAACCAAGGGGCGGCTTTTTTGATGACGTTAAGCGCTCGGACATGGATCTGACTTTAAGTTGATGAAAACTCTAATAGCATCGTAATATCACCTCGATCAGCTGCACGCAAAGCTTCAATATATTGTTTCCGTACATCCCCAGATGCAGTCAGAGTTGTGCGACTTCCCCAAGTTAACCTTGGCTCTCCATGATTAACCAATAATAAATCAGCAAGTAATCTGGCACGTCTTCCATTGCCGTTTGGAAAAGGGTGAATAAAGACTAGTTGGTGATGAAGGCGAACGGCTAATTCGTGTTCAGGGTAAACGTCGTTATCAAGTTGGTATTGAGCGTTGTCTAGTAGGTTGCGTAGCTGCATTGATACTTGAGACCACTCAACACCGATATTTTTATTACTTGAGCGAAAGGTGCCTGCCCATTCCCACGTTTGATCAAACATCTTTTTATGAAGCGATCTAACAAAGCCTTCAGTTAATAGCTGTGCTTTCTTTTGGCGCAAAGCCCAACGTTCACCTTCAATGATATTGGCTTCTTCCCAAGTGTTTAACTCGCTCTGGATGGTGATGTGTTGAGGAATTAAGCCAGCAGACTCATCAGCGTTGAGTGGTGTAGAGCCTTCAGGGTATTCAAATATCATTTCCAAAGCTCCTTTCCGTTACCTTCAAGCAAGCTTTTCTTTAGTTCTTCTAGTAGTAATTTTTGTGATGCACTATCGACTTCTTGGTCTTCCAGTTTCATGGAGTGTCCAATTGACTGTATTTGTTCTTTCGCTTTTCTTGTGGCTTGCCTATCGCGCATTTCTTCTAATGAATACTTTGGTACTAAGGAGTATCGTAGTTCACAGTCTAGCGCTTCAGCTGCTTTCATTAGAGATTTTAAAGTTATGGTGTTGGCGGCTTCTGAGTTCTCAACCTTTCGGACTCCAGTAGGAGTGATGCCAAGGCGCACAGCTAAAGAGTCCACTGTCATTCCCAGTGCTTCTCTTATTGTGCGAACCCAGCCTTGATTAGGTGTCCTTGAAAGTTGTGTTGAGCGCCATATTTCAAGTGATTTTTCAGTCTGTTGGCGCTTTAATACTTGGAATATGGAAGACATAATAAAACCTTTTTAGATAGCTATAGGTTTCATTATATTCCAAAAAAGAAACCTATAGGTTTCTTTTTAATTAATTTAAACAACCTGTGAGTTTCTTTTGTCACTGTATAGCTGCTGTTTTGTTGATATGATAGAACCTTTTTTGATACCAATAGATGTATGAATGTAATTCAGTAATTCGTAGGCAATTCCCAAAGCCAACTTATAGGCACTGCAAAGCAATTCTTCTCCGCAAGTGGTAAGCAGTTATTCCCACAGTAAAACAAAATACCACCCTGAAATTGATCACCGTATTGTGCTGCAAGTCTATATAGCCCGAGGCCATCCTTCGCTTGAATACTCGCAGCCTTTTTGACTTCAATTCCCCAAACCTTTCTTCCTTGTTCAATGACAAGGTCAACTTCTACCTGATCCTTATCGCGATAGTGACTAAACCGTGGTGGTTCTTCTAGCCAACCCGCCTGTGCAATGATTTGTTGAACAACAAAGCTTTCCAGTAGTGCGCCAAAGTTAACTTTGTGGTCGAACCAGTCAGAGGTTTTAACAGAGTGTAAAGTTGAGGCTAAGCCACTATCCACCCAATGAATTTTAGGTGTTTTGACTAATCGCTTAACTTGGTTTTTATGCCATGCTGGTAGTCGCTTTACTAAGAAAAGACGCTCTAGTACGGTGATGTACTTATCAACTGTTGCTCTACTTATATCTAACTCATTAGACAGGCTGCTGATATTTAGCAATGTTCCTGTACGTAACGCTAAAACTTGTGTGACACGGAGTAACTCGTTTTCGTCACGAATATTGGCTATGTCTTTCACATCACGCTGAATGATGGCTTTAAGGTACTGCGTATGCCATTGGCGAGATCGGACTTCATTACGTGAGTTAGCTTCAGGGTAACCGCCTCTACAAACGGCTTCTGCAACGCCATTGATACCTGCTTGCTCACCAATGATTTTAGCCGTTAGTGGTCTATCCAATAGCCTTGCTAGAAAACTATGTTGGCTCCTATGTTTTTCTTGTTCGGTGAGAGGTTGTAGGTTGAGAACTTCCATACGTCCAGCCAGTGACTCTTGCACTCGTGGTAATAAAAGTAGGTTAGCCGAACCTGTTAGCAAGAAACGACCTGGTGTGCGTTGCTGATCAACACTGGCTTTTATTGCAGGCATTAACTCAGGTATACGTTGAATTTCATCAAGTATAACTTTCTCAGGAAGTCCAGCGATGAAGCCTGTAGGGTCTTGCTTTGCGGCAGTAAGAATCGCGTTGTCGTCAAAGTTTATGTATGTCCTTTGGCTGTCGAACTGTTGTGCGAGTGTTGTTTTACCGCACTGCCTAGCACCTAATATACATACTACAGGGGTGTCACTCAGCGCTATCTTTAGCTTTGATTGTAGGTATCGAGGTAGAAATTTTGAATTCATAGCTACGGTAATTTTTTTGCCAGACTGTCGTCCGATTGCTATCTAGTATAGCGTCCAATTGCTATCTAGTATAGCGTCCAATTGCTATCTACAGCCCCGTCTAATTGCAATATAAGAAGGGCGTTTATAGATTTTCCAGCTATTAATCTGATACATATTTGTCTGCAAACTTTTTATTTTAAGACATTTTCAGCGTTAAGTTACTATTGAGTCAGGAGTCACTGGATATTTGAGGTGGCGGTGCTATTTTTGTTGTTCTTAATGAAGTTGCTTCAGAAGCAACTACTCAGTCAACCAACAAACTACCCGTACGAGAGTCTAAAACCTCTGTACCAACAACCTTAGCAATAGAGCTTCCCGGCCATACATATTTCTGATTATTGCGCGATAAAATGACCCCATCAGTACCCGCTAAAATAGGCGTACGCTTCACAAAAGCTTCTTCACCATCCAGCGCAATCAAGTCAGCCAGCACGTCACCTTTCTTAACGACATCACCCAGCTCAACTTTATAAGCTAGTAAACCTGCTTCAGTGACGCGAGTCATCTCCGTAGCCGCTAAGTCGGTCGCTTTAGCTGTCGCAGGTGGGCAAGGGCGTATTAGCTCGCCACTGATCAACGACTGACCCTGTAAGAAGCCATATAAGCGCTCTGCATCGTCTTTATTCAGCGGGTCAAATACATCAGAGAGTCCACGGTACTCTAGTGTTGCTGAGTGACAGGCCATCGGGATATTTTTATCAGGATACGCCTTGGCTAATTTGTTCCAAAGCAGTGACCACACTTCGTCAAACGAGCCACCACCGCTATCTTCTGTCGTTAGTGTTGCTGCCGCGCCCATCCAGTCAGATAACGACTGCATCACGTCAACTGACTGAGGTGCGGTAAAGATATGTGCCAACGCATCATTGTCACAGTGCAAATCCAGCACGTAGTCTGCATTAAACGCTTGCTGCATAACGCAATGACGCTGGTGTTCTAAGGCACTACAAGGCTGACTCGTTTCCAACCATTCAGCCAGTAACTGTCGCACTGCTTGGATGTTTTTAGTTGTGTCGTCACTCAGCACATCAGCGACTTTATCTTCGATGACTTGATACAAGTCTGGCCAGTTGCGGTTGTAGTTAACGCCTGTTGCTCGGTCGTAACGACCTTGGTGTTGACGGAAACCAATATCAGTCATACCCAATGGATTTACCATCGGGAAAACAACAAACTCTGCGGCTAACTGACCGTCACTGTCGGCTTGTTTAAGCAGCTTGAGTAGGTGGTGAAGCACCAAAATACCCGGTTGCTCATCCGCATGAAGTGCCGCTTGTAAAAACACTTTACGCTCAGCGTTTTCAGGCCCTATTCGAAAGTAGGTTAACTCAGTGGAGTTGCCGGGTGCGTCACCACGAATGGTGTGAGTAATCTTTTCAAATGACATGGTAAATCTCAGTATTTAACGAATGTAACTAGGCTTAATTTTTAAGTTACTACGGACTTTTAGGTGTCGGTTTAAGTACTTATTAACCAAGTTAAGCAGGTAAAACAATATCATCGAAATTACGAGGAAGTACAACGCCGCCACGGAGAAGTGTAGGAACAAGTTGTAGTCTTTTTCAAAGAGCTCGCCTGCTTTATTCAATAGGTCTTTTTGGTCATTAATCACGGGTAGTGTGAAGTAGACAATGGCTGTCGCATGGAATAAAAACACCACTTCATTGGTGTAACCAGGCCACGCGAGTCGTAACATGTTGGGCCATGTTGTGGTACGAAATTCTTGCCACTTAGTCATTCCTAAGGCGCGTGATGCTTCAATCTCGCCTTTTGGAATCGTCTGTAGTGCACCGTAAAATATTTCAGCGGCGTAGGCACTAGTATTTAAAATCAACACCAGCGGGCCAATAAACAGTGGGTTCAACATCAACCCATCGAGTCCTAATGGTTTCCAAAGCGACTGGTTACACGCCAGCGATATGGAGTAAAACATAAAGAACTGGATGAACAACGGCGATCCTCGAAAAGCGTAGATATACACTTTTGAAAACGAAGCAATTAGGCGGTTGCGGCTGTTTTTACCGAGGGCTAATAAAATAGCTAAAGGAAAGCCAAACGGGATCGATACCAGCGCAAAGTAAATGTTATAGAGCGCAGGCTTAAATAGGATGACAATGTCTTGTACAAACGGCGTACTCATTAACCAATCCATTAGTTACTCCTCGCCATGCCGCGACTCGCGCGCACTTGCAAAAAGGCAAAGAAGCGTTCGGATATCATCGTTAGTAAAATATAGAATATAAATAACACCAAGTAGTACTTCCAACGCCAATCGGGGTGGACTAAACCAGCCATCGAAAGGTAGTTAGGTGCGCCTAAGCGATCTGCCCAGGACACGATATCGGTGATTTGTAGTAAGGACAATAGCGAGGTGGCTTTCAGCAATAGTAGCCAGACGTTAGACAGTCCGGGAAGTGCATAAACCCACATTTGACGGATTTGAAAACGCCATAAAATTTGTTTTTCTGTAAAGCCAAACGCTTCTGCAGCTTCGAGTTGGCCTTTTGGTACGGCTTGCATTGCGCCATAAATGACGTTGGCGGCAAACGCGCCAAACACGATACCAAACGATAGACAGGCCATCAGTAAGTATTCGTTGGTGGATAGTAGCCACTGTGCTTCTCTGCACACGGGCCAGCCTGTCGCGTTGCTCCACTGTTCTGGTGAGCAGTACATATAGGCCATCACTAGCTCAGCGAGTTGCTCAAGGGCTAGCGGAAAAAAGAGTAGGAATAATACGTCGGGAATACCCCGAACCATGGTGGTGTAAATATTTCCAATCCAACGCAATGGTGCAATTTTAGATTGCTTCATTGCAGCGCCCATTAAACCGAAGAATACGGCTAACACGCCACCAAGAACAGCCGCAATCAGCGTGAACTTAACACTGCTGTACCAAGCCATGTGCTTGCCATTGGTCAAATATTTGATGGTGTCTAGACCATCTTGACCAAGCCAGTTACCCAGCCAATCGGGAATAAGTTCTATCATGGGTGTGCCTTGTAAGAGGAAGTAATGCAACTAGTCTGCCCTTGCCCTATTGTGTAACCAACAGAGCAAAGGCAGTTATTTACCTAGGTGTCAGCGTAAATTAGTTTGTCTTGTAAGGCTTAACATCTTTAAAGTATTTAACCATGATCTCATCTAGACGGCCGTCAGCTTTCATTGCTGCAATACCTGCGTTTAGTGTGTCTTTCAGCTTTTCTGCATCTTGACGCATACCAATACCGATACCACCACCGATCATTTCTTCTGGGCCAACAACCACTAACATGCCATTAGAACCATCCGTGACTGTTCTTACAAACTCGCCATCAGCTAGCATAATATCAACGTTACCAGCGGCTAAATCAGCAACGGCTTGGTCTGGCTTGCCATATGACTTGATAGTGCTAGTTTTGCCATATTTCTCTTCAAGGAAAGAGGCTTGAATAGTTGAGCCTTGAACACCGATGCTCTTGCCATCTAGCTTTTCGAAATCGACTTTAGTGTCTTTTAGTGCTGCGTAGATTGAAGGATCTACCGCTTTGTATTCATCACTAAATGCGATTGTCTTTTTACGCTCATCAGTAATCGACATACCTGCCATGATGATGTCGTAGTTACCTGCGATTAGGTTTGGAATGATTGAATCCCAATCATTTTTGACGAACTCACATTCCATATCAACTTCTTTACACAACGCGTTACCTAGGTCGATCTCAAAACCTGCTAGCTTGCCGTCATCATTGACGAAGTTGTAAGGTGCATATGCGCCTTCCGTTCCGATACGTAAGGTATCCGCTGCTAATACAGAACCACTTAAAAGTGTTGCGCTTAATGCTACTGACAATAACCATTTTTTAGTCATTTTCTCTACTCCGTTGGTTTTTAAATATTTACTTTGTAAATAAGCGATCAATAAACAGTATTTGATAAAAACTGTTGTAAACGTTCCGACTGTGGCGAGCCAAACAGGTCGGTAGGGTTGCCTTGCTCTTCAATCAGTCCTTCGTGCAAAAAGACTGCTCGGTTTGAAACGTCTCTGGCAAACGCCATTTCGTGAGTAACCACGACCATGGTCATTCCATCGTCGGCAAGTTTGCGCATAACACCCAGTACTTCGCCCACTAGCTCAGGGTCAAGTGCTGAGGTTGGCTCATCAAACAGGATAGCGTCTGGTTGCATCGCTAAAGAGCGTGCGATAGCCACACGTTGCTGTTGGCCGCCGGATAGGAACGAAGGGTAGGAATCGGCTTTATCGACGATTCCTACCTGCTCTAGATAGGTCATGGCTATATCATTTGCTTCTGCTTTTGATACGCCTAATACACGGACGGGTGCTTCCATGACATTTTCAAGAATGGTTAAGTGTGCCCACAAATTGAATTGCTGGAACACCATTCCTACTTTAGTACGTAGTTCTTGGACTTGTTTTGCGTTGGTAGCGATGCGCTCGCCTTTTTTATTCTCTTTCAGTGTGATGGCTTTACCATGCAAACTGACAGAGCCTTGGTCTGGCATTTCTAATAAATTAATGCAGCGTAAGAATGTCGACTTACCGGACCCAGAGGAACCGATCACTGAAATGACGTCTCCTGCATTCGCTGTCAGTGATATTCCGCGTAATACTTCAAGTTGCCCAAAGTGTTTATGAATGTTCTGAACATCTAAAATTGCTGTCATAAGTATTTTCGCTTTCCCGCTATGTACGTACTAAGTATTAACCAATACTGCACATAAATTAAATCATCAACAAGGTTTTATACATTTATCATGCCAGATTCAACAACTCGTAGATATGCTTAACGGAGGCCTGTGCTGTACCTGTAAACACAAGACCACCCACTGATGATGGACAAAATGCGTTGATGAGTCAAATATCCCCTGCAGTGCTGCACCATATTGGTTCAATTTTGCTACGCGATGAGTCATCGCAAATAGGTCGGCTGGGTGTACAACTATCTCTGCGGTTTCCTTTTGGGTTCGCTACTGGCGCCATGCTGCGGAATGTTTGGAGTGACAGGAAGCCCAGCAAATAACTCCCAATACAAACTATAGCTAGCATATAAGCTATAATCGCCTTCTATCTGGAGCGACTACGCTCGAACAGACCCCTTTCTGTAGAAGTGGCAAATGCAAATCTTTAAAAACTTAGATAAAAAAACCTTGTGGGGTATTGCCTCTGTCGCATGGCCAATGGCGATAAATGCAGTGCTTATGCAATCAATCACCATTGTTGACCTGTTGCTTATAGCGGCCTTAGGCGACATTCCTGTGGCTGCGTTTGGTATCGGTGGTGCGCTAATCGCTTTCTTGGTCAGTATTCAAATGGCGATTGGTAACGGTACGCAGCTAGTGCTATCGCGAGCGGTGGGCGCGGGTGATATAAACAAGGTTGGGCTTGAGGCAACGTCGGGTTGGATTATTAGCGTAGGCTTTGGTCTATTTACCATCATTGCTTTATGGTTTGGTGTAGATGCGCTTATTCACCTGATTACGCATGATGATAATGTCGCGCTACTAGCGATCGAATACGTCACCATTTCACTGATCGTAGTGCTGTTTTCGTCACTGACTAAAGTCATCGTGTCGTACTTCAACTCCTCCAAAAAGACGCGTATCCCACTCTACGGTTTTATGATTGAAATACCATTAAATATAGTGTGCAGTGCGGCGCTTATTTATGGTTTATGGGGCGCGCCAGAGCTAGGTTTAGTCGGAGCTGCTTGGGGTAGTGCGGTAGCAATCATTGTGCGTTTTGTTTACCTCGCCATTCAGCTTAATAAAGAGCGCATTAACGGTCATATCGCAGGGTTTATGCGGGTGAGTCGTACGTCGGTGGTGGCGCACTTTCATGAAGTGCTCCCGATAGTTGCAAACTTCGCGGTGATGTTTGGTGGGCTACTCATGATTCAGGCGCTGTTTGCCCAGTTGCCCGTTTCCTCTTATGCAGCGATTACGCTTATTTTGCCTTGGGTTAAAATAGTCTCGATGTTTGTTAACTCTTGGACGCACTCTAGTACGATTTTGGTGAGTCAAACGCTGGGTAAAGAAGACTATAAGTCCATTCCGAACTTAGTGAGACAAACGAAGCTAGTGACATGGATGATGTGCGCAGTAATGGTGACGACTTTTTATATTTTCAGTCTGTTTATCCCGCAGTTGTATACAAACTTATCAGCAGAAACGATCACGGCATTGGCGATCATTGCGCCCTCTTACATCCTTATCCCAATCTTCCGTGTGAATAATATGTTCTGCGGCAATATGATTCGTGCGATGGGTGAGAGCTACCTGATTGTGCGGATTAACTTGATCACACAATGGGTGATTGCGATACCAATGTGTGCGTTGTTGATTTACTTTAACGCACCACTGTTATTGGTCTTTAGTGTGATTTTGTTGGATGAGGCACTCAAGTTCTATCCGTTTAGACGAACCTTGTACAAAAAATTGGATAGTTATGCCTAAGGATCAAAGCAGAGTAGGTTGAGGCTAGGAAGACTAACCTCAACCCTACCATTTTCTAGCGGTAAATCAGTGTTGGTAACCACATGGATAGCGCAGGAATAAAGGTCAGTAGTACTAAGACGATTATGAGAGGCACTAAAAAGGGTGCAGTCGCAATCACGCAACGCTCAAAGGGCACGCCGGAGACTTTGGAGAGTACGTACAGCACCATCCCAACTGGTGGCGTCAGCAAGCCAATCATTAGGTTTAGGATCAAGATAATGCCGAAGTGAACAGGGTCGATGCCAAATTGCATGGCAACAGGTAGTAACACCGGCGTCAAGATAGTGATGGCAGCGATGGTTTCCATGAAGCAACCTACCACTAACACGATCAGCATAATAATCAGCAAAATCGCAGTTTTATCTTGAGTGAAGCTCAGTAGCTCGGTCGCAAAGGCTTGGGCAACTTGGTTAGCCGTTAAAATCCAAGCAAAAATGGAAGAGGCTGCCACAATCATCATGATCGATGCGGTCGTTTCAACCGTGTCTTGCGACACTTTCAAAATCTGCTTCCAGCTCAAGGTGCGGTAAACAAATAAACCCAAACATAATGAGTAAGCCACCGCAGCGATAGCCGCTTCTGTGGGTGTGAATACGCCCGTTAAAATACCACCTACAATAATGATGGGTGTCATTAGCGGTAATATTGCATGACCAAATGAGCTGATGAAGATGCTCAAGCTGAAGCGCTCGTCACGAGGATACTTACGAATGCGCGAGAACACTGAGACCATAATCATCAATGCCGTTGCCATTAACAAGCCTGGTATCAGCCCTGCGGCAAATAACTGACCAATAGACGTATCAGCAATGACCCCGTAAACAACCAGTGGCAATGACGGTGGAATGATCGGGCCGATGGTGGATGAGGCGGCGGTGATACCCACTGAAAAATCGGTGTCGTACCCGGCATCTTTCATTGCACGAATTTCGATATTGCCAAGGCCACCGGCATCAGCAACTGCTGCGCCAGACATCCCTGCAAAAATCACACTCGCGCCCACATTGACATGACCCAGACCACCATACATCCAACCCACTGCCGCACGTGCAAAGGCGAATATTTTGGTAGTGATGCCTGAGGTGTTCATCAAGTGACCAGCCATGATGAAAAATGGCACGGCGATGAGCGGGAATGAGTTAATCCCTCCTACCATGTTATGCAGTACCACAAGGCTTGGCATACCATCCAGCAGTATAAATACTAAGGATGCCAGACCTAGCGCGACTGCAACAGGCGCACCTGCGATCAGCAGTATAAATAAAACGAGAAATAAGTATAAAATTGACATAGTTCCTACCTATTCCATGGCTTCTGAGAGCGCGCGTCTTTCTAGCTCTTCGATGAGTTCTTCGGGTGTTTGGCGATACTTACGTATTAACCAAATAACGGAATACACGGTAAT
This sequence comes from Leucothrix arctica, assembly GCF_003172895.1. Lineage (GTDB taxonomy): Bacteria > Pseudomonadota > Gammaproteobacteria > Thiotrichales > Thiotrichaceae > Leucothrix > Leucothrix arctica. The sequence continues at coordinate 38,660 of NZ_QGKL01000021.1, read as the reverse complement.
CGCTGCTAAACCAACTGCAACGCACCAGTACAACAAGCTTTTTGGAATTTCGACGGACGCCATTTTGGTTCTGGTTTTCAGGGCCAGTTGAACAGCCGTGATCGTCAAATACCCGTAGAAACCGGCACTGATCACGTCCATCAACATCGACAGATAGCGACCTAAGGCGGGGGATAGATAGCGGTAAAAAAATTCTAAGAAAATATGTGTTCCCTTACGGCTGACAGTAACGGCACCTAAAAACGCGACTAAAATCAGGACATAGCGCGCAATTTCTTCGGTCCACGCCAAGCTGTCATTTAACACATAGCGGGTGAAAAACTGGGTAAACACGATGATCGCTAGCAGCCATAGTGCTAACAAACCCGGTAGGTCTACCCATTTAAAGTCTATGACGGGCGGTGCGTCATGCGCATCGCCCGCTAGGCTGTCTTTTGAAGACATCATTTAAAGAATCCTTAAAGCCTATTACTTGATCGCACCTAAACGATTGAAGTGATCCAATGTGTATGGAACGCCTTTTGCCGTAAGCATCGGTGTAACAGCATCTTTAAATGGTTTTTTGTCTAACTCGTTAACCTTAGTACCCTGCTCGCGAAACCATGCGACCAAGTCTTGTTCTGCTTGATAAATCTCATCTGAGTAGTTAGCCGCTGACTCTTTCAGTACCGTATTAACGGTATCGAAGTCTTTACCCACTTTGCCAACGGCTGTCTCAGAGACAATCGTCAACAGTGAGTTAACAATGTGACCAGTTAGGTTGATGTTTGACTGTACTTCGTGGAACTTCTTGAACTTGATCGTTGGAAGTGGATTTTCCTGAGCATCAACCACACCTTGCTGTAGTGCTAAATATACTTCAGAGAATGCCATGGGTGTTGGGTTTGCATCCACTGCGCGAGGGAACATCAACATTAGTGGAGAGTTTGGTACACGAATCTTCAACCCTTTCATATCAGCAGGCTTTAGGATTGGCTTGTTTGATGTGACGTGGCGCTGACCGTAGTAGCCCAATGTTGATACTGTGTGACCTGTTGCCCCCTTGTAGCCTTCTGACAGCTCAGCAAATAGCCCGCTGTCACGGTACTTTTGCCAATGATCATAGTCACGCATGATGAATGGATAGTCAGAAATGGCGATAGGGCCATAGTAACGTTCAGCAAAACTAGGGCCTGTGTAAATGATGTCGACAGAGCCGATACCCATACCTTCGTTGATTTCAACTTCTTTACCGAGCGATGATGCTGGGAATACTTTGATCTCGACACGGCCTTCGGTACGCTTTTTAACTTCGTCTGCAGCCCATAGTGCTGCTTTGTGGTAGTTAGAACCTGTCTCGTAGACGTGAGCCCATTTTAGAGTTTCTGCAGCTAGTGCAGTTGATGTTGTTAATACGCTGACACAGGTAGCGACCGCTACTGACGTGATAAACTTCTTTAACATGATCTTCCTCCAAGAAAATACAATAAAAAGTGATTTTATTTTTAACGCTTATCCTTTAGGGATTTACCAGCCACGGAACGTTAAAAATAACCACTATACTAGTTGTGGCTGATCTTTCAAACTAGTAAATCTACCTTAGTGCAAGAAATAATCTTTATTATAAAATATTATCGACCCATCCAGCCGCCATCGACTGTCAACACTGTGCCATGAACATAGTCAGATGCAGAAGATGCTAAGAATAAAACTGGCCCAGCAAAGTCTTCAGGTTGGCCCCAGCGTCCAGCAGGGATACGTCCTAAAATCGCATCGTGACGCTCTTTGTCATTGCGCAATGCTTCTGTGTTGTCAGTGGCAATATAACCTGGTGCAATCGCATTGACGTTAACGCCTTTAGACGCCCATTCATTGGCCAGTGCTTTGGTTAGCTGACCGATGCCGCCTTTTGATGCTGCGTAACCCGGAACGGTAATACCACCTTGAAATGTGAGTAGCGATGCCGTAAATACTATCTTGCCGCTACCCCGTTTAACCATGCCTCGGCCAATCTCTCGGCTTAGTATGAATTGTGCGTTGAGGTTAATCTCAATCACTTCGTCCCACATGTCATCTGGGTGTTCAGCAGCAGGGGCGCGTTTGATCGTGCCTGCGTTATTTACCAAGATATCTGGTTTGTGACCGTCAGCTTTAAGTTGTTGAATAAACGAGTGAAGTGCTTCACGATTTGAAAAATCACATTGATAGCTTGAGAACGTTTTACCCAGTGCAATCACGTCTTTTTCGACTTGGCTACCTTCTTTTTCTAAGCTTGCGCTCACACCGATAATATCTGCGCCCGCTTCTGCCAATGCAACGGCCATCGCTTTACCGATGCCTCGTTTGCAGCCAGTCACTAATGCGGTCTTACCACTTAGGTCAAATGTATGTTTCATGTCTACTCCGTTGCACTCAGAGTCAGGTATATTTATACCTTTGATGTTTCTAAGTGGGTTTTTATTTTACAATTACTCGTGTTTTACTAAATTATTATAAGTGTTTTGACCGATTTTATTACGAATTAACTAATATTTTTGCTATTTATTCGTTTCAGTTGTATGTTTTTAAACTGACTGACGTGAAAACACGTATTTGCCTTACACCTCTATAAATGAACACCTATGACAATTGATAAGAAAATAGTTAAAAGAAAGAAACGCTCACCTAATTCTCCACCAACAGGTAGTCCACGTTTTGTTGACAGCGCGGATAGTGGAACAATAGCCGACATGATTTATCAGCGTCTGTTTGAGGAGATCGTCTCGGTAAAGCTAAAACCCGGTACGCCTATTTCAGAGCAAGAAATTGCGCTAGCTGAAGGTGTTAGTCGTACGCCAGTTCGTGAAGCGGTTCTTAGGCTATCTAAAAATCAATTGGTTGAAGTTGTTTCTAAATCAGGTACGTATGTTGGTCGTATTCCATTATCGACGCTACCTGAGTCAAGAGTAGCGCGCCAAGCACTTGAAATTGTCAATGTAAAAGCGGCAAGTGAGTTTGCTACCCCTGCTGATATAGAGCGGTTGAGAGAGTCACTGGCAGTGCAACATCGGGCGATTGAGTCAGCAGATCACGCAACGTTCTATAAAGAAGATGATAATTTTCATGCATTGATCGCAGAAGTAGCGGGTTACCCTGGTATTTGGACGCTAATTCAGCAAGTGAAGTTGCAGGTAGATAGATACCGACATTTGACCATGCAGGAACGTAAAAACTTACGATCAACGCATGTAGAGCACACCAAAATCGTGGATGCGATTGAGCTTAAAGACCCTAAATTGGCAGTCTATGCTATGAATGTTCATATGGATTTAGAGCGTCTTCAGATGAGTGTTGTTTGTGAGCTAGGCCATACACCAGAGTATTTCATTACCGATTAAGCGGTCCCCTTGCGCATACTCTTGGTGCGCAAGGCCGCGAAATGCAAATTTTCTCTCACCAGAGTGGTGATAATTAGTTTGCATCATAAATGATCATAAAAAATTCATAAAAAGTACTTTATTGAAACTTATAGTTCTGTAAGTATGGAGACTGGTATGGATATTCAATAAAATCAGGCCATAAAAACACTTCATAACGTACCCCCTTATGTTATGGGGTCGATTTTAATAGAGTATAAAGGCTATTCCATACTTGTAGCTTCGCCTAAATGCCTCCCCCGAGGTTTCTCGTTTGTAATAGGGGTAACAAACTGAATCGTGTGTTTAAGGATGAAACATGATCGACAGGACCCAAACATATTCTTTTGCGAGTTCGACTGCTGGTGCCTCGGCTGAGTCGAAAAAAAATGTATCTAACACGACTGATAAACAGGAAGGTTCAATCAATGTTGCTTCGCTGACACGTGGAGTGTGGACGCGTTCTATTGTTGCACTTCTTCTTATTGCCTTGCTGTCGACAGCGGCGTTCCTACTGGGTTCGCACATGTTATCTATTAATGAGAGTAGTCACATCGTGATTAATATCAGTGGTAAGCAGCGTATGTTGTCGCAGCGTGCGGGACGTTTTGCGTTAGCCATGCGTGCTGCGCAAACCACTGAGGAGCGTAAAGCTGCACAGGCTTCATTAAAAGCGGTGGCTGATGAGATTTTTAACTCTCACGTTGGTTTAACGGAAGGTGATGAAAAACGTAAGCTCCCCAGCACAATGTCTGAAGCGGCTAGAGCTATTTACTATGATAAGCCGCATGAGCTAGATGCTAATGTTCGCTTGTTTGTAGACAACATTAACTTGCTGTTGAGTAAAGGTGATATTGGCCCTATTTCAGCGGATGATTACCATTTGCAGCAAGTCTTAGCAGCCTCTCAGTTGCCGTTGTTGCGCTCTCTGGATACTGCGGTTAGACAGTATGAGATGGATGCTGAAATAGCGGCAAAAAATAACGTCCAGCGTGAAAACATCATCTATTTCCTTACCTTGCTTGTATTGGTTTTGGAGGGTTTTCTGATCTATCGCCCACTGGTGAATATGATCAAACGCTTTGCAACTAACTTACTGGGCCAACAGCAGTTCAGTGACGGGATTATTAACACCTCTCAGGCACTTATCATCGGTATTGATAAAGCGGGTGAGGTGCAGATGTTTAATAAGCATAGTGAAGATCTGACAGGTTGGAGTAAAGATCAGATTTTGGGGCAGAACTTTATGGGCGCGTTTATCCCTGAAAATGAAAGACTGTCTTTGGTCGAGACCTATAACGGCTTGTTTGAAGGTAAGGCTGCGAAAAAGCTTGAAACAAACCTGAGCACTAAAACAGGTGAGATGCTGAGTATTGAGTGGTCAAACACCATGTTGTTGGACCCAATCACCGGTGAACCGTCGATGTTGATCGCGACAGGTGTTGATATTACTGAGCGTAAAAAATCAACGACTGCATTAGCGAATGCTTTGTCTAAGACGGAAGCACTGAGCACTCGTTTGCAGGATGAAGTGTCTCACGCCGCTATTCTTCAGAAGGCGTTATTGCCTGAACCAGCGTTTAAATTACCGGGTATTGAAGGAATGGCGCGTCTGACTACCTCTACTGAAGTGGGTGGTGATTACTACGACTACTATAAGGTTGGAGAGTACCACTCGGTGTTCTTAGTGGGTGATGTGAGTGGTCATGGTGTTGCGTCTGGTACCTTGGTAAGTGCCGCTAAAATGGCTGTTCACCAGCTAGAAAATTTAAAAGAGACTGATCCTGCAGTGATGTTGGAGCATATTAATGAGTCGCTACTAACGGCGAGTCACGAAAGTATGTTCATGACGATGATTTGTTTCAGTATCGACAGTCGAACAGGTCATGTACAAGTGGCTAATGCGGGCCATGTTTTCCCTTATATCTGGATTGCAGATGAAGGGGATTGGTGCATGATCGAGTGTGAAGGTGTGCCGCTGGGTAAAGTGGAAACGCCGGAGTACGAGGCGATTAGTTTTGATCTTGAGATTGATGACAAGCTGTTTGTTTATACGGACGGTATCATCGAAGAAGAGTCATCCACGGGTGAGCAGTTTGGTTTTGATCGGTTGGAAAATTTGTTGTACGAGGTGTCAAAGTTGTCTGTTGATGAGGCAAATACGGCAATGTTTGCGAGCTTGGAAGCACATTGTGGTAAGCAGGTGTTTAGTGATGATGTGACACTGATGATGGTGTCTCATACAGAGCGAGTGGTGAACAACTTCTCAGTGACGAGGCTGCCAAAAGATATTCTAGCCAAGAGCCAAGTCATTCAGCTTAAAGCGGAAAACTTGCTGTCAGGTGAGCGCCAAATTGATAGCTATGTCTCACGTCAGTTTAGTGTGGTTACCTGTGAAGATAATGAGGTGGCTGCATTGCTACCATTCTTATGTCAGCAGGGTATTCGTCGTGTACTACTCAATGATCAAGCGTTCTTACATGACTTGGGTTGGCAGGGTTTACTTAATCAGCATCTCATACCTGAGGGCGATGATATTGACCAGTGGGTTACTCAACCTACAGTTGATCAGACTTGGGACTTTCACCATAGCGATGAAAAAATCACGGCGATGGCTCAGTTAAATGAAGCTTTGTCGGGTATGTCTGACTTGGGTGAAGGCTTGCAGGATGTTGTTTGCTTGATGGCGGATGAGCTGATTGAAAATAGCTTCTATGGTGCGCCTAGAGGCCGTCGTAATAACGCGTTATTTAAGAAAGGTGATGAGCGTATTGTTGCCTGTTACGAAAATATCAGCATGCGCGTAAAGCAGAATAAAGATGTTCTTGGTATCTCCATTACGGATCATTGGGGTACCTTTACACCATCTACATTCCTTAACCGTTTGTACCTAAACACGGTTAACCCTGAAGGGGGCATGGAAGCGGGTGTAGGTGGAACAGGGATGTACTTAATGTGGCGCATCAGTGATTACCTTCAGGTGCGTGTTTTACCGAATAGCAAAACGCAGGTCACGTTGCTTTGGTCGCTCACACAAGAGCAAGATTTTGACTCTGACAGTGGTTTCCAGTTCTTGTATCACTCAGAGTTCAACGAAACGATTATCGACAATCAGATATTGTCTGACGAGGTTGCTGCATGACCGGAAAGGCCAATTTATACATCGATAATGTTGTCGATAGTGAAGCGAAAACACTGACTTTACTATTAAAGGGCGATATTGATGTTACCGCAGGTGAGGTGTTTGATACTTTGCCTGAGGTGCTCGCTGACCATAAGGTGATTCTTAACTTTGAAGAAGTGGTTCGCGTTAACTCGATGGGGCTAGCGCAGTTGATGCGTTGCCTAGAAAGTTGGAAGAAGAGTGGCACAGCAACTGAAGCGATTAACCTAAATCGTATGGTGAGTATGCTGTTCAAAATGACCGGTTTGAATCGTTATTTTGGTGGTGCGGGACAAGATATCGCGGATGTAGAACCTGCAGAGGCTGTGCCTGCTAAAGGCGGTAAGCCTGCTCGTAATCGCTCGCCACAGTTTAGGCGAGTGAAGCGTAACCGTGGCACTGATGCAGACACTGAGGAAACGCCAGTAGCTTCAGCGGCTAGTGAAAAGCCTGCTGCTAAGCCGGTTGAGTTGGCTTCTGATACGGATAAAATGACATTTTCAGTGAGCTTACAAAATAACCAGCAACTGACGGGATGGTACTTTTTAAATACCTTGTTGCAGCGCCGTCTTGATCGCACTATTTCAATGGATATTACCCAGTTTGGGCAAGAGGTTGCACTACATGAAAATGCGATTGTCTTTGCTAAACCATTCGATGCGTGTTCGTTGATTGCAAACCACAATTATATTCCGATTGCTCGACCAGCGAATGACAGCGTTGAAGTGAGTATTGTGGTGCGTACTGAGGACAGTGAAAAGTCGATTAAAGACTTTGAAGGTGCCGCCGTTGCAACATCGGCAAAAGAGAGCTTTGTATTTTTATTAGGGCGCTTCTTTTGTGATGAGTATGAATTAGACTCGTCAGCGTTGAGTTATCAGTTTACCGGTAACCAGCTGACTGCGATGCGACGTTTGCTTGAGAAAGACGTCGATATGCTGTTTATGTTGAAAGAGAATTATCACCTGCTATTAGAGCTGAGTCGTGCCGGAACGAATGTATTGGAAGAGAGTGAAACGGGGATTGCATATCATATGCTGCTACTGTCGCCACGCTTTGCTGACCTGCAAACACAGCTAACCAATGAGTTCTTTAATTTGCAAGATGATGCACAAGGCTCACGCGTACTTAAAGACTTAGGTATGGAGTCGTGGTGTAAGCCAGAAGACGATGAAATCGCTATGTTGCAAATGCTCTATGGACGCTACGTTAAATAGCGCTAGTCTTGGCTTTGAGCAGCATTTCGATTGATTTTGCTTGCTCAACGGTATCGGTAAATAAGATGGCAACACGGTCCTCAATCATGCCATCGCGATATAACTTAGCGCCGAGTGACTCAACCAGTTGCTCGGAGCCATCATTGAGTGACCAACCCCCAAACATTGAGTAGACGCAGCCTTGTTTTAGCGGGGTGATTGTTGTCCATTGTTTTAGATCGACTACATTAACCCATGTTTGTATGAACTGCTTTGGGTAGTAGTCAAAAAATGCGTTTGAGCCTCGCAAGTGGGCTTCGATAATAAAATCGCCAATCATTTCTACGTTACACAGTCCCGTGTAACCTTTCAGTTCGCGATGAATGAAACTTTCAATAAGTGGTTCTAATTGCTGACAATTATAACCTAATTTCCAGTAGATAGGGCGGTTCTTGTTTTTCTCATCTGCTGCTTTGGTATGCCCATACCATTTTGGTTGGCCGTTTAATATAAGTATGTCGGTACTGGTTTGCGAGCCTTCTAAAAACTCACACCAAAAGCTGCCTGCTGCGCAGTTTTCATTGTTGTTTTCCGCTGAATTGATGCTGGCATCTGCAATTTTTTGAGCGGTGCTGGCAAAGCTATTGAGGGACATACCACCAAGGTTGGTAATGGGTTTTACAAAACAAGCTTGTTCCGGTGAAAGTTGCATTGCTAGTGGGCTGACACCGCTGGGTGCGGCGATAAGACCTTGGGATAAGGCTATGTGGAGTTTGTTATAAACATGGCGGTGATCAGGGTTTAAACGCCAAGTATTTGTGTCATTTACACCAATATTGGTAATAGGCTCAGGGCTGAACAAGTAACGCCTGTCAGCGCGGATTCCGTGAAAAGGCATATTAAATCCTATGGCAATAAGGTAGGTGACGATTAGAGTTAGATTCTGATACCAGTGTAGCGGTTGCCGCCAATTGAGTAAATTTAACGGGTATTTTGAAAGGTCAGACCAGATGTAATAATAGCTTCTGGCCTGACACGGATATTTGCTTTTACAAAAAGCCGATAGCGTTAGCAGCATAGTTAGGAATAATGGACTCATCATTATTCCCTAAGTGCTGAGTGACTATTTCAGAGAAAATATCTCTAAAGTCCGTTGCTTGTGCAAGATACCGACCATTTTCAAGTTGAGACTCCTGCAACCCAGGCCATTCGCCATAAATGCCCTGTTGCACGCCTCCACCTAGCGCAAACCATGTTGAAGCATGGCCATGGTCGGTACCAAAACTACCATTTTCTTGGGCGGTACGACCAAACTCAGTCATGGTTAGGATCATGGTGTCTTGCATATGGCTACCCATGTCTTGATAGAAAGCGGCGATACCATCAGAAAAATTCTTTAAGTTATTGGCCTGTGCTCCCTCAGCTCCACCTTGATTTTGATGGGTGTCCCAGCCGCCAATAGAGACTGTCGCAAGCTCTAAACCAGCGCCTTCTTTGATGATTGTCGCGATATTTGCTAGTTGTTGTCCATAGGTATTATTGGGGTAGCTAGCCGTACTTTCAGAGGAACTTAGTTCGGACGTTGCTTGTAGGTCTTGGAATAGCGTGTGACCCGACTGACGAATTAACGAATCATAGTTAATGTTCTCATTTGAGGTTTCGCTATAAACCTCTGTCAGCCTATTAACCAGTTTATCTTCAGCACTGCTATCAAGGTCTAGATCAAATTGACTCAGTTTACTGAAAGAGGAAACGGGCACCAAGCCTGTGAGAGAGTGAGCGACGCTGCTTCCAAAGCTAACACCGCGCATTGCCAAGTCGTTCCATTGTGTAGCTAGATGACGGTTTAGCCAGCCATCGGCATTACGGCTAATTTGAGCACTTTCGATATATTGTTGGCTGTCAAAGTGAGACCGAGAAGCCCCTGTGTAATGCACTGCGGGGAATACGGCAACATTACCCGCTTGATAAATATCATGCAGTGCTGACATGGAGGGGTGTAAGCCAAAGAAATCGTCTAGCGCAAGTGCGCCACCGTCATTTCCTGGTTTTGGAATAGCAATGGTGGGCCTGAGGTTGTAATACTCATCATCGCCATAAGGTACTGCTACATTTAATCCGTCACAGCCTCCGCGTTGGAAAATCACGATGAGCCTTTTAGGCGCAGCTGCCATTGCAGGGCCTGCATATATTCCAGCTGCTGTACCTGCCAGCATGAACTTTAAAAAATCACGTCTTTTCATAGTTATATCCACGCTTTATTGGTAGTGATATTCAGGATAGCTTTGAATGGTGCCGATGAGCTCACGTAGCTTTGCATCTGCATTCTCTGCTTCCATATCAAAGGTGTCTTCATCGTTTAGGATTTCTAGTGCAATTGCACGCTCTAGGTCACTCCAGATGTCGCCACCTAATAAGTCAAATAGATAGGCTGTAATGCCTTCAGGCGTTTCGATATTTTTGTCTTTGAAAAAGGTCACTGGGTCAATATAGGTTTGACTCCCAATATCAGCAGCAGCGATTTGGTTAGCAAAACGAGTGCGTTCAAGTAATGTGCCCGAGTTAATCCAGGTGCTACCTAACTCACTCCAGCCCGTAGGGACTGGGTTGAAGAAGAGGCTAAGACCCATGCGGTCAGTGTAGCTGGGGATGTCAGCATGAGTACCTTGTGCGTCCAATGCTCTTGTCACTGCTACTGCAAATTCCACCGGCGTTTTGATCTTGTTGTTGAAGTTTTCAGAATCATTGAACTCTGGAGAGGTCAATAAGCCTCGAACGACCTGAGACATCTGGTCATCATCATAAGCGGCTGCTTGGAAGGTGTTGGTACAGCGCTCATTTAAGCTCGGTATGGCTTCATCGCTAATAAAGACATTGATCAGTTTGCCGCAAATATAGTTTGCGGTAGCTTCATGAGTTGCCAGCATGTCGAGTGCTTGATTACCCTCTTCTACACCTGCTTCAGCAATTGTTACACCTTGGAATAGCTTTGAACCTTTGGTGTGCTGATCATCATTAAAGAAGAAAGTATCATCTTTTACCTGCCAACCGGTCAATATCTCCGCAAGTTCTTCTACGTCAGTTTGCGTATAACAAGCATCGACACCACAGGTGGATAACTCCATTACTTCACGTGCGTAGTTCTCGTTAGCGTCATCACTTACGTTAAGAATATTGTCGAGGTAAATCAGCATTGCTGGGCTTTTAGCACTAATGTTTAATAACGTTCGGAAGTTACCCAGTGCGTTTGCTCTGAAAGAGTCGTGCTCTGCAAGTTCGTAAGCAACCGTATTTCCAGACTTCTTGATAAAGGTGTTGAAGTGATTTTCCCAGAACCATGCCATGACTTCACGCAGCTGACGTTTTGAATAAATCATATGGTTGAGCTGATAGCGTTGTAACTCGCTGATACTGCTAGGAGTGCCTACTTCAGTAAGTTTGATCGCTAGCGCTTCATCATCAATCTCATCAGGTGCGAGTTGTTGCTCAAGGAATGCGCTAGCGCCGATTGATCTCACATCATTAATTAAGGCATCGTTTGCACCGAAAGTAATGCGATTGATCATATGTCGCAGTTCATACTCTGCGGCGGTAATATTGACGGTAACCTCAATAGTGCTTTGACGCTCGGCGATATCTGTCGCGACTAAGGTTAACTTAGCCGTACCAGATTCAGTCAGCTGGCCGTTATTAACAGCAAGTGCCCAGTTGCCACTGCTTGAAACATCGATCTCTCGCTCCATAACCGTACCTAAATTACTGTCTTCTAAGGTCGCAAATAGCATTTTGATGCCAGTATCGTCAGTGACCGTTCCTGTGGCGAGGAAACCTGTTTTTGGAACAAAGCCATTGTCACTAGGCGAACTGATTACAATTGTTGGAGCGCTTGCATCAGCGATAACGTTATAGCGTGCCTCGACGACTGTTTGGTTATTCATGGCGTCAGTAGCAGTAATAGTTACTGCTAACTCACTATCAGCTGTCAAATGCTCAGCAGGAACACTTAACTGCCAAATTGAGGTTGTCGTATCTATGCTAGTAGGGTAGTTGTTACCACCGTATGAGACACTAATGGAGCCTAGCTGTTTGTTATCACTAGCTGTACCTATCAGCATAAACCCTAAATTACCAACGTCACTGCTATCGGCAGGTGAAGTAACAACGAGTTCAGGCGCAACAAGGTCCAGTGAGCCATCTTCACCAATACCAACGGCAAAGTTAACAGGACCTTCAGCAGTGACAATTTCACTGTAATGATGTTTGTTATTAGCAAAAGGGTTAATTGCTCTAAATGTATGGCGGTTGCCTTCGGCTAAGCTAGGTAAGTCAAAATGTGCTGTACCATTAGCGTCTGTTAGTCCCCATCCTTGCCACTTTCGAGAGCCTGTTGAAAGTATCTCATAGCTATGGATTTTGATGTTGGCAATAGGCGAGCCTGTGTTTTTATCCGTTAAAGTGACGGGAGTTTTACCAACGGGAAAATCAAAGGTAAATGTACCTGTAGCGAAGTCTTCACTGAAAGTGTCATTGGCATCATAAGGCTTTCTAGCACGAAGGTAGAAGGAGTTTCCGGCATCAGCTAGTTGAGGCAGGTCTAAGGAAGCTTGACCATTGCTGTCAGTGGTAATAGAGCCACGCCATTGCGCGCCATCATCAGTGTTTTGATAAACAGTCACTTTTTTATCGGTGACAGGTAGCTGGTTAAGTGCATTTTTCAGTGTGATTTGAAGTAGCTGTGTACCAAGTACAAAGGTATGCTCCCCAGTTGTAGTGATCGCTTGGCTGTATTTACGTTGGCGAACCAATGCACTTGGATTGCTTGCGTCTAGTTTGTATGACTTACCTTGGCTTAGTTCCGGTAGGGTCAAGCGTAAAAGTCCTTCGCTATCGGTGGTTGTATAGCTAACATATTTGGTTGTGTCATCACCTGTTATCTCACGGATATTAACGCGAAGGTCTGCTAGTGCTTCACCATCTATAACAGAGCCATCAATGACAGTTACTGTGGTTGTTCCTAGAGGAAAGTCGACTGACCCTGATGAGCTAATATATTGACTCTTAGCCCACATCTTTGAGTTAAATACTTTCGTCCATAGCTGGACAACGGTGTCTTCTTCAGCAAGTGCAGGGATATCAAATGACACCATACCTTGTTCATCTGTTGTTGCTTTTCCAAGGCCTTTAAGTTTGCCATCAACAAGTTGGTAGGCTCTTACTTCGGCATCAGCGATGATGGCATTGTCGTTGGATGCGTCTTTAAGTGTGGCATGTAGCAGTGGCTCACCCACTGAAAATATATACTCACCATTTTTTTCAATGAGTTGACTGTATTTATACTGGTTGTTAAATGGGCTGCGAGTGCGTAGTACATACGATTGCGCAGTATCTGCAGTATCAGCGTTGCTATTTAACCCTTTCAAGTTAAGTTGCAGTCGCCCATCGGCATCTGTTTTAGACTTTCCGTACCACTTATTTTCCCCTTCAGCTGACTGTGAGTAGATGTAGACATCTTGGTCGGCAATCGCTTGTTGAGTGTCGTTATTAAGCACTTTAACTTGTAGTACACCAACCTTGAAATCAATCTTTCCTGAGTTAGAGATAATACTACTGTAAGCATCGATATTACTAAGTGGTTTGGTTGCCACTAGCTGTACAGAACCACCGTCACTTAGAGTGGGAAGGTCTAGAGATAGCTGTCCGTTTGTATCAGTCGTGGCGCGATCAAGGTATTTAGTACTGTTATCGTCTAAAATTTGGTAGGCAGTGATACGGGTGTTGGCGAGGAATGCTTGTGTATTTTGATTGCTTAGTGTGACATGTAGCAGTGGCGTGCCAACTAGGAATTTATGTTCACCTAACGTATTAATATTTTGGCTTTGTTTATATTTATTATTGAACGGGCTTCGCGTTTTGAACATATACGCTTGAGGGCTGCTAGTGCCGTCATAAAGACCTTTCAAATTAAGGTGTAATTGACCTGAATCATCTGTTTTAGCACGGCCATACCACTTACTTGTCTCGCCTTCTTGGGTGTAGATGTAGATATCTTGGTTAGCGAGTGCTTCTTCGTTATCACTATTTAAGACAGAGACTTGTAGCTTTCCAATATCAAAATTAATGTCACCTGCTGTTGTGATGAGTTCGCTGTATGCATCAATATCACTTAGTGGCTTATTTATTTTGAGTTGTACCTTGCCACCGTCACTCAGTACAGGTAGGTCTAAGGTTAATTGACCATTTTCATCGCTATCTGCACGACTTAAGTAGTTGTAACTGCCATCGCTCTGAACTTGGTATGCATACACGCGAGTATTAGCAAAGACCTCACCACTGTGACTATTACGCACCGTTACATTTAATAAGGGTGTTCCAACTTGAAAAGTATGGTCACCTTCTGTGCTGATGGTCAGTGTTTTAGAGCGGTTGTTGAAACTGCTACGTGCTGATAGTTGATATTTTCTGTTTGTTGCAATACCTTCAAGGAAAGTTGATGCTTGACCCAATGAATCAGTTGTTAGGCGCTTGCGCCATGCCGTTGTACCATCCTCTAATACCTCTCGAATATCGATGCGTGTTTCTGGCATCGGTGCATTATTCGCTGTTCCGTCAATCAGTGTAATACTAATATTATTTTCATCAGCATGGAGCGAAAAGGGGAGGAAGCTCAGTAGGGCTAAAAATAGCAACATCAGCCACTGGCTAACGAGTGATCGTGGGGTGTTCACTGTTACGCAGTTCATTGAGGGTCTCATTGTAAATCCCAAGGTATTAACTCAGTTCTGTGAATTAGTTGGTTTATTGGGTAATCGTTTGTTTTGCGAGTTCTTCTTGATGCTGGATATTCATTGCTGATAGTTCGTCTTGCAGCTGCTGAATGGTTTCTTCTTGAGCGGTTAACTGATCGGTGAGTTCTTGATTCTCGTCCAACAAATTACTGAGCTTTTGTTCCATCAAACTTTGCTCAAATAATTTATCTTCTTTTTTATTAGTAGTATCTGTTGTGGCTTGTTGGGCTACTTCGAGCTCATTTTCTAGTGCTAGAATACGTGCTCTAAACGGTGATAATTGTTGTTCTAATTGTTCAACCGAGATTGTTTCAGGTGGGGGAGTGGAATCAGCAGCTCCTGAAGCTAAAGGGCTCTCTTGCGTACTTTTTTCCACTGAGTTATTGCTAACATCTACTTTTGAGTCACAGGCAGCGCAAAAGCTTGCGATGACTATAACGACAATGAAACGAGATGGTTTGATTGCTTTAAGCATCGGTACCTCATTCAGTTGGTTAGATTTTTAATATATTTTTGTTTAAAAAATAATCCATGTGATAGAAATTCTAGCACCCTACTACTCCATTTAATGTCGAAAAAAGGAGTTATTTGGTGGTTTATAATTACTTTTAGTGTGTTTTTTAATCTAAAATATTTTTATTAGTTAATAAAATTTAATTAATGAAAGGATTGTAATGAAATATAGGGGAGGTTTGATAGAGCCTTCTATCGGCTAGTCCGGAAATGCATGGGAATTCTATAGATAACAGATAGGCGGTGTTTTGGCGGATGTGTGGATTCTGGTGAGGCCGTTTTAGACTTTCACAAAACGATGTTCGATCGCATATTTTGTCAGTCCTGCAGGCGTATGAATCCCCAACTTACTTTTGATATTTTGGCGATGAGCCTCAACCGTTCTGACCGATAACTCTAAAAAGTGAGCAATCTCTTTATTACAAAGTCCTTCAGCCAGCATGGTTAACACTGTAATTTCACGCTTGGTAAGTATGCTTTTGGTCTGTGTTTGTTCGACGCCCCTATCCCTAAACAATAGCTTCGAAGCACGAGAACTAATATAAGTACTACCACTATAAACAGTGCGAACCGCTCTTACCAATTCTCTTGAAGGGACATCTTTCAGTACGTAACCCGATGCGCCTAGACGCATTAAACGCATGATGTATTCTTGGTTGTCGTGCATGCTTAAGATAAGCACACGGATGTTTGGGTAGTCCTGAGCCATTCGTTCCATGGCTTCAATGCCATCCATGACGGGCATCGATACATCCATCAAGACAACATCTGGTTGTGTGTCTTTGACAACGTTGAGCGCTTCTAAACCATTGCAGGCTTGTCCGACTATTTCGAGGTTTTCTTCTTCACTGAGGCGGGCGCTGATACCTTCTAGCACTAGTGGATGATCATCAACTAATACAATGCGAATAATGTCTGGCATAGCCCTATTCCTCGATTAAAAATACCGTACGAATGGTCGTCCCCTCGTTTTCTTTAGAGCGAATGGTGAAGTGACCACCTATCAATTCTACACGTTCTTGCATATTTTTGAGTCCAATTCCTGATGGGCTTGATTCTATGCTCTTAGGAGAGAAGCCAATACCGTTATCTGAGAGGGTAAATTTAAGTCTTTTTCTTTCCATCCACATGATTAATTGAACGCGTGTTGCTTGTGAATGACGCTCGATATTGGTCAGTGCTTCATGAATTAAACGGTACAGCGTGATCTCAATATCTTCAGGCACTTGCCCTGCTTCCAAGTCAATTTCAGCAATCACATGAATATTGGTGCGCTCTTCAAACTGATCTAGTAAATTCAGAATCGCACGCTCTAGGCCAAGGTCATCGAGGAGACTTGGGCGAAGGTCATGAGATATACGACGAATTTCACGGATGGTGTCATTGAGTACGTCAGTACAACCTTCAAGGTCGTTAGTCGCGAGTAGTTCGTTACGTTTAATTTTGTTGGTCGCGGATTCTAATTTGTACTTGACGGCCACTAAAAGCTGATTAATCCCATCGTGTAAGTCACGTGCAAAACGGCGTCGCTCGTTGACTTGGAAGCGCACAAACTTAAGCGCTAGTTGCTGCAAGCGTTTGTCGGCTAGTCGTGTTTCATGCAGGTTGATGGCTAAACCAATGAGTGTAATCACGACGATAGCGACTAATACAATGAACAGTGTTTTGATAAAAGTTTGACGGACATTGAGTTTAACTTGATCACGAATATGAGCGACTTCAGTTTCAATGTCATCTAGGTATAAACCAGTACCCATCATCCACTGCCAAGGGCCAACTAAAATGGCGTAGCTCATTTTATCTTGAACGCCAATGCCTGATGGTTTATTCCACAGGTAACGATGATATCCACCACCAGATTGGGCTTGTGTAATGAGGCCTCTAATCAGGTAATTACCGTTTAGGTCTTGGATGTTATAGAGATTTTGCCCGACGAGCTCAGGAGAGATGGGGTGGACGATGTTAATCCCTTTTTGATCATAGATAAAAAAGTAACCGTCAGTGTCATAGATTAAGCTGTTTAGGGTTTTTCTGACTTTTGACTCGACCTGTTGTTTGGTCAAGCTTGTATCTTCTAGCACGGGTTTAATCGAGGTATGTGCTAGATCTACGTAATTTTTGAGTTCCTCGCGCTTAGATGCGACGAGGTTTATTTCAAAGGTCTTTATCTCTTGCTCTGCAAGCGAATGAATCTGATAGGTACTGAGGAATGCGATCAAAATAGTGACCAGCAACATTGGCAAGATAGCCAATAGCAATATTTTGATCTTTAACTTCATTCCTCAGTATCCTATATGCAGTTTCTTACAGTAAACCATACCATGCTGGGAAGAACAGAATACTCAATACAACAGCAACTTGAATGACTATAAAGGGCACAACACCTTTATAGATATCAGTTGTTGCAATAGAGTCTGGTGCTACACCTTTCAGGTAGAACAAGGCAAATCCAAACGGAGGGGTTAGGAATGAGCTTTGTAAGTTCATCGCAACTAAAATAGCAAACCAAACCGGTGCGATACCCATTGCTTCAGCAACTGGATATAGAATCGGTACGATGATAAAGCTGATTTCAACGAAGTCGATGAAGAAGCCCAATACCAAAATAACTAACATGGACATGATCAAGAAGCCCATCTTACCACCCGGTAAACCGTGTAGAAGCTCTTCAACGATCGCATCACCACCCGTATAGCTAAACGCCATAGAGAATGCTGTTGCACCTAACAAGATTGCAAATACCATTGCCGTGATCTTGACCGTTTCTTGTGATGAATCGTAAAGAATTCTTAGGTTAAGCTGACCGTATAATAGTGCAAGTACTAAAGCACCAACACCACCTAGTGCAGATGACTCAGTTGGTGTCGCAATACCAGCAAAGATAGAACCTAGTACAATTAGAATCAAAAGTAGCGGTGGGATAATTGCTTTCAGTGCTTCCCAAATATAAGCCGCTTTACTTGTACCATCGTTTTCACGAGGCATTGGTGGAGCGTCTTGTGGGTTTCTCCATGTACGGAAAAGTACATAAGCAACATACAGACCGACAAGTACTAAGCTTGGCCCAACAGCAGCTTTAAACAAGTCACCAACAGGAATACCTAATACATCACCTAAGATAATCAATACGATCGAAGGTGGAATGATTTGTCCTAGCGTTCCAGATGCACAAATAACACCACAAGCCAGCGACTTGTCGTATTGGTATTTAAGCATAACGGGTAGAGAGATAAGACCCATCGCAACAACCGACGCACCAACAACACCTGTTGAAGCCGCTAGTAGTGTACCTACTAAGATTGTTGATACTGCTAGACCACCAGGTACTGAACCAAATAAACGTCCCATTGCTTCAAGCAGCTGAGCAGCTAGTCGTGTCTTCTGTAACACGATACCCATAAAGATGAACAGTGGAACTGCCATCAGTGTCGTACCTTGCATAATGCTTTCGATACGATAGGGCATAAAGGCAAAGGTACTAAACGCCTCACTGACAATTTCACCAGTAGATGCGCCTTCATCCATCAACTCAGCGAGTTCTGGAAATTTTGCAATAAGAACAAATATTAATGCTACGCCACCAAATGTGAAGGCAACAGGGTAGCCAAGTAGTAATGCGGCAAGTGCCACAAAAAACATAATAACACCGATATATTCCATCATGAGTTATCACCTTGTTTGAGTACTTTAAGTGAGCGTATTACAACAGCAACTCCAGCGAGCGCCATCATAAAGAAAGATAGGGGAATAACTGCCTTAATAATCCAACGGTGAGGTAGACCACCTGGGTCACCTGAACCTTCGCCAAGGTCAAAAGCTTGGTAAGCAAAGTCGATACCGAACCACGCAATGAGTAATACAAAAGGTAGTAGTAAAACCAGAGTACCAAAAAGGTTGATCAATGCTTTGCCTCGATCACTACGGCCCTCGTAAATTAAATCAACGCGAACATTGCCGTCAGTACGAATAGTGTAAGGGATGGCGAGTAGGAACATTGCTGCGAATAAGTGCCATTCCATTTCTTGCATGCCAATCGATACTTGGCTAAACAAATATCGGGCAACAACGTCGTAAAAGATGTTAAATAACAGTAAAACAAATAATATAGATGCAATTACACCGCAAGCATCTGATATTTTGTTAATCCATGTTTCAAGGCGTGACAACATTGTTATCTCCTTTTATAAATCCTGAAAACGAAAAAGCAACAACCGGTGAGGGTTGTTGCTTTGGTTAGCTGACGATTCTTAGTTGTCTAAGCTATCAAGATATGCGCGGTCCGAAATATTCGTCCAAACACGTGCTTTCTTAAGGTATGCAGCTTGAGAATCAACAATCTTCTGTGCAAGAGGTGATGATTTAGCGCGCTCAATGATTAACTCATCATTTGCTGCTCTCATTGCATCCATTACTGGCTTAGGGAAAGTCTTAACTTTGATGTTAGGAAAGTCAGTAAGCATAGTTTCCCAGTTCACAGCACTTTCGTGGTATGACTGAATGTACATGTCGTAAGCCGCTGTACGCATTGCAACACGTAGGATCTCTTGTAGATCTTCAGGTAGCTTGTTCCATTTCTTTTGGTTAATCATGAACTGCAACTCAGTTGCAGGCTCGTGCCAACCAGTGTAGTAGTAAGGTGCGATCTTGTGGAAGCCCATACGTAGATCAAGAGAAGGACCAACCCACTCTAGTGCGTCAATTGTATTACGCTCAAGTGATGTGTATAGCTCGCCTGAAGGAATGTTAGTTGGGCTTGCGCCAAGCTTAGCCATGATCTCACCAGCGAAACCAGGGATACGCATTTTCAGACCTTTAAGGTCTTCAACTGTGTTGATTTCTTTACGGAACCAGCCGCCCATTTGGTTACCAGTATTACCACCTGGGAATGAAAGAATACCATGCTTGTCATAAGCTTCTTTCATTAGCTCCATTCCACCACCGTGGTAGAACCATGCATACTGCTCAGGTGTTGTCATACCGAAAGGCATAGTCGTAAAGAACAAAGTGTTGATGTCCTTTCCTTTCCAGTAGTAAGAAGCAGAATGACCCATGTCATACTGACCTGCTTTTACCATGTCAAAGATACCAAGCGGTGACTTATGCTTGTTGCTTGAATCAACTGTGATTTTTAGACGGCCATTTGACATTTTATTTGCCATAGCTGCCATATTTTTAGTGGAGTCGCCAAAGATAGGGAAGTTAGGTCCCCATGTTTCTGCAAGTTTTAGACGGTAGACTTTATCTGCTGCTGTTGCTGTACCACTGATAAGTAGAACTGCAGCACTGGCAACGATTGCCAAGCGAGTGCGTATAGACATTTGATTTCCTCATAGATTTTTTGGTGGAACGAGGAGGATTGTGCCTTTATCGGTATTATTGAACTATTCGTAATAACACTTAGTTTTTATTATTTTCAGGAAAATACTACGTAGTATTACGTAGAAATGAGGAAGGAGGTAAACGATAGGCTAAAGATGAGGCCATCGTGATTAGCTAGCATATAGCGTGTGGAGTGACTTGAAAAGAGTTTTAGTATGAGCGAGGAGTAATGTAAGGGAGAAGTGAGGAGTCACTGAGAGAGAAGCTAGAGGAAAGAGCACTAGCGATGATAAAGATCACCGCTAGTGCAGGTCTTACGTTTTACTGGATTTTATAGCTAAAGTAGCTATTGCTATCCGTTGCTGCGCTACTTGGGAAATAGTCATAGCCTGCTGTGTCGTAGTTGTTATTAAACGGCCAGTTAGCCGCTCTAAAGACAACCCTCAAGTCAGTCGCTCCGCCAAGTAAGCTACGAGAGAAGTTTAGTTCCGCAATATTACTCGTGCTCCATGCGCTCGCTGAACTTAGGTAAGTCCAACTCCAATCTGAGCCAGAACCGGTGTACTGGTACAGACTATTGCCCTGCACCATGTAACTTGCGCCCATTGCAGGACTGACAATAAAGCCCGTTGAAGCATTGGCGTCAGTATCTAAGAACACCTGCCATGCCCAGCGCAGACTATTATTGATCGTGCCTTCATTTTCATAAGCTAGATAAAAATTATTGCTATCGTGTGCCATCCACGCATTACGCCAGTCAGCTTGAGCGCCAGCGACCGTCATATCAGCACCATCATCACCAAATGATTGAACAGATGCCCAATCACTGAGTACGCTGTCTAATGTTGGTGTTAATGAGTTTGAGAAGACACTTGTTGCTGGAGCCGCAGTACTTAGGTTGTAAGCATGGAACTCATTCCAACTGTTCGGGTAAACATCAACCACTTGCGTACCAACGAAAGTCGTATTGTCACCCACGAAGAAGGCATGTACTTTGCTCGGACTACCAATCGCAGTACGCGGAATAGCAGCTTCTGCAAAGTTACCTTGCGCGGTTGATTGGATGTTAGATGCAACATAAGCCCACGACCAGTTTGAGCCTGTGCCTGTGTAACGGTAAATACTCCAGCCATCAAACAGGTAGTCAGCACCCATTGCGTTATTAATCTTAAAACCAGTACCTGTGTTGGTATCTGTGTCTAAGTAAACTGCCCAAGGCCACCATGTAGCGGTGTTGATTGGACCGTCATTTTCATACGCTAGGTAAAGGTTTTGGTCATCGTGCGCCATCCAGCCTTCTAACCAGTCAACTTGAGCGCCAGAAGTACTTATATCATCGCCATCGAGACCAAATGAAGTGAGCCCAGCCCAGTCTGCTAAGTTACCATCTATGTTAAAACGACTAGCGTTAACAGGGTTACTGGTGGTGTTATCATTAACAGGGATAGTTGTTGTAACAACTGGGATAACTTCCCAGACTAACTGATCTGTCCAACTATAAAACGTACCTGATGTTCCTACGCCACGAATACGTATACGTACTTGTTTGGTCGCTGATACATAGTTATCTATATTACTATTAATACGCTTAACCGCTGGGTACATATACTCATCACCCACAACCGCCGTATCAAATAACTCCCATGATGTGGTTGAGTAGTTATAAATATACGAAGTTTGAGTAATGTTCGCGATAGAGTACTGTCCGACGTGCGTTATCTTGATTTCACTGATATCGGCAATGTCTTCAGAGACTGTCGTCGTCGCATTCCAGTCTACAATGTGTTGCGAACCTGATGCGACAGATGTTATGTCGTAGGTCGCTTCATCAACCGAGGCAAAGTTGGTGAGTTCAGTAGTGTCTTCTATACCTTGAGTAATTGTGACTGAGCTTGGCGTAGAAAAGCTCGACTGAGGACCAACATAGATACTGATCTGAGCAACCGTTTGACCACCCTGCCCGTCTGTCGCGGTGTAAATCAGGTTGTCAGTACCCACAAAGTTAGCCGTCGGAGTGTAACGGTAACTTCCGCCCCCTAAGTTACTGACTGTGCCGTTAGTTGCTGATGTCGCAAATACATTGGCTACAGAAACCGTATTGCCGTCTAAGTCACCATCATTTGCTAGTAACGTTGCACTAGTGAATGTAAGTGCGGTACCAGTGTCAGTTTGGAAGTAGTTATTACCTGCCGCAGGTACATGGTTACTGCTCGGTGTCTGTGCGCCATTAAATGAAACTACAACTAACGCGTACTGAGTTAGTGGCAAGTTAAAGTTAATAGTCGAACCTGACTGAGTAAAACTTAGTGCAGTCTTAGACGTATCCGTTGTATCAGGTGTCGTGTAAGTAACGCCAGTCACACTCTCACCGGTTGGTACAGTGTAAGTGACATTGATGTTACTAGGGACAACTGAGAACGTGCCGTCTAAACCAATGAAGTTAGTAAACTGTAGCGCAGCCTGTTGGCCGATACGTGAGCTTTCTACATAGATACGGTCATCAGCATTGGTTGTTACATTGACGCTACTATTGGCGCGTACTTTATTCGCTAGCAGTGTACGAGCCGATGTCGTGTTGTTAGTCAGGTACTCTTTACCCAAACGAGTTGAGAAGTAATGTGTTTGACCAGCACCGTAGCTTTGAACGTTTGAGTTTGGCTGCGTATCACCAATATCAAAACCAAGTAGGTCTGACAATGCATAGCTGCTACGGTTATTACCGTACTCATCCATACCTGTTGGGTTTGGCCCAGTGACGATGAGGTGGCCACCTTGATTTACAAATGCACGCAGCTTGCTAGCTTCTGCATCAGAAATCGCTTCGATATTCGGTAGGAAGATCGTTTGGTATTTATTCAGTTCATCTTGCTCTGGTACAAGCAGCACGTTGAATGGAATGTGTTCATTGACCAGTACTTTCAATACACCACGGTGTTCAGCAAGGTAGTCACGTGAGTACACGCTATCAATCGTGCTTTCTGCCCACCAAAGTTCATCACTTCCACCATCGGTAGTTGCAAACATACCTAGGCCAGTGAATTTGTCTACATAGTCACGACTTGCTGAAGAGTACAAAATACCGGTTGTAGCGGCTGACTCTGTTTCAAACAAGTATGGCGCGTTGACCTTACTCCAGTTAAACATACGCTTACGGAAAGCATCGCCTACCGTCGTTGCCATCTCTGGTACTTTCAGCTCGTATGGGTTGTTACCCGCAATCATCGCTTGCGCCATAACCTGCTGAGCATCATCTGCATCAACACCATAGGTGAATGTCCAAGATGGTTTTTCGCCTGTCGCACCACGGGCATACTTTAATGCTGAGATAAACGAAATCCAGTCATCACTTTGAGCATTACGCATTCCTACGTTGTTGCTCATGGTGTCTATTTCCCACACTTCGGTTAAGCCTTCAACGCCTTTGATAAAGCCAGCATCTAGTCCGTAGATTGTTCCACCGTTGTAGTCTGTTGGAAGTGTCTCAGCGTAGATTGAAAACTCAGAGTTTACTGAGCGTGCTTCCGTGGTTAAGTCCGTTAGGAAACGTGCAAGCTCTTGGTGACGCCAGTGAATCCATCGACGCCATGCTGGGTCATCCCAGTTTTCAGCGACAGGTTTAGCAAAGCCAGTATCTGATTGAAAGCGAGTGATTGCTTCTGCATTAAAGCCACTCCATTTTGTGCCACCGAAGTCCGCATAGATTGGAACATCAGCCCACAGGCCATCAATGCCTGTCGCAACCATTTGTTTGATACGGCTAAAAAAGTACTCACGATAGCCAGTCGAGCTAGGAGACATCCATGCGCTTTCTGCATCATCTTCTACCCAGAATACTTGACCGCCACCGCCGTAAAAGACATTTTCCTGACCATCAAGTCCAATTTGAACCCAGTCCGGATGGTCTTTCGCCATTGTGTTGGCAATATTTTTACCGTTGAGGGTAATGACTTCCAGTGCCGGTATATACCAAACAACGCGTAAGCCACGTTTGTGTGCAGCGTCTGCAAACTGGCGCATCAACGCTAGCTCAAGATCAAACTGTGCATCAGATTGGTAATTAGAAAGGTCAGAATCCGCTTCAATGACAGTCACGTGCTGTGCTTGGAGCGTATCTAGCATGGTTTCGATTTCAGTACTGCTCATGCCAACTGAAACAGCAGCACCACCAATCTTGGCAGTCTTTGCCCAATTGTTGAATGCATCAGGTTGTGCAGCAGAGCTTACAGCGCTCCATGCTAAAAATAGGGGGATCAGGCAGGCGAAGAGCCGAGGCCATGCTAAAGAAGGTCGCTTATTCATTTCATTGTCATCCAACAATTCGGGGGAGTTGGCCATGCGGCCTAATTTTATAATTTAGATGACGTTATAAACTTAGCAGATGAGGAATGAGATAGAGCCTTATACCAATGGTCATATGATATTGATAAAAGGGAAAGATTGCCGTGACTGAGGTTATGAGGAGGTGTTGCGGTAGTCTAGCGACTTAAGACGTGCTGAAACACCTAGAAGCCAGTGAGACTTTTAGGTGTTATACGAGTGTTTAGTAAGAGTAACCAGACTCGTGAATACGTGCGGTGATTTGAATCTCAAGCTTCATCTCGTCATCAAGCAAGCCTGCGATAAATACCATTGCAGCAGGTTTTGCTTCACCTAGGTACTTACTGAATACTGGCCAGCAAGGTTCGAAGTCAGCTTTATTAGGAAACACATAAGTTACGCTAACTGCTTTGTCTAACGTTGTACCCGCCTCTTCAAGTGCTTTTGCAATATTCTTGAAGCACTGCTCGGCTTGCTCAACAACGTCACTAGAAATAGACATCGTGTCGTAGTTGTAGCCAGTTGTGCCAGAAACAAAGACATAGTCGCCGTCAACGACAGCGCGCGAGTAGCCAATTTTTGATTCAAAATCTGAGCCAGATGAGATCAGTTTGCGATCCATAGTAATCCCTAATTGTTGCTAATTGATGTGAGTATTATGAAAGACCATTCTGCCTTAGCAGTGGTAATCAGTAAAGCATGTCACTAATAACGTAATCAAAAAGGTGGCCTAGAGTCTCTTGTTTTATAGCTCAAAGTATTTAGCGACATCCGTAACAGGGCAGTTAAAGGCAAGTGAGTGTGCTCTGAGTTGTAAGTCTCTTTCATCTAATTTTTCAGGGGCGCCATATAAACGATCACCAATAATCGGAAAGCCTGCGCCTGATAAGTGTTTACGAATTTGGTGTTTTCTACCTGACTCGATAAGAACATCGACAGTTGATTCGTCTTGAGCGTCATCATAACTCAGTAGTGTGATGTGACTGCACGCGGACTTATCATCGATATTGTCGCGAATCGTTTTTGTCTTGCCTATGAGGCTATCAATATTACCTTCACCATCCATAACCGTGGAGAAGTTACCTGTGACTGTCGCGCGATAATGCTTCTCAAGCTGATGCTCTTCAAACATTTTAGAGAACTGCGCAGCCACTTGTTTTTTATGCGCTAAAACAATCAGTCCATTAGCGGCACGATCTAGTCGATGAACAATAAAAGCAGGTCGCTCGGGCTGTAAATTTTGCTCCGCCCAGCGATAAATAGTGCAGTGATCACCCCATTTAGAGCCTTGCGATAACATGCCGGAAGGCTTATTCCAGATACTATAAGCGCCCTCGTCACTAATTAAAGTAGCTGATGGTGGCACTGCGGTTAAGACCTTCAAATCATAATAAATGTGCAGTGTTTCACCCAGAGACAATGGCCGCTTGGCGCGTCTAAGACGTTGGGTATAATGCTTCCCTGCTCCTTTTTTCTCTAACCAAACGCAGCCTTTCTGCATGGCCATTTTAAGCTTCTGTTTGGAAATGCCAGTAGCCTCAGCGAGGCAATCGATGGCTAATTGGTCATCGGTAACTGTGCTGATATGGTGTTCGATGGGCTCTGACATTGCTTATAGTTTTTGATGTTTGGGGTATGCATTATACCTAAGCTTGTGCTGACACGCACATCTTTGCCAGTTGCGTTTATTCGAAGTGAAACTTACCGAACAATACTTCCATCTGTCTATCCGTCAAACCAGACGGTAATTTGTGCTTTCTTGAAGACTCTGATTTGCCGTGTGAGGATTGGTTTAGTGTGGCAATTAATTGATCAACCCCATGTTTCTTCTTTACTTCGGAGCGTTCTTTGAAAGGATATCTAGCATTCTTTACGAATGAGCAGTTACCAGCGCTGATCTTAGTAATTTTTTGAAGCGCCTCATCTCCATGAGTTCGACCAAACGAGCAGTGCGTGACGCGGCCCGCTGTAAGTGACATTCGACAGGAGTGGTTATCATTGGTCGCTATTAAGAATGTGCCGGTGTGGCAACTCATTAAGTGGCGGGAGAGTTGCTCCATGATGTCATGTATGGATTGAGTCTCTTTTTCAACAGAAGCTTGCATAAGTATATTGGGGGGTAGTTTTTGATCCCTGAGACCATATACGTGCATTGTTACAGTAATGTTAAATAAGGCTTTTTTGGTTAAAAATAGGACAGAATAATTGGCAATGTAGCCTTATGAGATAGGTTTTTCAATCTCGTAAATGGCTTCAGTAATACTGTCGACTTGCTTAGCAACGACAGCACGAGCGTCAGTCAGTCCTTGGTTATAATAGTGAGCGCCAAACTCCTCACTAATAAAGTCCACCAAAAACTCCGCATCAAAACGACCAATATCTTGGTCTAATTCTTTGTCGAAGTACTTCTGTAGCTTATCAACGAAGTCATCTTTTTGCGCATTCGTGAGACTGATTTCTGACATCGGACTGACTCCATTTAGCTAAGACTATTCTTTATCATCGACACTTTATTTGCTGAGTAGTTTGTTCCATGTAGCAATACCCTCACCTTTAAAAGCAGCAAAGCCAATACGAACAATGACGTAGGCAATCGGTATGTAATATCCAAAAAAGATCAGCACTGAAAAACCTGTCGACCAGCTCCAAACATTAACCGCTGAAAAACTGGCTGCTGCAGAGCCGATGATGGGCAACAATGCGATAATCATTGCGATAGGTGCTGCGATTAAGCCATACCAAGAAAAACCACTCGTTAGCCCATCGAAAATGGCGAATGCGAGAAACACTGACATGAGGAAATACACAGATACCCATGCACAGCCAAAACGATTTTTCCATTTTCCCGCGCGCTTTTCATACAGAGACTGCATTTGGGAGAAAATGCGTTGGCCATCCGAGGTCTTTAATGTCGGCAGTGCTTGTTGCAATACCTCTGCACCTGCATCGATGCTTTTACCTTTATTGCGAAGGAGTTGACCAATGTTTTTTGGAAATAACGGGCGTAATACTTCCATGTCCTCGGCAGTCGCTTTCTTATTCAGAAACGACTCAAGCGATTCACTGGCAGCTTCTACTCTATGGCGCTCGTCACGCCATGCTCGACGACCAATTTTCAGGCTTTCATCGTAGCTAGCGACAAGTTTATATTTCTCGTCAAAGCGCTTTCTTAAGACAAGAAAGCACCAACCGCTGCGGGACAACTCAGTAAATGAGTCACCCATTTTTCGCAGTGTTTTGCTAAAGAATAGCTCACCATCTCGCTCGGGCAAATTAATGGTGATCTGATCGCCAGTAAGCACAGCATCACCTGATTCACCTAGGGAGTC
Organism: Leucothrix arctica; assembly: GCF_003172895.1. Classification (GTDB taxonomy): domain Bacteria; phylum Pseudomonadota; class Gammaproteobacteria; order Thiotrichales; family Thiotrichaceae; genus Leucothrix; species Leucothrix arctica. Next base: position 10,664 of record NZ_QGKL01000021.1, on the reverse strand, counting down.
AGGAAAGTGCTGGTTTAAGATTGATTTTGCATCAATTTCTAGCGGCAGCCCGCTAATTTTTATTGCGTACACAAACATTGTTGGGGTCTCAGCTCCTAGTCTCTGACTTGTCGTGCTCGGAAGGTACGGCCTTTTAGCTTACCCGTGCTTAATTTGCGTAGTGCAGGTCTTACGGCATCTAAAGCGACAGCAACATATGACCAGTTATCAAAGATATGAATCTTACCGACTTGCTTACCTTCGATCCCGTTGTCTCCAGTCAAAGCACCTAAAATGTCACCAGGACGGATCTTTTGCTTTTTACCACCATCGATAAGCACGGTAGTCATTAGAGGCGTAACAGGAGCTTGGTTTAGCAAGCTAATTGGCGGTAATTCTTCGGTGTCATTTATTGAGTCAATGCCACTTTCAATCATCGCGACACGATGCGCTTCTTCATCTGAGTAAAGTGAGCAAGCGACACCTTTACTACCTGCACGACCTGTTCGGCCGATACGGTGTAGATGTATTTCAGGGTCATGCGCAATATGGTAATTAACCACGACGTCAATCGCATCGATATCTAGACCACGTGCTGCAACATCGGTTGCAACTAAGATTGAAGCGCTTTTATTCGCAAAGCGTACTAACATTTTATCGCGATCACGTTGCTCTAAGTCGCCGTGAAGTGCTATCGCGCTAAAGCCGTTTTCGACTAATGCATCAGCAACATGTTGAGTGTCATGCTTGGTGTTACAGAAAATTACCGCAGATTCAGGGCGGAAGTGTTGCAGTATCAAACGTAAACCCGTCAGACGATAAGGTTCGGTAATAGAGTAAAAGTGCTGTTTGATCACTGTGCTGTCATGTAGCGCAGGTGCTTTAACCATCACCGGGTCAACCATGATCGCGTTAGCAATTTTCTTGATTTGCTTAGGGAACGTTGCACTAAACAACATAGTTTGACGTTGTGACGGCATTTTTTCGATGATTGCATCGATCGTGTCTTGGAAACCCATCTCAAGCATACGGTCAGCTTCGTCTAGTACCAGTGTATGCACATGTTCTAGTGACAAAGTGTTTCGACGTAGGTGGTCTTCAATACGCCCAGGCGTACCGATGATGATGTGAGCGCCGTGCTCCAAGGAGCCTTTTTGAGCGCCAAATGGCATACCGCCACATAGCGTCAGTATTTTAATATTATGAATAGCGCGTGCTAGTTTGCGTATTTCCTTGGCAACCTGATCCGCTAGTTCACGTGTAGGGCACATGACTAATACTTGAATGCGAAATTTCTTCACTTCTAAGCGATTTAGGAGTCCTAAGCCAAACGCTGCCGTTTTACCAGAGCCCGTTTTTCCTTGCCCAATAACATCTTTACCTTCCAAAATACTCGGCAAGCTTAGTGCTTGGATCGGTGTCATTTCTAGATATTCTAATGATTTTAGGTTTTCTAGTAAATCAGGGCGAAGTTGTAGAGATGAAAAATCGGTTTGGCTCACGGGGCGTATCCTAGGTTGGTGGGGAGGAGTCTCACGACTCCGGCCACCTAGTCTACATTATTTTACTAATAACTAGAGATGAAAAATGTTCTTAATTAACCGCGTAATAACGACAAACTAGTGCGTGCATCGGCAATTAAACTACTGAGTACTTCATCTGAGTAATTGTTGTACAAAGATTGGGCGATAACAGCCTCATCCACTTCCTGTTGTTTATCCTCAATAGATTGCAGTAAGCGAGTCAGCATAGAAAAATCCACATCCTTTAGGTAGTTAACATTTTTTTCTAGGCTTAATAACTTATGGTCATTACCCGCTTCATCTATTTCCAGTGTTAGATCGAGTAGGCCAGACTTTACAAAAATATTAATACACTGGCGAACAGTATTGATATCTAACTCACGCACTAAGTCATTGGCGACTTGATATTCAATATCTGAGCGAGTCATCGGCTCCATTGTTGAAACCAAATGGTAAGCACGGATAAGTTGGTGCTTAGGGACGACTTGCCATTCATGTGAGCGCAAAAAGCGCTTATACATATCAAGCGTAGACTCTTTATTCTCTAGTAACTGCTGTCTAACTACCGGTGTATTGCTGTCAACCTGAGTAGCGTTCGATTTTGCTGGCGTGGCTTTGATCTCGATATAAGCCATGACGTCACTACTGCCAGTCACTGGTGTTATTTTGATGGCTGAGATGCGCTCAAGAAACTTACGAAACGTTGTGAAGCCATGTTTTTTTTCATCAAAGGTCGGATCGACCTCTAACATGCGTTTTTTAAGTTCAGCACATCCGGCATAACCATTTAAGCTACGGAGTGTATTGCGCGCTAGTGCAGAGGCTTTGTTATAACCACTGCTGGTTAAGCGGTTGGAGCGTACAGGCGTGTCTGTAAAAATATAGCGTGAGCAAGAGGACGCGACACTTTTGCTTAATGGTGATTTAGGTCCGACACCGATTATATTTTTTCCCATACTGCGTAGCTTACGGAATAACGATGAGAAGTCAGAGTCGCCCGTTGCGAGTATGAAGCAGTCAATGTCAGGTCTACTCAGCGCACACTCGATGACATCAATTGTTAATTGTATATCGGCAGAGTTTTTACCACTGACTGGGTGAAAACTGTGAACAAGGTCAAAGCCTAAACGGTCGAGGCTGACCTGCAATGAACTAATACTTGGTTGTGACCAGTTACCGTACGCTTTGCGCACAATCGTTGAGCCCTTGGATTTTAATTCATCTAAGAGATCATCAGGTCCGCTGTTTTTAACCCAATGGGTCAAGTTTTCTACATCTACAAAAATCGCAATTTTTGAAATATTCATTTTATTCCCCTAGTATGTTGAGCCGGCTTTTTTACTATTTATTATTTGTCGAGCAATAGCAGCTGTAACTTTTTTGGGTGGGGCACCTCCTTAGGCAATATTTAACATAAGAGATAGTTTTAGAATATACGGTAGATAGCATAGAGGACAAGTATTTAAAGATGAACTTTAGTTTATATAGGGTAACTATCCGACCAACGCCTATAAATAAGACCAAATTACTATTTCAGAAGAAACCCCCTATCCCATTTTGTATAAATGTTTAACATAGTATTTTTACATTAACTGATGATTGTTATGCGTAAGTTGAAAAGCCCATTCTTTGTTTTGAAATATAACTCTCCCGCGGTTAATGGTGTTGTAGCGGGTGTCGCTACTTATTTGGCTAGTCGAGGTTGTTAGATTAGTGAGTTAGCGATAGAGATTACAGCGATTGTGTCTAACCATTTGACCCTACGTCCTATGGCGGAGCGATAAGATATACGTTTTATCTATTTGCCCGTTAATGAAGAGAATAAGCCTGAGCAAGAAGAAGCTTTGATGAAGGTCCAATTATCTATCAGTCAGTTCAAAGTGTTGACAATACCTATGAGCCAAAAGAGTTAACGGCGATCTGACGAGATACAGAGACGGTGGCATTTGCAAAAGCAGTAAAGCTATATGCTGAACATCGTGTGTTTTTAGATGGTAATAAAACCGTGATTTTTAGCTAACGCTCAGTCTCCACATTATCTCCATACTCAGTTCATATTGAGCACACACTAAAGTTTAAAGATGACCCTGTAAGTAAACCTAGTCGGTTACTATTTAAAGGGTCAGAGAAATGGATAATGAAGCAAGATTCCCCGATGTTATTTTTATTGGTCCTTTAAAGACGGCCACGAGCTATATCTATGACTACTTTTTGCATCACCCAAATGTAGCAACGAGTGAGCCGGTCAAAGAGCTTTTTTATTACGATGACTATTATGAAAAAGGTAAAGATTGGTACTTAAGGCACTTTCCTGTAAGTACTGAGCACCAAGTCACTATTGATGTGGCTCCGTCATATATGATTCGTGATGTCGCGATGATGCGCATCAAGAAAGATAATCCAAACGTAAAAATCATCATGACCTTGCGTGATCCTATTGAACGCTTCAGTTCGCACGTGAAACATCATATTAGACACGGCTATCGTTACACCGGCTTTAGTGACTTACTTGCAGAACACCCGCGCATTATTCAAGGCAGTCAGTATGATGAATATGTTGATCAGTGGGTTGAAGCTTTTGGCGAAGAGAATGTGTTTTTTCTAGACTACAGCGAGTTAAAGCAAGACCCTCGATCGTTCATGAAAAAAACATGTGATGTTATTGGTGTGCCATTTAGTAGTACCTATGAGTTTGATCATAAGGTGAACTCTGCGGGTACTAGTACAAGCAGAAACCCATTACTTATGCGTTGTGCTTACATGGTGACACGCTTTTTAGTTAAAAACGGCTTGTCTGGCGTTATCGACACTCTTAAGGGGTTGGGTATTAAAAAGTTCTTCTTCAAAGAAGGGAAAGTACCGACTATTTCTGAAGAAGATATCCAAAAAGCTAAGGTTCACCTTGCGGACAGTACTAAGTGGTATAACGAGCGTTTCAAGGTAACAAGTTAGTATCCCTCTATCTGGTGTACACAGCCATTACAGCGCTACCTATAGCGACATATGGATGCTTGTGGATATGGTTGGCTGTCGTCCTTAAATAGTTGAGATAAAACAAGCTATGTTACTTAAAAGTAGCGGTATCTACATGCTCGCTAAAATCATCCCTGGTTTACTAGCGTTTACTGCACTCTCTGTGTACACACACTTACTGACGCCCGAGCAGTATGGTGTTTATACCCTCATTTTTGCCGCTGCGATGTTTCTGAATGCCACTTTATTTAATTGGTTACCCGTCGGCATGGTGCGCTTTTGGCCGGGAGGGAAATACTCGGAAGATACGTTTATCTCAACCATGGGTATGTTGTACCGCTGCCTGTCATTGCCTGTTATTTTATTGGTGGTGATCATCACCTTCACTGTTGAGTCAGACAATATTCGTTATGTGCTGGCAGGGTTAATGCTGTTAGTGGGCTTTGTGTCTCATCGTTTTGGTTTGATGCTTAAGTCAGCCCAAATGGAGCCGACTAGCTATGCAGTGATGATTATTAGCTATTCCATTTTGGCACTATTCTTTGGGGCATTATTTGCCTATTTAGGTTGGGGGCCGTTTGGAGTATTGCTCGGTGTTGGGATCGGTATGCTCATACCCTCAATGGTGCAAACAACTAAAATATGGCTTCGTTACAATCCTGCCCTTTTCTCACCAGAGTTAACACAGCAGTTAGTTATTTATGGCATGCCTTTAGCGGCTTCCTTTTTATTGGATCAAGTGACGAATGTGTCAGACCGTTACATGCTGGCGTGGCTATCAGGTGAGGCAGAGGCGGGTAAGTATGCGGTGGGTTATGACCTTGCAGGTAACTCGATATTGATGATCATGAATGCGGTTAATTTAGCTGCATATCCTATGATTGTTAAGCTACTTGATACAAAAGGCAAAGAGGCTGCCTTGGCGTACTTTAAAACATATGCAGTCTTGCTATTTGGTGTATCAATTCCTGCGGTTGTCGGTCTGTCATTGGTCGGCCCAAACATTATCGACTTGGTCATTGGGGATGCGTATCGAGAGTCAGTCACGTTATTACTACCTTGGGTGTCCTGCGCCATTTTCTTTATGGGAGCGGGTGCCTTCTATACGCATCTACCTTTTCAGCTGGGCAATAATAATATGGGGATATTTAAGATTGCGGGTGTGGTTGCGGTATTAAATCTGCTACTGAATTACTGGTTGATCCCTAAAATGGGTATGCAAGGTGCAGCTATTGCGACGTTACTGTCGTTTATGGTGAGTGTCAGTCTTGGTTTTATATTTGGTCGGCGCGTATTTCCAATTCCATTTCCAGTTAAAGAGGTGAGTAAAGTTATCCTCGCGGCAGTGTTAATGGGAGTATGCTTGTACTATCTGAAAGATCATCGTGGATGGTCGTGGTTACTGCTCCAAATAATATCGGGCCTTGGTATTTTCCTTGTTGTTAGTTATCTTCTAAATACGGGAAATATTAAAAACCTAGTCGCTAAGCGTTTAAAGGGATAGGTTTTGACTACAGGTAGCTTCCCGCAGTACTCTTGTTAGTATGCTTTAAGTATAAATAGGCTGCGGTAGATATGGGTAACAATGGTTTTTAAGTTGTCTTTCATAAAGTCTGATGAAGGGGAGAGAAAATTATAAAATGTTTAGAAAGTATTCCATCATCGCAACAAATAAGGTAAAAAGACGCGATGAAAATTCCTAAGAGAATACAACCACTCGTTGAAGATGGCTTGGTAGATGAAGTTGTAAGTCGGTTAATGAGTGGTAAAGAGGCTGACGTTTACGTCGTGCGTAGTGGTGAAGAGCTTCGTTGTGCCAAAGTATATAAAGAGGCGGCAAAGCGAAGTTTTAAAAAGGCTGCTCAATATACCGAAGGACGCAAAGTACGTAACTCTCGTCGTGCCCGTGCTATGGAAAAAGGGTCTAAGTTTGGTCGTAAGGAGCAAGAGCAGATTTGGCAAAATGCTGAAGTCGATGCCTTGTATCGCCTAGCGGATGCTAATGTGCGTGTTCCTGAGCCGTACGGCTGTTTAGACGGTGTATTGCTTATGGAGTTAGTGACAAATGCTGAAGGTGGTGTTGCACCTCGTTTAGGCGACGTTACTATGACTGAAGATGAAGCCATTCATAACCATGCATTTATCATGCAAGACGTGGTTAGAATGCTCTGTGCGGGTTTGGTACATGGTGATTTGTCTGAATTTAATGTACTTCTTGATGAGTATGGCCCCGTCATTATTGATCTTCCTCAAGCAGTAGATGCATCAGCGAATAACAATGCAAAGTCTATGTTGTTGCGTGATGTAGAAAACATGACTAATTACTTCGGACAGTTCTGTCCTGATTTGCTGGATACTTTTTTCGGAGAAGAGATCTGGAAACTGTATGAAGACGGTGAGCTACGACCAGATACTATTCTAACGGGTGAGTTTGAAGCTAACGAAGAAGCCGCAGATGTTGATGATGTTGTTCTCCAGATTCAAGAAGCAGCGAGAGAAGAGGAAGAACGTTTGGAGCGTATAGCAATAGCAAATGAAGAATAGTGTTTATGCTAGCTTAAAGTTTTTTGTAAAATATTTGATGTGACAATATAAAGATATTATAGATGAATCAAACACTTAGTTTTTTGTGTTTGCTACCGTTGAAGCTAGGTTAGTTTTTGTTCATTTATTGTTCAGTCAGTGGTTGGTATAAATAAGTTTGTGACGACAATTAAATCACTATCCAACAATAGTGACAATGTTTACCAACGGTACAAAATCACACAATAAATAAAATAACTGTGATGCCCTGAGGTTTACTATATAGCGTTATTGCTAGTGTGAACTTTTTAGCGTGAACCACCTTGGTCTATTATCATTTGCCCATGATCTTAGCTTTGGCACGTTTTTAATCGACCCGCCACTATGTATTTAGTGGCGGGTGGTTTTTTGAAAAGCCGTCTTTCTTATATTTATCGAACAGCTGCTTCTTTGCACTGTAAAAGACAGGTAGCGACTTCCCTACTTTCTCTAGCGTCACTCTCCTTAGTGATTCGAAATTAGTTTCTTCTGTATTAAAGTTTTGCGACCCTCTACTCATCAATGAGTTAATAGCTTCAGTTAAAGCCCGCAAGTGGTCTCGACGTTTGGTGATAAGGTAGTCACAATTCAAGTTGAGTACTTCAATCGTTCTAGCCGTGTTTGCTTGATCGTTTATGTCTATCTTGTCGTTAGCAAAGACTCGACCTGTCGTCGCGCAGTATTGGAAAAATAACTCACAGCGCGGATCGAAAGGTCCAATAAACCAATCATCGCCATAGAGTGCACTTTTAAAGTGTCCACCAAACTGCTCATGTGTTTCTAGTTGACCTGAATAGCACTCATCCATTGACGCTAAAATGATATTGGTGGATTCAAAAGTACGTTCAGGATATCGGCTGCGAGGGGCGATATGTTCTAAGTGACAGCCTAGCTGTTCGTCATCTAAAGAAAGCTCGGTGTATGCACATAACCCGAATTGCTGTTTGTAGCAGGTTTTACGGATTGCCTGCTTATTAAAACGGCGCCATGCTTTTTTTGCATCAGTGTCTGTTTGTGGTGGGTTATGTCGTCGTCTTTGCAGAGGCTTACATACTATTTGCTTGTCAATAAATCGCACAGTTACCTTTAAATATTAGAGCCCTAAGTCACACCGTGAGTGGTATATCCTAATTAAATAGCGCTAAGATACTTATTTATCATGTAACTGAAAAGAAATGTTGATATAACAGCGGGTACAATTTTAAATCTTAAGTAATACACGCTAGTTGGCAAAAGGAGTTTGCTATATGCAACCTACAAAAGGTTTGATGGTTAGTAAGAAGGCTAAATGGTTAGCGATTGCAGTATTGTCCTGCAGTTCTCTATCACAAGCCGCATTACCCCCTCAGCACCAAAATTCAGATGATCTCAATACAATGCTGCGTTACATACAAGGTAACCCTGCAGTTATGTCAGGGTTACAGGCTATAGACCTGGTCTCGCACACCGTTTTTTATGGTGAAGGTTGTACTGCTGTTTTCGAGCGATTGGTTATCGAAAAGCCCGAAGGTTGGACAGGCCCTGCTGACCCGCTCGTGATAAAGCAAGATAGCTGCCCAAACTATGATGATATGGATGATGCTGGATTTCATGAGATGGGTGATATAGATGATATTACATTACGAGCAACGGACGGTTGTAGTATTGAGGTGGAAGAGGAAAGCTGTAAGCCATAATCTAAAAGTTAGTACTTGTCATAGGTTAGCCACGCTAGTTTAAATTAAGAGTAAGCGTTGAAAGTTAGTATTGCTATCACCTAGTTATTTATAGATGTTACGTATTCTATGGTTAGGTCTCGCTGGATAACTTGCTGTGGTTAGATAAGGATGTTTATAGATATCTGGTAGTAGCCTTTTGTGGCTACCTAAGTATGTAACATGAAAAAGCCACATACATACAGGGCGTTGGCACATTGCTGTATATGTATTAGTTGTGGGGGTTACAGTAAGTCACGTAGCTGATAGATGAATACATATAGAGTGCTAGGTACTTTAGAATTATATGCTTTAGCTATGTACTAGTGTTAAGGCGTATTGAGTAAGCTTATTAGGTAATAACGAATTACAGTATAGGTTGTTCGTTAGTTGAGTATAATAAGTGATTTATAGCAATAAAAAGTACAACTTCAAGCCAGTTGAGTTTAATTCAATAAAAGCGTGATTAAGGTGTTGACGGGTGCTCAGATCTGTCTATAATGCGCCGCTCTTGAGACGGAAGTTGTTCAGTTGAACTGCATCTTAAGTGATTGAAAGATCTTGGTTTTTCCTCGATTGATCATCAGTATTAGGTCGGTGTTTTGTTGTTCGGTTCGGTTGAGTGTTTAATCGAATTAAAGTTCAAAAAAACGTTGACAAGATCTGAGGCTTATATATAATTCGCCTCCTTCCTGCGGTAGAGATCGCAGGCGCTACATTAACAATATAGACCAAATAACTTGTGTGGGAATTTGTAGCTTGCAAAAAATACTGCAAGAAGCAAAGAACCTAACAAAACGTTAAATTTTTGATTATACGTATATAGTTAGTTTTAAACGCTTCGACCTGATTTACACAGCATTTATGTTGTGAACAAATTTAACTGAAGAGTTTGATCCTGGCTCAGATTGAACGCTGGCGGCATGCTTAACACATGCAAGTCGAACGGTAACAGGCTAGCTTGCTAGTGCTGACGAGTGGCGGACGGGTGAGTAACGCGTAGGAATCTACCCAGTTGTGGGGGATAGCCCGGAGAAATCCGGATTAATACCGCATACGCCCTACGGGGGAAAACAGGGGATCTTCGGACCTTGTGCAATTGGATGAGCCTGCGTTAGATTAGCTAGTTGGTGAGGTAAGAGCTCACCAAGGCTACGATCTATAGCTGGTCTGAGAGGATGATCAGCCACATCGGGACTGAGACACGGCCCGGACTCCTACGGGAGGCAGCAGTGGGGAATATTGGACAATGGACGAAAGTCTGATCCAGCAATGCCGCGTGTGTGAAGAAGGCCTGAGGGTTGTAAAGCACTTTCAATTGTGAAGAAGGGTTTAGTATTAATAGTGCTAGCCTTGACGTTAACTTTAGAAGAAGCACCGGCTAACTCCGTGCCAGCAGCCGCGGTAATACGGAGGGTGCAAGCGTTAATCGGAATTACTGGGCGTAAAGCGCGCGTAGGCGGTTATTTAAGTCAGATGTGAAAGCCCCGGGCTCAACCTGGGAATTGCCTCTGATACTGGGTAACTAGAGTTTGGAAGAGGAGAGTAGAATTTCAGGTGTAGCGGTGAAATGCATAGAGATCTGAAGGAATACCAGTGGCGAAGGCGGCTCTCTGGTCCAAAACTGACGCTGAGGTGCGAAAGCGTGGGTAGCAAACGGGATTAGATACCCCGGTAGTCCACGCCGTAAACGATGTCAACTAGCCGTTGGGAGCCTTGTGTTCTTAGTGGCGCAGCTAACGCATTAAGTTGACCGCCTGGGGAGTACGGTCGCAAGACTAAAACTCAAAGGAATTGACGGGGGCCCGCACAAGCGGTGGAGCATGTGGTTTAATTCGATGCAACGCGAAGAACCTTACCATCCCTTGACATCCAGTGAATATTGCAGAGATGCTTTAGTGCCTTCGGGAGCACTGAGACAGGTGCTGCATGG
>NZ_QGKL01000020.1 GCF_003172895.1 Leucothrix arctica | reverse complement strand
TGGCGTAGCGTTAACAACACGACCGTAACCTAGACCAACTCCAACAGTACTACCGAAGTCTTCCTGATCTTTTTCAGCATCTAGACTTGCAGCACCGAACCAAAATGCGCCTTTTGAATTAGGGCGGAAATATGTATCAACCTGACCAGCAATACCTGCATCGAAGTAGCTTACTGAGTTAGCGCCATCAGCAGAACCACGAGAAATAGAACCTGCAGCATCAGCTTCGATAGTTGTGTTACGGCTTGCAGAACTGAATACACGCTCAGCATCAAAACCTAGAGATGCAGAGTATGAAGACTGGTCAAAACCATTGCCGTCATTTGCGCTGAAGCTACCAGTAAGGTAAGCATCTTCATAAGCACTTGTCGCTTCAGTGTAGTCGTATAGAGTTACTTCTGCAGTTGCAGAACCTGCAACTGAAAGCAATGCAATTGATACTGCAGTCGCTAATTTGTTATTTACAGTCATTACTGTTTTCGCCTTTGTATAAATAAAAAATGAACCAGACGCTCTCAAACAACTAAGTTTATTAGTTAGACATTCAAGCATCTGGTTTATATGTAGCTTAGAACTCAATTTGATTCATATGTAATGAAAATTATTTTTAAATAGCATATGAAAAAATCTTGTAGTGCGGGGAATTATCCAGCACTAAGCATTATGGTAGCTGAACATAAACACTTCGTCACATTAACATTTCAACACTTTTATTTACTCCAAGTAGAGCAATGGCGCATCTGGATCAACACCCGACATAAAGGGTAACTTCAAGTCACTATTCGTGATTTGATAGACTAAACCCATCCAATTCCCAATAACCGCTAAACCCGAGTCATGCCAAGTATTATCAATATAAGGACTTACTATAAGCTCAGGAAATACTGGCGCTGACATATTAGCAGACATACTTTGTCGCAGACGCTCTTCATACTCATCAAATACTGCACATGATGTAATGCTAAAATAATTTGCGGGAAATGGAGGGTAATCTTTTCTTAGACCATGCTGAAAGCGAATCACTTCACGCTTGTATTCTTTTAACAAACTGATCGTGTCGTATTCAGGGTGACCTTGAAAATATACTGTGCGGATACCATCTGCACTCACTGCTAGGTGAACGCTCCCCTCATCATCACTCACTAACACTTTTAAACCAGCCTCTTCGAATCTTTCTTTAGAAATATTATTGTAGCGCGAGTGAGGAACGTCGAATCGGGTATTGATATCCGAGACCAACGGGTGTGTTTTATCCACAACCTTATGTGGATAAACACCCCATCGCTTATAACCCATATTATGCCGCGCTAAGCCATGACGCGCTTCGAGTATCGCGTGGGTCGCCAAACATGAGCACAAAGTAGAAGTGACATTTTCGTGTGCCCACTTACTCACCTCAAGTAATGGCTCCCAAAAAGCCTCTTCAGAAAGACTTGAATGAGTCACATTAGCCCCTGTAATAATTAAGGCATCTAGGCCAGCCACTTTAATCTCATCAAACGTCTCATAATAAGAATCAATATGCTTCTGCGCGCTTTCACCGCGCTTCTGCTCTGCAAGTGCAAACGGATGAACACGAAACTGTGCAATTGGATTACTCGCGCCAATTAAACGAAAGAATTGACGCTCCGTTGATACAAGCGCTGCATCTGGCATCATATTTAACAAGCCCACATGTAGGGCGCGGATATCCTGTTTTTTTGCGCGCTCTTGACTTAATACAATCTGCCCTTCTTCATGTAAGTCTTTAAACGCAGGCAGTTCATTATGTGCAACTAATGGCATAGTAGGTACTCGTTAAACGTGGCGGTCAATGGCTTTTTCGATCAGGTCTAAAAAATCTTTTTCACAGGTGACCTGATAGAGTTCTGTTGTTTTGATAGTGTAAGCATACTTATCCGCAATAGCTTTGTAGCGTGGTATTCGCGAGTTGAATAAACGCGGAAATACCCACCTTACGAAGTCATCTGGATCAATTAACGCCATATATTCTAATGACCTTTCTTCCATATAGGTGATTAACTGCTCATCTAAAAAAGCTTCACGATAGTACAACGGCTTAGGTGAGTTAACGGCACGCTCTATTAACGCCTGCTCATCCTTATCAGTCGCCTCAATATATAACAACAGAGTGTTGTCAGACAGAGTGTCCAATACCTGCTGATCATCAAGCTCACAGACACTGCCACCTGCATCATTAATAAAATGATTGAAGCCGTAAATAGTACGAGACTTGTGCATGAATTCAGGTACATCCAACATAGCCGCTACCTCAGCCTTATGGTGTAACTGTAAGCGATGCTTAAACTCTTTAAGTGTGAGACCACCTTTTGCAGGATCACCAAGCTTACTTAAAAACATGGAAAGCGGCTTCAGATGATCAAAGGTAATATTGCTGCTAATATAGATAGAGTCTGAACGCAGCAGGTCTTGCAAGAAAGGAACTTGCATCGCTTGTGCTTTGACATTATCAAGAATCGGTTCACTCATATAACGCGTACCAATACGGTAATCGCCAGAATAATGGAACCATTCATTGTCACGAAGGATATTTGAAATGAACGTTTTACCCACCCCAGACATACCTAGTAGTGTAATGGATTTATTCGTCCACTGACGAAACTCGTCGGATGATAGTCTCACTTTATGCTTTCTGCTGACATCTAAAACAGGCATTATAACGTGAACTTAGCTAACTGCACCCTATACTTTGGCTTGCTACAACGAATTACTTTAAGGATTAATTAACTCGTCGTAAATAGCATTTAGTGACTGCTAGCTAGGTTAAAAATTAAAATATTGTATAAACAACACAGAAAGCCAATAACTCATTAAAACAAGGACCGTTAAAATGATATACAAACAGCTTTTATGGACACTAATTATTAGTGGATACGCTAGCATTGCTTTTGCGCACAACACTGCCCCCGAAAAGCATATTGCCCCACACAGTATTTCTGCAGAAAAACTTAAGCTAATGGTTATCACAAAAGAAGAGCTTTTTTATATTTTTACAGAGTGTAAGCAGTTTGCTATCGATGATAAAATAGAGACTGAGTTTGTTAAAGACTACGTTGAAGTCTGCTCTGATGAACTTACACAAGCCTTCAAAACGGCAAAGCATGAATTAGAAAATAAAAACACTGATATACCTCCTCTGAAAAGTAGAACGTCATCCTCACCTAGAACACTATAATTGTTACAACAAACTAGCTAAGTTAAAAAGAACCCTTTGGTAGCTTATTTTATACACTCTTTGGAGTTGCACTCATGGGTTAAGTGTCTATTTGGTTAGCTAGTGTAGAATGTTGCGCATTATTTAAATATTAATGAGGCTTGATCTAACAACATAGACCATTCATCGAGTATCAATAATCTCAGGACACAACCACATATTAGAGTATTAAGTTGTATAACTTTTAAAACCGTGACATTACCTGTATTCTACCGAGGAACTTAAAAAACAATCACTTTTACCAAAAAAGACGAGTTATTGATGGATATTATTCACGCTATAATCTTAGGCGCAGTTGAAGGTTTTACTGAGTTTTTACCTATTTCCTCAACAGGACATTTAATCGTTGTGAGCGAGTGGCTAGGTTTAGATCAGACAAAAGCAAATGCGGCATTTGAAGTTATCATTCAATTAGCAGCGATTTTAGCGGTTATTGCCAACTACAAAGATAAATTCACTTTCCGTTACTTCAACTTGTGGGTAAAAGTTGCGATCGCCTTCATCCCTATTGGTGCGATTGGCTTTACGTTTAGTAGTCAGATCAAAGTACTCTTTACCGTTCCAACAGTTGCAGTGATGTTTATAGTCGGGGGAGTTATTTTCCTTATTGTTGAGCATTTCCAAAAAGGCAAAGTTACTGGCACTCAGAGTGTTGATGACGTTACCTATAAGCAGGCAATCTGGATTGGTGTTGCTCAAGTCTTTGCACTTATACCCGGCACAAGCCGTGCAGGCTCTACTATTATAGGCGCCATGCTTGTGAATATGAGCAGAAAAGCGAGTGCTGAGTTTTCATTTTTATTGGCAATGCCCGTAATGATTGCAGCTAGTGGGTATGACCTACTTAAACATCACGATGAATTCACTAGTGATGGTTGGCTTACTTTAGGTATTGGCTTCATCACTGCATTTGTTGTGGCTTACTTTGCAATGAAGTTATTTATACGTTTTCTAGAGCGCTTTACGTTTGTGGCTTTCGGCGTTTATCGAATTATTTTTGGCGTACTTTTATTAGTACTAAGCTATACGGGGTACCTAGGCGCACATTAAGCAAATGACAATAAAATGACTCAGAAAAACTGAGTGGGCACTAAAAAAACAAATGAATGCGGGGGCTTCATGATTATCCTTAATAAGTGGTTGCTGGCACTAAGCTTGATACTAAGCTGTGTCACAGTAAAAGCTACGGAAAAAACACAATTGTATGGGAGCTGGAAAGGAGTATCAGGCCACTCCATTAACATACACTTCACAAAGAATATGCGTTATGTCTACCAATACAAAATGCTAACATTTTCAGGAAAGTGGTCAGTGAGCGGTAATGACTTAACCTTGAATTATAGCGTCCTTGGTAGCCAAAAGAAAAAACGCGCCACTTACTCTTTAAGAAATGGCTTTCTGACGTTACGTGCTCATGAGCATGCTACCGTTGTCTTAAAGAAGCATTAAATAAAAACAATAAAAAAGCCGTAAAGATTTACATCTTTGCGGCTTTTTTATTTACTCATATTGCGGCAGCTATCAGCCTTCAATACTTTGACTTGCTAGATACTCATCATAAGTACCTGAGAAGAAACTAATCCCTGACGGTGTTAGCTCAATCACTCGAGTTGCCAATGATGATACAAACTCACGGTCATGGCTTACAAAGATCAATGTACCTTCGTAGTGATCCAATGCGAGGTTTAATGACTCAATAGATTCCATATCCAAGTGATTGGTTGGCTCATCCATTAATAGTACATTAGGCTTTTGTAGCATCATGTGACCGAATAACATACGGCCCTGCTCTCCACCTGAGATTACTTTTACAGACTTAGAGCTATCTGCTTTAGAAAACAGTAAGCGGCCTAGTACACTTCGTACTTCTTGCTCATCATCTTCTTCACCACGCCACTGATCCATCCAATCAAATACAGACTCACCCTTTTCGAAGTCACTTGCGTGATCCTGTGCGTAGTAACCGATATTCGCATTTTCAGACCACTTAACCTTACCAGACGTCGCCTCTAGATCACCTTGCAGACAGCGTAGTAGAGTCGTCTTTCCGATACCATTTGGCCCGATGATCGCAATGCGCTCACCGACTTCAACCATCATACTGATCTTTTCAAACAAAGTTTCATCATCAAAACTTTTGCTTAGGTCTTCAACCTCAAGCGCTAGACGATAAAGCTTCTTCTCTTGCTCAAAGCGAATATAAGGGCTGACACGACTTGATTGTTTAATATGGTCTAGTTGAATTTTATCTAACTGCTTTGCACGGGAAGTCGCTTGACGAGCCTTAGATGCATTTGCAGAGAAACGACTTACGAAGGCTTGAAGCTCGGCAATTTTCACTTTCTTCTTGGCATTCTCGTTCATCTGCTGCTCACGCGCCTGCGTTGCAGCCGTCATGTACTCGTCATAGTTACCAGGGAATACACGTAGCTCACCGTAGTCCAAGTCAGCCATGTGGGTACAAACACTATTTAGAAAGTGACGATCGTGAGAGATGATAACCATCGTACTCTTACGTTCATTCAAGATTTTTTCCAACCAACGGATAGTATTGATATCCAAGTTATTGGTAGGCTCATCAAGTAACAAAATATCTGGATCTGAGAACAATGCCTGCGCTAGCAATACACGTAGTTTGAAGCCTGGCGCAACAGCGCTCATTGGACCGAAGTGCTGGTCAACAGGAATATCTAGACCTAATAGCAACTCACCTGCGCGAGACTCAGCGGTATAACCATCCATCTCACCAAATTCGATTTCGAGATCAGCAACTTTAATGCCTTCTTCTTCTGACATCTCAGGTAACGAGTAAATACGATCACGCTCTGCTTTAATATTCCAAAGTGCCTCATGACCCATGATAACTGTATCAACAACAGAGAACTCTTCATAAGCAAACTGATCCTGACGCAGCTTACCTAAACGCTCATCTGTATCTAAGTTCACATTACCTGCGGTAGGCACAAGGTCACTACCCAAGATCTTCATTAGAGTTGACTTACCGCAGCCATTCGCTCCGATCAAACCATAACGGTTACCACCACCAAATTTTGTGGAGATATTTTCAAAAAGTGGCTTAGCGCCGAACTGCATTGTAATATTAGCTAAAGAAATCAAGTTTGTGTGTCCATCGCAAGAAAGTTTTGCTAGGAATGTAATCCTTTAAGCAAAAAACCTCAAGCAAAGGCCTGAGGTTTCTTGTAATCGGACTAAATTAAAACACTTATTTTACAACAAGACATGAGCCGCTTGCAGAAGAAGGTCTTTATCTCTCGATGCTTCGATCACTGTTGGCATTCGAACACTTGAAGGCTTCACCCGCTTCTTAATTTCTTGAGCTAACTGGTGTACAGCCATTGCGTAGAAACTGCTGTGATTATATCGAGTAATTACGTAGAAGTTATTTCCACCAACCCAGTACTCATTACCGGCATTTGTTCTTAACTTAACCATGTGTACTTGACCAGAAACACCTGGGTAACTTGGCTTCAACCCTTTACGTGCCAATGTAGACAAAGAGTGCTTATACTTGAAACCACTATTGAGTGACGAGTAACCAGAACCACCTGTTCTACGTGCAGGAATTGCAGCAATTTCACCACGACGCCAGCCGTGCTTACTCAAGTAGTTTGCAATACTGCCGATTGCATCATGTGGCGTCCAAAGATTAACTGCGCCATCGCCATCATAGTCAACGCCATACTTCTTAATATTACTTGGCATAAACTGCGGTAAACCTAGCGCACCAGCCCAAGAAGCTTTTGGCTGCAATGGATCTAGACCAGTTCTGCGCGTCATTAATAAGTAAGCTTCAAGCTCACTTGCAAAATAAGTACCACGACGTGAGTTCATAAATGACATTGTTGCCAATGCATCAATCGCTTTGTCTGTACCAACATTACCACCATAAATAGTCTCAACACCCATAATACCTAGGATGTATTCTTCTGGAACACCATACTGAGCAGATGCACGCTGAAGCGAGCGACGGTACTTATTATAAAATGCCGTACCTGCGTTTATGTGACGAGACGTGATAAAACGCTTTTGGTAGTTTGACCAATTTGATGGTCTAGATTTTTTCGTTTTAGGTTTTGGGTTCGCATCAGAATAAGCTTGTCGTTTTAACCAAGCAGTTGCTTTTGCCTTACTTAGTACGCCAGTAGTGTAAGACGGATTAAAACCATGTCGTGAAGACATCATGACGATAAATGCTTGTGCTTGGTAGTTGCTCGCAAAATCACCCGTCAAACGACTCTGACTATAACGCTTAGAGGTAACCACTGGACGTTGTACTTGAGCCGGTGGGCGATAACTAGCTTGCTGCACTCGTGCAGCTTTTGGCTGTACATAGACAGGGCGCTTTGGAGCAACTCTTTGAGCAACCACTACCGGCTTAACCCACTTAGCAGGTGCTGCTGGACGATGAACCACAACCTTTGGCTTCACTACTGGCTTTGCCACCGGCCGAGAATACACCTTACTCGTAGGCACCTTATGTACCGCAACAACAATCGGTTTTGGTGGCACATATGCCTTAGGTTTTACGTAAGTTTTAGGCTTCACATAAGCCTTTCTCGCAACCGGCTTTGCCTTAGCGACAATAACAGGTCTAATTTTAGGTGTAGCTTTAACAACCTTTTTTGCTACGACAGCCGGAGCCTTCTTTGCAAAAAGTTTATTAATATTGTCTTTTTGAGCGACTACAACAGGGGCGGACTTAGCCACGACCTTAGGTGTTGTATCTGTTTTAAGCTCCCCCGAACTACTGCAAGCGCCTAGCAGTACCGAAATCGATGCCAAGCAAGCTATTTGGAAATATCTGCGTTTACTATTCATGTTAGTTAGACCTAATCATTAACTATTATTTTTTTGATATTCACTGAGTGACAGTACCCCTATCCCCTTCCAGCAAAGGATCAGTGAATTAATTACCTTACTGCACTTCGCCTCTTTACACTAGTTAAAGATATACGACAGAAAGATTAAAATTCATACACATAACATGTACATTAACAACTACATACCGTCCTTTCGCTGAATAGATAACATTGCGTATACTTAAAAATTGGATCCCACTTCTGGAAAATACCCACATGAGCAACGAATTACTTGAAAATACTAATGCCACTCAAAAACTGCTAGAAATCATGGCGACATTGAGAGATACCGAGATTGGCTGCTCGTGGGATCAAAAACAAACATGGCAAAGTTTATTTCCCTTCACACTAGAGGAAGTTCATGAGGTGGGCGCCGCTATTGACTCAGGAAAACCTGAAGAACTGTGTGATGAATTAGGTGATTTGCTTTTCCAAATTGTCTTTTATGCTCAAATTGCCAAAGAACAAAACCTATTCGACTTTAATGACATTGCAGATGCAATTAACCAAAAAATGATACGCAGACACCCTCACGTATTTTCAGGAAAAGTCTACGCATCCGAAACTGAGCAAAAAGCGGATTGGGATGCCATTAAAAAACAAGAACGCGCTCAGAAAAACATCAGTACTAAAGTCGGATACTTTGCTGACATCATACAAAACCAGCCTGCACTCATGCGCTCCGTTAAACTTAAACATAGAGCAGCACAATTCGGTTTTGACTGGCACGAATGGCAGCCTGTCGTTGAAAAGGTACGAGAAGAATTAGATGAAGTGGTCGAAGCTATTGAAATGAAGCAAGGACAGCGACGAATAGAGGAGGAACTAGGTGACTTATTAATGAGTGTGGCTAACTTATCAAACCAACTCAATGTTGAGCCCGAAAACGCCCTTCGCAAAGCCAACAACAAGTTTGAAAAGCGAGTAAATCGCTTACGCGAAATACTCTTATTGACAGGCGATGAAACCGAAAACTACGATGATGAGACGTTAGACCAAGCGTGGAGGCAAGCTAAATCAGAAGAAGCGAAGTCACTCTGACTTTGCTTCCTCAGCATCCAAACGGGCTTGTGCTAATTTGTCATGATTCTTTGCGTAGTAATAACCACCTAAGTACATGCCAAGACTCAGTAGAGTCATGGCAACACCATAAGCACGCTCAACAGGCGTCACGACGAACGATATTCCGGCCATAAAATAGAAAAAAGCCAACACCATGAGTGCAACATGCATGGCTCTTTTTCCATTTAAAATACCCCGCAAGAAAAGCACTAAAGGTATACAAAATACTGCGATTTCAAATGACTTCGGCACTGACTGCTCAGTCGCCAGCCAGCCATTCCACACAATGACTAATATCATCATACCTAGTAATGACAGCACACTGAGTAAATAAGAATATCTTAAGGCTTTCATTCTGCTAATTTCACCGCAAGCATCGCAATACGCTTCCCTAAAGCAAGAGCAATGACGTGTTCATCATTCGTTACTTCGCCAGTATTATCAGTACCCGCAACATGCGAAGCCCCATAAGGCGTCCCACCACTTTGAGTCGTCATCAATTCAGACGTACTGTACGGCACTCCCGCAATGACCATACCTTGGTGAATCAAAGGCAACATCATGGATAGTAGTGTCGCCTCTTGACCACCGTGCATACTTGATGTCGAGGTAAATACGCCAGCAGGTTTACCGATCAAGTTACCAGACAACCATTGTGCAGACGTTTGCTCTAAGAAGTACTTTAGTGGCGCAGCCATCATACCAAAGCGTGTTGGAGAACCTAGCACCAAACCATCCGCCGCAATTAGCTCTTCAACAGTTACGTAAGGCGCACCAGACTCAGGCACTGCTGACTCTGTCGTCTCACACACCGTAGAGATTTCAGGAACTGTTCTAATGACTGCTTCAACACCTTCAACTGACTCAACACCACGCGCAACGCGTTTCGCTAACTCAAAAGTTGACCCATGCCGACTGTAATAAAGTACCAATACTTGCTTCATGAAACTCAACCTTTTAAAGAATGTTTAACACGGACTCAGGTGGACGACCGATGACTGCACGATCATTCTTTACAACAATGGGCCTTTCGATAAGCTTAGGGTGCTCTATCATAGCCTCGATCAGCTGATCATCAGTCAATGATTGATCTGCCAAGTTGTTTTCAGCGTATTCAGACTCACCCTTACGCATCAGTTCACGGGGCGTAAGCTCAAGCAATGTTAGGATATTTTGCAATGTTGCCTTCGCTGGGGGAACATCCAAGTATTTAACGATGTCGAACGGCTCACCATGTGACTCTAATATTTCTAGTGTCTCACGGGATTTTGAACAACGTGGATTGTGATATATGATCGCTTTTTCACTCATTTTCATACCTGCATGGGTAACAACACTTTAACGACTTGCTAATTTATCACGTTACACTTCAATGGTGACAATTTATGGTTTATTTACGCTGCCTTTTCCTAACAATAATATTAGGCACTAGCGCTTTAGCACAGGCTGATCCTGTGGACGACTTTTCTTTTTTCGATGTTAATAACCAACAATCCAAGCTCTCCGACTATCGAGGTAAGTGGGTTATTGCAAACTACTGGGCAATATTTTGCTCTCCTTGCAGAGTAGAGATACCCGACCTTATTCGATTTGTTAAAGACAACCCCGAAAAAGTGGTTGTACTTGGCATGGATGCAGGGATGGATGATACCGATACATTAAAAGAGTTCATCGAAGACCAAGGTATCAATTACCCAATCATTCCCACTCAAGACAGCACTATGTATGGCTTTGGTGAGGTTCGCGGGATACCGACTTCTTTTATTATCTCTCCAACGGGAGAGCTTGTTGATACTCATATCGGCATTATGAGTTATAACGATCTTGAGTTTTTTGTGAACCCAGAAAAAGGCCCCCCCCGTGACCGTAAGCCAGATGACAAAAAAGGGTTTTGGGATCGTTTATTTGACTGGGACTAAAAATAACAAAAATACAGGCATAAAAAAGCCGCCATCCAATAACTTGGTGGCGGCTTTTTTATTAACCGTTTACAACAAACTTACTTAATTACTTAAGACGAAGCTGCTGACCTGGCTGAATTGTATATGTTGGTGCTTGAAGGTTGTTCATGCTGATGATTTCTTTCCAGTAAACACCAGTCTGACGCATCACTTCAAATACAGTGTCACCCTTCTTCACAATATAAGAACTTCCACCTGTAACTGCCGGAGCGGTAGCAGTGTAAGCAGTTGTGTTCGTAGAGCCAGCACCACCTGTGTAAGTCTTAGGCGTGTACTGTGTATAAGCTTGACGTGGTTGCTGGTAGCTACCTGTGTACAAACTCTTATTGCTTGGAGCAACTGCAGTTGCAGCAGCACCATTTGTGTAGTCGATGTATTGTGTCGCTGTCTTAGTCGCTGGAGCTGGTGCAACATAAGGCTTCACCACTACTGGCTTCGGAGCAACATAAGCTGGCGGTATGTAAGCTGGTGCAACATAAGCTGGAACTGGTGCAACATAAGGCTTCACTACAACTGGCTTTGGTGGAACATAAGCAACTGGCTTACGTGCCGCTTGAGCTTGCTGGCGATTCCACTGATCAACATACCACTGCTTAGAGCGGCCATTTGATACTGGTGCAGCCGGCTTAGCTTTTGCAGCAGCTTGACTACGGTTGTACTGGTCGATATACCACTGCTGGCTACGGCCACTTGTTGCTGGTGTCGCTTTTACTTTTGCAGCAGCTTGACTACGGTTGTACTGGTCGATATACCATTGCTGGCTACGGCCACTTGTTGCTGCTGGTGTTTGCTGACCTGCCTGCTGGCGGTTCCACTGATCAACATACCACTGTTGTGTACGCCCGCCATTATTTACCACAGTTGTTTGTGGTTGGCTGTTAACAGCACATTGGCTACATGCATTTTGAGCAGAGTCATTAATAACAGCCGCAGAAGATGCTTGCTGTTGACCAGCGTAACCACTTGTTGCCCCTGTTACATTAGTCTGTGGATCAGTATTACCACGTGTGCCGTAAGACGAACAACCCGTAGCCATAATCGCAACCAAAGAACTTGAGACTAATAATTTATATTTTCTATCCATGATTCATACCTGTGTAAAAATAATTATAGTTATCAACAATCCAACCACTAACCAACCTAGTATTTCTATATATTTTAAAATGGTTGGTTCCATTTTAGGACCTGCCTTAGCGACTAAACCCGCAACCAAAAAGAAACGAGTACCTCGACCAACTGCGGATGCAATGAGAAAAGGAAAAAATGCCATTGAAAGCAGGCCAGCAGTTATTGTGAATAATTTATAAGGTATCGGTGAGAAGCCTGCGGCCAATACAGCCCAAACTCCCCAAGTCTTGAATAGGTTCTTCGCCTGTTCAAACTTATCTGCATACCCCCCTGTTGTTATAGTGGATTCGAGCCACTCGTGCGCCCATATACCAATGAAGTATCCCGCGACTCCACCCAGTACTGAGGCTATTGTTGTTAGCAAAGCGTATCTAACCCAACATTCTGGACGAGCCAGACTCATTGGCATTAACATCACGTCAGGCGGTATCGGAAAAAATGAAGACTCAGCAAAACTTAGCCCTCCCAGATAATATTCCGCATGTCGATGCTTCGATAACTCAATTACTTTCTTATATATATTCGAAAACAGCTTCATTTTAAAGGATTTTTTTAATTAATTTCATCCAATAAAGGAACAAATACTACCGCTTCTTTATTCTCAACTACGAACTCATCTTCCGATAAACGGCGTATCAACTGTAGCATTTGCTTACCGTCATCACCACCCACCGGAATCACTAGCCTTCCGCCAATCGCCAACTGCTGTTTTAAAGCATCTGGTACTTGTTCTGGTGCTGCAGTGACCATAATTGCATCATAAGGCGCTGATTGTTCCCAACCCCAGCTGCCATCCGCCAAATGAGTACGTACATTTCTGTAACCTAACTGATACAGCAAATCTCTTGCCCCTTTATGTAACGGCGTAATTCGCTCTACGGTATGTAGCTCTCTCACTAAACCGCCTAAAACTGCGGCTTGATAACCTGAGCCTGTACCAACTTCTAATACCTTTTCTGGGACAGATTCGTGCAATAATAGTTCAGTCATTTTCGCAACAATATAAGGTTGAGAAATAGTTTGTGCATGGCCTATAGGAAGTGAGCTATTTTCATAACTACGTGATGCTAGCGCCTCATCCACAAAGAGATGACGTGGTATGTAGCGCATGACTCTAAGCACCTCTTCATTCTTAATGCCCATCTCTCGTAGTTTCACAATCAAACGATCACGTGTTCTTTGAGAGGTCATACCTATGCCACGAACATCTAACTCCTTCATATTATACTTCCTTCAACCATTGTTCTGTTAATTTCATCGATTGATAATGAGTCAGATCTATATGAAGTGGTGTCACTGAAATATAGTTATTCTCAATGGCGTGAAAATCAGTCCCCTCACCTGCATCAAGCAGCTCACCTACAGGCCCTATCCAATAAATATCTCGACCACGAGGGTCTTGCGTTTTAATGACGGGTTCTGACTGATGACGCTTCCCCAAGCGAGTCACCTGAAACCCTTTTATCTCAGACCAAGGTACGTTCGGTACATTAACATTAAGGATAGTGTCGGCAGTTATTTCTAGGTTCAAAATTTTATCAAGTAATGCTAAAACGGCTTGAACTGCCGTATCAAAGTGATAATCACCTGTGCCACAACAAGAAACCGCCATTGCTGGTAAGCCTAAATTACGCCCTTCTGTTGCTGCAGCGACCGTCCCTGAATATATAACATCATCCCCTAGATTTGCGCCTGCGTTAATACCTGCAATCACTAAATCTGGTAGCCTGTCGCATAGCCCTGTTAGTGCGATATGAACACAATCTGTTGGTGTGCCATCAACACTGTAAACTTCATCCCCGTGACTAGTAAGGTGTAAAGGGTAAGCTAATGTTAGTGAATTACTTGCACCACTACGATCTCTATTGGGTGCAACCGTTATTATATTGGCACGACTTTGCAAGCCTTGCTTAAGGCTTGTTAAACCAGGTGCTAAATAACCATCATCATTGCTAAGTAAAATTTTCATTTGTATTATTATCACCAAGCCTTTTCGCTTGAATTGAATTTACTCCACAGTGGACCACACACTGCACCATGACTGATAAAAAATCTAATATCACACACGACGATGATTTATTAAAAGCTGCTTTTGCAGATGTTAAACCATTGCCTGCTGTTAACCGAGTCGAACTTAGGCCGCCACAACCTCGCCCTAAGGTACGGCCAGTCCATGATGAGCAAGAGTCAGCGCCCGATATATTATCAGATTATGGCGAGGTCGAGGAGGTCACAGCAGAGACAGTTTTAAGTTATTGTCGCTCTGGGATCCAAAACCGTTTGTTTAAAAGGCTTCGACAAGGAAAATTACTCATTTCTGAGGAAGTGGATTTACACGGACTCAGCGTAAAACAGGCCAAACAAGTATTATTAGACTTTATTCAGTTGGCTTATCCTATGGAAGGCTGCTGTGTTTGCATCGTTCATGGCAAAAATAACCGCTCTAAACGTGGTCAAGCACCCGTATTAAAACAATACGTTAATCACTGGTTATTACAACATCCACGGGTGCTGGCCTTTCATTCGGCTCAGCCCCGGGATGGCGGCTCGGGTTCTGTTTACGCAATACTTAAAACCGAGCGTTAATACATTTACGTCGTTGCGTTAACTGCAAATGGATCATTACTAACGACAGATCGCTGACTTTTTACACGTGTAATTCGACGCTGAAGCTTGCGATGCAGCAACCAGTCAATACTGAAGAAACGACCAGCTCCCATAAAGAACAACGTCAGGAACATGATTAGGTAAGTGAACATTTGTGTTACTGAAGCAAAGTCAGGGTTACTGTAACCGTGGTTTGCGACAAAGCCTTCTAGTGTAGGGATAAGACCAGCATTTACTAGACTCATTACTAAGGAACCACCCACTAGTAATAGAAGTGGAATTGATATCCAACGCACCGCAAAACCAACCAGCAAGAAAACTGCACCAATAATTTCAACTCCCGGCACAATCCAAGCCATTAGCTCTGGAAGTGGTACAGGAAATGAAGCTGATTGAAATGCACTTACTGTAGAATTATATGCACTCATATCGACCCATGTAAGAGGGTTTAGAACGTCGACATCAGGTGCTTTAAAAAGACCAATTTTTTGAACGCCTGAGACCCATAACAAAGGAGCTAGAAATAATCTCAGTAACAATGGCGGTAAAAAATCTAGGCCACGTAGCCATCCAAAGCTAAAAAAACCTAGCAAGAACTTGGTCATAAAATTGCTCTCCATAATTTATTTTATTAAGGCCATTTGACTGTTTTCGTCAACGTTATGCAAGTCATTTCCATGTAGCTTACCAATTTCACAGGTGAATTACAATTTTTGCACTATGATTTGCAGCCAAAAAGAATAACTACAGGCCGATTTAAAGTGAATTAGAGACTAAAAACTAGTGCTTCAAATTGCAACACACAGCACCATGGCGCACTACACAGCCTTTACTTTAGTTGCTATCAACGGCATACGCCCATTTATAGTGCTTGAAAAAAAGTGTGAAGCCGATAGGAAAAGACGCTGCACCAATATGCATCATTAGCCCATCCTCTCCCACCTAACATGAGCGCTTATTGACCTTTTGCAGTTTTCTAATCTTTGCCGTAGTATCGGTCGAGTTAGACAAAAACCAACTCAGGAGTGAAGATGAAAACATTAGTAAAACTTACGGCACTTGCGTGTCTTGCAATGGGTGCAAATGCGAGCGCTGGAACACTTGAAGATGTACAAAAACAAGGTTATCTGAACTGTGGTGTTAGTACAGGTCTTGCTGGTTTCTCTCAAAAAGATGAGAAAGGCGAGTGGTCTGGTTTGGACGTTGATGTTTGCCGTGGTATTGCAGCTGCAGTATTTGGTGACGCAACTAAAGTTAAATACAAAGGCTTAACAGCTAAAGAACGTTTTACTGCGCTTCAGTCTGGTGAAGTAGATGTTCTTTCAAGAAATACGACTTGGACTAACACTCGTGACGTTTCTCTAGGTCTTAACTTTGCCGGCGTTGTTTATTATGACGGAACAGGCTTCATGGTTAACAAAAAGCTTGGCGTTAAAACAGCTACAGAGCTTGATGGTGCAAACGCATGTATCCAAGCAGGTACTTCTACAGAGCTAGCTATTTCGGATTACTTCCGTGAAAACAAGATGTCTTATAAAGCAGTAACATTTGATACTGCAGATCAAACACGTGCTGGTTTTGAATCTGGACGTTGTGACTTCCTAACATCTGACCAATCACAGCTTTACTCTCTACGTATTGGTTTGTCAGATCCTTCTGCAGCAATCGTTTTGCCAGAAGTAATCTCTAAAGAGCCACTAGGTCCTGTTGTTCGTCAAGGTGATGATCAGTGGTTCAATATCGTTAAGTGGGTTGTTAACGCATCGATTGAAGGTGAAGCGCAAGGCGTAACATCTGCAAACGTTGATGAAATGAAAGAAAAAGGTAAGCCAGCAAACAAGCGTTTGTTAGGTGTTGAAGGCGAGCTTGGTAAGAATATGGGCCTATCAGCTGATTGGGCTTATAACATCATTAAGCAGGTGGGTAACTACTCTGAGTCTTTCGAACGTAATGTTGGAATGGATTCACCGCTTAAGATTAGCCGTGGCTTGAACGCACAGTGGAACAAAGGCGGTATCTTGTACTCGCCAGCGATGCGTTAAGCAAAGCAGTTAAAAAAAGGGCACTTCACGGTGCCCTTTCTCGTTGCACGACCTCAATACTTTGAAACACCTAAGCACCACCCGTTGAGGCAGTGATGCATTCAGACTTCCCATGAACCCTAGGCTTACTCTCACAGTAAGCATGTTCTTTGAGTGATAATCTAAGACGATGTTTCAAAAAAAAACCACTGAACAAATAAAAGCAGCGACACGACCGTCTGCACAAAAAAAGGCTGGTGCCTTTTATAACAACCCTCAAATCCGGGCGATTTTTTATCAAACGCTGCTGGTTGTAGGGCTCCTATATTTTTTCTATGCAATCGTAAATAACACGCTTACCAATATGGAAGCGAGTGGCATCAAGAGTGGCTTCGGCTTCTTATCAACCGCTGCTGGTTATGACATCTTAATGTCGTTGATTTCATTTGAATCTACAGACACATATCTAAGAGTATTTATAGTTGGATTCCTGAACACTATCTTGGTGTCGGCTATCGGGATTTTCTTCGCTACGATATTAGGGTTTATCTTTGGTGTTGCATACTTTTCAAAGAACTGGTTAATCCGTACTATTTCAACTGCTTATGTTGAGATATTCCGAAATATACCATTATTACTACAAGTGTTTTTCTGGTACTTCGCAGTTCTAGCTGCATTACCTGGTCCTCGTGACAGCCTTAGCTTTGGAGAAGCCATCTTCTTAAACGTGCGTGGCTTATTTACACCAAAATTAGTTGGCAGTGATGGCTCTACACTTGTTTATATTGCATTAGGTATTGCAGTTGTCGGTATCTTTGTACTTAGATCATGGGCTAAAAAACGCCAAGAGTTAACAGGTCAACAATTCCCACTTCTTTGGGGAAGTCTTGGACTTGTTATCGGCTTACCATTATTAGTCGCTCTGTTTACTGACTTGCCGTTTACTGTCGACTACCCTGCTCTGAAAGGCTTTAGCTTCAAAGGTGGTATTACCATCATCCCTGAACTAATGGCACTGTCTTTGGCATTGTCCGTTTATGGTGGTGCATTCATCGCAGAAGCGGTACGTGCAGGTATTCAGTCTGTTCCTAAAGGTCAATCGGAAGCAGCACGAAGCATTGGTCTAAAAGAAAACAAAATAATGTCATTGGTAGTTGTACCACAAGCAATGCGCGTTATTGTTCCACTGCTAAACTCTGAATACCAGAGCTTAGTTAAGAACTCGACCTTGGCTGCAGCTATTGGTTATCCTGATCTGTTTAATGTATTCGTTGGAACTGCATTGAACCAAACAGGACAAGCCATCGAAACGATCTTCATGACTATCATCGTATACTTCATATTGAACATGATGATCTCATTCTTGATGAATCGATTTAATAACAATGTTGAATTAACAGGTCGATAATGATGAGTAATAATTCAAATACTGCAAGTCGCCAGTTTGTTCCAACTCCCGCTCAGCCAGCACCGAATATGTCAGCTGGGTTCGTTGCTTGGGTTCGTGACAACCTCTTTTCATCGATATCTAACAGCATTATTACGCTTATTGTTATCGCCTTCTTCGTTTCTGTCATTCCTGGAATAATAGATTGGGCGTTTATTTCAGCAACATGGTCTGGTGCAGATCAATCTGCTTGTAATAAAGAAGGTGCATGTTGGGTATTCATTAACGCATGGTCACAACAGCTTTTTTATGGAAGCTATACTGATGGAGAGTTATGGCGTGTAAATCTATGCTTAATACTACTAGCCCTAACTGTGATTTCATCATTCACTCTTCCTAAGAGTTTCCGACTGAAACTCAGTATCCCTCTATTTTTAGTGCTTCCATTTATTTGTATCGCTATTCTTGATGGAAGACTACTTGGTCTAGAGTACGTTGATACTGACTACTGGGGTGGGTTCTCACTGAATATTTTAATGGCTGCAGCAGCAATCATTATCTCTTTTCCATTCAGTTTTTTATGGGCACTAGGTCGTCGCTCACAGATGCCTTTAGCGCGTTCAATCTCAGTAATTTTGATTGAGTTCTTCCGTGGTATACCAGTACTTGCACTGTTCTTTATGGGATCAGTCATGCTACCGATGTTCTTCTCAGAAGGCACCAATGTCGACAAACTGATTCGTGTATGGCTTGTACTGATTTTCTTTATGTCAGGTTATATGGCTGAAGTATTCCGTGGTGGTTTCCAAGCTGTTCCAAAAGGACAGTATGAAGCAGCAGACTCGGTTGGTTTAAGCTACTGGCAAAAGACATTGTTAATTATCCTACCTCAGGTAATTAAAGTTTCAATGCCTAATATTTTAGCGACCTTCGTAATGCTCTTTAAGAATACTGTATTCCTATTGATTATCGGTATTCCTGAAATAGTACAGACACTACAAACAGCACTGTCAAATTCAAACTGGTTAGGTGGTTGGGCAATAGAAGGCTATGTCTTTGTATTCCTGATCTTCTGGGTTTGCTGTTTCGGTATGTCACTACTAGCATCGAAAATTGAGCGTGACTTAGATACTGACAAACGCGATTAAAAAATACTAAATAGCATTAATTATAGAGAATGACTATGAGCAACGAACAAGCAAAAAATCCACACTTAGATGGCGCTGAAGACATCATTATCATCGACCAACTAAACAAGTGGTATGGCGACTTTCACGTACTTAAGAATATAGATTTAACGGTAAAAAAGAGTGAACGCATCGTGATTTGTGGCCCTTCTGGGTCAGGTAAATCAACATTGATTCGCTGTATTAATCGACTAGAAGAGTTCCAGCGTGGTTCACTGATAGTAGATGGCGTTGAGATGATTGACGATATCAAAAATATCGAAGCAATCCGTCGTGAAGTAGGAATGGTATTTCAGCACTTCAACCTATTCCCTCATCTGACTATTTTAGAAAACCTAACACTTGGTCCTATCTGGGTTCAGAAGAAGCCAAAGGCTGAAGCTGAAGCAACTGCGATGAAGTATTTAGAGCGCGTTAAGATACCTGAGCAAGCACTTAAATTTCCGGGTCAATTATCGGGTGGACAGCAACAACGTGTAGCCATTGCTCGATCGCTTTGCATGTCACCTAAGGTTATGTTGTTTGACGAGCCTACGTCTGCACTTGACCCTGAGATGATCAAGGAAGTACTGGATGTAATGGTTGAGCTTGCTGAAGAAGAAGGCATGACAATGTTATGTGTAACGCATGAGATGGGCTTTGCAAAGAAAGTTGCTGACCGCGTAATCTTCATGGATGCGGGTGAAATTGTTGAGCAGAATACTCCTCATGAGTTCTTCGATAACCCACAGGTTGATAGAACACAGAAGTTCCTAGAGCAAATATTAGATCATTAACTGCTACTGACCCTAACTTAGTAATCACTTTACTAGGTTCTTTATCGGTCATTTAGATAGAGCTACTCATACGTAGAGTTGTTTAGATCTGAAACAAGAAAGCCACCGTTAATACGGTGGCTTTCTTGGGTCTGGATAATCTTTTAACGATTGATTGTTTGAGATCCTTTAACGACCAAATTAACACGGCGGTTTTGAGCTCGCCCTGCTTTTGTAGCGTTGTTAGCAGTAGGCTGAGCCTCACCACGACCAATAACGGTCATTTGGTTACGACTTAAACCACGACTTGCTAAGTAAGCAGCAACTGACGCTGCTCGCTGTTGTGATAATCGTAAATTTGCAGCGTTACTACCTACACTATCAG
Organism: Leucothrix arctica; assembly: GCF_003172895.1. Taxonomy (GTDB): domain Bacteria; phylum Pseudomonadota; class Gammaproteobacteria; order Thiotrichales; family Thiotrichaceae; genus Leucothrix; species Leucothrix arctica. The sequence continues at coordinate 5,989 of NZ_QGKL01000020.1, read as the reverse complement.
TATGGCCAATAATGGAAATATTGTGGATCACTACTCGATCACGCAATAAGTCACTTGCCATTCTGTTCAGTGCATTTTTTCCTGCCGTTGTTAAGAGTGAACTATTCGTTGCAAAGTTAGATCCACCAGCCAACGTTTTATGAATCACTCGTGGTTGTGGCTTTGGCGCAGGCGTATTAACAACAATACGCTGTACAACTGGCGCAGGTGCTTGCTTAATAATAGTTTTAATTATTGGCTTAGGCGCAGGCGCCTGAACATACACCGGCACATGCTTCACAATCGTCTTTGGTTTTGGTGGAGCGCGCCTAACAACAGGCCTAGGTGCAGGTGCAGCAGTTTGATGATTCACAATAACAATCGGACGAGGAGGCGCTTGCTTTTTTACAACAGGCTTAGGCACCGGACGTGGCTTTTGAACGACTGGAGTAGGCACAGGCACACGAATAATTATTGGTCTCGGCTGAGGCGGCTCCACTATCCTTTTTGTTAGTACAGGACGCCAGTTAATACCAATACTAACTTGGTCCAGATCTTTGTCGAAACGCTCATACTCACCACGAATACGGAAACCATCACCTAGGTCGTATTCAGCACCAATACCGCCCATAATATCAAATTTGTTCTTTTGATTTACAACGACACCATCGCCTTTAGTTTTTACCTTGCCCACACCTAATTTAACAATCGGGTGAAGTGCTCCTAGATAACTAGGTACGTGGTAAACCAAGTTGGCTCCATAAGCACGGTACGACACTTTTGCATTGTCATTAGCCTTATTGGTAACCGTTGCATCACCGAAGTCATTCCAAAAAGCTTCTAAACCAAAGTCTCTGCCAATGTTATATCCTGCGTAAACTTTCTTAGAAACATCCTTGTTATCAGTGACGTCCCATTCATCACCACCATCTGGCTGTAACTTACTCATACCTATGCCGCCACCTACATACCAATTATCTTCAAGCTTTTCGAAGTTATCAGCACTAGCAGCATGAGATGCCACCATTACTAATGCGGCTATAAGCAACGTGCTTTTCTGGCTATTATCTGCGTTATATTTATTCATAACTGCCTCAGTGGTTATTCTTATTTTTAATTTGAGACTGACTTCTTCTACGAAGCCAAACAAGTGGTGACATTAGTAGCACCCAGAATGGAGATACACTTCCTCCACCACCATTAATGACTGTATTGACGCCATTATCAGTAGTATCTGGACTTGCAGAGGCATTCTGCTCTCTGTAATCAGCTATGCCGTTCCCATTTTCATCAAGTGGGTTAAGTGCATCACTACCAATTTCATCAACATCCGCGATACCGTCACCATCGTCATCTTTGTCTAAGTAATCATCTACACCATCTAAATCTAGATCTGAGCAAACCATTCCTGAAGGACATTCTTGGTAATCACTAATGCCGTTAAGATCACTATCACCAGTGCCATCAGTAACACCTGCTACATTTGAGCTATCAGCATCTAAGTAATCCGGAATGCCGTCTAAATCTACATCCTTTAGCGTTAAATACTGACCGAGACCAACTTCAGTTAATGTTGGAACACCATCACCTTCGTCATCACTATCAAGGTAATCTTCAACACCGTCACCATCTGTATCACGGTTATTAGGCTCTAAATAGTCGGGGATACTATCAGCATCACTATCAATATCGCCCGTTTCGGTGAGCGTAAGGATGCCATCATTATCATCATCTGGATCCAAGATATTTAAGATACCGTCTCGATCACGGTCAAAGTCCATATGGACTTTTTCATCTTCATTTTTAATGTTTGCGTCTTGATCATTGTCATCCAAGTACACAGGGATACCGTCACCATCTTCGTCAATCAACATGTCACTAGGCACTTCGTCTGCATTAGAAACACCGTCGTTATCCCAGTCCAAATCAACCGAGTCTATGTTGCCGTCACCATCTGTGTCTGCATTACCAGGGTTTAGGCCGAGACGAATTTCTTCTGCATTACTTAGACCATCATTATCAGTATCTTCAAAAAGATCCAATATGCCATCATCATCTGTATCGTCACTCTTAGGGTCTAAACCAAGCTCAACTTCTATCTGGTTACTCAGGCCGTCACTATCGTAATCTTCATCACCATCTAGAACGCCATTGTTATCAGAGTCATTACTATCTGGATTTAATCCAAGCTCAGCTTCAACAGTATTAGGAAGGTTATCGTTATCGCTATCTTCTTTACCATCTAATATTCCATCCCCATCAGAGTCAGAATTAAGTGGATCAAGACCTACCGTTAACTCAAAGCCATTACCCAAGCCATCATTATCAGCATCTTCATCAAAGTCTGAAACACCATCAGTGTCACTATCTGTCAACGTTGGATTTGTACCTAATGCAACTTCCTGCTCATTACTTAAGCCATCACCATCTGTATCTTCAGCGTTGTCAGCAATACCATTACCATCGGTGTCAGTGTTATTAGGGTCAGTACCCAACTGAAGCTCAATAACATCTGGAATACCGTCGCCATCTGTATCTTCTTCGTTATCCGGTATGCCATCACCATCTGAGTCTAAAGATAAAGGGTCGGTACCATTTGAGATTTCGTCTAGGTTACTAGTACCATCACCATCGCTATCTTCATCACCATCATTGATACCATCACCATCGCTATCACTTTCAGTGAAGTTAAGCCCTAAAGCCGCTTCAGTTTGATTATCAATACCATCACCATCGGTATCTTCTTCGCCATCAGAAATGCCATTACCATCGCTATCCGCATTGGCTGGATCTAAACCTGCTGTGATTTCAGCGATATTGCTTAGACCATCATTATCATTATCTTCATTAGCATCATCAACACCATCGCCATCAGAATCCTCTGATGCTGGATTCAAACCAAGCTCAACTTCTGTAATGTTGTCCAAACCATCACTATCGTTATCTTCGCTATCATCTAAAATACCGTCATTATCTGTATCTGAATTAGCAGGATCTAACTCTAGTAAGACCTCCGTTTGATTGTTCAACCCATCGCTATCTTGGTCTTCTAAACCATCTAAGATGCCGTCGCCATCGGTATCAGCAACCATTGGGTCTAAGCCCATTTGGATTTCTCTTAAACTTGATAAACCATCATTATCAAAGTCTTCATCACCATCCAAAATACCATCAGAATCACTATCTATTGTCAATGGGTTGAATCCCATCAGATACTCAAGCTCGTTACTTAAACCATCGCCGTCAGTATCTTCCTCATTATCATTAATGCCATCACCGTCAGAGTCTGCCACCGTAGGACTTGTACCAAGCATAAGCTCTTGCCCATTAGTTAAGCCATCACCATCCGTATCTTCATCTGCATCACTAACTCCATTTGAGTCAGTATCACCGACAACAGGGTCAGAGCCCAAAGACAGCTCAAGTAAGTTGCCAAGACCATCACCATCACCATCTTCATCGCCATCTGCAATACCGTCCGAGTCAGTATCACTAGAGACAGGATTCATGCCTAACTGAGCTTCTAAGAGATTACTTAGACCGTCTGAATCATTATCTTCTAAACCATCCGATATACCATCACCATCTGTATCAGCGTTTGTTGGGTTTGTTCCGATAGTTAACTCTAAAGAGTTGATTAGCCCATCATTATCCGAGTCTTCAGCTGCATCAGATATACCATCTTCATCTGAATCACCTGATCCTGGATTTAATCCTAGCAGGACCTCAAGCCCATTATTAAGACCATCACCATCCGTATCTTCAATATTGTCAGATAGACCATCAGAGTCACTATCAGTTGAAGAAGGATTAAGACCCATCTCTACTTCTAACTGGTTTGATAAACCATCACCATCGCCATCTTCGTCATTGTCATTAATGCCATCATCATCACTGTCGACGTCATCTAACTTAGTACCTAGCAACACCTCTACTACATTTGAAAGACCATCATTATCTTGATCCTCATCACCATCATTAACACCATCACTATCAGTGTCTTGATCGTTAGGATTTAACGATAACTGGAATTCAATTACATCTGATAAGCCATCAAAATCACTATCGACTTTAAGTGGATTTGATCCAAAATTAACTTCAGATAAGTTAACTAAGCCATCGTTATCTGAATCGTTATATGGGTTAAGGATGTCAATTAGAGCTGAACCATTAGTGATACTAGGATCACTAATGTCACCACCCAGTTCAGTTAAATCATCAACACCATCAGAGTCACTATCGGCAGCAGTAGGGTTAGAACCCAGCAGATTAACTTCATCACCGTTACTGATTCCGTCAGAATCGTTATCTCCATTTAAAGTTAGAACGGTTAAAGTATGCTCTACTGCATTACTTTTATTGCCTGATTCGTCGGTAGCTGCAACTGAAAAAGTTGCAGGTCCAATTGCTAACTCTGGTGTTATTTCACACTGCCAGGCACTAGTTGAAGAGCTTGTTACCGAGCAAACTTGTACTCCATCACTGTTGGTCAGCGTTAAAAATGACCCCGCTTCAGCCGTTCCTTTAATGGTAGGTGTTTGATCAAATGTATAAACTGGCTCATTGACTACTGGAACTTCAGGAGTATCTTTATCTATGATATAGGTTGGTAATGCGCTTGAAAACTTCAATGTTACAGCTTCACCACTACTATCTTCTATCGTATTATTGTTGATCATAAGAGAGGCTATACTAGTACCTGTCACCCCTGTTAAGACCTTCAATTGAACTCGATTACTACCATCTGTAGGTAACACAACAGATGAAATAACCGCTGTTCCAGGGTTATTAATTAACTGAAAGTCTGCAATATCAATATTTAATACTGGCTCTGAAAGATCAAAGAAAAAAGTAACTTCGTCCGAATTTGTTTCAGAGCTAGTTGGCATACCTAAAGTCACTACATATTGTACATCTCTGGCATAAGCAGCCGAAGACCCCAATAATAGTGATAGCAAAGCAGCACATCGAGCAACCTTCCCTATTGTCATTGTATGACAGGCGTTCTTTTTATTATTCATTTTGCCCCTAACCCCAAATTTTACATTCGGCATCCGTCAGTAATTCTTAAATATTGCCGATCAAATGCGTTAATAATTATTATTCTTACTATGCAAAGCTCATTGCACAGTATTTAAGCAGCACATTATCACACACTATTACACAAACAGAGCTATTCCCGACGAGATGATGCTTTCTATTGCTGTAATATTAATCATTAATTATAGGTTAACTTAAAATAACTTCTTAACCTTCTTGTTCTGAAGTTAGTAATAACAATTAGCAAGTACTTAAAACATTCTCATACTTCATCGCTATGTTTTAGTTATACAGGAGTTAGTCTCAGTACTTATTTTAACTTCACTTTCTTCCAAGCATAAAAAAAGCCCTGTCACAGTATTATCTGTAAACAGGGCTTCCTATTAAATCTTGGCAATGACCTACTTTCACATGGGGAAACCCCACACTATCATCGGCGATGACACTTTTCACTGCTGAGTTCGAGATGGGATCAGGTGGTTCAATGTCTCTATGGTTACCAAGAAAACCGGTGTGTGATACCTGTTGTCAATACGTTAACCTTAGTCAACGGCCCACAACAGGCTCACGAATAAGTAATAATCTAGTAGCAGTGACCGACTATTGTCTGTTTGTCACATTTTCTCTCAACAAACCAGTCAAGGTTATAGAATCAAGCCTCACGGGCAATTAGTACACCTTAGCTACATCCATTACTGGACTGCCACATGGTGCCTATCAACGTCGTAGTCTTCAACGGCCCTTTAGGGGAATCTAGTTCCCAGAGAATACTCATCTTGGATGAGGCTTCCCGCTTAGATGCTTTCAGCGGTTATCCTTTCCGAACTTAGCTACCCGGCTATGCCACTGGCGTGACAACCGGTACACCAGAGGTTCGTCCACTCCGGTCCTCTCGTACTAGGAGCAGCTTTCCTCAATATTCTAACGCCCACACCAGATAGGGACCGAACTGTCTCACGACGTTCTGAAC
>NZ_QGKL01000002.1 GCF_003172895.1 Leucothrix arctica | reverse complement strand
TTTGGAAGAGTACCCGCAGGTCGAGCAAGTGGTTACAAAAGCTCTATAAAGAACTTCCTCCAGAAGAAATGATGACAAAGAAACAATACGCTGCTTTTAAATATATTGATGACATAGCAGACGGTAAGCAGTCATTAGCTACTGAACAATCAAGCTACACAAAAAAGCAGTTACGTGTCGAGAACCGCGTGGTTGTAAACTTTCTTTTTGAATAAATCAGGTTTGTCTAATTGCCACTGCTTCATACTTTGAATAGGGGTCAAATGTCCAAGGTTTCTTTGAATAACGTGGTGATTATACGTGATTAAGTAACGTTTTAGCGTTGTTTCCATTTCTTCGGCAGAAGCAAAGTAGGTGGACTTAATCACCTGTGATATTCGACCATTAAAGCGTTCCACCATGCCATTAGTTTGTGGGTGTTTTGCTGGAATTAAACGGTGCTCTATTGTCAATGAGTCACACATTTTATCAAATAAGTGGTTGCCTGTGGGTTCACGCTCGCCAGTGACACAGAAGCGGTCAGTAAACTCTTTCCCATTATCCGTGAGTATTTTTGTAATCTTAACAGGACACTTATTAGCTAGTGTCTTGATGAATTTGGCGGCTGTCTTCGCTGTTTTATCGGTGATCACTTCCATATAGACCCAGCGTGTCGCACGATCAATGCCCACTAATAAATAACGTTTTTGCGTATCATCAGGCATGTTGGGAAGGTACTTAATATCTACATGAAGGTAGCCAGGCTCATAATCTTTGAAGGTTTTAGGCTTCTTAGCCCCTGAGCTTTCTGACTGCTCTGCATAAAGCTGGGATAGACGGTTAGCACCATGGCGTTTGAGTAAACGAAGTAAGGAGGATCGAGAGAGTGTTTTATCAACAAACTCGCGCGACACCACCAAAAGGTCATCCAGTGTTAATAGTAATGTGCGACGGAGCTCAACGATAATCGCTTCTTGAACGGGTAACAAAGCGGTGTTCAACCGGTTAGGTCGGTGAGATTTATCATTGAAGTTCTTACGCTTACGCCACTTTATAATCGTGCCACGACTTACATTAAAGTGCTTTGCTGCCACATCAATGGTCATATGGCCTTTACTGGCATGAATTTCTTCACGAGTCTTAGGAGTGGTTCGAGCGTTACGATGAACATTCATGTTTGCTTTCCAGAGTTTAAAAGATCTTTCATCACTTGACGAGCATGGTATAGTTTATCAAATTTAGAAAGCCCATAACCAGTTGGATCTAAACAGTTAACACATTGAGCTCGTAACAAGGGTAAGCTAAACCATGCTTACTCGTGATCATCTTGTTAGTGATTTGCAACGACAGGATGTTTTCAAGCATTAGTGAACGATCAGAATGATTACGAAACTTGCCCGATTGTTTATCAAAGAATGAGTACTTCACAAACGGCTGCAACAGCGTAATCCCAAACGTCCCAATCGCAGTCCCTAATATACTCAAAAATAAGATCAAATCTAGCTGACCACTTTTTACGTAAACCACTGCTGCAAGACCTAATAAAAATAGTCCAACCGCCACATAAACCAAGCAAAAAATCAGTGATGAAAAGGTGGGTTTTAAGTGGGCAGTGTCCTTTTCAAAGACAATGGTATGAGATCTAAACTTTGGACCATTTTTAATAAGATGACGGCTTAAATCGACTTGTTCTGGAGTAATTTCAGACATATCACATTCCAATATTTATTGTTATAGAAAGCAAAAAAGCCCACCTAAAGGCGGGCTTTCTTAAGCATAAACCCAAGTATTAAGGCTTACTTGAATCGCTTGATTTCGCCAGATTTAACACGACTCATAAACGACTTTAGCTCAGTCTTAACAATCGGCATTAAGAAGTACAGACCGATAATGTTGAAGATAGACATCGCGAAGATAGCAGCATCAGAGAAGTCGATAACCGCACCAAACTTGATTGTCGCGCCAACTACAACGAATACGCAGAATAACAATTTGAAAAGAATCTCAGTTACGTTGCCTTCGCCGAACAAGAATGTCCAAGCTTTAAGACCGTAGTAAGACCAAGAAATCATTGTTGAGAATGCGAACATCAGAACAGCTACTGCTAGGAAGTACTTAAAGATACCAGCAGTTGCTTCAAACGAAGCAGCAGTTAGTGTCACACCTGTCAAACCAGCACCATCGAATGGAGCCATGTTTAGACCAGCAATAGTGATAACCAATGCTGTCATTGTGCAGATTACAACCGTATCGATGAAAGGCTCAAGAAGAGATACTAAACCTTCCGTGATAGGCTCTTTTGTCTTTACTGCTGAGTGAGCAATCGCTGCTGAACCAACACCGGCTTCATTAGAGAATGTTGCACGCTTCAGACCTTGAATCAATGCACCGATGAAACCACCAGCAACACCAGCACCCGTAAACGCGCCATCAAAGATTGCAGAGAATGCAGGACCAACCATAGATAGGTTAGATACAATAACAATAACAGCCATACCTAGGTAAAGCGCAGCCATCCATGGAACAACTTTCTCAGTTACAGAAGCGATTGAAGGCATACCACCAACAATTACAGAGAATACTAATGCAGCCATCACAACACCTGTGATGATGCCGTACTCCATTGGAACGCCAAATGCATAATTAAGCATTGCGTGTGCTTGGTTAGCCTGGAACATGTTACCGCCACCAAGTGCACCTAGAATACACATTAAAGCGAACATAACCGCTAGAAATTTACCTAGGCCACCCATTCCACGTTCTGCCATTGCGTCACGTAGGTAGTACATTGGACCACCAGAAACAACGCCAGAAGGTAAAACGGTACGATATTTAACACCTAGCGTACATTCGACAAACTTTGAAGCCATACCTAGAAGACCAACAACGATCATCCAGAATGTAGCACCAGGACCACCGATAGCTAATGCAACACCAACACCCGCGATGTTACCCAAACCAACAGTACCCGAAAGAGCAGTTGTTAGTGCTTGGAAGTGAGAAACCTCACCTTCATGCTTAGAGTTTGGATCAGTGAACTTTCCACGAACGATGTCGATCGCTAGCTTGAACTTGCTAAGCTGGATGAATCCGAAGTAAAGCGTGAAGATAAATGCTGCAACAAACAGCCAACCGACGATTAGTGGAAACTTGATGTCTCCGAATGGCACACTGTAAAAGATAAGGTTGACGAACCAACCTAAATAATCACCGAAAAATGTATCAACGCCAACGCTGACTGCTGTGATCGTTTCACTAAATCCTGATGCTTCTTCCGCTGCCCAAAGTGAGCTGCTACTGAAAAACGCCATCATCATTAGGAAAACTTTAGTAGGATTAAACTTCATTATACTTCCTCATAAAGACCTGACTAGATAAAAAATGGGGTACAAATAGCTCAACTAATCGAACTAGTTACAACCCAAGTAAAAACACAAAATAACTAACCAACCAGTATATATATAAATTACTAGGTGTTTTATGGTTTTTTATAGTGAATATAAGGTTTATGGACTTGTTTTTTTATACTTTTCAGAAGATGTTATTGTTTTCATTTATTCATCAGCGGATTTTACAAATCATTTCTACTCAACTGGAATAACTTGTTAATTTATTTTGACACTTTTTCGACAGATAAATTTTTTTAAGTTATGCCGTAACTGTATCATTCTGTTTATCTTGCCTGGTCTTTGTTGATAATTTGCGTTTGTGCTCTGCCCAATTAATCAGGTGAAACTGACCGTCATAATCTTCAGCCAAGGCCGTACAACTTTCCACCCAATCACCATCGTTGTAATACATAATGCCGTCAATTTCACGTATCGCGGCATGGTGAATGTGACCACAAATCACGCCATCAAAATTACGTTGTCGTGCTTCCTTTGCGCAGGCTTCTTCATAAGCAGCAATATACTGAACAGCGGACTTGGTATTTTCTTTTATATAGCCCGAAAGTGACCAGTAAGGATACCCCATCCGTGTACGTAGTAAATTGTAGTAACGATTCACGATTACCAAGTTTTCATAAACGGCATCGCCCAACTTAGTGAGCCATGCAGGAAACTTCACTACACCATCAAAACGATCACCGTGCAGAACTAACATTTTTTTATTATCAGCCGTAATGTGAATGCACTCATCAGCTAGCTCAATCTTACTCATGCTGTGACCCGTAAAATTACGCGTAAAGCCGTCATGATTGCCGCTGAGGTAAACCACTTTTGCACCGCGCTGTGCCCGCGCTAATACATTTTGGATAATGTCATCGTAATCAGGCTGCCAAAACCAACGTTTGCGCAAACGCCAACCATCAAAAATATCACCCACCATATAAAGATTTTGGCAGTCGTGCTGTTCTAAAAAATCCAGTAGCAATGCACTTTTACAGCCACGTGACCCTAGGTGTGTGTCAGAAATAAAAATACTGCGATAGTGGTGTTTTGGATTACCCGTCATATCACTCGCCCTGTTTGGTGTAATGAACAATCAGAGCGTAACGCCCTGCGATTTGTTTAATCGTGAGTTCACCACCCAAGCGCTCCGACAGCGTTGCTAAGTAAGCGGGCAGCTTTGGGTCAGGATGAACGTTGAACCAGTCCAGCCACGTTAATAGCAATTTACTAAACCATGTCGGCATGGCGGACTGATCTGAAAAATCAACGATATGTAACGAGCCGCCTACTTTTAGATTTTTTATAGCCTGCTCAATCACTTCGTGCCAGTTTGGAATCATCGATAATACATAAGGACAAACAATGTGGTCAAAGCCGCCCTCCACGCCAAACTGCTCAGGTGTGACTTGTTGCGCCAAGCCTTGTTTTAAAGCGATGTTATTCGTCTTTTGGAATTGTCTTTTTTCATACGCTGAGTCCAGCATGAGCTGGGAGGCATCTAATCCGTATAACTTGGCCTCAGGATGCATGCTCGATAGTTTAATCAGATTACGCGCTGTGCCACAGCCGACCTCTAATACATGCTCCCCTGCTTTCACAGATATTTCACTAAGTAAAGTATCTCGACCTAACAGGTAATACTTCCGTGACAGGTCATAAACGTATCGCTGATAACGATACTGCTGATCCATTTTCTGTGCCGCATCCATCGCATCCATGACTAAACAACCTTATGATACATATGGAAGCCACCGTAAATCGCTGAGCGATCTTGCTGAAACCATTTTTCAGACTGCACAGGGTCATAATCAAACTGAGCTCGCAATTTAGGCGATAGCGCATGTTCCAACGGAGACTCACTGGCTGCGGTACGAAAAATAATGCGACTGCCCTTTTTACCTACACGCGACACTTCTTGCCACAACGACTCCAACACCTCATCACTCATCCAATCTTGTGCATCTAAAAAGACAAATCGGTCGAGTGAGTTAGCCGGCTGCTCTTTTAAATATTCAATAATCGAGCCTTCTTGCGTTTCAACCTTACCGAGCTGCTCACGAATTTTTTCGTAATTGGACGCTTGAAGGTAGTCAGGAATCGCTTTGCGCTTTTCGTGATCATAGCTATGACTGAAACCCTGCCACGCAAAGTAGTTATCTTGAATCGGGAACTGACACGCTAGACGCTCCACACGGTCACAATACTGCTGAATCAAATTGCCATGCTGCTTCATCGCCTCATACTGCTGCGGCGGTATGCCAAGGCTAAACACAGAGATAGGCAACTTGCCCAAGAGTTTGACGATCTTGCTGTCAAAGAATGGTTTGATGTGCATATTAAATATCTCGCGCTGCTCTTCTAAGCTTTTAGCCGTGAGTAATAAGTCTGGTTGGTACTTGCTGTGTCGAGCGATCCAGTGCAAAAAACGCATGAAGTAACCAAATCGAGTGTGACGGTATAAATCATCCCGAAACATGCTGATGCGCTTCTTACCGTTTAAGCTACGCCCTTCCCAGAAGCTCACCGTTTCATCATCCAGCTCCGGCTTTAGGTAACGCTGAAAGTGATCGATATTGTGATCTAAGTTTGCATAACCGAAGAAGTCGTAAAACGCAGCGTGGTTTGGCAAATGCTCCATCGCAGCGAGTTTTAGCCGAGTCAGCGATAAGTGATAAGGGTTTAGGTCTAAAGCAACAATGCGCGCGGGTGATGCGGTTAAGTAGTTCAGAATGTTGCAGCCACCGGATGCGATGGTCAGTATTTGACTGTCTGGCTGAATGTCGAGCGCTTGCATGTCTAAGTTTGGATCTTCCCAAATTTGGTTATAGATAAAACTATTAAACCAAATACGAAACATACGCTGCTGTATGCCTTGGAAAGATGAAACAGGTTGCTGCTGAACCGCAGTTCTAAGTGCTTCGGATGTGCTAGACATAGACCCACCAATTAATAAATTATCGGTAAGTCTAGAGCGTAATAATGACTAAACGATGACGGTTTTGTTGAGGTTCTATGACACCGTCATCGCTTAGTTTTTATTGTACAGCTGTGCCGTTTTACTTTTTCATATTCATATTCAAGAATGCAAAGGTCGTGAAGAAGATAAAACTGAGATAAAACAACCAACTGTAAGGCGAGCCGTCTTCGTGCTCCATAGTTTCATACATCACATCTGTCCAATCCTCAAACGTCATGACTCGGAACAACGTCAACATCGCAAATTCGCTTTTAGCGCTTCTAAGCGTTGTTGCCAAACTTCCAACATGACTGTTCCAAAATGAAAAAAGTAATGGCAGTCTTTACGGGGAACTTTACAGCAGATATCAAGTGGATTTACCTTATCTAGCATATAGTAAGGGTCTATGGCTAAATGGGGCTAGCTCAAGACATTTTTGATCGCGGGATAGAGCTGTTTATACGTTTGATACGACGCATCGTATTGGTTAACCAACGCACTGACCGGCTCGATTCTATACTCAATGGCAGGGCTTGATAACACCACTGAAGGCGACGCCTTTGTGGCAGCCATCATCGCGAGTCGTGCAGCACCAAACGCGCCACCAAAGTCACCTTTCACTGGAATGTTGACGGGCATATTTAGCGCAGTCGCCAGAATCTTTAACCAATAATGAGAACGTGATCCACCACCTACCGCAGCGAGCTCTGTAAATTGAGTACCAGAAGCAGCTAAGGCTTCCATATTATCTCTAATGGCAAAAATAACACCTTCAAGTACTGCTTGAGTCAACGCCTTTCGGTCATGACTATGATCCATACCTATAAACGCACCGCGAACAGACGCATCGTTATGTGGCGTGCGCTCTCCTGCAAGGTACGGTAAAAAATATAAACCCGACGGTGACTGCAACTCCGTGCCTAACTCTTCGGTTAAGGCTTGGGGCGATAATCCTGTTATTTTGCTATACCAGCTTAAAGAGTCTGCGGCAGATAAAATAACACCCATTTGATGCCAAGCATTTGGAATAGCATGGCAAAACGCATGTACTGCACTTTTGGGGTTGGGTGAGTAACGTGAGTTAGCAGCAAATAATACACCGGATGTTCCAAGCGAAATAAATGCCTGACCTTCATCAACCACACCGAGACCACAAGCCGAGGCTGCGTTATCGCCGGCACCACCTGCAACCACTGGCGCTATTGATAAGGCCCATCGCTGAACTAATTCATCTCTAAGTTGGCCGCTCACTTCTGAGCCTTCAACAAGGCTGGGCATTTGGTCTTCGCTCATGTCACATGCTGCTAACAACTCAGGTGACCATTTACGTTTTTCAACGTCTAACCAAGACGTACCCGACGCATCAGACATGTCAGTGACATACTCACCTGTCAGCCATAAACGAACATAATCTTTAGGCAATAACACTTTGTGAATTTGTGAGAATATTTCAGGTTCGTTGTTCTTTACCCAAGCCACTTTTGGCGCAGTGAAGCCGGGAAAAACAATATTGCCTGAGATTGTTTGGAATATCGGATTAGCATCCATCGCGGCTGCTTCAACACTGCTGCGTGTATCATTCCAAAGCATACAGGGGCGAAGTACCTTGTCCTGCTTATCCAACAGTGTTGCGCCGTGCATTTGTCCCGACAACCCCATCGCTGTAACCGCAGACAGTTGACTACCGTGTGACTGCTTGAGGGTGTCTAAGGTTTCTTTCGTTGCACGAATCCACGCTTCTGGGTCTTGCTCTGACCAACCAGAGTGGGGACGCGAAATATCAATTGAAGCGTGTGAAGAAGCAATAATATGTTGGCGCTCGTCCATCAGAAGTGTTTTCACTCCAGACGTGCCAATATCTATTCCTATAAACATAATTAGATCCGAAATTTGAAATGACGCCAAATATCTAAATCTGCTCCCAGACTAAAGCACCTAGGAGCAGAAAAGAAAATCGGTCAAATGAATACAGGCAACACTATTGCTGTTGACACTTAAAGCGCGCTAATGAGAGCCACTAGCTTCTCTTGGTCAGCCGCAAAACCACGGATACCTTGAGCCAACTTTTCAGTCGCCATTGCATCTTGGTTCATCATCCAACGGAAGTCTGTTTCTGGCAGAGTAAGCTTCTGCTGTGGCTCACCGCTGTTATCAGCGCTTAGGCTCCTCTCTAGCTTGCTGTCATCTTGACGTAACTCTTCAAGGTAGTTCGGACCAATAGTTAGGTAGTCACAGCCTGATAGCGCTTCGATTTCGCCCACATTACGGAAGCTTGCGCCCATAACAATCGTGTCATAGCCGTGCTGCTTATAGTAGTTGTAGATCTGAGTCACAGAGACAACACCCGGGTCTTCCTGTGGTGCAAACTCTTGCTGTTCAGCATTTGCTTTATACCAGTCTAGAATACGACCGACGAAAGGCGAAATAAGGAATACCTTCGCTTCAGCACAAGCCACTGCTTGAGCAAAGCCAAACAGTAGCGTTAGATTACAATTGATACCTTCTGTTTGTAATTGCTTCGCCGCTTGAATACCTTCCCAAGTCGATGCGATTTTGATCAGTACGCGATCTTTTGAAATACCTGACTCAGCGTATAGCTCAATCAAACGTCGTGCTTTCACTAGCGTCGCTTCTTTATCAAATGATAATCGTGCATCGACTTCTGTCGATACGCGACCCGGAATGATTTTTAATATTTCCACACCGATCTTAACGCCGAAAATATCAATCGCATCATCAACGTCTTTCGACTCAGCATGTGCTGCTTTTAAGTAGCTTGCGTAGTTTGAATCTTGAGCAACTTTCAATAATAGAGATGGGTTGGTCGTTGCGTCTTGAGGTTTGTATTCTGCAATCGCCGCTAGATCACCTGTATCTGCAACAACGACTGTCATGTCTCTTAATTGATTCAGTTTATTCAACGTAGAAATCCTTTAGTTATGGTTTGGTATAGGTTAACAATACCATCTGAAGCCCTATTCGTATCAACTAAAATATAACCTCCACTGCAGAAAATCCACACAATCTCCTTTTTTCAGTCTTGTTAGTTCCATCCAAATTAATTAGTATTATGAAAACGTAACAACTTTATAAAAATGAATATAATAAACAAGGGGATAGTTACAACGATGAATACCTTTCAGCGTCCATCAACGAATAAAATTAAACTGTTAAGCCTAGTGATTGCCAGCAGCTTTGCCATCAGCGCTTGTGTTAGCACCAGTAATGACAACGCAGCCTCAGACGACTCGACAACTAATACAGCACCCACGGCATCCGCAGGCGTAGATCAAAGCGTTAGCACTGGCAGCACAGTAAACTTGGACGCTAGTGCTAGCAACGACGCCGACAGTGATAGCCTGAGCTATACTTGGTCAACTTACGCCTCGCCCGTCAGCAGCACTGCGGTACTTGACGCGATGACGACAGCAACACCCACTTTTACCGCCGATCTAGCAGGTACTTATACGTTTGAAGTTGCAGTAAGTGATGGCATCGATATGACCACAGACCAAGTGACGGTAACTGCAACAACGAGTACTACTAACACAGACTCAACGGATGGCATCGAGTGCGACTACAGTTACAGCGAGTTCAATGAGTCCAGCTCGGTAAATACAACGAGTACGTCAGATTGGACATGTTCAGACACGACGCGTGACCTTGTTGCCAATGGTATTCCTGACCATGAAGTAGGCGAGTTTCCAAACACAGCCAACCCGAATACGATTTCAGAACAAACCGTCTCTGCTAGCATTACGTTGACCCCCAATAAGACAGATGTTGCAACGACTCTAGGAGGCGGCGCTGGTCCTCAAGGTTACGTACTAAACGGTGTGAAGATTGATGCAGGTACTGGCGGCTCTTGCACAGATTACGGTGACTCTTGTAGCGGTGGCGACAACAGTGGTGGCTGGAATATCGAAGCACTAGGCCATACGAGTTATGACTTTGGTGCAGACGAAAATAATGCTCATGTTCAACCAGACGGCACTTATCATTACCACGGCATGCCAGAAGGTTTCATTACCTTACAAGGCGGCAACAGCTCAACAATGACGTTGATCGCCTGGGCATCTGACGGTTTCCCTATTTATGCACGATATGGTTACACCGATGCGACTGATTCAAGCTCAGCGCTTAAAAGTATCACGGGTAGTTACCAGCATATCTCTGATGTTAGCAACACTAGACCTGCTCTTGATGTTTATGAAATGGGAACATTTCAACAAGACTGGGAATATGTGGAAGGCTCGGGTGATCTTGATGAATGCAATGGTCGCGTAGGTGTGACACCTGAATTTCCTAATAGTATCTATCATTACTTTGCGACAGACAGCTACCCCTACTTTCAACGTTGCGTAAAGGGTGAAATAGAAGGCGCAGGTGCTGGTGGTCCTCCAGAGGGCGGCCAACCTCCTCAGTAACGTTATTTCGCTAAATAGGAAATAAAAATGACTAAGTACAGCAAGTGCCTACGTCCCTCTTCTTGGGCTAAGTCTCTGCTATCCAGCTTAGTGTTGAGTGCGGCCATCGTGCCGTACGCTTCAGCACATTTGATGGTTGCGCAACACGGTACACTTAACATTAAAGATAGCGGTGTTTTTATGGTGCTGTCAGTCCCAATGTCTGCCTTTGACAATATTGATGATGATGGTAACGGCAAAATATCACCTACTGAGTTTGCTAAACATCGCAAGGATATTATTAAGGAGATTAAAGAGAAGGTGGCGCTAACTGATAACGATGGCGCAAGACCGCTGCAAGGACTCTTGTTAACGCCTGTTGTACCGCATATAGTGCCAAAGGCTGGCAGTAAGCAGTTGGTCATTATGGGACGGTTTACATTAGCTAGTAAGGATACTGCAACTAATAGCAGCGGACTGACATTTCATGTTGGCTTGTTTGGCAAAGGTGCCGAAGAAAAGACCCTTGAGATCACAGCAACGAGACGGTTAAGTAAAGAGATAGCGGCTCAGAAACATAAGTTTGAATTAACGCATGAGCGGTTTGAGAACAAGTTGTTTGCTCAAAACGTTAATCAGTGAGGGATTGCTAGTGTTTTTCACTGGTAAAACTTAAACGACGCCCACAAAAAAGGGTAGAACCTTTCGGCTCTACCCTTTTTTTATATTCGGTCATTTAATCTGTTAACAGATTAGCTGATTAGTCCGCTTATAAAGGCTTGATGTTTTCAGCTTGAGGACCTTTCTGGCCTTCTGTAACTGTGAACTCAACCTTTTGGCCTTCAGACAAAGTCTTGAAGCCATCACCAACGATAGAACGGAAGTGAGCAAAAACGTCTGGACCAGACTCTTGCTGAATGAAACCGAAACCTTTTGCTTCGTTGAACCACTTAACGGTTCCAGTTGTTGTATTTGACATATTAATCCTATTAACTCAATTGTATAAATTTGTCTGCTTTAAGCAGACTGTTGGCCGATGCTTATTTTAATTATTATGAAAAACAGGACGTAACACAAACGGTGACGAAATGGAACATAAAATTTAAGACGAACATACTAGCACGAGGCACTATATACCTATTAAGTTGGGAGTCAATGACTATTTTTTATTAAAAATCTAGTTGTATCAATGGTTGGACGCTGTCTCGATCAGTTAATGGTTGTTTTTATTACACTTTATAAGGCGCTAGATAATTAATCACAAGTTTCGTAAATAAATGAAATAAGGCTATTTCTAAGGTAATAACATGAAAACGTTTATCGCATTATTCAGAGGAATCAATGTTGGCGGTCGAAACAAACTACCAATGAAAGATTTAAAACCTTTACTTGAACAGCAGGATTGCCAAAATGTAATCACCTATATTCAAACAGGTAATGTCATTTTCCAGCGCGATAATGCGCCAGATAACTTAAGTAATCTTGTTGAAACTCACTTTGGCTTTAAGCCCGATGTCATGATATTGACTAAGGATGATTTTTTGCAAGCCGTTGCAAACAACCCTTTCACCACCTACGCAGGTAAAGAAGTCCATTTTTATTTCTGTAAAGCGCTCCCCTCGCCAAACTTTGATAAAATTGATGCCATTAAGGCTACATCAGAAAATTACCGTATTATAGAGCATGTCTTTTACCTTCACGCATCTGAAGGTATTGGTCGCTCAAAGTTGGTTACTAATGTAGAAAAGTGTCTCAACGTTGCTGCAACAGGACGAAACTTAAACACTGTCAGTAAGTTAGTCACCTTATTGGATATCGAAAAAAGCCCAAAAATCTAAACATTTTGCTAGAGACCGATATTTGCCTGTGGCATATTTGGCATCATTAAATACATAACGAAGATATAGAAGCATGGCTAAAGCATTTGGAACAGAATTTATGCCTGAAATGGCAATTACTTGGTTTGATGGCGACTCATGGGATACACCAGAAATGGTCTCGAGTGATAGCTTGCCAATGCACCCTGCTAGCCACGTCTTGCACTACTCGAGCACTTGTTTTGAAGGCTTGAAGGCATTTCGTCAAGAAGATGGCGCTATCAAAATTTTCCGCATGGATCAGAATATTAAACGCTTTGCACAAAGCTCTCGACTGTTAGCATTGCCACCCATCAACGAAACGACGACTCGCCAGATGATTTTAGACACGGTTGCTAAATTTAAAGACCAAGTGCCTAACGCGCCAGGCTCTATGTATATTCGCCCAACTCACATGGGTACAGAACAGAGTATTGGTAAAGCAGCAGGCCCATCGTCTACTTCTTGCCAGTTCATTCTCCTGTCACCTGTAGGCGATTACTTCTCAAGTGGTGCTTCTGCATTGCGTGTATTGATCGATGACGAAGGCATGCGTTGTGCGCCTCACATGGGCATGATCAAGAGTGGTGGTAACTACGCAAGTGCGTTAAACCCGATTCTAGAGGCTCGTGAGAAGTATCAAGCAGACCAGATCTTATTCGCACCAAATGGTGATGTGCAAGAAACGGGTGCGGCTAATTTCCTACTTATTGATGGTAATGAGATCATTACTAAAGCACTTGATGAGTCGTTCTTACATGGTGTTACGAGAGACTCACTACTGACTATTGCTCGTGACAACGGTATGAAGATCAGTGAGCGTGAGTTACCCGTGACTGAGCTTCTTGAGCGTATTAAAGATCCAAGATGTGAAGCAGCACTGTCAGGCACAGCGGCTGTATTAGCACCTGTTGGCACATTCATTTATAAAGATGAAGAGTATAGCGTGGGTAACGGCCAGTTAGGCCCTGTTACTAAGCAGCTACGAAGCCAGCTTAACGCTATTCAGTGGGGACAAGCAGAAGACAAGCATGATTGGTTGACGACTGTTTAAATAATCGCTTTGTTGCTGAGATGTCTTTCAATAGATACCTCAGCAACACTCAACTGAGTCAAACAACTATGAATTGATGCGCAATGCATTACTTACTCTGCATTAGCAAAAGCATCTCGCGTAAAGTTTTCATAACCTGCTTTAGTTACCAAAATATTATCCTCGATGCGAATACCGCCATAAGGCCGCAATTCATCAATCAAGCTCCAGTTAACGTATTTACTGTTTTCATCGCTAGCAAGTTTGGCCAGTAGTGACTCTATAAAGTATAAACCAGGCTCTATCGTAATCACCATATCGCTCGCTAATGTGCGAGTTAGACGCAATGCAGGCGAGTGCTCAGGTGCTGCTTTAACCGAGCCTGACAAACTTTGCTGAAAGCCACCGATGTCATGTACCTGAAGCCCCAGCAAGTGGCCCAAGCCATGAGGGAAAAAAGTATTGATAATACCGGTCTCTAACTGCCCCTCCACATCCAGATACACAATATTGAAACGACTAAGAATACTCGCCAACTTGCCGCGCATCACTTGATGAAGCTTTACATAGTCATAGCCGTCACAAATAGTATTAATAAGTTCCTGTTGCGCCTGATCGACCGCTGCGACTAAGTCAGCAAATAAAGTCCCAGTAGGCGTAAAGGTACGCGTGATATCAGAGGCATAACCTTGATAAGTCGCGCCAGCATCGATCAACAAACTATGTGATTCCGTAGGGCGTTCAATGTTTTGGTACTGATAATGCAAAATAGAGCCATGCGTATTCAGTGCAACGATATTGCCGTAAGGAAGATTTTTCTCGCACTGTTGCGTCGCCGATAAGTACGCTTGGTGTATTTGGTATTCTGAGTCACCCGCTAGAAAGCCGCGTTCTGCCGCGTTATGTCCTAACACTGCAATATCGTTAGCCTTTCGCAGGTTTTGCTGCTCCCACTCTGTTTTAAACGCACGTTTATAGTGTATGTAATCCAGTAGGTCGGAAGGGTTTTGCTGACAGCCCCACAGGTTTGCACCTTCTCTAGGTGGACTTATAATCGCGCCCTTCCCGCTCAAACGACCAAACCCTACATCTAGGGTATTCTTTTTATCATAGACTTTAACGTCTAATAGTGTCGCCCACTCATCATCAGGCAGCTTATCAATGAGGTGCCAAAAGTCAGACGGTTGATAATACAAAAGCACCGGCTGTTGCTCAGGTCTAATCAACAACCAACAATGCTGCTTATCTTGCAATGGTACCCACTGTGAAAAGTGCGGGTTTGACTTAAATGGCACTTGGTAGTCATCTAAAAAACGTAATTCGCTATGACCACTACCAATAATTAAGTAGTCAAAACCGCAATGCTCAAGTGCTTGTTCGCTTCGTGCTTGTAGTGTCTCTAAATGCTGTGCATAGAGTGATTTCATAAATTTACCAACGGTAATTTTCAGTGAAATAAGGGGATATTCTAGTAGTATTGTTAAACTACAGTGTTTGTTGTTTTAACAATTGCCAAAAAGTTTCCAAGTTTGGATTCTGACACTGCTTATTTCGATACAAACGTATCTCCAAAGGAATATGCCAATGCGCATCACCTGCAATTTTTAAGCGCTTATTGGCTAAATCTTTTTGGACTAGACGCTCCGGTACCCAGCCTAGACCAAAACCTTCTTGAATCATCGCTTTCACATTCACCGCATGGAAATTTTCATTCATGGTTAATAGGTGAACGTCTGACAACTGCGGCAACACGGTATTAATTAATGGCGAGAAGTAAGACTGCTTGTGATAAGCAATGTATGACAGTGGTTCTTGCTTATTACCGGGTAAACAAAAATAGGCTTCGCCATTGTCGTCAGTGGCACTAACGGGCACTAAAAACTCATCATTAAGTTTTAGGTAGTCAAACCCTTCCCTATCTAGTGCAATCAAAGGCTCTAGCTCAGGGTGCCAATAACACAGCATCAAGTCACTCTTACCTTGCTGCAAGGCAGACACGAAGTCATCACCAGACCATGCGGTGGATTGCAGGTTTAGCTCTATATCAATCGACTTATCAAGCG
The DNA here is from genome assembly GCF_003172895.1 of Leucothrix arctica. Taxonomy (GTDB): domain Bacteria; phylum Pseudomonadota; class Gammaproteobacteria; order Thiotrichales; family Thiotrichaceae; genus Leucothrix; species Leucothrix arctica. Next base: position 21,470 of record NZ_QGKL01000002.1, on the reverse strand, counting down.
CAAATGGCTCTAGCCACGTTTTGTAGAAGCTTATATATAAAGATTGCGTGGTCGCGAAACGTAGTCGCTGCGCTTCTTCAAGACGTATGTCATGACAACGACTTTTTGTGTCTTGCATGATGCGCACAATATCTTTCGCGCTCTGCAAAAACAGCTCCCCCGCAGGCGTTAAAGACAACGGTAGCGTCTGACGGTCTATCAGCGTGACTTCCATAATCTCTTCCAGCAACTTAATCCGACGACTAAATGTGGGTTGAGTAATATGGCGCTCTTCAGCCGCACGCGAAAAATGTTGCGCTTCAGCTAAGGCAATAAAGTCTTCTAACCAACGTAATTCCATCGTTAATGATGCAAGCAGCGTTTGGCAAAGTGAATAATCACGAGCATGGGTATTCCTAAAATATCGTTGTGGGTAACATTACAGGCCTAATTGATTCCTACAATCTCCCTTCGTCAATGCCATGACAAGCAACCATCGTTGTTCCATCAGGCTTTAGCTGCGGAATTTCTTGTGTGCAGCGCTCATTGGCATAAGGGCAGCGACCGTGAAACACACAACCCGACGGCAAGTTAACGGGGGTTGGCACTTCACCTGTTAATTTAATCGGTGGCTCACGATCATCCGATAATTTCGGAATCGCTGACAATAATGCTTTGGTATAAGGATGACGTGGATTAGAGAACAATTCCTTAGTATCCGCCAGCTCACACAATGTACCTAAGTACATTACTGCGACGCGAGTACCGAAGTGCTCGACAACAGACAAGTCATGAGTAATGAATAAGTAAGTCAAGTCACGCTCTGCTTGCGCATCCATTAACAAATTTAGAACCTGGGCTTGAATCGACACATCAAGCGCCGAGATCGGCTCATCAGCAACGATGAACTCAGGCTCAACCGCGAGTGCGCGTGCAATACTAATTCGCTGCCGTTGTCCGCCTGAAAACTCATGTGGGAAACGCACGCCCCAGCTAGGGTCAACACCCACGGCTTCCATCACTTCATGTACTTTATCCAGCACTTGGCCATGCGACCATTTCGGGTTATGAAACTTCACTGGCTCATGTAGCGCTTGGTTAATCGTCATACGTGGGTTGAGCGACGCATAAGGGTTTTGAAAAATCATCTGCATCTGCTTGCGGTACGGTAATAACGCTCGATGACTCAAGTTATCAATACGCTTCCCTGCATAATGAATTTCACCCTCGCTCGGTCTTAGCAAATTCATCACCGTACGAGCGACGGTTGATTTACCGCAGCCTGACTCACCAACGACACACAGCGCCTCACCTTTTTTAACGTCTAAACTAATGCCGTTAATAGCATGTACATGCTCTTGAGTACGGGTTATTTTACCACCCTTAAAACTGAGCTGATCTAGGAAGTCACCTGATATAGAAAATCGTTTGTGCAGGTTGTTAATTTTTAATAACGATGCAGGCTGACTCATTCGTTCACCTCACTTAAATTATTTTGCTCGGTGACTAGATGACAAGCAACGTTACAACCACCAGACTTTGTCAGTGCAGGTATAGCCTCATGACACGCGGGCAAAACATAATCACAACGTGGACTAAACGCACAGCCTGAGGGCAAGTCATTGAGTCCAGGCATGGTGCCGCGTATTTGATTCAAACGCTGACCGGGTAACGCCATTTGTGGCAAGGCGTTAATCAAGCCTTGCGTGTATGGGTGCTGTGCATCATTGATAATTTCCTTGGTCGGGCCTTCTTCAATCACTCGACCGGCATACATAACAATGGTGCGCTGAGTTACTTCAGATACCACGCCTAAGTCATGTGTAATCAAGATGAGCGCAACGTTATTACGCTCACACAACTCAACCATCAACTCCATGATTTCCGCTTGAATGGTCACATCCAAAGCCGTCGTTGGCTCATCGGCAATAATCAAATCAGGGTCTAGCAACAAGCCAATCGCGATGACGATCCGTTGACGCATACCACCGGATAGCTCATGCGGGTACTGATCAAGACGTGTATCAGGCGATGGGATATAGACCTGCTTCAGCTTCTGCAAGCTGATGACCCGTGCATCTTGCTTACTGATTTTACGGTGCGCTCGTAAGCACTCCACCATCTGATCACCAATGGTTAACACAGGGTTGAGTGTCATCATCGGGTCTTGGAAAATCATGGCAATACGATTACCACGAATAGTACGCATCTCTTTATTCTTTAAGGCTGCGAGGTTTTTACCCTCAAACAGCACTTCACCTTTATTAATAAATCCCGGACGTGAAATCAGATTGATAATAGAAAAGCCTAATACCGACTTACCCGCGCCAGACTCACCCACAATACCGAGTCGCTCCCCTCGCTCAAGCTGGAAGCTAATATCGCGTAGTGCAGTGACTGAACCCTGACGTAACCCAAAGCAGACTTCGAGGTTGTTTACTTCTAAAAGAGGCATCGTTTTATCCTTTATAAAGCTTTGGGTTCAACACGTCACGCAGCCAATCACCTAATAGGTTCATGACCAACACCAAGGCAACTAACACTAATCCTGGAATCACTGTGATCCACCATGCGCCTGAGAATATGTACTCAAATCCGCTAGAGATCAGCGAACCTAGCGACGGTTGTGACACAGGCATTCCCAAGCCAAGGAAGGATAAAGACGCTTCCGCAATAATGGCGTTAGCAATTTGTACCGTGGAAATAACCAATATTGGCGACAAAGTATTTGGCAGAATATGGCGGAACATAATACGTGCGGTGCCGAAGCCCATGACACGTGCTGCATCCACATATTCCTTTTCTTTTTCAGCGAGTACTGAGGCGCGAATGGTCCTTGCGTATTGCGGCCACTCTGCTATCCCGATGACCAAAATAAGCATCACCATGGCGAGTTGCTGGTAGAGCTCGGTTCCAAAGGCGGCTTGGAATACGGCCAATACAATGATCGCAACCATCATCGTTGAAAACGATAACTGCACATCAGCAATGCGCATGAGTAAGCTATCAACACGTCCACCGATATAACCTGCGGCTAGGCCAATGATGATGCCAAGAAAGGCTTGCAGCATCACAGCACAAATTCCGATGGTTAACGAGACGCGTGTGCCATAAAGGATAGTCGACCATAAGTCGCGGCCTTGGGCATCAGTGCCTAACCAAAACTGAGCGTCACCTTCGGCTTCCCAGCTAGGTGGTAACTCCGAGTTCATGATGTCTATTTGCGCAGAATCATAAGGATCAAACGGGGCAATCAGTGGTGCAAAGATCGCTAGCAGCAGCGCTAAAGAGAAAATACCAAAGCAAAACTGTGCCACTCGGTCACGTTTGAAGCTGTGCCAGAAGTGCGAATCTTTAAAACGAGCCATCATGGATGGTTTTATTTGAGGTAGCGCATCCATATTATTTTCCTGTTAGTTTTACAGTTGGATTAACGAAACCATAGATCAAATCAACCAGTGTATTGGTCACGACAAAGATCGCTCCAACCACAATTAAGTAAGCCACAATCAATGGCGTATCTACGCGGTTAACCGCTTCTAAGAATAAGAAGCCCATACCGGGCCACTGAAAAACTGTCTCGGTTAAAATGGTGTAAGCCACCATCGTTCCGATTTGCACACCGCCGACTGTGATCACTGGCAGCATGGTATTTTTAAAGGCATGGAGGAAGTAAACGCGCCACGGCGAGATCCCTTTTGCCCATGCAAATTTGATGTATTCTGACTGTAATACTTCCATCATTTCTGAGCGAATGAGGCGTATAAACAGCGGCAACATAATAGAGGCCAACGTAAAAGATGGCAGTATTAGATGATGTAATCCGTCAGCCGTTAATAAGGCTGTATCGAGGTTTTCGGTTATTTGGAAGGTCTCACCACGGCCGAAGGCGGGCATCCAACCTAACTCAATCGCAAACACATAGATCAGTCCAATAGCGGTTAAAAATACCGGTACTGAAATACCAATCGTACTAACGCCCATAATGATTTTGGAGAAGATACTTTGCGGGTTGATCGCAGAGTAAATCCCAAGCGGTACTGAGAATACGATAATGATGAGGGTCGCACCAAATACCAACTCTAGCGTCGCAGGTAGTTTCTTTAAAATAACGTCTAACGCAGGCTCTTTAAAGAAATAGGATGTGCCTAGGTCGCCTTGAACGGCTTTACCTAAAAAACGTCCGTACTGAGTAAGAAAAGGGTCATTTAAGCCCATCTCGTCACGCATCGCTTGGCGTTGCTCTTCCGAGACTGACTGGCCCAACATTTCCCGTAGTGGGTCGCCTAAATTATCTTGGATTGAAAAGCTAATGATGCTGATAACAAACATCACCACTAGGGCTTGAAACAAGCGCCGTATAAGAAATGCAAACATAACTATGGTTCTTTATGTTGGTGAGTATTGTGTGAAGTATTATATAGGCTTTGTGAAAGGCCTCCCGCCATTGTTATGGCTAGGAGGCTTCTCAAAGCGTTTAAGCTAAGCTGTTTGAGTCAGCTTATTCCTTAATGACTAAGTCACCTAGGTAAGGGAAGTCCATCACGTTCAAAATAGGCTCGATATCAACCTTCTTAGACGCTGCCCATGCAAGATTCTGCCAATGTAACGGTACGAATGCAGCATCGTCATAAAGCATTTTTTCGATGGTTTGCATCATTACAGTACGCTTAGCCACGTCAGTTTCTACGTTTGCAGCCTGCATTAGCTTGTCAGCTTCTGGGTTACAGTAGTTACCCGTATTGTACTGACCTAGACCTTTCTCTTTATCTACACATGCTGATAAGAACTCGAAGAAGTTATTAGAATCTTCCGTATCTGCATGCCAACCGATCATCATAATGTCTGCTGCGCGCTCATCAAACTTTGGCCAGTACTGTGCTTTCGGCATTGTTTTCAGATCAACTTTGATGCCGATTTTAGACAACATTGACGTTGCTGCTTGAGCAATTTTAGCATCATTCACATAACGATTATTAGGCGCCATCATGGTAATAGTGAAGCCGTCTTCATAACCTGCTTCTTTCATCAGCGCCTTTGCTTTTGCTACATCAAAACGTAATGGCAATGACTCGTTATGTCCTAGGTAACCTTTAGGGCTAAACTGTGATGCAGGTGTTGCGAAGCCTTTCATGATCTTCTGCGCAATACCGTCTTGGTTAACTGCATAAGCAATCGCCTGACGAACACGCTTATCTTTAAACGCTTTAACACGGTCTTGGTTTAGCTGCAACATGATGATGCGCGTGCCACCCATTGTAATCAGGTCAACCTTGTCACTAGCGTCTACGCGCTTATGATCAGTTGGTGGAACAGGTGCAATGAAATCAACATCGCCCGCCAATAAAGCCGCGACACGTGTCGGTGCTTCTTTGATCGGAGTAAGAATGATGTTATCAACGTTACCTTTTGACTCAGTATCCCAGTACATTTTGTTACGTGCGAACTCGACTTTTACGCCCTGCTCACGAGAAGTAACAGTGAATGGACCTGTACCAGACAGGTTACGAGATGCAAAACTATCACCGTGCTTCGCTAAGCCTGCTTTATCTTTACCGTCTTCTGTTTTACCCGTGTAGAACTTGCTGTCCATTGGGAAAATATAAGTCGCAGAATGCAAAACTAATGGGAATGGCTTATCTGTAATTAGGTCAATCGTGTAGTCATCAACCATCTTTGCTTCAGTGAAGCTGCTAAAGATCGCTTTAAAATCTGGAGAGTCTTTTAAACGCTTGAAAGTGAATACAACATCTTTAGCCGTGAAGTCATTTCCTGAATGGAATTTCACGCCTTTACGCAGGTTAAAACGAACCGTTTTGTCGTCAATACGTTCCCATTTTTCGGCTAAACGACCGTCAAAACTTAAGTCACGGTTCCAACGAACAAGTGGGTCAAATGTCATGTGAGCGAGTTGTAGTGTGCCACCTGATAGTTGCTCATGTGGATCAAGAGACACTGGGTCAGCGTCATACGCCATTCTTAAGTCAGCGGCTTGTAGTGGGGCAATCAAACTAAGGCTAAGTACTGCGCTAGCCAAAAGGGACAGCTTTTTCATATCAGGTACACTCCTACGAGGGGTTAATGTATCGGTTCAATATTACCCTAACAACTGGTGACCAACGGGTACAATTGAAATTAGGTAAGAGCGTTATGCGCGTTACGCATGACCCACAAGAGTGCTTAACTCAGTAGGCTGTTTTACATAAAAACAATAGATTAAGATTATCCATAAGAGTACTCGTACTGCAAAGAACCATGAAAGTGCCAAAGATAAAATCCTGCACCAATGAATAGCTTTAATCGGCCTCACACTACCTTTGGGCTAACAAAAACTTAATCCAAATAGAAAAGAACTTTTAGCCTCACTATACTAAAATAAAGCCATACCTTATTGTCTGATCATTATTAGCACCCCCCAAACTAAATGACTCAGGCAACGTGTCGATAGCGCCTAAAACTCTAAAACACAGGCCTATTTTATTATACAAATCAAACATATACTGTATTGAGGTTAGTTATGCCAGCGTATCAACTTTCGACTGTCCGTAATAAATATGAAGCAGTGGCCAATCCACCAGTGCTGGATAAGATCTGCTTTACTCTGGATCATATTCACGCCGGTAACAGCCATGTCGCGAGTACTTATGAGGTCGTTAAGTTTTTAGTCGACCAGCAAATACCTGTGACAGTATTTATACAAGCAACTAACCCTAGTTATGACTATGAGCTAGACCGTAATAATGCAAAGCTAATTTATGGACTAGCACCGCACTTAGTTACTCTAGGCCTACACCCTTTATCAAAGGGAGCGACTCAAGCGCAGCAAACTGCAACTCATAACACCATTAGTAAGATCATCAAAGCAGTGACAGGCAAGACCCCTGTGATAATGTCTTATCACGGTGCCGCTGCGGGGCCAGAGTCAGGTATCCATTTCCCTGGTATTAAGTATGCACGAGGCATTGGTAGTGCTTGGAGTCCAGGTACACAAGAGCGACTCGATACGCCAGTTATGCCGCTAAATACTGTCGCGCGTTCTTTTGCTTACACTAGTGAGCGCAATAGTGCTGGGCTGTCTGCAACGCTGTTTTTACACACTCAAGAGCTTTCTAGTACGTCTATTAAGAAAGAGATCTTTGATACATACATTACAGAAATAAAGGCACAACGTTTACAGCCTGTGTCTTATTTTGATGCGATGGAAGATGACTTTAATGACTCATCTTCGGGTGGAAACGATACACCGACTACGCCAGTCACTCCACCACTGACTCCACCCTCCTCAACAAGCCGTCAAGGTCTGCGTTTATCAGCATCGGATAAGGATACTCGTAGTCCGCTGAAGACTGATTTTAAAATTAAACAGTCGACTGGAGAAACGGTTGATGTCGCCAATGGCATTACTAGTAAACAATTTTCGCTGCCTGTTGGGCGTTACCTCGTGAGTGCTAATGCACGAGGGGTGACACAAAGTAAGACGATTGAGTTAACGCTAGCTAAAGGCTTACACCACATTTTCCTCATGCCGGAGACCATTGGTGACGTACCAGTAACACCTCCTCCAGTAACGCCACCAGTGACTGACAACACTGGCGCTATTGGTACGATGCGTGTGTCTGCATCAGATAAAACAACGCGACGTCCGGTGAAAGCTAACTTCTTAATTCAAGATAGCAGCGGTAAAAAGATTAGTGTTGCGAGCAATGTTGAGACACAAGTCTTCAGAATCCCTGCCAGTAATTATCGTGTGACGGCAACAGTGGGCGAGCAAAAGGTTACCGCTAATATCAACCTCACCAGCAGTCAAGGTATTCACCATGTTTTCCTCATACCAGAGGCAGGCTCTGCGCCCGTAACACCACCTGTTACGCCGCCAGTGACTCCTCCTTCGGGTCGAAATGCTCGCATCGGTAGTTTGCGTTTATCTGCTTCGGAGAAGGACACACGTCGACCGATGAATGCTGACTTCATTGTTGAGGACATGACTGGAAAATTGATTGCGACTGCAGCTCAGACAAAAACTCATCTATTTGAAATTCCAGAAGGTACATATCGTATAAAAGCACATGCCAATGGAAAAGTTGCGTCACAAGAGATCACATTGACTCATACACAAGGTCGTCACTACATTTTCTTACTGTCATAATGGTTTGATAACAGTCTATTGACCCATTAATTGTTAGGTACCCTCTCAGTTTCCTCTGTTTGAGTACCTTTCTCATACCTATGATTACAGTAAATATTTCCCTCGCGCATGCTTTCTGTATAATCTCCCTTTACGACAGATATTTTTAAAGGCTAAAGCCATGAGCAATACCATGCCAGACATCGCCAATGAACCCCACACTGGCCCAAATAGTTTACTCAACTGGGTCGGTATGAGCGAAATTGAAATGCCCATTCGTATTCTCAATGGTAATGGCGACAACATGCAAACGGTTGGTCGCATACAAGCTTATGTCAATTTGATTGACCCTAAGAGCAAAGGCATTCATATGTCTCGTCTCTACTTGGCAGTTGATCAAATGATGGGAAATGAAGTGCTGAACCCAAAACTACTTCATAAGATTGTGAAGCAGTTTGTGCAAACGCATGATGGGATTAGCAACAACGCTTACCTTGAATGTCGCTTTGAGTACTTAGAACGTCGTAAAGCGTTAGTAAGTGATAATACCGGTTGGAAAGGCTACAAAGTACGTACCATTTGTGTGTATCGTGATGGTGAGATCAGTACAGAGTTGAGTGTTGAAGTACCGTACTCATCGACCTGCCCTTGTTCTGCTGCGCTAGCGCGCGACCTTATCCAGCAAGGTTTTAGTAAGGCATTTGGTACTGAAGGCTCAGTGTCGTTGGAAGATGTTCATGCTTGGCTCGGTACTAAAGAAGGCATTAGCGCAACACCTCATAGCCAGCGAAGTCTGGCACAAGTACGAGTGAAACTAGATGAGTCGGTTGATAGCCTTCCTATTTCTGCACTCATTGACCGTATTGAAGATGCCTTGCAAACACCTGTTCAAGCCGCAGTAAAGCGCGAAGATGAGCAAGAGTTCGCACGTCTTAACGGTCAGAACTTGATGTTCTGTGAAGATGCTGCAAGACGTTTACACGAAGCTCTCGATACTGACAGTACATTGAAAGACTTCTGGGTGCGTGTGAACCACTTAGAGAGCTTACATCCTCATGATGCTGTTGCGATTGTGGTTAAAGGCTTAGAGGATGGCTATCGCGATGATCCAAGAGAGTTTCCTCACTAGGTCAATTCTAAACCTTTGGTAATATAGCTAATGCCATTCGTCATTGCACAGAAAGCAATCACTAGGCCAAGCAATTTAAACTGCTTCTTTTGTGCCCAATTGAGTGCACGCTGAGTATTGGAGGTTGCAATGGCTGATGTTATTGAGGCGATTGAAGATATACAAAAGTATGACAAGAAATATGATGAGCAACTTGTCACTAGTATTTTTAGAAGCCTAGGCCCTGTTGTTTATAACAAAGATACACGTTATATCGCGTGTTCTGACGCTTATGAACTAGAAATGGTGCGTGATGGTTTTCTGAAGCGACAGCTTGGCATCAAAGATAGCGATGAAGAAATAGAGCAAGTAATGTCAGATATCTGTGAGTTAATGTCAAACTCCGAGTATAAACTTCGCGTTACTTTCTACTATCTTCTTGTTATTCACTATAAAAAACAGGCTCAGTTTTAAGCGATACAGCCTCTGTCTTTTATGCTAATTTAATCGCTAATACGGATTTTATAGCGAGTGACAGATGTTAAAAGTTGGGCTAACAGGCGGCATTGGTAGCGGTAAAAGTACCGTCGCAAAAGTACTACAAGCGAAGGGGATAACGCTTGTGGATGCAGATAAAATCGCTCGTGAAGTTGTCCAACCGGGGGAGCTAGCATTACAAGAGGTAGCCGAAGCTTTTGGTAGCGATATTCTTTTAGCCGATGGTAACCTTGACAGGACTTCGCTTAAACAACGTATTTTTTCAGACCCGCTCGCTAAAACTCAGCTTGAAAGCATCCTTCATCCGCGTATTCGACAGCGTATTTTAGAGCGCGTCGAAGAGGCTACCGACACGCCTTATGTAGTCGCTGATATTCCGCTACTCGTTGAAAATAATTACCCTCAATACTTCGACCGTGTGATCGTTGTCGACTGTCCTGAAGAAATTCAGATCGCTCGCGTTCAAGCACGTGACGAAATGAGTAAAGCACAGATCCTAAACATTATGGCTAGCCAAGCTACACGGAAAGACCGTAATGCTGCGGCCACCGATATTATTGATAACAGCGGTGACTTAGCCTCATTAAAAATGCAGATTGAGAAACTGCATGAGTCGCTTTTATCTCTGCTATAATCTGCGCACGTTTGTCCCACATAAGAGTCCTCCTATGGCTGTTTACGAACATCCACTAAACGAAAAAATTCGCTTATTTTCACGATTGGAATTTTTAATCCATCGTTTTAACTTCTATATGAAGCATCCTGAGCCAGAGAACTGTCACTCAGCGTTGATCGTATTGTTAGAGCTATACAATCTCTCTTCTCGGTTAGATGTGAAAAGCGCGACGCTTAATGTCTTGGATTGGCAAAACCAAGCCCTTCAGCGCATGGCTGAACTGGAAGGATCGGACCAAGAAAAGCTGAAAGAGGTTCTGGACAAGTTAGACAACCGTGCTAAGAAACTACATGAGTTCCGTGGGCAACTGGGTCAACACCTTAAAAGTCACAGCTTTTTAAATATGCTAAAGCAGCGTGCCATGATTGCGGGTGGTGTTAATGGCTTTGACCTCCCTATTTTTAACTTTTGGTATACACGTCCTGTCGAAGAACGTATTGCTGATCTTGAAGGTTGGGTTGAGCCATTTAAGATAGCGCATGATGCGATTGATATCGTCTTAGAACTTGTACGCCAAAGTGGTGCTAGTGTTAACCAAGTCGCTCGCGACGGTTTTTACCAGTCAACGTTGAATGGTGATCGAGAGTTCCAAATGTTACGTATTGAACTGCCTGATGATGCGCTTTACTTCCCAGAAGTGAGTGCGGGTAAGCAGCGTTTTTCGGTGAGATTTGTTAATGCAGATTTATTGGAAGAGCGTAGCAAGCAGATTGTTGAAGACGTTGAGTTTTCATTAAAGATTTGTTCGTTGTAATACTTCATTTATTCAAAAGATGTAGGCAAAAAAAGGGCGGCCAAAGCCACCCTTTTTCACTATCTATCACGCTTCTTACTTATCAAATACTAGCTGCTCGCCGGCAAGATGCACTTTAATCTCGTCACCACTAGCAAACACACCTGACAAGATCTTATTTGCCAATGGGTTCTCAACATACTGTTGAATCGCGCGCTTCAACGGTCTTGCACCGTAAACAGCATCAAATCCACTCTCCGCAATAAAGTCCATTGCATCATCAGCGAAGCTAATCTTCATCTCACGATCAGCAAGTCGTTTAACCAACGTACCTAGTTGTATACCCGCAATCTGACGAATCTCAGCTTTATTTAACGGATGGAATACCACGGCATCGTCAACACGGTTAATGAATTCAGGACGGAAGTGCTGGCCAACAATCTCCATTACCGCTTCCTTCATTGCATCGTAGTTTTCTTCGCCTGTTAGCTGCTGGATCACTTGCGAGCCGAGGTTAGAAGTCATGATGATCACAGTGTTGGTAAAATCAACCGTGCGCCCTTGCCCGTCTGTCAAACGTCCGTCATCCAATACCTGCAATAGAATATTGAATACATCGGGATGTGCTTTTTCAATCTCATCTAATAAGACGACCGAGTAAGGCTTACGGCGAACCGCTTCCGTTAGGTAACCGCCCTCCTCATAACCCACATAGCCCGGAGGCGCACCGACTAAGCGTGACACCGAATGCTTCTCCATAAACTCTGACATATCGATACGAACCATCGCATCGTCAGAGTCAAACAAGAAACCCGCTAACGCTTTAGTTAACTCAGTTTTACCCACACCGGTTGGGCCTAAGAACATAAACGACCCCATCGGACGATTAGGGTCAGAAATCCCTGCACGTGAACGGCGAATCGCATTAGATACCGATGTTATCGCTTCTTGCTGGCCAATGACCCGCTTTCGCAATAGCTCTTCCATTTGCATCAACTTGTCGCGCTCGCCTTCCATCATTTTGGAGACGGGAATACCTGTCCAAGCAGACACTACATCGGCAATTTCATTTTCAGTAACTTTGTTACGTAGCAACTGATTTGGCATGCTGGATTCTTCAGCTTGCGCCGCATCTTCTAGCTGCTTCTCAAGCTCAGGTATACGTCCATACTGAAGCTCAGACATACGCTGTAAGTCACCTTCACGACGTGCTGATTCCATTTCTATACGAAGTTTTTCAAGCTCTTCTTTGATGTGCTGTGAGCCTTGAACAGCTGCTTTTTCAGCATTCCAAATTTCATCAAGATCAGCATACTCACGCTCTAGCTCTGCAATCTGCGTTTCTAAATCTGTTAGGCGCTTTTTCGATGCATCATCATCTTCATTTTTTAGTGACTCACGTTCAATTTTCAACTTAATCAAGCGACGATCAAGCTTATCCATCGACTCAGGTTTCGAGTCAATTTCCAAACGAATACGTGATGCAGCCTCATCGATTAAGTCAATGGCCTTATCCGGTAGCTGGCGGTCAGTAATATAACGATGAGATAACGTCGCTGCCGCAATGATTGCAGGATCAGTAATGTCGACACCATGATGCACTTCGTAACGTTCTTTTAAACCCCGCAAAATCGCAATAGTGTCTTCAACCGTAGGCTCATTGACTTGAATTTTTTGGAAACGACGCTCTAGTGCAGCATCCTTTTCAATGTACTTGCGATACTCATCTAGCGTTGTTGCACCGATACAATGTAGCTCACCACGCGCAAGGGCTGGCTTGAGCATATTACCCGCGTCCATTGCACCTTCGGCAGCACCTGCACCCACTAAGGTATGCAACTCATCGATAAATAGAATCACATTACCGTTGGTTTTAGAAATGTCGTTTAAAACGGCTTTTAAACGCTCTTCGAAGTCACCACGAAACTTAGCACCGGCTAATAGCGACGCAAGGTCTAACGATAATAGTCGTTTACCTTTAACGCCTTCAGGTACTTCACCGTTAACGATTCGCTGCGCTAAACCTTCGGCAATCGCAGTTTTACCCACACCCGGCTCACCGATAATCACAGGGTTATTTTTAGTACGACGTTGCAATATTTGTACCGCACGACGAATCTCTGCATCACGACCAATGATTGGGTCAATTTTACCCTGAGCCGCACGCTCAGTGAGATCAACCGTATACTTGTCTAACGCTTCTCGTTGATCTTCTGCATTAGGATCATCAACATTTTGGCCACCACGAATATCATCGATCGCTTTTTCAATAATGGCTTTGGTTGCGCCATTGTCTTTTAATATTTCGCCTAACTTTCCTTTCTCTTGTGTCGCAGCCAAGATAAACATTTCTGTCGAAATATACTGATCACCGCGCTGCTGGGATAGCTTGTCCGTCACGTTTAATAATCTATTCAGATCAGAAGAAACGTGCACATCACCCGCATCGCCACCCGTTACAACAGGTAGTTTATCGATTTGCTCATTCATCTGTGAGCTGAGTGCATTAATATTGACGCCTGCCTTACCTAACAAACCACGCGCAGAACCACCTTCTTGCTCTAATAGAGCTGACATAAGATGTACTGGCTCCATGTGCTGATGATCACGGCCTAATGCAAGCGATTGTGCATCTTGTATTGCCAGCTGGAACTTGCTGGTTAATTTATCCATTCTCATTGCGAGTACCTTAATAAATTTCTAATATGCTATTAAGATATGGGAAAGTTTGTGTAATTCAATTGATTAAAATCAACCATGAGTGAAATATATTTAATCGCTTCTTTATTAACACTCACCTTGCTAGTCTTTTCTACAGCTTGTCTATATCTGCACCTTTCGTTATTCGTAAACCCTCCTATTACCTCATAGTCATGATGAATTATCTGCTATTTGCCAACATAGAAAAATTAAGAGGTGCTAAAATCAGAGTCATACATTAAGTTGATTGCGAACTTATCCAAATCTTGCCCGAAGACATCACTTCAGGTTTTTCTGAGACCCGCTAATGCTAGAAAATTTATTCTTCTCATTTGAAGTCACCGCACCTACTTTTTTAGTTATTTGCCTAGGCATCTATCTCAAGCGTGCTGGTCTTATTACCAATGAATTTGCAGATGTCGGCGCAAAACTAGTTTTTCAGGTCACCTTACCCTGCTTGTTATTTGTGAACTTAGTACAAGCAAATTTCAATGTATTGCCTGTCACTCTTATCGTCTATGCCCTCGTTGCAACCTTTTTTGTTTACCTCATATTAGACTTGTTGATTGCTCCTCTATTGGTAAAGCATGACCGCAGTGCCTTTGTACAAGGCTCATTTCGTAGTAACATGGGTATCGTTGGGCTAGCGTTTTGTTTGAATGCCTTTGGTCATGACATACTGAAAATTGCCTCTGTTTATCTAGCCTTTGTGACCATTCTTTATAATATTCTTTCACTGACCACACTCGCAAGACACCAAGGGGTTGCGGCAAGTCCTTCGAAGACGATACTGAGTATCATCAAAAACCCTATCATTATCAGTATTGTATTTGCGATTATTCTCTCTCAGTTAAAGCTTGAGCCACCGCATTATCTCATTAGTACTTTAGGCTATGTCGGTGGTATGAGTATGCCTCTTGCGCTGATATGTACGGGCGCCTCAATTCGTTGGAGAGATTTTCAAACATCCACTAACCTTTACTGGGCGAGTATCGCGAAGCTGATCATCATTCCTGCTGTAATTACGGCGGGTGGGGTTTTAATCGGCTTGCGTGGTGAACCATTGGGCGTGTTGTTTTTGATGTCCGCAGCACCTGCTGCATCCGCGGGTTATCCGATGTTACGTGCCGCAGGTGGAAACTATCACTTAGGGGCAGCTATTATCGCGACGACCGCAATAGCAGCCATCATTCCGATTACGCTTGGCTTGTTTATTTTACGTGGCTTTGAGCTAATCTAAGCCCAACTTAGTAACCCTTAATGAAAGATCACAATAATAATTCACGCACTCAAAAGCAAAAACTTGTTTCCCCATTGCCTATGCGTGACGGGGTGTCTGCAAGCCGTACTTGGCTGCCGAAGCCTGGTAGCGATAAAAGCATCACTGAGGTCTACGGTGAATGGCATACTATTCTAGATTTTTTAATAGACCGCTTTCCGTTTATCTCTGAAGCGATTTTTCGTGAGCGCATGTTGCGTGGTGATATTGTTGATCAAGATGGTCAGCCATATCATGCTGATAGTCTTTATCGTGCTGAGACGTTCTTATTTTATTATCGTGAAATTCCTGACGAGCCAGCCATTCCATTTAAAGAAGATATTTTGTTTCACGATAAAAATATTATCGTTGTTGATAAGCCCCACTTTATTCCAGTTACACCCACTGGACGCTATGTTAAAGAAAGCTTATTAAGTCGCTTAAAGCATCAGTTTCAATTAGAAGAAATTAGCCCAATTCACCGACTCGACCGTGAAACTGCTGGGGTAATTTTGTTTAGCTGTAACGAAAAGAACCGCGGTGCCTATCAAAACCTCTTTCAAAATCGCGAAGTCGAAAAAAGTTACGAGGCGATAGCACCAACGTCATCATTGGCCTTTCCTTTGACGCACAGTAGTAGGATGACTAAAGGTGATCCATTTTTCCTTATGCAGGAAGTGGATGGTGAAGCAAACTCCAAAACTGTCATGGATATGATTGAAACAAAGGATGGACTCTCACGCTACTTATTGAAGCCGGTGAGCGGTAAGCAGCATCAACTACGCGTGCACATGGCTTCAATTGGTTCGCCTATATTGAACGACCCATTTTACCCTGTGCTAGAGCCTAGCAAGGGAGAGGACTACTCAAGTCCTCTGCAACTACTCGCTAAAACGATTTCATTTACTGACCCGATTACCGGAAAAGAGCAGCACTTTGAATCACGCAAGCAGTTAATACTTTAAGCTGGTCAGCGCCTAATCAAGCAGTGCTTTAAGCGTATGAATAGTTAAACCATCGTAGTGGTCAGTTAAGGTACTAGAACGGTCCAAGAAAATACCTGTTAAGCCCGCTGCTTGAGCGCCGATGGCATCATTATTTAAGTTATCACCAACACAACAACATTCATTGGCTGGAAGGCCCATTTCACTGAGTGCTAATTCAAATATTTCACGGTTAGGTTTTCCTACCCCTGCTCGCTCAGCAGTGACTACCACATCAAATAAGTCACTTAGGCCAATCGCTTTAATTTTTCTCTGCTGCATGTCATCTGGGCCATTACTGATAACACCTAAACGTGCACCTGATGCCTTCAAGGCTTTTAATACAGCCAGTGTTTCAGGAAACAACGCGGTGCATTCTACGTAATGCTGCATGAAGTATTCAAAAGCTTCCAATGCTTCTGCCGCAGGTAACTCTGGCTTATCAAGCACGTAACGAATGCGTAGTATTTGTAATGCTGGAGCGGTAATTTCTGTGCGTAAAAAAGCAGGGTAGTATAGATTAAGGGCTTCATCCCACTTGCTATGACGGTCTTCTGGCAACGCTTTTGTGTAGTGTAAGTAAAGCTGATCGACAGCTGCTTTCGTTGAAATATCATCATCAACTAACGTATCGTCTAAATCAAAAAACATACCTGAAAACTGCATTGAAACATCCTTAAATTAATAGATTGCATCATTTACTACCCATAATTCGTAATAGCTTAGATGAAAAGTGTTGAGCACTTATAAGAACATAGCAGTATTTCTTGCGCTAGTTTAGGGGAGATAAATTCTTAATTTCTTTAACCCTAGTATTAGTTTAGCTTAGTGCCTAAATTTCTTATGCCTCAAGACTAGAGGCACGTTTCTGATAAGGGGAAATAGTCTGATTAATTTCTTAGACAAAGCCTGTAAAAGTACTAAACTCAGACTGATTAAATTCTAAGCTTTCAACTAGAAGTATGATTCACCCTCAGCAGGATAATCTTCATGTTTAGCAGTACTCTAATACCAGTCATTGTAATGATTTTGTTGGGTTTTATACTCAAGCACAAAAAAATTGTAAGTGATGCTTTTTGGAAAGATGCTGATCGAGCAGTTTATTATATTTTCTTGCCTGCACTACTGTTTAGCAATATATCAAGCATGAGCTTGGCCAAAGTATCGCTAGCAAAACTCTTGGCTATCATACTCATACTGTTATTTGGAGCCAGTTTCATCCTATTGGTGTTACAACGTATACAGCCAATAAATGCAGCAACGTTTACTTCTGTCTATCAGGGTGCCACTCGATTTAATTCTTTTATTGCCTTGAGCATGGTTTCGACTGCTTGGGTCTCACCTTTAGCACTTGAGGTTGCAGCGTTAGTTGTCAGTATCAAAGTAATATTACTCAATATTCTTTGCGTAAGTGTTTTTTCAAGCTATACCGCACCGCATCAGAGTTGGACAAAGAAGTTAGGGCTTATTTTTAAAAACCCGCTCATTAGCGCCTGTGTGCTCGGTTTATTAGTAAACTCGTTATCAATTCCCGTGCCAGTATGGTTACTTTCAAGTGCCGATATATTGGGTAAAGCATCACTTACATTAGGTGTCTTATCGGTAGGAGCTGGGCTAATTATTAATTTTCAGGGGTGGGTGTCTTACCCAACAATACTTGCAACAACGTTGAAGCTTTTGGTATTACCTGTTGCTGCTTATTATTTAGGACTTTGGTTTGAACTAGACTTAGTTAGTCATCAAGTATTGGTATTACTTTTTGCAATGCCGACAGCCATTAGTAGTTACATCTTGGCAGGGCAGTTAGGTGGTGATCAACCGATAATGGCAAAGATTATTACCATTGAAACAGTATTATCTGGGATAACAATGCTGCCAATCCTCGCTTGGATGGCAGCATCAAATAGCTAATGCCTGTTAACTGCGACTAAATGCCGTTAAAACAGCTTGTAATGCAGCAGCCGAGATATCTTCATTAACTGCAACAGCAGAGTAAGGTTTATCATCAACTAATACAGAAATACTCGCTAATGCTTGCGCTGTAGTCCCAGTAGACAAAGAACGCTCATCAAACTGAGTCACTTCAATAGACTTGTTATACGTTTTTGATAGCGCATCACACAATGCCTCAACAGCACCTGTACCGCCACCTTTCATGGTTGGGCCATCCTTAGTCAAAGCAAACTCTGCGGTAATTTGACCAGATTCAGTCTGAAGGTTGTAACGATTTAGAACCCACTCTTTACCTACCTCAATAAAGTGCTTTTCATAAAGTGACTTAATGTTAGCCGGGGAAATTTCCTCACCAGTAGTTTCTACTGCAGACTGTACGACCTGACTCAACTCTCCGTGCATCCACTTTGGTAACTCAATACCATAGTCACGCTCAAGTACCAATGCAACACCACCTTTACCACTTTGGCTATTGATACGGACAACAGCTTCGTAGTTACGACCGATATCTTCTGGGTCGATTGGCAAGTAAGCAACATTCCACTTATCAAGGTTGTTTTCCTTATGAAACTTGATCGATTTACGAATTGCATCCTGATGACTACCAGAGAACGCTGTATATACAAGGTCACCTGCCCAAGGATGACGAGGATGGACTATTAATTCAGTGCAATACTCAACAACATCAATGACTTCTTGGATATTTGAGAAGTCGATATTAGGGTTAACGCCTTGAGAATATAAATTCATACCCATGGTTACTAGGTCCATGTTTCCGGTACGCTCGCCATTCCCAAGTAATGTCCCTTCTACACGGTCAGCCCCTGCCATAACAGCTAACTCAGCAGCGGCTACACCACAACCACGATCATTGTGAGTATGAAGACTAATGCGTACCTGATCGCGCTGCTTTAGGTTACGACAGAACCATTCAACTTGGTCAGCAAAAATATTTGGCGTAGACATTTCAACGGTTGCAGGCAAGTTAATGATTACACCTCGACCATTTTCAGGCTTCCACTCTGCGATCACTGCATCACAAACTTCGACAGCATAGTCCATCTCTGTCCCAGTGAAACTTTCAGGAGAGTACTGGAATGACCAATCTGTCTGAGGATATTTCTCAGCATAATCACGGACATGTTTAGCGCCAGTTATCGCCATTGCTTTGATGCCATCACGGTCCAAACCAAATACCTGCTCACGCTGTACAGTTGAAGTAGAGTTATAGACATGCACAATCGCCTGTTTTGCTCCCTCTAATGATTCGTAAGTGCGTTTGATCAAAGACTCACGAGCCTGAGTTAACACTTGAATAGTGACATCTTCTGGAATCAAGTTTTCAACGATTAGCTTACGTACAAAGTCAAAATCTGGCTGTGATGCTGACGGGAAACCGACTTCTATTTCTTTAAAACCCATTTTCACTATTTGTAAAAATAAACGAGTCTTTTTATCCACATCCATCGGGTTAATAAGCGCTTGATTACCATCACGCAGGTCAACACTACACCAGTCAGGGGCAACGGTAATCTGCTTATCCGGCCATGTACGATCAGTTAATTTTAACGGCTGAAACGGAATATATTTTTTGTGATCAAACATTGTCATGTTCCTATTGGGTCAACGCTTAATGCGTATTTGTACGATATGTTTAGTTTAAGTTACTTAGCACGCAATTAGTAATCGAATAATTTACGATTAGACCTGATTGCACAATAATATTTTAATAAATAGAATAGAGTCATCTATTTATTGCGAAAGAGTACTCTTCAATGAAAAGTTCCATTCATTTAGACCGACTCGATATACAAATATTGCACGAGCTTCAACGTGACTCGTCACAGTCTAACCAAGAGCTAGCAGAAAAGGTTGGCCTTACTGCTGCACCTTGTTCACGTCGTGTAAAACAACTTGAAGAATCAGGTGTAATTACTTCTCACAGCATTCAAATAAACTCAAAAGCGATCAACCTTAATATGTTCGCATTATTATATATAAGTATGGATAAACACATACCAGAACGTTTTGAAGCGTTTGAACAAACGATTAGTGAAATACCGGAAGTGATTGAATGCTATATGATTACTGGAAATAGTGCGGACTACCAACTTAAAGTTGCTGTTCCCGATATGGATAATTACTACAAAGTATTGCTTGGGAAAATTACACGCATTGAAGGTGTTACAGGTGTGCACTCCTCCTTTATATTAAGAAAGGTAATTGAGCATGGCGCCCTGCCGCTTAACTATGTTTTGAACTAAACTTGAGATCTAGTGCTGAAAGCTGCGCTGTAAAAACCACTTTCAATAGAGGATGGAAACATTTCAATCAGCCAGCATCATTAGTATCTTGTTGTGTTCCATCATTTTCAATTAAGTCTCACGAATTAAAAGTAATACCATAGTCCTGATAATACTTAATTTTAATACTTAAATAATATGAGACATACCAAGCAACTCACCCTCTGGGCCCCAGTTTAAACTTACGACATCAATTACTGCTGCAGTTTGTATTTCGCCATAGATATGCGGGAAAAGTTCTTCTCCATCCGCTAAGTTTTCATAAATAACTTCAGACTCAAGTAAGTCAGTATCAATAACAAGCAAAACTAAATCACCTTGTCCTTCAAAGTAACTTTGGGCACCATTTTCAACTTGCGTGAGGTTTGCACAATGAATAAAACCATCAGATTCAAACTCTTTTGGCTCATACATTTCTTTATCTGAGCAACTTGCCCACACTGAACGCTCTGCAATATGATAAATCATTAGTAATTATCCTGTTATGCACATATACCTAAAGAACCGTAGTATATGCTTGGATGGGCCTAGGTTATATTAACTTTACCGCTTTTAAACATTATATTTGATGCCCTCAAGATCGGTGTATACCTTGTTTAAGTCGTGTTACCACTAGATATGGAAGGACCCATAATACCCACCTCTATATATGTACTAGTTCCTGTATTTATACTTCCTACCACTTTATATAAATGAGCAATCTAGCCCATTCCGTTACTTTCACTTTCTTCCAGGCATAAAAAAAGCCCTGTCACAGTATTATCTGTAAACAGGGCTTCCTATTAAATCTTGGCAATGACCTACTTTCACATGGGGAAACCCCACACTATCATCGGCGATGACACTTTTCACTGCTGAGTTCGAGATGGGATCAGGTGGTTCAATGTCTCTATGGTTACCAAGAAAACCGGTGTGTGATACCTGTTGTCAATACGTTAACCTCAGTCAACGGCCCACAACAGGCTCACGAATAAGTAATAATCTAGTAGCAGTGACCCACTATTGTCTGTTTGTCACATTTTCTCTCAACAAACCATTCAAGGTTATAGAATCAAGCCTCACGGGCAATTAGTACACCTTAGCTACATCCATTACTGGACTTCCACATGGTGCCTATCAACGTCGTAGTCTTCAACGGCCCTTTAGGGGAATCT
>NZ_QGKL01000019.1 GCF_003172895.1 Leucothrix arctica | reverse complement strand
CAAATGTGCTTAATCGGCAGTTTCAGCCGAGCAAGCCAAATCAAGTTTGGGCGGGTGATGTCACTTATATTTGGTCGGGTTCAACTTGGTTGTATCTTGCAGTGGTCATTGATTTATAT
This sequence comes from Leucothrix arctica, assembly GCF_003172895.1. Taxonomy (GTDB): domain Bacteria; phylum Pseudomonadota; class Gammaproteobacteria; order Thiotrichales; family Thiotrichaceae; genus Leucothrix; species Leucothrix arctica. Next base: position 174,260 of record NZ_QGKL01000019.1, on the reverse strand, counting down.
GCAAGGCGTATCGTTGGCTTTGCTACCAGTAAAAGCCCAGATAGCGAACTGACAAAAAAGGCATTAAGAATGGCCTATGAAAGCAGAAGGAAACCTAAACGTATTCTATTTCATAGTGACCAAGGCTGCCACTACACCAGTAAGGCGTACCGTCAATGCCTGTGGCATTTTGGCATGAGGCAAAGCCTTAGCCGACGAGGAAACTGTTGGGATAATTCACCCGTAGAACGGTTCTTTAGAAGCTTTAAAACCGAGTGGATGCCAAAATCAGGTTACGTTTCATTTAACGAAGGTGCTCAGGCGATTACTCAATACATTAATCAGTATTATAATCGTTACCGCCCACATGCTAACAATGGCGGGCTATCGCCAATAATGGCAGAAGAAAAATTTGGATTAACCTCTAAAGAGGTGGCCAGTTTTAGTTGACCACAACAACCCAACTTGCCCGTCACTTGGCTGTGTAAATGCTTTTAGTTCGATAGTGCCTTTTTTGGAAAACTTAATCGCATTATTGAGGTAATTATTAATGATCTGTTTAATCCGAACAGGGTCAGCAAAGAAGAAATCACTCTCTAATTCACTAGTATTCACACGCAGAGATAATCCTTTAGCTTCAATGACTGGACGGTAGACGCGCTCAATTTCCTTAACAAAATGCTTAATAGAAATGGGAACACTGCCAATCGTTAACTTACCCGCTTCAATTTGTGAAAAATCAAGAATGTCATTGACGGTGGTCATTAGGATTTCAGCGGAGCTAAGTGCTGTTTTAATTTGAATCGCATCACTTTCTTTAAGCTCGTTTAGCTCCAAGATACTCAGTGACCCTATGACGCCATTAATAGGCGTTCTGATTTCATGACTCATGGTTGCTAAGAAATCGGACTTTGCTTTGCTGGCGGCTTTAGCTTTTTCACTTTCGGCAGTAAGGTCTGCGCTACGTTGATTAATATTGATCTGCATTTGTTCTACAGAACCATAGAGTCGGTCTATCTCGTCACCATGCATTAAACATTTTTAGGGGGCTTTGTTGGGGGACAACGCCAAGTGATAGTTTTTCAGCAGATACATTTGCGGAGAAGCTACACAGTACCAGGGCTATAGGGAATAATACTTTCATAGAGCCACTCATTATTTTATTTGGGGGTGGACCAAGGCTATAACAATACGACTGTATGTAACTTGAACCATCGACTTAAAATATTATTGGGCTTTAAAGTAGCCGATGAAATTGGGCGGTTCAAATAGCAGCGATCTCTAATGGCCCTGCGGCTAGAGCAGACCTTGCTGAGTTGCTAGATGGCATGATTTTTACGATTGATAATGATCGTCCAGCGCGTGGTATGTTTGTCTAATTGACTTATGATTGATATAAAAAAATGCAGCTAATTTAGCTGCATTTTTTATTACTTTTCAATGATTTTTTAGGCCGCAAAAAAATTAAATAACTTGAATAACAATCTTACCTTTTGCACGGTTTGTCGCACTTTTATCTTGTGCTGCCGCAACATCTTTCAGTGGGAATACGCTATCCACTGTTACAGTCACTTTACCGTCATCAATCAACGTTGCTAGTTCTTTTAGCTGTGCTCCGTCAGGTTGAATGAAAACGAATCCAACTTTAACACCGTGCTTTGCCGCTTCCTCATCACTTGGTGGCTCAACGATCGATACTAGGCGTGAGCCTTCTTTCATTGTCTGCCATGACTTCGAAAGCTCTTCACCACCCAAGGTATCAAATACCACGTCGATATCTCTTAACTCACTGAAGTCTTGCTTTGTGTAGTCAATGACTTCGTCAGCGCCCAAAGACTTTAAGAACTCAACATTCTTAGTAGAGCAGGTACTGATTACGTGCGCGCCACGTACCTTAGCCAGTTGAATAGCAAAACTACCGACACCACCTGCACCGGCTTGAATCAATACGCGCTCACCCGCTTTAACGTCAGCAAAGTCGTACAGTGATTGCCAAGCCGTTAGTGCCGCCAGTGGCACAGCTGCGGCATGATTCATATCTAAGGTTTTTGGTTTTAGTGCGATCTCATCGGCATGTACCGCAACGAACTCTGCAAAAGTACCATTACGACCGATGTCTGGGCGGCTATATACCTGATCACCGATAGACCAGCCTGTTACGTCTGCACCTAGCTCGGTAATCTCACCAGCTACATCCCAGCCTAGTGTTACAGGGAATTCGTAAGGAATCATCGACGCTAAGTAACCTTCACGGATTTTCCAATCGACAGGGTTGATAGAAGACGCATGAACTTTGATCAGGACATCGTTGCTTTCCAGTGTCGGTATAGGCGCGTTTGCTAGCTCAAGTACGCTTGAGTCACCGTACTCATTGATTTGTATGGCTTGCATTGTTTGCTGAGAGTTATTAGACATGATTTTATTCTCTGGGGTGATGTTAAACATTGGGTTTAGCTTATTAAAGCAACCTTATTTTGATAAGCGCCATTGAGCTAAATAGGTTATAGATAAATATGGAGGGCATTATTTAAGAAGACAAGTGATGCCCTGTATTAATAATCTGAGCCAGTTTATAGATACTGTGTTTCATCGACTCCTCATTATCCCCCGCAAACCCAATCAATAAACCTTGCTGCTTTTGCTTTCCCACGTAGTAACTAGAAAGCGCGTAAATACCCAAGTCTTGCGCATTGGCTTTTTGACAAATCTCAATGTCAGAATACCCCTCAGGCAGTAAAAACACCGAGTGCATTCCGCCATCCGTCTCAACGCGCTGCAATATATTAGGCATGGTTTCGTCAACCAACTGCTTCAACGTATCCCGACGCTGCTGGTACAACTTACGCATACGTCTAACATGGCTAGTAAATTGCCCTGTCGCCATAAACTCGCCCAGCGCAAGCTGCGGCAGTTGCGACAAACCACCATCCATAAACTGTTTCGCTTGACTAAAGACATCGACTAACGACTCTGGAACCACCAAATACCCGATACGAATCGATGAATGCAAAATGCGACTAAACGTCCCCGTATAAATCACGCACTTCTCACCGCCCAAACCCTGCATAGAGCTCAGTGGCGGGCCGTCGAAACGAAACTCACTGTCGTAGTCGTCTTCAATAATCCACGCCTTGTTTTGCTTTGCCCAGTTAATGAGTGCGAGCCGACGGTCTAGGCTGAGTGTGTAACCCATCGGATAATTTCGTGAGGGTGTAATTAGTGCTACGCGCGCATTGGGTGACTGCGCTAAACCGTCTTCAAGACTAAAGCCATGTTGGTCGATAGTGACGGGGACTTTTACTGCGCCCATTGCATCTATCGAGCCTCCGATGCCTGAATAACCGGGGTTTTCAATCATCACATGGTCGCCTTGGTTTACTAGCAACTGCAAGCTGAGGTAGAGCGCTTGCTGAGAGCCAGAGCAAATAATGATTTGCTTTTCATGACACTTCACTCCCCGTGCAACATTCAAATAGCTAGCAATTTGTTCACGTAATAATGGCGCGCCCAACACTGAGTTTAAAGATGCGTATTTCATGGTGTGAGCGGCTTTAGTCACATGCTTTTGCCACTGTGACCAAGGAAAGCTCTGTACGCAGCCATGAGCAGGTCGTAGTAATGATCCCGTTTTAGTCGTCTGCGTTGGTATTAACTGTTCGGTGCGTTGGGAGAATAAAGATAGTGCAGGGCGATGGTTTGTGGCGTTAGCATTTGAGCATTTAGCCGCGACAAATTGTTCGGGTAATTGTGTCGAAACAAAGCTGCCAGCACCGTGTTTTGTTTCTATATAGCCTTCCGCCAACAGCATTTCATAAGCTGTTTTGACGGTGTTTCGTGACACACTGAGCGCAGTTGCAAGTGGTCTAGTCGCGGGTAATTTAGCGCCAGCGATCAAATGACCTTTGACGATGGCTTGCTGAAACGCACGAAACAAGGCGACGTACTGAGGTACGTTATTGTCCTGATTCAGAAAAGGCAGAAACAGCTCAGATGGAAAATCAGCTAATGACAAAGTGGGCCTATAAATAGTCTATAAATGGGTCTTCTTAATGCTCCATTTAGCCACTAATCTTATACTTAATCAATGAGTCACCCGACCACCTTCGTTTTGAGGAAAAAAGCATGAGCACTGCCACTGAAACTCGCCTAACTGTCTGCACTTTGGACTGCCCAGATACCTGTAGTCTGGCGGTAAAAGTACAGGACGAAAAAGTGATATCCATTCGAGCATCGGAAGTGAATCCGTACACAGATAAAGCGATTTGCAGCAAGGTGGCGCGCTTTTATCCTGACTACGTGCATGGTGAGCAACGACTCACACATCCGCTCAAACGGACGGGCTCTAGAGGCTCTGGTGAGTACGAGCAGATTTCTTGGGAACAGGCGATTGACTTGGTACACGAAGGTTTCAGTCAAGCCATTGAGCAACACGGCCCGCAGTCTGTTATCGGTTTTAACTACGCTGGCCCACATGGGGAATTAGCCGCTAATTCGCTGGATCGTCGGTTTTTTAACAAGCTCGGTGCGACACAGTTAGACCGTGGCCCTTTGTGTGGTGCGGTGAAAAGTGGCGCGTATGCGAGTTTGTTTGGCGATACCGCTGGTATGCCGCCAGAGCAGGTGATGGAGTCCGATCTTTTGGTGATGTGGGGCAACAATGCAACGGTGTCAAACTTACACTTGTCTCGTATGCTAAAAAAAACACAGGCAGCGGGTTGTAAGCTGATCGTGATCGACCCAAAGCGAATAGCCATCGCGAATCGCGCAGACCTGTTTTTACAGATTAATCCAGGTACTGACGTTGTACTGGCAATGGCGTTAGCCGCTGAGTTGGAGCGTCGTGGTGGTTTAGATAATGACTTTATAGAACAGTGGGTCTATGGCGCAGCGCCATACCTTGAGCAAGCGCGTCAGTACAGCCGTGAAGATGTGCTGTCTATTTGTGGTTTGAGCTTGGCGTCTTTTGACGCGTTAGCGGACTATTATATGCAGGCTAAAAACGTATCAGCGTCATTTGGAAATGGGATAGAACGTGGCAAAAGTGGTGGTTCAGGCTTACGTGCGGCAATGGCTTTGCAAGCGTTGACGGGTAACTTTGGTCGTAGTGGTGCAGGTGTGATTGCTAAAGCAGGTCTATCATTTCCGCGTGACTCTGAGCGTTTAGAAGGCACGTCGATGGTGCCTAAAAATACGCGCACCCTGAATATTTTAGACGTGAGTAAGTCGATACTGGATGACACTTTAGCTATCCCAGTAAAAGCTTTAATGATTTATAACCACAACCCAATCGCAACCCACCCAGACCAACACCGAATGCAACGTGCGTTGAGTAAAGAATCTGTTTTTATCGCAGGCTGTGATGTGGTGATGACGGACAGTATGAAATACGCTGATGTTATTTTACCTGCGGCGAGTATGTTTGAAATTGAAGATATCTACGCCTCTTATGGGCACAACTATCTGCAACGGGCAGAAGCGGTGATTGCACCTGTCGGTGAAGCGTTGGCTAACACTGAAATATTCCGCCGTTTAGCTGCTAGGTTTGGTTTTGATGATGCGTCGTTTAAGCGTACTGATAAGCAGCTAATGGATGAGGCGTTTATTGACGGTGACCCACGCTTACAAGGCAAGAAACCTAGCAAATTAGGCGTTGATGAAGCGTTGTTTATCGAGTCTGACTCAGGTCAGCCAATTATTATGTGCGATACGGTTAAACCGTCCACACCGTCAGGAAAGATTGAGTTATTCAGTGATGCGCTTGAACAGAAGTATGGCTTTGGTGTGCCACGTTATGAGCCGTTAGCGAGAGCTGAGAAGTTTCCTTTTATGATTATTTCACCCTCTTCAAATGACCGTACCAATGCGACGTTTGGTGGTTGTTCTGAGTCGTTAGTTGCTCAGTCAGTTGAGATTCACCCAGAAGATGCGGCAGCGTCGGGTATTACGCACGGTGAGTTGGTGCGAGTGTGGAATGAGCAGGGCGAGGTTAGCTTTAAAGCGCAGGTGTCAGACAAAGTAAAGCAGGGTGTTTTGTATACGCCCAAGGGTGCTTGGAAGGCGACTAGCCAAAGTGGGCAAACGGTGAATGCGTTGATCCCTGCGGATGTGCGGACGGATATTTTGGATGGCGCTTGTTATAACGATACGTTGGTGGCGATTGAGAGTTACTAATGACTGTTGAGTGTCGCAATAGCCGTGTCACAGTAAATGAGTTATTACAGAGTATCCAAAATGGCACTTACACAGTTAGATTTACACAGTTAGATTTACATCCTCCCTAATATTGCCATTTCGGATAGGCGATAGAACATTTCATGCTCTATCGCTATCAACACAATGCGGCACCTTTAAATGCCGCCAGTGATTTTGTGCAATTTACTGAGCGGCCGTAACCGACAACTCTACCAACACACAAGGTCTAGCCATATGCGCTTCAACACAAGCACGTGCTGGCTTTGGCTTATCTGCCACCCAAGCATCCCAAACTTTATTCATCGCCGCGAAGTCATTCATGTCACGAATGTAAATGGTAACCATCAATAGCTTCTCAGTAGAAGATCCTGCTTTTTCCAAGAGATCTTCAACCTTTTGCAAACAACGCTGTGTTTGTTCAGTAATATCCCAAGCTTCATCCGCAGCAGTTTGGCCACATAAGTATACAGTGTTGTTGTGTTTAACAATTCTGCTCATTCGCTCAGTTGATTCTATTCTTTCAATAGTCATAATATTCTCTTGTTGCGGTGTTATTAATTTTAGAAGTAAATGCGCCTCCCCTTAACTAATCAAGGGGAGGCGCCACATATAGCTTTACATTGTTTCAGACGATCTTTCAGGTGTTTAAAGCGTTATCAATAATAGCCTGAGCTAATAGTGTTGAAGCATCATAAACAGGTAGCTCTGTCTGAAGTTGATCACCAATTACCGATAACTCAGTACAGGCAACAATCAGGCACTCAGCACCTTGTGCTGCAAGCTGTTGTGCAGCTCGGTTATAAGCTGCAACTTGCTCTGACGTTTGCTTGTTAGCTTTTACCGCACGGATTAACTCCATGACCGCTTGCTGATCGTCTACATTAGGGTAGGCAATCTCAACCCCTAGTTGCTCAAACCAAGGCTCGTATAAGTTAATTTTTTGTAGCGCACTAGAAGCCAGTAAACCAACCTTAGTAAGGTCTGGTTGCTGCTGTTTACTATGCTTAGCAGTGATTTCAATAATATTGAGCGTGGGAATACTGACAGATGCAGCAACATCGTTGTAATAGTGGTGTGCGGTATTACAAGGAATCACGAGGAAATCAGCACCTTGTTTTTCCAGTCCCTGAGCCATCTGAATCATTACTGGGGCAGGGCTTTCGCCCGTACCTTCAATAATGGCTTTAATTCTTGAGGGTACTTTCGGGTTGTTATCAACCAACATGCGAATGTGGTCAACATCATCATTGGCTGGTGTTCCAGCAATCACTTGCTGCATCAAGTCAACCGTCGCCTCAGGACCCATTCCGCCTATAATACCAACGGTCTTTTCTTGATTACTCATCAAAAGCACTCCTCAACGACATCAACGATAATATTAGCAATGAGTTGGCAATCTTCTAGTGTGAACGTCAGAGGAATACGCATATCAAGCAAGGTCGCTAATATAGCCTCTGTGGTAGGCAAACTAGGCATATCTTTGATGTATTTCCAGCTGTCATATCGGCTGGTGTAGCCCATCGGCACGGCATTACCAAACCACTTCAGCATTACGCCACGCTCTTCACAAACCGCGATGACTTTAGTGATTTGTTCTGGAGTAAACGTTGGTAGCGAGAACTGAATAGAGCTACCGACAAATACTTCGGCTTCAGGACGGTTAGGCAAGTGAATAGAGGAGCAGTTCGCAATAATGTCATTCACGGCATCATAGCGCTCATTCCATCTTTTACACTGCGTTTCCAAGTCAGCCAACTGTGGTCGTAAAATCGCAGCACGCAGGTTATCCATGCGGCCGCTGTAATTAGGTGTTTCGTAACGTGCGTCGTCAAAGGCTTCGACAGGTGGTGCTTTGTGGTGGTTTGCAAACAGCATATAAGAGCCTGAGTACATGACCGCTTTCGCCATTACATCGGCGTGTTTAGTGGTTAAAAGTCCACCTTCACCGGAGTTAATGTGTTTATACGTTTGCGCACTAAAGCAGGCAACATCACCAAACGTGCCGCTCTTTACGCCATTCCAACTAGCGCCCATGGTATGGGCACAGTCTTCGATCAGGAACAAATCATATTGATTACAAATCGCTATGATTCGATCCATATCCGCTAAATGACCACGCATGTGAGACAGGAGCAAAAACTTAGCCCCTGACTCACGTGCTTTTAGCTCAAGGTCGTCAAGGTCTATACAATAGTCATCTGTTACATCCACAAATACTGGCTCACCACCACTATTGTGAATAGCGCCCGGTACAGGTGCTAAGGTGAATGCATTAGAAAGCACCTTATCACCAGGCTGTAACCCTGCTGCACGCATTGCAATGTGAATGGCATAGCCACCCGATGCGCACGCCAAACAGTAAGGAACACCAAGATACTCAGCAAACTCAAGCTCGAGTAGGTCAACTTCACCTTTCTCGCCTGGCAGCGTGTTGTAACGATGTAAGCGTCCTGACTTCATGACTTCAAGTGCAGCGTCGATTCCCTTTTGAGGAATCGGCTCTTGTTGAGTAAATGACTTATTGAAGACTTTCATACCTTAACCTTTAGCTATAGTGTTTTTGGTCGTAAACGTCGAAATCCCATTCTGTTTCAGGGAAATATTTACGTAAGCGCCAATCACATGCTCTTGCGTGACCTTCCATACCTTCGACGCGAGAAATACGTGACCCTGCGCCACTGAATGCAAGGTTAGCTGCTTCATCAATTTCTTGATAAGTCAGTACCTTCATGAACTTCTGAACATTCAGTCCACCACTGTAACGAGCAGCGCGTTTTGTTGGAAGAATATGGTTAGTACCAGAACACTTATCACCGTGTGTCACTGTACTGCCTTCACCCATAAACAAAGAACCGTAGTTGTTTAGATTGCTCTTCCACCACTCCAAGTCCGTTGTCATTACTTGTAAATGCTCACAGGCGTATTCATCACTAATCGTCGCGATTTCTTCGCGTGTCTCAGCATAAATAATAACACCATGGTCACGCCAAGCCGCTTCACAAACATCCGCATTGGGCATGTCAGCAATTACGTGTGGCATGATCTTTAGAACTTGCTCACCTAGCTCACGGCTAGTTGTAAACAACCATACTGGAGAGTTCGTACCGTGCTCTGCTTGTGATACTAAATCTACCGCAATAGTCATTGGGTCAGCTGTTTCATCAGCGATGATTGCAGACTCAGTTGGACCAGCGAATACATCAATACCCACTTCACCAAACAACATGCGCTTTGCTTCAGCAACAAATGCATTACCAGGACCTACTAAAATATCAGCAGGTTTGCCACCGAATAAGCCATAAGCCATGGTAGCAATGGCGTGAACACCACCCATTTCGATAATGACATCTGCGCCTGCAACATCCATTGCATAGACAACAGCAGGGTTAATGCTATCACCACGAGGAGGTGAGCAAGCAACAATGTGTGGAACACCAGCAGCTTTAGCCGTTGCAACACTCATGATTGCAGATGCAGCGTGAGCATAACGGCCACCCGGTACATAACAACCAGCAGCTTGAACAGGCATTACTTTTTGACCAAGACGAACACCTGGCTCAGTCTCAATTTCAAACTCAGTTAAGCTGTTACGTTGTGCTACTGCAAAACGCTTAACCTGACGGTGAGCAAAATCGATATCATCTTTAACACTTTGAGGAACACTATCAATCAGTGTTTTTTTCTTTTCGTCTGACAAGATGAAATCACCTTCCCAGTTATCAAACTGTTTAGCATATTCTTTTACAGCAGACTCGCCTTCGTCTTGAATACGTTGCAGCATTCCTTTAACGATTGCTTGAGTCTTTTCATCTTCTTGAGCGACCATATCAACGGATATGGCTTGCTTTAAAAATTCCAATGCATCCTCCTTATAGTTGAAATCGCGATGCTATTTAGCACCGCGATTTCAAAATCACGCATTAATTAGTCGTATTTTGGGTAGTTAAAGGCTTCACGGTATCCGAATAGTGCTTGGCTACCACCCGTGTGTAAGAAGACAATGTTTTCGTCTTTCTCAAATGTACCTTTGCGGATTAGATCGATAAGACCTGCTGCACCTTTTGCAGAGTAAACAGGGTCTAGTAGTAGAGACTCATGGCGAGCGAATAACTCAATCGCTTCAATACCACCAGCTGTTGGAATACCGTAGCCTTCACCAACGTAGTCACAGTTTGCAACAACATCTTCACGCTTTACTGTACCCGGGATACCTAGGTGTTCTGCTGTCTTTTCAGCCAAACGGAACACGTTACCTTCTTGAAGCTCTTGTGGTGCACGTACGCCAATACCTAGTACAGGAATAAGGCTGTTAGTCGCTACAAAGCCTGTTACCAAACCAGCTTGAGTACCCGCACTACCAGTCGCGTGAACAACACGGTCAATCTTTAGGCCCATGTCATTTGCTTGAGTTAGTGTTTCAATTGCAGCATTAACATAACCCAATGCGCCGATTGGGTTAGAACCACCACCAGGGATGATGTAAGGCTTCTTGCCTTCTGCACGTAACGTTTCAGCAAGGTCTTCCATTGCTTTGTTCATGTCAGTATTAGCAGCTAGCTTAGCCAGTGTTGCACCGTATAACTGATCTAACAGCACGTTACCGTTATAGTTATAATCTACATCTTTACTGCCCGTACGATCTTCTAGCAAAATGTGGCACTGCATGCCCATTTTAGTAGCGATAGCCGCTGTTTGGCGAGCGTGGTTAGACTGAGTTGCACCTTGAGTAATGATGGTATCAGCACCTTTCTCAATAGCATCACCCATCAAAAATTCTAGTTTACGAGTTTTGTTACCACCACCAGCAAGACCAGTACAGTCATCACGCTTAACCCAAAGGTTAGGACCACCAAGGTGTTTGCTGAGACTAGTCATAGGCTCAAGAGGAGTTGCAAGGTGTGCAAAGTTTAAACGGGGGAAACGAGATAAATGCATAGTAATTGTTCCTATAACGATACTGTAGGGTTATGTTCTTCACGCTGTAATAGCTTGTTCATCGATAATAGGAGTCGTCGTTGATTGGTACCAATGCTATTTTTATCAGGGCCTAGTACTTTTCGGCATACCTTAGTTATACTGTGGCTTGCAGGGGGTTTTTCTGCAAAAAATTAACAGAAAAAGGTGGTTGAGTTGGAACTTAAATGGCTAGAAGACTTTATTGCATTGGTAGAGTTTGGAAGTTTCTCTAAAGCGGCTGAAGCACGTATGGTCACGCAGCCCGCATTTGGTCGTCGTATTCGAGCCTTAGAGAGCTGGTTAGGCTTTGATCTGGTCGACAGACAGAAGTACCCTACAACACTGACCCCAGCAGGTGAAGAGTTTACCGCTAAGTCCTATGATTGGGTGGAACAGTTTTACAGTACCCGTGCGCGAATGCGGGATATGGTGACTAGTACCGAGCGGCTAACCTTCGTCGCGCAACATTCGTTGACAGTATCGTTTTTACCTCAAAAAATTGAGCCGTTACAGTCGTCGTTAAGCAATATTTGTATCCGTATTGAAGCCAATAATCTGCATGACTGCCTTAATACGCTAATGTCTGAGCAGGGGGACTTCTTGCTGTGTTATCACTCGCCCGATATCTTCCCTCAGCTGGAGCGAGATAATATTATGAGCCTACAGGTAGGGACTGATCAGCTAGTGCCGGTCTCAGCCCCTAATGCAGCGGGTGAGCCCTTGTTTGGGCCTGGTATTGACAAGCCTGTAAAGCTACTGAATTACACCGGTGAGTCATTCTTTGGGCGCTTGTTGCAACGTGAGTACTTCTCATCAGTGAAGCAAGTTACGACATTCCGCACACAGTGCGAGAACTCCTTTGTTGAAGGCTTAAAAGCGTTGGTTGTTGCAGGGAATGGCTTAGCGTGGCTACCTGAGTCAGCGATTGGATCGGAGCTAGAGCGAGGTCAGTTAGTGCGTGCTAGCGAGGCGCTACCGTCTATAAAATTGAAGGTGATGTTGTATCGAAAGCTGACTTCAAGGCTTAAGGAAGTGGATATTATTTGGGACTATTTTAAGGTCTTGGAAGAGGGTAGCTAGTTATGCTTTTTCGTCATGGTGCATATTCCATATTTGCAGCCGTTTGCACGAAGGTGTATTGGCTAGGTATGGGTTACGGCCTTCGGAGTTCAAACTTCTGTGCGTGTTCTTGAATAAAAAAAGCCAAGGGCTTGTATAAACAGGCCCTTGGCTAGGTATTGACTCAATTATAAAAACATTATTGAATCATTTTGGCTTAATATCCAAATACCTGAACTTCTGCAAGAGACAAAGTACCACTTAGTGATATTCGTACCTTTCTACCTACCTCTAAAAGATCAATCGTTAATGATGGGTCTGGGTAGTCCGCATAAGTATTAGACCAAACCTCATTATCATCTTCATCTAGTACCGACACAGTAAAGTTACTCAAACGAGATGGGCAGCAATTTGTTCGATTGAAAATGACGATTTGATTAATCTGACTAGTGCCTTCAAGTGTGACTTCCCACCAAGAGTTACTACTGTTACTGGTATGAGTAACAGACCTCCTCGAATAAACACCACTAGTGTTTCCATCAATAGCACGTTCAGGCTCTCCACCAGAAGCTGTTGTAGATTGGTCGGCTGTACCTGATAGCGCTAAATTGCTCTCTTCTGCGGCTTCTCCAAACACCTGAACTTCTGCAAGAGACAAAGTACCACTTAGTGATACGCGTACCTTTCTCCCTACCGCTGAAAGATCAATCGTTAATGATGGGTCTGGGTAGTCCGCATAAGTATTAGACCAAATCTCATTATCACCTTCATCTAGTACCGACACAGTAAAGTTACTCAAACGAGATGGGCAGCAATTTGTTCGGTTGAAAATGACGATTTGATTAATCTGACTAGTGCCTTCAAGTGTCACTTCCCACCAAGAGTTACTACTATTACTGGTATGAGTAACAGACCTCTTCGAATAAACACCACTAGTGTTTCCATCAATAGCACGTTCAGGCTCTCCACCAGAAGCTGTTGTAGATTGGTCCGCTGTACCAGTCAGAGCTAAGTTCGTGTCGCTACTAGATAGGTTACGAGTTTCACCATTGCAAGTACCACTATCGTTCGTCGCACCTTCTGCTGGACAAGTAACATTATCTGGGTCTGATTCTTCAACTATTTCATAAATCTGAACACCCATAACTACTGCAACCAGTGTAAATGACAGAGGTCCAGAAAGTGAAGCAGGTATGCTTGACCAGCCAAATACAAAGGCAGAAAAGTCATACAGACCTAAGGCAGATGCGGTACCTAAGCCAGCGCTTTTAACCGCTAAGGCTATACAGATATTGTCCTGACCTTGATTACAAGCTTCTTGTGCAGCAAGGGCAGTGCTAACAGAATAAATACCATCACCTACAGCACCTAGCAAACCAAGAGTTTTCATCAGTACACCACCACTTTTCAACGTGGAGTAACTAACCAAGTTACCTTCGGAGTTTGCTACCATATCATCCTTCCATAGCTTGGTAATCCTTGCTGCGAGTTTAGCATCACGAGTACCAATAAGGTTGGTTATCGTTTCTGCTTCTAGCGCTGCCTCCAATTCAGCAATTGTTTCCATTTCTATTCTTGAAACGCTGACATTAGCTTGCAAATTTGATCTTGAGCCTTCTACTGACTCAAGCATTGTAGCATAGGATTTCTGTAGTGCTTCGCCTTCTGCTCCTAGGTGAGTTATGTCTCCTTCAGACATCGCCCTAATGTTTCTTAGGCGCTCGATTAAAGCGTCGTCCCAATCAATTATAACGGAGTCCACATAGGGGCCAGCAAGTTCATATGGCACCAAGTTTTCAAGGAACTCAACCACTATTGCTTCTTCTTCAGTAGCAAGCAATCCTTTAGCTTCATCCAAGTTCTGAGCATTAAGGACTACGCGATCTTTCAGCTTAGTTAACTCAGCATCTGAGTCTTCTAACTGAAGTCTAAGTGCGTCAATTAGGTCCTGACGAGATGTATAAGCACCTGCATAACCTTGAAGCTGTGATGCGATTCTTACATAACTCGTGTTCTCTGCATTCATGGACTCAATAATATTGCCTAAAGTCGCACGGCGTTTAGCTGTTAAGCTACTGGCCAAGTTGACCAATTGAACGGGGCCCTTGATGATATGCAGAATGTCTGCGGCCATCGCCCAGCGTGTTCCGAGGTCAAACTCACTGCCATCACCATCTTGAATTGCATCTATACGATGCATGAGGGAAACAATGGTCGCAAAAGCATCCGCTACGTCGAGAAAGCCTTCATTGATAATCAGATGGCCTACTTCATAAAACGTACTACGTTTGGTCGCTCCCATATTCTCGGTGAGGGTTTCCAGTAAAGTGATAGCACTAGCATTGTTATCCTTAGTAGATACCTCCTTCATGATGTCGGCAAACTCTTTCCATTCAGCATAGTTTAGAGTGTCATAACGGTATAGGCTTATTTTTTGAGAGGTAGATAAGATGCCTCCGCCAAGACGGAAGAGAGCAACTGTTACATCAACACCTTCACCAAAACCATCACCTAAATCAAGCGCATTGCCACGGCGTTCAGTTACCTTATCATCATCATCGAGATTTAATTGACGTCTGACTAGAATGTCACTGGTGCTTTCAGCAATAGTTTCATCAAATGTCAACTGTATTGCTTGCAATGGGTCAAAATACGCCTGACGCATAGAGGGTGTTGCAATATCAAGAAATTCTAAGCTACGGTCCTCTGTTAAGAATGAATCGATATTATCGGCAATACTTGTTGGTACATATTCATTAAACACTTCTCCACGAGCGTGAAACTGATGTGAATCCAATCGTCCCTGAATAAAGTCAGTGCTAATTAAATACTCATAAGTGTCTTGGAATCCCACATACACTTCGCCTGTACTAGAGTCAGTGTAAGTGTAGTTGTCGAGGTAGTTTTCGTCTACCGAATAAGTTTGCACAATATACGATAGGTTAGACCACAACTCTTTTTCATAGGCTGTAAAAGAAGCGTTACTACTACTATCTGGATTGTCTAGGACATCCTTTGCTCTTGAGTAAAAGCTTTGGTTCGCTGTTGCCGCATACTCTAGGTATTTGGCTGGGCTGACTGTAAACCCGTTGCTACCATGTATTTGTTCAAACGCGTACTCATAATTAAACGCTTTAATATCACCGGAGCTGTCTGCATCTTGCCAAAGACTAAAGTCAGGCTCATAGCCCGTTTTTACTAAGGTAATTGTAGCGGTAGTAGTTGTATCTTCACCATCAATATCAGTGATACTCATATCGAGTTGATACTTTAGGAGGCCTGTAGTTTCTGCTATCTGTTCAGCTTCACTCAAGTACCATGTTTTGTTAATGTACTTAAAGCATTCGCCTGTTACCGGGTCAGTGTAATAACAATAAGGTGCATCTGCACGCTCAAAGCGGATATCCAGTAGATCACTTTTGTCACTTATAGAGCTTGTTTTACGAAGATAAGTAATTTTTGCGGACTCTTGATTTCCATTAGCCAACAACTTTTTACTGAAAACACCAGTGTTATGTGATGCTTGGAAAGCCCCTTTACCGTCATACTCTACGACCATGAAAAAGCCAACTTCACCCTCTGCCTTTTCCCAATTTCTGACTAGGTCTGCATAGCGTCCTTCACCTGTACCTAGTGGCTCACCCCAATCAATAACCTCAGCAGACGTATATTCAATCTCATCCATCGTTGGTTCGAAGGTCGTTCCATTATTGAATACAAATGTATGCTCGCCTTGATATTCAAAGCTTGTCGCATCGGTGTTACCAGACAAGTAGTCAGTGATAAATGTATCATAAACATAATTGATGGTTGCGATTGTGGTTGAGTCGTTATCAGCCCTTAATCGCCATAAAATGTACTTACCATAGGTATCAGGATCATTCGCTAGTAAGCTGTTAATCTCATCTAAAGCATCTTGTTTTGATGCATCATCGGTACTCCTTTCATATTCAAGAATATGCGTTTCAGCTAAGATTTTGTTTTGAGTGGGTATTAAAAAACTTGACTCCACTTCAGGATCCGTTGCTAGACCAAAGGCGTCACGTGTATCATGAAACCTTGTCACATGTGGAGAGGTCCCCACAGGATCAATTTCAATGGTTTCTTCTGAAGCCTTGAACTTTGATACATGGTCCAGTACCGATTTCAAATATAAGGTTTCAGCTGTATCATCCAATGACACATGGTTATCGAGTAATTTTTCTACATTAGTAGCAGTGGCGTCGTGGACATCTGATAATAGCTGGTCATTAACACCACCTTGGCCGTGGACAACGTCGTAGCCATAGCCCGGAGCAATTCGGTCATTACCGCCACCAGCGTAAATAGTGTCATCGCCCGTACTACCAATGATGAAATCCTTGCCACTACCTCCTTCGATATTATCATCATATTGACCACCGACAATAATATCTGAGCCAGCTCCACCTTTAAGGTAGAGAGTGCCATACTCAACATCTGGATCAATAATAATGCTGTCATCACCAGAGCCAGCATCGATTTCTAAGCGGCGTGTTTGAGTACCGGTTAACTCTGTTGTCTCGCCATTGACAGTGATACTGACCACGCCAGTTGGACTTTGCTGAACTGTAATGGTATCAGCACCTGTGGTACCGTTGAAGAAAGATGTTGCTCCTGCTGGTGTTGCGCTAACAGAGTTTCCATCAGATAGGCTATTTGCGTAGTATGCAAAATCGATTAAACTACCAAATTCTGCATCGCCTGACGTCAGTTCCAGCATGACAATGTCTGCAAAACCAACCTTTTCATCTTTAACTTTATCGCCTTGAGCAATACTGCGGTACATTCCCCACTTAGGGCGTACATAATCTCCACCTTTCCAGGTAGGTAAGCTGTCTGAGGCAAAACTCATGATAGGTTCACCTTCAAGGTTACTATTATCCATTATAAGGAGTTCATAGCGTCCTTCATTAGTCACGCCATAGGTTACTTTTTCAAGTATATGGACCCACTTTCCCTCTATATCTGCTAAATCAATACTTGCTAAAGTTACTTGTGACGCTGCTGATGGAGAATAGCGTAGATTTAACTTCGCAGGCGTTGAAACCTCTCCGGCATCTTCACCTTCTTTTCCCGCAACGGGTGTTAGAGTGATCGTCGGCATGCTGGCATTGTCACCACCCACTGGTTTCAATTGGTGCAAGTGAGTAAACTTGTCAGAAGCGCCGAAACCTGTAGGTAGCTTCATACGCCACGCCATATAATGTGTTTCGCCCTCAACACCTAATTGGTGATCGTAAGATTCTGAGAACGCTTTAATTTCCATGCGCTGACGATCTGTTCGGTAGGAATCTTCACCTGGCTCGGCGTCAGTACGGCAACGGTCGGTGTCAGGAGAGGGGTATGCACGTCCAGATGACGTTAGTGGAGTGTGGTCATCTTGGTTAAGATAGAAGTAAAATACATCCGAGCCTAAATCACTATCACTTTCCATTTTGATATGAGGGCCGAATTCCGGGTAACTATCATCAGTGTGTTCAACGGCTCCGTAAATACATGGCAATGTGCCGTCGGTAACCTCACCGAACTTTCCTTCAAAATCTCCAGCACCGTCTAAATAAATAGATGATTTGATAAAAGCACTGTTGACTAAGTCATAAGCGGGTACAATGCTTGAGTCGGCTGGTGTGTGGCTAGTGTTTGCTTTTAATACCGTAAGGCCTGATGAGTCACCCTCCCAATCAATTGATTGATTAGCAGCGGTTAGTCCAGAGCCAGTCCCAATGGTATACACTTTGATGCTATCGATATACGTATGATCCTCAAGCTCATCCCCATGAGACTGTATCTTAAGTTGCGTGGTTTGAGTTAAACGACCAGACTCGGTAATATCTCCAGGAATAACGACAGTCGCGTTATAACGGTTTAGATTCATGAAATCTTCACCCACCGTCCAGCGCTGAACAGGGTAAAAATCAACTCCAGAATTGGTAGATATTGATAACTGAAAGTATTCTTGTTGTGCGATATCTAAGCCATAACCCACAAAGCTAAACTCAACGGCGAGATCTTGTGCACCAGAGAAATCGGTATTGGCTGTGATAATGGACGAGTAGGTTGGTTTATGTTCACCGGTGCCTTCACCCTCATTTGCTTGGCCTTCAACGTATTGCGATTTTAGCGCAACACCGGCATTAGTGTTGCTGGTTAAGCCATAATCATTACCTTCCGATAAAAAGCCAGTTAGGTATGCATTACGACCACCATCAGTCCATATGCCCCAATCATGCGTAGAAGAATCGGTGACTGCTCCAGCTGTTAATTCACCGTCAAAAGTTGCTTCGTTATATAGTTCTGCACCTGATGGAAGCGTGTCATTAGTGAGAACGAAAGCGTCATCACTGAGTTGCGGTTCTTCACCCGAGTATTGAAGGGATACACTATCAAAATGTGCCCTTATATTAGGATCAATCGTATCATCATAATATCCCTTAAAACGCAGTACAGTGTGTGCGGTTAAATACTCTTCGGGAATAGTTACTTGAGTCAGGCCGGACCAGTATTTTCGCGTGTCTGTAACACTTAAACTCTGACTTTGCGTAGACAAAGACGCGATGCACTCACGATAGAAAATAACTGTAGTGAGCGGACAAAGTTCTTGCTCATCTGCTAGCCATTGATTTTTGGTGCTATGGATAACATCTGACCTATAGGTTTCTAAGATCTCAAACGTTTCACCGCCATCATTTGAAGCTTCTACGTTAAAATCACCATCTGGCAATACGATGCCACTGACACTAGAGTTGACTAATAAATAACGAAAACGAAGTTTGGCACTGCTTGAATTAGATAAGTCTAAGGTTTTGCTGTAGAAAGAGCCGTAGTATTGCTTAACCTCTCCCGTACTGTCGACATAGTTACCATCAGCATTGGTGGACGCACTGTCGAGCGGCACAAGGGTGAAGCTTGAACTGCCAGCATATTTTTCTGACGTTTTGGTGTAAGCACTCGAACCACCATCGATCCATAAGCCATAGTACGTTTTTTCGCCGCCCTTGAAGTCGGGCTCGGTTATGGCGGTTTCAAACCCTTCTGTACCGTTGTAGGTAGCTGCATGTAACGGGTTTAAAAGAGATAAAAGGGCGACAGGAGCACCCAGTAAAAAACGCCGAAGTATAGTCGGTCGTTTTTTAAGAAGACTTTTAGAAAAAGCCGTGTTAATTCCCATATAATTATCCTCATTTGCTAAATGACAAAAAATGCTGTCAATTCGAAAGTATCATAAGGAAAGGTGATGTGTATAATATGAGCAATGATGGGACTTGATAGGTGATGAGAAGGAGATAATGTATTTTTTTTGACTGGTTATCTAATGTCGAGCGTTAGAGTATTATGTTTTATCGTCAGAGTATTTATTAAACCATACTAAAAGTAGTTTTTATTGCTTGGTTGATACTATTTAATGCGTCAAAGTATCGAAATTTTGAATTTCAGTACTCTTTTTTTTATAAAATAACAACTAGTATTCTACTTAATTGACCGATTATTAGATATATTCATAATAAGTATTAAGATGGGTAAGCCAGTTAGTTATGATGAAATATCTGCACCTGAAAATCTACCAGAGATGGGGCGCGAAGATTTTGCGCATGCACTCATTAATGGAGGCTACCCTGAGTTACAAACGAAGAGTGCACGCGCTAAGCCAATCTGGTTAAACTCGTATTTGCAGGGACGTCTGAATGCATTAGAGATAAAGGTATTGCTAAATTTGCAGACTTTGTTGGGCCAACATTTAAAGCAGGTTTTGTTTTGTACACGGGTACTTCAGTGTTGCCATTTAGGATAGGTGATAGGACATTTTATGCACTGCCATTATGTATACTTGGGAGTTAGGGAAGAGATGAAGTGGCGCGATTATTTTCTATCGCGCCACTTTTAGTGTCACTATTTTGGCTATTGCGCCATAATAGTGACACGATAGCAAGTGTATAGTGACAAAGATGACAACGGTTAATAAGTTATTACAAAGTATTCAACGAGCGAATGAAGCGCTTTCCTTAGGGCAATTACTAGAGGTTTTTCCTGAGCTTAAGAAAAGAACTGCACAGCGTTGGCTCAAGCAACTTGTTGATGATAATAAGATTATCGCAGAAGGCAATGGCCCATCCAGAGCATATCTCGCTACTACCGAAAGCAGTGCGGCAAGTACTGATCAATATCCAAGCTACATTCCATTATCCGCAGACAGTCGCGACATTCTTGATTATATTGATCAGCCACTAGAGGTGCGTCGCCCTGTTGGCTATGACATTAGCTTTCTTCAAGACTACCAACCCAATGAAACGTTTTATCTGTCTGAATCGTTACGACGCCAGCTGTATAAGATGGGTGATACCCGCCAAACCAAGTTACCTGTTGGCACTTATGGCCGTGCGATTCTAAATCGTTTATTGATCGACCTGTCATGGGCATCCAGTAACTTGGAAGGGAACACTTACTCTCGGCTGGACACTCGTGAACTGATTGAGCATGGCCATGCTGCTAGTGGTAAAGCTGCGATAGAAACGCAGATGATATTGAATCATAAAGCGGCTATTGAGCTGTTAGTTGAGAATGCAGAGGAGGTAGGGTTTAACCTTTTCACCGTGCTTAACTTACACAGTCTGCTTTCTGAAAACTTACTGCCTAATCCGTCAGATGAAGGCAGGGTGCGTCAGCATATTGTTGAAATTGGGAAAAGTGTATTTAGGCCACTCTCAGTGCCGTCGCAGCTGGATGAAGCATTGGCATTGTTATTAGAAAAAGCATCGCAGATCACAGACCCATTTGAGCAATCGTTTTTCGTCATGGTGCATATTCCATACTTGCAGCCGTTTGCAGATATGAATAAACGCACCTCGCGTATTGCTGCCAACTTGCCGCTTATACGCGCTAACCTTTGTCCGTTGACGTTTTTAGATGTTCCAGAGCAGGCTTACAGTCGGGCGATTTTAGGTGTGTACGAACTAGGGCGGTTTGAGTTACTGCGTGATTTGTTTGTATGGGCTTACGAACGATCTACTCAAGAGTATTTGGCGATTAAACAAGACTTGAGTGAGCCTGACCCATTGAGACTGAGCTATCGCGATGTGATTAAGCAGGCGATTCATGAGATTGTGAAACAGCCAGAAAATGATCCGTTGGATATGATTGAAAAGATGGTTAGTGAACAGGTTGTGGAAGCTGATCAGAAGGCTGTTGAGGCGTTGATTATTGAAGAGCTTAGGCGTTTGCATGAAGGTGTATTAGCTCGGTATGGGTTACGACCTTCGGAGTTTGAGCTGTGGAAAGTAAAGCGATGAGGTGAGGTTTTACTTAGCCACAAACTCCAGGCTCAAACCAGAAAAACAATTCTTCTTCAGCTTCTGTTTGCTCTTCATTAGCCGCTTGTGTCGTTTGCTTAATGGTGTCATTCACACTAACGCTTTGCAGGTCGAGTGTAGTCTCTTCAATACTGTTTTCATCTTTGTATTCAGTCAACATGTCAATCACCTTTGCTCTGTAAGTAGATTAACTATAGACGAGACTTATACCCCAATAAAGTGATGTATTTTGGTTTTTATATCTTAAAAAAGGATATATGAGGTATTAAGTACCTTATTGAATAGAAAACTGACTTGCTTTTACAGCAGATCTCAACAGAGCGGCTAACTTTCTTTAACTCGACTATTCCATATCGTTCTATGGTTTGAGTATAAGGCCAAGTTTACCCACCTATCATTTTGACAATAGCAAGTTCTTGTAGGTTTTTTCTGTTAATTATAGTGCTTTATAGGTTTATATTTAGACTAATATGTTTTATTTTTATGGTATGTTAACTTTTTTTGAGCTAACTAGACGTAATCATGAAGAAAATAATCTCTCTAGCACTTACTTTATTGCTAACTGATATGGCATTCGCTTGCAAGCCTGTGCCCCCAAATGCAGGTTTGGTCGGGCCTTTGAATGCTAAAAAGTCATTGGTAGTCACCTCTGCTAACCAGCAGTACTTCCTTAAGCTCGTGCCAAGTAAATAGGCGTTTGAGAAAGGTCGATTGGTTCGAAAAAGAGACTCTTATGCTTTGGCTTTTGAGGCTACCCCATATGGTCAGTCTAAGCCACTTTGGAGTTTTAAACATTGGGATGTAAATGGTGTTGGAACTATGAAGCTTTCTAATGACGGCACGAGTTTAGTAATAGTAAACAATTATATAAAAAGTGACGCAGATACTCATGCATTTATTGCTTATAAAAATGGCAAGAAAACCATGGAGTATCCAGCCAGCCATTTTGGCGTAAAGGTTAGAAAAGCGCCTGCTTGTCTTAGGAACACTTGGTTAGATTCTAAAACAAAATTATCCATATTGAGCAGTCCATATGAGTTTGTCTTGCATACGACCAATGGCTTGCGTTGGACCGTTAGCCCCGACGGTTCAGTCATCAAAAGAGCAAAATGACCTTATTTGGTGGTGGCACTTTGCGTGCCACTGCCATTGTTGATTATGGTTGGAGCTACGACAGATACTGCAGGGAGTACCTTTGTTTTAGTTTTTAGACGACATCAAGTCCGCTGCGCCCCATGGTAAAGATTCACCACATGATTAGCCTCAGCAAAAAACAACCAACGCTCCGCAGTAATACCAACCATCGCAATTACAAATGCCAACAACGCTGAAAATACCGCTGCACTAGCACCAATCACCGAAAACGCAGTCAGTAAAAACGGAATAAAGAAACCACAAACAAACACAACAGCTTTGAACAAGTTAAGCTGTCCCTTCGCTGTTTTATAGCCAAATTCATCGGTCAAAAACGTAGCAGCAGTATGCCCAACATCTAACAAACGAACATTGCCGCGTAAGAAGCCTGTTGCCGTGTTAATACTTGAACCGCTCGGCGTACGAATCCAGTAGTAATAAATCGCCTTACTAATCCCAGCAGTCACAATCAGCCCAACCGTAATACCACCCATCACACCAACCGCTTGACCACTAAACGCCAAAACGACATTTAACAACAAAGCGCCTGTCATAAACGCTAGCAGTATGTAATTCGTTGGAGTTAGTGGTGTGTTCCATTGCTTAATCGTTTTGAGGCAACCATAAATCATGCCTTGGCTAAACAAGGTAGCGAACGCGAGCATGACGCCAAACAGCCCCATGAGCTTGCTGAAAAAGCCAATATCACCAGTTTTCATATCAGCGAAATAGACACCTAGTAAATACAGCCCTGCAAACGGAAAAAATAGCACCGCAAATACACCTTCGCGAGATAACCACGACGTTCTAAAGCGAAAGAATGCACGCCACGCATTTTTGGGATTGGCTAGGTGCAAGGTTGATGATAATAAACCAACGATAACTAAGACCATGGCGAGTACTATCCCAAATAGTATTTCGCCACGACTGAGTATAGGTAGAAAGCCAAGAACATGTGCCATTGCCAGCAACATATACAAACCAAAGCCTGCGCCTGAGCAGACGGTAAACGCAATAACAGAAAAGGCGGGTTGCATAGTATTTTCCTTATCTTGACACGGACTGATTGACCCATTTTTTCACTGAACTTATCAATGATCCGGGCTTAGCTTCTGCCGTTGGCATTGGTTTCATAATGCGAGGCGGTAGGTAGTGGTTGGTTGGGCTATATCCCAACTCAGGCATTAGTTGATGGCCACCACGTTGGCGCACCAGTGTACTAACATTTGATTCAGGGTCATCAAAATCACCGAAGTGGCGTGCATTGGACGGGCAGGTGATGACACAGGAAGGTTGACGGTCAATTTCTTCAAGATTTTCATCGTAAATACGGTCAATGCACAGCGTACATTTCTTCATGGTTCCCGTGTCACGGTCAAGTTCACGCGCACCATATGGACAAGCCCACGAACAGTAGTTGCATCCCATGCACTTGTCTTGGTCGATCAGTACGATGCCATCTTCAACACGCTTGTAAGAAGCACCCGTTGGGCAAACGTCTACGCAGTCGGCTTGCTCACAGTGCATACACGACATGGGCATATTGACGGTTTTGCTGTTTGGCGAGTCGCCGACTTCAAAGTGTCGTATGCGGTTAAACCAAACGCCTTGCGGGTCTTCATCGTAAGGTTTGAGGTCAGTTAACGGGCCGGTTGCGCCAGAGGTGTTCCACTGTTTGCAGGAGACGGTACAGGCATGGCAGCCGACGCAGACATCAAGATCAATCACTAGTCCTAGCTTCATAAATGACTCCTATTTCTTTTTGTCGTGGACGCTGCCACGTTTTAGCACGTCGTCCATTGAACGATGGATGCGGACAGGGTGCTCATGTGCGTTGTAGCGTAAAATATCTGGCGACTCTTCCATGCCTGGCATCTTCTTCATGTCAGGGAATTGCGGATAAGCACCTGTTTCACCGTTTTCAACAGGGTAGATCTTCACGCGCAAGTCGTACCAAGCCGCTTGCCCGGTAATAGGGTCGGAGTTGGTGACGTTGTCCAGTGCATCGCCTTTTTTCGGTAATAACTCTGAAATTAGGTGATTCATTAAGAACGCATCTTTTGCTTCATTCGAGCCTTTTTTTAGGCCCCAAGCGCCTGATTGTTTGGCGATCGCATTCCATGTCCAGACGGTGTTTTTCACACAGCCTTCCATGTGTTTGACCTGCACACGAATCTTTCCGTTATGCGACTCTACCCAGACCCAAGACTTGTCTTCGATGCCCATGCTTTCCGCTTGTTCACGGTTTATATACATGAAGTTTTGCGAAATGATCTGTCGCAGCCACGCGTTTTGCGAATCCCATGAGTGATACATAAACATAGGGCGCTGGTTGATGGCATGGAATGGGTATTCCTCTTCATCAATTCGCGTTTGCTCTAATGGTGTGTAGAACTCAGGTAACGGTGTAAAGTACTTGGTTAAGCGATCTTTGTGATGCTGCTCAGTCGGCATTGGGCCGTCATACAAACCTTGCCCTGCGAGGTTGAATTTTTGCAGTGTCTCAGAATAAAGCTCCATGACAATCTGATCACTTGAGCCAATCCAACCGTTACCTTTAGCCCATTCTAAGTAGTCTTTATTAGCATGGCGGTAGTAACGTCTTTCAGGTGTGAATGGCACTTGCATAAAAGCGCCGTTTTCTTTGTAGCGCTCCCATTGCTTAGGATTTGGCTTACCGCGTAAGTGGGTTTCATTACCGTCTTCATCCAAGCGCCAACCGGCCAATAGACCAATGCCCGGCGCGGCTTGCCAGTTGGTGACAAAGTCTTCGTAGCCTTTGTATTTGCGGCTACCGTCTTTATTGGTAAACACGGGGAAGCCTAAG
Source organism: Leucothrix arctica (assembly GCF_003172895.1). Lineage (GTDB taxonomy): Bacteria > Pseudomonadota > Gammaproteobacteria > Thiotrichales > Thiotrichaceae > Leucothrix > Leucothrix arctica. The sequence continues at coordinate 148,787 of NZ_QGKL01000019.1, read as the reverse complement.
CGACTGCCGACTTCTATTTGTACTTCCTGCCATGACATCACGTCACGGTTGGTTTCCAAAATAGGCTGGCGAATGGCATCACCGGCCATGTGTGGTTCAGAAATAGGGCGGTCTAACATCGAAATGGTGTCATAACGCTCTAAATAGGTCGTATCTGGGATGATCAAGTCGGCAAAGTTGGTTATTTCCGAATGATAGGCGTCAGACACCACAATGAATGGGATTTTATGTTCACCGGTTTCCTCGTCACGCGCACTCAGCATCTTGCGCACTTGAGAGGTATTCATGGTGGAGTTCCACGACATATTTGCCATGAACATCATTAACGTATCAATCGGGTACGGGTCGCCGTTGTAAGCATTGGTAATCACCATGTGCATCAAACCGTGGTTTGACAGTGGCGCGTCCCATGAAAAAGCTTTGTCGATACGTAATGGCTTGCCGTCATCATCAATCACCAAATCTTCAGGGCAGGTCGGGAAGCCTAGCGGTGGTGAGGTGAGTGGTGTATTAGGTTTTGTTGTTTTGCACGGTTTTAATGGCGGCGGGATTGGCTTTGGAAACGGTGGTTTAGCCAAGTGTCCTCCGGGGCAGTCCACCGAGCCTAACAGGATTTGTACAAAGTGAATCGCACGACAGGCTTGGAAGCCGTTGGAGTGAGCAGATACACCGCGCATAGCGTGCATAGACACAGGGCGACCGATAAATTTATCGTGCTTACGGCCAGCGTAGTCGGTCCATTCTTGCTCTATTTCGATGGTTTCTTTAAACGCAACGTGTGCCATTTCTAAGGCTAAGCGCTCAATAGTATCAGCAGGAATACCGGTGATTTCAGCAGAGTTTTCAGGTGAATATTTATCGTCAAGGTACGTATCAGCAAAGATGACCATTGCACTACGAACAGGTTTGCCATTGGCTTCACCTTCGTAGAAAAGTGCTGGGTTGATGTCAGGCAGTTTACCGTTCACTGCCTTCTCTTGTTCCATGTCCCAAACGAGCGGATTACCATCGTCGTCACGCAAGAATAAGCCGTCACCTTTCTGGCCGGGCGTATTGACGGTGAGGTAAGCGGAGTTGGTGTAACGAATCAAAAACTCCCAATCGAACTGCTCGTGCTTGAGCAATACATGCACCATCGACAAGGCAAACTGCATGTCTGTACCGGGTGTAATGCCAATCCACTCATCGGCAATCGCCTGATAACCTGTGCGGGTTGGATTGATGGAAACAAATTTTGCGCCACGGCTTTTGAGCTTCTCAAGACCAATTTTTATCGGGTTGGATGCATGGTCATCGGCCACGCCCCACATCATAAAGTATTTGGTCAGATCCCAGTCGGGGTCGCCAAATTCCCAGAAGGAAAAGCCAGTGGTGTAGAGGCCAGCAGCGGCCATATTTACCGAACAAAAACCACCGTGAGACGCCCAGTTGATGGTGCCAAACTGCGATGCCCACAAGCCTGTGAGTGCTTGCATTTGGTCACGGCCAGTGAAGTAGGCGAGTTTTTTAGGGTCAGTTTCACGAATGTTTCGTAAGCGCGCAGTAAGGATATCTAGCGCTTGACCCATACTGATGGCTTCGTACTCGCCATCACCACGTTTGCTGCCTTTTTTGCGTAACAAGGGGGTGGTGAGTTTGGCGGGTGAGTTTTGTTTCATTATGCCGGCATTACCTTTAGCACATAAAACACCCTTATTGACGGGGTGGTCACGATTCCCTTCGATGTAGCGAATTTTTTTGTCTTCAACCGTCACCTTGATGCCGCAGCGACACGCGCACATATAACAAGTTGAGTATTTCACCGATTGCTTGTCGGGATCTTCAAACTTAGGGACTGTGCTCATCGTGTCCTCCTACGCGAGTGAGTGATTGTCTAAAATCATCATGCGCTTAAGTTTTGAGATCAGCCAATACGTATATCTTATATGGGCATAAGTTTATATAATAAGTATATTTTATAGGAGTGATAAAGACCGCACTTATCTGAATATTTATGACGAGCAACTATAATGCGATGTCCCACCAGCCTCAAAAAACTGAGCTGGCTTCAGTCTATAATATTTATCTTCAACGGCCTTCGATTGCTCAGCATAAGGTTGCGTCATAACCTCCTGCAACTCACGCACCAACGCATGGTTTCCCTCAGCCGCTGCCTTATAAGCAGGTACAACAAACCACTCCCGCAAACAATATTTAGGGTTAACGAGTTTCATTTGCTCAGACACCGCCTCAGGCGACATTCCAACATTATTAATCAACATTTTCCATTGTGCGAGCCAGGCTGACCAATGCTCATCCATAGCTTCTGAGTCAGTGTAAAAACTCTTTTTTAGTGGTTCGATGTCCTTAGGTATCTCTGAAAGCTCCCGAAAGAATATTGTGTAATCGACGGACGTTTCCATCATCAACGCCACCAATTTATTGAATAACACTTCGTCAAACGTTTTAAGCCCCAGCTTAGCCGCCCACATATCATCCATTTGGCTTTGCATCATGCTTGGAAAACCTCGATGAACGTCATCAAGTTGTTCCAACGATTCTGGGTGCTTTGTCAGTAAAGGCTTCAAGGCCGAGCAAAAACTAGCGAAGTTACGTTCAGCTGCTAACGGTTGATTCAAAAAAGAATAGTGCTCTCCACCGCCTGTCCAAGGTTGGAAGCGAGGGTCAAACACATCCATAAATCCAAACGGGCCATAGTCGAGTGTGAAGCCTCCCGCAGCACAATTGTCACTGTTAAAGTTACCCTGACAAAACCCAACCCTGATCCAGTTTGCAATCATTGAAGTCAACCGACTGCGAAACTCATGCGCAAGCAGTACGACTTTTTCAGCAGTGTTGAGTTGCGAGTCGATAGCGTCAGCATACTCACGGTCGATCAGGTGCAATACAATTTTTTCTAACTCTTCTGTAGCGTGTGGGTATGATTCCCAACGCGCACGACGACTGAAAAGTTCGAGTTGGCCGACTCGAATAAATGACGGAGCAACACGAGTCGAGATGGCGACAGGATCGTTAACCAAGATGTCAGGGTCTTGCTGGCGTGAGCCTTCCGAGTACCACGGGCGTTTCACTGTTTCAGTTTTAGATACGTATAAACTTAATGAGCGTGTCGTCGGGACACCCAGTGCATGCATGTGTTCCTGTGCCAAAAACTCACGCACACTTGAACGTAATACCGCACGACCATCTGCACCACGAGAGTAGGGTGTGCGTCCGCTGCCTTTGAGTTGCATTTCCCAGCGTTTGCCTTTGATAGCAACCTCAAGCACCGATGTTGCACGACCGTCGCCATATCCGTTGCCCGTACCGAAAGGGCACTGTTGGATATATTCTCTGCCGCGCATGGATAGTGCATAGCCTGTTGCCCAGCCGACCTTGTGCATCGGTTCTGGAACGCCAGACATATCACCAGAGAACAGTCGTGTGAAGTCAGCGGATTGCGCCAAGCTGTCCGCAAAGCCAAGCTCGCGAAAAAATTGTTTGCTGTGTGTGATGTACTCAGGGTTTTCTATGGGAGTCGGTGTGACCGGCACATAATGTCCTGAGAAGACTTCACGAGGCGAGTGATTTGCTCCGTTTAAATCTGCGTCAGGGTCAACGGTAAGCGACTCTATGAAGGAGTAATCTGCAAATTTGGCAAGATCGTTGAGCGTTTTTATGTCAGCGGTGAAGTCTTGATTTTGAGTCGGGTCTATCGTCTTCATAAAAGCGTCTTCTATCTAAAATTAACGGGGAGATTGCGGCAAGACTAGCTAACCATTTCACTAGTATTTGTAGGTGCGAGTGTAACATGGTTGATAATGCTAGTTGGCGAGGTGCTTTTGATGCATTCTGACGTAGTGCTTTCCTTTTTCTAAATGCCTTGGTATTTATACTAGTATTTAGAATATAACTTCCTAGCAGGTCAACGCCAAAAAATGACCCATAAACTAATTCTACTCGTGATTTTTAGCGTTCTCGGTTGTGGCTTCTGGATAAGTCCTGACTTTAAGGAAATCGCCGCGGGTGTTGCCATTTTCCTATTCGGCATGATGAGTCTCGAAGAGGGTTTCAAAGTCTTCACCGGTGGCTTACTCGAAAAAATACTCAGTCGCACCACCAATCGCTTGTGGAAGAGCCTTAGTTTTGGCGTTGTCACCACCTCCCTCATGCAGTCAAGTTCGCTCGTCTCCATCATCACCATTTCGTTTTTGTCTGCTGGACTCATTTCCCTGTCAGCAGGTATCGGGATTATCTTTGGTGCGAACCTCGGCACAACGACTGGCGCGTGGTTGGTTGCGGCCTTTGGTCTTAAGGTAAATATTGCCGCTTACGCCATGCCAATGATTGTCTTTGGCGTCATTCTCCTATTCCAGAAAAGTAGGCAACTCAAAGGCGTTGGTTATATTTTGGCGGGATTAGGTTTCCTATTCTTAGGTATCTATTACATGAAAGAAGGTTTCGACGCCTTCAAAGATCAGCTAGACCTGACTGCCTATGCCGTTTCTGGTTATAAGGGCATTCTACTATTCACACTCATCGGTGTGATTGCTACGGTCATTATGCAATCCAGTCATGCAACGTTAGTGCTGATTATTACCGCCTTAGCTGCTCAACAGATTACCTATGAGAACGCACTAGCACTGGCGATTGGTGCCAATTTAGGGACGACAATTACGGCCATTATCGGAGCTTTAGGCGCTAATGTGGATGGCAGGAGACTGGCAGGTGCTCATCTGATCTTTAACGCGGTCACGGCGATTATCGCGATAGTCTTTATTTACCAGCTAACAACCGTGGTTGACTTAGCCAGTGAGTGGTTGTCTATAGCACCGGATAATTACACCCTAAAGTTAGCTGTTTTTCACACTATCTTCAATGCGATAGGGCTGGTCGTTATGCTGCCATTCATTGGCAAGCTGGAGTCAGTGTTGATTAAAGCGATTCACCCGCAGATAAGAACGGCTGCGCAGCCTCGTTTTTTACATAAAGTGTCTTCTGACATGCCTGAAACTGCTATTGAAAGTGTGCGCAAAGAGACACTGCATTTGTATGAAAATGCCTATGATGTTATTGCTGGCGGTTTGCGCTTAAGTACGGATGATATTCGCTCAGAGTTGCCGATAGATGAGGTCATTAAGCGTGCTAGGCGACCCCATCCAATCAATATTGATGTCCAATACAACGAAACGATCAAGACCCTATATAGTGATATTGTTGAATATATTTCTACGTTGAGGGGTATGTCGCCGAGTCAAATGGATGAGTTGTTTTCATACCGTGCAGCAGGGCGTGAAATCGTTGAAGCGATCAAAAACACCAAGCATTTACAGAAAAATTTGGAGCGCTATCTAGCGTCTGATAATTCGAATATTCGTCAAGAGTATAATCAGTTACGTCGAGAGCTTGCAGAGGTACTTAGAGAGCTTGAGCTAACGCGAGTCGGTGCTGACGATGATGTTCCTGCTATTCTTTCACTGGACGCCATGCGGTTAAGAATGAAGGAAAATGATGTCGCGTTAACACATCGACTAGAGGAATTAATTCGAACTCGAAAGGTGAGTCCTCAACAGGCAACGTCATTGATGAATGACAGTAATTATATTTACGGCGCGACTAAAAATTTGGTGAAAATGGGCGAGACGCTCTTTTCCCCTGAGACTGAAGCGATCAAGCAAGCTGAAAAAATGTTATTGCTGAAAGATGAAGAGCTAGATGAGTTAGTCCACGATCAAGGAGAGCGCTAAAATGAAGCTTAAAAAATTGATAGAGAAAGCGGATACACTCTTTAATGCTGATGAAAGTGATCGAAAGCAGCGTCAAAGTAGCATCAAGGTTGTGCTTAAAAAATTGCGTAAGCATCAGACCAAACTCTTTGAAAAATTACAGAGTGACGAGTTGGATTTGGAGAGTAGGGAGAAGCTAGAGAAGAAACTAGCTTTAACTAAACTGCATCGGAAAAACGGTGTGGGTATTCTTAAAGAGATAAAAGCTGAAGAGAGTGAGTCTTCGTAAAATACTAAGCTATCGCTGATCATCTAGTCATTAAAGTTAAGCAGCTAGAAAGCTCCCCTTGGCTAAACTACAAGAACCCGAAAGACAATTAAGTGCCACAAGCCTGACCTTAATATAAAAATAATAATATCCCATTAGGTAATGTCAGCTGCGTAATAGTAAAATTTTACTTAATAAAAGAAAATGACAATACAGTGTAAAAAAACAAAATCCGATGGCCTGCTGTCAGCGCTTGGGCCAATTCTGTTGCTAGCGGTAGGCTTGGCAACGGCTAATATGCTGTCGACATACAAAGGCATTCATCACGAAAAACAAGCGACGCTGTCTGACCTTATCCAGCAGGATAGAGCGGTTGGAAATACTTTGTTTAATGCGCATAAATTCATTGAGGGCCAACAAGGCAGTCAGTTGTTGCGCCAAAGCTATGAGTCACTGCTGACTCGTTTTCCTGCGACCATTAGTAGTATTGAAAACGATAAAATCTTCCAACAGCTTAGCGGCTTATCTGACACAATTTATGCGACATTTAGTCATGTAGAGTCTGCTGAACAGATGATACTAAGACCAGAGCAAGTTGATAAAACGCAATTAAATGCTTGGGTAAATCAGCTTCATGAGATGAATCAGCAAATAAATGATCAGGTGCTGGATAACGTATCGTCGACTTCCGCGGAGTACTCTAAGAAAGCGTCTGGCACGATTATCAAAACGGCCTTTATTCTGCTTGCGGTCATTTTCACGTTTATTCTCTACTTGGGCTACTTACTAATCACGTTACGAAAAGAACGTAAACGTAATCTCCATATGCTGGCACATGACCCTTTAACAGGGCTTAGCAGTCGTGCCTGTGTGATGACCACTCTTCAATCTCGCTGTGATAATAGAACACCATTTTCATTGCTGTTGTTTGATTTAAATAAGTTCAAAGCAGTCAATGATACCTTTGGCCATCATGTTGGTGATCAGCTATTAAAAAGTCTAGCGGCAAAATTTACACAGACTCTGGGTAAGTTTGGCATTGTGGGGCGATTGGGTGGTGATGAGTTTGTCTGGCTTGCTGAGTCGGATAATCCTGAGGTTATTCAACAACAGTACGCGCTGTTTTTAGAGGAATTGAAAGCGCCTTGCGTAATTAATGGGAAACGACTTCATATAAAACTCAGTGCAGGTGGCGGAATCGCTGTTGATTATGATTTTAATGCCACGCAGTTGCTGGAGCGTGTGGATGAAGCGATGTATCAGGCTAAGTCGTTACAGATTAAAGAAGTGTTATGGGAGAATAAAACCATTTATAAGGCACTAGGAGCGGTTAATCCGCTCGAGCATAAGTCAAAAGTAGGGCGCAAAAAACAGCGAGACGAGTCATTAGAATATTCAGAACAACCGCCTCGCCAATCAGTACAACACCTAATCTGATCATCAGTTAAAGTTGGGCAAAGTGCCTCAGTTCATTTAACTCTCGTTTCAAATTATCAATCTCATCTAATAGCTCCAAAGACAATGCGATACCTGATAGGTTTATGCCTAAGTCTTGTCTTAAGCGAAGCGCCTTATCCGTGCGGATTAGCGCACTTTGGTGGAATTGCCATTTGCGAGTTGAACTCCCTTCAACCGGCGCAATCACGCCCTGATCAACCAGACTAATAATGAACTCGGCAGGTGTTTGACAGTGCTGGCACAGCTCTGCAAGATTCAACGTTGGCCCTTCTTCTAGAATGCTACCAACGACAATTGTAGTTACTTTAGTATTCATAATATTGTCTCATTTAGAAAAAATAGCTACGTGGGTTGAAGTCGATCTCATCCCGCATTTTTTCATTGTACTCTTTCACTTTAGGGTCAGAAGAGGGAGGTAGCATCACTTGCAATACCACATAAAAATCGCCTGCATCTTTGCCTGGTAGGCCCTTACCTTTGAGTCTTAACTTGCGCCCTTGTTGGGAGTCTGCGGGGACTTTCATGTCCACTTTTTTGCCATCCGGTGTCGGCACTTGTATCGTCGAACCTAAGGTCGCTTCCCAAGGGGCAACAGGCACATTCAGTGAGATGTCTTTTTCATTGATGCTATAAAGTGGGTGTGTATTAAACGCGACTTCAATCAATAAGTCACCCGCTTCACCACCGCCATGTCCAGGGCTACCTTGCTTGCTCAGGCGAATCGATTGGCCTTCTTTAATTCCCTTTGGAATCTTGATGCTTAAGGTTTTTTCTTTGCTAACCATTTGGCCGTTAGCATTAATTTCAGGGCTGGATATTTTTACTGACTGTTGAGCACCGTTTAAAGAGTCTTCCAAGTCGATCATGATCTTGGCACGAACGTTTTCGCCCTTTGACTGAAAGCCACGGCCTTGGCCGCTTTGATGAGTGTAGCGACCACCGGCAGCACGGTCTCCACCAAATAGATCTTCAAAGAAGCTACTGTAGTCTTGAGCGTTACCTTCAGTGTAGCCGCCTCCGCCAAAGTCGAAGTTCTGATCCCAGTCTGGTGGTGGTTGGAATCCTTCCTGCCCACCTTGCCAGTTAGAACCAAGTTGGTCATAAGCTTCGCGTTTTTCAGGGTCTTTTAGAACCTCGTAAGCTTCGCCGACTTCTTTAAATTTGGTTTCTGATTCATCCTCTTTGCTGACATCAGGATGGTATTTGCGGGCAAGTTTACGGTATGCCCGTTTGATCTCATCTTGAGAGGCTGCTTTTTTTAATCCGAGAATGTCGTAATAATCTTTATATTCCATAATATTCCTGAATCCATGTTTACCGTTACTTGCATTATTTAACAGAAACCATTGCAACCATATGACGTACATCAAGTCTTCTATGATAAAGCAGGGGTACTGTTATTAACTCCACAGTTTCTTCACAAAGTCTCCTCAAATCCTACATTTTTATCTTACACAATAAGCTCTCCTAACTTAGATAAGAAGAGCAATAAAATGTCTCATACAAATACAGATAAAAAAATAAACAACATAGCTCTACGCTGTTCTTTAACATTGTTAGTGGGTTTAACACTAGCAGTATCAGCGTTGGCAGCTGACTCAGGCACTCGTCCAGAGCGTCCTAAAGGCCCACCAGCAGAAGCATTTACAGCGTGTGAGAGCTTATCAGTAGGTGATGCATGTGCGATGACTACACCTCGCGGTGAGATGACAGGTAGCTGTAAAGCAGCACCAAATGGCGAAGAAGGCCCATTAGCATGTGCGCCAGCGGGTGGCCGTGGCCAACGTGGCGAAAGACCTTCATAACATTGAAGGCTACAAAATAATTAAATGTTTAACTAGATATAAAAGAGAAAGAGATAATGATACTTAGTAAGAAACTGATGGCTACATGCGCACTAGCGTTGTTATGCACTGCATGTGCGACTAATGATAAAGATAGTGGTGGTCAGAAAGGCAGTAAGCAGGGACCTCCAGCCGCCGCTTTCACTGCATGTGAAGCTAAGTCTGCTGGCGACTCTTGCTCTGTTACTTCGCAACGAGGCAATGTAACGGGCAGCTGTAAAGTGGGTCCACGCGGTAACTCAAGCAAATTAGCGTGTGTTCCTACAGGTGGAAAGCCTTCTGGCGGTCGTCGTTAAGTCATACTGCTTACAGTATTTTCATTAAGCATCGCATTCTGAGTTTTTTACTTGGAATGAAAAAGGGACTCCAAATGGAGCCCCTTTTTTTTTGTGCTTAAGAAACGGATTGTCGCCGTGACTTAATTACTTGTCTTTCAGTTTTCCGTCTTTAGCAAAAGACATATTACGTAAGATCCAACCTAGTCCTAAACCTAATAAGAAAGCGAGTAGTAACCAGATCCAAGTTTGGAAAAATAAATAACCCATGAGTCGTGTCCTATTATTGAATAGTAAATTGAATGCGACGGTTCAACTGTCTGCCGGCCGCTGTGTCGTTAGTTGCTACAGGATTAACTTCACCGTAGCCCTTGCTAGTGAGTACTGACGAACGCACACCTTTACCCAGTAAGTAGTCACGTACAGCCTTCGCACGACTTTCACTCAGTGTAAGGTTCATCGTATCAGCACCACGGCTATCTGTATGGCCCGATATTTCAATGTTTTGTGCATTTGAAATGATTGTGTCGCCACACTCTCTAGCAGTCAGTGCAATAGTGTCGAGTAGTGGGTAACTCTTTGTGTTGATTTTAGAGCTAGACGTCGCGAATAAGATTGAGTTGCCATTCATTGCATTGTTAAGCTGGTTTTGGCAGCTTTCCAATTCAGCTAATGCTGCTGCTTTTTGAGCAGCTAAAACAGCTTTCGCTTCTTCAACTCGCATTCTTTCTGCTTCTTCGAGTGCCGCTGCTTCAGCCATTTCAGCTTTAGCCGTTTCAATATCAGCAAGACGTTTCACTTCAGCCATTTCAGCTTTAGCGGTTTCGATATCAGCCAGACGCTTCACTTCAGCCATCTCAGCTTTAGCTGTTTCGATATCAGCAAGACGCTTTACTTCAGCCATCTCAGCTTTAGCTGTTTCGATATCAGCAAGACGCTTTACTTCAGCCATCTCAGCTTTAGCTGTTTCGATATCAGCAAGACGCTTTACTTCAGCCATCTCAGCTTTAGCCGTTTCGATATCAGCCAGACGCTTTACTTCAGCCATCTCAGCTTTAGCCGTTTCGATATCAGCCAGACGTTTCACTTCAGCCATTTCAGCTTTAGCGGTTTCGATATCAGCCAGACGCTTCACTTCAGTCATTTCAGCTTTAGCCGTTTCGATATCAGCCAGACGCTTTACTTCAGCCATTTCAGCTTTAGCCGTTTCGATATCAGCTAGACGCTTCACTTCAGCCATCTCAGCTTTAGCCGTTTCGATATCAGCCAGACGCTTCACTTCAGCCATCTCAGCTTTAGCCGTTTCGATATCCGCAAGACGTTTTACTTCAGCCATTTCAGCTTTAGCAGTTTCGATATCCGCAAGACGTTTTACTTCAGCCATTTCAGCTTTAGCAGTTTTGATATCAGCAAGACGCTTCACTTCAGCCATTTCAGCTTTAGCAGTTTCAATATCAGCAAGACGCTTTACTTCCGCCATCTCAGCCTTAGCAGTTTCGATATCAGCTAGACGCTTTACTTCAGCCATCTCAGCTTTAGCTTTTTCAATATCAGCTAAGCTGACTTCTTCAGCTAGCGTCGCTGGTGCTTCAACAGCTACCTTAGCTACTAGTGCTGCTGCCGCAAGCTTTGCTGCTTCTGCTACTGAGTTTGCTTCTTTAGCCATACGAGCAACTTCTGCTTCTGCTGCAACTCGCTTTTCTTCTGCAATTTTAAGCGCTTCAGCTTCCTCAGCCGCACGCGCGATTTCTGCAAGCTCTTCAGGAGTAGGGCCTAAAGGAACAACAACTGAGCTATCTGTAAACTTGCCGCTTAACTTATCGGTAGCCAAAGCAGCAAACGCTTGCTTCTCTTCTTCAGTGTGGAAAGTACCGTTTAGCGTTGCACCTTCATTTGTAATATCAAAGTCTGCGTCATCCATCCCGGTGATTGTTGGCAAAACACTGAGTGCAGAGCTCAACCATGTAGGAGCAGAAACATCATTGCTTACCGTCATGCGGTTAACCACGTTCTCAGGGCCGAAGTTGTCAGACGCTGCGCGTAATGTTGTATCGATCAAACCTTGCTCTGGAAAACTCCCCGTAAGGATCGTCTTGCCGTCTTCATTATTAAGGCCAAATACAGGTGTGCTGTATTCCTTAATACTAATGCCATTTTCAACAATACGTGCGCCATAAACAGCAGTAGCCGTTTCAATTGCTTCGGTACGCGCTGCTTCACTTGGTGCAACGCCATTTAGCATAATGTCGCGACCACGACCATCCAGTGTTACTTTCGCCCAATCATGACCTTTTTCAGTAAGTGCCGCTTCTGTTCTCGCTTGAATATCTTTTTCTATTGGTGAACAACGCGTTGCCATCATTAACAGGTAGAGTCCGATTAATCCTAAAATGGACCACCACCACCAGCGTCGTTTGCTCATGTATGCGCCAAGTGTAGAGAGATTGTTAAACATAAGTTATTGCCCGTAGATGTAGATTAGTAATCTTTTATAGATTTTTGTGCCCCTTATAAGGGCTATTTAAACGCCTTATATAGAGCTAGAGTAACGCAGTTAGTAAACCAACAACAACAAATAATAGAGTTCATTTAGTTGAGTATAAGACAAAATGAACTATTGTTAATGTAGTGTTAATATTTAATTTATATTAAATAACAGGAGCTTAGATTAACTAAAGAAAAGAGATCACTCTCTGTTGTCTTAAAATAATTATTTAATAGGTGCAGAGACTCAAGTAGCCCTAATCAAGCGAAAATCTAAAAATGACAGGGAGATGTTCATGTATGAGGGTATGCGTAGGAGGAGTATTGGGAGTACTTTATGGGGTACTCCCAATATCTGATGTGGCTTAGTGATTATTTGTAAGGGGTGTCGCCACTGTCAAAACGATTGGAGTACTCAGTATCTTCACCTTCAGCTAACGCCTTGGCTTGTGCAACCCATGCTTCGGCTTGAATGCGGCCCTCAGGGAAAGTGATGTAGTCACTGATCCACAGCACTTGATCATCAGTTAGATCTGCAATTTGACCGTAGTGATAAATCCCTAACTCTTTTAAGCGTCGCTCAAGTACCTTACCAATACCTTTGACACGTTTCAGGTCATCGCCACGTTTGCTACCAGCTCTAGGCTCAGTGAGGAGTGCCGGTTTCATTTCGTCAGTAATGATGACTTGGCCTTCGCCAACGATAACCTTCGCTTGCTCAACCCATTCTGAAATATTCACTGCGCCAGGCCAGGTTATATTCTCTTTATAATCTGAAATATTTTCAGGGGTAAAGTCAGCAATCTGCTGGAATGTGTGAATATCGGTGTCATGTAAAATCGTTTCAATGGGTTTACCGATACCATTAATACGCGTTAGATCATCAGGCCCTTTATCCTTTGGCGCAGCTTTAATCGTTGCCGTACCTGCTTTAATATTTGCTGATGGCGTGCTTCGAGTTGCATCTTTAGTACTACTAGCGTTTTTACCGACGAGTACAGATGATGCTGCTACAGCGCCAAGACTTGCAGCGGCAGTGATTGCAGCACCATTGTCACTGTTTGATTCTGGCTTAACCGTCTCAACATCTAGTTCAGCTTCAACTGCCTCATCTAAGTCTGACTTAGTGACAGCTTCGATGTTTGAGTTAGTAACAGTCTCAACAGCTAATTCAGCATCATCGACTCCTGTACCCGCTTCCATTCCCATTTCAAGGTCAGCTAATAAGTCAGGGTTGTCTAAGTTAATTTCAATATCTAATTCAGTATCATTAAGATCAAGTTCTCCGATCAATACTTTCGTATCAGCATCAAAATCTAACTCGTTATCTACTTCAGAGTCACTATAAGAAGCATCTCTAGCAGTAATATCTAAGCTGTCAGTCAAATCATCAGAAGGGCTGTCAGCATTATTACTGACTAGCTTAGTGGCGACTGCAGTAGCGACAGCCGTTACTGCTGCAGTACTTGCTGTTGTTAATGAACTGTCGATATCATCATGAATCACATTCTTTTCAGAAGTGTTAGTCATTGGCGTTACGGTAGGTGCACTGGTTGAGTCACTAGGCGCGCCGTCAGTCACGCAGTCTCTACAAAAATAAGGACGAACTAACCAGCCGATGGCTAGACCTGCTAGAAGCGCGAAAAGTAACCACAGAATCACTTGTAAGATAAGCATTTGCATTTGGAGTTTATCCTATTTTGATAGGGTGAAAGTTAACTGAGACGTGCCGTTTGACGTAGCCGATGTCGGTTGTCCCATACGCAATAAACCGCGATGTGCACCGTTGATATTTTCTAAGTAAGAAATTACCGTGCTTTGGCGTGCCTTCGCGATGGCGATATTGTTGTCAGTTGCTTGAATGTCGATTAACTGGTTGTTTTGATGAAGTACCTCACTACAGCCATTTATTTGTACGGCAAGCATGGCTAACACAGGGTAGCTTGTGCCTTTAATCGTGCTAGTCCCATCGTAGAAAAGTGACGTGTTGCTATCAAGCAGATGGTTTAGGTTAGCTTGGCAGCTCACCAGTAAGTTACGTTGTTTTTGTGCCGCGGCAAGTGCCTGCTGCTCTGCCATTCGAATAGCTTCTAGCTTAGCTAATCTCGCTTTTTCTGCTGCCGCTATGCGTTCTAGTACTGCTATTTTTTGTGCTTCATCCGCTAAACGTTTTTCTTCTGTAAGTCGTGCTAACTCAGCTTCAGCAGCTAAACGCTTCTCTTCGGCAAGGCGTGCTAATTCAGCTTCTTCGGCTTGACGCTTTTCTTCCGCAAGGCGTAATAACTCAGCTTCAGCAGCCAGTCGTTTCTTTTCAGCTAAACGCTCTTCTTCCGCAAGTTTAAGCGCTGCGGCTTGCTCAGCAATGCGCTCTTCCTTAGCAAGCATAGCAAGTCTGTCTATTTCAGCAAGGCGTGACGCTTCTACCGCTAACTCTGCTGGCGTAGGGCCTTTTTTAACAACTTTTATCGACTCAGTGATGTCTTTACGAAGGTCTGCTTTTGCTTGTGTTAGTAACAACGTTTTAGCTTCTTCTGACTCAACCACTCCACTAATAGTAAGCACGTCATCCGATGCATCCATCGAAAAGTCTTCCGCTACTTTCATCGCGGCCATTACGCCAACAGCGCCAGCTAACCATGCAGGTTTACTTGCACTATCGCTTACTGTTAATTCGTTAACGACATTATCATCGCCATATACTTCACGGGCTTTAGTTATTGTTCTGTCAATGCTGGCTTGGTTGGGGAAGATGCCGCTAAGGTGAACTTTAGCGTCAGTCTGTTTAAAACTAAATGTAGAAGAAACGTATTGTTTAATGCTGATGTCATGAGAGACCTGTCGCACACCATCAATATTTTCAACAAGTGTGATGGCATTCATCTTACTCGTTTCACTCGGTGCAACACCCGTCAGCATAACGTCACGACCGCGACCATCAAGGTCCGATTTAGCCCATGACATACCTGCTGCATTAAGGTCTTTATCAGTACGTTGCTGTATGTCATTTTCAATTGAGTTACAGCGTGTCACTAGAGTCAATATAAGGAGTCCGAGAAATCCTAAACCAGCCCAACGCATCCAGTGATTAAGGGATAAGCGTGAGCCTATACGGCATAAATCTTTGATCATAGGAGTGTTCCGCCTTCTAATAATGGGTGGGTGTTGAAACTTATGTTAATTTCAAACGTATAACTATTCAGTGTTTGTTATTTAAAAAAATGTTCACTGAAAAGGAATTTATAAGAGCGTTTTTGTAGCTATAACGCAGATTGTCTGCCAGTCATAACCACTTGAGGTTGTGGCAGATGGCATTTTTTACCGGCTGAGTATGATGAGTTCACCCACAGCAAAGGACTGTGGTGTTTATTAACTAAGGACAGGTAGAAATGGTACTTTCGGTACAATATTTACGAGGCATAGCCGCTGGAATGGTGCTTTTGGAGCACATCGGCTTAAAGAGTGCACAGTATTCTACGGACGTACTGTCAGGCTGGCATATTGGCGGCGCAGGTGTTGATCTATTCTTCCTTATCTCCGGTTTTATCATGTGCTACACCATGTCAGAGAAGCACCAGCAACCTAATTCAACGATCACTTTCTTGTGGCGTCGCGTGTTACGTATTATTCCTTTGTATTGGTTTGTGACCTGTCTAGCACTCATCGTTTATGTACTAATGCCAGATAAAGTAAATAGCAGCGGTGGTGAAACTGATCTATTAGCCTCATTCTTTCTCCTTCCAAGTAGTGGCTCTTATTTAGTAGCAAACGGCTGGACATTGAGTTACGAATTTTTGTTCTACATACTATTTACGCTCGGCCTACTGTTTAGTCGTGGCGTTGGGAGTTTGCTTGTTGTTTTGGCGCTTACCGTACTGTCAGTGTTTGGTTTTTTCCAACCACAAAATAGTGTCTGGGGAATGTTCTTGAGTAATCAGCTGCTTTTAGAGTTCGCAGCGGGTATTGGACTTTGCTATTACATGCCCCTTATTAAGAGATTACCAATGATGACTATGCCGATGCTAATGGGCGTAGGTATTGGTGGCTTACTGGCTGTCAATCAGGGTATTCAAACCGATATCAGAGTCATTGATTTCGGCGTACCCATGCTATTAATTATGGCGGGTGCACTTGGTGTTGAAAGAGAGTTACAAAAGCGGCCCAATCAGCTGTTGAACCTTTTAGGTGATTCATCTTATGCGATGTATTTGATTCATCCATTCATTTTAGTCGCTGCAGCCATGGTTCTGAGTAAGTTAGGTTTGACTGGTGTTATGAATGGTTGGTTTTTTGTTTTGGTGTTATTTATTAGCTCTACAATAGGTGGCTGGGTGTTGTTTAGATATGTTGAGACAACAATTGCAAAGTATATTAAAAAACAATTAGTTAAGGATTTTAAGGATCAGGGACAACAAAATGTTGTTCGTGCAGTTGACAGTTAGTCGTGGCAGTATGGTATTTTGAAATTGAGTTAATCATACTGCTAGACATCTGAATAAATACAGAAAGTCCCAGGTGAAAAATATGGATAAAGCGACTAACCTTTTGGTTATAGAGACCATTAAATGATACAGAATATTATGATCTTTCTATTAGTAGTATTAGTGCTAGTCGCGTGTGCTTTCTTTTATGCCAGAAGAAAAATCCTCACCGTAGAAGATAAAAAGCATCTGAAGGTCGAGATTGATGCTGAAGTCACTAAAATGACTAAAGGCGACCCTAAAGAAGCCATTATGGTGGGTGTGTACAAGCAAGGGACAAGCTACTTCAAATCGGAAGGTCGTTTTAGTGAAGACCTATATCAACAACCTGATCAGCATAGTATTTTTCAAATTGGTTCGCTCAGTAAGTTGATTACAGTATCGGTACTTCACGCTTTAATTCGTGAGGGCTTGGTCACTATGGACTCAACACTCGGTGAGTTGATGGGTGACAAATATGAGCTTTCTGAAGATGCAAAGTCAGTGACATTACATCAGCTTGTTACTCATACTTCTGGTTTTCCTAGAGTCCCGAAAGTGTTTATTGATAAAACAGTCGATCAATTTGGCAAAGAAGACATTTTAAAAAATCCATACAGTGTGCTTAGCTTTGATGATGTGATTGAATATCTTAAAACAAGTGAAGGCAAGAAAGAGTCTGGATACGTTGAATATTCTAACTTCGGGACAGGCTTACTCGGTCATGTACTTGAAGTTGTTTCAGGTGAGCGTCTGGATTGTTTGGCGAAAGACAAAATATGCTCAGCGCTTGGTATGAATATGACTAGTACTGAGTTATCTGATGAGATGAATGAGTCGATGGTGCAGGGTTATGACCGTAACGGTGATAAGGCTGACTTGTGGACATTTGGAGCGCTAGAGGGTGCTGGTGGTTTTAACTCGACAGCAGCCGATATGTTGACCTTTTTGAAGCATTTTCTTAATCAATCGAGTGACTCAAAAAATCCTTTAGATGCTGATGGTGGTTGGATGAAGGCTGGCAAGCTAGAGAAGTTTTACGGCAATAAAAATGTATCATGGCACAATGGCATGGTCGGTGGCTTTTCTAGCTATGCAGCGATTGATCCGGTAGACGATATTGCAATCATTATCTTATCGGCAAAAGCGACAGATCTAACCATGCCAGGCATTATGTTGATGAGGCTGGCGCGCACTCAGTCATGGGCAACGTCTAACCCTTCCTAATCTAAAAAGTATCTCCTCGCGTATTATTTGTAATACCAATGGAGATTCAGCAATGCCCCTACCTACAAAATTACTCAAACAGACCGCACTTATCACTCTTCTGGGGAGTACGGCCTTGTTTAACATAGCGTCAGCAAAAGACTTTAGTAGTCAGTCAGAAGCAACCGACGTACTTGAGCTATACACCTCAGAAGGTTGTAGTAGTTGTCCACCCGCTGACCGATGGCTCAGCACATTTAAAGACAAACCTGAATTATTCAAAGACGTTATCCCTATGGCATTTCATGTCGACTATTGGGACTACATTGGTTGGAAAGATCGTTTTGCAAAACCGGCTTACAGCATACGTCAGCGTGACTATGTCAGCAGCGGCAGTGTATCTCAGTCATACACACCACAGTTTGTTGCTAACAGCGGCGAGTGGCGAGCATGGCTTTCAGGCAAGCGTGCATGGAAGCAAAATACCAATAATGTAGGCGTGCTTAAAGCGTCAATCACTGATAACTCAGATACGGTATCGGTTAAGTTTACACCCGAGTCAAAAAGTCTAATGGCTCAAGCGAAGTCTGGTAGCTATGTGCTAAACGTTGCCATACTTGGTATGGACCTCAGCTCTAAAGTAAGAGCAGGTGAAAACCGTGGTGAAATACTCAAACATGACTTCGTTGTTCTGAATCACAAAAAACACACTGTCTCAGCTTCTCCTAATCAGTGGCAGGTTGCTATGCCTGCGATTCCGCAGAGCGGTCAAAAGCAAAGTGCGGTGGTAGTTTGGCTCTCTCAAGGGGCAAACCAACAAGTGATTCAAGCGACTGGTGGCTACCTGTAAAGTCAGCAATATTTCTTAAATCTCTCTGTGGTCGTTATTGCGGATGCAGTACACTATGAGCTCTATTTTCCCTGCAATGCGAGATGACCTGATATGAGCGAGACGATCAATTTTGATGAACAGATAGACCGTATTGGCACTCACTCTATAAAGTGGGACATGATGGAAACTTACTACGGGTTAAAGCCTGAAGAAAGTTTGCCAATGTGGGTTGCAGATATGGATTTCAAGCCGCCGCAAGCGGTGAAGAATGCGCTGCAAGGCTCAGTTGATCACGGAGTGCATGGTTACTTTGGTGGGGACACTGAACACTATCAAGCCGTGATGGGATGGATGCAAAAGCGTCATAACTGGACGGTTGATGAAAGTTGGATTAGCACTGTTCACGGTTTGATTCAAGGTACAGCAATGTGTGTGCAGGCGTATACCAAACCTGGTGAAGGTGTGATTTTATTTACCCCTGTTTACCATGCGTTTGCTCGTATCATTAAAGCGAATGACCGTGAAGTGATTGAATCACCTTTGGAGATTCAGGACGGCATTTATCGTATGAACTTGGACCTATTAGCGAGTCAGCTTAAAGGTCATGAGAAGCTTATGATTTTGTGTTCACCACATAACCCAGGTGGACGTGTTTGGACGGTCGAAGAGCTCAAAGCGGTAGCGGATTTTTGTGTCGAGCATGACTTAGTATTGGTATCTGATGAGATTCACCATGACTTGGTTTTTTCGGGCGTAATACATACCGTGATGCCATTAGCGGCACCTGAGATTTCGTCACGTTTAGTAATGCTTACCGCTGGGTCTAAGACATTCAATATTGCGGGTGGTTTGACGGGTAATGTGATTATCGAAGACAAAGCTCTGCGTCAGAAATTTTTGAAAGTACATGCAGCATCTGGCACATCACCAACGCGTTATGGTGTGTTGATGGCAACGGCTGCTTATTCGCAAGGTGAAGAGTGGTTGGAGTCACTATTGGTTTACTTGGATGAAAACCGCCGTCTGTTGGACGAGGGGCTGAGTAGTATTGATGGTGTAGTATCTATGCCAATGGCCTCGACGTATTTAGCGTGGGTAGACTTTTCGGGTACTGGATTATCGACTGCTGAAGTGATTAATAAGGTACAAAAAGAGGCGAAGATTGCGACTAATGTTGGTTCGATGTTTGGTTCTGGTGGCGATGGGTATTTGCGGTTTAACTTTGCATGTCGTCGTGAGGTTATTGAGCAGGCAGTTGAACGATTAAAGAAGGTGTTTGCTTCTTAATCGTTTTTTAGTGATGTGCTGCGTAATAAAAACGGCTATATCGCTTAGTTAGTAACGTTCTCCGTAATAAAAACAGCCATGTCAGCTTCGCAGCGAACATGGCTGTTTTTATTACGGAGGACTACTTGCTTTGTGAAGTAGTGTTTAGAAATGTGATAGTACGGTGACTGTCTTGGACTCGATTGACGATAGACCACTTTCGTTTGTCACTGTTAAAGTGACGGTGTAGTCGCCGGCAAGGTCGGGTATGACAGTAATGAAGTAGGGTGAGCTACTATCATGTTGTATTTGTGAAGTACTGCCTGCTGGCTTTGAGCTTATTTGCCAATGGTAGGTGAGTTGGCCGCCACTAGGGTCAGTGCTAAGGAAGCCATCGAAGGTCATGTCGTAACCGACGTAAACCGTTAACTCATCACCGATATCACTGATGTTTACCAACGGTGGCTGTCTTGGGGTGAAGTTTAGACCTTCTTCAAAGTTTGACGCATCATTATTAAGCTCAGCAATTTGTTCGTGAAGTCCGTTACCGTCTCCATCCAAAAGCACTGAGGTGTAACTGAAGTCTGACATGACTTTCAGTGATGAATCATTGCCAAACAACTCCATCGTACCCGTGTAAGGCATGATTTCGGTGGGAAGGTCTTGGAATAGGTCGGTTGTGAAAATCTCAACATAACCATAATCACCGATGTAGATCTTGCCTGAAATATCGATGCCTGTTTCAGTCGTGCCCGTGTAGAAGCTTTCTAAGGTGTTATCGACGACCACAAAGTTTTCCGACAGCAATTGGCGACCGTCTGACGTGGTTTGAAGGATGTTCGAGATAGTCGTATCAACACCACGATCTGAGTCAAAAGACTGTGTCCCAGCAAGGTAATAAGTCTGTGTTCCATCCGTCAGAGTGATGTTATTAAATCCGAGTATGTAAGCCTGCGGTTGTTGTGCTTCGCTGACTAGGGTTACATCCATGGTTAGGTCGCCATTTAGCTTTCCTGAACCTTGGTCGCAATTGACCATTTCGGCATTCAGCTTGCCGGTATAGCTTTCGTCATCAACTGTGCCGGTGAGTTTTAAAGTACCACCGTTTGCACAGCGTTCAGTCTCATTAATGCCGCGTGCTTGAAAGTCGTTAGGCGCCATTTTGAATGCAATAGTGTTGAAAACTGACTGCATTTCTAAAATACTGATTTGATCTTCAGGCGCGTAACTATCCGAAGCTTTCGCTAATACGCTGCTTGAGCTACCAATGAAGACCTGTTCTAGAAACTCGAAACTATTGTTAGATGTTAAATTAGCCGCGTAACTAAAACCTACATAAGAGTCTACAGCAGTGGTTTGAGGCGTTTCACCTTTTTCGCTTCCACCACAGGCTGTTATTGCGAGTGTTAGGGCGAGTACTGGCAGGTGAGTAAGCTTCATTTCGTCATCTCCTATAAATATTTTGTATCAGTAACTATTTTCTTGAGTAATTAATCAGCAGCATAATATGGATAGAAGATTAAATCTAAGTAATTTTTAATGGATTTCATATAAAATCTGGCAACGTGTCATATCACGTTCCAAAACAACGGAGATAGGTAATGTTTCAAATCAGGCTTGTAACTTTTGAGGGTGAAGATGAGCAGTCTATACGTGCCATCCGTGAAAGTGTTTTTGTGAATGAGCAGGGTATTTCTGCTGATATAGATTTTGATGGGCTGGATGTTAAAGCAATGCATGCCTTAGCGTACTTAAACGATATCGTTGTTGGTATAGGCCGGATGTTGGACGATGGCCATATTGGTCGTATTGCTATATTAAAAGCATATCGGGGCCAAAAAGTAGGCTCTAAAATTGTCCTCTCGTTAATCGATGATGCAACAAAAAAGGGCTATAGTCGTGTTTATCTCGGTTCACAAAAGCACGCTAATGGCTTCTATCAGCGACTCGGGTTTACAGCATATGGCGAAGAGTTTATGGATGCTGGGATTGTTCACATTTCAATGGAAAAAGCATTGGTTTAGGTTGGCACTAGAAGCCGTATTTCATAGCCAACTTCTTCAGAAAACAAAAAAGCCAAAAAGTCATTAGTACTTTTCGGCTTCATACATAGCCCTAGGGCCTACGCGACTAGTTCGGTATAAGCTTAAGCTTTTGGAGCCCAAACACTACACCAACCGATTGCACTGACTTGCTTTCCAGCGAAAATAGCGCAAGCGCCCGCTGTATCTGACTTGCTTGTGTACAAGGCACAGTTAGCGCAGTTTTGCTCGGGCTTATGCTTCGGCTGTTTGGCCGCGTCAACAGTAGCCGTGTCTTTCTTGTAGCCTAAGCCAATCGCCATTGGGTCAGTTTCTGTTAGCTCAGGTAGTTCATCAGCGAAAGCTTGAATAGAAATGGTCGAAGTTGCTGCAACAGTAGTCAAACCCAAAAGGCTTTTCTTTAGGAAATTTCTACGGTTTAAATTACTCATATCTTGTTTCATTTTTTTATGTCCTACATAAGAATTGGTTTATCTTTGTCAAACAAAATCATATTAGATTAAAAGTCTAAGAACATTGATATAAATCAGTTTATGTAATGTTATTTGGACTAAAACTAAAAATAAAACCCCATGATCAATGGGTCAAAGACGTCTGAATATCCGATATGGATATATGCTTACAGACTAAAAGTGATACCGTATTTTGAAAGAGTGCAGTTGCCTTAACAACAGCCCACCTCAACCCTTGAATGCCATTGATTGGAATAGAGCACATGAATAATACAAAAATAGATCCCTTATACTTCAATGCGGATCTAGAAAAACGCGTAGTGATAAGGCCAGAAGACTATCAATGGGTTGATTCACCGATGCCCGGTGTCGAACGTATGCGCTTAGACCGTATTTGTGATGACGTTGACCGAGTCACTACGATTGTGCGTTACGCACCGAATAGCGAGTTTTCACCACACACGCATACTGGCGGCGAAGAGTTTTTTGTATTGGAAGGCGCATTTGCAGATGAGCATGCAATCTATCCTGCTGGCACTTATGTCAGAAACCCAATCGGCACTTCCCATACACCGCGTATTGGAGAAGCAGGGGCGACGATTTTTGTCAAACTGGATCAATTCGATGCTGAAGATACAGAGCAAAAAGCTATCGACACGTTAACAACAGAATGGCGGCAAGGGTTAGTTGATGGATTAACCGTTATGCCACTACACAGTTTTAGTTATGAGTCGGTTGCGTTAGTTAAGTGGGCACCCAATACAAAGTTCCAGCCGCATCAGCACTGGGGTGGTGAAGAGATATTTGTACTGTCTGGTACGTTTTACGATGAGCATGGTGAATACCCAACAGGTACTTGGTTACGTAACCCGCACTTGAGCCAACATACGCCATTTACTAAAGATGATGGTGCATTGATTTATGTGAAGGTAGGACATTTGGCTTAGTTCCGAAAGCATGGGCTTTAGCCAACAAAAAACCAATAAAGCCGTTAATTTGATGAGCATTTCTTTCTATTCTTTTGTACTATGAATAATCGATATATAAAATAACACCACAAAGATTAATAATAAGTCTTTACGAATAAAAATAACAATATAAGAGTGTGTTTATTATGGAAGGACGATTAAAAGTCTGGAATGGGGATAAAGGTTTCGGCTTTATTAGCTCACCAGGTGCTAAAGATGTTTTTGTTCACATTTCAGCGTTAAAGAAAATGAGTCGCCGTCCAGTCGTCGGTGATGTTCTTACTTTTCAATGTCACACAGATAACAATGGCAAGGTAAGGGCTACGCAGGCCCAAATTCGTGGTGTCGCCTCAACTGATTTAACATCCAGAAGCAGAGTGTCAAAGCAACTCCCAGCGCAAGAGGCTCAGCCAAAAAGTTTCTTTAGTGGTTTATTAACTGTGCTCGGCCTAATCGCTGTAGCAGTGATTGGATATGAAGTTTATCAACGACAAATAGTTGTTGAAGTCCAAGCTCAAACCCTAGTTAGTGAAGCATCACATGAAACGCCAGTGTTCACAAAAATTGTGAAAAGCCAGTTTAGTTGTAGAGGTAAGGTCTACTGCAGTGAAGTTACTTCGTGTGCAGAAGCCAAATTTTATGTACAAAACTGTTCAGGTACTAAGATGGATGGCGACCATGATGGTGTCCCGTGTGAGAGTCAGTGGTGTAATTAAGCAGTAGCCTCAAGCTCATGAAGTTGTTTAGTCAACATCCGTTGCGTAACACACGGTATTTGTCGTTTAAGTCCGTTAAAACGAATCGTATCTACAAGTAAATGATAAAGAATCACGCCTTTCCATTTTCCACGTATAGGCTACCGTCTTGAGGAAGGTTATTGCAATGCCAACTTGCCTAAGTCTCGTCGTAAGTTAGAAAGTGTGCTTGTACGTATCTAAAAAGTAGACTACAAGTGTTGCCCTCGACGCCCTAGTTCAGGGCAACATTTGAATACAGGTTAATGTATGTCTCTTTTGTTTATGGTTATCGCGACGACACTGTTCGCGGGTTTGGCGATGGCGTTTGGTGCGGTCATGGCATACATCGAAGAGATGAACGAAAAGTGGATAGGTGAAGGCTTTGAACATAGCGTCCTAGCCTTCGGGGGCGGTGCATTATTGTCTGCCGTCGCACTTGTATTAGTCCCAGAAGGGATCGCAACACTGAGCCCTTTAAATGTCTGTTTTTGGTTTGTTGCAGGCGGTTTGTGTTTTATGCTGCTGGATATCTACCTAAAGAAAATAAATACCCCAGCCACTCAGTTAGCGGCAATGTTAACTGATTTCATTCCAGAGTCCATCGCACTCGGTGCAGCCTTTGCAACGGGCAGTAACAGTGCCTATTTATTGGCAGGTTTAATTGCGCTACAAAACATCCCGGAAGGGTTTAGCGCGTATCGAGAGTTAAACACTAACGCAACCTACAACCCTAGAAAGATCATCATTACCTTTAGCGTTATGTCACTGCTAGGCCCGATAGCCGGAGTGACAGGCTACCTATGGCTAGACCGACAACCTGACGTTATTTCGATGATTATGCTGTTTGCAGCAGGCGGCATTCTTTATTCCATTTTCCAAGACTTAGCGCCCAAAGTGAGACTCGAAAATCACTGGGGCCCACCCATGGGTGCAGTACTAGGTTTTGTACTCGGTATGTATGGCTTTATGCTAACCGCGTCATCGTGAGTCTGAACAACTCAACGAACCGCTAAATGCCCGTCGTAAAAGTGATTCACTGGGCCATGACCTTGGCCAATACTTAGCTCATCAGCGTGAGCAATGGCCTCAGAGATGTATCGTTTACCCAACTTAACGGACTGTATCAAATCATTACCTTGCGCTAAGTAAGACGCGATAGCCGAAGACAGCGTGCAGCCTGTGCCATGTGTGTTTTTAGTGGCGATACGTTTTGCACTCAAGGAGTGAACCTCATCAGGGAAGATAAGCAAGTCGTTACTGTTCTGATTAGCTTCTAAATGCCCGCCTTTTAATAGCACTGCGTTGACGTTCAAGTCACGCAGTTGGCCAATCATCTTCTCCATGTCCAACTCATCCTGTGGAACGCTCATACCCGTTAAGGCAGCGCCTTCTGGTAAGTTGGGGGTAATCAAGTCGGCTAGTGGGAATAGCACTGATTTTAACGTAGCAACCGCTGACTCTTTCAACAGCATATCGCCACTTGTTGCCACCATGACAGGGTCAATGACGACAAACTGAGGATTGTACTGTTTGATTTTCGCAGCTACTACTTTAATGATGTCAGTGTCTGCCAGCATGCCGACTTTAACGGCAATCACATTCAAATCCGTAAACACAGCGTCGAGTTGCTTTTCGATATGCTCAAGTGGAATAGGGAAGATGGCCGAGACGCCAAGGGTGTTTTGCGCAGTAATGGCAGTGATCGCAGAACAGGCAAAACTACCCGTTGCTGAAATTGCTTTTATATCCGCTTGAATACCCGCGCCACCACCGCTGTCAGAGCCAGCAATTGTTAACACAATGGGCGTTGATAACGGTTGAGTAGATGTTGCGGTGTGGCTTGACATAAAAGCTCCTAGCGTGGGCAGTTTATTGGATTAGTTGTGGGGGAATATTTATTACTTATTATCAAACAGATCAACCAACGCTTGTGTTCTGTCTTTCTCAACTTCTAGTCCATTGATTGCATCATGTGCTAATTGCCAAATGTCACCATTATCAAACAAAATACCGAAAAATGAAGAGTAGATAGAAATCTCTTTTTTCTCATAATCCATTGAAATAGTCAGCTTGATGGACTTAGTGTTTAACCCTGTACGCATCGTGCCGCGAGAATACAACCCCGTCATTTCGTTTCTACGAAAACCTAACTGCCCAATAGTCAACGCTACATCAGCGTCACTGCGCGTATAAGCCGCAATGTATTTAGGAAAAAACACGATACCTGGCTTAATCAATGTTAGTCGCTTCAACGGTTGACGTCGGTATATAGCAGTCAGTAAGCCAACACATGTAACAAGCGCAGCGATAAACAGTAACGATCCAAGCATTCGGTGATTCCTTTGGTAAGTAAAAGCCAGTTATACAGCAGTGCGTATACTAGCGGGAAAGTTGTGTTTTGTCGCATGATGTGTGCGGTATCGATGTGTCGTTAAGTTGACTTCATTTATATAGCGATGAAGCTACTGTAAACTCATCGCCTCGTGTTCTACGACTAAACCCCACAGATTAAGGTAATAAAGAATGGATTCAGAAGACGTTTTTGCACCGCCTAAAGCACAACTGTCAGACCCAATAAATGATGCGTCAAAAGGACTTCAACTGGCGACTAAGTCAGACAGATTTCTAGCGTTTATTATTGATGCGGGTATTGGCTTGGTCGTGTCACTGCCATTTTTGTATTACATGGGGTTTTGGGAGAAGTCGACAGAGCTGACACTGACTATTTTTGATTCGCTTGTGATCGTCGTCTTTGGGCTGGTGATGTACCTAGTACTGCACGGTAATTTTCTCGCTAAATACGGTCAAACGATTGGCAAAAGACTGTTGAAGATTAAAATAGTCGATAGAGAAAGTGAGCAGATATTGCCGCTTTGGAAAGTCTTTAGTGTACGCTATTTACCACAAACCTTAGTATTTCAAATCCCTGTGATTGGCTCAATCATTGGTCTGGTGGATGGACTATTTATCTTTCGAGAAGACCGTCGCTGCCTACATGACTACCTAGCAGAGACAATCGTGGTGGAAGTACCTAAGCACTGAGGGGTAAAGGCGCTTGCTAATGTTAAAGTGCTCGATATAACGTATATTGGTCGTTGTAGGAGACTTACAAATACAGAGGAGAGCGCCATGTTTAATGTGACATCAAAGGGTGAAAACCGTGTAGATATTGAAATCAGTGGCAAGCTAGATGCTGAAAGCATGAAGTTTGCACTTGATGATTTGATAGCAAAATCTGAAAGCGTCAAACACGGAAAAATGCGCTATACCATCATTGATCTACACCTCCCATCACTCGGCGCAATTGGCGTAGAGTTCACACGTCTGCCAGCGCTATTTGGACTCCTCGGGAAATTTGACCGTGCCGCGGTACTCACTGACCGATCATGGCTGCAAAAAGCCAGTGAAATCAAAGGTGCCGTCATTCCAGGTATCGACATAAAAGCATTTGACTTAGACCAAGTGGCAGAAGCCGAAGCTTGGCTAGACAGTTAGCTTTATTAGTCAATAATCAGACACGCATTTGTTTATTTTTGAATAGTAATGAAGTAAAGCATCACGGTTTTTTTTAGAGGTGCTATTATCAAGGCTTGATCCACTACATTCTATATTTTCAATATAAAGAGAACCTTATGCAAAGCCTTACTAACACCGGACAACGTATCGTTAACGAGTTGTCTAATCGCTATAATCTAAGTACGGATGCCGTCGTACACATGTTAGTTGCAGTAAATAATGGCTCAGGTTCTATGGCACAATTTAACTGCCCTGAGTTGGGTGGGGGTGGCCAGTGGATGCGTGGTGGAATGACGATGGTTGGCGACATGTTTAACCAAGGCTTACAAGCAACGGTTAATAACCTATGTAACGACTTGTCAAACGCACTCGCAAATAACGAAATGTTTCCGACTATTCCTGCGGGCACTCCGGGCTCTAATCAGTGGTGGCCGAGTGAGCTAGGCGCACCGTTTAGTAGTGGTGGACAAAACAATACACGCTACGCTGTTTTTAACGGCAGACTAGCAGTAGAAGTGAATGGCCAAGTAACGGTTTATGACACACTTGATAACCAGATTGGTGGCGTTAGCCAGCAGCAAGGTGGTAATGACTCACTGACTTTTAGTAGCCAGTTCGGGACTATTCCTGTCAGTAGCTTGCCAATTGTTTCTGGTAACGGTGCAGGCAACAAGCCGCAACAACCCAATAATAACTTTGTTGAGCCAGCACCAGCACCTATGTCTGAGCCAGCTTTCACACCTGCACCCGCTGTCAATAATGGCGCGTCAGATGAGACGTTTGCATTGATCAATAAACTGTCTGAGCTAAACAAAGCAGGCATATTGACTGATGAAGAATACGGTAAGAAAAAGTCAGAGCTACTTGCTCGACTATAAGTTTTGTAAGAACCGACACCCAAGGTTCGTATAACAACTGTAATAAAATAATCAGCTACTTATCCTTTTAGGGTGGGTAGCTTTTTTTTTAGGTGAAATTAATAGGTGGACGATTATGAACCCAATTTTAGATGCTCAGCTCGCTCATAAATCTATTCGTAAATACAAAGATAAGGCGATTGAGCCTGAGCTTTTATACAAGCTGATTCGATGTGCCCAAGGTGCGGCAACGTCAAGCTTCATTCAAGCGTACTCGCTAGTACAAGTGACTGATGTGGACACGCGTCAGAAAATCGCAACGTTAGCCGGTGGGCAAACATGGGTAGCAGCTGCATCTGAGTTTTTGGTGATTTGTGCTGACTTGTCGCGGGTTGAATATGCCTCGATCAAACAAGGCTTAGGTGAGTTAGAAGGGAATACTGAGCACTTCCTAGCGGCAACAATGGATGCTGCGCTAATGGCGCAAAACTTGATGCTAGGCGCTGAGTCAGAAGGCTTAGGCGCGGTGTTTATTGGCGGCATTCGTAATGATCCAGCGCAGGTGGCTGAATTATTAGAATTACCAGAGCAAGTTATTCCGGTGTTTGGAATGTGTCTAGGTTGGCCAGATGCTGAGCCTGACTTGAAGCCTCGTTTACCGGTTGAAGTGGTACTTCATAAAGACAAGTACGATGCGACTCGTTGTCAGTCTGATGTGGACGCTTATGACCAACAGATACACGAGTACTACCTAAGTCGTGGCGATAACCAGAAAGCGAGTAACTGGTCTGAGCAAACAGCAGCGGCAGTCCAGTTGAAAAAGCGTGAGCATTTGTTAGCGTTTTGTCAGAAGCAGGGCTTCTTGAAGTCGTAAGCGTAGAAAGCCGAATGCAAACAGGGTGGTTTTGTGGCTAAGCCGTTGCGGAAAAAATATAGGCAGCGAGCAATACACAACCCACGACTACCCAAAGCATATTGGCTTTAATAAAATTTAGCATAGTGTTTAAGATCCGTTATTGGTTGGAGTGAAATGATGAAAGTCACTTTATCATAAAGTACAGACGGCTTAATGCAAAAGGCAGTAATCATCCTCTGACGATTACTGCCTTTTTATTGCGCGCTATGATTCGTTATTATTTAAGACGAATGATTGCACCTATGCTTAGGTTGCTAGCTTTGCTGCCCCAAAGGCCGTTTAGCTTAACCAGTGTCTCTACTGAAACGTTATTACGTTGTGCAATGCGGTATAGCGTATCGCCTGTCGCTACACGGTAGTTACTTTGCGCCACTTGCTTACTTGGTACTTTTTGAACAACAACGCGTTTCTTAGCTGCTTGTTGCTGAGCTTGAGCGGCTTTTTGTTTAGCAGCCTGTAGCTGCTGTGCCTTTATCGCTTGCTGTCTAGCCTGAACTACTTTTTGCTGTGCAGCCTGACGTTGAATTTGAGCTGCTCTCTGCTGTGCTGCTTGTTTATTAGCTTGAGCCGTTTGCTGTTGTATTTTAAGCAACTGAACTTGGCTAGGTGCAGCCATTGAGTTACCTGCAAGGCCAAGCGCTAGTACTGATGTCACGATCACTGTGTTTAAAATTTTCATGGTTATATCCTTTTTTCCAATGGGAGGGGTGTTTAACTTATGGATGTATCATGAACCTCATTTGTGTAAGTTTGTGCTATGTATTTGTAAAGATTGTGTAATGGTTTTTTGGTTGTGATTGGTATGGTTTAAAAGCATTACTCAGCTTGGTCTGTTGACTTTGCAAGACTGCTTTTTAGTCCGTTAGGAGCACAGGTTTATCTTTGGTATCGCATCAAGTTGTGAAATGAAAAAAGGCAGTAATTATCCTTTGACGATTACTGCCTTTTTTTTGGGTATCTAAAAACCGTATATAACAGCACAGCTATGATTTACTAACTATACTCATAATTACCCCATCACCGGTCAGTAAAAATGAAAACATTAATTCTGCTTTTTTCTCTGTTCGGCGCATCGAGTGCACTCTCTGCTCCTGCTTGCAATATACATGGTATTCTTGATGATCTTTTTGATTATGAAATAGCAACGCTAGGTGATGGGCAAAATGCAAAGATTTACAGATCAACTGATGATCAGCAAAAAATAAAAAAATTCACTCAAGATTGCCCAGTAATTCATGTTTCCGATGACTCTGCCGATAAGAAACTTCCAGCCTATTATTATGGAAAATTTGGTGGCCTAGAGCTAAACACCAACTATGAAAAGATGAAGTCAGCATTGGAAAAGTTTGGCCTTAACCACGCTAAGGCTGGCATTAATATGCGTATAGCAAAAGCTGGCCCAAGCAAGAAAAATAGCAATTCAAAAGTCGAGATAAGACCCCAGTTAGAAAAGCAGCTAGTTGGTGTTCTTCCCGCTATCAGCCCTTGTGAATTTCATGGCTTCTACAAAACCTTTGCTGACATTAAATATACAGCGGCAACAAAACAAATTGAACCACCGCTTCCGAGCTATGATGGTTCTTCATCAGAATTTATAAAATTCAAAACCGGTACAGCGTTGTTTGATTCTTTTATCAAAGCCTGCCCAGTATTTTCAGGTTATAGCGGTAAAAAAATCCCGATCAATAAGGTCAAATTAATCAAGGCAATACGCCAACTAGAGGCTAAAAATGCGATTAAACCATTTTTAACACAAGGCTATATGGGGGGAGATTGGAATGAAGGAGACTATTATATGGACTCTGAAAGTGAGCTTCGCTTAACTATAAATTACGAGCTTTCTAAGGCGTTAAAATAATTAGTGGCTAGGATATACCCTTGCTAGAGATTTACAACTTGATGGAGTCGTTTCTTTGAAACCATACGAAGCGGAAAGTCGTCCTCGTAGCTTCGCATAATCGGATGTTATGTCTAGTACCTGGAATCATTCAAACGATCAAAAAAAGAAGACTTTGGTTAGGTTTGAATACCTTTCTTACGCATTGCTCAGCGGAAAAATGCGAGCGAGAGCGAGTAGTTTTTTCGATGCAGCTACTTGTTAATTGGCATTAGCTAATTGTTCTTTAAATGGTTTTAATATATTTGCTGCATTTTCAATTACATAGTCTGCTGCTTGAGCATCAACCTCAACTCCATGAGCAGCTTGATTACCTAATTGTATAAATTCTGTTAAACCTGAAGCAATACTTCGTGTAATGGTGCCGTTTGAAATTAACTCATTAATAGCTCTCGATAAAGGAATTGGGCGTTCCTCACTATCAAGTGTAGAGCGGACAGCTTTTTCAATTTCAATGCGAATTGCTACAAGAGCAAGACTTGGGTCGTGAGCAGATATTACCTTTAGATAATCATAATCTGATGTTTCTACCGAAGGTTCGTCGTCACCTCCAGACACTTTTTCAATTGCAGTTTGTACATCTTTTAATTCAATTTTTACCCCACCTGGAAGCTCAAAAGATTTTAGGTAGGGTAGTGTCCAAGGTAAAGAAGCCAAAACAATTAGCATAATTGCGATCACATCAATTGTTACTGCATCTACAAAAATATGTAGAGAAGCTAGAATAATAAATATAATACTAATTAAGCCCGATATTATCTTCATAGTTTCCTTTGCTATTTAAAGTCTTTCCTCACCAGCCTTATCGGGATGGCGAACGTTTAGTTAGGCTAGAGCTGGGTTATACATCTCATCTGGATACGGCAGTCCATCATTAATAGCTGTTAAGAAATCACAATAACTTTCAATGTCTGCAATTAACTCTTGTTGAGTGCCAATATCTCGATGTTTGAAATGATGGATTGCATTCCCTCGGTATTGAACTTGTCTAAGAAAATCTTGATACTGGTTACCAAACTTACTAACATACAAAAATATCAGATAGTCAAACTTCACATCTTCTGGTGATACTAGTTCTCCTTTGCGTCTCGCTGCGTCTACATCTGCCTGATAATCCTCAAACCAAACGGAAAAGAATAACTTCAATGCTCCTTCAGCCATGCTTCGTAACGTTGTATACCCAAGAATTATACGAGCCTCAGCTGAGCCCTCCGGAAAAGGTTCAAGATAATCTGACAGTGTATGCGCAAAAGATATTTGTCGATCAAGTCTTGCTTCTGCTAGCAATTCAGCAGCTGACTCAGGAGCCCATCCTCTAGAGCTTGACCAGAAATTCTCGAGTGCTGTTGTCATACGAATAGCTTTGTTGATCTTATAGGTTATGCTCATCATTACTGATTACTGCCGGTGTTTGCATAGAGCTCAGGTGCCATTTCTTCATTCATTAAACATACCATTAATATGATTTCACCTGATATTAGCACGCGAAATAGTGGTTAAATAGCGCTACTAAAACACAATTAGTAATCACAGTAACTACGCATAATTCGTTATGTTTAGCTTGTCATGGCTGCCTGAGAAAACCATGCAGCGATTTATTGAGAACTCCACTACAGTCAAAGGCTCTGACTGTAGTTTCTTTTAATTCTTCGATGGTAAATATTCTTTGATTCTTTTTTAACGCCGTCTTTCCATCGTAGGATATTGGATGAGAATGGTATAGAAAATTCCTTTCTTCTTTTACCAAAGAAAGGAAAATATCCGCTGCATTTGTTAGCTCAGATTTATCATCTGAATCTGGGAGATTCTTTGTTAGACTAACTAGTTTCTCAGCTATATTCCTTGCCATAATTCTCTGGTCAGGATCAGACACATCTCTAATATAATCCGGTTGCATACGCTCACAGCAGTAAGCCGCATTCCATTCGGCAGAGATTAATTGAAGAACACAAGCACCCAATGCTAACAAGTATTCTTTTTCGGTTGAGATTCTGCTAATAACTTCGCCGAATGTAGTATTTGACATATCTATCCTTGATGTTGATGCACTATATCCTTACGTATAAATACACCTGTATTGATTACATAACGTGTAATAAACGGAATCCAGATTAACATAACCTTCCTAAGGTGATTAACGCTTAGGTGCAACATTCGAATTTACATTTAGAGTACACCCTTGTTAGAAGGTTGTTAGGGTATCGAGTAGTCTATAAATAGGGTTTTTTTATAGTTTTTAGAAGTAGTTACAAAAACATCTCAGGGCTTATTTAGAATATTTTATAATGTTATTAGTTGAATATATTCGCGTTTCATCATTAGATCAAGATTCAACTACTCAGTTAAAAAGAGTACAGGGCGCAGGTTGTGACAAGGTATTCAGCGACAAGCAAAGCGGGACAACAACTAAGGGACGCGAGAAATTAACCTTATGGTACTTGATCAAAGTCTAGATACCAGTACGCC
Source organism: Leucothrix arctica (assembly GCF_003172895.1). GTDB lineage: Bacteria > Pseudomonadota > Gammaproteobacteria > Thiotrichales > Thiotrichaceae > Leucothrix > Leucothrix arctica. Next base: position 115,141 of record NZ_QGKL01000019.1, on the reverse strand, counting down.
ACACGGTCGCGCCTTCCTTGGAATGCTGCAACCTTTGCTGAGTTTGAAACTCATATTAGAAAAGAGCGACAACTTGAAGGTATTGCAGCGGCTAAGGCTAAAGGTGCATACACTGGACGCAAGCCAACAGCACAGGCAAAGAAGCCTGAGATACTGGCACTGGTAGAGCAGGGTGTTAGTAAAGTGGATATAGCAAAGCAGGTAGGTGTATCTGTTGCTGGTGTCTGCAATGTTTTAAAAGCAGACTGATTTTAAAAAGCACCACATAGACCCTATTACTCAACAACATCCGCCGTAGTCAAAACCTCATCCTCATGAAGATAATAAACCTCATCCCCAATCATCACCGAGCGATCCAACGCATACTGTGTGTAATAGTAATTCTCAGAATCACGACTCTGCCCAACAATACTAGGCAGTAAAGAAATCTCGCCATTTTCCGTATCGATATTCAAACGATAAAGCTCGTCACGTGTCCATCGATAGAAATAACGCGGGTCACTTTCATCATAGTAAGTATTTGAACTCTCAGTCTCATGCACACTAACGGGCAGCGCCATTTTCAACGTTGTACCCGACTGCAATGTCGTCAATGCATGATGACTTTGTGACACCGCCGTTTCAGTACCTCGGCCACCAATAATGATCGTCTCTTTCTCAAAAGGGTCTTGTGGATTACTGATATCAATTAATGACAGCTTCACCCCTTGATACCACGCACCACGACCATCGTCAGTATTACCGCCCGTACTTGATGACGTATCTGCAATCGCATCCTTGCCAATGCCTAACAGGTAATTTTCACCCACTGGGTGCAAGTAGTCGGAGTAACCGTCAATCTCAAGTGCGCTAGCAATGAATGGATCAGCAGGGTTAGACAGGTCAATCACATAGAGTGGGTCGGTAGCGCGGAAGGTCACGAGATAGCCTTTGTCTCCAATAAAGCGTGACGCGTAAATCTGCTCGCCTGTTTTGCCAAGTGGGTCGGGACGGTTTTCGTTGGGTAACTCACCGATCACTTCAAGCGCATCGCCCGTTGCATTTTCTGCCACGGTGTAAAGGTGAGCGGGGGAGTCAACGCTGCTTTGTTGAGCGCCGGTATATGTGATGATGCGTAACACATCGTTGTATTCACTCATGCGGAATGGTTTTAAGTCTTGCTGCCAGCCCAAGTGCCCTGAAACGCTTGTTGAACCTTTGTAGTCAGCGTCGGTGCCATCAAGCGCAAACTTATGGATTTCCGTTGTTTGTACGCCGCTATAAGTCGAAACACCATCAGTTGTGTCGTATCGGAAGCCTGTGGTCGCTAGGTATAACGCCTTTTCTGAGACGTAAAGCGTTTCTGCGTCACCCACAAAACACGTCGCTTCAGGCACAGGCGATGCGGCGTCTAGGTTGATGGCAACAACACTGATAATGCTGCTTTGTGAGTTGTTTGCATCGTCGTAGTCAGTTAAGAAGCAATCGCCACTTTCAAACAAATTTTGCTTAGCGCCATCGTCTATTTGGTAGCTTGGAAGTAGGTCGCTCAAACTAGCCGTATTAATAATATCTTTGTTTGTTGTAACGTCATCTTCAGAGCTAGGGTAAGCAATAAGGCCGTCTGCATAAGGCGTGTGGCGCGTGGCCAGGTACAAATAAGAGCCAATTCTTCGACTACTGATGAGCTGACCGTCAATGCTTAGCTTGGATTGTTGAGCAGGGGCTGTGGGATCACTAACATCAAGGTCAAACACTTCCGTTGTGCGGCTTTGCCAGTAGTAAGGGCCGAACCACATATCACCGAGAAAGTATGGATTTTGTCCATCGCCCGAAATCGCGATTATCTGATCTTCAGCGTCACGTAAATAAAGTCCAGAGATCGTGACGTCATTGAGTGTTGCGAGTGACTGCTTGGCTACCAGTGGTGCAGCGCCTGTTTCAGCTTTAAATATACTAATGCTAGGTTGGGTGACAGAGCTGACGTAGAGGTAGTTGCCATCTGTTTTTACACGGTCTGCTTCATCGACTGAGGATTCTTGGGTGTTGGTTGATGAGGTGTCTGGTACTGCGCTGTCTAACGAGTCGGCAACCGCTTCTGCGACGGTGCCACTTTCTAAAGCGTAAGTGTAGGGATTATTGATGGTGCCGTAGCTGGTGAATAACGACGCTTTTATTTGTGTTTCTAGTGCTGCATCGGAAGTAGCGGTTTTAAGCGTTAGCGTTCCACCGCTAGAGTCATTATCTTCGTCGCTTGTATCAACTGCTGCTTTATCTGAACTGCCACACGCGGCCAGCAGGAAAGAAAGAATCAAGGGTGTGGAAATTTTTATTATTTGTTCCATGACGTCTACTCCTTATGCAATAAGGAATTAATATATCACTAATAGTGGTTTTATATGAAGGTTTGACTTAATTTTTCCGTTTTACTATTGAGCTCATGGATGTGCGTTATCGGATACGTTTACTCCAGATACAAAAAGGCAGTAATCATCCCCCGACGATTACTGCCTTTTTGTTGAGTGGCTTAATTCTTAATTAAGCGAGGCGGATAAACATACCTACACGTAGGTTGTTCGCTTTCTTGCCCCAAAGTTGGTTTAACTTAACCAGCTTTTGTACTGATACATGGTTACGAGCCGCTATGCGAGACAGCGTGTCACCCGGACGAACACGGTAAGAGCGGTTTGCTACTTTCTTGACCGGTGCTCTTTTAGATACAACTTTTACAACGCGCTTAACCACTTGCTTCTGCGCTTTCTTTTGAACAATGATTTTCTTAGCTGGCTGCTTCGCTTTCTGATGTTTGCTCTGTGCAGACTTCTGCATTTTAAGCGTATCAGCATGGCTTGGTGCTGCCATTGAGTTACCTGCAAGGCCAAGTGCTAGAACTGTTGTTACGATTGCTGCGTTTAAAATTTTCATGGTTATATCCTTATTTAAGTATGTTGTTTTTAATATTTAAGTTGTTCGTCTAAGTCATTTGCTTAGTCGATGGATGTAGTTTGCAGCGAAACCATGTAAGTGTCTGTTATGGGGATGTAAAGAAATGGTAAGTTAGTTTTTTACACAACTATAAAGATAGTCAGGTACTCGAATTTACCAAACAACAAGCCAGACATTGGCCTATTGCGTAGTAAAAATAATGTACCATCAACATAAATAAACTAAGTAGCAAACTCTCATGAAGCCAAATAATCTAATCGAACACACCGAAGGTGGACGCTTCCAAGAAGTTTTCCGTTCTGTGGAGCGTATTACCCGAGCCGATGGTGTTGGGCGCTCTGCGTTAACCCATATCTATTTTTCATTGAATAAAGGCGAGGTGAGTCGCTTTCATAAGGTACAAGCTGATGAGGTTTGGAACTTGTATCAAGGCACTGGGCTTTATCTTTATATTTGGGATGGCTCGGAGAGTGTTGTTGAAAAGATTGAGTTGTCAGCGGCGTCAGGTGCTTTTTGCTATGTGGTACCGGCAGGCTATTGGCAGGCAGCACAGCCAATGGGTAAGAAGGTGTTGGTGGGGTGTTCGGTTGGGCCAGGGTTTGAGTTTGAAGACTTTGAGTTGATTGATCCAGCCTCAGCGATAGCAGAAGGCTTGCAAGCCAAAGACCCCAGCATGACCAAATTTATTGTTTAAGGGTGATGATAGGTAAGTCTTAGAACTTACCGGCTTTGAAGTTTTTCCCAAGGTGACGATCGAGTGAAACAACTGCGCCATACTGGCTATCTTCAAAAATCGTCAGGTATGTATAAGGAGAACCGTTAACTGCCGTGCAGGCAGCTTAAGAATTTCCCTTACTGACCCCTACCATGTCAAAGTAGTGCTCTAATAATTGCATTTCAAAGTGCTCGAACGAACAACACTTATATAAATTTAATTGTTGATTAGAATTAATTCAATAATGTTTTTAGTTATGCCAAAATGGCTTGATATTAAATCAAGATAAATGGGTGTAATCTTGGATTACCTTACAGACTTAAAAGCAATACTGCACTCAAAACGCGTCAATATCTACTATTTGGAAAAATGCCGTGTCATGCAAAAAGACGGGCGTGTCTTATTTTTCACGGAAGAGAAAGTAGAAAAACAGTACTGGAATATCCCCATTGCCAACACCACCTGCATCCTACTTGGAACAGGTACATCCATCACGCAAGCAGCGGTGCGCATGTTGGCATCTGCTGGTGTGTTGATCGGTTTTAGTGGTAGTGGGGGAACGCCGTTAATAGCGGCAAGCGAAGTCGAGTGGTTATCCCCACAAAGCGAATACCGACCCACAGAATACATTCAAGGGTGGATGAAGTTTTGGTTTGATGATGAAAAACGACTCGCCGCCGCAAAACAAGTCCAGCAGTTTCGTATCACCTACATGCAGCAAGTCTGGTCAAAAGACCGCGATTTGAAAAATGAAGGATTCAATGTTGAAGACCCAGATATTGCTAAAGCATTGGAACGATTTTCTTCTAAAATAGCGGATAGTGACAGTGTACAAAACCTACTGCTTATCGAAGCCCAGCTCACCAAAAGCCTCTACAAAATAGCCGCAAACCGTACCAAACAAAAAGACTTCGTTCGCCAGCATGACAGTGTTGATGACGCGAACGCATTTTTAAATCACGGTAACTACCTCGCTTATGGCCTAGCCGCGACAACGCTTTGGGTGTTGGGTATTCCACACGGCTTTGCGGTACTTCATGGAAAAACACGGCGTGGCGCGTTGGTGTTTGACGTGGCTGATTTGGTGAAAGATACCCTGATACTACCGTGGGCGTTTATTTGCGCGAAAGAAGGCGCAACTGAACAAGAGTTTCGTCAGCAATGTTTGCAGAACTTCACCCAGCACAAGACTTTGGACTTTATGTTTGATTGTGTGAAAACGATTAGCCAAGGTGATGCTGCCTCATGATGGTCACATTTGTTTGTGAGTGCGAAAAGAAAGCACTACCCAAAACACGTCGGGTGTTAGATGCGTTTGCCAACCGTATTGGGATGCGCACATGGCAAACGGTGATAACTAATGAGGGGCTGGATGCGGTTAAGAAGCTGCTGCGTAAGACCGCGAGTAAGAATACGGCGGTGAGTTGTCATTGGATACGGTCGCGTAGTCGTAGTGAGTTGGTTTGGATTGTGGGGAATCGGAGTCGTTTTGACTATTACGGCAATGTTCCAGTCAACCGTACGCGTAAAACAATTATGAATACCCAGTGGGAGAATGATTGGCATTATTTGCCTTTGATAAAGTCTTTGACTGCAATGGCGGCCCTGTTTCATGACTGGGGTAAGGCTTCTGTTTTTTTCCAGAACAAGTTGAAAGAAAACAAAATCATTGGTGACCCGCTACGTCATGAATGGATTTCTCTGTTGTTTCTTAACTTCTACATAAACATGGGAGATAAAGAAGCTTCAGATGAAGAGTGGCTCAGCCGTTTGGCAAAAGGGGAAATATACGCTCAAGACTTAAGCTCGATCGGTGATAAGAAGTCTGAGAAGGATTTGGCAAAGCTAAAGCCACTAGCCAAATTACCCAATGCAGCCTCAATGTTAGGGTGGTTGATAGTCTCTCATCACCGTTTGCCTTTGCTAAATGATAGACAGAAGCATTCAGAAAGAAATTACAAAGATAAGGCGCTTCCTCAGTCAGATATCCAAAAGCTTTTTAGCGCTATCACGCAAAAATGGGGTTATGAAAATAAGTTTGATGAGGAAGATTTTTCAGAAGGTTTAGCTGAATGTTTCAAATATGAAAATGGCTTACCAAGTGATTCCAAAGCATGGCTCAGTTACACCCAGAAAACAGCAAAAAAACTTTTAGATTGTTTACCACTATTGGAGTCTGCATTAGTGGATGGAAGTTGGCGCCTTATTTTAAATCAATCGCGTTTAGCATTAATGCTGGGTGATCACTATTACTCTTCGCAACCGTCATCTACAAAGTGGAAGAGTGACCTAAAGCTCTTTGCGAATACAGATAGAGAAACCAAAGAACTTAAACAGCAATTGGATGAACACTTAGTTGGAGTAGCAAAGCAGGCAGTACGAACCGCTCATTTACTTCCTGCATTTGAAAGTAAGAACAGTGAGCTAGAAAGAGCTTATGACGTAAAAGCGTTGAAGCAGAAAAGTCCTGATAAGTTTCGTTGGCAGGATACGGCGGCAAGTAAAATTATGTCATGGCGCAGTGCTCAAGAGAAACAAGATCCTGATCATTTTGGTTTTTTTGCGGTAAATATGGCGAGTACGGGTAAAGGAAAAACATTTGCCAATGGAAAAATCATGCGGGCACTGTCTCCTCAGATGGACAGCTTACGTTTTGTTCTTGCGTTGGGCCTTAGAACGCTAACACTTCAAACGGGCGATGAGTACCGTGAACGTATTGGTCTTAGCAATGACGAGTTAGCTGTTTTAATTGGATCACGAGCCGTTCTTGATTTGCACAATAAAAATAAGCGCGGAGTAGATCAGGAGGCAATTGATGATTACGGCTCAGAGTCTTTGGAAGCACTTTTAGATAATGAAATAGATTTTGAAACCACTATTCCTCAAGACGATTTACAGACCGTTTTAACAACCAAGAAAGATCGTCAGTTTTTATACGCGCCCGTATTGAGTTGCACGATTGATCACATGATGGCGGCGACAGAAACCAAACGTGGCGGACGCTATATCCTTCCCACATTGCGTCTGATGTCGTCAGATTTAGTGATTGATGAAATTGACGATTTTGATGGAAAAGATCTAATCGCCATTGGGCGCTTAATTCACTTAGCAGGGATGTTAGGGCGCAAGGTGATGATTTCCTCTGCAACAATTCCTCCTGATTTAGCTGAAGGTTATTACAATGCTTATCAAGCAGGTTGGGCTGTCTTTTCCACCACTAGAAATATCAGTCCAATTATAGGCTGTGCATGGGTTGATGAATTTGTAACTCAGGTAGTCAGTGTGAATGGTGCTAGTGACGATCATGGAATGAGTGATTATAAGGTTGCTCATGAAAAGTTTGTTAGCAAACGAGTCACAAAACTGAGTGCGGAAAAAGTAAAACGTAAAGCTATCGTCATACCTGTTCAGACAACTGAAGATGATAGCGATGCCGCGAGACAGCAAGCTTATGGTGAAGTACAAAAGGCCATTGCGACAAAGCATCAACAGCATTCTGTTTTAGATGAACAATCACAAAAACAGGTGAGCTTTGGTGTTGTAAGAGTGGCCAACATTAAACCATGTGTTGATTTGACTAAGTATTTGTTAGGTGAAGAATGGCCAGATGGCGTAGAGGTCAGAGCAATGGCTTACCACAGTCAGCAAATTTTATTGATACGCAGTGAGCAAGAAAAACACTTGGATGCTGTGTTGAAGCGTGACAAAGATAATCCTCAAGCAATTTTCCAAAACCCTATTATCAAGCAACATTTAAAGCATATTACCGCGCCTAATGTGATTTTCATTTTGGTGGCAACGCCTGTCGAAGAGGTTGGGCGAGATCATGACTTTGACTGGGCGGTAGTAGAGCCTTCTTCTTATCGCTCTATCATTCAGTTAGCAGGTCGAGTACTGCGTCATAGAGATTCAGGCCAAGATATTGAGCAAGATAACATTGCGTTAATGCAATATAACTTCAAAGGCTTGGTTGATAATGGCAAACCTGCTTTCTGTTATCCGGGTTACGAGTCAATTGACAACCTACTAGCATTTCATGATTTAAAGCAGTTGGTTGATGTTGAAGAGCTTAAGAAAAAGCTCGATGCGCAACCAAGAATAACTAGGAGTAAGCAGCTTAATCCTAAAGAAAATCTCGCAGATTTAGAGCATGAAGCTATTCATCAGCTACTTACTGCTTATGAAAAATTAGGGCCTGAAGCGTTAGAAGGTTGGTTACGTGGCTGTTGGTGGTTGACGGGAATGCCGCAACACTTCACGCCATTTCGTGAAGGAGGGAACCAGATTACTTTGTATCAAATTCCTAAAGATGACAAATGGGTCTTTGCTGAAAAGAGTTTACGTTTTGACGAAGAGCCAATTGTTAGAGAAAAAGAATATGGCATTAGAAGGGAAGAGCTGAGTCCTGAAGAAGAAAAGCGGTTATGGCTGATACGTGACTATGAGAAATTGCTTGGGGAAGTGACCACTCGCAGTCCAGAAAAAGCAGCGTTGATATTTGGCGAAATCAGTCTTCCTATTTATGGCGATGAAGTGAATGAAGCGGGTTATGTTTACTGTAGTCAACTTGGAATGGTTAAGGCTGCTAGTTGAAAAGGATATTAAATGATTAATAGTTTCAAGGAGTCTCAATGTTAGATCCTGCGATTCAGCAATTTCTTGATGAACGAAAAGAAGTTTGGCTGAAGAAGAAAATTAAAAGTAATACCTCAGCAGAAGAGCAAGCTGATTTTGAGAGAAAGGCGGCCAGTACTTTTTCCCTCAGTAGTTGGTTGCCTGATGCTGCTAAGCGAGCGCAGCAACTTTCTTTGGTGAGCCACCCAGGGAAGTTTAGTCACCCAAGCGCCAAGATTAGCCCTGTTATTGCCACAGCAGAGAGGAAAGCAGATGGCTATCTTCGTACAGGCAATGTGGAAGTGGGACTAGACGTCTTTGGGAATGCGGCGGCAATGGATGTTTATAAGTTTTTGAGTATTGAGCTTAAGGATAAACAAACAGTCTTAGAGCATCTTGAAGCACAAACGCCTGAGATAGAAACGCAGTTCAGTTTTCCTGATACAACTTTTCTTGAAATATCTGATGGTCTACTAGCCATAAAACAAAGCGATGAAAACGCGGTAAAGACAAGCGGAAAAGTGAAGCAAGTTTACTTTCCTGTTGACGATGACTATCACCTGTTGTCGATCCTTACGCCTTCAAATGTTATGTACAAATTGAAGGAGCGGATTAATACGTTGCGATTCTCTGATGAGGCAAAAGAGGCAAGGGAAGCACGTAAGAAAAATCAATACAGTGAACTTACATTGTCGGATGTCTTTGATTTGAGTGTGATTGGTTTTGGCGGTACAAAGCCGCAAAACATTAGCGTGCTGAATAGTCAAAATGGTGGTGCAGCTTACTTGCTACCTTCGTTACCGCCTAAGCTTGAAAAACGAAAGATTAGACGACCCAAAGAGAGCTTTTTCAAAGAAGTCTTGTGGGCAAAAAGGTACACCGAAGAGTTTCAAACTTTGCATAAGTTGCTTGTTAGTGATGCTAACAATGTTCATATACGACATAAGCGTGATTCAGTACTAAGAAGTATCATTTACCAAGTAGTCGATCAGGTATGGACACTACGAAGTTTAGATGCAGGCTGGTCAAACTCAGAGAGTTGCGATGCGTTGCCAAAGCCACAAAAAATATGGCTGGATCAACAATATGGCGGAGACCGAAAAGACGACAAAGCTTGTTTTGATGTGATCAGTTTTGAGTTAGCTAAGTGGTTATCTAAAGCCTATAAAGATGTAGTGACAAAGAAGAAAGAAGTGGGTCTGGGAGATGACCAACTGCCACACTTTGAATCTATTATTGATCAATGTAAGGAGGCGTTGTTGTGAGTAGAGATTTCTTACTGATTCCCAATATTCGTATTCATAACGCGAATGCACTTTCTAGCCCTTATACCATAGGGTTCCCTGCTATGACGGCGTGGGTAGGAGCGATGCACGCCCTGCAACGTCACGTTCAAGCGCAAGATTTTGAGGATATTGAGTTCAAAAGCATGGCTGTTTCTTGTCATGATTTCGACCTACAAACTCATAAAGGAGAAAACGATTATGTTCACTCCATTATCGGAACGGGAAACCCTTTAGATAAAGCAGGTAACCGTCCTTCGTTTATCGAAGAAGCACGTATTCATTTGACTGTTTCATTGTTGATTGAAATTGATGACTTGGGCTTTGTTGATTTTGATGAGTTGCGAGATGTTGTTGATGCTTGTCTGCAAGGGAAGATGAAGCTAGCAGGGGGGGATATTTTAACTTCTGATTGGTCATCATCTTGTGAGTTAGTGACGGTTGATAGCAATACTGAAGAGCGCCAATTACTTCGCCGCTTAATGCCAGGTCATTGCTTATTAGAGCGTAAAGACTTGATGGAACAATCAATGGCAGAAGGGCAAGACGGCATTGATGCGTTACTAGATTACTTGAAAGTGACTCATGCGAGTCAACAAGATGAAAAAGAGAAAGTGACTTGGGAAAGCAGCCGTGAAACTAAAGGCTGGATTGTTCCTGTTGCGACAGGTTTTCATGGCATTTCAGAGCTGGGGCAAGCGTTGCAACAGCGCGATGCTGATACACCCCATCGTTTTGCAGAAAGCATTATTACTTTAGGCGAGTTTGTTATGCCGTATCGGTTGAGCGAACTTGATCAAATCTTGTGGCATTACGATGTTGATGCTGAAAATAATTTATATCTTTGTCGACAAAATAAACCGACTCATTAATTTATAAAGGAATATCTCATGGCTAAGAAAGAAAACGTTGCATCTGTACTCGCATTTGAAAAAAAATTAGTGCCTTCTGATGGCTTCATGTATGGGACTACTTGGGAGGGGCGTAACGATACTGTATCTCCACTAAAACTTAAGGAGAAATCAGTTAGGGGAACTATTTCAAATCGCTTGAAAGCGGCTATTAAAAACGATCCTTTGAAGCTAAATGCTGAAGTTGAAAAACCTAACTTACAGCGTGTAGATAGCTGTGCACTAGCACCAGAGCAAGACACGCTTAAGTTGAGTTTTACACTTAAGGTACTAAGTGGTGTTGAGCAGCCATCTGCTTGTAACAGCGAAGTGTTTTTAGCTAGTTATAGTGCTGCGGCGAAAGGTTATATTGAAGAAAAGGGCTTTACTGAGCTTGCTCGTCGTTACGCAACTAATATTGCTAGTGGTCGCTTTTTGTGGAGAAACCGTGTTGGTTCGGAAAAGCTAGAGGTACACGTTAAGGTGTCTAATAGTGATGAGGCTTGGGTGTTTGACTCAACAGCATTCAGCACGCGTAACTTTGATGCTAGCACTACCGAACTTGAAGCACTAGCGGCTAAAATTGCTGATGCACTATCAGGGAAAACTAGTTTTTTACTGCTAGAAATTAATGCGTTTGCGCAAATAGGTAAAGCTCAAGACGTGTACCCAAGTGAAGAGTTAGTGCTTGATAAGGGCAACTCAAAGGGTGGAAAAAGTAAAATTCTTTATCATATAAATGATGTTGCAGGGATGCACTCACAGAAGGTTGGTAATGCATTACGTACTATTGATACTTGGTACCCTGACTTTGAAACGCTGAATGTTGGGCCGATAGCTATAGAGCCGTATGGCGCAGTAACTAACTTAGGTAAGGCTTATCGTAACCCTAAAGTGAAGGCTGATTTCTTCACGTTGTTTGATAAGTTTGCTCAAGGTGAAAAGCTAGAAAGCCAAGAGGAAGAGCATTATGTAATGGGTGTATTAGTTCGTGGTGGTGTCTTTGGTGAAAGCGGTAAGGAGTAATCGCATGAAATATTATGTGGAACTTACTTTATTGCCCGATGCTGATATGAGTGTTTATTACTTGTGGGAACGTGTTTACCAACAAGTTCATTTGGCACTTGTTGAGCAGAAAGAGGCTAATAATAGGCTCAAAATAGGTGTGTCATTCCCAGATTATCGATTGGAGAAACATAGCCTTGGAAGCAAGTTGAGGGTCTTTGCTGAAACTAAAGAGCAGCTAAGTTCTTTAGATCTTTCACGTTGGCTAGCGCGCTTAACAGACTATGTACATTGTAAAGATGTTAAGGAAGTACCTTCTGAGTTGAAGGGGTATGGTTGCTTCAAAAGGTTATTTGAAAAAGGATCAAACGAGCGTCTTGCTAGACGTAGAGCTAAAAGGCTATCAATTAGTTATGACATGGCTTTAGCATACTTCGAGAGTGATAAAGAACGTAAGCAAAGTGAAAAAGAGGTTTATCGTTTTCCTTTTATTACTATGAAGAGCTTAGGTTCAGGGGAGAAGTACCCTTTAACCATTGGTTTTTCTGAGACTAGTGATTTAACAATGAGCGAAGGCTTTAGCACTTATGGCCTAGCTTCAAAGAGTTCAGTACCTTTGTTTTGACCCTTAATTTTTGATGTAAATTAAGTTCTTTAAAAATCAGTAACTTAGCTTGAGCCAGATTTACATTGGTAAAACAGTGTTAATCTGGCTTAATTGATTGTTTTAACTGTGATTATTGTGAAATAATTGCAGTTCACTGCCGAACAGGCAGCTTAGAAAGGACGCTGAAACTCTAAAGCCATCTTCACTAAGTTCACTGCCGAACAGGCAGCTTAGAAATTCAGATATTCGTCTTGGTTAGTTGTACCGATGTTCACTGCCGAACAGGCAGCTTAGAAAACACCACGACGGTACACCACACTGGCATATTTGTTCACTGCCGAACAGGCAGCTTAGAAAGCATCCATCGCAGAGCGCTTGTCATCTTCTGAGTTCACTGCCGAACAGGCAGCTTAGAAACATCCCCAAGTATTACTTTGCAATGTTTTTTGGTTCACTGCCGAACAGGCAGCTTAGAAATAAAAGTTTGCCGTGTTTTCGCCGTACTAAAGGTTCACTGCCGAACAGGCAGCTTAGAAAACTATTGCAAGGTGCAGGCGGGGCAGATGCAAGTTCACTGCCGAACAGGCAGCTTAGAAATCTTCATAGATGGGTACTTAAACTCCAATGACGTTCACTGCCGAACAGGCAGCTTAGAAACCGACAAGAGGAAACCCAATAGATGAATACTAGTTCACTGCCGAACAGGCAGCTTAGAAATGAAAAGAAGCGTAACTACTGGGAGCGGCAATGTTCACTGCCGAACAGGCAGCTTAGAAATAAGACACAGTTCGGTACAGGGCCGTCTTATGGTTCACTGCCGAACAGGCAGCTTAGAAAAGGGAAAGAAAAGCGCCAGTTGATACTTTGGTGTTCACTGCCGAACAGGCAGCTTAGAAACGTTATACGAGGCTTAGCAGCGTTGCGCTTTAGTTCACTGCCGAACAGGCAGCTTAGAAATCCTAGCACCTTCTGTGCTGCATCTAAAAAAGGTTCACTGCCGAACAGGCAGCTTAGAAATTTATCAACGCAGTCCGTTTATCATCTTCTGAGTGTTCACTGCCGAACAGGCAGCTTAGAAAGTCGTAATGAATGACTGCACTCGCTGACTCATGTTCACTGCCGAACAGGCAGCTTAGAAAACTTTCACCTGAACCACATCACCAGTAATACCGTTCACTGCCGAACAGGCAGCTTAGAAAGCCAAAATGGGCTATCACGCTATTCAAGATGAGTTCACTGCCGAACAGGCAGCTTAGAAAGAAGAGCGAAAGCTTGATGTCGTATTTAAAACGTTCACTGCCGAACAGGCAGCTTAGAAATCATCAAAATTGTTGTTCGTTGTGTTTGACGTGTTCACTGCCGAACAGGCAGCTTAGAAAGTCGTTATTGGGAACAGCCGTTGAAGCACCCAGTTCACTGCCGAACAGGCAGCTTAGAAAGTCATATCAGCAACCCATTCTTTCATATCCTCGTTCACTGCCGAACAGGCAGCTTAGAAAGCCCATAACGGCAAGAGTAATTTCATGGTCACGTTCACTGCCGAACAGGCAGCTTAGAAAACTTACCAGCCGCGCTTGAATTCCATTTGTTTGTTCACTGCCGAACAGGCAGCTTAGAAATCCCAATCTATAACAGCAAGTGCTGTCGTGGCGTTCACTGCCGAACAGGCAGCTTAGAAAACGCATTAACTCAGCTGCAAAGTTCCACAACTGTTCACTGCCGAACAGGCAGCTTAGAAACACAACTGATCCCTATCGCGCTTTATCGCTTCGTTCACTGCCGAACAGGCAGCTTAGAAACACCTCGTCAGGACGCTCAAACGGAATGATTTGTTCACTGCCGAACAGGCAGCTTAGAAACGAAGGGGGGAGTTTGGACAGGATGAAGATAGCGTTCACTGCCGAACAGGCAGCTTAGAAAGCGTCACCGAACATGAGCCGCACCACTGGGATGTTCACTGCCGAACAGGCAGCTTAGAAATGAGCCAGATCCAACGATCACTACTGATTGTGGTTCACTGCCGAACAGGCAGCTTAGAAATTAACTTCAGCAGTTAAAAATTGATCTTTACCGTTCACTGCCGAACAGGCAGCTTAGAAACAGAAAGACCTTTGCAGCACCTGTAATACCATGTTCACTGCCAACTCTTTTCGGCACACTTAGGCTAACCATATAAGACTCACTTTATAATGTTGCCATCGGTTATAATCTGTCCCCCTATTAAGTTACTAGCGCTGCTGCCACAAGGAAAATTATGAACACTCAAACTATCCCAGAAATCAATGCGGTTGGTTTTTCCGTACGAACGACCAATGCCAATGAGCAAGACCCATCGACCGCCAAATTAGGAAAAGTTTGGGAGAAGTTCTTCACAGTCGCGCTACCAAACCTAACGGCTCAGTCGAAGGTTTACGGGGTATACACCAACTACGAGTCAGACCACACGGGCGCGTTTGATGTGATTGCCTGTGCCAATACTTTGTCAAAAGACAGCTTAGCTGACTCGGTGGAAGTACAGATTGAAGCTGGAAAGTACCTAATATTTTCAGCACAGGGGCAAATGCCTCAGGCGGTAATCGGTCTTTGGGGTGAGGTTTGGGCGCATTTTACGGCGAGTGATTGTCAGGAAGAGCGTAGCTTTACTACGGACTTTGAGTTTTACAAAGGCGCTGATGAAGTTGAAATTTATATCGCCATTAAGTAATAACAATGACTGCCAATAACCAAATGAAGACGCGTTTACGTCGCCTCGCGTTATCGTCACAGGGTTTGCTGCAAGCGAAACCTTATGGGCTAGGGTTAGCGGGCGCGCGCAAGGCGATTAGTCATCTTGGTTATATTCAGATCGACACGATCTCTGTGGTGGAGCGCGCGCATAATCATGTGCTGCGCTCAAGAGTGCCTAACTTTACGCCTGACATGACTAATCAATTATTGGTCGATGGTGATGTGTTTGAGTATTGGTCACATGCCGCTGCATTTTTGCCGATTGATGACTTTCGCTTTTCTTTGCCTTATAAGCAGGCGCTTAAAAGTGGTCAAGTTCATTGGTACAAAGACCCAGACCTTAAACTCATGGCGGAGTTGTTGCTGCGTATAGAAGCGGAAGGGCCATTGCGCTCACGTGACTTGGAAACAAACACGGTGAAGCGTGAAGGTTGGTGGGACTGGAAGCCCGCTAAAAAGGCGCTGGAACAGTTGTATATGCAGGGCGACCTCATGGTGTGTGACCGTGAAGGTTTTCAAAAGAAATATGATCTCACTGAGCGGGTATTGCCATCACACGTCAACACGGAGTCACCTAGTGTCGAAGCGTTCGCAGCGCACCTATTAGATCAACAGTTACGCTGTCATGGGTTGGTGTCCGTTAAAGGAGTGACTTATCTTCGTCGAAATACGGTGCTGCGCAATGCGGTAAAAGCGTTGATGAATGACAGGCTGGCGCAGGGGCTTTTAGAGCAAGTCGAGTTGAGTAGTGGCGAGGTGTATTTCTTAGCCTCTGGTGCGCTTGAGCGTCTGCTTCCTCGCGTGAGTAACCGCTTGGTTATCTTGTCACCGTTTGATAATTGCGTGATTCAGCGTGACCGACTTAAAGCGCTGTTTCAATATGAGTATTTGATTGAGTGTTACGTGCCTGCGGCTAAGCGTCAGTATGGTTATTTCTCATTGCCGCTACTTTATCGTGACCAGTTTATTGGGCGAATGGATTGCAAAGCACACCGTAAAGACCGTCATTTAGAGATTCGTTTTTTACACTTTGAGTCGCATGAGTTTGATGACGAGCAAGTGATTGACGCATTTGCTAAAGCCATTAAGGACTTTTGTCAGTTTCAACAATGTGACTCGGTTTCCTTGATTAAGGCGCATCCTAAGCCGTTAACCGAGCGTTTTCAGGCTGTCTTAGCGTCTGTAATGTAGGTGTGCGCTTGATGACTTTATAAGTGGATGTGAGTAGTCTTTAGATATGATTGAAATTCTTATAATAAATAGCTTACTCATTGCGAGTGTGGTGCTGGTGCACTATGAAGGGCTTTATCGTTTAACGAGATTAATACCGAAGCTGACTTTTCTGCGACCTAGAGCGCGTATTGTAATTAGTGTTTTTGGGGCGCTAACCGCTCATGTTATTGAAGTATGGATGTTTGCTTTTGCTTACTATTTTATGGTTAAAAGTGGCCGTTACGGGACACTAGAAGGTAACTTTGGAGGTAGCGTGATGGACGCAAGCTACTTCTCATTTACTACCTACACTTCGCTGGGCTTTGGTGACATTGTGCCGATGGGGGATATTCGTTATTTGGTCGGCTTAGAGGCGCTAACGGGCTTGGTGCTGATTACTTGGACGGCATCGTTTATCTTTATTGAGATGCAACGTTTTTGGAAGATTAAGAGTTAGTTTTAAGTTTGATTATTATGTGTTTTTTAAAAGGATTTAATTTTGCATAGAAGGCCATTGTTAGAGCTACTTGTCGATTACCGTATGCGCTGCCCAGAAGAGGCGGAAGCCATTCACCAGCTAATTGTATTCGTCAATAATAACCCTGACTGCTTTGAACGTACTTTGTTAATAGGTCATGTAACGGGGTCTGCTTGGGTGGTTAATCAAGCGGGTACGCACACGTTATTGACGCACCATAAAAAGCTAAATAAGTGGCTTCAACTCGGTGGTCATGCCGATGGCGAGACGGATATTTTGAAAGCGGCATTATTGGAAGTGGAAGAAGAGTCTGGCTTGGCTGAGTTTGAGGCTGTTTCACCGGCTATTTTTGATATTGATATTCACCCGATACCTGCGCGCGGTGATGAGCCAGAGCATCTTCATTATGATGTTCGCTTTGCGGTGCGAGCCATAGGCAGTGACGACTACATTGTGAGCGATGAGTCGCATGACTTGAGTTGGGTCGAGACCAGTCGTATCTCGGAATATACCCAAGAAGAGTCTATGCTGAGAATGTCTAAAAAATGGCTATCATATTGAATTTTATGTAATTGAATGGGTAGTTGTGACCTTGTGTCTGTTTAATTAGACCCATAGTCTTTGAGTTTTTTTCTATATTGTCGAAGTCGTATTTGATGCTTTTATTCCTGAGCAAATGCTCTTTTCAGAATAAAGGCAGAATTTCGTATGACAAAACCCACGAGAAAGAAAGCGCCCGAGGTTGCAACTGAATCATCTGATACAAAAAAGCCAGTGACTAAACCAGCGGCTAATTCGCGTACAAGGAAGCCCGCAGCGACTAAAGCTAAAGCGACAACGACACCAGTGGCTAAGTCACGTACAAGAAAGCCAGCAGCGACTAGAGCTAGCACGACAGCTGCACCAGCGGCTAAGTCACGTACAAGGAAGCCTGTAACGACTAAAGCTAGAACGACAGCTACATCAAAGATAGTAGTGGGTGAGGTTGATAAGTTGAAGTTACAAGTCAGGCAACTGAGAAAAGACCTGAAAGCTTCACAAGCGCAGAACGAAACGTTAAAACAAGAAGTAGAAACACTGAATAAAAAGAATGCGAGTCTCATGCGACGACGTGCGGCTGGAAACCCACGGGCAAAGTCAGCGGCCAAAAAGGACGAGTCAAATGAACAAACTTGGGTTGATAAGTGGTGGGAGTCTTTTTGACATAAACGTGCAGTGACGATTCAAAGATAAGCTTACTTCAAAGTAAATGTGTTATTTTGGGGCTCATGAGTTAGTTGATATCAAGAAAAAATCATCCTAATTACTAGAGTTAAATATGACCCCAAAAATTGTATTTCTAGACAGCGCTACTATCGCGCCTAGCATTAGTGTCAGACGTCCAAGCTTTGCCCACGAGTGGCAGTCGTTTGAAAAGACAGCGCCTGAGCAGGTGGTTGAGCGACTTCAAGGTGCAACCATTGCGGTTAGTAACAAGGTTGTGATCACTGCCGATATGTTAGCGCAACTACCAGCGCTAAAGCTGATTGCAGTCGCAGCAACGGGCTATAACATTATTGACCTTGCTGCGTGTAAAGCACAGGGTGTGGCTGCGTGTAATATCCGTGGTTATGCGACTAATACAGTACCTGAGCATACCTTCGCGATGATCTTAGCGTTACGCCGTAACTTGGTTGAATATCGCCAACAGGTGATTGATGGTGAGTGGGTTCGCTCTGAACAGTTCTGTTTCTTCAATCGACCGATTTTAGACTTAGCGGGTTCAAACCTCGGCATTATTGGTGCAGGAATATTGGGACAATCTGTGGGTCGTATTGCTCAGGCTTTTGGTATGAATGTGATGTACCTAAACCAACATATTCGCCAAGCGCCAGATCATGGTGAGGTAGTATCGCTGGAGCAGTTTCGAGATGAGGTGGACGTGCTAACGTTGCATTGCCCGCTAACTGATGAAACGAAAAATATCATTGATGCTGACTTCCTAAGCGGCATGAAAAACACCGCTTTAGTGATTAATACGGGACGTGGTGGTTTGGTCAATGAACAAGCCTTGGCGGATGCCATTCGTTCAGGCAGTATTGCTGGGGCAGGTATTGACGTGACAGAGCAAGAGCCTGCACCGCTTGATTCACCTATTATGCAAATCGCTGACTTACCGCAGGTATTGCTGACACCGCATGTGGCGTGGGCGAGTGAGGGTGCGATGCAGACATTGGCTGATCAATTGATTGATAATATCGAAGCATTTGAGCGTGGTGAGCCACGTAACTTACTGGGCTAGTCGCTTAATTGTTGTTTGAATAACGAGTACCGTGTTTTGAAACCTATTTTATATTCTTTCCGTCGTTGTCCCTATGCGATGCGGGCGCGTTTGGCTATTGTCTATGCAGGGCAACAAGTCGAGCTGCGTGAAGTGGTGTTGCGTGATAAGCCTGAACAGATGCTGGCGCTTAGTCCGAAAGGCACTGTGCCAGTGTTGCAGTTGGCTGAGGGTGGCTTGCTGGAAGAGAGTTTGGATATCGCGTTGTGGGCGTTGCGATTAAACGATCCGCAGCAGTTACTCGCTGATGAAAATCAACTCGCAGAAATGTTGGTAATGGTAAAAGAGAATGATGGCGAGTTTAAAGACAATTTAGACCGTTATAAGTATGCCAATCGTTTTCCAGAGCAAAGTGAGACGGATTACCGTCAGCAGGGTGAGTTGTTTATTGCCAAGCTAGAGCAACGTTTAGCAGCGACGACTTACTTATTTGGCAGCAAACCAAGTTTTGCGGATATCGCGATCATGCCGTTTGTAAGGCAGTTCGCTCATGTTGATAAGCGTTGGTTTGATGAGGCAGATTACCCCGCCGTACAGCGTTGGTTGTCACACTGGTTAGCTTCCGAGATGTTTCTTAGTATTATGCCTAAATATGAGCAATGGCAAGAGAGCCATGATGCAGTTACTTTTCCCAATACGGAGTCACAATAATGAATATGTTAACACTTGATAACTACGTGGTGCGTCCAACGAAAGTCGTGTGTATTGGTCGTAATTATGTGGAACATATCCAAGAGTTAAATAACGAAATACCGACAGAGCCAGTGGTCTTTCTCAAACCTAACTCTGCGATTTCAAAAGACTTAATCTCGGGCACTGACGAGCCGATTCACTATGAAGGTGAGTTGTGCTTTATGGTGCAGAGCGGGCAGTTGGCGGCGGTGGGTTTTGGTTTGGACTTAACCAAGCGCGAAACGCAGTCACGTTTGAAGGGCAAGGGTTTGCCGTGGGAACGCGCTAAGGCATTTGATGGCTCTGCGGTGTTTAGTGATTTTGTGAGCTATTCTGATGATATTTCAACGCTAAGCCTTAAGTTGTTTATTAATGATGAGTTGATTCAACAGGGCGGTGTCGAGTTGATGATGTATAAGCCTGAAACAATTTTGGCGGAAGTGACTAGTTTTCTAACGCTTCAAGATACTGATGTCATCATGACGGGTACGCCAAAGGGTGTTGGTGTGATTGAAAAGGGTGCGCGTTTTGTAGGGCAGGTCTTTTCAGGTGACCAACTATTGGTTGAAGGACGTTGGGTCGCGTCTTAACTTTTGCAGCTTGTCTTGCTGAAAAAATGCTAGATAGTAGGGGCTTATGGTGAGTATGATGTTTTCTTTGAAATATCTAACTAATTACTCGCATGGAACATCAACGCAAACCCCTAACTAATCCTGACGATATTGTACGTACCCAGCGGTTTCTTATCCGCTTGGGTAAAACCATGCATTCTTACGGGACACACTCACATCATTTAGAGCAGTTGCTCAATGAAACCACTTATTTGCTGGGGCTAAACGGATCATTTCTGATTAGTCCAACGGCGATGAGTTTCATTTTTTGGCTAGATAATGAGGAGCATCACCAAACCACTTACACCGCGCGTGTTCAACCCGGTGGCGTAGACCTAAACCGTTTGGCCTTGACGCATGACCTTGCAGAACAGGTTCTTGATGGTGAAATAGATCTAGAAGAAGGTGTTAAGCAGTTAGAGAGTATTCAGCGAGTGCCTAATGTTTATAGCCCTTGGTTGCAGTTTTTAGCGTGGGGTTTTACGTCGGCAGGCTTTGCGGCTATCTGCGGGACAGGCTATTTAGACATTATCGCATCACTGTTTTTTGGTTGGATCGTCTACTTCTTAGTAATACTGGCCAGTAAAAATAAACGTGTCGAAGAGATGCTAGAGCCTATGTCAGCATTGTTGCTAGGCTTTCTCGCGAGCGCTTTGGCGGGCTATGGCTTTGAGGTCAATATTGGCGTCATTGTGCTATCGGGCATTATCGCCTTTATTCCTGGGTTATCGTTGACTCTCGGCTTGCGAGAGCTTGCGGCACGTGACTTAGTATCAGGGACTGCGCGGATTATGGACGCGGTTATGATGCTATTTAAACTCTACTTTGGCGCGGCTTTCGGTCTTGCGCTAGGGACTTTGTTTTGGGTGATAGAGCCACACGCAGCAGAGTCGTATTTACCCACATGGATGATTCATCTTTCCGTTTTGCCACTGTCAGCGACGCTACTTGTTATTTTCAATGTGCGTCTTTCCGATGCTTTTTGGTCTTTATTGTGCGGTGTGATTGCTTATATGGGCCTATTGCTGGGTAACCATCTGTTTGGGATTGAACTCGGTGGGCTGGTTGGCGCGTTGATCGTTGGTTTGTACGCTAACGTGTATGGACGCATTAAACATACCCCGTCGCACATCGTATTATTACCCGGAATCGTCATTTTAGTCCCCGGTAGTAAAGCATTTATCGGTTTGAACAGCATGGTGTCAGGTCAAGATATCGTGGCGAATGCCGCTAGCGGTAGCCAAGTGCTTCTGATTTTTATGGCACTCATCGCGGGATTGATGTTTGCGAATGTGATTTTGCCGCCTAGACAGCGAATTTTGACGTCTGGTTAAGTTTTAAAAAAGTGTTTGTGTGTTAAAAATAGTCGCGCATTGATACTCAAAGTTTTGCTAGTTGCTAGCAGCTTGTATGAGTATGATGCGCTTCTTTTTTACGTTTAATCAGATACTTCCAATGCAACCACTACGAACGCCACTCATACACCCTGACGATATTGCGCGTACTCAACGGTTTATTATCCGTTTGGGTAAAACCATGCACGCTTACGGGACACATTCGCATCATCTTGAGCGGTTGCTTAGTGAAACGACTTATTTGCTGGGTTTAAATGGATCATTTCTGATTAACCCAACATCCATGAGTTTCATTTTCTGGTTAGATGACGATATCAATGAAAGTCAAACGACACACATTGCACGAGTCAAGCCGGGTGATATTGATTTAAATCGTTTGGCCTTGTCGCATGACCTTGCGGAGCAGGTGATCACGCATGAGCTTGACCTTGATGAAGGTGTTAAACAGTTAGACGCAATTCGTAATTCACCGAATGTTTACCATCCTGCCGTGCAGTTTTTAGCGCGTGGTGCGACCGCTGCTAGTTTTGCGGGTGTGTGTGGGACAGGCTTTTTGGATATCGTGGTATCGCTTTTCTTAGGTTGGTTTGTTTACCTCTTGGTATTGCTGTCCAATAAGAACCAACGTATTGAAGAAACACTAGAACCATTGGCTGCGTTATTAGTTGGCTTCTTAGCGAGTGCAGTGGCAGGGTATGGGTTACAGATAAATATTGGCGTGGTGGTGTTATCCAGCATCATAGCGTTTATTCCCGGTTTGTCGTTGACCTTGGGGTTACGTGAGCTTGCAGCGCGTGACTTACTGTCAGGTACAGCGCGCATTATGGACTCGGTGATGATGCTATTTAAACTGTACTTCGGCGCGGCGTTTGGTTTAGCGCTAGGGACGCTTTTTTGGCAGATAGATGTTCACCCAGGTGTGCCGTATTTACCGTTATGGGTTCACTACAGTGCGGTAC
Source organism: Leucothrix arctica (assembly GCF_003172895.1). GTDB lineage: Bacteria > Pseudomonadota > Gammaproteobacteria > Thiotrichales > Thiotrichaceae > Leucothrix > Leucothrix arctica. The sequence goes on along the minus strand of NZ_QGKL01000019.1, from coordinate 92,768 downwards.
TAGGATTGTCTGCGTCGTTTGTGGTTATCTTTAATGTGCGACTGTCTGACGCGTTTTGGGCGCTACTTTGTGGTGTGGTTGCGTATATCGCAGTGATTATTGGTAGTGACTTATTTGGCACGGAGCTAGGTGGTTTGATCGGTGCGATGGCTGCAGGTTTGTACGCCAATATGTATGCACGTATTAAAATGACACCGTCGCACATCGCATTGTTACCAGGAATTTTGGTACTAGTGCCGGGTAGTAAGGTTTTCATCGGCTTGAATAGTGTGCTGACAGGACAAGAAATAGTTGCTAACTCGGGTAGCAGCAGTCAGGCACTGATGATCTTTATGGGTATCGTGGCCGGACTGATATTTGCTAATGTTATCTTGCCGCCGAGACAGCGGGTTTTGCGCTCGGGTTGATTGAGTAACCGTTCTATTTATTTTTGCATTTTGAAGTAGAACGGTAATTTAGGACTATCAAAGCTACCTTCATCATATTTATCACTTATGTGTGTCGGTAGCATTAATTGCATTTTTTTATGTATCGAATTATGCAGCAGTCTATAAGCCTTTTGGTCTTTAACAGAGCCAAGAAAGTTCTCAATGTCATCAATGCTTTGGTAGTGTGATGGTTGATGAAAAAAACGTTGGTATTCTTGAAGCGTAGAAAAGACATACATCAGGTCTTTAAGATTCACCTCGACCTGTTCACTGGAGTCAATTTCATCAAAACCGTAGGTTACTAACTCTTCTAAGTTATCACTGTATTCATACTTCATGTTTTGAACATTACTTTTCTAATTGCTTGATGTACTTGCGGACAATCAACAACGGTATAATTCCAAATACACCAAATGAAGAGTCAATGACTGTCCATACGTAAGGAAGGTCTCTGACTTGCCCAAAAATGATGGCGAATGGCACAACTAAAATGCAGCAGATAATGCCGAAGTCGATCACCCAGATGTTTTTCACTGGGTCTTTAAGAGGACCAAAGAACAGTATTGCTAATACAACGTGAGCAAACGCCAACCAGTCAGTACCATAAGCAATAAAAGGATACTTTGAATACGTGTCAGTGAGTCCTGCTGATATTCTATCTATCCACTGTGAAAAATCGGGAAAGTAGCTGTCCATCATGGTGCCAGAACCAAATAGCTTGCTAGCAATTTGCATCTCCAAATCTAGTGAGATTGCCGTGATACCGCTGATGAATAGGCCTAATATAAAAAGAGAGAGCCAAATTTTTATCTTTTTCTGTAATGACATTTTGCTGATTCTACCTATCTAGAATAATTATTCTGAAATCTTTGGTTCTAGTGTTTCAATGTATAACTGCTAGTTATTTGTATATAAAGGGCTATTGTAATGCAAAAGTTTTGGATGACTCAATTTGAAATCTCAATCTGCACAAAAAATCCTGCTTTAGTGCACTTCTCCTCAGTAACTCATTATTTGATCGAGAAGAGCTCTATGTTCGGCAAAACTTTAAAGTAAGTATAAATTACTGTTTTTTTGTACTGGCTTGTCTCAAATTTCAACACGCTTATTAGTTTTAATCATACGCGCATAGGTATATTCTACGCGTCTAGCCTATGAGTGTATGAGAGTCCGAATGATCCGCCTGAGCAATGTAAAACTACCCCTAGACCATGATGAACAAGCATTGAACGATATTGTGCTTAAAACGTTGGGAATCCAGCAAAAGCAGTTGTTGAGCTTCAATGTGTTTCGTCGCGGTTATGATGCCCGTAAAAAGACCAATATTTTTCTTATCTACACGTTGGATGTAGATACGACGGATAATGCGTTTCTCATCGAAAAATTCATTGCTGACCAATTAGTAAAAGAAAGCCCTGACATGACTTATAAATTTGTGGCGAAAGCGCCGACAGATTTAAAAGAGCGTCCTGTGGTCGTAGGTTTTGGACCTTGTGGTTTGTTGACAGGGTTAGTTTTGGCGCAGATGGGTTACAAACCGATTGTGCTAGAACGTGGGAAAGAAGTGCGAGAGCGTACCAAAGATACGTTTGGTTTCTGGCGTAAAAAAGAGCTTAATACAGAGTCAAATGTACAGTTTGGTGAAGGTGGTGCTGGGACGTTTTCTGACGGAAAACTCTATAGCCAAGTCAAAGATCCTAAGCATTACTCACGAAAAGTGCTGGATGAATTTGTAGAAGCGGGTGCACCCGACGAGATCTTGTTTGTGAGTAAGCCTCACATTGGTACCTACAAATTGGTGACTATGGTTGAGAAAATGCGCGCTAAGATCATCGAGTTAGGTGGTGAAATTCGCTTTAGTTCTAGAATGGATGATCTGCATATAGAAGACGGCCAAGTCACAGGGCTGACCTTGTCATCAGGTGAGGTGATTAAGTCTAAGCACATTGCCGTGGCGATTGGTCACAGTGCACGTGACACTTTCCAAGTGTTGCATGACCGTGGTGTTTATATCGAAGCGAAACCATTCTCAGTGGGTTTTCGTATCGAGCATCAGCAGTCTGCGATTGATGCGGCACGTTTTGGAAAGAATGCGGGTAACGAAATCTTAGGTGCGGCTGACTATAAGTTAGTGCATCACTGCAAAAATGGTCGTTCGGTGTATAGCTTCTGTATGTGCCCAGGTGGCACAGTGGTGGCAGCGACGTCTGAGGTTGGGCGCGTTGTTACCAATGGTATGAGTCAGTACTCACGAAACGAGCGTAATGCGAATAGTGCGGTGGTAGTTGGTATCGACCCATCAGATTATCCGGGTGGGCCATTGGCCGGTTTAGACTTCCAACGTGAGTTAGAAAGTCGTGCCTATGTGATGGGTGGAGAGAACTACGATGCACCTGCTCAGCGTGTCGGTGACTTCATGAAAGGCGTTCCTTCAAAGGCGTTAGGGTCGGTAAAACCATCCTACACACCGGGCATTAAATTAACGGATTTGGCAGACTCATTACCTGATTTTTGTATTGAAGCAATACGTGAAGCAATTCCTGCATTTAACCGAAAAATAAAGGGTTTTGCACTTGAAGATGCGTTGTTAACAGGTGTTGAGACGCGTACTTCTGCACCTATCAATATCAAGCGTGATGCTAATTTCCAAAGCATAAATACACAAGGCCTATTCCCCGCGGGTGAGGGTGCAGGTTACGCAGGTGGCATTATGTCAGCTGCAATTGATGGCATTAAAATCGCTGAAGCGATGGCGTTGTCGATCAATGAGAATTCTTAAAAACTTATGAGTAATTATAATGGAAACTATCGTCATTGTAGGCGGCGGAGCGGGTGGACTTGAACTAGCGACTAGTCTCGGCAACAAGCTCGGTAAAAAGAAAAAGGCCAATATCATATTGGTTGATCAAACCCGTACGCATATTTGGAAGCCTTTGTTACATGAGCTTGCAACAGGTGCCTTGGACCGTAGTACTGACGGTGTGGTTTACCATGCTCATGCGACGCGTCACCACTATCAGTTCCAACTTGGCACGATGATAGGCATGGATCCAGCGGCCAAGTCGATTAAGCTTGCACCTCTGATGAGCAATAAAGGTAAATTGATATTGCCTGAGCGTGAAGTCACCTATGACACGCTAGTGATGGCTGTGGGAAGTGTCAGTAATGACTTTGGTACTAAAGGTGTTGCAGATAACTGTTATTTCCTAGATTCACACAGACAGGCTGAGTACTTTCATGAGTCGATGCTGGATCAGTTCATGCGTGTGTATCAGCCCGATGAAGCAGGGCAGCTAAAATTAGCGATTGTGGGTGGCGGCGCGACAGGCGTTGAGTTATCTGCCGAGCTACATCACGTGGCTGATTTGATGAAAATGTATGATCTGTCTACGACTGCACCACAACCACCCACGATTACTTTGATTGAAGCAGGTCCACGCATATTGCCAGCATTGCCTGAGCGTATTGCTGAAAGTGCTCGTCTTGAGCTTGAGAAGCTGGGTGTGACGGTTAAGGTAGATACGCGCATTGTTGAAGCGGATGAGAATGGGTTTATTACTGCTGATGGCAGTCGCATTGATGCGCATTTGACGGTGTGGGCGGCCGGGGTAAAAGCGCCGGACTTCATTCGTGAAATGGACTTTTTCGAGACTAATCGAATGGGTCAGATCGTGGTTAAGTCGACACTACAGAGTACCAATGACGATAGTGTCTATGTGATTGGCGACTGTTGTGGCTGCCAAATGGCGGATGAAAGCTGGGTGCCACCACGCGCACAATCAGCACATCAGATGGCTTCTCTCGTTTGTAAAAACATAATGTTATCCCGTAAAAATAAAGCGTTAAAAGACTTTGTTTATAGTGATTATGGTTCTTTAGTTAATCTTAGTACTTACAGTACCGTCGGTAGCTTGATGGGCAACTTGTCGAAAGGCTCGATGTTTGTTGAGGGGCACCTTGCACGGTTGGTTTACGTGTCGTTGTATCGCATGCATCAGATTGCTATTCACGGTTGGTTTGGTGGTGCGGCAGTTTGGTTGGCACATAAAATTGGTAATACGGTGAAGCCTAAGATGAAGCTTCATTAAGCGGTTATATTCCCTAACAATTAATACTTAAAAATAAAGAAGAATTTATGAGTAGTGAAAATGAACAGCCAATAGCATCGAAGAAGAAATTCTCTCTAAAAATGCTATTACTACCATTGGCAATTATTGCCGCAGTGTTAATAGTTCGAGGGATGGCGCAGAGTAAAAAGCCGTTAGAGCATGAGCTTAGAACGTTCCCAGAAAAACTAGCTCATGTCATCACGGTTGAGTCGCTGCCATTTCGTGCTCAAGCGGTGGGATATGGCAGCGTCGAACCGTCGGTGAATCTAAATTATAAGGCTGAGGTGGGCGGCAAGGTTACTTATATTCATCCCGATTTAAAACAGGGTGGCAGTATTGCCAAAGGGACGATAGTGCTTCGTATCGAGCCGACTAGCTATGAGATCTCGTTAGGGCAAAGCAAGGCGGGTCTGGCTAATACTCAGTCCTCTTTAGCGCAGTTAGCGGCGGAAGAGCGAAGTGCTCGGAACTCGCTGAACATTGCTAAACGAAACCTGACGTTAGGGCAACAAGAATACGGCCGAGTGAATACCTTATGGAAGAAACGAGTCGTTGCACGTTCAACCTTGGATGCTGAGCAGCAAAAAGTGTTGCAACTTCAAGCTTCTGTACAGGATATTCAAGGCAACTTAGATACCTTTACCAGTCGTCGTGCGGCTATCAATGCTCAGATATCACAGTCCAAAAGTACCATTGCTGAAAATACCGATACACTTTCTCGTACCTCGGTGACGCTTCCCTTTGATGCACGAATAGGCGAGGTATTAGCGGAAGAAGGGGCCTTTGTTTCGGCAGGCTCGCAGTTGTTTGAGGCCTTGGGAACGAATGCGATTGAGGTCGAGGCACAGTTATCGATTAAACATGCTGGGCAACTGTTAAGGGGCACGGTGAGTTTTGCAGACAATATCGCGACAGCACCGGAAAGATTGGCTGCGATGAATAATATCAACCTTGAGGCGACGGTGCATTTGGCGAGCGGGGCGATGGTTTCGTCATGGCCAGCTAAGTTGGTGCGCATCGGTGAATCTGTTGATTCGACGACGGATACCGTGAGCTTTACGGTGCAAGTTCAAAACCCTTACCAAGGCATTGTGCCGGGTAAGAAACCACCGCTACTGAAAGGTTTGTATGTTGCGGTTGATTTCAAGGCGGGTGCGCAGCAGCGTATTGTGATTCCTCGTAAGGCGATTCATGAAGGTCGTGTCTATTTGGTTAACACGGAAAACAAGCTTGAAATACGTCCCGTCAAGGTTGCAACCACGCAAGGTAATTTGGTTGTCATTGAAAGTGGTGTGTCAGTAGGCGATCGCATTATTGTGAGTGATTTGATTCCAGTGATTTCTGGGGTTCCTATCAAAGCCATTGAAGTTCCTGAAGAAGTTGCTCAACTTCGTAAGGAAGCGTCAGGTGAGGTTACACCATGATTCGCTTTTTTGCGGAGCATCCTACCGCCTCCAATATTCTCATGGTCGCGATTGTGGCGGTTGGTTTGGCGACACTGCCAGGACTCAATAAAGAGACCTTTCCGGCGCTGGAATTGAATACATTTAATGTCACGGCTGTGTATCCCGGAGCGAGTACTGCGGATGTTGAAGAAGCTATTTGTACTCGTTTTGAAGATGCGACCGATGGCATTAGCTTCGTCGATGAACAGACCTGTGAAGCACGAGACAACCTAGGTGTGTTGACCCTCACCATGCAGGAAGGTGGCGATATAAAGCAGTTTGAAGATGATATCATTTCGGCTGTCGATACTATCAGTGACTTTCCTTCAGAGGTAGAAGATCCAACGGTGGTCAAGGTTGGGCGTACTGATCAAGTAGTTGATGTGGCGATTACTTCCGAAGGCCTAACAGCATCGGAGCTAAAGGCACTTGCTGAAGATTATCGTAATCGCTTGTTAGCCATTCCGGGTGTACCGATTGTTAAAGTGCAGGGTTTCTCAACGCATCAGCTAAATGTGTTGATTGACGCCAATACGATGTTGAAATATCGGCTGAGTATTCAAAATGTTGCCAGTCTTATTCAAGCGCAAGCGGTTGATTTGCCCGCAGGTACGATCAACAGTGTGGATAAGGACTACCAGATCCGCTTTTCTAACGCGCGAAAGACCGTTGAAGAGTTAGCCGACTTAGTTATCCTCAATACTGATAAAGGGGGCGAGGTTCGTCTTGGTGATATTGCGCGCGTCGTAGATCGCTTTGATTTGGAAGAAGAGCGTATAGAGTTTAATGGTCAACGAGCGGCTATTTTACAGGTCAGCAAGAACCGAATTGATGACACCATTAAGGTATTTGACTCGGTAAAAGGATTTGTGGATTTGGAGAATGAGATTCTTCCGTCGTCTACTAAAATTATTCTCAGTAATGATCGTGCGTCGGTGGTGAATGATCGTTTACAGCTCTTGAGTAAGAACGCTTGGCAGGGCTTGATTTTAGCCAGTTTCGTGCTGTTTTTGTTCTTCACTTGGCGCTATACCATGTGGATAGCACTCGGCTTACCCGTGTCGTTTTTGGGTGGCTTAGCGATGATGAGCTGGCTGGGTGTGAGTATCAATATGATCTCAATGGTCGCGCTGTTGATGGCGATTGGTATCTTGATGGATGATGCTATCGTGTTATCCGAAAGTATTGCCCACGAATATAAGAAAACCAATGACCCGCAAGAGGCGGTTATTGTGGGCACTCAGCGCGTCATTGGCGGTGTGTTTTCATCGTTCCTAACCTCTGCCTTGTTGTTTGGTAGTTTGCTGTTTATGAAGGGGGATATTGGGCAAGTGCTCGGGGTATTGCCTGTCGTGCTGTTGTCGGTATTAACCGTCAGTTTGCTCGAAGCCTTTTTAGTCTTACCGCATCATCTAAAGCACGCACTCGAACATGCGCACGAAAAGAAGCCAATGCGTTGGCGCGTCTGGTTTGAAGATAACTTTTTGAAGCTTCGTAATAGCGCGACAAAGCTTGGCGCATTTGCCATTCGCTTCCGTTATGCCACTGTCGGTATTGCCATTGGCTTGCTGATTATCTCTATAGGGATGATTGCTACAGGTAACTTGAAGTTTAAGGCGTTCCCTAGCTTGGAAGGCAATATTCTGGAAGCGCGTATTCTATTGGCACAGGGCGCACCGCTTGCTAAAACAGAATCAGTGGTGGATATTTTACTGAAGAGCTTAGAGGAGACACAGCAAGAGTTCGCAGATCAGAACGACCAGAGCTTGGTGAAGAACATTAAAGTCTCTTACAACACCAATGCTGACTCGTCTGAGAGTGGTACGCACATTGCGACCATTAGTGTGGATTTCTTAGAAACGGAATTTCGAAACACGACTCTTCGAGAGTTTATTCCACGCTGGCGGGAAAATACGGGTGATGTACCAATTGCCATCAGTATGCAGTTTAAAGAGCCCAGCACCGGCCCTGCAGGTCGAGCGATTGATATACGTTTGATTGGTAATGACCTTGATGAAATGTCAAAAGCATCTTGGGATATACAAAATTGGTTGTCGGGTTACGACGGTGTTTACAACCTCACGGATAATCTACGTCCGGGTAAGCCGCAATTTACCTTTACCTTAAAGCCGGGCGCATTGAGCTCGGGAGTTACTTCGCAAGATGTCGCATCGCAGCTACGTGCCGCCTACGAAGGCGTCAAGGTTGATGATATTTTTCAAGGACGCGAAGCTTACGAAATTCAAGTGAAAATGGATAACCAAAAGGCCCATGCATTAGCCGACTTTGATAATTTCATGATCATTACTAGTTCTGGCGATGCTATTCCACTGGATAGTTTGGTTATCATAGAAGAGAAGCGCGAATATGCGCGTATCGGTCATGTGAATCGTAATCGAGTGATTAATGTATACGGTGATATTGACGCCGTTAAGGCAAATACCACGGAAGTGCTTGCTGACTTAACGACACGTTTCTTGCCTGAGTTTAAAGAACGTTTTCCGAGTGTAACGGTGAGTTTGGAAGGTGAGGTTGCAAGCGGTAAAGAGACTAATAGCTCGATGCTCGTTGGTTTTGTGCTGGCATTACTCGGGGTGTATTTGCTGTTGAGTTTGCAGTTTAAAAACTACCGAGAACCACTGTTGGTCATGATCAATATTCCATTGGCTTTGATCGGTGTGATTTGGGGGCATATTTTTATGGGCCTCGACTTCACGATGCCGAGCATGATCGGTTTCGTGTCGCTTGCAGGTATCGTAGTGAATGACTCGATCTTGCTCGTAGAGTTTGTGAAGTACCGAAGTGCAGAGGGAATGTCTTTGCATGAAGCTGCGACACAGGCGGTGCATGATCGCTTTAGGGCGGTGTTTATGACCTCTGTTACCACTGTTGCAGGGATGATGCCGTTACTGTTTGAGACAAGTCTTCAAGCGCAGATACTCGTGCCTCTGGTAACAAGTGTTGTGTTCGGAATGATGTCTGCAACGCTACTAGTTTTATTAGTACTTCCAGCACTTTACGGCATTATGGAAGATATTGGATTCGTTGAAATTGGTGAAAAGGAGCCTGATGAAACTCAGATGGTTGCTTAGCACCTTATAAAATAGGCAAGCCTGACTTCAGGCTTGCCACTTGTGGTTATTTGCAGTTACGCGAGCACGCTCGGTTGTCTGTATCAAGAGGTGGTTATGTCAGCTAGTGTCGAGCGTTTACGGGTACTTACCGCAGGTATCATGAGTTTAATTGTATTGGTCGGCATTGCACGCTTTGCCTATACCCCCATTTTGCCCATCATGCAGCAGCAGGCGGGCTTGGGCATTTATGAAGCAGGTTGGTTGGCGACGATCAACTATGTAGGCTACCTCTCTGGTGCCATCATTGCATCACAAATCAGTAGTTTAGTGCTGAAAGATAAACTCTACCGCATTGGTCTAATCGTGGCAGTCGTATCTACTTTAGGCATGGGCCTCACCGACAATATTTGGCTATGGTCAATACTGCGCTTCTTTGCAGGCCTCTCAAGTGCAGCAGGCTTGTTACTAGCCTCTGGCCTTATTATGAATTGGTTGATTCGTAACGGTCACCGCTCGGAGTTAGGCATTCATTTCTCAGGCATGGGCTTGGGTATCATCATTTGTTCACTACTTGTCGAGTTGGCTAGTCGCTCATTTGACTGGCAAACACAGTGGTATCTATTAACTGTATTAGGCGTGGTGCTGCTTATACCGGCTTGGGCATGGTTACCTCGACCTGACACTAGTGGTGTCAGCAACAGTGGCCAGACGTTGGTTGACTCGCCGCCTAGCGACTTATTCATGCGCTTGTTTATGCTGTCTTACTTTTGTGCTGGCGTAGGCATGGTGGTTAGCTCGACGTTTATCGTATCCATCATTGACCAGCAGCCTAGTTTGGCAGGGTTAGGCGCTTGGACGTTTATGATCCTTGGTATCGGTGCAGCGCCAGCCTGTATCGTTTGGGACTTGGTGGCACGTCGCATTGGTGATGTGAATGCTTTGATTGCAGCCTCACTGCTTCAGGCGGTCAGTATCTTGCTGCCTCTAGCTGAAAATAACCTATTCATGGCAATCTCTGGTGCCGTGTTATTTGGCTTTACCTTTATCGGTGTGGTGAGCTTGGTATTGTCTATGGCAGGGCGTTACTACCCGACTAAGCCCGCTAAAATGATGGGTAAAATGACGATTACCTACGGTATTGCTCAGATCATTTCGCCCTCGGTTGTGGGTTGGTTAGCAAAAGACAGCGGTGATTACAGTATTGGTTTATACATAGCCTCTGCTGCAATGCTAGTGTCAGTCTTTGTGTTAATCCCTATTCGAAAGTTAGCCTGATGGTGTTTGGTGGGTATTGATTAGTCTGATTTTAATTGGCCTAAGATTGGTGAAATAGCTTATCCAAGGTTATGCACAGTAGCTGTGGATAAGCGTGTTGATAGCATCAATACTAGGGGTGTGCAGCTCGGTAGCACTTGCCTTTCAGCTAATTGCTTAATTAGTGTTCAATTTGGATTAAGTTAGGATTATGACAGTTTTATTAAATTATTCAGCTGTAAAATTATACAGCTTGGCTTCCACGGCCAAAGACTTCAGTCTATAGTGAATTATATAATCGAGACTATAGAGCGCGAAAATGAAGCCACAAGCAACATTAAATACAGAAAGACTAATCCTTAGAGCATTTACAGATGAAGACGCACCTCGCGTGCAATCTATTGTGGATGATAAGCGCATCTCAGACATGGTTTCTAATATCCCGCACCCTTATCCAGAGAATGGTGCGATTACTTGGATTCAGGATAGTCAGCAACGATATGAAAACGCTGAAAATGTTATCTTCGCTTTGGTGGAGAAAGACACGAACCTAGTGATCGGTGCGATGACGTACAAGCTATTGCCAAATAGCGAAGCAGAGTTAGGCTATTGGTTAGGTGTAGAGTCTTGGGGTAAGGGATACTGTACCGAGGCAGGCAGGGCAATGATAGCGCATGGCTTTATCGACCTTGAGTTAACCTGTGTTTATGCAAGACACCTGACGGCAAACCCTAGCTCTGGCAACGTCATCACAAAGCTGGGGATGAAGCACACCGAGCGCCGAGAGGGTAGCTGCGGCGACAAGTTTGCGAGTATTGAGTTTTATGAGTTATTGGCGAAAGACTACAGCGCTAGTTAGAGTGAGCAAGTCCTAGCAATAAGCCTTTCTCTTGCCAAATAGATACAGTGATCCCTTCAATCGCTTGCTCTTTGGCAGCGGTTAATACCTTCGAAATATCACTACCTACCGCAGCTTGGTACAGGGTGTAGGTTTTATTATCTTGCAGGTTTTTAACCTTTAGCTGAGCGGCGAGCTTGCCATTAATAGAGCAATAGCGACCGCCTAATAATTGCCAGTTTTGTGGACTTAGAGAGCTTGAATTAATTAAAGGAAACTTAAGTTTATTTAAGTATTCACCAATGCTTATTAGTGAGTTAGAAGCTATTTCTATGGGCATTTCTTGCTGATGATTATAGGCAATCTCATGCATAATACGCTCTGCTAGCGGTGGGCGGTTTAGCAAGCTAAATGACACGACTAAGGTCATGAGTAACAAACACGCAGTTGCATAAAATGCGTAACGATACCCTCTAAAATCTTTCAATAAACGGGTTAGCAAATTCTCTTCTGCAGTCGCCTGCATAGTCATCAAGGTATCTAGCTGATCAGCGGATAGCGACTTCGCTTCATAGTGCGTTTTTAACGCCTTATCCAATGTGTTTTTTTGAGAGTGTTTCATGACTTTACCTTGAGGTGCAGGACATTGTCGCTGCTTTGCTGCAACTGTATGCGCTTCTTTAAGCGATGCAGTTTAGACGATAGCGTCCCACGTGGCACTTGTTTGAGTATGGCTATTTCATCAATCGTGTATTCAACCACTGCCCACAAATATAATAACTCTCGTTCATCTGGCAACAACGTACACAGTAAAGACTCAACTTCTTCTTGTTGAATGTGAAGGTCTTCTAACGATGTTTCTTGTTGCGACTGTTCGTAATCAATGGATTCAATGACTTCGGGTCTAAGCTCAAACTGAAAACGCTGTTTTCGTGTTTGATCAATAAATTCATTACGAATGGTTTGTTTCATATAAGCCATAGGGTTAGCTATTTCACGGTGTTTTTGCTTTAAGTACTTTTCTACACAGCTTTGTAACAGGTCATACGCTTGATCATCTTGATGGGTTAACGATATAGCGAAACGGTAAAGCTGGTTTAATTGTTTTTTATCAAGCATTTGTAGTAGCCAGTTGATAAATGAAATGACAGGCTGGGGAAAAAGGGGAGGCAGAACCCCCAGCCTATCGCTCACAGCATAATAATTACGCTATGACTTTGTTCCCGTGGATCTCGGCCCAATCGTTTTGGGTTCTTGTGGCAAGGTCCGTCAGGGTAAACAGTGCGCCTCCGCCAAGCATTGGTCGTGTTCCACCACAGGCAGCGAGGGCAATACAAGCATATTGTTACCAAAAAAAGTGCTAATCTTAATAACGCTAGAAGTGGCGTCTTGGTTGCAAATGTAGCGTAAAGAGGAACTTATCAAGGCTTAATACTCCAGTTATGTAATTTTTGAGTTTCAATAACTAGACGAGTGAGGTGCAACAATAGCTGCATGTTATTTACTTATACGCATCATTTATGCAACGACTCGAATGGCATTGGTACTGTTCCAAGCGTCTCTAGTTATGTGTCAGTACTAGTTAGTACTAAGTGTAGGTACTGTCAGTACGGTCTTTGTCGTTGTTGAGTAATTATCTGTATAACATAAGAAAACTAACTATCGAGATAAGCCATGTTTTCAATGTTCAAGTCTGATCCACTGAAGAAACTTCGTAAGAGTTACAATGCAAAGCTAGAAGAGGCGATGCACGCGCAGCGTGGAGGGGATATTCGTACCTATTCAAAAATAACCGCTGAAGCCGAAAAGATTAAAACAGAGATTGATGAGTTGGAAGCTGCTGCTAAGTAGTTTTGCAACAGCATACTTGCGTGAACACACAAAGGCCGATGACTCACTAAAGAATCATCGGCTTTATTATTGCCTAACCTCTAATGGTTATTCAGCAGCTATAGCAATCGACTCTGGCGCTGTGAATGGCAACATCTTGTCTGGTGCACGATTATCTCGAAAAGATTGGATTTATTTTTTACAAAATTTTAAATAAAAAGTCCTCTCGTAACTAAATCAATGTTTAAGTATTGGTAAACGTGTTATTTGACCTAACATTCCATACTTGATGGGCGTAGACTACTTTCGCATTTACTTTGTTATCAGATTCTTGTTATGACTGCGCTTCTAAATTTCCTATTCCCATTTATTCTATGGCCACGCGTTACCAAAGAAAGCTTAAAAGCTGACTTGTTAGCAGGCGTTACTGGCGCGGTTATTGTTTTGCCACAAGGTGTTGCCTTTGCAACCATTGCTGGTTTACCACCGGAGTATGGACTCTATACCGCCATGGTGACGCCCATCATCGCGGCTTTGTTTGGCTCGTCCTTCCATCTGATATCGGGGCCGACCACGGCCATTTCTATCGTTATATTCTCCACTTTAAACAGTGGTGGCATTGAGCCAGGTAGCCCTGAGTACATTCAAAATGCATTAACCATCACGTTTTTGGCGGGTGTCTACCAGTTGGCATTTGCACTCGCAAGACTGGGTGTATTGGTTAACTTTGTCTCGCATACGGTGGTCATTGGTTTCACTGCAGGTGCGGCTATTCTTATTGCAAGTAGCCAAATGAAGTATGTGCTTGGAGTTAACGTCGATCGTGGTGAGTCGTTTATCTATACGTGGATAGCGATATTCAAACAGTTGCCATTTGTGAATCTATCCATTCTCCTTGTGAGTATCGTGACGTTAGTCAGCGCCATTTTGATTAAGCTCTTCGTTCCTAAGCTGCCCAATATGCTAAATGCATTGATCATTGGTGGTTTAGTGGCTATGGCCTTGGGTGGCGAGTCAGCAGGTATCGATTTTGTTGCTGAAATCCCTGCACATTTACCCCCTTTTTCATCACCTGACTTTTCACTTGAGTCAATCAAGAACCTTGCACCCCAAGCCTTTGCTGTAGCGTTGCTAGGTTTGATTGAAGCAGTGTCGATTAGTCGTGCGATAGCGTCCAAGTCGCATCAGCGTATTGACGGAAACCAAGAGTTTTTTGGGCAGGGCATGTCGAATGTCGTGGGTAGTTTCTTTTCTAGTTATGCGGGTTCAGGCTCCTTTACACGTTCGGGTGTGAACTACAGTGCGGGCGCTCAAACACCTTTGTCGGCGATTTTTGCGGCAGTGATATTGGCTTTGATTATTCTATTGATTGCCCCACTGACTCGTTTTCTCCCCACGGCGGCAATGGGCGGCATTATTTTATTAGTGGCCTATAACTTAGTTGATTTGAAAACGATTAAGAAAGTGTTTGAAACAAGTCGTTCTGAAAGCAGTATTTTATTGACGACTTTCTTGTCGACGTTGTTCTTAGAGCTAGAGTTTGCAATCTATTTGGGGGTGTTGATGTCACTTGTGATTTTCCTCGCAAGAACGTCTATACCGCATATTGTGAGCCTTGCAACGGACCTTGACCCTCTAGGTAAGAAACGTACGCTGGTTAATAACGATCGTCGAAACTTGGATGAGTGTCCTCAGTTAAAAATTATTCGTATTGATATGTCAGTCTATTTCGGTTCAGCCAATCATATTCAAAACCACTTGTTTAATATCACTGAAAAGCAGGGTATTAAACACATATTGGTGATCGGTACGGGCGTTAACTTCATTGATATGACGGGCGCAGAGATGATTGAGCAAGAGTCCGACCGTATTCAAGAGAAGGGTGGTGGACTGTACTTTGCTGAGTTAAAACCAACGGTAAACAACTTTATCCATCGTGGGCATTTTGATGAGCACATTGGTGCGCAGTACTTTTTTGAAAAGAAGAGTGAAGCGATAAAAAAGATTACGACTGTGGCGCTTGATCACGTGAAATGCCAGTCCTGCCAGTTCCGTGTATTTGACGAGTGTCGTTGGCCACCGCTGAGAGGCGGAGAGCCGCTAGAATTGATCCCGTTAGAGGACTATAAAAAGTAGGTTGAATTTGCCATTGCTTAGTGTTTATGCACATACTGTAGCGACATTAATCAATGGCCAATCTAACTATGAAAAAAATGAAAAATGAAAAAGAGATGGTGAAAAAGGCAATACTTGAGGGAATGAAGTACGGGGAAGAAAGAGGGGTGGTTGAGTTTGAACCCACTGACTCTGCTGCCGACAAAATAGAGTACATATATCGGTTGTTGGTACATGATAAAATCATACAGCCGTTGCCACAAGATCAGATCTCTCAGCTAAGCATGAAACATCGTATTGCTATTTGGGCATCGAAGCTTAAATAGCGTTATTGGAGCCTTAGTTAGACATATGTCCAATTGATACTTCAGATGGTTGAGTTAGTGACCCTAGTTTATGCCATTGATAGCAGATAGTTAGAAAAAAGCCATGACTCGTTCATGGCTTTTTTTTGGTTAAGCCAACACTAATTGGCTTTTTGGCTAGTTCTAGCAAGCAGAATACGTTGTTACAGTTCAAGTCAAAGACAGCAACAGCTCAGCAAGAATGAAACGATACCCGCACCTACTATTGTTATCCAGCCACTCCCTTGTTGTCTGTTTGGGTGTTATATTGCACAACACTACTCAAAATTGATGTTTTATATATAACATCATTCAAAGTCCAACTGGCTAAATAGGGAAGCGTAAATGGACAGTAAGGAAAAGAAAACACTCAGTGAATCTGACATCAAAGCCAAGTTCATCACTCCCGCTTTAGTTAAAGCTGGCTGGGATGAAATGACTCAAATTAGACGAGAAGTGACACTAACTCCAGGCCCAGTGATTGTCCGAGGTAACTTATCGTCTCGAAATAAAAAGAAGAAAAAATTCGCTGACTACGTGCTGCAAAAAGAGAAAGGCGTGCCCGTTGCCGTTGTGGAAGCCAAAGAAAATAACAAGACCATTAGCGACGGTATGCAACAAGCACTGGGCTATGCCGATATTCTTGAAGTACCTAGTGTTTACAGCTCCAATGGCGATGGTTTTGCCTCACACAATAAATTCCCATTGCAAAGTGAAAATATTGAAATTGAGCTTTCAATGGATGAGTTCCCGTCCCCAGAAATACTATGGGAGCGATACAAAAGTTATCGTGGCATTGAAGACGAACACGAATCGCTGGTCACTCAGCCTTACTTTGATGATGGGTCGGGCAAAGAACCTCGTTACTATCAGGCCGAAGCGATCAATCGCGTGATAGAGAAAGTGTCAAAGGGAGAGAAACGTCTACTGCTCGTTATGGCTACAGGCACTGGCAAAACCTACACCACGTTCCAGATTATCTGGCGCTTATGGAAAGCCAAGCGCGTTAAACGTGTTTTATTCTTAGTCGATAGAAACATACTCGCCGACCAAACACAGGTGAATGACTTCAAGCCGTTTGGCTCAGTCATGACCAAAATCAAGAACCGCAAAATAGACCCAGCCTATGAGATCTATCTCGGTTTATATCAGGGACTCACGGGGCCTGAAGAAAAAGATAAACGTATTCATGCTGAAATGAGTGGGCGTCCTATTTTTTCATTGTTTGATTTTGATCAAGCTTATAACCATTGGAATCGCTTAAATGGGGATACTTTGCAAGACGACCCTGATGCCGGAATGCTCAAAAAGTGGGAAAATAAAGATGGTGATACGTCTTATGCCTTTATGTTACCAATCCCAAAAAATGATGTGATTCACCGTCAAGTTTATAGAGACTACCAGATCAAAACAACTTTTTGGGGAAGCTCCAATTGTGCAATAGAATATTTATTTTATGGCGCTGTGAATCAGGGTACATACTTTAAAACTGAGCCATCACCTGGTGGTGAGCAAGTTAAATTCGATGGAGATAAAACCTCTTTTTAAAAAGAAGTTGTTCCCAGTTTACCACCCGAAGCATTTGAAGTTTTTAGACCAATGTTTGATTTCATAATATCAAAATGTGAGATTACATAGCCGTTTAAAAAAGTAAGACGAAAAGTAAGTCTTTAATTGATAATTAATCATAGAGGATTTATAGTTATATTTAGCTTCATCATGAAAGCTTACATTTTGACTTACTTAAGGGTTTGTGTATGAAATTAGCAACAGTTAAAGTGTCCAGCAAGGGACAAATAGTGATTCCAAAAGAGGTCAGAGATGATCTACATTGGGGTAATGGTGTGGAATTGATGCTAGTTATGACAGAGCAAGGCGTCATGCTTCGCACGAAAACTCAGGCAAAAAAGCAACCCGTTAAATCACTGCGAGGTTTTCTTAAATATAGTGGTGAGGCTATTCCTACTGAGCAACTTTGTAAGCCAGTGGAGTACAGCAATGATCGCTTTTGATACAAACTTATTCGTCCGTATTGCAACAAACGATGATCAGCAACAAGCTGATATTGCTGAAAAGCTACTGATGGAAAATGAGGTGTTTGTTTCTCGCACGGTGCTACTAGAGACTGAGTGGGTACTACGTTCTGTTTATAAACTAGCGCGTTCAGATATTGCCGATTTTTTTGAACAAGCGGCACTGACTGAAAATCTCACAATAGAAAACGCTCATGAGGTTGAGCTATCTTTAAGTTGGTATCGCTTAGGTGCAGATTTCGCTG
Organism: Leucothrix arctica; assembly: GCF_003172895.1. GTDB lineage: Bacteria > Pseudomonadota > Gammaproteobacteria > Thiotrichales > Thiotrichaceae > Leucothrix > Leucothrix arctica. Next base: position 75,053 of record NZ_QGKL01000019.1, on the reverse strand, counting down.
ATGCTATTCATCTGTGCATTTGTGGAGATAGTGTTTTACATACATTTGATACCGCTTTTTGTAAGGCTGCTAACAAGTTGAATCTAACGCCTGAGTTCAAAGTTATATTGAGTGCTTGATTCAAAGGTTATTTATAAGCTTTAGAAGGGAAAGGGTATGGCTCGTTCAAATGTGGTTCAATTTCCAACTGCCCAAAAAATTGAGCACTATCAAAGCACTCAACAGGCGGCTGATTTCTTAAATGTTAGTCAGCCGTATCTCGACGAGTTGTTGAGTAAGGGTGAAATTCCATTTCGTAGGGTAGGTGCTGAAAGCCTTGTAGTGGTTAAAATTAAAGATGTAATCGGCTATAAAAAGCAGGAAGATCAGTCTCGGCTTAAAGTGTTGGAGGAGCTGGCTGATCAAGCTCAAGAGCTTGGCATGGGGTACGAATAAATTGTCCCGCGCCACTTAGCAATAAGGGATCTTCGACTGACGGTAAGATGCATAAGAGGGTTAGCTGGAGGCTAATCTTTCTCTTCCTAAAAGTCTATAATTTGCCTTTCTTTCCTTCTCTGGGAGGAAGCAATGAAAGCATTGTTTCAGCGCTTAATCACCGACTTCCAAGAAACTAAACCAAAATCAGTTGTGGAGCGCGATTATAAAATCCCATTAGACAGCCCAAAAATAGTCTCCCTCATTGGTGTACGTCGTTGCGGTAAGACACATTTATGCTACGGCTTAATCAATGAACTGAGAAAAACAGTCGATCCGCATAACGTGGTTTACCCCGATAAGCGTGATGAGCAGGTATATTTGTTTCTGGATGAAGTACAAAATATTCCAAACTGGGAGCGCTATATACGCCGTATTCATGACACCTTGAATGTCCGTGTTTTTGTGACAGGCTCTTCTTCACGTCTGTTAAGCAAAGAGATTGCGACTAGCTTAAGAGGTCGTACGTTAACGCATCTGGCGCGACTATTTGGATTTAATTATCTATCGTGACCTAATCGAACGATATGACATTAAGAACACGCACTTACTGCGACACCTGATCAAGTATTCACTGAGTAATATTGGTATGCCGGCCAGCATCAATAAACTGTTCAATGAGTACAAAGGCTTAGGGCATAAGATTAGTAAAGACACGCTTTATCAATACTTTACCTATCTTGAAGATGCCTACGCGTTGTTTTCAGTGCCCATTTTTAGAAATTCAGCGCCAGAAGAGCAGCGCAAGCCTCGCAAAATTTATGCGATAGACAATGGCTTTAAAACACTTCTGGATACCTCGCTGTCCAGTGATTTTAGTAAGCTTTATGAAAACGTGGTTTTCTTACAGTTACGCCGTCATCATTGAGAGGTTTATTACTATAAGGAAGTTCAGGAGGTGGATTTTTATGTGCCCGGTACTCAGGCTCGCTTAGTTAATGTGAGTGTGAATATTGAAGGGACTAAGACTTATGATCGTGAAATTAATGGTTTGCTGGAAGCAATGAAATACATGAAGCTGGATAGGGCAGAGCTAGTGACCCAGCATCGCCATGAGCAGATTGAAATCGACGGCAAGCGTATTGATATTGTTCCTTTGTGGCGATGGCTGCTTTCAAGCCCCGAAGGTCATGGTTGAGAATAATGTGACGACTCAACGCTTATTTACCTTTTTGCAACAATGCTACTTTCAAAGTATGTGTTTTAGACACCATAGGTTGTTACGTATTTAATGTATTAACTACCTTTAGGCCTAAGGCGGAACAATCATGGCAAATACTTGGAATATTCCTGATGCGCTAGAGCAGGAACTCAGGGCTAGAGACAAAGTCTGCGTCTACTGTCGTACCGAATTTACCCCTGTGAAAGAGTCTAAATACTCATGTGCTAGCTTGGGTAAGATTAGTAAGGGTGCAGATATGTTAAGCAGTGATAATATTGCAATATGTTGTTGGGGCTGTAAGCAGAGTAAAGGGCAAAAGCCATTGTCTGTTTGGTTAAAATCAAAATACTGCCAAGATCGCAATATTTCATCAAAAACAGTTGCAACAATTATTAAAAAGGCTATTTTAAAAGGTCAATAACTTACGTTAACCCATCAAAGGTAGCCTAAATGCCCTGGTCTGAAATCTTCACAAACCTATTTTTCACCATGGTCATTGGTTGGCTAATCATGTGGACGTTCCTAGCTTGGGGTTTTGGGATCAGTAACTTCAGAGAGACGCATAGCAAGCTGCTAGGCGATATTGGACTCATCCTCTGGTTTGTACTTGTCATCGGTCACGTGTATGCCATATATCTTTTATGGGCGACATCAACCTCTATAGGCACTCTGGGGCTTTGCTTACTAGCAGCACATGTCTTTTACGGCACAACCTTTGCCACCAATGTTAGCAGGCGCTAACAAGCGGCAAAAAATGGAGCGTACACAGTGTGCAGCTCCATAGATCTGGGTGTTACTTAACGCCTAGCATCTCAACATCAAATAACAACGTCGCATTACCTGGGATAGAGCTTCCCGCACCACGTGAACCATAGCCCATTTCAGATGGAATGATTAGCGTACGTTTACCGCCAACTTTCATCCCTGAAAAACCATTTTCCCAGCCCTTAATCACTTTGCCAGCTCCCAATGGGAATACAAACGGCTGACCGCGATCAACCGAGCTATCAAATTTCTTACCCTTGTTCTCAGGCGCAGACGTGTCATACAACCAACCGGTGTAATGTACTGTTACTGTTTGACCAGCCGTAGCTGTAGCGCCCGTACCGACAACAGTATCAATCTTTTGAAAGCTAACGTCAGCTTGAGTGGCCGCCAGTGCAGCCGCTTCCATTGACTTAGTGTCATTGCTTCCATTACCACCGCAAGCAGTTAGTAAAACGGCTACTGAGATAAGCGCTGTAGTTGAACGAAGTCCTTTTAAACCCATGGTTTTCCCCTGTTTTAGATAACTATAATGATTTTAGAATGTGCAATATTATGCCCTGATTAGGTAGTCGATACCATGCCAATGCGAGCCACATGAAGTGCTTGTAATCCTTTATATAAGTTTTAGATGACCTCAAGTTTGATAGGAAATGTCTATCGCTGCAATAGACGCTAACAGTTACACATATCGAATAATAGGTTCAATATGTAGTTAAACTACATCGTTGTTCAGATAACAACGCTCTCTAATTATTAACGATTTAAGGAAGTATTAGTATGTTGCAATTTATCCCTGTATTTGACGACAACACCATTGCGGTTCGTGCTTCAGGTAGGTTAAGTCATGAAGATTATCAGAACTTTTTACCAAAATTAGAAGCGCAAATTAATGAGTTTGAAAAGGTCTCCATTTTATTCGAGTTTGAAAATTTTAGAGGTTGGGATCTGGCGGCAGCAAAGGATGACTACAAGTTTGGTATGGAGCACTCAACCAGCTTTGAGCGTATTGCGCTTGTTGGTGATAAGTCGTGGGAGCACTGGATGGCTTGGTTTGCTAAACCATTCATAGCGCCAGGCGAAGTTCGTTATTTTAACCGTGAAAACCTGCAAGATGCATGGGACTGGCTTCGTAATAAAGAAGACGTCGAGGTGGCGGCTGACAAATTACTGCCTTATCAACATATTGTAGTTGCAGTCGATTTTTCTAAGTATTCAGCACATGCCTGTAAGCGTGCCATCGAAATGGCAGGTAACTACGACGCGACATTGACGTTATTAAATGTTGTTCAAGAAGACAGTGCATTGGCACTATACGGTGATGCGATTGGTAGTTCACTCATTGGTGAAGACATCGTTGAGAAGCAAAGCCAGCATCATATCGACGCCGCTGAAGCACAGATGAAATTATTTGTGAGTGAGCTAGAGACTGACTTTGCACTAAAAACTAAAGTGATTTCAGGTAATACAGACTCTGGCATCGTTTCTTTTCTTGAAGCACACCGGTCTGATTTAGTGATCATGTGGGCGAAGAAAAAGAAGGGCTTAAACAAGCTAATGGGTTCTACCACGCACTATGTTCAAAACCATAGTCGTTGTGATGTGTTAATTGTTCCGGTAAATAGCGCTTCGTTCACGACAGATAAATGATTTATCTATCACAATACTTACCTTGATAGATAAGGTCTATTGTAACGATACAAGGCAACTGTTTCACAAATAGCGCCGTATAGTTAATAGTAGTCACACCTTAGGACGTTGAGTAGCTAGCAACGTCCTTTCAACACATTTAGGAGATTCAAATATGTCTAGTGGTAAGTGTCCAGTCATGCACGGTGGTGCAACAGAAAGCAGTATGTCAAACATGGAATGGTGGCCTAAGTCACTTAACCTAGATATTTTGCACCAGCACGATACAAAGACTAATCCAATGGGTGAAGACTTTGATTACCGTGAAACAGTAAAAAGCTTAGACGTTGAAGCGTTTAAGAAAGACATGATCGCAATTCTGACTGACAGCAAGCCATGGTGGCCTGCTGACTGGGGACACTATGGTCCTCTAATGGTTCGTATGTCATGGCATGCAGCAGGTACTTACCGTACGGCTGATGGTCGTGGTGGTGCTAGCACAGGTAACCAACGTTTTGCGCCGCTAAACAGCTGGCCTGACAATGTTAACCTTGATAAAGCACGTCGTATCCTTTGGCCTATCAAAAAGAAATACGGTAACAAAGTAAGCTGGGCTGACATTTTAGCGTATGCCGGAACTTTGGCTTATGAGTCAATGGGCTTGAAGACATTTGGTTTCTCGTTTGGTCGTGAAGACATTTGGCACCCAGAGAAAGATATTTATTGGGGTTCTGAGAAGGAATGGCTAGCACCAAGTGGTGGAGAAGGTAGTCGTTACTCTGGTGAGCGTGACCTAGAAAATCCATTAGCAGCAGTAATGATGGGTCTTATCTATGTAAACCCAGAAGGGGTTGACGGTAACCCTGACCCACAAAAAACAGCTAACGACATTCGTGTAACGTTTGAACGTATGGCGATGAACGACGAAGAAACAGTTGCATTGGCAGCAGGTGGTCACACGGTTGGTAAGTGTCACGGTAATGGTGACGCTAAAGCACTGGGTGCTGTTCCTGAAGGTGCTGATATAGCCGAGCAAGGTTTTGGCTGGATGGGTAATAACGGTCGTGACACAGTGTCTAGTGGTATTGAAGGTGCTTGGACAACAAACCCAATTGAGTGGGATAACGGTTACTTTGACCTACTATTAAACCTTGATTGGGAGCTTAAGAAGAGCCCAGCAGGAGCATGGCAGTACGAGCCAGTTGAGATTGCGGAAGATAAGAAGCCAGTTGATGTTGAAGACATGACGACGCGTCTTAACCCGATCATGACTGATGCGGACATGGCGATGAAGGTTGACCCTGCTTACCGTAAGATCTCTGAGAAGTTCTATGCAGATCCTGCTTATTTCTCTGAAGTATTTGCTCGCGCTTGGTTCAAACTAACTCACCGTGACTTAGGTCCTAAGGTTCGTTATATCGGTCCTGATGCGCCTCAAGAAGATTTGATTTGGCAAGATCCTACCGGTGCTGGAAGCACTAGCTACGATGTTGATGCTGTTAAAGCGAAGATCGCTGCCAGTGGCTTAACGACGAGTGAAATGGTAACAACAGCATGGGATAGCGCTAGAACGTTCCGTGGTTCTGATAACCGTGGTGGCGCTAACGGTGCACGTATTCGCCTTGCGCCACTAAGTCAGTGGGAAGGTAACGAGCCAGCACGTTTTGCGAAGGTACTTGCTGTACTAGAAGTTATTGCGGCAGATGCGGGTGCAAGTGTTGCAGACGTTATCGTACTAGCAGGTAGTGTGGGTATCGAGCAGGCTGCAAAAGCGGCTGGTGTTGACGTAACGGTACCATTCGCGCCTGGTCGTGGTGACGCGACTGCTGAGATGACTGACTTTGACGCATTTGAAGTACTTGAACCTATTCATGACGGTTTCCGTAACTGGTTGAAAGCTGACTACTCAGTAAGTGCTGAAGAGTTGCTACTTGACCGTACACAGTTGATGGGCCTAACAGCACCTGAGATGACGGCTCTTGTTGGTGGTATGCGAGTTATCGGTACTAACCACGGTGGCACTAAGTTGGGTGTATTCACTGAAAACGAAGGCGCGTTAACTAACGATTTCTTCGTTAATCTAACGGACATGAGCTATTCATGGGTTCCTTCTGGTAAGGGTGTTTATGAGATCCGTGATCGTGCCACTGGCGCAGTTAAGTTCACTGCATCACGTGTTGATCTAGTGTTTGGTTCTAACTCAATCCTACGTGCTTACGCTGAGATTTATGCGCAAGACGACAACAAAGAAAAGTTTGTAAAAGACTTTGTTGCAGCATGGACTAAGGTGATGAATGCGGATCGTTTTGATCTAGCATAAACCGCTCTAGTTAAACGCTCAAATGTCCCCATACTGTTAATACAGTGTGGGGATTTTTTTTTGGTCTTGGTTGGAGTAACGCATGGCAAATTCATTATCAAATACATCGCTGTCTATGTTGGACCTAGTCACCATTCGTGAAGGTGGCACTGTGGCTCAAGCGTTACAAGTGAGTGTAGAAACAGCCCAACATGCAGAGAGCATTGGTTTCAAACGTTATTGGTTAGCTGAACACCATAATATGCGCGGTATTGCTAGCTCAGCAACGGCTGTTTTGGTGGGGCATATTGCCAGCAAAACTAACACCATGAGGGTTGGCTCGGGCGGCATCATGCTTCCGAATCACGCGCCTTTAGTGGTGGCTGAGGCCTTTGGTACATTGGCAGAGCTATATCCTGACCGTATTGACCTAGGACTTGGGCGTGCACCGGGAACAGATCAGAATACGATGCGCGCGTTGCGTCGTAACAAAGTAGAAACGGACGCAGACTTTCCTCGTGAAGTGAGTGAGTTAAAGCAGCTACTTGCAGAGCCAAAACCAGGGCAGAGCATTATTGCAATGCCGGGTGCAGGGACGAATGTTCCGATTTGGTTATTGGGCAGTAGTTTGTTTTCCGCTCAGTTGGCCGCAGAGCGTGGTCTTCCTTATGCCTTTGGCTCACACTTTGCACCGCGTATGTTGCTTCAAGCGGTAGAGCTATATCGTAAGTCATTTAAACCTTCGGCTACCTTAGCCAAGCCTTATGTGATTATTGGTGTACCGTTGATTGCGGCTGATACTGATGAAGAAGCCGAGTTTTTAGCCAGCAGTACATACCAGCGAATTCTTGATTTATTGACGGGACAGTTAGGTTCACTGCCTAAGCCGGTGGAAAATTTTGCAGAGAGTATCCCGCCACAAGCCAAAGCGGCTATTGATGATTTTTTAGCAGCAGCGGTAATTGGTGGTCCAGAGACGGTGCGTAAAGGGTTGCAGAATTTGTTGGATTTGACCGGTGCGGATGAGTTTATGTTGGCATGTGATATTCACGATACACAAAGTCGATTGAAGTCTTTGAGTATTGCGGCGGCTGCATGTCATGAACATTGAACAAGTTAAAGTTCAGTTTGTAGAGTGTCTTGCGGCTGGGTTAGAGAACAAATATAACGAGGTTAAAGACACACTGCACAAGGACGGTCTCTACGCCTTTACGCTGTATTGTGCTTCGGGTTTTAGTGCTTTTGGTATCGCAGTATCCACTGAAAAATTATTGGCCGTTACGAAGGACAAGATTAAGAAGTCTGAACAAGTGCTGTTTGAGCGAATGAAGGTTGATCAACCTAAGTTGTATAGCAAATTATCTCCAAGTACTGACTTGTATGCTGAAATGTCAGCCTGCGAATGGGAGGTTATTTATAGTGATGTCGCTGAGTTTAACGAACTATAACAAACCACATATTTATAAAAGGGCGTTTTTGTGAAAAAGGAAATAGATAAGTTAGCGTGGTTGTATGTTCGTGATGGCAAATTACTGACTGCGCGTTCAAAAGATAAAACATTGTTTTATATTCCCGGTGGTAAGCGAGAGCAGGGTGAAACTGATGAGCAAGCACTGGTGCGTGAAATTCAAGAAGAAATAACGGTAGATCTGGTTACCGATACCATTACATATGCTGAAACGTTTAAAGCACCTGCGGATGGGAAAAATACGGATATCGACGTTAAGCTGACCTGCTATTACGCTGACTATACTGGCGAACTTGTAGCCGATGCTGAGATTGAAGAGATCGCATTTATTGCTTTTGAAGATAGACACCGTTGCTCGCTAGGATCAATTAAGGCAATGGAGTGGCTCAAAGCGGAAGGGTTGATGGTGTAAGTTGTTATACTACGTTGACGATAAGTAACCAGACTCAGATAGTTTTGCGGCTATGTCATGTCCTAAGTGTTCGAAACTGATGACTAAATACAAGATTTCTGGACACAGTAAAAATCGTCTAGATCTTTGTAGTAGTTGTGATGAAGCATGGGTGGATGGTGGGGAATGGGAGTTGCTTAAGTCACTCAAGCTATCGAAGAAAATCCCGTCAGTATTTACCGATTCATGGCAGCGTAAAGTGCGCAAAGAAGTCAGTGCCAATATCCTAAAAGATCGCTTCACTACGATTTTTGGAGAGACGGATATGGCAAGGTTGGACGATATAAAGGCTTGGGTTAAAGATCACCCGAAGCGTGCCGAAATTTTGTTTTATATCGGTAAGAAGTGATTATATTAGTCGAGTAGTAGCCCACTAATACCCAGTGAATCTTCGTCTATGTTTTACTATTTACTAGGAATAGTTTTACTGACAAGGAGAGGAACATGGCTAGAGTATTAATGATTACGGGTGACTTTGTTGAAGACTACGAAAACATGGTGCCGTTTCAAGCCTTGCTTGCGATGGGTCATGATGTTGATGCAGTCTGCCCAGACAAAAAAACGGGCGATACTATTTCAACAGCCATTCATGACTTTGAAGGCGACCAGACTTACACTGAAAAACCAGGTCATAAGTTTGTATTAAACGCTACATTTGATGATATTTTAGTTGATGATTACGACGCACTGTATATCCCCGGTGGTCGTGCGCCTGAGTACCTTCGCTTAAACTCCGCAGTGATCGAGCTTATTCAGCACTTTTCAATTCATAACAAACCTATTGCGGCAGTTTGTCATGGTGCACAGTTATTGACTGCGGCAAAAGTGATTGAAGGTAAGAAAGTATCAGCATACCCAGCGTGTGAACCTGAAGTAACAATGGCGGGTGGAATCTATGTCGTTTTGCCAATGGATGGCGCTGTGACTGATGGAAATCTAGTGACAGCTCCCGCATGGCCTGCTCATCCTGCTATGCTTAGACAATTTGTTGCTTTGTTTTAATCAATTATGGAGTCGTTATGTGTCAACTTTTTATCAATGCAGACAGTTACCTTTGGACGAGTCGAACTAAATCGTTACGAATAGAGGGTGTAGTAACGTCAATTCGCTTAGAAGAGTTTTTCTGGGAAACATTGGAAGAAATGGCAGGTCGCGACCACATGACCGTCAACCAAATGATTACTAAGTTATACCTTGAGTCATTGGATGCTGATCATGATATTGGTAATTTTACATCTTTTTTAAGAGTATGTTGTTCTCGCTATTTGTCGTTAATCGCAGATGGTGAGATTATACGTGATCATAGAGTGCCACTGTCTGGGTTAGAGTCGCAGGCGATTCTAGACAACGAGAAGCAAACACGCGTTAGGCGTCAATCTAGTTCTGATAGAGTGCTAAACTAACAGCGGATTTACACTCATTAATGACTCCTTAAAGATGTGAGAGGTACGGTATGAAATTGAATTGTTTTTACTGCAATTACGGAACGGACGAAGATGTATCTGCCCCTGACTATATCGTTGTTAATCCGTATGCCGCATCTAAAATTGCACGACTGGTGTTGGTAGAAAAAGATGATTTTTTTGGTTTAGTGGATAGCGAAGGTCAAACCATTCAGTTTATTGTCGATGAATTTGATCTTGTCACGATTGATATGCCGATCAAGATAAAGGACAGCGATGAGTTTAGGTCCCATCAAGGGATATCTGACTTATCGGAGGTCGAAAAAATCATTGCTAAACTACCGAAAAGCTTCACTGGGCTTGAGAAAAAGTTGAAATTGACTAAGATTGTTAAGATTAAACCGCTACATGAGGAAACAGCTGAATAGTCCGCTCTATCAGCTCCACCTTATGACTTTTCTCAAGGTACGCGGCAAACACTTCCCGTTCGTATTTTGGTGCATTTTCTACGACAAACAGCTTACCACTTTGGATATATTCAAACGACATTTGTCGAGGCAAGTAAGCACTCCCCCCCGCATCTAGCAGGAAGTTTAGCGCTATGCGGGGTTGGCTAATATAGTGTTTTGACGCGACTTCACTCTGAAAGTCACGTCTATATTGCGCATTTATTGATTCCCCATAATCCACCATAATGTAGTTATCTTGCGACGATAGCGTCGACGCCAGCTTCTCGTCCGTTGTGACCAATTGCAGCGGTACGGTCGCTACTTTCTCGGTGATTAAGTCTTCTACAAAGGGTGGGTCAAACAGGAACGCCACGTCAATCACTCGACTCAATACGCTCTTGCGTAACTCGATAGGCGAGTAGGTATTGGTAAATAGGCTAATATCATCGTAATTGCGATGAATCTTCTTCAGCCAGTCCTGCAACACAATATCCCAGATAGACATGATTGAACCGATCACTAACTGATGTGAATCGTGGTCGGCCATCCCAACATCCATCTTGGCTTTTTGCCAGACGAGTAGCATCTCGTTGGCATGCTTGATTAGGCGATGGCCTTCGGGAGTGATCTTGAGATGCTTCTTGCTACGGTCGAATAGAAGTACGCCAAGGTCTTCTTCTAATAGCTTAATTCTCGAACTGATTGCTGATTGTGTAATAAATAGATTTTCAGCCGCATGACGAAAATGCAGTGTCCTGCTCACTTCCAAAAAGGTTTGCAATAGCTCAATTTTCATCAAAAATCCTTAAGGTAGTCTAATCGATTAATTCTATCAAACTTAACGAAATATAGCGTTTTACTGATCATGATCTCGACTATACACTGCGCGCAAATCTTCCACTACCCCAACAAGGACGCAGTTATGAAAATCGCAATTTTATCTAGAAACAAGAACCTTTACTCCACTCGCCGTTTGAAAGAAGCAGGTGAAGCAATGGGTCATGAAGTTGATATTATCGATACATTACGTTGCTACATGGACATCACAAGTAGTCGTCCAACAGTACGTTACCACGGTAAAGAACTACCTGAGTACGATGCAATCATTCCTCGTATTGGCGCGTCAGTGACTTTCTACGGTACTGCCGTTGCACGTCAGTTTGAGATGATGGGTACGTTTAATATCAACGAGTCTGTGGCAATCAGTCGCTCACGTGACAAGCTTCGTTCGTTGCAGTTGTTGTCTCGAAAAGGTATTGGTTTGCCACGTACGGGTTTCGCTAGTAAGTCTGACAACGTTAAAGACTTGATTAAGAATGTAGGTGGTGCGCCGGTCGTTATCAAGCTATTAGAAGGTACTCAAGGTATCGGTGTGGTATTGGCTGATACTGCTAAGTCAGCAGAGGCAATCATCGAAGCATTTATGGGCTTAAAGGCGAATATCTTGGTTCAAGAGTTTGTTAAAGAAGCAGGTGGTGCAGACATTCGTTGTTTAGTTATTGGCGGTAAGGTTGTTGCTGCGATGAAGCGTCAAGGTGCTGAAGGTGAGTTCCGTTCAAACCTACATCGTGGTGGTTCTGCAGAAGTTGTTAAGTTGTCTAAAGAAGAGCGTGAAACAGCGGTTAATGCTGCTAAAATCATGGGGCTAAATTTATGTGGTGTAGACTTACTTCGCTCGCAAAATGGTCCGATGGTGATGGAAGTTAACTCTTCTCCAGGCTTGGAAGGTATTGAAAAAGCGACGGGTAAAGATGTGGCTAAAATGGTGTTTGAGTTCTTAGAAAAGAATGCAAAGCCACACAGCACAAAAACTCGCGGTACAGGTTAATAACAGGATATTGAATGATGGACATTTTACGTATTGGTGAGTTTGAAATATTACCGGGGGAACAAAGAAAAATTGAGCTACCTGTAGCGAAGTTGTACACAGATGCTGAGGTGTCTCTCCCTGTTCATATTATTCGTGCTAAAAAGCCGGGGCCTACTATTTTTATTAGTGCTGCGGTTCATGGTGATGAGCTCAACGGTATTGAGATTATTAGACGATTGATTAGCCAAAATAAGCTGAAAATTTCTAACGGTACGCTTATTGCAGTGCCAATGGTGAATGTTTATGGCGTGGTTAATCAAAGTCGTTATATGCCAGACCGACGTGATTTAAATCGTTGCTTCCCTGGCTCCGCTAAAGGTTCTTTAGCGGGGCGGGTGGCTCATATTTTCTTGAATGAAATTGTGAAGCACTGTGATTACGGTATTGATTTGCATACTGGTGCGATTCATCGCTCCAACCTACCTCAGATCAGAGCAGATATGTCCTGTTCTGAGACTAAGGAATTGGCTGAGATTTTTGGTGTACCAGTAGTGTTAAATTCTAATCTTGTTGATGGCTCACTGAGAGAGTCAGCGGTGAAGAATGAAACAAAAATCTTGCTGTATGAAGCAGGTGAAGCATTACGTTTTGATGAGTTTTCTATTCGAGCGGGTATGAAGGGGATTGTTAATATCTTGCAGCACCTTGGCATGAAGAGAAAAAGTACCGCTAAGAAAAAGAGAACGCCTTTTATTGCTAACGGCAGTCAGTGGGTGAGAGCTAACGCCAGTGGTATTGTGAATAATATCGTGGACTTGGGTGATCAAATTACGAAAGGGCAGGTGCTAGCTGAAATTGGCAGCCCGTATGGTGAGGTGCTTGATTCAGTGATTGCATCACGTTCAGGTATATTGATCGGTAAACAAAACATTCCTCTTGTTCAAGAAGGGGAAGCGATGTTCCATATTGCGTATTTTGATGAAAGTGATCAAGAGATCGCAGAGCATATAGAAAACGTTCAGGAGTTACTGTTGCCTGATGCGGGTGATAATAGGTCTTAATATGAAATCTAAAGATAAAATAATCATTGGGCGATTAGAGTCAATTGGCTTGCCTGCACTTAATATTTCAGATTTACAGGTACGTGTTGATACGGGCGCTAAAACATCGTCTTTACATGCAGATAATATTGTTAAAACAGTGAAGGATGGGAAGCCATTTGTGAGCTTTGACCTTCATCCTGATGTTCACAATGTCGAGACGGTTATTAATTGCCAAGCGCCTATTAGCGATATTAGAAAGGTAAAGTCGTCTAATGGTGAGACTGAGCAGCGTTATGTGATTGAAACGCTAGTAGTACTTAGTGACCTTGAGTGGTCTATTGAGATTACGCTGACCGATCGCTCGGATATGAGTAATTTGATGTTGTTTGGTCGAGAAGCACTAGGCTCGCAGTTTTTGGTTGATCCATCTAAGGTATTTTTGGGGAAAAGTAAGTAGGTCTCAATGCATTGGTGGTGTGCTTGCCGTGGCATTTTTAATTATCTAAATATAGCGCGACTAGCGTGACAGTTAAAAGTTTAAGCCTTTACAAAGCTTTACTTACACCTTCCTGATTAAGTCATATTGTAATGATAGTATCCAGCTTTTCATGAATAGGGTTTTATGGGTAGGGTTGACGCGAACTTAGTCGCCTTTTACAAAGCCCAAATTATTCTTAGGACATCACTTAACTTAGTAGTAAGTGGTGGAAATATCCTCAGCTTAAACTATTGGGACTTACCTTATGTCAACGGTATGTAAGATCTGCGTAAAAGCTAAAGAAGATGATATCGTCACTTTTTTAGAAGAAACTCTATTCGACATGGATCATGAGTTCACCATCAATGTTACAGGCCAAGCTCTCACTCAGATCGAACGTGACAGCTTTTTAGTGGGTGTTGAACACCCATCGATTTTTTCGTGTACTCAAGCTACCTATAAAACAACAGAAATACATTTCAATAGTTTTAATAAAATGAAAAAACTATCCGCTATTCTTTCTGAAAAAATTAACGGAATCGTTATCGTCAATATCTATCAGAGTACAGCCTCCGCAGGGTCTTGGTTGTGTCACGACAAGGGTGAGCTGTTAAGAGAAATTGAGTTTGGTGACGGAGAGATTTCCATTGATTCGGGTGTGAAGTTTGACTTTGAAGCAGACAAAATTGGCACTGATATTTCTGAGGCTGGTGAAGAAGAGTGTTATGTCTTTGGAGCAGATGATATGGATCTATATAACCATAAGCTGGGTTTAGGCGTTGAGGTTTACCAAAACTCACCCGCTGAGTGGACTAACTTTAAAATAGATGATGTTGATACCGCTCCTTTGATAGCTTGTTTACCTAGTGAAAAAAAATGGTGGAAAGTTTGGTAGAGTGGTGATTCGTCTATGAGAATAGTCATTCACCACACTAGGTTTTTGCATGAATAAGAAAATTGTTATTTTTGATATGGATGGCACCTTGGTTGATAGCGAACACTGTGTTGCTCAAGCTATTCATGATGTCATTCAAACGACCGCTATATCTCCCAAGCAAATACTCAATCAATACCGTGGTATGAAGCTAGCCTTCATTATTGCTGATATTGGTAAACGTTATAATCTACAATTACCTGCTGATATCGTCGATCAGTTTCGACAGCGTGAGACTGAGTTGTCAGGCTCTTTGATCACGGTTAACCCTGAAGTGGCTGATGTTCTCGAGCAGTTAAAAAACCATAGTTGTATCGCATCCAACGCACCTAAAGCTAAAACCTCGCGGTCTCTTGAAAGTTGTGGACTGTCGGGTTATTTCGATGACCGTATTTATAGTGCATACGATGTGAATGCTTGGAAACCTGACCCAACGTTATTTCTTCATGCAGCAGCTACAGAAGGCTACTCGCCTGATCAATGCATCGTTGTAGAAGACAGTGATACAGGGATTTCTGCGGCTAAGGCAGCAAATATGCGACCTATATTTTATAACCTTCATGGGCGTGCTACTCAGCACTCAGACGTCACTATGATTACTTCATTTTCGGAATTGCTAAGTATTGTTGCTTGATCCAGGTCGTTAATTACTTGGATACTGAAGTCACACTAAATAGCTTGATCATTTCATTCAGCAACCTTTTTACTCAGTTTAAGAGTGTGTTCAGGTTAATTATAGATAATAGGGGATAAATTACTATTAATGTTTTTTTTGTTGTATTAATATACTATTTTATAAATATTTAAATATTAAATGTCTTAATTAAATGAAGATGTAACTTGCGGTATGTTACCTTTACTAGAGCCTTATTACTTTTCTGTGGCTGAATTCTGCTGCCTCGTAATATGGACATATCAGCCAACAACGCTGATCACTGAAATCAAACTATTGAGGTAAACATTATGAATGCTTTTCCTGCAAATTACGCTTTTTTCGGTACGATCTACTTTCCTGCCAGTACTGAGATAGTCACTGGCCAAAATGTCAATTTGGTGCGTACTGAAAGTGGGACCTTTCGAGAAACCAGAAACCAAGTCTGGATTGAAAAAAATGAACAAGGGGAAAATATTTCCTCCTACAAAGAAATAACCCGAGATGACTGGTCTATTTACCTGCAAGATAGCTCGCGCAATGTAAATATTCAGTTAGACCTACATGCCAGAAAGGTTATGCACAGTGTGGGTAATGACCCTCAAGTTACTTTGCACAGCATCAAACAAACCAGTTAAGCTGTTAAAAATAAAGGTATAAAAAAGCCCGCAGTTGCGGGCTTTTTTTGATGAGTAGGGCAGCAACGAACAAATTATTACTGCCCAAACATCACTTACGGATTAGATAAAACATCCGCAACACTAGACTGAGATAACTGGCCTTGTAGCTTGCCCTTGTCATCAACTACCGGAAGTGGGTAGTCAGTATTCAACGTTTCAGGAATAACCGACTCTAAAATGTCGCTAGGTGAGATGTTGTCGATATCTTCCATAAACTCATCACTAACGTTACCCGTATTACCATCTTTAGTTGCTGCTTCAAGGGTCTCTTGAAGAATGACACCCTGATAACCATCATCATTAAAGTAGTAACCATAATCTTCAGGCATCTTTCTCATCTGAGCCAATGCACCAGCAATAGACTCTTCAGTAATACGATGCTTTGCAGGCTTCATAACCGTTTCTACGGTTAATGCACGTGCACGGTTAACGTCTTTAACGAACGCTTCAACATAGTCTGTTGCTGGCTCAAGTAAGATCTTCTCTGGCGTACCGACTTGAATCAGCTCACCATCTTTCAATATAGCAATTCGATCACCAAGGCGTAGCGCCTCGTCCAAGTCATGAGTGATGAATATAATGGTCTTATTCAACGTCTCTTGTAGCTCTACCAGCTGATCTTGCATCTCGCTTCGAATCAGGGGGTCAAGTGCTGAGAAAGCCTCATCCATTAGTAGAATGTCAGCATCGGTACAAAATGCTCGCGCTAAGCCAACACGCTGCTGCTGACCACCCGATAGCTGTGACGGGTACTGTTTCTCGTAGCCTTTAAGGCCAACGATCTCTAACCATTCTGTCGCTTTCTTGTTGCGTTCAGCTTTGCTTACGCCTTGTACGGACAGGCCGTAAGCACTGTTCTCAAGTACCGTGCGGTGAGGCATTAGGCCAAAGCGCTGAAACACCATAGACATACGTTTACGTCTTAGGTGCTGCAGTTCTTTAGTTGATAGTGTCAAAATATCCTGATCATCATCAATTAAAATACTGCCTTCAGTAGGATCGATCAAACGATTGAAGTGACGAATCAATGTTGATTTACCCGAGCCAGATAAGCCCATGATCACAAAAGTCTCGCCTTTGTTGATCTCAAGGTTGATATCTTTAAGCCCTAGCGTGTGGCCAGTTTGCGCCAAGATCTCGTCTTTGCTCTTACCTTCATGGACAAGGTGTATGTGTTTTTTAGCATCCTTACCAAAAAGCTGGTAAAGGTTTTTAACACGAATCAGTGGTTTTACTTCAGTTGCTTGAGTCATGTTAGTGGCTGCTCACTCGGTTGTTAGTACGTTTTGCATAAGCCTGCGACGTTCTGTCAAACATAATAGCCAAAACAACAATGGCTAGACCATTCAGTAGACCCATTGTGAAGTACTGGTTTGTAATCGACTTAAGTACCGGCTGGCCAAGACCTTTAACACCGATCATCGACGCGATAACTACCATAGACAGTGCCATCATAATCGTTTGGTTAACACCCGCCATAATATTAGGCAAAGACAGTGGAAGCTGTACACGTATCAAGCGTTGAAAAGGTGTAGCACCGTAAGCAGTAGCGGCTTCCAGTACTTCTGAGTCAACCATTCGAATACCAAGATTGGTTAGGCGAATAACTGGGGCAATCGCATAGATAACAACAGCGATCAGGCCCGGAATTTTTCCGATACCTAATAGCATAACCACTGGAACGAGATAAACGAACGCGGGCATGGTTTGCATGATATCCAGAGTGGGGGTCACGATCGATTGTACTCGGTTTGACCGCGCCATCAGTATGCCGATGGGGATACCTAATACAATAGAGGTTAGGGTGGAGACGGTAATAATACTCAGGGTACGCATTGTGTCTTCCCACATACCAAAGTAACCGACTGCGCACATAGCAACAGTAATACCGACGCTTAGTTTCCAAGAACGACTCACCAAATACACAAGTCCGATAATAGCGATTAGGACAGCCCACCAAGGTGAGTTGACGAGTAGCTTTTCAAACGCAACTAGAAACTGTAGGAGAGGGTCGAAGAACCCTTCTATCATTTCACCATATTCACGAGAAAAATCGCGGTAGGTGCCGTCTAAGGATTTTCTAATAGCAACAAGATCATCGCGATCCATTTGAGGGAAGTCAGTAAGCCAAGATTTTTCAGCCATATGAAACGTAATCCTTAGAGGTATATATAGGTGTCTAATTCAGTGATTGAAAAGACCAAAATTTAGAAACAAAAAAGCCGGTGAATAATCACCGGCTCTCATTGTTACTTAAAGTGCTTTAAGTGCTTTCTTTACTTTTGTAGCAACATCTTCAGAAACCCAAGCAGTCCAAGCCGCTTCATTTTCTTCTAGGTAGTGCTCCATTGCAACTTCACCATCTGCCTGGTTCTCTTCCATCCAAGCTAGTACAACGTTCATGTCAGCATTAGTGAATGAACGCTTGCTAAGGTAGTCAAATGCTTCTGGTGCACGTATTGCGAAGCCTTCAGTAGTAACAGTAGTAACCAAAGATGGTGGGTACATTGTTACTTTAGGGTCTTTACAATCTTTAGAAGAAGTACAGTTTAAGAATTCTTCTTTATCTATGCCAGAACCGAAGTCAACTTTGACCATCTCGTACTTACCCAAGATAGCTGTCGGTGCCCAGTAGTAACCGAACCAAGGAATTTTACGCTCAAATGCTCTTGCGATAGAACCGTCTAAGCCAGCAGCAGAACCGGGATCAACTAGATCAAAGTTAGCATCACCTAGCTTAAGCGCTTTAAATAAGTGACCGCTTGAGATTTCACAGTTCCAACCAGCAGGGCAGCCATAAAATGCTGACTTACTTTTGTCTTCTGGATGAGTGAATAGCTTAGCGTTTTCGATAACACCTTCGATAGTTGCCATCTTAGGGTTTTCATCGACCATGTACTTTGGAACCCAAAAACCTTCCTCACCCCCGTCAGATAGAGACTTACCTGCGTAGCGAAGACGTTTTTCAGCAACACCTTTGTCGATAGCTTCTTTCATCGCGTTAGCCCAAAGCTCAGGTGCGATGTCTGGTTCGCCTTTCTCAACCATAGATGTACCGATTGCTTCAGTTCCACCAGGAACCATTTCAACTTTACAGTCGTAACCGTTAGTCAAAATGAATTTATCGATATGAGCAGTTAAAGAAGCGGACTTCCAGTTCATTTCAGCAATCGTTACATCACCACATTCTGTAGCTGTTTTCTTTTCAGTGTCTGCTGCGTATGCACCAGAAAAAGAAAGCATTGAAATTAGTGAAATCGAAAGTAAAAGCTTATTTCGCATAAGAACTCCATTTTGATCAAAATTGTTCTGTAGGTTACAGGTCTAATCATTAGTGTTCAAATTAATCTATTGGTTCAACATGATATAATTTATAAACCCGTATGAAAATTGATTATTGTGCGCTTAACTTGTCTGAATTTGCTATATCAAGCATCGGTGCAGCGTCAATTTCTTCGGCATCCATCATGCTCGCGACCCTTTGTAGTGAGGATACAATCTGGGTTTGTTCCCATTGCGCAAGTGATTCAAAGTTTTCAATAAACTTTTCATGCAGTAGCGAGGGAGCATCAACCAGAGCCAGTGAGCCTTTCTCTGCAAGTCTGACATTGACTATGCGCTTGTCTATAGAGCTTCTAACACGCTCAACGATTTTACGCTCTTCTAGGCGATTTAGTATGGTTGTGACAGTGGCCTGACTCAGTGAAACCTCGGCAGATATGCGTTTGATAGTAACATCACCTAGTTCATCGACCGCTTTAAGTACCATGATCTGAGGGATGGTGAGTCCCGATTTCTTAATCATTTGTTTCGAATGAATGTCTGTCGCTCTGATAATTTGCCGCAAAGAGACAAGAACATCATTCCAATATTCGGGTTGCTTCATTTTAAGGGTACCAATTAGCTAACAATATGGGCGTTATACAAATCATGAACTACTTAGATGTCTAATGAAAGTGGATATTTATTTAAGTGCTTTTTCATTATCTAATAGTTGTTGTGTCATAGCGACGCAGTATAACTATTGGGTTGTTTTTTGGCCTTAAAATTTCCCCTACATCAACCTAGAATATGTTCTCGATAAGACGGTAAAGTGTTTTGTTTGGCGATTAGGCCTTTCGTCGTCCTAGTAACCAAACAAAAAACACACCACCGATAAGTCCTGTGACAATGCCTATTGGCATGTCTTCGGGAGCCATCACCGTTCGTGCGATAATATCTGCCCAAAGGAGAAAGATTGCACCGATCAATGCTGATGCAGGGAGCACTCGTGCGTAGTCACCCCCTACTAACATCCGAGCGGCATGAGGCACCATCAAACCTACAAAGCCGATAATCCCAGAAAAGGCCACCATCACCCCTGTAATCAATGCACCAACCACGAAGACGGTAATACGGAACTGTGCCACAGAGATGCCAAGCGTCGTTGCTGTCTTGTCACCAACGGTCATTGCATTGAGTGAATTAGCACGACTCGTTAGCCATGCGCCGCTAGCAATCAATATGACCAGTGGGTACATCAATTGATCCCATTGTGCGAGACCAAGACCACCCAGCATCCAGAAAATGACGGTATGAGCTGCTTTTGGATCACCTAGAAAAATAAGGCCGTTTGCGCCCGCCATGACAATAAAGGACACAGCGACACCTGCCAGTACTAATCGATCAGCGCTGGAGGCATTAGCTAGCCTTGATACGCTAAATACAATAAGCGTGGCTAATAGCGCGCCAACAAACGCCATCAGTGGAACAGTCAATAACCCTAAAAACATTCCAGCATGTAACAGTGCGAAAATAGCCCCAAAGGCACCGCCTGAGGATATGCCAAGCAGGTGAGGGTCAGCCAAAGAATTACGACTCACAGCCTGTAGGCTTGCACCCACTAAAGCAAGCCCACTTCCCACCATCACGGCTAATAGCGCACGTGGAAAACGAATTTCCCACACGATAGACTCTCGACCTTTACTCCATGTCTGCTCGACCAGTTCTGGAGAAATTTTATTGAGAAAAATCCCCCACACTGTGCCCGTAGAGATTGAAACGGCTCCCACAGACACAGCGATGGAGAGAGAGATCAATAGTATTAGCACCCCAGCAATAGCAAGTATGGGTCGAGTGGATTTATTTGTTTCTATTGCTCTCTCAGTCATGGGTTATTTACTCGAGAACGCTTTTGCTAAGGTTTTAATGGCCTGAATGTTACGAGGCCCTGGTGTCGCTTCCACATATTCAAGTGTCACGAAACGATCATTTTTAACTGCATCTAGTTCTGCAAAGGCAGGGTTAGACATCATGTATTTGCGTTTTTGTTCAGCGGTCACTTTGCCATAATTAACAATCACAATAATCTCGGGGTTACGCTCGACCACTTCTTCCCAAGTAACGGTTGCCCAGCTCTTGTCAAAGTCTTGCATGATGTTACGTCCCCCAGCGGCCTCGATTAACGCCGTTGGCATCCCGTATCGTCCAGCGGTGAAGGGGGCATCTTCTCCACTGTCATAAACAAACACGCGTGGTGGCTTGTCTGCTTTTTCAAGACTGTCAGTGAATGACGCAATCTCAGACTTATAACCTTTCACTAATTCCGCCGCTTTCTCCTCTACATCGAAAATCGCACCGAGGTTGGTGATATCGGCATACATATCATCGATAGTCGCTTTACCTTTTTCCATGATGTGTGTGCAGCTTTCTGTCAGCTCATACACTTTGATATCAAAAGGCGCGAGCGTTTCAGGCGTGACTTCACCGCCGACCTTCATGCCGTAATTCCAACCTGCAAAGAAAAAGTCTGCATCGGCGCCTATTAGTACTTCTTTTGTAGGGTACTTGGCCGATAGCTCGGGGAGTGCCTTAACGCCTGCTCGCATTTTTTCATCCAGTGTTTTCCAGCCTGAAATACCCGTATAGCCCACCATACGATCAGCTAAGCCTAGCACCAGCATCATTTCAGTAAGGTTTACATCATTTGAGATGGCGCGCTTAGGTGGTTCCTCGAATGTCACCGTTCGGTTACAGCTATTGACAGTTGTCGCTGCCATCGCTAAATCTGCACAGACAACGAGGGATGAAATCATCCCTATCATTAAGCGTTTCATAAGTTTTTCCTATTTATTTAAAGATTGAAGCTAAGGTGTTTGGCATTGCTAGAGACAAGACGGTCTCGCTTTGCCGTGACACGGAATGCGTTTGAAATTGTTTCTTCTGAGAAAACGGTTTCTGGTGTGCCGAAACCTAATGAGCGGCCATCCTTCAAAATCAAGACATCGTCGCAGACTGAGGTGGCCATATTTAAGTCGTGTAGTGAAGTCACGATGGTCAATGGCAAGTCACGGATGAGTTCCAGTACTTCTAGTTGGTGGCGTATATCAAGATGATTGGTCGGCTCATCCAGAACCATCAGTTTTGGCTCTTGCGCTAATGCTCTAGCAACCATGACACGCTGACGCTCTCCACCCGATAGTGTGCCGAATTGACGGTTTGCAAAATGACTTAGTTCTAATCGGTCCAAGGTGTTGAGTACGATGTTGGTATCGTGCGCTCCATGTGCAGCACTAAAACCTTTACGATGAGGTATGCGACCCAGTGAAACGATTTCATGTACCGTTAAAGCAAAGTCTGTTGGTTGTTCTTGTAAAACAGCCGCAACGGTACGCGCAGCTTCACGTGCGGGTATAGACCAAATGTCTACACCATTGATCTTTACAGAGCCTGTATTGGGCATGTGGTAACGGTAGAGCAGCCGAAGTAGTGTTGATTTACCCGCACCGTTAGGCCCTGTCACCCCAAGAATACGGCCCGGTTCCAAACTGAAACTGATCGGAGAAAGGATCATCCGCTCGCTTTTTGCGGATGACCAACTGACATTTTCAACCGATAGCGTAGCGGCTGACTCAATACTTACACTTGAGGTTTTAGAGGGTATTTTTAGCATAGGGTATAACCTAGTATTTGTGTGTCAGCAGTGGTTGGGATAAATGCTATTTTTCAGCGATCGAATTGACCTCAAGGAGTCTAACTTTGCCATTCTCATGCCCTATGGCAAGCTTGCCCTCATGGGACCATTGCAAGGAGCTTGCGGGGGCTGAAAACTTAGCGCCTCCAATGATTTTTTCGTGTTTAATTGGATCCCACATAAAGAGAAACGAATCGGCATCGGTCGAAGCCAGCAAATCACCATCAGGTTGAAAACCTAGCTGAGTGACTTTGTTGTAATGTCCAGCGTATTGGCGAGGTGTTCGACCGACAGGCCCTTTACCACTACAGTCCCACAAACAGATATCTATACCACCACCGGTTATTAACCATCGGCCATTGGTGCTCCAACTTAACTCAAGTGCTTTGCTGCTAAACCCAGACATTTGAGCATCTTCTCCGGTTTTAACGTTCCAAAAGTGAACGGTCAAATCTTGTTCGCCAGTGGAAATGTACTTTCCATCAGGACTCCAAGCCATCGCAAGGCTTGAGCCTTTCCACGTGTACTTTTTTATCGAGTTCTTTTGGTCAGGTTTGTGTCGAGTAACGCCACCGTATGCTGCGACTGCTATTTCTGACCCATTAGGGCTCCATGCGACATCAGCAATAGTGCTCGCGTGATCAGAAGATTCGTAGATGATTTCATATTGTTCATCCCATAACTTCAGGTGCTTGCCAGCAGCTGTGGCTAATATATTGCGATGATGATTGTAAACAACTTTCCCAACCCAACTGTTGCCAGCCTCGAGGGTGCTGAGTACTTTTCCTGAAATGCCATCCCAAATTTTTACCAGCCCGTCTTGTCCTGCTGTTGCGAACTCGGCGCCATCACTACGCCAAGATACCGAGTTGATGCCATTAGCATGTTGTCCAATCAACGTCGACTGAGCAGAATCACCCTGATTATCGATTAGAAAAACCGAGCCTTCGACGGTCGCTGCGACCAGTTTGTTTGAATCAGGCGATATCGCTAGGTCGATAATGTAATCGTCTAATTCTATACTCCACAATTCTGAGACCAACTCGCTATCATATTCTGAAAGATCTATGTCAGACATGAATTGAACCCTGCATTTAGCGCTTCGCGGTCTAGGTTTCGCCCAATGAATATGAGTGAATTGTTACGCTCGCCTTCGCGCCAAGGACGGTCAGAGCGTCCATCGAACAACATATGAACACCCTGAAATACGTAACGTTTTTCTGAATTAGAAAAAGACAATATACCCTTCATGCGAAAGATATCAGCGCCTTGCTCAGCCAGTAATACTCGCAACCATTCTTGAAACTTGTCTAGGTCTAAATCACCCTGTGTATTAATGCCTACGGATGTAACGTCTTCATCATGTTCATGGTCTGGCTTGTACTCACGCTCAAAACTCGCTTCTACTCGATTACCCTGAGCATCTGTAATGTAGGCTTCAAATTCATCAGGATGATGCTCAGTAAACAGGGTATAAGCGCCAGCTGCGGGTACGCGCAGTATGTACTCTAGTTGATCGCCTTCTAGATTGATTTGACTCAATTGTTCGCTGGGTTCGATCACCGCACCTGTTTGCAGCTCGACTTCATTATCGGAGAAAACGAGTACGGCTTTCTCGACTGTTTCTCGCATCGCAGTCTCGCTTGCGGCTTCTGCGGAACGAAAATTCATATTCATTGCTGGGTCTGGACCTGCGCCCAGAAGAAATCGGTAGTCACCGGCCTCAAGCGCATACAATCCACTCCATTCAAACGGATATTCGGGTTCCATAAACTTAGGGTCGACTTCAAGGGCACGATCTAGATCGAAGCCTCCGAGGTTCAGCACGTTATCCATATCTATGGCTGCGTCTTGTGTACGATAGATCTTTGCAGCCGAATTCATCGCGTGAATACGCGCTTCTAATTGATCTAGCTCTGTCGTTGAAACGAGGTCAACTTTGTTCAACAAGATCACGTCAGCGAAGGCGATTTGCTCTTTGACTTCGTCACTGTCGTCAATGTGGAGTAAAACATGTTTAGCATCAACTAAGGTCACCACGCCATCAAGGCTCATTGCTTCACGCAACTCATCATCCATGAAAAATGTTTGTGCGACTGGGCCAGGGTCAGCCATTCCTGTGGTTTCGATCATAATGTGGTCGAACTTGTCACGACGTTTCAGCAAGTTACTAAGAATGCGGATCAGGTCGCCACGGACTGTGCAGCAAATGCAACCGTTGTTCATTTCAAATATTTCTTCTTCAGCGCCGATGACTAAGTCGTTGTCGACACCGATCTCACCGAACTCATTCTCGATGACTGCGATTCGTTTTCCGTGGTTCTCGGATAAAATACGGTTGAGTAGGGTGGTTTTCCCTGAACCTAGAAATCCTGTGAGTACAGTGACTGGGATAGTGGAACTCGTTGCTGACATCGTTGTTGTCCTTTTTTGAGATAAACGAAATGGTTTGTCTTGATTGCACTTTGGGGCGACATTAATGATATGTTATAACGTATCATTAATGTCTACAATACTTTCTCACAGGTATTAGTAACTATTGATGCTCAACAGGCGACATAAAATTTATTTGGCTTTTTTGGGGCTTTATGGGTGGTTACTGTCAGAGTGGAGCACCAGCAGTACTGCTGATCGTATTGCGGTTTTACAACGTCAACTCATGCGCTCTGATCAGTCAGTATGTGCTTGAACAAATAACTAGTTCAAAGGCGAATAATAGAAATGGCCAGTGGAATTTTAGCATTATTTGACGATGTAGCAGCGATAGCCAAACTGGCTACTGCCTCTCTCGATGATATTGGCGTTGCTGTTATGCGGGCAGGGTCAAAATCTGCTAGCGTAGTGATAGATGGCGGTAACACCCGCCTACGTTATTGGGCTTGATCCAGCACGTGAGCTTCCGATTATCTGGCGTATCGCAAAGGGGTCGTTGTTTAGCAAAGTCGTGATACTGCTGCCGCTAGCATTGTTGCTAAGTGCTTTTCTTCCCTTCTTGATTGCGCCAGTGCTAATGGTTGGTGGTGCTTACCTGTGTTATGAGGGTACGGAAAAGCTGGTGGAGAAGTTTAGCCATAGAAAAGACGGTGATGATAGTAATGAGCTTGATAAATCACCGTACGAAGACCCAAAGAAGAAGCTCATAGTTAATCTAACAGATGCTTCTATAGAGTTTCACAGCTTATCTGTTCTAGATGATAGTCAATTATTTAGGGCGGGTAGTGTTCAAACATATATTTTTATCGATCGTTAAGTAAGCCAAAAAGCATGGGTTAGTGTTTTCTTTGGTTACACATTGTCTGTATTGTCTTATACTGCCCAGCTTAATTCAGCTGTTAGAAAAACAGTCTAATGTCAAATCAACACGATAAAGAAAGTATTTTAGAGGTCAATGTCCTTAAGGTAAGGGGTAATGCATTGATCTTCGATAATACAATATACCAAATTTCAAATATAACCTCTGTGCAGCTAAGCTCAAGTAGTAAAAGCCATGAGAACCCGTTACCAGAATGGGTTAATTTATTGTGGGTGCTTGGTGTAATAATCCTATTTTTGGTTGCGCTATTAGTTTATAAGTTCAAGGATTTATATAACGACTACGTTATGCTCATGGCTGGACTTATAGGCATTATTCTCATTCTGGTATCATACCTTTGCCATAAATCCCATGTGCCATACACAAAGACGTTTAAGTATGGATTAAGTATCGAACTAAATAGCGGTAAAAATCAGACTTTTATTAGTAATAATGAGCTTTTTATAAAAGACATTGTTACAAGTTTGTATCAAGTCATATCTGATGATGAAAGCAGAAAAAGAGCGGTAACTTATAATTTTAAAACGACTGAAGTAATCCAGGAAAATAACTTTACTATTGAGTCAGTTAATAACTCTAACTTTGTTGGTGGTAATGTGGATGGTGATGTTGTAAATAATATATAAATCAGGGCGGATAATGAGTAAAGTAAAAATAGGCAGTGTACATAATTCAAATATTGTCGTCGGAAATGTTCAAGGTGGTGTTACGCATACAAATGATACGACTACAAATAACCAACAAATTAATGAAATTGCATTAGAAATTAGGAAGCTGATACCAGAAGAAAGCTCCACATCTCTCGCTCACATGGAAGCAGCGACTAAGGTAATTGAGCATATAGAGAATGATCGATCATTAGCTGAAAAAATTATGGGTTCACTTAAGGATGGGAGTATTGATGCGCTGGGTCAAGCCCTTAACCATCCAGCCGCAAGCTTCATAATAGGAGCAATTAAAAGCTGGAAGGGGCAAAGCTGATTTCATAGTAAGTTATATTTATTAAAGTAATAAATGTTGTTTCGGCCAAGCCTTATGATAAAAACACTCTCAATCAGCAACTACCGATCACTACTAAACCTAGTCATCCCACTAAGTAACTTAAACGTGGTCGCAGGCGCGAACGCGAGTGGAAAATCTAACCTCTACAAAGCCCTTCGTTTACTAGCCGAAACCGCGCAAGGTGGCGTTGTTAGCGCCTTAGCACAAGAGGGTGGCTTAGGTTCTACCTTTTGGGCTGGCCCTGAAAACATCAATAAAAGAATGAAAAGCGGCGAAGTGCCCGTTCAGGGCGGCCCTATGAAAAATAGAGCTAGACTGAGATTAGGCTTCTCAGGTGATGATTTTGGCTATTCGATTTCTTTAGGTTTACCGACCCCATCACTTTCTGCTTTTCGCTAGACCCTGAGATCAAGAAAGAGTGTATTTGGGCAGGCCATTCGTATCGTCCAGCAAGCTCGCTAATAGAGAGAGAAGGCTCAGTTATCAAGTCTCGATCTGGCCGTAACTGGGATGTTATTACTCGCCATGCAAACACCTTTGATAGCTTATTTAGTCAAGTAGCTGACCCTGTTAGAACACCAGAAGTGGTGACTTTACGAGAGAATATCCGTGGCTGGCGTTTCTACGATCACTTCCGAACGGATGTCGATGCATCTGCGCGGCAATCTCAGTTGGGTACGCGGACACCTGTACTAGCGAGTGATGGTCATGATTTGGCGGCAGCGCTTCAAACGATAAAGGAAATAGGTGATTCACAAGCCTTATCCGATGCGATTAGCGACGCGTTTCCAGGGGCGGAGTTAAGTGTTCTGAAGCAAGAGGGTGGTCGCTTTTCAGTTGAGTTTAGCCAGTATGGATTATTGCGTCCGTTATCGGGTTTTGAGCTGTCTGACGGCACGCTTCGATATTTGCTGTGGGTGGCTGCATTGTTAACGCCACGCCCACCCCCGTTGATGGTGTTAAACGAGCCAGAGACTAGTTTGCATCCTGATTTATTGCCTTCATTAGCACGCCTCATTATCAAAGCGTCTGAGTCGACTCAGGTTTGGGTAGTGTCACACGCGCCAAGGTTGATTGCTGCCTTAGAACAAGCACAAGACTGCAACTCGATTGCTTTAGAGAAGGACTTGGGGCAAACCACTGTGGTTGGTCAAGGTATGTTAGATGAGCCGATGTGGAAGTGGCCTGATAAAAACAACTAGGCTTAAAGTGAGTAATATGGTCTGACTCATAGTATTGTTACTAGCACTAAGGTCGTGAACTATTATGCTGTACTAGATTAAGTCCAATCTAACAGGTACCCATAAAAGAGGGTAACTGTCAGATCAAATCTGAGTTAGTACATCTGATGCTAGCTATAAACTCTGCCTCCTCTCCAACCGTCTTTTATGCAACATCGGCTCCGTATATCCACTAGGCTGCTCCTTACCTTTAAAAATCAGTTCCGCCGCCGCTTGAAAAGCAATGCTGTTTTCAAAGTCCGGTGCCATAGTTGTGTACTCAGCATCATCGGCATTCTGCTGATCAACAATCGCCGCCATACGCTTAAGTGTTTCAGTCACTTGTTCTTCAGTGCAAATACCATGGTGTATCCAGTTAGCCATGTGCTGACTAGAAATGCGCAATGTCGCACGGTCTTCCATGAGTGCAGTGTCGGTAATGTCAGGCACCTTAGAGCAACCTACGCCTTGGTCAATCCAGCGAACCACATAACCTAAGATACTCTGAGCATTATTATCCAGCTCTTTTTGGACTTCCTCTGCACTTAGCATTCTTGTGCTAGGCATGGTCGCAATAGTGAGGATGTCATCTAGGCTGGCACGCGGACGTGTTGCTAGCTCTTTTTGGCGATCAGATACTTTCACTTTGTGGTAATGCATCACGTGTAAGGTTGCGCCCGTTGGAGAGGGAACCCATGCACAATTTGCACCCGCTAATGGATGCGCTATCTTCGCTTCCATCATCTGCTGCATTTCCTCAGGCTTAGCCCACATACCTTTACCGATTTGCGCATGTCCCATTAAGCCGCACTCTAAACCAATATCAACATTCCAATCTTCATAAGCGCTAATCCACGCCTGATCTTTCATTTCAGCTTTTGGTACGAACGCACCTGCTTCCATACTGGTGTGAATCTCATCACCTGTGCGGTCTAAAAAGCCAGTATTAATGAAGATAACGCGAGATTTAGCGGCACGAATACATTCTTTAAGGTTCACTGTGGTACGTCGTTCTTCGTCCATGATGCCCATTTTAAGTGTGTTTCTGGCAAGTCCTAACGCATCTTCTACGTGTGTAAATAAGGTGTCAGTAAACGCAACTTCCTCAGGCCCGTGCATTTTGGGTTTAACAATGTAAACACTGCCAGCGGTAGAGTTCTTGTAAGGACTGTTACCCTTTAAGTCATGCATGGCGATCAAACTAGTGAGCATGCCATCCATAATGCCTTCAGGCACTTCGTTACCATTTTTATCGATAATGGCGTTATTAGTCATCAAATGGCCAACGTTGCGTACTAAAAGCAAGCTTCGTCCAGATACAGTGAATGAGTCGCCAGTCGGTGATAGGTATTCACGGTCAGGGTGTAAGGCACGAGTGATGGTTTTGCCATTCTTCTGCATCACCTCAGTCAGGTCGCCTTTCATTAGGCCCAGCCAGTTTTTATAGACTTGTACTTTATCTTCCGCGTCTACCGCCGCTACTGAGTCTTCACAATCTTGAATAGTGGTAATAGCAGACTCTAAGATAATGTCGTTAATGCCAGCAGAGTCTTGTTGTCCAATCGGCTTGCTCGGGTCGATTGAAAGCTCGATGTGTAGGGCATTGTTTTTTAATACAACCGTATTAGGTGAAGTTGTAGCACCGTTATAACCCACGAATTTCTCTTCATCAGTCAGCGATGTTGTAGTGCCGTCAGTCAGGGTAATGTGTAGTTTGCCGTCAACGACGCTGTAAGCCGTTGCATCTTTATGCGAGCCAGTCACAAGCAGAGCCGCTTCATCTAAAAATGTTTTGGCATATCCAATAACTTGCTCTCCACGAACAGGGTTATAAGCTTTAGTGACTTCTGCACCATTACTATCATCAATGACGTCAGTGCCGTAAAGCGCGTCGTACAAACTTCCCCAGCGTGCATTAGCCGCGTTCAGTGCGTAACGCGCATTCATTACAGGTACTACCAGTTGTGGCCCAGCAATTGTGGCAATTTCCGCATCAACGTTTTCACTAGTGATAGAGAACGTGTCGCCTTCTGGAACGATATAACCAATATCATTGAGGAACTGCTTATAAGCGACGCTATCGTGTTGTTGCCCACTATGTTCACGATGCCACCCATCAACTTGCTGCTGTATGTGTTCACGCTTCTCTAATAATTGCTTATTAATGGGGGAGAGGTCATTAATTATTGTCTCAAATGACAGCCAGAAATCATCCGTACGAATATCAGTACCTGGCAAAATATCGTCGTTGATTAAGTCGTACAGTACTTGCGCGACGGTTAAGCCGTTCTTCTGGATGGTTTGCATAATTTAGTCCTCTATCAACCTATTCAAATTCGTTTAGGTCGTCGTGAATGTTTTCAATGTTTTTTAAATGATTGCGGCCTTTCTCGCCAGAAATGCGGAAGCTCTCAATCGCTAGAAATCGTGTAAAACTCATTAATGAAGTGTAGCTATCAAACAGAAAACCACTAGAAACAGGGATCTTAATCGTCCATTTAGCATAAGCGGATGTTTTGCTGGCCGTAGGGTCTGTCAAATACAGAATAGGGGCCTTGGTGTTTTTGATCGCCTGCATAATATTCAATAGTTGGTTAACCCGTCGGCGCACACCAATCACAATGACAATGTCGTCTTCTTGGATGTCAGCGATATGCTCAGCCATTGTTTCGCCACCATTGGACGGTAGTAAGAATACATTGGGTCTAAACTGAATAAACTGCCAGCGCGCATAAGCAGCCACATAGTGACTATTTCTATAGCCTAATAACCAAACGCGTTTTGCACCGATAAGGGCATGACAAATTTCATCAAGATCATTCAGCGCAGCGTGGTTGAAGGTTTGTTGGAGGTTTTGGGTCTCCTCTTCAACGTACTGCGGAATGTGCTGGTCAGTCGTTTCATTCAGCTCATTTTTGGTCTGTAAGTAGAGTGGTGAGCCCCAGTTTTTAGAGTCACGTGCAAGTCGTCTAGCTTCTTCAAAATTACTAAAGCCCAAGCGTTGAAAAAAGCGCGTTGCAGCGGCTTTTGAAACCCCAGCAATCTCAGCTAACTCTGTCGCCGTATAGGATGCTAGCTCCCCAGGAAACTCGAGTACAGTATCAGCCAACTTACGCTCTGCTGTTGGCAGTGTGTCGTAGTGCTGCGCAATAATACTTTCTAGAGTGATGTGCTTCTTTTTAGTCATGGCTATCTTTAATAATAATCCGACCGATGATTGTACGACATCCTATGGTTTAAGATCTCTTGATATATAGTGAAATTAAAATTTCATAATGAATTTATTTAACCTAATATCGAACGCTTAAGATATATTGTCAATCTATTTATTTTGCTCTTGTTTGGTGCGTTGCGCACTGTTTTGATCTTTATGTTACTAATATATATACGTATCTGATAGATGGTGTTAGCGTGAGCAGCTAAATCCCAAGCGGTTAATTGCTCATTTATAGTGAAATTCAAATTTTGGCTTGGTTTTTGCATTTCGATACTTAGGTAGTATTTACCTTAAGCATTAACAGACTTATTACTATTTGAGAGAGCCGTTATGTCAAAAGCAGATTCATCAATAGGGACGCCAGCACAGCTACGTGATCCCAATTACTTTCCGGGTATGGCTCAAGCCGTACCATTGGGGATACAGCATGTTCTAGCCATGTTTGTTAGTAATGTCACACCTGCCATTATTGTTGCGGGTGCAGCAGGGTTCGGGTTTGGGTCCAACTCCGCAGACTTCCCAAGCCTTATTTACATGATTCAAATGTCGATGCTATTCGCCGGTATCGCAACGCTCTTTCAAACTATTGGTTTTGGACCTGTCGGTGCAAGACTGCCTATCGTTCAAGGGACTAGCTTCGCGTTTATCCCAATCATGATTCCGCTAGTAGCAGGTAAGGGCGTCGATGGGATGGGCGTCTTAATGTGCGGTGTCATAGCCGGTGGTTTATTTCATACCTTACTGGCACCCTTCATTGGACGCTTCCGTTTTGCATTACCGCCATTGGTAACAGGTTTGGTGGTAACAATGATCGGTTTGGCACTGCTTAAGGTCGGCATTCAGTATGCGGCGGGTGGTGTTCCTGCGATTGGTAAGCCAGAGTACGGGAGCTTACAAAACTGGTCTGTCGCGATTATTGTCATCGTTAGTACTTACGGATTAAAGTTTTTTGCCAAAGGCATCTTGTCTTCAGCAGCGGTTTTAGTCGGTTTGATTATTGGTTACATAGTCGCTTACTTCTTAGGCATGGTTAACTTAGACAATGTTAGCCGAGCAGCAGATTTCGCAATGCCAGTACCGTTTAAGTTTGGCTTTGAGTTTAGCTTTGCAGCGGTTATCGGTTTTTGCTTGATGGGTGTTATCTCTGCGATCGAAACAGTTGGAGATGTCACAGGTATCACTAAAGGTGGTGCAGGTCGTGAAGCAACAGAAGCTGAAATCAAAGGTGCAACGTATGCTGATGGTCTAGGTACAATGATCTCTGGTTTCTTTGGCGCATTACCAAATACATCGTTCTCACAAAATGTGGGTTTGATTGCGATGACAGGTGTGATGAGTCGTCACGTTGCAACAATCGGTGCGATCTTCCTTATCATCTGTGGCTTCATTCCTAAAGTCGGTGCGGTTATTTCATCTATCCCAATCGAAGTGTTGGGTGGTGGCGTTATCGTTATGTTTGGTATGGTAGTGAGTGCGGGTGCTTCTATGTTGTCTGAGGTTAAATGGAACAAGCGCAACATGATGATTTTTGCACTAGCAATCTCAATTGGTCTAGGTCTACAGCTAGAGCCAGGTGCACTACAGCACTTACCAGCTACTGCTAAAATATTACTAAGCTCAGGTCTATTACCTGCTGCATTCATCGCGATAATACTTAATTTAGTACTTCCTGAAGAAGCGGCAGACGAAGAAAAAGCCTGATAATTAAGTCCTTACTCCTATTGGGATGGTCGCTGTTTTAGTGGCCATCCTAGTAGGGTTATAAATGATAGAGCGACTATGAACATACTTACTACACACATACTTGATACGGCTAATGGTTGTCCTGCTAAAGGCGTTGAAATATGTCTCTACAAAATGTCAGGTGCGGCACATGATGCCAGTGCCGAGTTGGTTAAAACAGTCATCACCAACGATGATGGCCGTACTGATACACCCCTATTAAACGAAGACGAATTTGCTCTAGGCTACTGGAAGATCGTCTTTAAAGTTGCAGACTACTTTGCAGCAGATAACAGCAGCGACACACCATTTTTATCTGACGTACCGATTTGCTTCGGTATTCAAAACCTAGATCATTACCACGTGCCACTTTTGGTGTCGCCGTGGAGTTATTCGACGTATCGCGGCAGCTAATAGGCCAAGTCGCATCCACGATGATGTGGCAGTTTAAATTTGTTATTAAATAAGTTAGACGTATAAATCAGCAGGGCTGAAAGGGTGAAATGTGGAAGCACATCTTATTGAATGGTTAAATCTTCTAGGCCGATGGTTACACATGATCGTTGGTATCGCTTGGATTGGCGCATCGTTTTACTTTGTATGGTTAGACAACCATCTTGAGTCGCCTAAAAAAGACGGTGACAACGACAAAGGTGTCGGTGGTGAGCTTTGGTCAGTTCATGGTGGTGGCTTTTACCACGCACAAAAGTACAAGGTTGCCCCTTCGGTGATGCCTGCGAACCTGCATTGGTTCAAGTGGGAAGCGTACACCACGTGGATCACGGGTATGTTTATGCTCGCGCTTATCTATTGGTACGGTGCTGAGTTTTACCTGATTGATTCATCTGTTGCAGACCTATCAAAAACTTTCGCAATTGTTTTAAGTATTGCAGTGATCGTCCAAGGTTGGATTACTTACGATGTGCTTTGCCGATCAAAGTTCGGAGAAAACGAGAAGGTACTCGGTGCAATAATTTTTGTGCTGTTATGTTTTACCTCATGGGGCTTGTGCGAGCTATTTAGTGGTCGCGGTGCTTACATTCACTTCGGCGCGATTTTAGGAACAATCATGGTGGGTAACGTGTTCTTCGTTATCATGCCGGGTCAACGTGCGATGGTTGAAGCGGCTAGCAAAGGCGAGCCAGTTGACCCTATCCACGGTATGCGTGCCAAACAACGTTCAATACACAACACATTCTTCACCTTGCCAGTACTGTTTGTCATGATCAGTAACCACTATGCGATGACGTTTGGTCACGAGTGGAACTGGGTCGTATTGGTGGGGATCACGCTAGCCGGTGGATTGATTCGAATTTACTTTGTGCAACGTCACTTTGCCGCACGAGAAAATGCTGAGCGTGGTTTTGTGAGTGGGGAAGAGAAGACGGCCTCATTGATTCCATTAGCCATTGCATTTGCTATTTTGCTCATTCTTAGTTTTGCAATCACATCGCCACCTAAACCAGTTGCGGTGAGCAAGTCTGATGTGAATGGAACTGTTGCGCTGTCAACAGAGGCTCTTCTTGACCAAGCGATGCCAATCATTCAACAACGTTGTACGGTCTGCCATAGCGCATCACCAACGATGGCGGGCTTTAGCTCTGCGCCTTCTGGTTTCTTGATGGACACGGCTGAGCAAGTTACTACTCATGCCATAAAAATACACCAACAGTCGGTGGTGACTAAAGTTATGCCGATCGCCAATATGACGAAAATGACGGCTGAAGAACGTGACGTTATTAATGCTTGGTTTTTATCTCAAGCGCGTTAATTAAGAAGAGTACTGATTGAAATGAGCAATGAATATCCACGAGATTTAGTTGGTTACGGTCGTAACCCGCCGCATGCTAACTGGCCTAATAAAGCAAAAATAGCTGTGCAGTTTGTACTGAACTACGAAGAAGGTAGCGAGAACAATGTACTAGAAGGTGACGCTGGTTCTGAGCGATTCTTATCAGAAATCGTTGGGGCAGAGTCGTTTCCTGATCGTCATATGAGTATGGAGTCTATTTACGAGTACGGCTCTCGTGCAGGTGTATGGCGTATCTTAAAAGAGTTTGAAAAACGTGAATTGCCACTGACTATTTTTGGCGTGGCGATGGCGTTGGAACGACACCCTGAAGTGACCAAAGCGTTTGTTGATTTAGGGCATGAGATTGCGTGTCATGGTTATCGCTGGCTGCATTATCAAGACATGGACGAGACGACTGAAAAAGCGCACTTAGAGAAAGCGATTCAGATCATAAAAGACCTAACAGGCGAAGCGCCACAGGGTTGGTACACGGGGCGTGACAGTCCGAATACCCGTCGACTTGTTGCAGATAACGGTAGCTTTTTGTATGACTCAGATAACTACGGTGACGACTTGCCGTTTTGGACAAAAGTCACCAAAAGTAACGATAAAACTGTGCCGCATTTAGTGGTGCCTTATACGCTTGATACAAACGATATGCGCTTTGCGACACCCCAAGGTTTTAACAGTGGTGAGCAGTTCTTTCAGTACGTAAAAGACGCGTTTGATGTGTTGTACGAAGAGGGTGAAGAGTCACCTAAGATGTTATCCATTGGTTTGCACTGTCGTTTGATGGGCCGTCCGGGACGTTTTAAAGCGCTGCAACGAATCTTAGATTATATCGAATCACATGAGCGTGTTTGGATCTGTCGTCGTGTTGATATCGCAAAACACTGGATGCAAGAGCATCCGTATAAAGGATAGTTTATCGTGAGTTGTCTATTTAATGAAAAACCAAGCCTGATGACTGAAGCGCGTTTTATCGAAATATTCGGTGGCGTGTATGAGCATTCTGTATGGATTGCTGAGGCCGTGTTTGCAAATGGACTCACGGCTGAACAAGACGATGTTGGGTCACTCAGTCAATGTTTTAAAACGGTGTTGGCGAGTGCTAGCAAAGAACAAAAGTTGGCGTTGATAAATGCGCATCCAGATTTAGCGGGTAAAGCGGCAGCGGAAGGAACGTTGACTAAAGAGTCGACTTCAGAGCAGTCAGGTGCAGGCATTGATCAGTGCAGCGACGAAGAGTTTGCGCGCTTTCAGGCATTAAACACAGCTTATAAAGACAAATTTAAGTTTCCTTTTATCAAAGCGGTAAAGGGGAGTAACCGACACATCATTTTAGCGGCTTTTGAAGAACGCATTCACAATGAATGGGATGCTGAATATCAGCAAGCGATTAGCGAAATAAATAAGATTGCGTTGTTTCGACTTGACGATATTGCCAACACATAAGCGCTAAAACGAATAACACCCGCGAAGGACAAAAATAATATGAGTTCACACACAAATACGCTTATTTTCTCAGAGCCCACTAACCTAGCTGACCCACGATTAGGTGCTGAAGTTATCTATGCTACGGATGATTTTTTTGCGGATAAAGCCCGTTTGATCAAGCCTGAGCCAGCGGTATTTATTGACGGTAAGTTTGACGACAACGGCAAGTGGATGGACGGCTGGGAAACGCGTCGAAAGCGTCACGAAGGTTATGACTACTGCATCATCAAACTGGGCGGTAAGGCGACGTTACATTCGTTTTTGGTCGATACGTCTCATTTTACAGGTAACTACCCAGCGGCAGCGTCTATTGATGCTTGCGCTTCAAGCACCGATGATGTGTTGGGTGATGACATAGTATGGACTGAGTTGGTGGTTTCAACGCCATTAGAAGGTAACTCACAACGTAAATTTGAGCTGGATACTGACGCTACGTTTACGCATATTCGCCTTAATATTTACCCAGACGGTGGTATTGCACGTTTACGTGTTTACGGTCAGTTACAGCATGATTGGGATAAGTTAGCAGCAGAAGGCAGTATTGACTTAGTGTCGGCACTCAACGGTGGCCGTGCGGTAGTGACTAACGATGAGCATTTTGGTGCTGCGACAAACATCATTAACCCTGGCCGTGGTGTCAATATGGGTGATGGTTGGGAAACGCGTCGTCGTCGTGAGCCGGGTAATGACTGGGCTATCTTTGAACTAGCCTGTGCAGGTGAAATTGAAACGATTGAAGTCGATACCGCCCACTTTAAAGGTAATTTCCCTGATCAATGCTCGATACAAGCGGCATTCGTTGACTATGGTACGGATGAGTCTTTAGTGCCTCAGAGTATTTTCTGGCGTGAACTGTTACCCCCTCAGTCCTTATCCATGGATGCGATTGCGCGTTTTGAAAAAGAGATCATTGCCTTGGGTAAAATCTCTCACATTCGTTTGAACACATTTCCTGATGGCGGTATTAGTCGTTTGCGCATGTTCGGTAAGGTTGTGACTGATTAACTAGTCCGGCTGCATCATCAGCTTCGAGATTGCCAATGCATGTGGCTAATACAGAGTAGACGCACCTGCATTGGTAAACAGAAAAAACAACAAACACCATTTTGAGTGACTGATCATGGAAAAAAAGAAAATACAGCTAGTCGCTGAGCCATTAACGGCTGAAGGCTTTGCCCCGTTTGGCGACGTTATCGAAGCAGACCCGAACAGTGAAAACCACTTTAGTATCAACGGTGGATTGATTGAACGGTTTAATGATCTCGCAACGATTGATGTCACGCCAGAGGGCGGGCGTCCATTAATCAATATTGCGATCTGCAATAAAGCCACAGCATTGCCATATCATATCGTGTTTTTGGAGCGTCATCCTTTGGGTAGCCAAGCGTTTATTCCGATGGATGATACACCGATGATTGTCGCGGTAGCACCTGCACAAGACCATATTGAGCCTAGCGATATTCGTGCGTTTATTACCAATGGCAAGCAAGGGATCAACTACAACCGTAGCGTCTGGCATATGCCGATGGCACCACTGGCTGATGGCATCAAAATGTTAATGATTGACCGTGGTGGTGAAGGGAATAATTATGAGGAATTTCACTTTCCTGACGTCGATGTTCACTTAGATATCCCGAAATAATGACAGTCACTTTAAGGCTAAAGGTTTGATCAATGGGTTCACTGTCTGAGTTTGTCTTGTGGTTGGGGATTATCTTCCCACTGGTGTTTAGTGCCGGCCCGGGAAATGTTTTATGCGCGGTTTGTGGTGCGTCAAATGGTTTCAAAAAATCTATCCCTTTTATCCTAGGGCTTGATCTCGTTTATACGACTTATGCGTTGCTTGCAGGCTTCGGCTTGTCAGCAATTGTACTGAAATACCCCAAGCTTTTTTTCATCGTCCAAATAGGCGGGGTTTTGTATATCCTTTGGTTGGGTTATAAGTTTTTAATTCGAAAGGGCATTCAAACAAAGGAACTGGAAGGTCAGCTCACTTTTATGGATGGCGTGATATCTCAAGCGTTAAACGTCAAGGGAATAACAATTGTCATGACAATGTACTCTCAGTTTTTGGATAAAGATGAGTCAATAATCTATGAAGTGCTGTCGCTGAGTTTAGCGCTATTGGTGCTTAACTTATGCACTCATATGACGTGGTCGTTTGGCGGCTCATGGATGGCTAAGAAGTTTGCGTCTAGTTATGCGGTTCAAGTTCAAAGTAAAGTCTTTGGGCTTATGCTAATTGGTATTGCAGTTTGGCTTCTATATCAATCGCTATAACGTCGTCAATTTATAGGTTTCATCCATTAATTTACTGTCGCTATGCTTCTAATTATTGAGGTATAAAATAGCAATAAAGGCTAGTAATTATCGGAAAAAATGGCATTCATCTAGGCTTATTTTGAGAAGGTACACATTATCGTATAATGTTGTGCCTTCAATGATAAAGCGCCATAATATGTCTTAAGATAAACGGAAATTACAACAACAACGCCGTTTTCTCTTCAGGGGTTAAAATGAAATACCAAATAAATAAAGTCGTACTTTTTAGTGCGATCACGATTGCAGCAACGTCAAACGTTTACGCTGGCTGTGAATGGACAAATGGCTCACTCGGTCAAACCGTTGAGACCACAAGCGTTCGCCTTAAACAGTATTCAGAATGTAAGACTGATTGTAAGCAGCTTGAAACAGGTTTAAACAGTACTATTTCACTAATGAATACCGCGTCTGAATGCGGAGCAGGTGTACTGACCGCTAAAAACCAACAAATGGTTGAATTCTTTAACCGACGTTTTAAGTTGATTAGAAAGCTCAAAACAGGGCAGTCATATACGATTGCGACGACCACGTCTAAGCCAGTTCAGGCAGTGACTCGCGAAACTAAAATGAATATCTCATCTGGATCGTATCAAGCGCTTTGGTCAGATGATAATCAGCAAAATGCAGCGCCAGCAGCTGCACCTAGTCCAGTACAAACCGATAATACTGGCGACACTATCATGGCTATTCCTCCAGACGCTTACCAAGCACTGTGGGTTGATGACAATAACGCTAATCAGCGCCAAGCACAGCAGCGTCAGTTGCAACTGCAAAAGCAAGCGCAGATCAGACAGCAGAACTTGCGAAATGCTGAAGCCAGAAAACGCCAAATAATCCTAGCGCAGCAACAAGAACGCGTGCGTCAAAAGCAATTGCAGCACCAGCGTGCAAGAGCGATATACCTTGCTCAGCAAAAGGCTAGACAGCAGCAGTTGGCAAGAGCAAGAAATTAATCGTTCTCGCATTAGCTACCAATAAACTCACCACTTTGGTGTTGCCACATTAGGTAATAACGACCTTGTTTTTGCAGTAGCTCTTGGTGCGTTCCTTGTTCGATGATTTCACCGTGATCAAGAACAATAATGCGGTCCATACGCAAAATAGTCGATAGTCTGTGCGCAATGACTATCGACGTTTTACCCTCAATCAATTTAAACAGAGCTTGCTGTATCGCTTGCTCTGTAATTGAGTCTAAAGCACTGGTTGCTTCATCTAACACCACCACTTTTGCATCATCCAAAAAGGCTCTGGCAATCGCTACCCGCTGCTTTTCACCACCCGATAACTTGACTCCACGCTCACCGACCATGGTATCTAGCTTGTTAGGCATCGCCTCAACAAACTCCAATGCGCCAGCCTTGTTAAGTACATCCAATATTTTCTCGTCGCTGATGTTTTTACCCAGCGCGATATTGTCGCGGATGCTGCGGTGAAATAACTCAGGCTGCTGAGGAATCAGTGATATTTGTGTCCGTAATGATTCTAGCGTGAAGTCTTGCACGTCGTTTCCGTCGATGCTGATCTTGCCATTTTGAGGCTCGATAAAACGAAACAGTAACTTCGTCAAAGACGTTTTCCCTGAGCCTGAGTGCCCAACTAGGGCGACCTTTTCGCCTGCTTTAATGTCTAAATTGAAGCCTTTAAATAAGCCACCTGACTGACCAGAAGCGCCTAAGTAATTAAAGTTAAGCTGTTCAAAACGAATATGACCACTATTGATGCGGTGAGCGGCTGTTTGGTTCTCGTCGACATCTAGCTCGGTATTGCGGAATACTTCAGCCATTTCACTGGCATCGGCCAAGGCACTAAAGAAGCGTTGGAAGTTACGACCAAAGTCCCACAAGCTATGGATTAGCTTGATTAGAATAGCCTGAAACAGCACAAATACACCGATCTCGAATGCCCCTGACTCCCATTTACCAATCATTAAGTAGATCAGAATCAACTCGATTGAAAACGCCAAAATCCCTTGTACGGCAAATGATATAAACATCATTGTCCAAGCAGTACGACGTTTTAAAAAGGTCTCGTCGGCAAAGTGATTGACCTTTGATTGCTCTTCACGCTCTAACGCAAAGCTTTTAACGATAAATATATTGCTGATACTGTCAGAAAATGCGCCGCCAATTTTAGAGTCCCACTCGGCTACGCGCTTATCAAACTTCAATTTCCAAATAGAAAAGCCGACACTCCAACTAATAAAAATGACGGCCCAGGCAAGGAAGTACAACGCAAACTCTGGCTGTTGATACCAGAAAACCACAAAGGCGAGGGTGATAGACAGTAAGTTGCTGAATAACTGAAACAGTAACCAGTCAATAATCGTTTCGAAGGACTTTACAAAACGGCCAGCCTGCTTAACCATGCTTCCTGAGAAGTTGCTCTCAAAAAAAGAGTAGCGTTGTTTGAGTAATACATTGAAGCAGCGCTTGTCTAGCATCTTCATGCCGCCAGCTAGTAATGGTATGACGCTAAATTCAACCAGTCGCCAACAGAGCCAGACAACAATGAAAATGCCACCTAACCACATGAGGTTTTCTATCAGCATTGTGCGGATTTCAGGCGTGAATGGCTGCGCCAATCCATTAGCGATATTTTTGTAGATTAGCGGGGTTAAAATATCCAACCCAATAGCGCCCGTAATACCCAGTAGTATGAAGAAAGCTGCTAAGCGTTTTTGCCAGATTATCCGACCATATTCACGTATAAGAATGTCCATCGGTCTATAGTAGTTATTCTTTTGACTCAATGTAACCGAGTTTGTATGTTAATTTTCTAACCACTGAAATTTAGTTGGAGTTTTCAATATGTCTCTGTCATCGCCGAATAACAAGCTATTAGGTATTCATCATGCGGCCATTATTTGTTCTGATTATGAAGTGTCTAAGCATTTCTATACTGAGGTATTGGGGTTAAAGGTAATTGCAGAAAACTATCGTGCAGCACGAGACTCTTACAAGTTAGACCTTGAATTGCCCAATGGAAACCAGATTGAGTTGTTTTCGTTTCAAGGTTGCCCTGAAAGACCTAGTTACCCTGAGGCGAGGGGCTTGCGGCACTTGGCGTTTGTTATTGAATCGGTAGAGGAGTTTGCTGATCATTTGGTGGCCAGTGGCGTGGCTGTTGAGCCGATAAGAGTGGATGAATATACAGGCAAAAAATATACCTTTTTCAGTGATCCAGATGGCTTGCCGCTTGAGCTTTATGAGTATAATTAAACCTCCAAAGAATTCTTAAAAAAGGCTAATCATGTCGACACTACTTTTAAAGAACGCAGAGCTTGTTGCTACCTTCGATAATGAGCAACGAGAGATTAGCCAAGGCTCGATTTTCATTCGTGACAACGTGATCGAGCAGGTTGGTAAAACCAATGATTTACCGCAAGAGGCTGATCAAGTCATCGACATGACTGACCATGTTGTTTTGCCGGGGTTGATCAATACCCACCACCACATGTATCAAAGTCTGACCCGTGCAGTACCGTTGGCGCAAGATGCGGAGCTGTTCACATGGCTGCAAACCCTATACCCGATTTGGGGTGGCTTAACGCCTGAGATGATTAATGTATCGACTCAAACGGCAATGGCAGAATTACTACTGTCAGGCTGTACGACCTCAAGCGATCACTTATACATTTACCCTAACGGATGTACGCTAGACGATAGTATTGAAGCCGCTGAAACTATCGGAATGCGCTTTCATGCGTGTCGAGGGAGCATGAGTGTCGGGGAGAGTGACGGTGGCTTACCGCCTGACCATTTGGTAGAAAACGAAGCGGCTATTTTGAAAGACACTCAGCGTGTGATTGAGAGTTATCACGATGCAAACCGACATGCGATGACACGTGTTGGTGTTGCGCCATGCTCGCCATTTTCGGTCAGCCGAGAGTTAATGCGTGACGCTGCGTTATTAGCCCGTGAATACAAGGTTGGTTTGCATACACACCTTGCAGAAAACGCCAACGACATTGCTTACAGTAAAGAAAAGTTCGGCAT
Source organism: Leucothrix arctica (assembly GCF_003172895.1). Taxonomy (GTDB): domain Bacteria; phylum Pseudomonadota; class Gammaproteobacteria; order Thiotrichales; family Thiotrichaceae; genus Leucothrix; species Leucothrix arctica. The sequence goes on along the minus strand of NZ_QGKL01000019.1, from coordinate 32,324 downwards.
GACGCCCGCAGAATATGTTGATGACTTAGGTTGGGTAGGTGAAGACGTTTGGCATGCGCACTGCGTACAGTTGGATGATCATGGGATTGAATTGTTTAGTCGCACAGGCACAGGTGTCGCGCATTGTCCTTGTTCTAACATGCGCTTAGCGTCGGGTATTGCTCCTATACGTAAGATGTTGGATGCTGGTGTCAAAGTTGGGTTGGGTGTTGATGGTAGTGCGTCAAATGACAGTGGCCATATGATGTCGGAAGCGCGTCAAGCGATGCTACTGCAACGTGTCGGTTTTGGCCCAGCAGCGATGACAGCGCGTGAAGCGTTAACTGTTGCGACTCGGGGTAGTGCGAGCGTGTTAAACCGTGATGATATTGGTTATCTTGCACCGGGTATGAGTGCTGACATTATTGCTTATGATTTGAATGCGATTGGTTTTGCAGGTGGTTTGCATGACCCTCTGGCGGCATTGATTTTCTGCGCTACGCCGACGGTGAATTACAGCATTGTGAATGGCAAAGTGGTGGTTGATGAAGGGCGTTTGACGACGGTTGATTTGGGACTGTTGGTATCAAGGCATAACGAGTTGGCTAAGATTTTGGTAAATGGTTGATCATTATTGATAAGTAGTTAATGAAAATCATTAGTATCTATATTTAAGATTAAGTTATAAGTGTAGTTTAATAGTAATAGCTTTGGCTGAATCTCTTTGATTTAAGGTCAGGTTCATGAGCTTCATCCCAAGCAATGACTTCGAAACATCCCTCAATATATCTGAGCAACTCATGCTCGGGTATTACCAAGAGAATGACTTAGAATGGAAGCGGCAGAAGCGCTACGAATTATTAGCTACTATTGAGCACTTTCATATTACAAGAGAAGGTGCGGTTGCTGGTTTCTTTGCTTATGCTTTTAGGGAAAGACATCTGTATTTATACGATCTGCAAATCTTGCCAGAATACCAATCTCAAGGTCTTGGCTCATCGATCATGAGGCACCTAATGACTGTTGCTGAATCAACACCTCTAAAGACAATAAAACTGTGTGTATTCAAGTCTAATACGGCTGCGTATAACTTTTATATGCGACTAGGTTTTGAGTTTTATGAAGAGCTAAATGTGGTCTATCGGCTCATCTATAGAAAAGCATAAGCGGTATGTATTTCTAGATAATTAAATAATCAGCCATCACCTCTAGTCAGTCTCACCATACCTTTGGTATTTACCCCTACGACGTAAAAGTTGCTTCAATAGTATTGTCTCAAAGTACACCCCCGAATTATTAATCAAAGGCGTTACTATGAGGCTACTTAAGAAAGTATTGTGTCGAGCAATACTCACTTCACTCTGTGGTTTAGCACCCCTGACAGCTAGTGCAGAAGAAGCACCGGCGGAATGGCCGATTGCTATAAAAGATATTGCTACAACGTCTGATAATCAGCCAATCACTATTTCAGTACTTGAGAACGACATCGGCGCAGGTTTAACGCTAACGTCTGTGAATGCGTGGAGTACAAATGGCGGTCAAATTACCATTAACCCTGACAATCAAACAGTAAGCTACACCAAACTAGGTACCCCTGATACATGGCCTGAGTCAGACAGTTTTTGGTATGTATTTACAGATGCTATTGGCCGCACTAACGCTGGTAAAGTAGAAGTTATTTTGGGTGAGCCAGTATCACAAGGTTGGCCACAGTCGGTTGCTGACAGCGCTAATACGACGATCAATACGCCAATAAAAATTGATGTATTGTCTAATGACACGGGGCTTGGTCTAACCATTAAAAGCGTAAACACTAGCTCTGTCGGCTGGGGTCGCATCGCTATACAAGGTGATGAGCTTTACTACACGCCATACACTGGTTATACGGGAACGGACGAGTTTTGGTATGTGATGACGAATGTGTTGGGGCAAACCAATGCAGCAAAAGTAACGGTAAACGTGACTGAGCCTTCAGAAGTCATTATCGGACAGCTTAATGATACGGGTACAGTGCTTTGTGGGGACTTCCCAGAAGGTGAGGTTGTTGAGCATAATAATGATCTGACAAGTTGCTCAGGGACTGATGCGCAAGGTGATATCATTCCACCCAATCAAGATGCACTTAGTGGTCGTGATGTTACGGATAATGACGATAGTGATGGTCATTCAGGGTTTAGTTTTACCAAGTTAAGCGCTACGGGTGAAAGCTTAGATGCGAGTGCGACAACGTGGTCATGCGTTAAAGATAATGTGACAGGCTTAATCTGGGAAAACAAAGCAGGGCAGTCAGCGGGTTTTGGTGCGGCTGGCTTACATAGCGCAGATGATCAATATACTTATTACAATACTGACGATTCAGAAAATGGCGGAGCTACTCCGGGTTCGCTGAGGCATGCTTCACTCCCTAACCGTTGCTTTGGATATGTTGATGGCCAACCAGAGACTTACTGTAATACTGAGGCGTACACAAACCGTGTAAATGCTGAATCGTATTGTGGTATCAGTAATTGGGAGTTACCTAACCCATCTGACTTACAGTCGATTATTAATTACGATGGTAGCGTACCGACCATTGACTCTGATTACTTCCCGAACACGGCGTATTCTCTTTATGCAACGTCAGCAATTAGCGTTCGTTCAAGTGGTTTTTCTCTGGACAACTACATAAAAGCCGTCGCTTTTTATGATGGACATACCCCGCTACATCCGAAATTTTCGCTTAGTTCAGTACGCTTAGTCAGCAAGCCACTATCGAGTCTTAGTATTAACATAGTTAACTTGCCGCAATAAGCAAAGGAAAAAGACATGAAGTTTTTATATTCTATCAGTGTGGCAATTTTAGCAGCACTCACTTTCAACACGGGTTATGCGGAACAAATGTGTAACGATAGCGTTGAAGTGACGACACCGAGCAGTCGTTTTGAAATTAACGATGACCAAGCATTTGACACTAAAACGGGTCTTGTTTGGAAGCGTTGTTTAGAAGGTCAAAACTGGAATACTGAGTTAAGTCAGTGCGACGGCAATGCTATATCAGTTAATTGGAAAGGCGCACTTCAATCTGTCAGTGAAGGCTGGCGCTTACCTAATATCAAGGAGCTTGGCAGTATTGTTGAGCACTCTTGCGGTAACCCTAGTATCAACTTGAACGTATTTCCGATTGAAGCAATTTCTCCAACGTTATGGTCGTCAACACCTAACCGTCTTTACTTAGGTCAGGTTGATAACAGGCGTGCTTGGGCGACGTTATTTCAAGATGGTGTTTCGAGAAATGTATTCAAAAGTGACAGTCGTCTATCGGTTCTTTTGGTTAAAGATGCCGTTATTCTAGAGCCTATTGAAGAGCTTCCTCAATAACTAATTGATCGGTTGGAATAAGTAAAAAAGCTTCGTCAAGGAAGACCTTGCCTGACGGAGCTGTTATTAATAGAACTTATTAAATTAATGAGCTTTTGGTGCTTCACCATGCTCTTCTTCATAGTGCTTTGCATACCAGTCCGGTAGCGCCATATCACTATCGAATATAAATTCTGCTACAGCCTTAGCATCCTCATCACTGAGATGCGCTAACGGTGGCATTGGGCCAAACTTTCCTACAGCGCCACGCATTATGACATCGTCTGCATCTGGTGCTTTAATCCACTCTGCAACACGTTTTACAAAATCTGCACGCTCCGGGTATTTATCCATAACATGGTTTTTTACTGCAAAAATAGGCGGGGCAATAGTCGGCTTACCTTCACTGACATGGCAAGCGATACAGTTGGTTTGGTAAACCTCTTTTCCACGAGACATTTTAACTACTTCGGGTGCTTTTTCAGCGCTGGAATCGTTAATGCTCTCGGCTTCACTGGCGCAGCCAGCAGATAAAGCAGCTGAAAGAAGAAGGGCAGAAAAAGTAAGAAGTCTCATAGTGGTCTCTTTTAATTATCGTTTTTTAAGATATATATATCTTATTATGGAATTTAAGATTTATCAACTATATAAGTTGGGTGACTTGTTTTTAAAAATTACAGTAGGCTTTATGCCACGAAATTGTGCTGTTTCTGGCTAATAGCTTGTTTTTTAGTAATTAAAGATAAAAATCGTACATATTTTTAAAATCTTTTTTAGTGGTTGTTTTCCCAGTTAAAAAGGCGTTATTGTAAGTACATAGTTCATGCTTTAAGTGTCTACAGCTTATGAATTATTGAAAGACAATAGATCAAGATAAAGCGCTTTAGAGGTTGTACTGCTATGCAAAGTAGCAGCAATATTTATAGCCGAGCTGGTTACTAGTCGGATCTAACAAGGAGGAGATAAGCATGAGAACAGAGTCTCAGCGTGTCGCACAACAAACCATGGCGTTTGTTTTAGCGGGTGGACGAGGCAGCCGCTTACAGGAATTAACCGCAAAAAGAGTAAAGCCAGCCGTTTACTTTGGTGGTAAGTCTAGAATCATTGATTTTGCCCTATCAAACGCAGTCAATTCCGGCATTAAACGTATCGGTGTTGCGACGCAATACAAAGCCCACAGCCTGATCCGCCACCTACAGCGGGGTTGGAGTTTCTTTCGCGCAGAGCGCAATGAATCACTCGATATTTTACCCGCATCACAGCGTATGGATGACAATAACTGGTACAAAGGTACTGCAGACGCTGTCACTCAAAATATTGATATTATTGAAGATTATAATATCAAATACGTACTTATTCTCGCGGGTGATCATATTTACAAACAAGACTACTCGTTAATGATTCATCAGCACGTACAAAGTGGTGCTGACGTGACGGTAGGGTGCATTGAAGTACCTCGCTCAGAAGCGAGTGGCTTTGGTGTGATGAGTGTTGATGAAAATGATCTCGTGCTAGATTTTGTCGAGAAGCCAGAAAACCCACCAGCAATGCCCAATGACCCAGACCAAGCTTTGGCGAGTATGGGTATTTATGTCTTTGAAGCGCAATTTTTGTTTGAGTTACTCCGCAAGGATGCGGCAGATCCTGACTCTACCCACGACTTTGGGCACGATATCATCCCTGACTTAGTCAAAAAGGGTAAGGTATATGCTCACCCATTTAGTCGCTCATGTGTGCGTAGTGAGTTTGAGCCTAAGCCTTACTGGCGTGATGTGGGTACGATTGATGCGTTTTGGCAAGCCAATATTGATCTGACTGACTTCGTGCCTGAGCTTGATATTTATGATCAAAGTTGGCCTATTTGGACGTACTCTGAGTTAACCCCACCCGCTAAGTTTATTCATAACGAGGAGGGGCGTCGTGGTAACGCTATCTCATCTATGGTGTCTGGTGGTTGCATTATCTCTGGTGCACAGATCGAGCGTTGTTTGTTCTTCACAGGTGTACGTGCTCGGTCTTACTCCGTGTTGACAGGAGTGATTGCGATGCCTTATGTGGTGATTAATCGCCATGCTCGCTTGACCAATGTTGTGATTGACCGTGACGTTGAGATCCCTGAAGGGCTGGTGGTCGGTGAAGACGCTGAGTTAGATGCCAAGCGCTTTAGACGTACCGAAGGTGGCATTTGCTTGATCACAAAAGCCATGATCGCAGCGCTCGACGACTAGTGTATATGTGAAGAATTAAATACCGTGTGAGATAGCACGGTATTTAATTATGAGATAGAGTTGATATTATCAACTACTTACAGTGAGAACTTTAGCTAACCTAGTAGACAGGATAACTAGTTAAAGGGGTGAAAATGATTAATTACGAATTAGAGTTACAAAATACCTTTATTCAAATAGTCGGTAGCTTGAAAAAGTCGATGACTCACGCGATGAAAGACTTGGATTTGGATTTATGTCCGTCTCACTTTGTGGTTTTGCGCAATATTCACACTGTTGAAAACTGCACACCTAACGCACTTGCCATTTATTTTAGAAAGGATAAAGCGCAAATAACGCGATTGTTAAAGCAGTTAGTCAAGCAGGAGCTAGTCTCAAAAGCACCGAACCCCGACGATAAGCGCAGTCAGCTGTTAACGTTGACGAAAAAGGGCGTGGAGTGCTTTAAGCTTTTAGAAGCTTCAGACTTAAAGATGCTAGCAGGCATGAAAGCAGGGATAAGCGATGACGAACTTACTCAGTTTTTAAAGATAGGCGCAAAAATGGCGTCTAACTTGGACAGAGACTTGTTATTGAGCTTAGGGAATAGCGTCGAGGTGTAATTTTATCTTATTCGTTGCTATTACTCACACAACTTAGCCTTTTCTGCCGACTTAGCAAACATAGCCTTATGCGCTACTTTCATATTCTTCACACTCACAAAGTCTTTTGGCTGCTGGTTTAATAAGTAAAAATAGTCATTCTTTAGTTGATGCTTTTTCTTGTAGTCAACCAATTGCCCCGTATGAACGGGCGTGATCACAACAACATTAATCGCTGGGTTTAAACGCTTTAATGCACCCACCGTACCCAAGTGATCAGCACTATGAAAACTCCCATTGAGGTGTATCACCTGAGCATTTGGTGATTGTTTCAATGCTTGGTTAATCGACTCGGCCATCGTGTTATCACGCGCCAACTGTGCTTGATAGCTTTGATAGAGGCGACTAGTCGTTTTTACATGTCCCGTTAGACCCATTACGCCAAAAAACTTATCTGAATAGCCGTCAACGTCAATAAACGCTTCTGCTGCGACAAGTTGCCTCTTTTTAGCGGGCAGTTTATCTAAGTACTTACTCCCTGTTTTACCGATACAGCGAATAATATCGCCGGGTGCGTTGGCTGCGATAACAGGCATCTTATGTTGTTTAGCATACTCAACAAGTGGTCGATAGCTGGCTTTGTAGTTATTCCATGTTGGAGCTTTAGTGATGAGGTGGCGTTCACCGATTTTATTGTCGAGGTATAAGTCGAGGATTTCTTGCTGATCGCGCTCAAACTGCTCCATCGACAAAATCATCGGGCGCTGCTAGTAACTCAGCTTGCAGTAAGTGAGAAGCATGGTTGCCGTGGTACTCGCCAATAAACACGACATCCGCTTTTGAGGCAGCCGCGGTCATTTGAGCTAAGGAAATAGGACGATACTCAGGGTCTAGCAATTGGTAATCATAAGCAGTCGCTAAGCTACTCACTGACACTGGCTGCTTAGGCACTGCATTTAGCGCGCAGCCATTGAGTAATAACACTAACATGCTCAGTGTAGTTAACTGCTTAATCATCCTTTTTACCCTTTGAAATTACATAGCACACAGTTGTTTGACCCGCGTTTATACAATGAATATATCGCATGTTAATATGCATAAATTACAATCAGTGCTATACCTTAAAGTGAAAATAATCCCATTACCAGTACCCAAATAAAGTTTAAGTGAATGCCAAATAAAATCCTAATCACCGGAGCCAGTGGCTACCTTGCACATCGTCTAATTCCTATTGCCACAGGCTATGGCGAAGTGGTGGGTACTGCACGAAAGGCTGAGTCTGTTTATCAACCCGCAGATGCTTTATCACTTGATCTATTGGATGCAGACGCCATCAAGCGCGTAGTTGAAAAAGTACGTCCAACCGCCATTATTCACGCTGCAGCTATTAACCCAGGCTGTGGTGATGAGATGATGGTTGGCGTGAATCACCATGCATCAGCGACGTTGGCTGAAGTGGCGTCACGATTAGGTATTCGGCTTGTATTTGTCTCTAGCGAATCTGGTTATAGCGGTAACGCGGCACCGTATTCTGATCATGCTATTCCTGATCCAAGCAACCTTTATGGCACATCAAAAGTGGCAGGAGAACAGGCTGTATTATCAATATTGCCTGAGTCAGTCGCGGTAAGAACATCGTTGATTTATGGTCTGGATAAGATTGATCGTGGCACGCAGGGCTTTCGTGAACGGCTGAAACGAGGGGAGCCGTTAACCTTATTTGACGACGTATTACGACAGCCTGTTTGGGTGGATAGTTTGTCTCATGCACTGTGTCGATTGGCCACTGAGTTTACGGATATTACAGGCACGATGAATGTGGTGGGTGATGAGGTTATGAGTCGCGCTGTATTTGGACTCGCGATGATGAAGCACTGGTGCATTGAAGCGGGTGATAACGTTTCTTTAGTATCCGGTGCAGAGATCAAAGGTATGCAAATGGATTTACGGTGCAGTTGTGAGCGCGCAAAGGCATTAGGCATAACTTTACCCGGTGTTTCTGAGGTGCTTGCGCTTCATCATAGTGACACTCATTAATGCTTTTCTAGCCGTCTGCACAAAAAATACAAAGAATCGCCATATCTAGTCCACGGCATGTGCACAGCTGTTCATTACTCTAAATATTCCTAAAATCATATCGGAAATATGAGTGATGAAATTTAATAACCAGACGATGTTAAGCATCGTGACGATCGCTGTTTTTGCAGTGTTAGGGCACTGGAATTTTTGGTCAGAAGGTGTCTATGCGCTCGGCTTCAATACTACCGCTTTTTGGTTTGGTCTCGGCGGTTTGTTATGGGCAAATAATCCTTTGCTAAGGTGGAAACGAGACTGGGTATGGGTTGTGCCATTAGCGTTAATGGCGATGAGTTTTTCACTCTATGAAAACCCGTGGTTAAAAATCATTACCTGCATCGTGCTACCCGCATCAGTTGGGGTTTTTTACGCATACAGCCAACTAACTAATGGCAAGCAAAGCTTCTGGGGATTACAACTGCTAAAGACTTTAGTTAAGCGTTGTGTCACGCCTTTACGTCATCTCGGTGAGGCGGTTTATTATTGCAGAAGTCGAATTGCTTTTGTTAAAGGCAAGCAAGACAAAAACTTAAACAAACGTATCTTCAAAGGGTTGTTATTACTCGCGCCATTAGCCGTATTTGTGGTGATATTACTAGGCTCGGCGGATGATAATTTTGCATCGCTAACGTCCGATATATTCATCAACTTCTTTGGCTCATTGAACTTCGCCATGATTGCTAAGGTGCTGTGTATTGTCATCCTGTGTGTGCTGTTGTTAGCCATGCTTCACGCTTGGAAATCACCTTTTGAGTTTACTGAAGAGAAGGTCATTATTTCACTCGACGACGTGGTGGTTGGTATCGTGATGGGAGGAGTGCTGCTGATTTATGGTCTGTTTTTATGGCTGCAACTGGACTATTTATTGATCGGCAGCTTGCCTGAAAGCTTTACCGCTACTGAGAAGATTGTTAAGTCGGGCTTTTGGCAGTTGTTCTTTCTAACGATTCTAAATACTGGGTTGTTCTTTGCTGTTTATAAAAACACGGGCGCTGCTGCACAGATTATCTTGCGTGTGTTTATCGTGGCTTCTGGGTTATTGCTACTGTCAGCTGCTTGGCGCATGGGGCTTTATGTTTACTGGTATGGCTTCAGCTACGAGAAGTACTTTGCTAGTTACACCTCGTTATTTGCATTGTTGGTATTTGCCTATCTTCTCGCTGCAAGCTTTTCAAAAGAACGCAAAGATGTCTTCAAGTTTATCGCGTTTGCAGCACTTTGTAGTTACGGCGTTGCCACCGTCACCCCTGTAGAGCGCATCATCTTTAATACTAATGTCGCATTGTCACAGTCAAGTGATAGCCGAGTCGGGCTGTATGAGTTGAGACAAATGTCTGCGGATATTTTGGGTGATGTGAAAGGCTTAGTGAATGACGCTGAGTCAGCGGAGCGGATAGGTGTAACAGAAGTACAAAACTGGAAGAGTTGGGTCAATAAGCAGGAACGTAAGCACTGTGATCGTGCTTGGTATGAGAGTAATTTAAGCTTGGTATCTGCTTGCCCTTAACGTGACTATTGGTTACTCAAAACTGGCTATCGCGTTTCTATGAAGCTCGATGGCCAGTGTTACACGTGTTGCTAGTTTTCAAAAAAGTGACTGACATCTTCAAACACTAAACTTTCAATCCACTCAAAATCACTCGTGTTGCGAGTTACCAATGAAATGCCATGATCTAGCGCCGTCGCTGCGATGAGTGAGTCACCCAATGACATTTTACGTTGTTGTCTTAGCGCTATTGCCTGATCCACAATCGCACGTGACATTGGCAGTATCGTTGCAATATTAAATAGATGCTCTAGCGACTGTGCGTCTTCAGCGGGTAAACGATGAAAGCCAAGTACTTCCACTAGCGTCGTTTCAGCGACGGCAAAGTGTTGTTTCACCAGCCAATTTAGAAGCTTTTTATGCTCGGGTAAAATGGCATAAATAAAGATGTTGCTTTCAACGAGTAGCATTGAGACTTCCTAAGTGTTTACTGTGACGGATATTAGCAGAATCATGAGGTGAGCGTTTATTTAGGCGTATACCTTTTGAAGGTATTGGTGATCATTGATAATAAGTAGAATATAGAGGTGTATTATTGATTTTGAGATACTTAGAATGGTATTTTTAGTTTTATTACTCAAGTTTGTTTAGTTGAAGGATTTTTATGCAAAATATGATTGGTTGTAGCACAAAGTTTGTGAGAACTTAAGAAGTACCATAGTTGTAGCATCTCTGCTCGTATTACACGTACTAAACAAGAGAAAGGTTTATGTCACTCATAAAGCAGCCAATAAAAATATTATTAGACAATAATGTGCTGAGTAATGCGGAATATGCAGTGAGAAGCACTCAAGAAGTAGATTTAGGCTTTCTTAATGGGTCTAAAGATGTCATTGATGGCTTTAGGAAAAAGCCACAACTTTTAGATCTTGACCTCCAGGAAGAAGTAGATGCAATTTTTACGATAGGCCTTCTGATAAAAGAAGGGAAAATAGTCCCATATACTTCAACGGAACTCATCTGGGAAAGGTCTAGAAGAAGACCAACAATTGAGCAATTTAATGCTTTACGTGGTTGTGATATTGCAACATGTCCATCTCCGATAGAGAGAAGTAAACTTAAGCATACAATCAACTTTAATGAGTATGTTCTGAAGGGTGGCAAGAAAGATAAGAAGCGAAATGAAAATGTTAGTAACTTCAATCAGATTCCGTTCTTTGTAGATCTAAAATTTATTAGGGATGAATCAGTTAAGTTAATTTTAGAAAATGCTAATGTAATAGGTCTCACAAATTTTGAGAAAAAGAGTTTTGAAGAAATTGAGCACTTCAAAGACCTTTGCAATCAGCTTCAAAGTGATGAAAATTTACCTGATGCATTTCATGTTTGGACAGCAGAGAGAAATGACTTGGATGTATTTCTTACCCTAGAAAAAAGACTTACAAACTCTCTAAAAAATAAAAGTAAAAAACTTAAAATAGATGTAGAAGTGCTTAGACCAACAGAACTCCTCAAGAAGCTCAATATAACACCAGCTAAAGTGCGAATGAAGTACGACCATTTCTATTCATGGTTCGATACTGAAAAACACACTTAGTGAATATTTTCAAAATGAAACAGTTAGAGAGTGCTGTGATAGTTTTGAATTTTAATAAGCAATAAAAAGATGCTTAGTAAACTTAGTATCAATTTATAAAATATGAAATTGCTAAATGATCATAATTCTAGTGCTTTTCAGCATGCGAATTATCGGTAGAAGGGCTTCACGAACTAACTGCTCTATAGGAAGAAATCACATGTCTTTACGTATTAATGATGTAGCTCCAAACTTTGACGTTGTAACAGCTCAAGGCACTATCAACTATCAACTATCAACTATTACGAGTAGATTGGTGAGTGCTATATAATCATCTTCTCACACCCAAAAGACTTCACGCCAGTATGTACAACTGAGCTAGGTTACACTGCAAAGCTAGCACCTTAGTTTGCTGCACTTAATACTAAGCTTATCGGCTTGAGTATTGACCCAGTTTACAACCACCAGGTGTGGGCTGAAGATATCGAAGAAATACAAGGTACAGCTGTTGGTTTCCCAATAAGCGCTGGTCGTAACTTCGACGAGATCTTACGCGTACTTAAAGCAATTCAGGTTGACGAGAAGCACGGCGTTGCAACTTCAGTAAACTTGGTTGACGGTGATGATTTTTTTATCGACTATTGACACACTATAAAATCCTGCATGCCTGCTAAGCTAAGAAAATTTACAAAGTACTTAATAGTTTTAATTTCATGTATTGCTAAGTGAGAATGTAGTATTTTTATGTAAGTACTTTGATGAGTTTTCTGCACTTTTTAGGTCGTACAAACCCTGGACGTGGATGACGCTTGAGGAGTATCTGCAGAGCAAGGCTTATTCTGAGAGTTTGGAAAATTACTAAGCTCATCTACATACAATTATCAAATCTAAATTAAGTGGTTAATAGCGATGAATATAATGCAACTTCGTGCCTTTAAAGAAGTGATAGTCACAGGTTCAGTTTCTAAGGCGGCTAATAACTTATTTAGAACTCAGCCTGCCATTAGCTCTCAAATAACGAGTTTGGAAGCAGAAGTTGGCATGCCTCTGTTTGAAAGACGTGATGGTCGTCTATATCCCGTCCCAGAGGCTCAGTTTATTCTTGAAGAAGCCACGAAGATTCTAGATCAAATCGAAAACCTAGAAAGTAATGTCGAACGCATTCGTAACCTTGAAATCGGTCGAATTAATGTTGTTGCGATGCTTAGCCCTTCAATATTCTTTCTGCCTCAACTAATCAGTCAGTTTGTAAAAGAGCGTGAACATGTCGATGTATCATTGTTTTCTCATAGTTCTCAGCAAGTGCAGCAGCTCGTGTCGGCGCAGCGTTATGATGTCGGTATTGCCGATTTTTTACCGACTGAAAATACAGGCTCGTCTCTAATCAACCATGAAAGAATAGACTACCAATGCGTCTGTGCTGTCCCTGCAAATGATGCTTTAGCGTCTAAGCCTTTTGTCACTGTCGAAGACCTTCATAACAAACCGCTAGCGGTATTAGCTGAGTCCCATGCGATTACTAAACAGTTGTCAGATCTATTTGAAATGCAGACACTGACCATGGTGAAACGGTTTGAAACACAGTATTTTTTGCCGCAACTGACCTTTGTGGAAAATGGCTTAGCGTGTGCCATTATCGACCCTATTACTGTCGAAAATTACCGCAATAACTGCGCTAAGCAAGCAAGTGTAGTCTTCCTTCCATTTCGCCCTGAAGTCACTTTTTCCATTACGATTGTTACGCCATCCCACATGCCATTATCAACGCTAGCAACTACTTTTGTTGCATATCTGCGAGAAGCCTTACTCAGCCTAAAATAAAGTCAAAAAAACTCGGGTATAACCAAAAGCTTTAGGGTGAAAGGAATTACTAACTTGTCTTTCCTGACCCGCTAACTCTATGATTTAGTTAGTTGATCACAGAGAGCGAAAGCTATGTCGAAGCGAACTCATGTTTTAGTTATTGGTGCAGGTATCATCGGTTTATCATCTGCGGTATGGCTGCAACGAGCAGGCTATAAGGTGACTATTATTGATAAGCAGGCACCGGGAGAAGGTGCTTCTTTTGGGAATGCAGGGGTATTAGCTGGTTTTTCTCGCTTACCATTTACGCGTTTCTCAATGCTAAAAAAAGTACCTAAGATGCTAATGGATCCTGAAAGTCCTTTAGCGATAGCACCTAGTTACGGCTTAAATATGAGTACCTATGGTTGGCATTATTACAAGTCATGTTTTAAATATGAGCAAGGTCGTGATTCGCTGACGCAAATACAGATGAAAGCCTTCGATGCTGATCAGACGATTTTGAATTTAACAGGTGCTCAATCGTTTATACGCAGTGAGGGAAGTTTCGCCTTGTATTCGGATGCTGAAAGTGTCGAAAACGCAAAAACAGGCGATATGCTTGAGCGGCAGCAACAAGGTGTAAACCTAGAGTTTATGGATGCAGTTCAGATCCGTGATATGGAGCCTAAGCTTGCCCCTTTTTATGCAGGCGGCGTTTATTACCCTGATACTCAATTTACGGTTAGCCCGATCGATATTAGCCGTAGTTACGCAAAATATTTCCAAGAAAACGGTGGCGTGATTGTTCAAGACGAGGTGAGTGCGGTCAGTGATAATGATGAATATATAACCGCTCATACGACACAAGGTGCTCAGCATTTTGATAAATTAGTGATTGCGGCAGGTAGTGCATCAAAGCGATTGGTGGCTCAGTTAGGTTTAAAGCTTCCCCTAGTGAGTGAGCGTGGCTACCACGTCATGATAAAAGATAATGATGAAAGTATGCCCTTAAACCGTCCCGTTGCTTGGTTAGACAAATCTGTCTTTATGTCACCGATGGACAAAGGACTTCGTATTGCGGGTATTGCTGAGTTTGCAGATATTGATAAACCGCCCGTGCAACGACAACTTGATAATATCAAACAATCAGCAAAAGTGATGATAGGTGGTGATTTAGAATTCACTTCAGAATGGCTTGGCAGCCGACCATCAACCCCAGACTCAGTACCAGTGATTGGCCCGATGGCAAATCATCCAAATGTTGTTTTAGCATTTGGTCATAGCCATATCGGGCTAACACTGAGCGGAATTACTGGTCGTCTAGTAACAGAGATAATTGATGGTGTTGAGCCATCGGTTGATTTAGCTGGATTCTCACCAGAACGTTTTAGCTAATAGGCTAATCAAAATTAAGCCATTAACGGCAAGTAGGAGAAGTAATGAGTAAGCGAGTTACCAAAGGCGGACTTAAAATTGATGCAGGTTTATATGACCTGATAAATAGTGAAGTTTTGCCGGGTACAGGTATCGATGAAGAGACTGTTTGGCAAGGTTTAGCGTCTATTCTTGAGTCATTTAGCGGGCGTAATAAAGCCTTATTAATTAAGCGAAATGAGCTACAGACAGCGTTAGATAACTGGTACGTTGAGCGACAAGGACAGGCAATTGATACCGAAGAATACCAAGCATTTTTAAAAGAGATAGGCTACCTAGTCACTGATGAGGTTGCGCCCTTCAGTATTTCACCGAATAAGGTCGATGACGAGATAGCCTCTATTGCAGGTCCGCAGTTAGTAGTACCCGTGAATAATGCGCGTTTTGCATTGAACGCGACAAATGCTCGATGGGGAAGTTTGTACGATGCTTTGTATGGCACTAATGTCATCCCGTTCGCTAAAGATAAAAAACCGGGCAAAGCGTACGACCCGATACGAGGCGGTCAAGTTATTCAATGGGCGTCTGAGTTTTTAGATAAGGCAATACCATTGGCAGATGGTGTTCATGCAAATGTATCTAACTACGAGTTCAAGGTGGGACAGGGTGTTGGTTCAATATTGGCTGAGCTAGTGGATGGTTCAATCACTCAGCTTAAAGATCCAGAGAAGTTTGTTGGTGTTGCTGAGCGTGATAATACTCAGGTGTTGTTATTTAAAAATAATGATCTTCACATTGAGCTATTGCTTGATCCTTCAGAAGAGACTGGCAAAGCAGCATTAAAAGATGTACTGCTTGAGTCAGCCATTAGTACGATTATTGACTGTGAAGACTCTGTGGCTGCGGTCGATGCACAAGACAAAGTAGTGGTTTACCGTAATTGGTTAGGCCTTATGAAAGGTACATTGGAAGAGAAGTTTGAGAAAGGGGGACAGATGATCACGCGTAGTCTGAACCCAGACCGAGCTTATGTAACCGCTAATGGTGCGGAGTACAACCTATCTGGAAGAAGCCTGCTACTCGTTAGAAATGTTGGACATCTAATGACCACGGACGCGGTACTTGATAGTAATAATGATGAAATACCAGAAGGGGTTTTGGATACCTTAGTGACATCGCTCTGTGCTGTTCATGACTTGCAAAAAAACAGCGTATTTCAAAACAGCAAAAAAGGTAGCATTTATATCGTTAAGCCTAAGATGCATGGGCCTGAAGAAGCAGCGTTTACTAACGATTTATTTGCAGCAGTTGAGAATGTGTTAGGGCTTGAACCATATACCTTAAAAGTCGGTTTGATGGATGAAGAAAAGCGTACTTCAGTTAACTTAAAAGCTTGTATTCATGCAGTTAAGGAGCGATTGGTATTTATCAATACAGGCTTCCTTGATCGTACGGGTGACGAGATTCATACCTGTATGCAAGCGGGCCCTGTGTTACCTAAAGCGCTCATTAAAGAACAATCTTGGATTACTGCATACGAAGATCGTAATGTGGATATTGGCATAGAGTGTGGCTTACGAGGTCAGGCACAAATCGGTAAAGGTATGTGGCCTAAGCCCGATGAAATGCTAGAAATGATGGAGACTAAAATGGCTGCGCCAATGTCAGGGGCAAACTGTGCATGGGTGCCTTCACCAACGGCTGCAACGCTTCATGCTACGCACTATCATCAAGTAAATGTTGTTGATAGGCAGGCTGAGTTAGCGACACGAGAGAAAACAGACTTAGCGCCATTGCTAACAGCACCATTACTTAATGGGATGGATTTATCTGAAGAGCAGATCCAGTTTGAATTAGATAACAATGCGCAGGGTATTCTTGGTTATGTTGTGCGCTGGATAGATCAAGGGATTGGCTGCTCTAAAGTACCTGATATCAACCATGTGGGCCTAATGGAAGATCGGGCTACCTTGCGCATTTCAAGTCAGCATTTAGCCAATTGGTTGTTTCACGGTATTTGTTCTGAAAGCCAAGTAACAGAGTCGTTAGAGCGCATGGCTGCCGTGGTAGATGGTCAAAATGCTTCAGATGCAAACTACAAAAAAATGTCGCCAGACTTTAACTCAAGTATCGCCTTTAAAGCCGCTTCTGCACTAGTTTTCCAAGGCTGTGAGCAGCCAAATGGTTATACCGAACCGCTACTTCACGCAATGCGTCGTGAAACTAAAGCTTAAATAATATCACCTCAGTTTTAAGGAAAAAGACATGTTATCTGTTAACCGTTTAGACCAAGCCGATGCACAACTACTCATTCAAGGTGCCCGTGAAAAAGCCACAAAAATAGGTATTCCAATGTGTATTGCTATTACTGATGAGTCGGGCTCTTTGGTTGCTTTTGAACGCATGGATGGCGGCAAAGTAACCAGCATTACCATTGCTCAGGATAAAGCATTTACAGCTTCAGCAGCACGTAAAGCGACTCATGAATACAACGAAGCTTGTGTACCTGGAAGCCTTGTCTTTGGTATTCATACGGCACTGGCTGGAAGGCTTTGTATCGTGGGGGGTGGACTACCCATTTACGTTGATGGTGAGGTTGTTGGCGGTATCGGTCTAAGCTCTGGAACGCCTCAGCAGGACATGAGTTGCGCTAGTGCTGGAATAGAGTATTTTTTAGCTGAAACAAACAGCGCTAACGATTCTGTCTAAATAAATCTGTAACCATCAAAAAACTTGTTTCTGTACCTTTTTGCAGTGTTACATCTGCATTATAGTAAGCTTAGATTCAGCAAAAGTAAGACCCGAAGGGCACCTGATAAGTGCCCTAAACACTACTAACTACTGGAGAGCAAAATGAATAGACGTGACATATTAAAAGCCGGATTGGCAAGCATGATTGCAGCAACACTACTTACCACAAGCAGTGCATTTGCAGAGACAACTATGAGTACCTTAGAGGCTGTTAAAAAGTCAGGAAAACTGAGAATTGGCGGTGTGACGGATGCTGCACCAACGTTTCAGAAGGACTTACGCTCAGGCGAGTGGAAAGGTATGTTCATCGACATTGGTACTGCGCTTGCTAAAGACCTTGGTGTTGAGTTAGAAATTGTCACGACGACTTGGGGTAACTCAGTACTTGACCTACAGGCGGATAAAATTGATCTGATGTTTGGTCTAAACCCAACGCCAGCACGCGCAAAAGTCATTAATTTCTCTAGCCCTGTGTTTAACAATGCATTCACCTTAGTTGCTAACAAAGACTCTGTGTTTGAAACATGGGAAGACTACAATAAACCAGAAGTTAAGATCGCTGTTGATGCTGGTTCTGCACATGACGCAACAGTGACAAAAATGCTGCCAAAGGCGACCATTTTGCGTTTTGACAATGTGAGTGAAGCGTCTATAGCATTACAGTCTGGTCGAGCCGATGCACAGTGCTTTGTATTGATGTTGAGTCTTCCTGCGGTAAAGAAAAATTCCCGTTTAGGAACAGTGGTTGCACCATCACCGGTTCAGTACACAACCTCTCATGCAGGCTTCCAAAAACGTGATGAGACTAGTCTTGACGACTACGTTAACGATTGGCTTGCGAAAAATAGCGAAAGCGGTTTCGTAGATGAGACAGTTAAACGAAATATGTCTTTAGTCGGTGTTACAGCAGAAGACTTTCCTTCTAACGTAAAATTTTAAAATACTATAGGACCTAAAGACTATGTATGAATGGGATTTTTCATCTGTTTGGGAGTATCGAGATCTCCTACTCAACGGCTTAGGTCTAACGGTTATGCTAGCAGTGGCAGTTGTCATTGCTGGCATGATACTAGGGACAATTAATGCAATCGGTAGCCTTTCACGCCATTTTGCATTTCGAGCTATTTCAATATCAATGATTGAGCTATTTCGCTGCACACCACTGCTGGTTGCGTTGATTTGGTTTTACTACGCGTTGCCCATCTTAATTGGCGTTGAAATTTCAGCGATGATGGCAGCGTTCTTATCGATCAGTTTGTATGGTGCTTCTTTTTACTCAGAAATAATACGTGCGGGCATCCAAGGTATTGACCCTGGTCAACGCGAAGCGGGTGAGGCGATTGGCTTAATGCCAGGACAAATTTTACACCGCGTTATATTGCCTCAAGCCTTAAGAAAAATGATTCCACCACTGATGAATCAGTCGATCATTAATCTTAAAAATACCTCGTTAGTATCGGTATTAGCGATTCCTGATCTGTTGTATCAAGGCAAGCTTATTGCCCATGAAAACTTCAGACCATTAGAGGTGTACACGACAGTTGCATTGCTTTATTTCGCGATTCTGTTTCCTTTAACCATGCTGGTTCGACATCTAGAGTCGAAGCACGGCGTAAAACACTAAGGATGCCAGTTATGATTAGAATTGACGCTATCGAAAAACGATTTGATGACTTAGTGGTGCTACGTAATATCACGCTTCGTATCGAAAAGGGCGAAGTGGTTGCTTTGATTGGGCCGTCAGGTTCAGGTAAGTCTACGCTGCTACGTTGTTTGAATTTGCTAGTGCCGCCAGACAATGGCCGTTTAGAAATTGGTAAAAACCGAATGGTGTTTGGTGAGTCTAGCGCAAAACTGAAACCAAAAGACTTGGCAGTGTTTCGTCAGAAAACAGGGATGGTATTTCAACACTTTAATCTCTTCCCACACATGACGGTACTCGACAATGTCATGGAAGGCCCGAAAACTGCCCTTAAGATGGATAAGATCAAAGCAAGGGAGCTTGCAATAGCTCAGCTTGAGAAAGTAGGTCTGAGTGATAAGGCTGATATGTATCCTTCATCTTTATCAGGTGGCCAAAAGCAGCGTGTTGCCATTGCCCGTGCGATTGCGATGGAGCCAGATGTGATGCTGTTTGATGAAGCAACATCCGCGCTCGATCCAGAACTAGTAGGTGAAGTACTGTCGGTCATGAAAGAGCTAGCGAATGAAGGAATGACCATGATTGTTGTGACTCATGAGATGGCCTTTGCTAGAGAAGTTGCTAACCGAGTGGTCTTTATGAGAGATGGAGTTGTGGTTGAAGATGGACCGGCAAAGCAGGTGATAGATAATCCACAGGATGATCGTACTAAAGCGTTTCTCTCTCATTTTCATGCAGAGTCATAATAATATTACGTTGTAAGGATTAACCATGAGCGCATTGTCACAGTGGATAGAGGACTTTGAAGGTAATGAAATGCCAGAAACCATTATTACTTCTGGTAAGGGTGGCTGGGTCAATATTCAGGGGAGCAAGCCTGCCTATGAAGCAGTGTCGGGACATAGCTGCTTAAACTTAGGACATGCACACCCTGAATTAGTGAAAAGCATGACGGAGGCAATGGAAACATTGTCTTATTGCTCGCCAGAGCATTTGAGTCCAGCCAGCATTGCCTTGTCAGCTAAGTTAGATGAGTTGTTAGGTGGGGACTTCATGACAAAGTATTCACTGAGTGGTTCGTCTGCCAATGAAACCGCACTGAGTATCGCTAGACGACGCTGGCGCGCATTGGGTAAGCCTGAAAAGACGGTGTGTTTATCTTTGGATCGTAGTTACCACGGTAATTTAGGGCAAGCGCAATTTGTGACAGGCTTTGAGGCCTTTCGCGTCGAAGGTAGGCCTGATAGTCCTGAGTTCATCCATGTCTCAAGTGCGCGTAATGCGGACACTGGCGCGACGTATACACTAGATGAAATCGAGCAGCAGCTTGAACAGAGTATTAGCACGATAGGTGCTGATAAAATTGCGTGTTTATTCGTTGAGCCAATCGGTTTTGCGGGTGGTGTGATCGTGCCACCTAAGGGTTATCTTAAGCTACTGCGCACCTTGTGTGATAAGCATGAAATAACGTTGGTGGTTGATGAAGTCATCACTGGCTTTGGACGCTCAGGTACGTGGTTTGCTTTTCAACAGGAGGGTATTCGACCTGATATTGTGACAATGGGCAAGGGTATAACTGCTGGTTGTTTCCCTTTGGCTGCGGTGTCGGTTGATAAAGCGATATATGATGATTTGAGGGCACATAAAGTGCCACTTAAAATGGTTATTACCATGGCTGGGCACCCTGTTGGTTGCAGTATTGCGTTGAAAGCGATCGAAATTGTTGAGCGTGATGGTTTATGTCAACAGGTCACGGTTAATTCTCAATTAATTCATGCTAAGTTTGAGCAACTTATTCATCAACCAACGATATTTGAAGTACGCGGTTTTGGGCATATGTGGGCGTTAGAGTTTTGTGAGTACAATGGTCACACCGCACCTCATATTGCTGAGAAGGTTGCGCAACAATGTCAGGAGAATGGCTGTATTGTGGCTGCTGCGGATGGTGTTATACGTATCAATCCTCCCTTGAATATTAGTGTTGAAGAGTGTGACGGGATGCTTTTAGCGATCGTGGAAGCGGTTGAGCAGATTTCACATGAATTGCTAATCTAGTCACTCCTGTGCTGAAAGTACGCTTCAATTTCTGTATAAAGTGATTTCTATGAGTACCTGAATCGGGAAGATATTAATGCCGAGTGTTGAAGTTGTAGCAAACTATATTCAAACCGATAGAGCTTCTAGCACGCCTTTGTTTATGCAGATTAAGCAAGGGCTGGATAAAGCGATTAGCGCTGGATACTTTCAAGAGTCAAAGCTGCCTTCGACACGTAACCTCGCGGATCAATTAAGCGTTAGTTTAAATACGGTACTGATGGCTTATGATGAGCTGGAAGCGCAAGGCATTGTCTATACAAAGCCTCGCTCAGGTCGCTATGTAAACCCTGAGATAGCGGTGCAACAAACGGTCACGGAGCCACCGGCATCTCGAGGAAAATCACAAGATTGGATGCGTCGTGCGAAAAACACAGCGACACCGGGTAACCCAGCGCAAGTGAAGCGCTCGACCAATGATTCAGAATTACTTTATCCCTTTATAACCGCCTCAATCCCAAAAGATAGTTTTCCTAGCTCTGCTTGGATTAAAGCGTCTCGTGAAGCTTTACAGGCTGAGAGCCGCTCATTTAGTTTGTATGACAACTTTGGTGCTGATGATCCGTTCTTGGTAGAAAAAATTATCACTGAGGTTTTGGCGCCAAGGGGGATTGTAGCGTTACCTGAGAATATCATTCTCACTGCGGGTACTCAGCACGCTTTGTATCTCATCTCTGAGTTGTTAGTTAAAGAGGGAACGCCGGTTGCGGTGGAAGACCCTGGTTATCCTGATGCACGCCATACTTTTCTTCGTGCGGGTGCTGCGATTGCGCCAATCGGTTTGGATAAAGGCGGAATTAAATTAGAAGATATTCCTGACAATACCGAACTTATCTATACGACGCCTAGCCACCAACTGCCTAGCAATATCAGCATGTCGACACCTAGAAAAGGGCGCTTACTTCAACTAGCTAAGCGTTTAGGTGCGTGTATTATTGAAGATGATTATGATGCAGAGATGAGGTTTGTTGGACGTTCTTCACCGCCTGTTGCATCACAGGGTTTGGATAATGTTATTTATATTAGTGGCTTTTCAAAATACCTTGGGGCTGTTTGCCGTATCGCCTTTATTGTAGCGCATGAGGAAGCTATCTCTGCACTAAGAGATATTCGTCGTTATCAGCTGAGAAATTTATCAGGTCATGAGCAGCGTACACTGGCACATTTCATTAAAAATGGTGGCTATGACCAGCAAATACGCACGATGCGGAAAGTGGCAAAACAACGTTGGCAAGCCTGTCAGCGATTGATTGCAGAATTGCTACCCGAGTGGACAGTGACAAAATCAACCGGTGGGTTGAATTTGTGGGTTGAGCTGCCTGAACCGATAGATACGAAGACGCTGGCAAAATCGCTGCGAGAGTACAGTGTTGTGATTGAGCCGGGGCTGGTGTTTTTTGCGGATAATAAGCAAGGGGGACGGTTTATAAAGTTGGGCTTCGTTTTGTTGAGTGAGGAGCAGTTGCGTGATGGCTTGTTGATTATTCGTGATGTGCTTAAGCCAAAAAAAGCCCAAATCTAATGATAAGGGCCCATTCAATTGATGTTTAAAGTCTTTTAATGAGAGCAGTTCAAGCTTTCTATGTGCCGCTTCTTTCACAATCAACTAATCGGGATAAACCTAAGGTATTTTCATCTTTTAGCTCATCTGTAATCATCGCATTGGATACTTCCACACCTGTTGGTCAGCCGTTAAATATGGTATAGCCAATTTAATCATGTTTTCGATATTTAGTATCAGTTTATAAGATATTAAATTGCTGAATGATCATAATTCTAGTGCTTTTCAGCATGCGAATTATCGGTAGAATGGCTTCCACGAAATAACTGCTCTATAGGAAGAAATCACATGTCTTTACGTATTAATGATGTAGCTCCAAACTTTGACGCTGTAACAACTCAAGGCACTATCAACTTTCACGAGTGGATTGGTGAGAGCTACGCAATCATCTTCTCACACCCAAAAGACTTCACGCCAGTATGTACAACTGAGCTAGGTTACGCTGCAAAGCTAGCACCTCAGTTTGCTGCACTAAACACAAAGCTTATCGGTTTGAGTATTGACGCTGTAGACAACCACGACGCTTGGGCTAAAGACATCGAAGAGACTCAAGGCTCTGCTGTTGGCTTCCCAATGATCGCTGATACAGACCTAAACGTTGCTAAGCTTTACAGCATGCTAGAGACTGACGAAGAGTCAGGCGACGCACGTACAGCAGCAACTAACGCAACAGTACGTACTGTATTCATCATCGGCCCAGACAAGAAAATCAAGCTAATGATGACTTACCCAATGAGTGCTGGTCGTAACTTCGACGAGATCCTTCGCGTACTGACAGCGATTCAGGTTGGCGAGAAGCACGGCGTTGCAACACCAGTAAACTGGGTTAACGGTGACGATGTAATCATTCCACCAACAGTGTCTGACGATGCTGCTAAAGAAAAGTACCCAGCAGGCTTCAAGACTCTTAAGCCTTACCTACGTTATGTAAAGCAGCCTTCATAAGCTGTTATTAGATAAGGGATTCAACGCTGTTTGAGCGTTGTTTCAAAAAGGTGTCACTGTTTTTAGCGGTGACGCCTTTTTTTATGGAATTTTTTCACGTATTTTTCGTCTATACTGGAAACAACTAGATCCCCCAATCTAAATAACTAAAGAGAATTCATTATGCGTCGCCTGTTAATGTTAACAATCTTGCCACTCGCTCTACTGAGTTTTAACGCTCAAGTAGCAAGTGCTGCCGACAGTGAAATGGAAGGTTTCTTTGAGCGGATGAGTCCAATACGCGAAGTGATTACTGACCGTGCTGACAGTGCACCTGCACAGATATTTGCTTATAACTCACTTGAACGTGCGTTAAATAGCGAGATGGAGCGTGCATTTAATCTTGTAATGACGAAAATGAAACCGTCGCAGCGCGCCAAAATGACTGAGTCACAGCACCTATGGCAGAAGCAGCGCCAAAACGAATATGAGTGGATGGATCGCGCTTATGGGCCTGTTGAGCCACAGAGTAAAGAACATCTGCGTATTGTTGAGCTTCGAAGCTTGATGATGAATGCGCGAGTGATGCAGCTATATAGTTACTTAGATACCTTGCCGGACGCCAGCGCTATCGCAAAAGCTAAGCAATCGGGTGGTGGAGCTGCTGTCACTGATAATGGTCTTAAAATTGCAACGATTATTGGTTTTTCACTGGGTGAAAATGCGTGTTTCTTAGACCTGAAAGATGAGAAACGTAAGTCTTTTACGGAAGTATCGTCGAGTGCTTTTTGTCAGCGTGAAAGTCAGTTATTAGATAAGAAAGTAGCACTGACTTATAAGCTTGGTAGTGTATCAGGTGCGACCTGTGCGGTTGAGAATGTGGACTGTGCGGAGAACAACATGTTGGTTATTGTTAGCGATGCAAAAATCATTCGACCAGTGCGACGTCCGTAATATGGCACAAGCAACAATACCCGCAAGTTACGTTAAGCACCTGTTGGCGCAAGTTCGAGAGCAGGGTTATAGCACCAGTGAATTGATGGCCTATGTCGGCATCGACCCTGAAGATGTGCGTCAGTCTAAAAGCATATCTGCTGAGTTATTCAGTGCGTTGTATTTGCGTGTGATGTACATCGCACAAGACGAATACTTCGGCATGATTAGCGTGGGCAAAGTACCTAACGGTACGTTCCGCATGATGTGTTTAGCGATTATTCACAGTCGTACTTTGGGTGAAGCGATTACCCGTGCCAGCGACTTTCATGAGATCTGTCGTGGCGCACGTATTAAGCCGGACATGGTACGTCGTGGTCGTTATGCCAAGGTGTCGTTTTCTACATTAAATAGCAGTGACCCTGAAAAGTCTGAGGCGTTTTTTAACAGCCAGTCACCGGCAGAAATCACCACGTCTTTGTCCATGTGGCATCATTTTATAAGTTGGTTGATTGGCGAACGAGTGATACTGAAAGCGGCTTATTTCAAGTTTTCTGAGAAAGAGTCACTGTCAAATACCCGATCACGTTTCCGCTCAGATGTTAAGTTTAAGCAGCATGGCAATGTCATTGTATTTCCATCACGCTATTTGGACTACCCGATTGTACAAAACGAAAAGACACTACACGCCTTTTTGAAAGCTGCGCCTTACCAGTTGTTGGTAATGGTCGGGAGTGAAGACAGCAGCTTGCGAGAGCAGGTCGTTGCACTGATCGGGCGTGACTTTAGTTTAGCGCCACCGAGTGCTGAGCAAGTCGCTAAGACGCTGAATATGTCGGTGTCGACACTGCGACGTCGTTTGCTTGAAGAAGACACCACCTACCAAAAGATTAAGGATGACTGTCGTCGTCAATCGGCTATTGATTATATGAACTCACCACAGCTATCGATTACTGATGTGGCTGGATTGATGGGCTTTGATGAGCCATCGGCGTTCTTTAGATCGTTCAAACGTTGGACGGGGATGACGCCTGGGGAGTATAGGCAGAGTGATGCTTATTCGGAGAGCTTGGCGAGTCATTAGCGGATAATGTTAACAGAGATTTATATCTAACTTTTAACTAGCCAACACCCACACAAGCAGAGTCTCAAATTATGAAATGCCCAAGCTGTAGAATAAAGGCGATTAACTTTATCACTTGGGCTCAAGGTCTTAGTGCCTTCAAAACTAACTGTTCAAACTGCAATACTGCTTTGAAAGCCAATGCTTTGGTCTATGTAATATTACTTTTTACCCTAATCGCAACTTTTTCCTTCTTCCCCTATGTTGAGGGAGTTGTGGGCTATCTAGGTTTAAGTGATATTAATTCAAAGCTGAAAGTATTCGTTCTCATCCCCGTGATTTTGTTGGGTGCAGCGTTGGCTTGGTTTTTTGGCGGCTACAAAATCAGTAAAAAACAAAGTTATTCAAAATAAATGAATTCTTTTTGAAACTATTTCCTCCGACGCTTCGTGCCTTAAGTTGTAAGCCAATTTATTAAGCCGCGGAGGCACCATGAAAACTTTAATCTCAACACTTAGCGTAGCAGCACTTATCACTATCAGCGGATCTGCACTAGCAGGTAGTCATTCAATGGGTGAGTCTGATGCTCATAAAATGGAAATGGCTGCTGAGCTTGTTATGAAGGAAGGCACTGACCATGCAATGCATGACATGACGCCATCTGTAATGGCAGAAGATCAGTCAGTGGCGAATGGTATTGTGAGCGCAAAGCAAATCGTCGCAGGTGAGAACGGCTGGTTAGTCGTACACCGTACAGATAGCACGATGAAGCCGGGCCCTGTGGTTGCTTACGCGCCGCTACGTATGGGTAAAAACAATGATGTTGTGGCTATTCTTACTGAAACTGTGAAGCCTGGTGAAATGCTAATGCTGATGGTTCATGCAGAGAAAGGTGGCATGAAAACAGGTCGCTTTGAATACACGCTAGGTGCTAAAGAAGATGGCCCGATTAAGCCAAACGGTAAACTGGTAATGAAAGTGATTACTGCTAAATAAGCAGTTAGCTTAAGTTACTCGTAACACACTAAGCTAATGTTTGGCTCTCTCGCTTTGCGTATGAGAGCCAAACTAAAAATGCGATGGGTCTTCTAACTTGGGCATAGTATTAGGCATAGCAGTTAACACTGCCAGCCAACCAAAACGCATTGAAATGACTCAAAGTAAAATACCGACTTTCAAACGCCTCAACACCTCGTAAATCTTGCTCTAAAGTACCCTTAACAGACTGCGTCCAACGCCCGTCGCTTGGTATCAAACTATACGTCGCTGACGCTGCGTAAAGTAATGTTATCTGTCGCCAGTTGTATCCGTCCTGCGCTAGTAAGGGCGCATAAGGGTTACTATGTGGCAAACTGACTTCAGCAGTCACCGACTGCTCACCAGCAAGGCTAAATGGCAACACTTCCCAGTCATTATCATTTACAAAAGACACGATACCAGCGAGTAAGCCGAAAGGCAGTGCCACTAGTATGAGTAAGTAGCGTTTGAGGCGACTCCTCGAGCCTTGTACGACGGCTATGGCAACAACCATAACCAATGCATGAAGCAGCATCACATTTAACAGTAGTGCAGGGTAGATCAGCGATTTTATTGAAAACATGAAAAACACGTTTTCAGTCAAGGTAGTCATGTAGCCTGCTAAGACAATAATAGGAAAAAAACTCACTCGCCAAGCTACCGCTGCAATCACAAGGATCATCGTTATCCTAAACCAGCACTCGGTGCGTAACAGGTTATAAATTACCACGGCCAATACACCACAGACACTGGCCAGTGAATAGGCGTAACACAGCGATGATAAGTTAAGGTGTTGCTGCTGATCGAGTAGAAAGCCAATCCCGACTATCCAACAAACAAGAAGCGACGACAGACTCCAAGTCATAAATGGTTGAATCAATAATTGCTTGATCGCATTCATTAGATGACTCGCTTGTGCGTTGTATAACCTGCTGCGTCTAGGCGTTTAGCCAGTTCGGGTAAGTGGCACGTTGGTACTTGTGGGTAGAGGTGATGCTCAATGTGGTAAAACATATTGTAAAACACCAAGCACTTCCACTGAGAGCGTAACGTACGCGAGTTGTCCCAGCTTTCATGGTCACAGTCGTGATGCACCGTCCAAACTGCAAAGAACGCTGAGAAGCAGTAAGCCACCAACATCAATACGCTGTGAACTTGAAGGAGCTCGTTATCCCACCAAAACCAGATAGTACACAGCCAAAGTATGTTGGCGAGTAGCTCTAATTTGATCCAACGTTTTTGTGTGCCTTTACTTCCTACCAGCGCTGCCTTATGAGTGTGAATAGGGAAGAGTGGGCCTTTATATAGTGTCTCCCAGAAGCCTTGTTTTGCAACTGCACCTTCTACGTCTAGCGCTGTTAGGCAGTGTCTGTGGTGTAACAAATGCGTGTATTGCACGGCATGTAGTGACCCCAACATGAGCACGCTCAAGACAAACATAACGCAGTCAGTCACGAGCTTAGAAAGACCAAGGCAATAATGAAATGCGTTGTGTGTGACACGCAACCCCGTCAAAAAGAAATAGAAAGCCGCGATGATCGTTACCGGATACCAGCCGTTGCTCGTCGCCCATAGTGATAAGGCTAACCACGGTAGCGGTAGTGATAATTCTTTAATGATTTCCCAGTGCTTATAAGCACGTAGGTCAGCCCAAGAGACGTTGGGTTTTGTAGGGTTAGCGCTTGTATGAGAGGTCATTTGTACACCTTAATAATTAACGATTTAAGGAGTTTAAATGACCTCTGAAAGGTGAGGCTTCCTGAACTATAGTTATGTAATAGTTTTATTAAAAATCAATGACTATCAGTGTTTTAGCATTATTCCAGAAAGGTAATATTGGAATAAATAAGTCATTAAACACCGCTTAGGAGTGTCTTCGGGTTAGACGCAGTCGGTACTTGGCAAACAGGTTATAAACACGTTCCATTAACGGCAGTAATAAAGGTGTGTGTTTAATCACGGGCACTATTCGTCGGTAGTAGGGTAAGTATTGCCATGCCGTCATAAAGCCTGCGACACCCGTATGTAGTTGTTGTGACTCGTCGGCAACGTGTATCCGATCCATTGCTTGTTGGAAGGTGATCCCTGCATCTTCTAGTGCCTGTTTATCCTTGTTGATATCAACCCATCTAATCGCTTTAGAGACGTCAATTTTCTGCATCAGCTTCACTTCTTTTTGGCACAAAGGGCACTCGCCGTCATGGTAGACCGTCGCTTTTGGCGCTGCTGTATTTGTTTCAATATCCATTTTAATTTCTCTTTAGGTGTTTGGAACAGTGTGAAGCGGCAAGCCTTAAAAGACTTCCTAAACGATAAGTATGGGATAACTCTATTTATAACGCATTTAGTATCAATAATTTAGTGGTATTCCAGAAAGATAATAGTGGAACAGTTTCATTGGCATAGCCCTTGCATCTGATAAAGGGTCTGGTGTTGAAGCTTGTTAGATCGCTATTTATCTAAGATCTTCATCCCAATATGTATCCAGTGAAAACTGCACGCACGGTTATGGTGCTTGTGGTCTAAATGATAAAACCAACCTATAGGAAATAGTGATGAATAAGCTAGAAATGACTGAAGTGATCATGGCAACTAAGGCGGCAAAAAACACAACGTGGGGAGAGATTTCTAACATTGTTGGCATGTCTGAGGTATTTATTACATCTTGCTGCCTTGGTATGAACAGTGCGCCAGAGGCAGCTGCTGATAAATTATGTGCATTTCTAGGTTTAGGCCCAGATGTTTCAGTGGCACTACAGGCGATTCCTAGAAAAGACTTTTCTACAGAAGCACCGACAGATCCATTGATCTATCGTTTTCATGAGATTACGGGTGTTTATGGCGACACGCTTAAAGAGCTTATTCATGAAAAATTTGGCGACGGCATCATGAGTGCGATCGACTTTGAGTTGAGTGTAGATAAAGAGAAAAACCCTAAGGGTGATCGTGTCGTTGTTACTATGAATGGTAAGTTTTTAGCTTATAACCAGTGGTAAAATGAGCTGGGGTGATGGCTTTGTGGGGGCTTCCCACTTGGCCACATTTAGCGGGCTAAATTGAGAGAGTTGTTTTACCGAGAAATAGGTTTTAGGTTGTTTGAAATTATAACAAAAAGTGAATAATTATAGAGGTTTGAAACCTGATAATAGGTCACTTAATTGTCAATTATGGCGTTTAAAATGATATAGTTTAATGACTTATAGCGTATTCCTAGAGTGCACTACCAAAAAAACAAGGGTTTAAGACCTTGTTAATGAACTGTTATGTTTTAGGAGATTGTGTGCAGGCATCAATGACTGACATAGAAAAAGTGTCATATTTAAAAGTAGACTCTTTTGATGATCGAGTTATTCCAATGCAGCCATGCTACTTGGGTGAATCAAATTGGGAAGCATGGATTTCGACTGAGAAAGGCTTGCTGCCCATGAAAGTAGTCGACGTGGCTGATGCGTGTTACTTTTCTAAAGAGCCTGCTAGTTCGACAGATATCCACATAGGCTTTATCAGCTTAATAATCAAGAGAGCTTACTATAAAGATCTAGTCCATTTTGAAAATGGAATTCTAGAAGACATAAATAATTTATCTGCTAGCGTTACTAAAATAAACCTCTTTCATGAAATTTGGCGCAGTGACAATAAAAAGGTTGCACGCAGGTTTGTAACCACAGAAATGGAGTATATTTTTAAGGTCTGTAGGAGCCTATTTGACCTTCTTCAAGAAGTTATAATGAAGATATGGTCTAGGTTTAAGTATATTGATACTAGTCTCACAACTAAGAAGTTGAAACCAACGTTTTCCAAGATGGTATTCTTCGATAACAAGCTTTCTACTGCTGAAGAGTTGGCCGAGAGGTTTCAAATCCCAATGGCATTAGCCGAGTTTTACGGACGAAATGGGATGTTCTTCTCATGGCTTAGATCATATAGGGACAAAATCTCGCACGGTGGCAATAGCATACAGTCTCTATACATAATGAATGATGGGTTTGCCATATCCACTAAAGTTGAGCCGTTCAGGGATCTACATATTTGGAAGTCTGCAGATTTGAAGCCAAATGGGCTTGGTTCTGTTCGATCTGTTATCTCTTACGCTATCCTCAATACCTTACATGCGCTAGAGGATTTTAGCTCCGTGATCCAATCAATAATGAAGCTGCCTCCAGATATCGCACCAGACCATGAAGTTTATATACGGGGTGAGAACTTGGAGATTCTGTTAGAACTTCATAAGTACGTTGAAGATGAGGCGTGGGTAAAAATATAATAGGCGACATTTTGCCGGACTGGTTTTCCGCTACGCTCCAAACCAGCCGCAAATGCGGGCGTTAGCTAATCACTGGGGATTTATGATTAAAATTAGAAATTATGAAACTAGGGATGCTGCTATTACGTGGGCTATTAAATTCAATACGATCCGGAATATTAACATTCGAGACTATACCGTTGCTCAAACAAAAGCATGGGCTCCTGATAATTACGATATGAAATTATGGCAGAAACGCGTAAGTGATATGAATCCTTTCATAGCTGAATTGAATGGCAAAGTTGTTGGCTTCGCTGACTTACAAAATAATGGCTATATTGATCATTTTTTCTGCCATTCAGAATATCAAGGCATTGGTGTGGGGCGAGCATTGATGGAACATATCTTTGCAATCGGAAGTTTAGAAAGAATTTCACGCTTTTATTCAGAAGTGAGCCTTACCGCTCGTACATTTTATGAGCACCTTGGCTTCAAAGTAGTTGAGGAAAAACATTTTGAAGTTCAAGATGAAAAGCTGACGAATTTTGTCATGGAAAAAATTAACTAACAAGTTAATCAACTGGGTATATTACGGTTGTCATCATTTTTGCAAAAGAAAAGGTGCAAAAATAATACCAACCTACACGCCAGTTATTAAGGCGTAATATTGCCGTGTTACCCACAAACTAAAATTAGGAGAGGAATATGACAGATTGCATCACAATCTTTTTTGACGCTTGGCAAATTCAGGAAACTGAGGCACGACTTACTCAATTAAATAGCTCTGTGACAGAAGCTATACAGTACGATGATCCTCGTACATCCGAAACTGTAAATGGTATCGCAGCATTAAATAACTATTTAGGCATGTTTACCGCAAATGCCCCAGGTTGGTCAGCAAAAGTTATTAAGACTGATACGGTCGCGGGTGTCACTCGTGCCACCGTGGCATTCGGAGGAATGGGGCCTGATGGCTCAGAACAAGTTCAACTCGGTCAGTATTTTGTGGAAAAAGACGGAGACCTAGTATCCCGTATGGTGGGATTTGTTGGTACTGGTGAGCAAAATTAAATTTGTTCTTCAGTGCGCATAACAAACCGCTACTGTAGTGGCACACTAAATTTGGCCACCTGATTAGAGGTGATAAACTCACTTTAACTAAGCAGGTGTAAATATGACAAAACGAACCAGACCAACCTACTCACCCGAGTTCCGCCTTGAAGTTGCTCAAGAGGTCGTCGATAAAGGGCGCAATGTTAAGGACGTCTCAGAGAGTTTAGGATTAGGAAAATCGACGGTCGATAAATGGGCAAGACAGCTTAAACAAGCGCGTAACGGTCAGCTTTCTAGCGCTGCACCACTGACCTCTGATCAACTTAAAATTCGTGAGCTTGAACGTAAAATCAAACGGTTGGAAGGCGATAACGACATCCTAAAAAAGGCTTCAGCTCTCTTGATGCAGGACTCAATCAAAGGTTTGCGCTGATCCGTCAGCAGCAAGAGAGCCACAGTGTCAGCCGTTTATGTCGAGTATTGGCGGTCAACCGAAGTAGTTACCGTTACTGGTGCAAACCATCTAAAACTGTTTCACCACAACGCCTTAAACTGATCGCGGAGCTCAAGCGCTGGTTTGGCCTAAGTGGAGGGTCAGCAGGTCAGCGAAGCTTAGTTACAC
>NZ_QGKL01000018.1 GCF_003172895.1 Leucothrix arctica | reverse complement strand
GCGGTGTTCAACCGGTTAGGTCGGTGAGATTTATCATTGAAGTTCTTACGCTTACGCCACTTTATAATCGTGCCACGACTTACATTAAAGTGCTTTGCTGCCACATCAATGGTCATATGGCCTTTACTGGCATGAATTTCTTCACGAGTCTTAGGAGTGGTTCGAGCGTTACGATGAACATTCATGTTTGCTTTCCAGAGTTTAAAAGATCTTTCATCACTTGACGAGCATGGTATAGTTTATCAAATTTAGAAAGCCCATAACCAGTTGGATCTAAACAATTATGAATATTCACCATAACGCTCGCACAACACTTAAAATGTCGTGAAGACATTCATGCCAGTAAAGGTCAGATGACCATTGATGAAGTGGTTAAATACTTTAACGTCAGCCGAAATACTGATCACCTCCTTAGGGGCTAATACAAATTTTTCTTCTGCTCTCATAGGTCATTTTTAATGCCTTTTTTGTCAGTTCACTATCTGGACTGTCGTTGTATCCATCGGGTAGTTTACTTGGAGCGCACGTGGCTCGCGTGAGTAGCTTGGAATGTTTGCTATTTCTAGCTTGATCTGTTGTCTTGGTAGGTCACGACGCTTTGATATCAAATAGTTGGCTGCTAGTGAAATCGCGCCCGCCAGTAAAATTGAGGTCTTCACTGAACCTTGGCGAGTCGTAGCAAAGTCTGCTTGTTCAATCATGAGCTAAGGCCTTTTCGTCAATTAAGTGTAGGTTTCTGCCGACACGTTTCAAGTCTCGCCATGCTGCATTGGCTTTGGCAAACGTAACGGGCAGTTTAAATCCAAAACATTTTCTAAAATATTACTGATGGCACGTTTGGTGTGTGTGAACTCGATTGTGCCGTAAGGTGTTTTGTATGTACCCTTTCTACCTGTGGTCATCACTGTTAGGCGGCCTTGTTTATCTCATTGACTAAAGGTGTTTGTTGCAGGTTGCTGATTCATAATTTAAGTCTACGTTTGGACTATTCAAATATAATCTATACGTAGACTTTTTATATCACAAGTTTAGGTAACTGTAAGGACTGTAGAAGCTACTTCACTACCCTTAGAGAACAATAAATTTCATGTCCGACCTCGTTTGGGAGCTCATTCACGCGCTTGTGTTTCTTTAATGGTTTTTGGTTCAGGGAGTGCCTTAATTTCATTTTTCTTAGGTCTAACTTACGTGGTATTTTTCGTAAAAATAAGGCGTTTAAGTAACTGTCGACAATAAATGGATATTATTGATTGCATTAAGTATTAGGTGAGTATTTTTTGTTTAAATTTATTTAATAATTGTTAATTACTGGATTATGATTAATTAAATCAGGAGGAAGGCGTCTAATTTATTCTTAGGTGTTAGGTTTACCCAAAAATACAATCAGGTATCATTTTAATTGTCTTTAAATTGCTGATTTTAATAAAAAAGTAAATTACTTAATGCATGGGAAGGAATTAGATATAAATATTATCGATAGAAAAAGTACTTATACTGACGATGGCTTTATTGCTATCCGCCATTTCAATAAGCGCATGGTCGTTCGGCTTACAAAATAAATATAACATCGCTTTGTAGTGGTCAAGTAAAACTGGCCACAATGTTAGAGGAATTCCAATAATGTGTTTCAGCAGCATTAGGTGAAATACCTCCGTTGGTACCCATTCTGTTTTTAGACTCCTAAAAAATCGTTCCATAGGCGCATTATCCCAACAATTCCCTAGTCGACTCATGCTCTGAGTCATTCGACAACGCCATATATTCGGATCTTCCGCGTAAACACGTGACTGAATCGAATGACCATTCGAAGGAGTCTTATTCACACAATTTAGACTTCGCTGCTGATTTGGCAAACATCGCTGTATGTGCAGCTTTCATGTTTTCTGGATTTACAAATGCCTTAGGTTGACTGTTCAATAAGTAATGATAGTCATCGGTGTTTTTGTGTTTCTTTTTATGTTCAGCAAATTGTTCTTTGTGGATAGGCGTAATTATTAATACTTTAAGTGTCGGATTCATCCGTTTTAAAGCACCCACCGTTCCTAAGTGTTCTGCACTATGAAAACTGCCGTTGAGGTGTACTACTTGGATATTTGGTGATTGCTTTAGTGCTTTGTTAATTGACTCCGCCATGGTGTTATCTCGAGTGAGTTGTGCGAGGTAGCTTTGTTGCATGCGTTTGCCTGCTACGGCATGCCCTGATAAGCCCATTACACCAAAGAATTTATTTGCGTAGCGTGGGATTTCTGCGAATGGCTTGTTGGTGATAGTTTGTTTTTTATCGGAGGAGAGTTTGTTGATATAAGACTCACCAACTCGGCCAATGCAGCGAACGATATCCGCTGGTGCGTTGGCGGCTACAATTGAGATGTCGTTTTGTTTAGCGTATTCAACCAAAGGGCGATAGCTGGCTTTGTAGTTGCTCCATGCTGGGGTTTTGTCGATGAAATATTGTTCGCCGATTTTATTGCTTAGATAATCATTTAGGATGGTTTGTTGGTTGCGCTCAAACTGTTCCATTGAAAGAATAATAGGGCGCCTTTGTTGTTTTTTAGCGTTGTGTAGCTTTTCTAGTAGCTGCATTTGAAGTATGTGAGAGGCGTGGTTGCCGTGGTATTCACCGATAAATACTACGTCAGCTTTGGAAGCGGCAGAGACTATTTTTGATAATGAGATAGGGTGGTAATTTGGGCTTAGTAGTTGATAGTCGTAAGCGGTTGTTAGGTTGGTTGTCGCTGGTGAAGGTGTTTCACCTGATCGGGTGTTTAGTGCACAGCCATTGAGTAAGAGCAGGAGGCTGCTTAGGATTGCTAATCGCTTAATCATCATTTTCTTCTCTATTGATAATGGCTACCATTGCAGCAGATAATGAAAAGAAGTCCACTACCACTAGTGAGTTAGGTGAATAAAATCTTGATTACTGGCGCTAGTGGTTATCTGGCACATCGTTTAGTACCGATTGCATTACAGTATGGCGAGGTTATTGGTACAGCAAGAAAAACTGATTCAGTCATAACGTCTGCACAAGCTGTTGCATTAGATCTTTCGGATAAAGGTGCAATTAAGCATGTAGTGGAAGCAGTGCGCCCAACTGCAATTATTCATGCCGCAGCGGTTAATCCTGGCAGTGGTGATGAGCTGATGAATGTAATCAACCACGAAGCATCAGCAATACCTGATCCTATAAATATCTATGGCGAAACCAAGGCTGCTGGTGAGCGTGCTGTATTGACCGTTACCCCTGTTCGGTAATTGTTAGAACTTCTCTGATTTATGGCTTGGAGAAGATTGACCGTGGTACTCAAGGCTTTTGTGAATAATTAGCTAGGGGAGAGCCGTTGGTGTTGTTTGATTATGTGCTTCGGCAACCTATTTGGGTTGATAGTTTGTCACATGCTTTGTGTCAATTGGCGACTGAGTTTACGGACGTTAGCGGCACGATGAATGTGGTGGGAGATGAGGTGATGAGTCGTGCAGCATTTGGATTGGAGATGATGAAGTATTGGGTGATTGATGCGGGTGAAAATATTTCGTTTAAGTCGGGCGTAAATTTTGAAGGTGTTCAGCTGGACTTGAGGTGTCACTGTGATATTGCTAAGTCATGAGCGAAAAGAAGTCCTTTAGGAATGCTATTAAATACTGTATCTGTATCCCACTATTTTTGTACTTATCGTTTGGGATTAATTGCTTGCGTTGATGGCCTAAAAGGGTTCCCAGAAGCGATTAATATCGTCTTCCTAAAGACTCAAATACAGCTGTGTATTGTCCATATGGTACGCAACTCTCTCAAATTTTTACCTGGGAAAGACTACCGTGAAGTTACCATTGATTTGAAGCGGATTTACCAGTCTGTAACCGAAGAGGAGGCTCTGCTAGCCCTAGAATAGTTTGCAAAAAAATGGGATTAGAAAATACCCACTCATTAGCCGTTCATGGCGCAACCACTGGGCAAACTTGAACACACTATTCCTCTACCTTAAGGATATCCGAAAAGCGATTTATACGACCAATGCGATAGAATCGTTGAACAGAGTAATTCGAAAATCCACGAAAAATAGAAAACTCTTTCCAAACGATGATGTGGCAAAGAAAGTCGTTTATTTGGCGATTCAAGAAGCCTCGAAAAAATGGAATATGACGATTCGCAATTGGAAATCGGCACTTACACAGTTAAATTTACAGTCTCAACTTTGATGTTTGTTATATCTGAATTGAGCCATATGTTTTTAACTGTTTTCAAAGTTGCTTGAATTAACGCATCGTTGTATCGATCTTTACGGCAAATAAAACATAAACTAGCATCCAGTGAAACTTCATTTGACATAACAACACCATGTCTATGTGATGCCTGAAGCGCATGGCTATGTCGAGCCAGAGAAAGTCCTACTCCAGAACGAACCAACTCCATCATCGAAGGCTCCAAATCAACGTTAGATATAATATTTTGTTTAACACCGAGGTCCTCAAACACCTTGGAAAGTAGCCGGTAATGTATAGAGCTGGGTGGAGTCCCAATCCATGGTAGTTGAGCCAAATCCCTCCAGTCCTTACCTTCAATGAGTTTTTTCCAGCCTGCCGGCGCTACAACACGGTAGGAAAAATCGGTTAGTTTAATTAAGTGAAATTTTTCGTGAAGATCTTTTAGATCTGGCTCCCCCAGAGCGAAAGCAGCATCTATTTTTTTGTGTTCAACCATGCTTGCGATCGAACCAGATATACCATGAGTAAGTTCTAGCATTACGGCTGGGTGCCGTTTAGTCAGCTCGGATAAAAAATTACCCAATCGCAAAAACTCAGGATCAAGGATAGTACCAAGCCGCATATGTCCACTAACAGCATTGTTGAGTTCTGCTGCGGCATTGCCAAAGTCAGTTTGTGCTTGTAATGCTATTTCAGCGATTGGTAATAGGCGTTGTCCTGCACTAGTTAACTTCATTCCACGTGGTACACGTTCAAATAGTGTGAGTTGAAGTTGTTCCTGTAGTTTTTTAATTTGCAGACTGAGTGCAGATTGAGTGAGATACAGGCGTTCAGCCGCGCGGGTGAGATTCTCTTCTTGTGCGACAACAATAAATGCTTCGAGGTTGTAGTTTTTCATTTATATATAACGAATGCTCATAACGGTTAAGAGAATTAATCATTGGATCTTAAGTGGTAGTGTGACGCTTAATGATTAGCAACATAAATATATCTTAAATTAGAAGGACCAGCTATGAGTATTTCTTACATCAAGGCACCAGAAACCGTGACTCATTGGATTAATGGTAAGACACAATCGGGCAGTTCTGATCGGTTCGCAGAAATATGGGATCCAGCACATGGTGTTGTAGCAAGGCAAGTTCAGTTAGCTAGCGAGCAAGATGTTAATGAAGCAGTAAGTAATGCTGTTGAAGCACAGTTAAAATGGGGTGGCCTTGCTCCACAGAAGCGTGCTCGGGTACTTTTTAAAATGAATCAATTGGTCAGTCAGTATACAGATGACTTTGCCCGTTTGATTACTCGTGAGCATGGTAAAACTTTTCCTGACGCTAAAGGAGAAGTACAACGCGGGCAAGAAATTCTAGAGTTTGCATGTGGTATTCCACATCTACTTAACGGTCAGTTCTCAGATAATGTGGGTGGAGATATTGCAAATTGGAGTCAGCGTATGCCATTGGGCGTAACAGCTGGTATTACCCCATTCAACTTTCCATTCATGGTTCCTATGTGGATGGCTCCACTGTCAATTGCTTGTGGTAATAGTTTTATCTTAAAGCCTTCTGAGCGTGACCCTTCGCCTTCTTTGCTACTAGCAGAACTATTTAAAGAAGCAGGTTTACCTGATGGTGTGTTTAACGTTATTCAGGGTGACAAGCTTGCCGTTGATACGCTACTAAACCATGACGATGTACAGGCTATTAGCTTTGTAGGATCCACACCAATTGCTCGTTACATCTACGAGACATCAGCTCAGCAAGGTAAGCGCGCACAAGCTCTAGGTGGTGCTAAAAACCACATGATCGTGATGCCAGATGCGGATTTGGATCAGGCAGCAGATGCTTTGATCGGCGCAGCTTATGGTTCTGCTGGTGAGCGCTGCATGGCGATATCAGTTGCTGTTGTTGTTGGTGAGGTAGGTGACGACCTAGTCGAGAAAGTCAAGTCGCGCGCTGAAATATTAAACATCAACGATGGTGAGGTTGAAGGTGCTGATATGGGACCTATCGTCACCGCTGAAGCCAAAGCACGCATTGAAGGTTACATCGCAAGTGGAGTGGAGCAAGGAGCAACGTTAGTAATGGATGGTCGTGGTTTAGTTGTCCCAGAGTACGAATCAGGCTTCTTCTTGGGCCCCACTCTATTCGACAACGTTACAACTGATATGAAAATTTATCAGGAGGAAATCTTTGGCCCAGTTTTAGCAGTGGTACGAGTGGATACCTTTGCAGAAGCGGTTGAGCTAATTAACGCTCACCCGTTTGCTAATGGCGTTGCATGTTATACCAGAGATGGCCGTACTGCTCGTGCATTCAGTCAAAGTATTCAGGTAGGTATGGTTGGAATTAACGTTCCACTCCCTGTTCCCATGGCTTGGCATTCATTTGGTGGATGGAAGAATAGCTTGTTCGGTGATCACCATTGCTATGGTGAAGAAGGTGTCCGTTTTTATACCCGCTATAAAAGCATTATGCAACGCTGGCCAGATAGCGATTCGAAGGGCCCAGAGTTCGCCATGCCGGTGAACTAAGTCATTATTAATCAATATTATTTATATAGAACTTGGGGATGCATCTTATGAAAAAAATGGGTAGCTATGACTACGTAATCGTAGGAGGCGGTGCTGCTGGTTGTGTGCTAGCAAATCGTCTCTCCGCAAACAAAGATGTCACTGTGCTTTTGATGGAAGCAGGTAATGACGAAAAGTGGATTTGGACTAAGATTCCTGTTGGTTATCTTTATTGCATAAATAATCCTCGGACAGATTGGTGTTATAAAACTGAGCCTGAGCTAGGCCTCAATGGGCGTTCAATTATTTATGCACGTGGTAAGGGGTTAGGCGGTAGTACTTTAATTAATGCAATGCTGTATTTACGGGGCCAAGCACGTGATTACGATGAATGGGCAGCGCTAACGAAAGATGATTCTTGGTCTTGGGATAATTGCTTTTCTGTATTCAAAGAAGTCGAAGACTCTTGGCGTGGCAATAACGAAAGTCATAGCTCTGGTGGTGAGTGGCGCGTTGAAAAGCAACGCTTGTCGTGGGAGATTTTAGATCATTATGCAGCTGCTGCAACGCAAGCAGGCGTTCCTTCGAGTAGTGACTTCAATGAAGGAAATAACTTTGGTGTGAGTCAATTTGATGTGAATCAAAAAAGAGGTACTCGCTGGAGCTCGGTAAGAGGTTTCATAGACCCAATCCGAGATCGACCAAACTTAACCATCATGTCAGGCGTTTTATCAGATAAGTTGGCTATGGAAGGCAAGCAGGTAAATGGCGTTGAGTTTATTCATGGCGGTGAAGAATGTGTGGTCATGGCCAACAAAGAAGTTATTTTGTCGGCAGGAGCAATTGGTTCGCCTGCTATTTTACAACGTTCTGGCATTGGTGATCCTGCGCAATTAAGTCATTTAGATATTCCGGTTAAACATGAATTAGTTGGTGTAGGAAAGAACCTACAAGACCACCTGCAGTTACGCACAGTTTTGAAGGTCGAGGGCATTAAAACGCTTAATCAAACGGCTAACAGCTTATGGGGGAAGGCTATGATGGGACTTGAGTATGCTTTCAATCGTAGTGGTCCATTAACGATGGCGCCAAGTCAGCTTGGCCTGTTTGCATTCTCTGATAAAAGTGTTGCTACGCCCGACTTGGAATTTCACATTCAACCGCTGTCTTTAGATAAATTTGGTGATCCACTGCATACTTTCCCCGCTGTTACAGCGAGTGTTGCTGACTTACGTCCTCAGTCTCGCGGTACTGTGACTATCACTGACAAAAATCCTCATAGTGCACCAAAAATCGCCCCAAATTATCTGACGCATGAAACTGATCGTCTCAAAGCAGTTAAAGCCTTGCGTTTGACACGTCATATCCTCAAGCAGCCGGCTTTAGCGCCTTACAATCCTCAGGAATACTTGCCTGGTAGCGAATACCAGACAGATGAAGAGTTGATGAAAGCTGCAGGTGATGTGGGTACAACTATTTTTCACCCTGTTGGAACCTGCAAAATGGGCGAAGATAGCGACCCTACGGCGGTAACTGATAGTCGATTACGTGTTAGAGGCTTGAAAGGCTTGCGAGTCGTAGATGCCTCGATCATGCCAACAATTACATCTGGCAATACAAGTTCACCAACAATCATGTTGGCTGCTCGTGGCGCGAAAATGATTCTAGAAGACCATTTTGATCAGACGTAATACCAAAACTAAGTTTTAGCGTGTAGAGAACTAGAAGTTACAGAAAAGGGGGAGCCTCCCTTAGTTTATTAGTTGGAGAGAATATGCATCATACAATTTCATCAAAACTTCCTCTGATTGGAGTGAAGGTGATTGATTTCGGTCAATATATTGCAGGTCCCGCAGTGGGGATGCTACTAGGTGATTTAGGGGCTAGTATTGTTAAGATTGACCCTCCCAGTGGACCAGCATGGGTCAGTCCAGCAAATGCTACGTTAAACCGTAACAAAGTTATTATAAATTTAGATTTAAAATCTGATGAAGGCTTGAAAAAAGCTAAAGCGCTTTGTGCTGAGGCAGACATCATTATTGAGAATTCACGTCCGGGAAAAATGTCTGAGCTTGGAATTGACTTGGAGG
This sequence comes from Leucothrix arctica, assembly GCF_003172895.1. GTDB lineage: Bacteria > Pseudomonadota > Gammaproteobacteria > Thiotrichales > Thiotrichaceae > Leucothrix > Leucothrix arctica. The sequence continues at coordinate 27,176 of NZ_QGKL01000018.1, read as the reverse complement.
CAATGCGTATCGAAAGACCTGAGCTTATCACGTTATCTATTCCAGGCTTTGCGTCGAATGATGAAAAGCGAAGAGAGCTTAGAGCATATGAAAGCATCGTTGCTGCAAGTTCAGGTGTATTTACTGATATGGGTCTAAATCGTGTATTGATGGGGCTGAATCCTTCTTTCTCACCTTTGCCACTTGCATCTGCTTATGCTTCTCAAATTGCCGCTTCGGCCGCAGTACTTGCTTTGCAGTCACGTCAAGTAACCGGATTGGGTGATCAGATTGAGGTCCCATTGGCTGCTGCGGTCATGGAGGGTCTTTGTTACAACTCACTTCAAGTTTCAGACATGCCAGAAAGGTATCTGACTCAACGTGAAATCGAAATCGAGCGAAGGCGTGTCGAAGGCCTGCCGATGAATATCGGTTTCGATGATTTACAAGAACTCTTAGATCCATTTTATCGTAGTTATATGTGTAAAGATGGCCGCATGTTTTATGTTGTTTGCCCGAGTCATAAATATCATGCAAAGCGCTGTCTTGAGGCGCTAGGGCTCTATGATGAATTGACTGCAAAAGGTCTTGAATCTGAAGAAGATACCTATAAGCCTTATGCTGAATGGTCTACAGATGCTTCGCTGGGTGTATACCCAATGCCGAAACACTGGGCAGATAAAATTGCTAAGCGGATGAAGGCAATCTTTATAACAAGAACGTCACATGAGTGGAAAAAGATATTTGGTCGTGGAGGTATCCCAGGAGCACCACAACGTTGGCTTCAAGAGTGGATTCATGACGAATATGCGGAACACTCTGGTTTGATGATTGAGGTTGAGGACCCTGAATATGGACTCATGACACAACCAGGTGCTGTTGTGTGGTTAGAAGAAAGTGGTGAAGAAACACTGACGCCGACTCCTCGACGATGGGTGGACTTTGATGAAGCTCTAAGTATTTTAAAAGAGCATAAGACTGAGCTTCCAAAAGTAGATGAGCAGATTGTATCCGAAGGATGGTTATCAGGGGTACGAATTCTCGATTTGTGCAATGTTATAGCGGGGCCACATTCGACAAGTTATCTAGCCCGCTTTGGTGCTGAAGTTATTAAGCTTGATCCGGCTCAACCACTTTATGATAGTTGGAATACGGTCATCTATGGTTTTTCTCAGATGAGAGGAAAGAGGTCTTTACTCGCTAATATGAAGTCATATCATGGTCGTCAAGTACTTGACGATCTTATAAAAAGTGTCGATGTTATTGTTTGGAATGCACCTGATAATCAAATCAAGGCGATGGGGCTTGATGTAGACAGCTTAAGAGCACTTAACCCGAATGTAATCTTTAGCAAACTTGATTGCTTCTCGGGTGTAAAGCCTGGCGCTAGAACTGACTATGTTGGGTATGATGACTTAGTTCAGGCATCAACAGGTATTATGCTTCGTTTCGGCGGTGCAATGGATCGCCCTGAAGAGCATGCGCATGTAGGTACTATTGATGTTATGTGTGGCTTTGGTGGAGCACTTAGCATTGCTGCTGCCTTGTATCAAAAATACCGCTTTGGGCGCATTGGGAGGGGGCGTACTTCTTTAGTATCAAATAGTAGTCTTCTACAAATACCTTTTGCTTACGACTTTAAAAATCGAGGGTTATTTGATGAACCCTCTGGGCCAAATGTGACCGGTTATGATGAACTGCACCGTTTCTACAGTACAGCCTCTGGTGTTTACATATTATTAAATGCTTATGAGCGAGATCTATTCAGATTTGCAAATGTGGAAGGCTTAGAGGAACTGCCTGACCTGCCTGCTATGAAGCGTGCTGGATATTTGGCGTCGGCGTTTCAAAGTAAACCTGCTAATGAATGGGTGGAACGTTTAAAGACTGCGGATATCGCCGTGACCATCTGTGAGAATCTTGATGCACTTCGCGCACAAAATTCGCGAATGGCTGATGGTTTACCAGGAACGGACAAAGGTAGCTATTCCTTCTCAATTTACCCAGATCATCCTAGTGGTCATGAAGTTGTTCAGTTGGACCCATATGCAGTACGTTCCGTACGCGGGAAGGTGTTTGCACTAAATCCATCTGAAAAATATGGTGCATCTACTCGTAATATTTTGGAAGAGCTAGGTTATTCAGACGATTTGATTGAGTCGATGATTTTATCAGATGAAATAAGTGAAAGTTGGAGTAATGAGTATCTTCCAACTTAGTAGTAACCACTATGGGTGGTTTGAATGAACTTATTTTATAAGTGCATACAAGGTTCAGTCATAAGACAAGAGGACAATTTATATTTAAGAGTGACGTAGGTTTTCTATTTATTACGTTTGTTGGTTAAGACTTTTTACATGTTTTAACTCGAAATATGAAAGCTTACTTTTAATAATACAGAGGAGTTTAAAATGGAGATCAAGGAACCTATCACGGATCTGCCGATTGGTACGGCTAATAGTGGCTTTTATAGTGGATTCATTCGTAGCGTTACATTACCAGCAAAGTTTATCATCACAGCCCTTATTCTTTGGGCTTTAGCTTTCCCTGAAGGGTCGGGAAGTATTCTAAAAACAATCAACTCATTTATCTTATCGAATTTCGCGACTTGGTATATCTGGGTCGTTGCCCTGTTCGTTCTCGTATGTGTTGTACTGGCTGCTTGGCCACCTGCAGGTAGGCTGAAACTAGGCCTAGACTCCGATAAACCCGAGTTTTCCAGTTTCTCTTGGTTTTCTATGATGTTCGGCGCGGGCATTGGTGTGGGAATGTTGACATGGTCCGTGGCTGAACCTATGTATCACTGGAATAATAATCCAGAGGTTATTCAAGGGTTGGTAGCGGGTGCTACTCAAGAAAATATTCGTAATGCCTATAAGTGGTCATTCCTGCATTGGGGCTTTAGTGCATGGGCATGTTACGCGATTGTTGGTTTGTCATTAGCCTTCTTTTCTTACAGACGAAATCTGCCGCTTACCATCCGTTCTGCACTCACACCTTTATTCGGAAAATCACTCTCGGGGACTCTTGGTCACATTATTGATATTGTCGCGGTTGTCGCGACTATTTTAGGGGTAGCACAGACTTTAGGCTTCGGTGTTGAACAGTTTGTGGCAGGTGTTCATAGAATCGGTGTTGGTGACTGGTTATTAAACGATGCTGGCACAGCCTCATCTGCTGCCATTATGTTTGCCATTGTGGTAATTATGGGTGCCTCTACTCTATCTGCGCTTTCTGGTGTGGGTAAAGGCATTAAGTGGTTATCTAACATCAATATGGTACTTAGTATTTTATTATTAGGCTTCTTCATTATTTTTGGTGCGACTTGGTTCGGTTTAACTGCGATGTTCTATGGTTTGATAGACTATGCTGTTGCTTTACCTGATTTATTGTTTGGTGTCTGGGGTAAAGACGGTACTGAAGTCGGTGATAAACTTGCTGGTTGGCAAGGTTCTTGGTCTGTGTTCTATTGGGCTTGGTGGGTCGCTTTTGCTCCATTCGTAGGTCTTTTCCTAGCGAGAATTTCTAAAGGACGCTCAGTTAGAGAGTTCGTGTTAGGTGCAATGATTATTCCTTCCATCATGTGTTTTGTTTGGTTTACATGGGCAGGTGGTACAGCTATTGATTTAGAATTAAATGGTATGGCAAACGGTGTGATTGCTAAGGTAACAGATGGCGATAAAATCTTTGCGATGGTTAATTATATGGTTGAGCCCATTTCTAGTACTTTTTCTTGGCTGATGACTGTAATGATTGTTGTATTGTTAATAACATACTTAGTTACAACTGCAGATTCGGCTATATTGGTGATAAATACTATTAATGCTGCGGGTGATGAAGGGCCGAAAGCGCGTTTACATATAATTTTTTGGGGCGTTGCACTAGGTTTAGTTGTTGCTGCGCTGTTGCTAGTGGGTGGTTTACAAGCCATTAAAACTGCTATGGTCATTGGCGCGTTACCGTTCTCTCTTGTGATGGTGCTTATGTGCATATCATTGGTTAAAGCTATTTGCAGAGATGGCTTACGTGGTAAAGAGAATATGAGAACAACTCCTGACACAGTGGATTAAATATTGTTATATTTATGTGTTATGACCTAAACAGGTCGATGGTCAATGTAGCCAGTTCACTAATTGAACTGGCTTTTTTCATTGACTCTATCGTTATAACTTGGATTTCAGGCTGGTCCTTGGAAGGCGGTAAACTGATAAGTTAGTTTTTGTTTGTCTAAATAACACTAAGTCTCCTTCCCAGTGACCGTACCCTTTACGGCCATCAATGTCTTTGGAGCGAGTGGTGATCATGCGTTTTCGCTGCTTAGCTACCATATTACTGCATCGCATAACCCTTTAATTAGCAACTCATAAATCTCTTTCGGTTTTTCACAGAAAGGTGTTTGTAACAATTCCCCATAAGAAAGTCCTCTTTGTATTGTTGGATTTTAGCAAAGAGTTGCACTTGATTTGTGATTTTTCCCAAGGGAGTGTTGCATATGTGAATTGAATCCGCTGTTAGTTGGAAACGGGAATATTTGCAAAAAGGTCGATACGTCACTCCCCAGCACTAATGGCTGTTGAAGTTGATGTTCAACGCACACTGTATGATCGTGTTCAAAAGTGAGGCCAACAATACCACCAATAATATAGAACAAAGGGGCGGCCATAATGATGCAGATAAACCCTTCTTGTAGAAATGGCGCGGTGAGTAATAAGAAGATCGTCAGTCCTTTTAATATCGCGCCAGTACTTGTCTTACTGGGTGCTGTATTTAAAAAGCAAAAGCAGAGAATTAGCGGTAAACCAATATAGAGAATAGCTGTTCCCTGTAGACCGTTAAAACTGAGTACATCAATTATAATTCCAGCAATCGCCACACCGATTAAAGCAATAATAACAGTGCTTTGCCTAAACCGATTTAAGATTTTTCTAGGTGGCTCTGTGGGTTCTTTCGGCTGCTCTTCAATGTTATTATTAGACATACTAATCTCGGTATTGGTTGAGGTTTTCAGAGTAGCACCTTCGGTTTTCCAAACCTCTTATTTTATCATTCTAGAATGTTTTTTTAGATAAACTGCACAAAAAACACAAACAATCCCCACAACCTAGCCACAGCACGTGCACACCTAAAAACTATCCTGACCACTCCTAAAAAATATCAGGGTACAAGTGATGACTTTTAATAATCAAACGGTGCTGAGTGTCACAACACTCGCCGTATTTGCAGTGCTTGGCCACTGGGGTTTTTGGTCAGAAGGGGTTTTCGCTCTAGGTTTCAACACCACCGCTTTTTGGGTTGGCTTTGGCGCGTTGCTTTGGGTAAATAATCCATCACTCAGTTGGAAAAAGGACTGGGTGTGGCTAGTTCCTTTAGCGTTAATGGCGTTGAGCTTTTCATTGTTTGAAAACCCATGGTTAAAAGTCATTTCATGTGTTGTATTGCCTATTTCAGCGGGAACCTTTTACGCGTATAGCCAGCTGATCAATGCTCAGCAGAGCTTTTGGGGCTTGCAGCTTGTAAGGGCTTTGCTAAAACGCTGTCTTACGCCAATGCGTCACATAAGTGCAGCATTTCACTTTTGCCGAGGACGAGTCGCGTTCGTTGCCTTTCAACAAGACCATAATTTAAACAAACGAATATTCACTGGCTTGGGACTACTAGCACCATTGGCCTTGTTGGTGTTGATACTGCTTGGCTCAGCGGATGATAACTTTGCAGAGTTAACGGTCAATGCATTTACCAACTTCTTTGGCGCGTTAAACTTAACAATGATCGCCAAAGTACTGTGTATTTTCATTATGTGTGTACTGCTATTTGCTGGTTTATACGCATGGAAAACAAAGTTTGAATTCACCGAAGAAAAGGTCGTGATTTCGCTCGATGACGTGGTGGTTGGCATCGTGATGGGTGGTGTGCTGGTAATTTACTGTCTGTTTTTATGGTTACAGTTGGATTACTTGCTGATCGGTAGCTTGCCTGAAAATTTCACTGCTACTGAAAAAATCGTCAAGTCAGGCTTTTGGCAGTTGTTTTTCCTTACTATTTTAAATACAGGTTTGTTCTTCGCCGTTTATAAAAACACCGGTGCAGCAGCTCAGGTCATTTTGCGTGTGTTTATCGTCGCCTCTGGTTTATTGTTGCTATCAGCTGCATGGCGAATGGGGCTTTATGTTTACTGGTATGGCTTTAGCTACGAAAAGTACTTTGCGAGCTACACCTCATTATTCGCATTGTTGGTCTTCATTTATCTACTCGCCGCAAGCTTTTCCAAAACTCGCAAAGATGTATTTAAATTTATCGCTTTTGCAGCACTTTGGAGTTATAGCGTTGCGACCGTAACACCCGTAGAGCGCATTATCTTTAATAGTAATGTGGCGTTGTCGCAGCTAAGTGACAGTCGAGTGGGTTTGTATGAATTAAGGCAAATGTCTGCTGATATTGTGGGTGATGTTAAAAGTCTTGTTAGCGATGATAATTTAGCAGGTCGTCTAAGTGCGACAGAAGTACAAAACTGGACGAGTTGGATCTATAACCAAGAGCGTAAACACTGTGGTCGTGCTTGGTATGAAAGTAACGTGAGCTTGTTATCTGCTTGTCCTTAGTTTTAAAGCAGCTCTCTGGGTGTCGTGTGTCTAATTACCAGATGCACGCGCCTCGTCTTTACTGGTACAGAATGTTTTGAAACCGATTAAGTTAGTGCATAATAGCCAGCGGGCTAACGATATATGATTAAATAATGAGCTACTTTAAAGTGCTGTTGTTAGTCAAACCTGCTGTTTATTACCTTACACACTTATATTACTTAGGACATTTCCGAAATGGATATCCCTTCATTACTGCGCCGCTGTGCCAACGATAATAAAAATAAACAAGCTATTGTAGATAGTACCTCTAGCTTTACCTATGCTGATATTTTGCATGTTGCAGCCTACATTCAAACGCTGTCTCAAGTGGGTATACCTGTTGCAGTGATTAGTCCGCCAAGTGCCATGATGGGTTTGCTCTCAACGGCTGTGGTCATGAGTGGTTGTCCGGTTGTGCCAATTGATCCTGCACTGCCAGCGTCAGTGGTTGATAACATCATTGAAGAGTTGGATCTGAAACTGATTTTGAACGATGGCAAGCAGTATGGTTCAGGCATCAAGTGCTTAGATGGGAATGCAGTGATAGAGAAAGCGCTGGCGCAACAAGGTGAAGTGACGCCTGTTGAGATTGACCCGCGTTCTGCTATTTATATTGTGAGTACTTCAGGTACCACGGGTAAGCCAAAATGCATTCCTGTGAGTCAAAGCTCTGCTGAATATTCCTATGAGTGGCGAATCAAAGAAGTGGGCGCACAACCGCGTGAAAACGTGTGTATTTATATCTTTGCTATTTGGGAATTACTACGTCCATTAACTATGGGCGGCTGTACTTTCTTCCCGCATGTTGATGAGCTGATGACACTGAGAAAACTCACCAAGTTTTTAGAGAAACATCAGATTGATGAAGTGTTATTTACGCCTTCATTTATTGAGCGCGCGATGGATGCGAGTACCCAAGGTCAGACTTTATTCTGTGAAAATCTAAAACGAATTTTCTTAAATGGCGAAGTGGTTACCAGCAGTTGTTTACAGAAACTAAAGCTGCACTTTCCTCATTCACAGATTTGGAGTCTTTATAGTATTTGTGAGGCGCACGATATCTCAGTGAATGACATTACTCAGCTAGAGGTTAGTGATGGCAAGGTCAGCAGCGCAGTGGGTGTGCCGATGCTTGAGCTAGAGGCTTGGTTGTTAGATGATGACCAGCAACCGGTTGCACAGGGTGAAGAAGGCGAGATCTATTTAGTTGGCGAGAACATGCTCGGTGAGGGCTATATCAACCGGCCCAATGAGACTGCAAAACGCTTCTTTGAGTTGATGATTAAGGGCGAAAAAAAGCGTGTTTATAAGTCAGGTGATTTGGGTAAAATTACAGCCGATGGCAAGCTACATGTATTGGGTAGAATCGCGCACATGCTCAAGCTCAATGGCTACAGTATTCAAACTGATGAGTTGATTCATAGCATGTCGCAGTCGATGCAGTTTGCGCATGCGGTGCCGTGGATTATGGATATCTCAGGGCGTGCGACCTTGGTGTTTTATTACACGGCTTCTGAGGAGCAGTTAAAGGCGAATATAGAGACTCTAAGTTTGTCGTCAGATGTGTCTCGTATGCCGTTAGATTTTCGTAATGCACTTAGAGCAGAGCTGCCTAGTTACTGTATTCCTGAAGTGCTTTATCACTTAGAAAAAATGCCAGTAAATCCTGCATCGGGGAAATACGATTACAAAGTGCTACCAGTGCCGAGTATCGATATTGCGAGCGACTCGGAAGAGGCAGACTTAACGCCTTGGCAGCGCTATATACAGGTTATCGCTAACCAACTTAAGTTTGAAGCAGATGCGGTAGACCCTGAGTTATCGTTGGTTGATCACGGCTGTGATTCATTAGACATGGTGGCGTTGTTAGGCGACTTCAATAAGCATTGGCCGAGTGAGTTAGACTTTTCTGACTTGCCCAGTATTAGCATTCAACAGTTGTTTGAAAAGTTAACGCATAAAGAGTCTTTTAAGAGTGAGCAATCACAGCATATAAAAACTGCTCCGGGTGTTTTGCTGACCGGTGCGACGGGCTTTCTGGGTAAGGCGATTTTAAAGCAGTTAACCGAGTACTGTCGTGATGATCAGGTGATTTACTGCCTAATCAGACCCAATGAGAAAACGGCAGTGCAGCGTTTAGCGGACATAGTGACTGCAGCGGGTATTAATCCTAGCCGTGTGCAAGCGGTTAGTGGTGATATTCGGGGGGAGCTGTTGGAGTTATTAGAAGACGATTATGTCCAGCTAGCAAAAAACGTATCCTCAGTGATCCATAGCGCGTCATTGGTTAACTTGAGCCTTGATCAATCGTTCCTAGAAAAAACAGTGGTGGAGGGTGCTAAGAACATTATTAACTTCTGTCACTGTGCTCATTCACAGCTGCACTTTGTATCTACTTCATCGGTATTTTTAGATCAAGGTGGACCTCATCCAGAGTCGTTGATCACTGAGCCACAGGTTACGAGTGGTTATGGTTTAACGAAAATAACCGTTGAAAATATCATCGGCGATAGTTTGGCTGATTACTCGATCTATCGTATCCCATCGGTGATTGATATTGAGTCGCCAAATGAAGCTGATGTGTATGAGAAAATTAAAAACCTGTCGCTACAAGCAGGTGCGTTTCCATCGCCTTTCTGCACGCAGTTTGTCCAGCTAAACGCGACTGCTGCGTTCATTGCACGTTGTTGTTTGGGGGGGCGTCAAGACGGTACTTTAAACTTGATGGGAAATGTTTATATCAGTGACAAGAGCATGAGTCAGTATTCCGCATTGGATGATTCACTAACCACGGAGCCATACTCACAGTGGTTAACGACAGTCAAAGCGGATGACGCGCTGACGAGTTATTTAACGGCCAACCCTTCAACGTTTGATATGAGCGCTAGCTTTGTGAATGACAATGCAGAGCGCGTATGGCGCGCAGTCATGGAGTCTCCGTTGGAGGCTTTAGCGGTGAGTGATGAGCAATGGTTTGGAGCGGTAGAGAAGGTGTAAGCAAAATAACCTATCACCGCTTAATTACCAATTACCCAAGAAACTTAAACACACTGCTGTCGCCGTACTGCGGTTTTCAACATCAAGCTTTCTAAACACCGCTTCAAGGTGTTTATTTACGGTACGTGGACTCGTCGAGATGATCTGTCCGATCTCTCGATTAGTCTTACCGCGTGATAACCAAAATAACACCTCAGCTTCTCGCTCAGTCAAAGCGAAGCGATCTTTTAACAAGCGGCGAGAGCCTATTTCATCATCTTCAGTGATTCTAAGTAAGTATTCCCGAGGGGTTGGTTTGCCTAGAAAACTGAGCTGTAGTGGAGTAGCGACCCCTTTCAGCGATAGTTTGCTATGTTTGGCAGGTGATCGTGATAGCCACTCACTGATTTGTGCGGCAACAGCATCAAAGTTGGTGTTTACATCGACACCTGCTTTGGTTAAAAGCTTTCTAGAGCTAATACTCGTCCACACTAGCTTGGCGTTTACATCACAAGTGAATGTTAATTGCCCCAATTCGTTCAGTGCACTTTGAGCGCTGCGGGTAGACTGAGAATTTTTTAGGTGATTTTTCACTCGTGCCAGCAGTTCATCTAGATTCACAGGCTTGTTTATATAATCAACAGCCCCAGCACTTAAGCCTTCTAATATGTGTTCTTGGTCACATAAGCCTGTCATAAAAATAACGGGTATATGATTCAGTTCACTGTCTGCCTTGAGCGCTTTACACGCTTCGATGCCATTCATTGTCGGCATCATAATGTCTAATAGAATCATGTCAGGCACCATTTGTTTAGCAATAGCGAGCGCTTGCGCGCCATCCATCGCAACAAACACGGTGTAGCCATAACTAACAAGGGTGGTATTGAGCATGCCTAAGGCTTCTGCGGAGTCATCAGCGATCAGGACAATGCCTTTGGAGTCTTTGGGTGTCATTAGATTAGGGCCTTTTTGCTGAGTGATGTGATTTCTGAAAACTGACAATTTTGAACGTGAGTGCGGACGGCTTTAATGAATTCAGGGTTATTATTAGCAGTCTCCATACGCAGCAAGATGTTATTAATCCCTTCGATATAGCCAAGTGAAGCCACTGAAATTAACTCATAGCAATAGGCTTTTTCAACATTGCTAAGTAAATCTATTTCATTGTCTGTTGGTATTTCTATGGCATGCTCTAAGTCAAGATTGGGGATACCTGACTCATAACGCCACTCTATATCTAATGCATGCGCAACCTTATCTAGCAGCACATTGTCACTGATTGGTTTAATCAGATAGTCGTCGTGTAGGCGCTCTTTACGTTCTTTATCCTCAGTGTCAGAATAATCATATTCGGGGGTTTCATGGGCATCGGCTGAGACCATGATGATGGGGCACTTTACATCTCTTGCTCGAAGCATTTTTACTAGTTGCCAACCAGTCATTCCGGGCATGGAAACGTCTAATAAAAACAGATCAATATGTGCTTGTGCAATATCGTTTAGACAAGTAAAACCGTCGGTAGCCTCAAGTACTACAAAGCCTACTGGGGATAGTATTTCGCTAATGAGTCCCCGATGTGATGCATCGTCATCAACCACCATAATGGTTTTCTTACTACCGTTATAAGACTCAATTTGTTTAGCGTCGGTAACGGGAGTAATAGGGTAGGCAACGTGAGACAACATGAGTGATAATTTAAAGCAACTGCCTTTACTTAGAGTGCTTTCTAAAGTGATCTCACCGCCCATAATTTCAGTAAAAAACTTACTGATGGTTAAGCCTAATCCGACACCCGTTACCTGTAATGAACCAGGCTTTCGTATGCGTTCGAACGGTTCAAAGATAAGGTCAATATCGTCTGGTGCAATACCAATGCCCGTGTCGGTAACTAAAAATTCTGCCACTTGATTACGGTAGTTGATAGTAAATGTCACAGAGCCTTCAGTGGTGTACTTAACTGCATTGGATAGCAAATTAATCAAGATCTGGCGGATGCGTTTCTCATCACCTAACACATAGTTAGGGATGCCAGTGGTAACGTGATAATGAAAGCTAACTCCTTTCGCTTCGGCTTTCATACGAAACATATCGACCAGATCAACAACTAGCGCTTTAAAAGGGACTTGTGAACGACGCAGTTCAATACGGCCAGCCTCGATCCGAGAAATATCCAGCATTCCCTCGATAAGATCTGCTAAGTGATCACCGCTATGATGGATTAGGCTCAGCTTAGCGCGTTGCTCTGGTTGTAGCTGTTTATCTTTTTCTAATATTTGTGCATAACCTAGTATGGTGTTGAGCGGGCTTCTCAGTTCATGACTAATGCCGGTGAGATAACGACTTTTAGCGCGATTCGCAGCATCAGCGACCTTTTTAGCTTCTTCCAATTTGCCGTGAGTTTTGTCGTGAGCGGTGACTTCTTTGCTAAGTAATTGGGTCTGTCGTTGAGACTCTTCTAGTGCAAACTGGCGACTTTCAGTAGCCAGTACAAATAACCAAACTAATACACCAATAATGATTAGGAGCAGGACAAATGCTTCCGTGAGTAAAGTGGATATTAAGTCACTATCAACAGTATTGTTTAATGGAACTTGTTGATACACCATCCAAAATACGGCAGCGACAACCGATGCGATCAACGTCAAAATGATTCCAAACTGTAGCAGTCGCTGGTCAACTTTTAAGGCAACGTCTTTGGGTAAAAATGCCTTAGCTGCGAAATGTATTTGGTCATTAAGACGTGCGCCATCTTTGCACTGGTCATGACAGCGACTATCTAACGAGCAACACAGCGAACATATCGCACCGCCATATGCAGGGCATGAGGTCATGTCCTCCACTTCAAAATCATTTTGGCAAACAGTACAGTTTAAAATCCCAGTTTTGCAAGGTTTCAAGTTTGATGTACGTGCAATGTAGTAGCGGCCCTTGGTGTGCCAAGCAATTAACGGCGATACGATAAATGCGGTGATAAGTGCAAGGTAGGTTGCTAAGGCTTGGGCAAGCTCACCAAAAGTACCGGTATATGACAAAATACCCACTGCAGAAGCACTGAGCATCGCACCCACACCGACAGGGTTAATGTCATATAAGTGTGCGCGTTTAAACTCTATGTGCTTCGGGCTCAGTCCTAATGGCTTGTTAATGACTAAGTCAGCAACTAAAGCACCCACCCACGCTACTGCAACATTGGCATATATACCTAAGATGTTTTCTAGCGCATCGTAGATACCAATTTCCATGAGTAATAAGGCGATTGCTACATTAAACACCAACCATACGACACGCCCTGGGTGACTGTGGGTCAGACGTGAAAAGAAGTTCGACCATGCAATAGAGCCTGCATAAGCATTGGTGACATTGATTTTAAGCTGGCAAACGATCACAAAAATCCCCGCCAGTGCTAAAGCTGTTGCAGGTGACTCAGTCAGAAAACTAAAGGCGACTAGATACATGTGGATGGGGTCAGCAGCATTGTCGCTAGAGACGCCATGATTAATAGCAAGCACCGCTAAAAATGAACCTGCTAATATTTTGATTGCACCAACTACAATCCAACCGGGGCCAGCAGAGATAAGTGATAACCACCAACGACGGCTGTTTGTTGTGCCTTTTTCAGGTAAAAAACGCAGAAAGTCTACTTGCTCACCGATCTGAGCGATCAGTGCAAATAATATGCCCGAAGCAGCTCCAAAGAACAGTATGTTGAAACCACCATTATTAGCGGTATTATCAACAGAGCCTTGGTAATTAATCCAGTTATCAACCGCAGACCACTCGTGATAAAGAATAAAAATAAACGGACTGAGTTGCAGTACAACCCATAGTGGTTGGCTCCACAGTTGAAAGCGACTAATGAAGGTGATGCCGTGCGTCGCTAGTGGAATAGCAATCAATGAACTAATTAGATAACCAATACTAAGGGGTATACCAAACAGCATTTCCAGCGCTAACGACATGATGGCCGCTTCGAGCGCAAAAAAGATAAAGGTAAAAGAGGCGTAAATCAGTGAAGTAATGGTTGAACCGATATAACCAAAGCTTGCCCCACGACTCAGTAAGTCAATATCCACCCCATAACGAGCGGCATAGTAACTTATTGGCAGGCTGGTAAAGAAGATGATGAATGACACCACCATGATGGAGATCACCGCATTATCAAATCCATAGAGCAGGGTGATTGCACCACCAATAGCTTCCAAAGCGAGAAATGATATAGCACCAAGAGCTGTGTTAGAAACGCGCGCGCCTGACCATTTACGAGCGCTCTTTGCGGTAAAGCGCAACGCATAGTCTTCAAGCGTTTGGTTAGCTACCCAACGGTTGTATTTACGACGAGATTTAAAGACATGTTGCTCACTCATCCTGCTTTTAAACCTCAGTCATATTAGTTACCTACGTTCTAAACAAATTTGTGCAAATGGGCTATGCGTCAAATGACGTATACGAGTAGTGCAAAAGGCGAATTCACTAAAAATGGTTGATTGCAGATACTGGCAACCGTTCAACCACAATTCATAAATCTCAAACGTTACTGGACTCAACGTTAAGAAACTCTAATTTTCAACGAGGTTAAACCATGAAGTATTTTCGTACAAAAATTAAAGGGTTAATGGCGCTACCCGCAGCCATTTTACTCTCGACATCTTGTTTTGCAGCGACCCCCTCTACTGCTGACATTAACACCACCGGCTTAGCGATTACAGATGACACAGTCACTGTCGGCATCTTGCACTCGCTAACTGGCACCATGGCGATCAGTGAGACGGGTGCTCAGGAAGCTGAAAAGCTAGCGATCAGCCAGATCAATGAAATGGGCGGCATCTTAGGTCGTAAGATCGAAATTGTTCAGGAAGATGGGGCGAGTGACTGGCCAACCTTCGCTGAAAAAAGCCGTAAATTACTAGTGAGGGACAAGGTTGCAGCGGTTTTTGGGGCATGGACATCGGCTTCTCGTAAAGCGGTATTGCCAGTGTTTGAAAAAGAAAACGGTTTGCTTTATTACCCGACTTTTTACGAAGGACTAGAGCAGTCTAAGAACGTTATCTACACGGGTCAAGAAGCGACACAGCAGATCTTAGACGGTCTAAATTGGGTTGCAAAAGAGAAGAAAGCTAAAACTTTCTACCTAATTGGTTCTGACTACATCTGGCCTAGAACGTCAATGAAGATTGCACGTAAGCACATTGAAAATGTGTTGGGTGGCAAGGTTGTTGGTGAAGAATACAAGCCGCTAGGGGATACGCAGTTTGGTTCGGTTATTAATAAGATTCGTTTGAAAAAGCCTGACGTTATATACGCTGCTGTTGTAGGTGGTAGTAACGTTGCATGGTTTAAACAGCTAAAAGCCGCAGGTATTACTGCTAAGAAGCAGACACTACTAACCATCTCTGTAACGGAAGATGAAGTACTGGGTATCGGTGGTGAAAATCTTGAAGGTTTCTACTCCATCATGAAGTATTTCCAAAGCCAGGATAACGAAAATAATAAGGCATTCGTGAAAGCGTTTAAGGAAATGTGGGGTGAGGACAGTGTTATCGGTGATGTAACACAAGCCGCTTACCTAGGGCCTTGGTTATGGAAAGCTGCGGTAGAAAAAGCCGGTTCTTTTGATGTCGATAAAGTTGTTAAGGCGTCTGAAGAAGGTGAGATAGAGCTTAAAACAGCACCTGAAGGCTACGTCAAACTTCATCCTAACCATCACTTGTGGAGTGTTGCACGAGTGGGTGAGTGGAAGAAAGACGGTCAAGCAACGGTCGTTTATGAGTCAGGCCTAATCGAGCCAAACCCATTTCCAGAGGGTTATCAGTGATCTAGACATGTAACAACGGCAGTGCGGAGCTAATCCGTACTGCCAATTCTAGTGCATATCGACATAATGAAGGGAGACTGACATGTTTGATGAATACACATACAGCGAGCTGGGTTCTATATTTGCGATGCAAGGCTTTGCAGGTATTAGCTTATTCAGTGTTCTGCTGTTAATGGCGTTAGGGCTAGCCATTATCTTTGGACAAATGGGCGTGATCAATATGGCTCATGGTGAGTTTATGGCGGTCGGTGCTTATACCACTTATTTTATGTCGACACTCACCGAGACCTACTTCCCAAGCTTAATGCCTTACTACTTCTTGGTCGCCATCGTGGTGGCTTTCTGTGTTGCAGGCGTGTTGGGTTATCTCGCAGAGTACGCCTTAATTAGGCATCTTTATAAAAGACCACTGGATACATTGCTCGCCACTTGGGGACTTAGTCTCATCATGCAGCAATCGTTTCGTACACTATTTGGAGCACGAGAAGTTAGCCCGACACTACCGGACTGGCTACTAGGCTCTTATCAACCCACAGACACTATCGACATTCCTCTAAACGGTATGTTCGTACTGGCGTTAACAGCCGTCGTGACCTTGGGTGTTTTTTACTTACTTTATAAATCAAGCTGGGGTTTGCGCGTTCGAGCAACCACACAAAACCGTGTCATGAGTGGCGCAGTTGGAATTAATACCAAAAGTGTTGACCGCTACACCTTCGCACTAGGTTGTGGAATCGCAGGTATTGCGGGTGCAGCTTTTACCACTATCGCGTCAACAGGGCCTACCACTGGGACCTTATATATCGTTGATACCTTTATGGTTGTGGTATTTGGTGGAGCAGCAAGCTTGATCGGAACCATCGTTTCAGCGTTTAGCATCGCACAGGCACAGTCACTTCTAGAGTTCTTTATCAGCGGCTCTATGGCGAAGGTTTATACCTTATTCGCACTAGTACTGATCTTAATGTTCAAGCCTGAAGGTTTGTTTGCTAGCAAGGTTCGTCGCTAATTGGCTTCATGAGCAATGACGACAACATCTAATTTTCTGGAGATAGTATGAACTTTGTATATGAAAAATTAATGGGTGGAAAGCAGGGGCTGTTAGGGTTCGTGCTGCTGGCGGCATTGATACTGGTGATCATGCCTATGTTCTTCGACATCTTTCGTCTTAACCTAATTGGTAAGTACCTGACTTACGCCTTCGCTGCAGTGAGTTTGGTATTACTTTGGGGTTATGGCGGTATCTTGAGTTTAGGTCAGGGTGTGTTCTTTGGTTTAGGCGGTTACGGCATGGCGATGTTTCTAAAGCTAGAAGCCTCGTCACCAGAAAACACGAAGATCCAGTCTACCCCCGGAATCCCTGATTTCATGGACTGGAATCAGATCACAGAACTGCCTTGGTTTTGGGTGCCTTTTGAAAGTTTCACCTTAACCATTATCGCGATTCTAACGTTGCCAGCGTTGTTTGCTTACATCATTGGAAAAGCCATGTTTACTCGCCGAGTGGGTGGTGTTTACTTCGCGATCATTACCCAAGTTATCGCGGTGATTTTGACGATACTTATTGTCGGTCAGCAGGGGTTTACGGGTGGTATCAACGGTATTACTGATCTTCGTACGCTGAATGGCTGGGACATCACATCTGATAGTGCTAAGTACTTTTTCTACTTCTTAAATGCAGGCTTGCTGCTAACGGTCATCGTGATCTCGCGTTTCATCTTAACCAGTAAGTTTGGAAGCCTGTTATTAGCGATGCGTGACAAGGAAGATCGAGTACGTTTCTCAGGCTATGACGTTGCTCATTTTAAAATCTTCATCTTCTCTTTTGCAGCAATGATCTCAGCGATTGGTGGAGCGATGTTTACGCTACAGGTTGGCTTTATGTCGCCATCCTTTGTCGGCATCGTGCCATCGATTGAAATGGTTATCTTCGCTGCAGTCGGTGGGCGTATATCTCTGATTGGCGCTGTCTACGGGACGCTAATGATCAATGCTGGTAAGACGGCATTTTCAGAGTCTTTCCCAGAGTTATGGCTGTTCCTCATGGGCGGTTTGTTTATCTCGGTTGTGATGTTCTTCCCGAATGGTTTGGCGGGTTTGTGGAATGACTATGCGCCTCGTGTATTCCCATTCTTAAAAGAAAAGGCCAAGACTAAAGACGTCCCACCAGTGGTGACGGATGAAACAGGTAAGGGCACGGTTTAAATATTACTTTCTGGAGTAAGCAATGGATACCAATACTAATTTTACCTTAGCGATTGAAGACTTAACCGTGTCGTTTGATGGATTTAAAGCGGTTGATGCCTTGAATTTTTACCTCGATAAAAACGAGCTACATGTGGTGATTGGCCCGAATGGTGCGGGTAAAACCACCGTGCTGGATTTGATTTGCGGTAAAACCAAGTCAACTGAGGGCAGCATCAAGTTCTTAAATAAAGAACTGACCAAAATGGCAGAGCACGAAATAGTACGAGCAGGTGTGGGGCGTAAGTTTCAGACGCCATCGATCTACGAAAACTTGAGCGTTTTGGAAAATCTTGAAATTTCCTACCCTTACGGGCGTGGTGTCTATGGCTCGTTGACGTTTAAGCGCAATAAAACGGTGCTAGACAAGATCCATGAAATCGCCAAGCAAATCATGCTGGACGATGCTTTGGACACGGAAGCTGGTCTGTTAAGTCACGGTCAAAAACAGTGGTTGGAGATCGGTATGTTACTGATTCAAGACCCTCAGCTGTTGATGTTAGATGAGCCAGTCGCAGGGATGAGTGTGAAGGAGCGTGAGCAAACCGCTGAGCTGCTAAACAAAATCTCTGAAGGGCGTTCGGTGCTGGTAATAGAGCACGACATGGAGTTTGTGGAGCGTATCGCAGACAAGGTGACGGTATTACACCAAGGCAAAATATTAGCCACGGGTGATATGGAAACGGTGCAGAACGATCCAAAAGTTATTGAAGTTTACCTTGGTCACTAACCGTGATGTTAACTTAAAAATATAGGTGTTCAGATGTTAGATGTGTCTAATTTAAAAGTGAGCTACGGTCAAAGTGAAGTCATCCACGGACTTAATTTCTCCGTTCCACAAAACGAAACACTGGCCATTATGGGACGAAATGGCATGGGCAAAACCACGTTGTTTAAATCGCTGATTGGGATACTCGACTCAACTGAGGGCAGCATTAAAGTTGACGGTATTGATGTGACTAATACTGACAGCTACAAGCGTGTTGAAAATGGGATTGCTTATGTGCCGCAAGGGCGAATGATCTTCCCGTCGCTGACGGTGCAAGAGAACATCGAGACCGGCATGGAAGTCTCGAAACTCAAGAAAATTCCTGATGATATTTATGCCTTGTTTCCGGTTTTGCATGAGATGCGAAAACGTAAAGGCGGGAACCTGTCAGGTGGTCAACAGCAGCAGTTAGCGATTGCTAGAGCACTTGTAACAAACCCTAAAGTGCTACTGCTTGATGAGCCAACCGAGGGTATTCAACCATCGATTATCAAAGACATTGCTAATGTACTGAATGAGATCAAAAAGATGCGTGATATCACCATCATTGTTTCTGAGCAGATATTGAGTTTCACCATGACGGTTGCTGACCGAATCATCGTGATTGATAAAGGCAATTTCATCCATGAAGACCTGCGCGAAGCAGTCGATACCGAGCAAATCAAAAAGTATCTGTCCGTATAAAGCGGCGTTACTCATTTTACACACTGTAATTACAGAAGGAGATTGATATGACCGACACGATCATAAAAGTAAATCTAGGCGAGTCCCCTTATGACAATGACAAAATTCATAATCGTTGGCATCCCGATATTCCAATGGTGGAAACAGTAAAGCCGGGCGATGACTTCATTATTGAATGTGTTGACTGGACGGGTGGACAGATCCATAACAATGACGATGCGTCAGATGTGCGTGACGTTGACTTAACTCAAGTTCACTTTCTGTCTGGCCCTGTGGGTGTGGAAGGGGCTGAGCCGGGTGACTTGCTGGTGGTTGATATCTTGGATATCGGCACATTTGAAGACAGTCAGTGGGGCTTTAACGGCTTTTTCTCTAAGCAGAATGGTGGTGGTTTCTTAACCGAGCACTTCCCAGAAGCGCAGAAGTCTATTTGGGACTTCAAAGGGATGTTTACTAGCTCACGACACATCCCTGGTGTTGAGTTTGCAGGTCTTATCCACCCAGGTTTGATCGGCTGCTTACCTTCTCAGGAGCTATTAGACGAATGGAATAAGCGTGAAACGGCATTAGTTGATACTGACCCTAACGCGGTTCCACCATTAGCGACACTTCCGTATGAAGATACTGCTCATATGGGCCGCATGGCACCGGATGTTGCTAAGGCTGCAGCAGCGGAAGCCGCAAGAACCGTACCGCCACGTGAGCATGGTGGTAACTGTGACATCAAAGATTTGTCTCGCGGATCTAAGGTTTATTTCCCTGTTTATGTGAAAGGCGGTGGTCTATCAGTGGGTGATCTTCACTTCAGTCAGGGTGACGGTGAAATCACTTTCTGTGGTGCAATCGAAATGGCGGGTTGGATTCACATGCGTGTGAATTTAGTGAAGCAGGGTATGGAGAAATACGGGATTAAAAACCCAATATTTAAGCCGAGCCCGATTACACCTAAGTATGATGACTACATTATCTTTGAAGGTATTTCTGTTGACGAGCAAGGTGAACAGCACTACTTAGACGTACATATTGCTTATCGTCAGGCGTGTCTAAACGCGATTGAATACCTCAAGAAGTTTGGTTATACCGGTGCTCAAGCTTACGCCATATTGGGAACCGCACCCGTGCAAGGACATATCAGTGGGGTAGTGGATATACCGAATGCTTGTGCGACCCTTTGGTTGCCGACCGATATATTTGAGTTTGATATCAACCCCAATGCAGACGGCCCGATCAAGCACCTGGACGGCAGTATCGATGTGCCACTAGCGCCTGATAAAGACTAATACAAAGGAGATAGACTATGCCTGTTTACGATTATAAATGTGCTGACCATGGACTATTTTTTGAGTTGGCGAGTTTGGATGATCACGCTAAACCAGTTAAATGTCCTGAGTGTGAGGCGCTGTCCCCGCGTGTGATTTTGGTGGCACCAGCTATATTGGATATGGCTAAAGAAAAAAAGCAATCGATAGAACGGAATGAGGCGGCTAAGTATGAGCCTCAGTTTTCCACGGTTGATAGTCGTGCGGAAAATGCTGAAATGCTTAAACACGGTTGTGGCTGTGAACACAAAAAACGAAGCTCTAAGCTAATGTATACGGCTGAAGGAAATAAGATGTTTCCTTCAATGAGGCCGTGGATGATTAGTCACTAGTGTAGGAAGCTGTTTAAGGGCGGTAGGGATACCGCCTTTATTCGGTTTGTTAGTTACTGACAAAAACTGTCAGCAATGAATGCTATGATATCCGCAATCATCAGTGGATATCGCCATGTCACGCTCAAAACGTCTGCTCGACCTCATCCATCTATTACGTAGCTATCGTTACCCTGTGAAAGGCGCTCAGCTTGCCGAAACACTCGGTATAAGTCTTCGTACGCTTTACCGCGATATCGCCAGCTTACAAGAACAGGGCGCGAGTATCGAAGGTGAGCCGGGAGTCGGTTATGTGCTAAAGCCCGGCTTCATGCTGCCACCGTTGATGTTTACCGAAGAAGAGCTAGAAGCTTTAGTGCTTGGCTCTCGCTGGGTGGCGAGTCGTACCGACAGCAAACTCAATGACAGCGCCAAAAGTGCTATAACCAAAATCCAGTCAGTACTCCCAGATAATCTCCGCGAATCCCTAATCGACAACACATTGATGGTTGTGCCTTCGAAAGAGCAGCCCGATGAAACCATGGATCTTTCGGAGATTCGTGAAGCTATGCGCCAAGAGAGAAAAGTCACGATTGCCTATCGTGATTTGAAAGGCCAAGCGTCTGACCGAATCATTTGGCCATTTGCCTTAGCGTATTTTGACCATGTGAAAATTTTGGTTGCATGGTGTGAACTGCGGCAGTCGTTTAGGCACTTCCGTACCGATAAAATAGTCTCGCTAACGGTTGAACAAACACGTTACCCACGATATCGCCAAGCCCTGCTCAAGGAGTGGCGAATCGAGCAAAACATCCCACCCGAAAATATCGAATGACTACTGACAAAAACTGACACTAGTGATCTGTAATCTACAAGTCCTCGGAGCAACGCAGCTCCATCCCTTGTAAAAACGGAGTAACACCATGATGAGTCCAAATTTGTTAATGCTTTATGTCGAAAACGCTGAGCAGAGTACGGCGTTTTATAATCATCTACTGGGCAAGACGCCAGTGCAAGCGTCTGAAAACTTCAGCATGTATGTGCTTGATAGCGGCTTTGCTTTTGGCTTGTGGTCTAAAAAAGACGTGAAGCCTGCTATTCAAACGATCTCAGTAGGTACTGAGATCGCATTTGCCATGGCTGACAATGATGCGGTTAATGCCAAGTTTGAAGAGCTAAAAGCGCAAGGCTTAGAAGTCGCTCAAGCCGTTGAGGATATGGACTTTAGCCGAACCTTTGTTGTACTAGATGCTGATGGTCATCGTTTACGTATTTATAGCCCTATGCAGTCGTAACGACATGCTTTTCTGTTTTAATCTGTAGGAATAAATATGTTAAAGCCAGCTAATCATAGCGCCACTTGTTTGTGCGGTAGTGTGAAAGTACATGTTGTCACAATCGACCCTAATTTTACCGTTTGCCATTGTAATGAATGCCGTCAGTGGGGAGGTGGGCCGCTATTCATGCTTAAGTGTGGTGCTGATGTGGTGTTTGAGGGGGAAGAGTGCATAAAAGAGTACGATTCATCTGACTGGGCGACACGTGGGTTTTGTACTAATTGCGGCACTCATTTGTTTAGTCGGTTTAAAGAACCAGCTAGTTACAATATACCTGTTGGATTGTTTCCAGATGTTGAAGGTTTGGAAATGAGCATGCAGTACTTTAGTGACTATCGACCAAGCTACTACTGCTTTTCAACTGTCAGTGATGAAATGACGGAGGCTGAGATTTATGAGGCTTTTTCTGTTGATGAAAAAATGTCTTAAAATCAAACAGTAGTGACGGTATAAAGTGTAGGCTATGAGATATATTAAGAATTAGTTAAAGCCAAAGGTCTGTTATGAAAACTATTTCATCATCACTTACATGCTTTTTTAAGTACTACTTATTTCCTCTATGGACGCTTGCTGTATTGGGTCTGTACCTGATGTTAAAAGATAACGAGAATTTTGAATTAGAAGGGGTACATTTTTTCGTTGTTTGGTTATTAGTCAACATTCCGATATTTTGGCATACGTTCACTCTAAAAAAGGTGAGTATTGATGATAAGCAACTTTATGTTTCTGGCTACAGAAGCACTGAGGTGATTTTATTTTCTGATATAGAGTATGTATCAGGGTCACGCTTTGCCTTTCCCGAAGAGGTATGGTTTCGAACCATCGATAAAAAAACTATCGTATTTATGCCTAAGGTTCGTTTTTCGATATTTCAGTTTCAGAAGCACCCAATGGTTGAAGAGTTAGCTGATAAGTTTGGCCTTGACGATTGGTGATTGTAATGCGCGTGGCATTATATTTCTGAGAGTGGCAGTTATGGATAGGTTACATTTATAGGGCTACAGCTGCATATGTAGAGTGTCTGTTTTTATGTTTAACATCGGTATGTTAACGAGGAATAATAAATGAAAATAAAATCGTTTGAAATTTTTGACTATGAGAGTGCAGTCACTTTTTGGAAGAGTATTGAAGGAGTTACATTAAATGAATCTGATACAAAGGGGTCAATTTCATCATTTTTATTTAGAAACCCAGGTTTAAGTTTTGTCGCTAAAGACAACAACGAAATCGTCGGTACGATACTATGTGGACATAATGGTCGCGCTGCACAAATTTATCATTTAGCTGTTTCAAATTCTCATCGAGGCCAAGGGCTGGGAAAAGAATTGGTAGATCTTAGTCTCTCTAAGTTAGTTGAGGCAAACATTCCTAGGTGTAATATTTTTGTTTATTCTAACAATTGCGTTGGTAATAAGTTCTGGTTAAAAAATGGATGGGATGATCCGACCACTTGGAAAGTGTTACAGAAACAATTGGACGTTTAATAAAACGTTACAATACATCGCAATTCTTTCTTAGCTAGAGGAAGGCCTTTGACTATCAAGATCTTCTCCTAGCTATATAATCGCATTACACTTTAACTTCTTTAGCACCCTCAAAACGGTGATGAATCAGTACAATGACATAGCCCAGAGCAAGTCCGAATACACCTGCAAACACCGCATTAACTATCCACTCTATAGCAGCGTTCGCAACAGGTAGCCAACTACCCACTGTGTGAGCAACTCCGTGAAACAGGTGAGGTAACCAGCCCAGACCGAATACTTCCATGCCATGGATAATTATACCACCGCCAACCCATAACATTGCAGCCGTTCCGACGACAGATAATGTAGCCAGTAACCACGGCATCGCTCGCACTAAAAAGTTACCGACGCTACTGATAAGTCCTCTGCTACTTTTTGCCAGATGCAGTCCGATGTCATCCATTTTTACAATCACGGCAACAGCACCGTACACGCCGATAGTGATGGCGACTCCCACCACAAACAGTACAATTGCTTGCGTGAAGATGTTGCTATCACTAATCTCACCCAGTGCAATAGCCATTATTTCTGCTGACAGAATCAAGTCTGTACGAACCGCGCCAGCAACTTTTTCGTCTTCCAGTGCCTTTGGGTCTTCGTAGGGTATGTGATCGAGTTCGTTGCCGTCTTCACCGTCTTTGCTATGGCTAAACTTCTCTACTAGCTTTTCAGCACCTTCATAACATAGGTAAGCACCACCGAGCATCAACACGGGGGTAATCAGAAAGGGTAGAAAAGCACTCAGTAATAAAGCGAGTGGGAGCAGTATGATCACCTTGTTAAACAGCGATCCCTTTGCGATACGCCAGATAATCGGCAGCTCACGTGCGGGTTCAAGTCCAGTAACGTAAGCGGGTGTTACCGCAGCATCATCTATTACTACGCCAGCAGACTTGGAGCCTGCTCGCATGGCAGCAACGCCAATATCATCCAGAGAGGCAGTCGCCAGTTTTGCTATTGCTGCTACGTCATCAAGTAACGCTAAAATTCCACTTGCCATTTCTATTGACCCATCTTTTAATTAGTTATGTGTATAGGCAGATTTTGACTGCCCAGAGTGTTTGATTTGGCATTGTAAAGCCGCGATACGTTAAGCGCTCGCCAGAGCAAATTTAAGCAGATTTCAACAACGCTTACAAATAATCTGTGTCAAGTATGTCGCCTAAATCGTCTAATGCGCTCATTAATAAAAAAATCCCTAAAAAGTTGCTGTACTCAGGAACGATATAGTGAACTTAACCGAAAGTGCCTGGCATGAATACCACTCAGACTCTGTCGCAGATGAAAGCTGAGTCTAGGGATACAGCTCTAGCGCGCGACCTGCTGATCACCTAGGCGAGCCACATTGGATGAGCCGTTTCATCAAAAAATAGGTTTAACGGTACACACTCCTCTAGCGATAAAATAAAAAGCGAACAATTTAAGAGGCTAGAAATCTGATAATAAGTCATTAAATTGTTAATTATGAGCCTTAATCTGATCTATTTTAGTAACTTATGGCGTATTCCTAAAAGGTGCTGCCAAAAAACAAGTGTTTAAGATCTGAGAATATATTTAAAGGTCTTGGATCTTCTTGATGAACGGTTAGGTGAGTATGAAATTCATTCAACCTTTAGAGAGTCATCTACTAGAAATGATGAGTTGGTTTTCTAGTGAGAAAGAACTCACGGATTGGTCTGGACCAAATTTCAGGTATCCTTATGATAAATCTTCGTTTATTGAGGACCTTAAAATTAGCACACTGAGTTCATTTTCTCTCGTATCAAATGAATCTAGTTTTCTAGCCTTTGGTCAATACTACCAACGGCTAGATAGATGCCACTTGGGAAGGTTAATTGTAAATCCTGAATTTCGAGGCAAAGGAATAGCATTCGAACTTATGCGCCGTATCTGCGAGTCAGGCCTTAAAGAACTTAAAGTAAAAGAATGTTCTTTGTTTGTTTTAGCGCATAATGAAAATGCAATAAAAGCGTATAATAAATATGGTTTTACGGTTGTCAGTTATCCCGATGAAATATCATTAGAAAATTGTTTATATATGGTTAAACGGTGAGAATCACCTAATAATTTGTTACACACAGAAGCCAAAATCAGTGCATTTTTTTGTATTTCGCTTCTCTTCATTTCATACAAAAAAAACGCCACTTTTGGCTCTGGTGAGCAAAGCGTTAGCGAGAGAAGAACAACATGAAAAAACTGGTTGTAATCCCAACGAAGAATGAGTGCACGCTCTTCTTGAAGAAGTGTGTTGAACTCGGTCACGTGTATGTAGAAGTAGAATACGGGAAGCTGATCTGCTATGAACTTACTCAACTTCAGGTTGTGGTGGCATTAGGTGGATTGGGCAAGGCCCAATTCGGTGTTCAAACACAGTATCTTATCGACAGGATAAAAGATCTAGATTCTGCTCTATGTATCGGGGCCTCAGGATGCCTAAACTCTAACTATGTGGCAGGTGATGTTGTAGTTGGTACAAAGACAGTTGAGCACGACATTCAAAAACATAGTCGTAATATGATGCCTGAATTCGCCTCTGATGCTCTGCTGATCGATATCTTCCAGTTTCTTACTACGAAGAAAAGATCTTATTCAGTTCATTTCGGACCTATTGCCAGTGGAGATGAAGACGTAATGTCGACTAAGCGCAAGGCCGAAGTTCGAGAACGTACTGGGGCCGACGTAGTAGCTTGGGAAGGGGCGGGAGGTGCTCGTGCTTGCCACTTCAGCGATGTCCCTTTTGTTGAAATTCGAGGAATAACAGACTTTGCGGACCATCAGGCGGAAGGTGATTTCTTCAAGCATCTGGAAGGCGTTATGGGGAATCTTGCTGAATTGGTTGTTGATTTTGTTCATAAAGAAAGGAATGGCTAACAAGTGATCCGCATCGGATAAAAATAAAGATGCTGTAAATATGTATCTTGTTGTTAAATAGGCCGATCAATTGAGGGAATTAGATCCCGTTTATTTTGCTTTATCGGTTGGTCGTAACGAAAGTTACGCTACAGAGTTTAGAAAAGGTTTAAAATTAGCCACTATCATTAACTAGCGTGGATTGTACTTAGTTGATTTAAAATCTACTAAGTACAGCGGGCTGTTCGCTTCGCTCCATTTTAGCCCTCTAGATTTAGCCTCTTGATGAGGTATTAGGTCTCTGCGAGACAAAGGCATAAAGTGCAATATCTACAAAAGCTTGGCCCTCGTGAAAAATCAAGGAAAAGTGGGATCTGTATTTAAAAATTATAGTAAATCTGTATATTGAAAAATCACATCTCTACCAATATTCTAAGCTTTAATACTAAATAGGAAGCGACTCACAAATGAAAATTGAAACAATCACACCAACAGAAATGTTTGAGCCTATAGGTGTCGAGAACCGCGTGGTTGTAAACTTTATTTTTGAATAAATCAGGTTTGTCTAATTGCCACTGCTTCATACTTTGAATAGGGGTCAAATGTCCAAGGTTTCTTTGAATAACGTGGTGATTATACGTGATTAAGTAACGTTTTAGCGTTGTTTCCATTTCTTCGGCAGAAGCAAAGTAGGTAGACTTAATCACCTGTGATATTCGACCATTAAAGCGTTCCACCATGCCATTAGT
>NZ_QGKL01000017.1 GCF_003172895.1 Leucothrix arctica | reverse complement strand
TGAGACCCTAATGACTGTTCGAGTTATTATCTAATGAGTTATGTAGCGCTCATACTTGTTATCGGTATCTCTTGAAAAAGAGTAAGCCGTTGCTGCACCGAGCTACTACATAATGGCCTTTAGGAGCTAACTAAAGGTGGGTCTCAGTTTACCCGTTTTTTTAACATCTCAACCATACAAGTTGCTGCATCGGAAAAACTACTCGCTCGCGCTCGTATTTTTCCGCTGAGCAAGGCGTTATACAAAAACAAGGAGTGTACATGAACACTAAAATTAGGAATGTCGAACAAAAAATCCTGTCTGATAATTGGTATACACTGAACAAATATTCCTTTGACTATCTAAGGCCGGATGGTAACTGGGAGCGCCAAGAGCGAGAAGCATACGATCGAGGCAATGGTTCAACAATACTTCTTTATAACTCTACAAAAGGTAGTGTTATTCTAACTCGTCAATTTAGATTACCTACGTTCGTAAATGGAAATGCTGATGGAATGTTGGTTGAAACATGCGCAGGTTTGCTAGATGAAGATAATGCTGAAGACTGTATAAAAAAAGAAACAGAAGAAGAAACAGGATACAAAGTAGAAAATATTAAAAAAATATTTGAATCTTATATGTCCCCAGGCTCTGTAACAGAAATATTGTATTTTTTTGTCGCTGAATATTCTGAATCGATGAAGGTCTCTGAAGGAGGCGGCTTAGAGCATGAGCAAGAAAATATTGAAGTATTAGAACTGAGTTTCGATGATGCTTACGAAATGATAGAAACTGGAGAGATTAAAGATGGTAAAACAATTATGCTTCTCCAATACGCTAAGTTAAACCAACTTTTATAAGCTAATTTAATCAAATGTATAACAAGAGACTGTGGTTCTAAGTCAATCGTCTAAGCTAACTTTTCATCCCATAGTTCACCATTTTTTACCATGGTGTTGAGGATGGTAATCATCTTTCTCATACACGCAATAAGTGCTACTTTTTTAGGTTTTCCTTTGGCAACCAAACGCTGATATTCGTGCTTGAATTTATCGTTAGATTGTATCGTCGACATCATGGCCATGAACATGACCGTTCGGATTCTGGCTCGTCCTCCTCGTATGCGTCTTTTGCCACGATAAGCACCACTTTCTCTATT
>NZ_QGKL01000016.1 GCF_003172895.1 Leucothrix arctica | reverse complement strand
CTCATTGACAATAGAGCACCGTTTAATTCCAGCAAAACACCCACAAACTAATGGCATGGTGGAACGCTTTAATGGTCGAATATCACAGGTGATTAAGTCCACCTACTTTGCTTCTGCCGAAGAAATGGAAACAACGCTAAAACGTTACTTAATCACGTATAATCACCACGTTATTCAAAGAAACCTTGGACATTTGACCCCTATTCAAAGTATGAAGCAGTGGCAATTAGACAAACCTGATTTATTCAAAAAGAAAGTTTACAACCACGCGGTTCTCGACAGTTAACCAAGTTTGGCCGACGTTTGAATATATTGAACCACAATGACTTGGTACAAATGCAGTTGGATGCGAAGCTGCTGAGTGAGTTTTTAGATGTTGAGTTATTGGACTGTCAGAAGGAAATAGTTCTTTAAAAAATACGCTACATAGCATTTCTGGTAAGCGGCTAAAGAGCAACTTACTTGATGAGTCTAGCTGTCACGCGAAGCGCAACAGCTATAGGTTTGGCGTATATTGGTCTGTTTTAGCTAGCGCTAGTTAAGCGCTTTAGCTTCAGGTCTGGTAGTAACTGTGACAGCAGCATACCAATCATAATAAACGTGCAGCCCCACAATCCTCTCGTTGTGAGCACTTCACTTAGCACTAACCAGCCTGCTAATACTGCAAACATCGCTTCACTACTAAAAATAATGGCGGCATGCGACGGTTTAGCATTTTGCTGAGCAACCACTTGGAGCGTATAGGCGATACTGGTCGACATGAGTGCTGCATATAAAATCGAATCCATTGCCAGCATGACGTCTGCCCAGATAATCGTTTCATAGATTAACGCGCAAACCATGCTCAGAACGCCGCAGATCAAAAACTGTAAAATAGACAAGGCAATAGGGTCGTACTTTGGCGCAACCCAGCCAATAACTAAGACATGCGCCGCCCAGAAAAACGCCCCGATAAGCATCAGTAGGTCACCGTAGGACAAGGTGAAGTCAGACTTGATACTCAGTAAGTACAGACCGACAAGCGCTAGTGCAGCCCCTAACCAAATACCTGCACCGGCCTTTTGTTTAAAGGCTAAGCCCATAATAGGCACGAGCACGATATAGAGACTGGTGATAAAACCACCTTTACCAGCAGTGGTATAGACCATGGCAACCTGTTGCAGTGTCACACCACCGAACAATACCAGTCCGCAGATAAGACTAGCTTTTAATAAGCCTTTCTCTTCTGTTTTACTGTTGCTCTCACTAATACCCGTCGCTTTTTTAGCTTGCCAGTGTCGCAACCAAATTGCGAAAGGGATAAGCGCCAATCCACCGATGAGAAAGCGAATACCGCTATAAGTAAACGGACCGATATAGTCCATTCCTACACGCTGTGCTACAAACGCTGAGCCCCAAATCGCGGCAGTGATCAGCAATAAAATATTCGACTTCATCAGGAGTGCATAACTCGTATCTAGGTAAGCGGCATATGGTATACCGAAGTTATGCAGAGTTCATTAAGCAAGGTTAAATTAAGCGAGCTGACGTGTCATTTCCATAGGCTTTAAACGCTTTACACTCGCTTGCATAAAGTGACGGTGATAACGCGTATTTAGGTTATTAACATCTAGCAAAATAAACACATCTGCGACGTTAAAGTCAGGGTCTAAACACGGCTCTCCTGCCACCCACGCACCCAGTTTCAAATATGCTTTAAGCAATGGTGGCATTTTCACACGTTCAGCAGGAGAGGTTGGTGTGAGTTGCTGTCGTGGTGTGACCCACATAGTGCTTGGTGCAAGGTGTTTGGCGCGTGCTTCATTCATAATCGCAGTCACTTGGCTGCCACCGTCACGCATACCCACACTGGCACAACCAAACATGTAATCAACTTTGTGCAGTTCCATGAACTGCGCTAAACCTGACCACAACATGCCAATACCTGCGCCATTACGAAAGTCAGGATGAATGCAGGTACGACCAATCTCAATGTAATTGCCTTTCAAGCTTGGCAGCATAGTGCTTAGGTCAAACTCGCTTTCCGAATAAAAACTTCCAGCACGGGCCGCGCTTTCTTCGGTAAGAATGCGGGTTGAACCGACAACTTCACCTGTGTCAGCATTGCGTACCAATAAATGATGGCTAAAGGTGTCGTAATAGTCACGATCTAAACCCTCATGAGCCGTTGGCAAAATTGCGCCTTGCTCCTCTGCAAAGACTCGATAACGCAAGCGTAGAGAAGCTAGAACATCTTCGTGAGTCTTTGCCAGCTCAACGATCAGGGGTGTGTGTTTTACGTTTGGGTTACTCATGATTTTCCTTTAAGTTCGAATATCGCAGTCTATTAAAGTGAGTTTTTTTAAATCAATGTGTGTTCAATCAAGTTGTATCAATGGTTTATAAATAGCTCAGCAGCTCGATACTGCTGACAGCCAAACCATAACCAAGCGTTGCGCCGATCAATACATCGCTAGGGTAGTGAAGCCCAAGCACCACGCGAGACAGTGCCACTAAACTAGCGAATGGAATCACCAGCAGGCCCCACTCTGGGTAGTAATGAACGATGAGAGTAGCGAAACTAACGGCGTGTAAGGTGTGACCAGAAGGGAAGCTAAACTGATCGAGGGCCGCGACATTTTGAAAGATATTATCGCTATGGCTGTAGGGTCTAACGCGAAGGGTTGAGGTCTTGAGCCACTTGTAAATCGCTAAGCCGATGAGCGCAACGACGCCCATGTGGATTGAAGCTTGGATAGCACCGAGGCCATAGATAACCGGCAGTGCCAACATGAGTGTGTACCAGAAAACACCGTCGCCTAAACGACTGACGCCCGCAAAAAATACACTGATAGGTTTCCAGTGATTGATGCGATTAAACAGTAGGCAGACGGGTATTTCGCGGTCGTTTAGCTGATGTAGGTGTTTCATGACGAACCTCAGTAATCAGTTGTTTGATGATGATGTCCAAACGGTCAACGACGTTATTCCAGCTGAGTGTTTGGGCTGTTTTACGGGCTTCTTTGCCCAGAGTGTTGCGTAAGTTAGTTTCACAAGCCGCGGAAGCGCTGAGGCTGATAAACGCAGCTTCATCATGTAATGGAACGGTCAAACCGTTGTGGGCCGACTGGATGTACTTGTGAGCCGCTGCGTAGTCATAAGTCACCACCGGCAAGCCGCTCGCCATCGCTTCGATAATCACGTTGCCAAAGGTTTCGCTGGTGCTTGGGTATAAAAATAAGTCGCCACTGGCGTAATGTGCCGCTAAGTCTTCACCGCGTTGCATCCCTGCAAAACTACAGTCCGGGTTTGCCGCTTCAAGGCGTTCGCGCTCTGGGCCGTCACCGACCAACATAAAGTGAGCGTCAGGGACTTCTTTTTGAATTTCTCGAAAGGCTTTGAAAGCGAGGTCGATGTTTTTTTCTTGAGCGAGGCGAGTGACTAGCGTGACCAATAATTGCTTGGGTTTAACGCCTAGTTTTTCTCGTAGCGCTTCGCTGCGTTTAGCAGGGTGAAACAAGTCTGCTTCGATACCACGCTCAATGATCGCTAGGTTTTTGTAGCCAGTATTTGCTAGTTGTGCAGCGAGTTCGGTGGTTGGTACTAAGGTTTGACGCGTAGCATTGTGGAAGTGGCGCAAGTAAACACTGGCGACTTTGAAAGCAAAACGTAGGTTGTAGTACTGACTGTATTGGTCAAAGTTGGTGTGAAAGTCACTAATAAGCGGAATGTTTAGCGACTTAGCCACCCACATTGCCGAGTAACCCAGCGGGCCTTCCGTGACTAGCTGTACTACGTCAGGGCGGTTCTTTTTCCACGCGTTACGCAGTTTGAAGAAGTGCGGCAAACCTATGCGCACTTCTTTATAAAACGGGAGTGTTGCACCGCGAGTGAACAGCTCTTGGAAGTTATCTTCTGAGGCAGGGTCACCATCCGTTTGTTGCCGAGGGCGAACTAACTGAATGGTGTACTGGTCACACTGACGTAATCCATCAACTAGGTGTTTGATGGTATGCGAGACGCCATTAACTTCAGGCGGCCATGTTTCGGTAACAATGGCGAGTGATATCTGTCTGGGTAAGTGTGCTTTTAACATAGAGCATATGTTATTTAGCTTTTGCTACATGTTTATGACACTAATGTTTAAGTTTTATGTCGTCCTATTGTCAGGCGAAAAGTGTGTGAACTGTTGTGCTTGACCCGTTAGGAATAGCCTTTATGATGGATACCAAAGAAAGGTACGGCTATGTACCAACTAAAACAGATTATCTGGAGCTACTATGCAAACGTTTATTGAAAATATGCCTAAGGCAGAGCTACACCTGCACATTGAGGGTACTTTTGAGCCTGAGTTGATGTTTGAAATCGCGCAGCGTAACGGTATCGAATTACCTTTTGCTGACGTTGAAGCGCTTCGTAAGGCGTATGACTTTAGACGTCTCCAAGACTTTCTCGATATCTATTATCAAGGCATGAATGTATTGCGTGAAGAGCAGGATTAT
The DNA here is from genome assembly GCF_003172895.1 of Leucothrix arctica. GTDB lineage: Bacteria > Pseudomonadota > Gammaproteobacteria > Thiotrichales > Thiotrichaceae > Leucothrix > Leucothrix arctica. The sequence goes on along the minus strand of NZ_QGKL01000016.1, from coordinate 109,212 downwards.
TATGATCTAACGTGGGCTTACATCACTAAAATTCACTCAGAAAATGTGCTACACACTGAGATTTTCTTTGACCCACAAGGCCACACGGCGCGTGATGTTCCGTTTGAAACAGCGGTTAATGGTATTCATCGTGCGTTGGTGGACGGTAAAGAGAAGTTAGGGATTAGCTTCGGTTTGATCATGTGTATTTTGCGTCATTTAGATGCAGATGATGCAATGGCGACGCTGGAACAAGGTTTTCTTCATAAAGATAAAATCATTGGGTTAGGATTAGATTCATCTGAGCTAGGGCATCCGCCAGAGAAGTTTACCGACGTGTTTGTTCGCGCAAAAGCAGAAGGCTTTGTGATCGTTGCGCATGCGGGCGAGGAAGGTCCTCCAGAGTATGTTTATCAGGCGTTGGACTTGTTGAAAGTTGACCGTATTGACCATGGAAATCGTGCCTTGGAAGATGACGCGCTGACACAACGCATTGCTGATGAAGGGATGGCGTTGACGGTATGTCCGTTGTCTAACTTGAAGCTATGTGTGGTGGAGGACTTGGCCGCTCACCCTATTAAAGAGATGCTGCATGCCGGTTTGAAAGCGACGATTAATTCAGATGACCCAGCCTACTTTGGTGGTTATATGAACGCGAACTTCCTGCAATTGGCAGAGGCGGTTGACCTAAGCAAAGCAGATGTCATTACCTTGGCGCGTAACGGTTTTGAATCGACGTTTTTACCAGACGCTGACAAGCAAGTGTTACTTGATAAGCTAGATGCTTATGCTGCCGCTCATGGCGTGACTAATGCCTGATGTTCGCCAGTATTTAAACGGCTACCAACCTCAGTTGATTGAGCAGATAGAAACGCTCATCAACGAGGAGCGTTTGGGTGAAGCACTGCGCAAACGTTACCCTGAACCACATCAGTTAGGGTCGAATAAAGCACTGTATGACTATGTGCTGGACTTAAAGCAGAGCTATATGAAGCAGTCGGGATCGTTAAGCAAAGTGGTTTATGACGAGAAGATTCATGTCATAAATCATGCGCTGGGTCTGCATACGCAAATATCACGGGTGCAGGGCGGTAAGCTTAAGTCTAAAAATGAAATTCGTATTGGCTCGGTGTTTAAGAAAATGCCGTTGCCATTTTTACGGATGATTTGCGTGCATGAATTAGCGCATTTAAAGGTGAAAGATCACAACAAAGCGTTTTATAAGTTGTGTCAGTACATGGAGCCTGAGTATCACCAGTTTGAGTTTGATACGCGGTTGTATTTGACGCATCAGGCATTTTTTGGTGATTTGTATGAGTGATGTTTTCGGTATAAAAGAGCATTTAAATTTGGGATGCAGTGTGCCCCGTTTTGCTTTAAGAAAATATATTTAAGAGTGCTTTAATCATGTTTATTCGTATTATTGATGGTTATAACTCGTATTATGGTGCGATATAACTCGCATTATGGGATGATGTAACTCGTATTATCATGAGCTAAATATCCATGTACCCACGTTATACCGAAGGTCTTTTAAAAGAATTACTCCAAGAATTCCGCATTCTTTACCTCACTGGCCCGAGACAAGCAGGGAAGACCACACTCGCTCGTAAAATGGCAGGTCAACGGGGTATGCACTATGTTTCTTTGGATGACCATACGATGCTGTCCTCGGCAAAAAGTGACCCTGTCGGTTTTATCCAAAGCTTGTTAAAACGCGAACAATCGATTGTTTTAGACGAATTTCAATATGCACCAGAGTTGGTGAGTGCGATTAAGCTTGCTTCTGACCAGTTATCTCCTAGCGAGCGAGGTAAGTTTTTTTTAACAGGTTCGGCTGATGTGTTTAGCTCCGCGAAAACGCAGGAAGCATTACCGGGGCATATGGCACGTGTTGAGCTATATCCTTTATCGGTAACAGAGTTATCTGGTGGGCAATTCAACCTTATTGATTTTCTCCAAGCTGAAGAGTTTTCTGTTCCTGAAAACTTACCTGAGATGGTGCGTGAAGACTTTGCTCAAGCGTTGATAAGTGGTGGTTATCCAGAGTTACAAACGAAGAGTGCACGTGCAAAACCTATCTGGTTAAACTCTTATTTAAAGGGACGTTTGTATAAAGATTTTGAAAGCATTTACGAAGCGAAAGGTGATTATCATACGAAGCTAGAATCGCTAATTCCTTACTTGGCAGGCTTGAGTGGTAACTTGTTGAAGTACGCGAGTATTGCTAATGATTTATCGCAAAATGACAAAGTGGTGAAGTCTTATATCGAGGCTCTAGAATGGATGTTTATTGTTAAGCGTCTACATCCATTTGTGAAAAACCGTGCCAAGCGGCAAACGATTGGGATGCCTAAGTTACAAATGGTCGATACAGGGTTGGCTTGTCATTTGTTGGGATTAACCTCACCAGAGCAATTGTTGCAATCTAATTTTTACGGTGGGTTGCTTGAGAGTTTTGTGGTGATGGAGTGTTTCAAGCACATGGGGTGGTCACAGCAAACGATGAATATCTACCACTATCGGGATAAGCAAAAAAATGAAGTAGATATCGTTTTGGAGCAAGCTGATGGACGATTAAATGCTTTAGAAATAAAAGCTTCTGCGACGGTATCAGAGAGTGACTTTAAAGGCATTGCGAAGTTTGCTGATTTTGTCGGACCTGCATTTAAGTCCGGCTTTGTGTTGTACACCGGTGCTTCGGTACTACCATTTCGAATGGGTGAGAGAACTTTTTATGCGTTACCGTTATCTGTGCTTTGGACCTAATATTAGCTTGAGTAGATCACTGCATTTGATTTAAATCAATGACTTGAACAAATGAAAAGCAAACACTGAGGTAATAGAAACACATTAATATAAAACCCTCAGGAATAAACACCAGTGAATGTCTTACTCTTTTTAATCATTGCCATAGTCGTACTGTTAAGTACTGCTTTAATAACTATCCACTTAGGCTTTCGTGCGCCAAGAAATAGAGAACAAGGTACACCGAAAGATATTGGCATTGAGTACCGTCAGCTTCATATTCCTACTCATGCAGGTAAGCAGCTATTTGGATGGTTACTCCCCAATAATAATGCCAGTGAAACGCTGATTATTTTGCATGGCTGGGGAGCTAATGCAGAGCTGATGTTGCCAATTGCCGTTCCGTTTCACCATGCAGGCATGAATGTTTTGTTGTTCGATGCGAGGAGTCATGGTCAGAGTAGTTCAGATACCTTTTCTTCCTTGCCCCGTTTTGCTGAGGATCTTGGAGAAGTGATTGACTGGTTGAAGTTAAACTATCCAGAAAAGTCTGAAAAAATAGCGCTACTTGGACACTCTGTGGGGGCGGGTGCTGTATTGTTTGAGTGCTCTAAGCGCAATGATATTCAGGCTGTTATCAGCCTATCGTCATTTGCTCACCCTGCCTGGGTGATGCAACGGTACTTAAAGCACTTTCGAATTCACGCTCCAGTTCGCATGCTGGTAATGCGCTACGTTGAGTGGGTGATTGGGTATCGCTTTGCTAGCTTTGCGCCACTGGACACAGTTTGTAAAATCCAATGCCCCGTGTTGTTAGTGCATGGGAAGTGTGACACCACTGTACCTGTTGAGGATGCACGTGCAATTATGGCAAATTGCCCGAAGCCAGATCTAAGCCTATTAGAAATTGAAGATGCAGGGCATGACTCTGTAGATAAGATTGAGGAGCATGGTTCGGAGTTAGTGGCGTTTTTGCGAAAATCAGGTTTTCGGGTATGAGTTAACCCTTGCTCTGTGTCGCAAGCCGCAAATACTTCGCGGAGCAAGATATCTTGGGTTCATAAATAAGTTCCATTGTGATTAGGCGTGATATATTTAAATTAATTCTCAGGTTGGCTACTTTATTTGACCTAGCTAAATCTCCTAATAACCTGCACAAAATCTGCAAACCCCCGCTCTAAACTGTACCTCCTAACAAACCATAAAATAGCGTTTACCTATGTTGCAAACCGTAATCTGGCGCACCTTACGCCAATTCACCATCGCTTTAGTGCTTGTATCTGCAGTACTGCTGGTGGTTGCGCATTACATTAATAACGTTATTTTCTCGCCACCGCGTCGAGTCTTGCAGGAGTATCACATGCAGCGTGTTAATGACCCCACCGAATATGGTCTTACCGTCAGGCAACATGATTGTTTAGATGGAAAAGCGCCGTGCTTACTGGTTGAGCCAGACGCCTTAGCCGGACCCAATTATCGAGGTAAGCTGCTGCGAGAGCAGTTAGCAGAAAGGGGAGTCAAGTTACCAGCCTATGGCCGCGTGCAAGGGACGATTGTGTTGTTGCACGGCCGTAATGGACGAAAAGAAAGCCTATTAGCAGTGGCAGAACGGTTTGTTGCAGCAGGATTTCGTAGCATCATTGTTGATCTTCCTGGTCATGGAAGTAGCCCACTTCGTGCTATGTCATTTGGTCAAAGTGACTTTGAAAAACAGCTCCCCAAGCGTGTGTTACAAGAAGTGCGTAGTCACTTTGGCTTACCTGACGAACCCGCAGTGCTTTGGGGCATGTCAATGGGTGGCGCGTATGCTGTCAATGCTGCAAGTGATGCCGCTGAAGACTGGGATGCATTGGTGGTTGTCAGCAGTTTTGCGCAACTCGATGAAGTGCTAGAGGCGCAGCTCCCTATGCGTTGGAAGCCAGTATTTGATTATTTATTGCCGCTTTTAGATGTAGAGCAGTGGCTTAGACGACGACCAGTACCCAGTGCCATTCGACCAGCTGAAAACGCGATAAAGGTAACGACGCCAAGCTTAGTGGTGCATGGCGGACGCGATTATTACGTAGCACAAGAGCAGGGCGAGCGACTTTACTCAGCACTTGGAAGTGCGCAAAAAAAATGGTTAATCGTACCTAACGGTGGTCACCGAAGCGTGTTGGCGACGTCTATGCCTGTATATGCGGAAATGACTGAGTGGTTGCTGGAAATCTTAGCGGATAAATAATAACCCCCTGTCTCCAGCTAACCCGCGACCCGAAACGTAATATTGATACGTTCTTCACCGAGTAAGAGATGGCTATCTGCTTTAATCGGCAATATGCCATGAAAGTTTTTACGCACTTCACCACCCCAAACCACCACATCACCATGAGTTAACGGCACTTTGATGGTTTTATCAGAGCGCTGTTTTCCGCCAAACAAAAACGTCGCAGGCAGTCCTAGTGACACCGACACGATCGGTGCTGAAAAGTCCTGTTCGTCTTTGTCTTGGTGGAGCGACATCTTTGCGCCTACTTTATACCGGTTAATCAAACAGGCATCAGGCGTGAAGTTGTCATAGCCTGCTTCTGCTGCGGCCTTCTGCGCTAATTCAAATAATACTGCAGGCATTTCTGGCCATGACAAGCCTGTTGTAGGGTCAATAGCAGAGTAACGATACCCCGCGTGATCACTTATCCAGCCCAAGCTCCCACAGCCCGATAGTGCTGCCGACATAGTATAGCCGCCCGTTGTTTTCATGTGGCGAAATGGCGATTGTTGAGTGATTAAATTAATAACACTTATCAGCTCAGGTGCAGTGTTCGTTGCAAACTGGCGTAGGACGACTGCGCCATCGCAGATACCTTCTGTCCAATATTCTCCACTATTGTCGTTGTCAAATAAGTCGTAATTCATAAATCCATTTTAGATGTTTATTTATGCTATTGGAAAGTAATCACTGTGTTACTAGGCTTTCTAGCCATTGTAGTGTGTTGAATAAGCATAGTGGATTATAGGTAATTTGTTGTTAGAACAACTCTTTGGTGTTTTATAATTAAACACTAAGTGGTTATATATATTGTTGGTTCATAATTTATTCATTGCTTAGTCTATATAGTCAGTGGTCAGGCTTTGTTCCAATAATCTATAAAAATAAGGTTAAAAACAATGAAGGGATCCTTCAAACGTATCTGGCATGTACTTATTTCTCTTCTATTGTGCGTTGTATTTTCGGCACAAGCACTTGCTGACGACTTTGGTGACGCACCTGCTAGCTACGGCGATGCTCCAACCGTTATTAATGCAAATATTTACCTTGGTACTACCCAACCTGACTCTGAAGCAGCTGGGCAACCTGGAAACCTAGCAACAAACGACGGTGTTGAAGAAGATGCTAGACCCTCTGATTTTACGGGTACGAATTATTTTGCAAGATTCCCATTACTAGTCGAAACAGCCAGTAGTTACATAGTACCTGTAACCGTCAATAACACGTCAGGTAGCGCCGCAACACTAGAAGCTTGGATTGACTTTGACCACAGTGGCACGTTTGATAATGACGAGCTGACAACGGTTAATGTGCCTAATGGGACTTCTGGAACAGTCGATGTAACATGGTCGAGCCTACCTGGTATTGAAAATGGGTCAACGTACATTCGTTTACGTTTGACAGATGCCACGGGTGCAGGTGAAGTTGAAGACCATGTCATTGGTATTGCCTTCCCTATTCCTTCTGAAAGCCCCAGTGTCACCGTTATCCCTGACGTATCACCGCTTGAATGTCAGGCGACTGTCTTCGAAGATGATTTTAATGATATTCCTGAATGGACAAGTATTGCGCCTAATCGCACAGGTTTTCAATCCATAAGAAACTGGACACTAACCGGTGGTGGTGAAGATACCTACGCTATAGTAAACAATCTTTCGGGGTATGGCTCAGTCATTTACCTCGGTAATGGCATGGTGCGTCGTATCGACACGCCATCAAACCTTGGTTCAGGGTTTAGTTTCGATGCAAATAATCGGCTGACCACAACCATTAATGCAATAGAGCTACGTTCTGACCCGGATGATATAAACTTAGGCACAACAGAGTATGAAGCGGATTGGGGTCCAGATCCGCTCGTTTTATCTCGAAGCTTCCCAAGTGAAGTAGGAAAAACCTATCGTCTATACTTCACCTCAATTCCAGAAGCTAGCTCTTCACAGGAGTATCTTGAGGGAATTATGCGTGTGGATACACCCGCAGGTAGTGCTCACTTTAAGATTCCTGCTATTCCACAAAATGGGAATGAAGCTGACTATGCGATAGATTATGCGATCGAGTTTAAAGCTACTAGTACATTATCAACGATTAGTTTTGTTAATTATGGTCACTTTGGGCAAGATGTAAATAACGACTGTAATCCACAAACACAGAGATCATGGTGCACAATCGGTGGATACTCCAGTACTAGCTTTACTGGATCAGGTGAAGCAAAACTAGATAACGTTAAACTGGTCGAATCTGCTTGCGAAACGGGCACACTAACGCTGTTGAAAGACGTTACTGATGGTTCAGCGGCGGATACTGAATGGACTCTTTCTGCGGTTGATGGTCCGACGACAGGCATTTCAGGTGCTGAAGGTAGTACCAGCGTTACTAATGCCACTGTCTTTACTGGCACTTACAATTTGGTTGAATCTAATGGCCCTTCGGGTTATGTCCAAACGGGTCTTGCTTGTACGGGTGCTGTTGATACAGACCCTAGTGATGGAATCACCATTGCTAAAGATGAGAATGTAATCTGTACCTTTACCAATGCTGTTTATGTAGCACCAGTGTTATCGTGCCCTGCTGGATACAGTCTTTTGAGCCAAACAGGCAATGCCTCAAGTGTAATTCGCTCTAATAATTCGGATGGCCCAGAAAGAGCAATAGGTGAGCTTGCGAGTAATGGTTCAAATGTTTGGACTGATAATCCCGCTGTAAAAATTTATAACAGTGGTGGCTCAATTGACTTAGGTTTAGCTGAATTAGTACCACAAAACGCTACGATTACAGTCTCTATTGGACGTAATGGCAATCAAAGCGTACTGGAAATCTATACTTCATTAGATGATAGTACCTATACACTCATTGATACCTATGGCGATAGTGGCACTATCACGCCTACAGTAAGTGACCAATCACTTGAACATATTTCCATCACAATCCCAACGGGTGGTGCGCAATACATTCGCTTTAGTCGTAATGGCAATAGCGAGATGTATGTTGATGGTGTCGAATATAGCCAAATCTGTGAAGTTGCCGTTGTAGCACCAACGACTGATTATGGTGATGCACCTATTAGTGGTACCTCACCTAACGGTAGTGGCACTAACAATTATGGTGCTGCTAGTCATACTGTTGGTAACAGCTTGTTTCTAGGTGCAAGTGCGCCCGATGTGGAAGCTGCAAATCAGCCTACCGCAATGGCTGATGGTGATGACACTGACGGTACTAATGATGACGATGGTGTTTCAGCATTCTCTGCTTTAACAGCTGGCGATGCTAGCTACAGCATTCCAGCAGCTAATGTAACAGCATCAGGCACTGGTACGCTTCACGCATGGATTGATTTTAATGGTGATGGTAGTTTTGAAAGCACTGAACATGCCAGCGTCAGTGTGGCGAGTGGAGCGCTTGCTAGCGACCTGAGCTGGTCAGGGCAAAGCACTATGGGAGATGCGGGGACAACCTTCGCACGTTTCCGATTAACGACTGATGTGAGTGTAGTCGCGCTTAACCCAAGTGGGTTGGCGACTGATGGTGAAGTAGAAGACTACAGCGTATCAGTGGCTGGGCCGGGCTTCCCATCACTAGATACATCAGTGAAGTACTGTTCAGCAGTAACCACAGATACCAACTTTACGGACTATCGTGTTGCATGGACATACAACACACCAACAAATACTTTGTTAGCCGACCACACCAGCGGCAACTGGCCCAATAATCAGTTCGATAGCTCCGTAATGTCTGCCGCCAATATTCAAACAGTTGGTTATGGTATGACTTACGGATTTGACAGTGACAAACAAACGGTTATTCATTTGTCAGGTGTTGATCAAGCAGACGCTGATGGTGCATTTAGTAATGGTGATTACATTGAATATGAGTTCGTTACTCAGTCAATAATGAATCTAGCACAGCTATTTAATGGCTTCGCGTTTGCCTCACACAACTATGTAGAAAACTACAAAATCTCGTTGCTGTTGTCAGAAGATAACTTTGCCACCGCAACAACGCTACTGTCTGATTACTCCGTTGTTCCCGCTTCAGGTGGATATGAATGGATAGACGAAGCAACCGACAAACCCATCTATCTAAAACCAAACACTAGTTATAAATTCCGAGTGCTGTTTTACGATGCAAATAATGCCAGCGCGGTTTATTGGGATGACTTCCATGTCAGCATGAGTGTTTGCCAAGATTATTCTGACGCACCGACTTCAAGCTACGGCGAAACTAGCCATGACATCCCTAGAGACGAAACACTTTTCTTAGGTACTGCAAAGGCAGATGCTGAGTCAGGTAGTCGTGATGGTGGCGATGCAGGTGTTGGCGCAGACGGCGATGACACCAGCGGTGCAACGCCAGATGATGAAGAGGGCGTCGCAGCGTTTGCCACGATAACAGCAGGTGATACGAGCTATACCGTACTTGCCTCAGACATAACGGCAGCAGGTACTGGAACGCTACATGCGTGGATCGACTTTAATGGCGATGGTGCGTTTGGTAATACAGAGTACGCAACGACCTCAATCACCTCAGGTGTGCTTGCAAGCGATCTAAATTGGACCGGTTTAAGCACCGTGACAGCGGGTGATACCTATGCACGATTCCGTGTGACTACCGACCCATTGTCAGCAACGGATGCAAATACTAACGCCAGTGATGGTGAGATCGAAGATTATGCATTAACCATTGCAGCCATTCCGTTACTTATCGATACAACCATGTCAGGACCACAATGTCTGGCTACTGCGGGTCTTACATTTACAGCACTAGAATTTAACTCAGTCAGTCCTGCAGATACGTTACAGACTGACTATGTGTTGCCTAATGCGGGTATTTTGAATAATACCTATATTGACGTTCATGCCTCTTTTGACAGTGCGCCAGTCAATACTAACCTGACTTTCCCTCGCATTAGCGGGCGGAAGTTTGCATTTAATACGACTAACGATAAAACCGTGACTTACCGCTTTATGGAAGCGGGAACCACCACACCGATTAGTTTGAATGTGAGAATGCGCACTACTGATATCGATCAAAACGAAAGACTGATTTCAGCAACTACGGAGATAGCAGCGGTTGTAACCAATAACCCGACGAACTTAAGTGCGAGTAACGATGGTTCCAATATTACGGTGTCATCTCAGCCTATAAACAACAGTGGAGATGTTGGTGACATTGTCGAGTTTGTATTCATCAATAAAAGCTCAGTGGTCATTACTTATGACGCAACGTCCAATAATAGTGGTTTTAACTTTGACGGCGCAGGCCTAAGCAGTTTTTCTGAAGAGCAATGTTTGGTAGAAAAAGGCGACTATTCTGATGCGCCAGTAGTGGGTACGAGTTACGGCATAGCAAAGCATGGTGAGAGTCCAAGTTTGTATTTAGGCGCTAACGTTGACCAAGAATATGTATCTATCGCGAGTACCAATGCAGATGGTGATGGCAGTGATGACGACGGTATATCACTCTTTCCAGTACTGAGTGCGGGTGATACTAACTACACGATACCGGCTGCGAATGTAACGAGCTCGGGAACGGGTACGTTACATGCTTGGATTGATTTTGATGGTGATGGTGTCTTTTCAAGTACGGAATATACCAGTGCGTTAGTTAATAGCGGGGCACTAGCAACCGACCTTATCTGGACAGGCCAAAGCACAATGGCGGCAGGTACAAGTTTTGCGCGTTTCCGTCTGACTACTGATTCAAATGTGACGGCTACTACGCCAGATGGTAGCGCAAGTGATGGTGAGGTTGAGGATTACGCGGTTACTATTTCTAGTGAGCCGCCGGTTATTGCATCCTGCGATGCAAACCCACTAGGGTATGTGGATATAAACTTCACTTCTATTATCAATGATATAGGTGCTGGCACCGGTCGTACATGGACCTATCCAGCAGCCATCAATTACTTAGGTGAAGACGTTGATATCAATGTTGAAGTTCTATCTCTCGCCGGTGGGACTGATTTCGATACCGTTGATTTAACTACGCCAAAGATTGCTCGAACTATTTTGACGTCTATAAGTCAGCCAACGCCTAATGAATCATTTGCCGAAATTCAGTGGACCTTCACACGATCAAGTGATGGGACACCTATTGCTATTAGCACAGAAGTTGAATTTCTTGATATTGACTTAGCTAGCACTCAGCGATTAGAAAGTATCCTTGTTAATAGAGCGGACTATGACGGTTACACGCTCACCTCTGACAGTACAGTTTCTGTTTCTAGTGACGGTACTGTTGATCGCTTTGATGGCACCATTGATGCAGATAATTTGCCAAGCCAAGCTATCCTGCTCAAATTAGTCAATAGAACAAGCTTGAAATGGACCCAAGGAATGGAGCTTCGTGGCACCGGTGGGTCTGGACGCGCTGGTTTCAGGGTAAATGTTTCTTCTTTCAGCAATGTTGGCTGTGACCGTTATGATTATTCAGATGCGGCAGGTTACTTGGATACCTATCACAACGCCTTCTCCACATTACGGATGGGTGCCGGAATTACTGCCGAGGCCGCTGCTTTGGCAACAGCCGATGCTGATGGCGATGCCGATGATGGCGTGGTACTCCCAACACTTACTCAAGGCCTGACCACCACTATAGATGTGGCGATTTCTGAAGAGAGTACTGGGGATGCCTACTTACAAGCCTGGATCGACTTTGATGGTAATAACGTATTTGATGCAAGTGAGCAGATAGCCATCGATTTACAAGATATAGGTACAGGTGCAAACGCAGGTGATGGCATCATTACTATCAGCGTAACACCGCCAGTCACCGCGGTGTCATCGCAAACGGTTGCACGCTTCCGCTGGTCAACTGAGATCGGGCTGGACAGTACAACGCCTTCTCTTAATGGTGAGGTAGAGGACTATGCATTGACGATTGCTGCTGGCCCTAGTTGGCCAATACCGCCAGTCACAGGCCCAGGCGACGGTGGGCGATGCTTACTGACTCATCACCAGAATACGGGTGTGAATGCTGATCCAGATTCGTTCTATACAATCTCAGATCATATGAATCCAAGTACTCTGTTTAAGGTTGGCCCTTGGGGTGTATCAGACGGTACTGTTGAGGGGCTAACCGCAGATGTCGCTAACGGTGTGTTTTATGCATTGAATGGCGATAGAAACGATACTTTGGTATTGGGTAACATCGACTTTAGTATAGGCTCCTTCTCAGATATCACAACAAGCGCTGTCGGTAGCCTCTCTCACAGCGTCTATGGCACCTTAGATATAGCAGGCTCGCGTGCTATTGCTCACCGACCGGGTACGAATGAAGTATGGGTCGCGGCTTATTCAACACAACCTAGTAATAATATCAGTGATAGTGATGCCTACTTATTTAAGATGAGCACCACCACGGGTAATGTTATTAGCGGCGCTTTTGCAGGTGAAGATTATATGGTGATAGATTTATCGCCTTATGATGTTTTGGTTAACGCCGGCACAAAAGCAACCATTGAAGCGCTAACCTTTTATGAGAGTGCGCCCAATATGCTTTATGGTGTGGTGAGCACTCATGTGAATAGTGCGACAACAAACGCCGGTCACTTATTTGCTGTCGATCTGTCTCTCAGTACGCCTCAAGCAGTGCTAGCTCCCAACAATTTAAGTGGCGTTGCTTACACAAGTGGTAGTGCACCTGTTTCAGCTTATTATGATATTGAGGGTATGTCGTTTGATACGAATGGCGACCTAGTTATTGTCTCGGCAAATGTCGGCGGCACCAATGCTAGTACTTTGTCTAATGTTGACCTTGCCACGGGAACCGCTAGTGGCACACGTAGTATTATCACTGGTGATTGGGAAGGTATTGTATGCTCAACGGCTATACCATTAGCGAGAGACTATGGTGATGCGCCAGCCTCATATTTAGATGCTTCTCACGCTGTCCCAGACACACCAACTGTCTACTTAGGTAGTGTTGCACCTGATAGTGATAGTCAATCACAGAATGCGGTCAACAGCGGCAGTGACGGCACGGGTGATGACCTTGATGGTAAAGATGATGAAGACGCATACGACATTGTTCCTGCCATCTGGACAACACAATCTAGCTACCGCTTACGAGTAGATTGTAGTGACCAAGGCGCGTTTGTAGCGGGTTGGGTGGACTTTAACAAAAATGGTGTGTTTGATACGGGTGAGCGAAATACCGACTATCCAACTACTTGTAACGTCAATGGGAACGTGACGCTAAACTGGATAGGTTTGTCAGGCTTAAGTGACGGTAATACCTATGCGCGTCTACGAATTGCCTCAGATTCAGACGAAGCTTCTACGGCTACAGGTGTCGCGTCAGATGGGGAGGTAGAAGACTACCCTGTGACTATCCAAACACCAAGTGCTGCGCCAGGTGCTTGTGTGGGTGTTACTAGCTGGATGGATACCACTGGGCAGGCGGCCTACCCAGACCCTAACTGGCTCATTGACTGGTCAGCACGAGGGCTTAGTGCCACTGTTAATTTCAGTACAACGATGACAGGCACTAATCGCAAATGGGTAGGTTCCCCTAAAACGTTTACTGACACGACATTTATCAGTGCGTTTGGATCACGGGGAATAGGCATCGGAGTAAACTACCCTGATGATCTCAGTGGAACCGGCTCCACCATTGCTAATATCGTTTTTAGTGACGCGCTGCCAGCTAACACCTATATGGTGGTTAGAGACATTGATGCGACGGATGAGTCGATGGTTTTTTCCAATAATAACTTAGGATCATTGCCTATCCCTAGCCTTTGGGAAACGGCAAACCCTTTAAATTCAAATGCAAATAGTCCAAGCTTATTTGGCTCATGGGACAGCACATTACAGCGTATTAGTACACTTTCAAATGGTCCTAATAATGATCAAGAGGCCTATGTTTTTCCAGTAACAGGACTTAAAACGCTGACAGTGGCCTACCAAACTTATGCAGGAGCGGCCAATGTCGGCTTTGTTAGCTGTATTCCTCAGGACTATGGTGATGCTCCAGATCAGTATAGTACGTTACTAGCCAGTGGTGGCCCACAGCACGGTACTATTAATGGCGTCTACCTTGGTTCAACAGCACCTGATAACGACAGTGATGGACAGCCTTCTAGTAGTGCTGATGGCGACGGTACAGATGAAGACGGCGTTAGTGCATTACCGACCCTGACAGCTGCTGATCGTATCTATCAAGTCACTGTCAGCGCTAATAATGACACGCTGCTAGCTGCTAATTTAGTCGCTTGGATCGACTTTGATGGTAACGGTAGTTTCGATGCTGATGAAGCAGCAATCCGCAGTGTACCAGCGGGTAGCAACAATGCTGACATAACGCTGAAATGGTCGAACATCCCTATTGATATTCAGGCGGGTGACAGTTACTTACGTCTACGTTTAACCACTGATTCACTGAATAATCGCGAATCAGATGGTAGCAAATTAGACGGTGAGGTGGAGGATTACGCGCTGACGATTGTTTCTGCCGGTGCAAACCTTAGCGGTCGTGTCTACATCGATGCCAACAGCAACGCGGCAGAAGATGGTGGAGAATCCGGCATTAGCGGAACAGTGGTGGTGATTCGTAATACCAGCACAGGTGTTTGCCGAAGTGTGAATACTGGGGGTAGTGGTCATTACACCTTTGTGGATGTGGATAATGGCAGTTACGAAATCTACCAAGCACACGGTGAAACCACACCCGTACCACAAAGCTGCGCAACAGCATCTGCGAACAACCCAGTGGGTTATCAGTCAACAACTGCAGACATACTTACCGTGACCGTTGCGGGTAGTAATATTGTCGACCAAGACTTTGGTGAAGTAGCAGGCGCAACCAGCACTACCGGTGTTAATACTGGTGTTGGCATTACTTTTGAACCTGATCATCAAAGTGAAGTGTTACCTGGCAACGTTATTTTTTATTCACATGTGTTTACAACACAAGCTGAGGGTACTGTGGTCTTTAGTACAGATGAAAGCGGTAATAATGCTACAGGTTGGTCACACTTGTTATATCGAGATACGAACTGTGACGGGTCATTGAACGGTACTGAGGGAAATACGCCAATAACTGGTATGAACTTAGGTGTTGGAGCGGGCGGACAACTATGCATCATTGATAAAGTTTATGCGCCAGCGAATGCTCCTGCACAAGATCGTTATACGGTAGAGACAACTGCTACCTTCAATTATGCGGGTGGTATGTTACCAAGTACGACGTTGAGTGTTTCTGACTTAACAATTACAGGACAAGCTGCGACGCCGTTACCAACGCCCACAATACCTGCGATAGGCGCATCACGATTAGAGCTTACCAAAACGGTAGAAAATATGTCCGAAGTGATCGCACAAGGTTTGATTGAGGGTGCGTTGGAAACAAGCTCTTTAAACCAAGCCAAACCGGGTGATGTTTTACGATATCGCATTTACTACCGAAACACGGGTATTGGCTCGATTACTGACTTGAAAGTGAATGATAGTGTGCCTGTATACACCGATTTAATATTGGCGAGTGCGACTTGCGAAAACACGCCAGCCAGCCTGACGTGTACGCCTGCATCCAGTTCAGCTGCGGTTAATTGGATCTTCGTTGGCTCTTTAAACGGTGGTGCTTCTGGTAGCGTGAGTTATGAGGTAATGGTAGAAAACTAATGAGCGATTAAGTTTACGTAAATGGATTATGTGTATAAATAAGAGGTAGGCACCTATTAGGTAGTTATGCGTGATTTTAGCGCATGAAAATGACTGCTATTTTAGTACACATAGATATATATATATAAGCGAGAATAGATAATGCAGCGATGTAACTCTTTAATTATTAGTGGCGTCTATTCGATGCTTATAAGAAAATTTATAGGTGTAAGCACACGTGCCGTTGTGCTGTGTTTTTTTATGGTTCCAGCAAGCTATGCCGACATTCCTTCACTAGAGTTTGGTCCCTTTGGTCAGGGTCTTTTAGATGGCACCAGCCCTTTTGGAACGGCGGTTGAAGATGCTTCAGGTGATTTGGTCGCTTGCCCAACAGACACTGACACGCAAATTGCTGGTGCCGATTGTGGCGATGCTAACTATGTGGTGCGAACTCAGGATGTTTCGACTCATTTATTTTCGATCTCTGCAAACGGTGGTGACCCCAGTATTCCCGTTGGTGAAAACGTCATAGAAAATGTAGTACTTGAACTTACAGCCCATCCTTCAACTGATGCTGAGATTGCTTTTAACTCTTTACCTATTGCTTGTTCAGAGCTTGGCGGTGGTGGGGATGACCCAGCGTCAACCATTGTGATTAATAGTGATCGCAGTATAACGATGACGTGTAACCTTGGTGGGCTGAGTGAAGGGCAGGCTAAGTTTTTAAGTATTCCTATTCAGCCAAGTGGTTTGTCTGCTAACGGTTCAAGTTACACAACCACTCAACGTATCTATTCCACGGCAAACACCGATGGTAGCGCTACCTCAACGGTAAATACTTATGAAGATAGTACACCTGTAATTATTTCAGCTGCGCCAGCGTGGGACTTGCTACAGTCGACAACGACAACGAGCACATGGCGTAATGATGGTACTGGATATGCAGATGTTGGGCAGGGTACCGAGCTAGGTTTTTACGCGAGTACATGGATACGTGTTGCAGCCACTCGTACAACAGGTATTGAGTCGATTACTGAACCACTAACATTTAGTAGTGTTTTTTCAGCGACCATTGAGAGTGCGACGGGGACAAGTTATTCCCCAGAATTTCATGTCATCAGCTGTGAACCAAATACGGCTGGCTTCACTGGGCTGGTTTATGGTAGCGGTGGTGGAAACGCATCGGTGACAGACTCAGGAGATTGTACTTTCTCTCGTACAGACGCGAGTGACGCTACTTCTCCACAGTATGACTTTACGATAACGGGCGCAGATCTTTCAGGGACGCATTGGCCAACTGAGGATACCCGTGGAAATGACTTATCTGCAGGCCCTTATTATGCGACAGATCACCGCATGAGAGTATTTATTCCGATGCGGACAATTGATGCAGCCGATGGCGTTGATGATGACTTCAATGGAGCATTGTGGTTGACCAGTTTGTTAACTGATTTTGATCCAACCAGTGACTCTAATACTAGTAACTTCGGTGATGGTTTTGAACCAGGTTATAACGGTGAGTTGATTGATGGTGAGCGAAGTAATAATCAGTTGGGCTCAACGTTATTTGAGATTACTGCTTCAGGTAGTTTTACGAAGTACATGGCGAAGACAATTAACGATAATGCTATTAATGGTATTACTTGGGCGAGTAGTAGCGCCGGTGCGGGTGATGCCGAACTTGAAAATGGCTCTTCAGCGGCGACTAGGATCTTATTTCGTAATAATGGCACACTGGCCCTGACGAATATTGGTATGTGTGATGTATTTGATAATACGACCTACCAGTTAACAGATCGAAGTAATACTAATGGCTCTGCGGGTACATACGCATATCTAGGTACTCGTAATACGACAACGGGCAGTGTCTCTATTGATGACATGATTGTCGAGTACGCCTATATTAATGTATCTGGTGATGACCCGCTTGATAATAATAATGATGGTAGCTTTGACTTCAATACTGACACTGGTCGTTATGAAGGTGATTGGTCTAATCAGAAAGCAGCAGTTTGTGACGATAGTAGTGCTAGTAGCGGTTGGTATTCGGATGCTTCTTTAGTGCCTGGTGGTATTGATAGTATTAATGCAGTTAGGCTTCGACAATCAGATGCATCTATAGCCGCAAATGAAGGAATGACTCCGACACAATATATTACATTCGTTGTACCATTAATGGTGCGTCAAAACTTTAATGGGGGGCCTCATGATGGCGATATCATTCCTCCTGGCACGGTTATGGCGAACTTTGCAACAGCTCGATCTGATGAGCTTTGGGACAGTTGGCTCACTCAAAACTATGAACCCTCACCTGAAAATACGAGTAGCCGTGGTGACCGTATAAGTATGAGTCGTGCGCGTTTGGCGCTAGACTCGTTTAGTTTATCACCAGAGGCAAGCTCAGGAAGTACGGCGAGTACACTTGCTGGGAATGAGGTTGTTTGGCAAGTAAATACTACTTTGCTGACAGAGTTGGAAACATCTGTCGACGCAGAAAACTTACAAATATTTAGCGTATTGCCGCCAGAAGCTAGCTATAACTCTACATGTACAGCATCTCAAAGTGGTGCAACACCGCCCAACCTGATTCAGTACAACACCGATATTGATGGAAATACTGAAAGTGGCTATACCCGTTTAGTTTGGAATTTGGGTACGGTCACAGCTAACAGTAGCATTGATCCACGTGTGTTTTGTACAGATACAGATGCTTTAGCAGCAGACGGTACATCGGTTATATTGGAGTCTTTGGTGCAGGCTGATGACGTCTTTACTACTCAGTCACTCCGACATGACACTCACACCATTAGTTTGTTACAGGTGGGTGATGTGAAGGTGACTAAAACAGTCGATGCGGCGTTGGATGATCGTAATGATGATCAGGTTTATACGTTAAAGTGGTCAAACTTCTCAGACCTTGTTGAAATTGATAAACCAGTAATTATTGATCGGCTACCTTATAGTGGTGATGACAATGTTCCTGCATCTAGCTTTAGTGGTTCTTATAGTTTGATAGGGGAGCCACCAGTTTCTTGGCTTGATGGGAGCACTCCTGCTTCTGGTGAGTTGGCTTTAGGTACTTGGTACTACACAAGTGATACACCGAGTGGGATTATTGTTAATCCAGATAACAATGTATCCAACTGGTGTTTAGAATCTGACTTCGGTACAGCAGGTTGTCCGGCTGACTTTGCAGGTGTGACAGCCATCAAATTTATATCGAATTATGACCTAGCTAAAAATGGTGATGTTAAACAGGGTGTTATTGCGACAGTGACCCTGCAAGCAGGTGACCCTACAGACGTTGATACATCGACGATAAATTATCCCAGTGATATATATACTAACTTTTTCACGTTTGATTCTGCCAGCTTACCGGCTGACCAGTTTCTACAATCAGGCTATGCTTCTGTCCAAGTGGCGTCTTATTCATTGGGTGACTTGGTGTTTGCGGATGTCGATGGCGATGGTAAGTATGATGCGTCCATTGATTACCCAGCACCGAATGGCACGGTAGTTAATTTGTACAAAAGTGATGGGACTCTTGTTCAATCGACGACTTTAGGTGCAGAGCAAAATGGCCGCTACTTATTTCAAAAGGTTGATACGGGCGACTTTTACGTTGAAATACCTGCAAGTGAGTTTCAGTTGGGTAAAACCATGGCGAACTGGACGCCTGCTACACCTAGTACTGACCCTAACACAGAAGAAAATGAGTCAGTTGATCAGCATGCTTACACCGTAGGTACATCGGTTGTCAATGGCATTCGAAGTGGTGTGATTACACTGAGTGCTGATGCTGCTACTGCGGGTGGAGGCGTGCCAACTGGTCATGAGCCAACGGCAGATAATACGGCCAATTTAACGGATAGTACTCTTGATGACTTTTCAAACTTCACGCTTGATGTGGGTATAAACCCAGCTACATATAACGTTTCAGGAACGGTGTGGAGCGATAGTAATAAAAATGGTATCCGTGAAAACAGTGAATTAGGTATTCCTAATGTAACGGTCGTTTTATACGGCGCACCTTATGATGAGGGTAATGAACGATGTGTAAGTCTTGATACAGATGCTAATGGTTTCTATCAGTTTGAAGATGTGATTCCAGGGAGTTATCAGTTAATAGAGTCCGATGCATCAGATACACCATTCGGTAGTGCAACATGCCCACCAGCGGCTGGTGATCCAGATGAACATATTTCAACGACACCTAACACTCGTAATATAACTGTTTATCAAACTGACCTTACTCGCCAAGACTTTGGTGACTTCGCGGGTATTTCGGTAAGTGGGACAGTATTCCATGACAATGGTTTAAATGGTGGTACGTCCGGTAACCAATCACAAGAAGGTGATGAGCCTGGTATTGGTGGTGTCACCATGACCGCAAGTGATGGCGCAGGTACGGTTTACGATACGACAACAACGAATACTGATGGTAGCTATACGTTGCATGTTCCGGCAACGGCAACGACAGTGGTTGTGACAGAAAGCAATGCAAGTGGCTATGTCAGTATTGGTGGTGAAGTGGGTACAACAGGAGGAACTTACTCGCTAGCGAATGACACAACGACCTTCACCTTGAGTGCGGCTACGACATATACTGGTATTAACTTTGCGGATATCCAGAGTACGGTTTTAGAGCCAAATCATACGGGGACTGTGCAGCCTGGTAATGTAATCTTTTATGCGCATACATTTACTACGCCTACCGCAGGAACAGTTGTGTTTAGTCACGATAGTGACCTCAATGTGACTCAAGGCTGGTCTAACTTACTTTATCGAGACACTGACTGTAGCGGTACTTTAAACGGTACAGAGGCCGACGTGGTATTAGGTGAGTTTAATTTAGGTGTTAATGCGGGTGATAAGATTTGTATTATCAATAAAGTGTATGCACCTAATAATGTCGCCGCTCAAGACCGTCACCGTGTCACTATCACCGCGAACTTCTCTGATAATAGTGGTGGTGGCAGTCAAATGTTAACGGCTATTGATGTTACTACTGCGGGTCAGTCGACGTTACCTACAACGGATACCAGTGGTGTCTCTTCATCGTTAGAGCTGAGGAAGAGTGTACAAAATATTACGAAAAACACTGCAGCAACAGAGTCGAGTAATGATGCTAGTCCTGGTGATATCTTAAAGTATCGAATCACCTATAGAAATAAGGGTACAGGGCCTATTACTGACTTAGTCGTCAACGACTCAGTGCCTGCTTACACTACTTATGATGTAGGAACAGCTAACTGTGATAGCACACCAGCAGGTATGACGTGTTTGCCGACTGTTAGTGGCAGTGCAGTCGATTGGAAAATGACAGGAAGTTTGTCAGGCGGTGCAAGCGGACAAGTCAGTTATCAAGTAGTTTTAGATAAGTAACTAATTATCTAGCTAGATTTGGATATTATGCAGCAGCATCTTCCGTGTTGCTGTATTTTCCATCGCTTGGCCAGTACAGATGCTCAATGCTGGCCAATTAAATTTATCTAAGAGAAACGAGGTTTTCTTTTGTTTCAGAGCTGGGAAAGATATTGATTTAATGTTTATGTAAGGTTGTGTTGCTTGTGCAAAAGTTTCTTTTGCCACAGAATGCACTCTTTTTTAAGTCATACGACAAATCTGGAACTGATAAATATTATGTATACATCAATTCGTGCGCTATTTAACCGCACTGTTGTAAGCATCGCGATCGCGTCAGCGGTTATCGTTACCCCTCTACAAGCTGAAGAAACTAAGACATTAGTTTTCTCTGCAATTCCTGATCAGGATGAGTCTGCTCTAAAAGCACGTTTTGGTATAGTGGCTGACTACTTGTCAAAGACGCTAGAAGTGCCAGTTAAATATGTTCCTGTTAAGTCTTACGCAGCTGCTGTTACAAGCTTCCGTAACGACCAAGTACAACTAGCGTGGTTCGGTGGACTGTCAGGTGTTAAAGCTCGTTTGCTTGTACCAGGTGCTCAAGCGATTGCTCAGGGTGAAGAAGATCCAAACTTCCACAGCTACATCATCGCTCATCACAGCACTGGTCTGAAAGTGTCAGAAGACTTCCCAAAAGGTATCGAAGGTAAGACTTTTACGTTTGGTTCTAAGGGCTCTACTTCAGGTCGTCTAATGCCTGAATTCAACATCCGTGAAAACATGGGTAAAGGTCCTGAAGAAATCTTCAAGACAGTTGGCTTCAGTGGTAACCACTCTCGTACTGTTACATTAGTAGAAAGCGGCGCGTACGAAGTGGGCGCGGTTAACTTCAAAGTATGGGACAAGATGGTTGAAGAAAAGAAAGTTGATACGTCTAAAGTATCTGCTATCTGGAAAACACCAGCTTACCCGGACTACCAGTGGACTATTCGTGGTGATGTTGATGCTAAGTGGGGCGAAGGTTTCACTGAGAAAGTAAAGCAAGCACTACTAGCAATGGATGATCCTAAGCTACTAGCATCATTCCCTCGTAAGAGCTTCATTGCTGCAACGAATGAAGACTTCGCGCCGATCTTAAATACGGCAAAAGAATTGGGTCTAGTGGACTGATCGTTATCGACACGCAAACTCAACCTTTGCTGTCGTTAGTCAATGCGGAGGTGCGTTACCAAGGTAACGTAGCTCTGCATGACATTAATTTAACGATTCAAAAAGGCGAAAAAATTGCTCTGATAGGGCGTAGTGGTTCGGGTAAATCGACACTGCTAAAGCTTATCTACGAGACCTTACCTAAGATAACCGCGCTTGTTCCTCAAGACGAAGGTTTAGTTGAAAGTCTGTCTGTTTACCATAATGTGTATATGGGGCGACTTCGCGCACACTCTTGGTTTTATAACCTGCTTAATTTGATACGTCCTTTCAAGTCACGTGTTGAAGAAGTTAATGCCATTCTAGAAAAAGTCGAACTCCAAGATAAGTGTTTTGACGTCGTAAAACAGCTGTCTGGCGGCCAACGTCAACGTACAGCCGTGGCGCGTAGTCTGTACCAAGGCGGGGAGTTGTTACTGGCTGATGAGCCGGTTTCAGCGGTAGATGAACTGCAAGCTGGGAGACTTTTACAGATGTTATCCACAGACTTTTCAACAACCTTGTTTGCCCTACATGATACCCAATTAGCCTTGTCACATTGTACGAGAGTGATTGGTTTACACCGTGGACGAATTGTTTTAGATGAGCCAAGTGAGCACCTATCTGCAGCCGACCTAACACGGCTTTACTGTGACTAAGCCTAGCTTTCAGCACTCTCGGCGTTGGACACTTAGCTGGTGTTTTGTAGCTATTGCAGCCGTGTGTTTATTGTTTGCCGACATACGCATTACGACCTACGACCCTTGGACTGAACTGGGGCGCTTATTCTCTGGTCTGCTCAACTTATCCACCGTTGGACTTGACGACCTTGGCTTTACTTTATTGCAGACTGTTGCGTTCGCCTTGTTAGGCGTCACGTTGGGTAGTGTCTGTGGCTTATCATTGGCGTTAATATTTCATTGGCGATGGGTGCGTATCATGTGCGCGTTGCTGCGCTCGGTGCACGAAATATTTTGGGCGTTGATCTTTTTGCAGTTCTTTGGCTTGCACCCGTTGACGGGTTTACTGGCATTAGCGATTCCGTATACCGCCACCTTTGCTAAGATTTATGCTGAAATATTAGAAGAGGGCGACCTGAGCGCATTAAATGTTTTGGCTCATGGCACAGGTAATATCTCTAGCTTTTTCTATGCGCGAGTACCTGACTTATATCAGCACTTTAAAACATATACCGCTTACCGCATGGAGTGTGGTTTACGCTCAAGTGCGATTCTAGGTTTCATTGGTTTGCCCACACTTGGTTTTAGTTTAAGCACGTCGTTTATGGAAGGGTTGTACGGTCAGGTTTGGGTGTTGCTCATTCTGTTTTATGTGCTCATCGCGACGATGCGTTATTGGTTGCGACCTAGTTTATTACCCCTTTATTTGATCGCCTCAGTCTTTATTGTGAATAATGATACTGAGTTGTCGATGACGAATATCAGTCGATTCTTCACTCATGACATTGTCCCAGCGCCGATACGAAACGGTGAGTCTCTGGCTAGCTTCTGGCAATGGTTGAGCGACCTGTTGATGACACAGGCATTGCCGGGGATTATGAATACCCTAGTGCTGAGTCAGATTGCATTGGTCGCTTCGGCTATTTGTACGTTGTTGTTATTTCCTCTCGTGTCTAAGCAGTTTTTTGGGCGTTTTCCACGCTCGGTAGGTCACTTCTTTTTGGTGATCATGCGCTCAACGCCAGAGTACTTGTTGGCTTATATTTTGTTGTTAATGTGGGGGCCATCGATGCTTCCTGCCATTGTTGCGCTGGCTTTGCATAACGGTGCGATCATAGGGCACTTAGTCGGTCGTTATAGCGATGAATTGGTGATGCGGCAAGATGCGAGCTTTGGTTTAAACCGCTATAACTATGAAGTGTTACCGCGTGTTTACGGGCAGTTTTTGGCGTTTTTATTCTATCGTTGGGAAGTGATTGTTAGAGAAACCGCGATCTTAGGTATCTTGGGTGTGGCGACGCTGGGCTTCTACATTGACAGTGCGATTCAGGAGATTCGAATTGATCGTGCGGTGGTGTTAATTATTATTACGGCACTGCTAAATTTAGCTATCGACATGGTCTCTCGTCGAGTCAGATTTTGGTTGAGAGTCAAAACTGACCTGAGTATCCGATGAAGGGTTGCTTAACCTTGATGTTTTTGTGTCAATAAATAGGAGCTTTTAGAAAGCGGGTGTTCAGGTTTGTCGTCTCAACCGAGAAAAAAGCACTCATATCATTTATTTTAGGACGCATTCTTTTTGATGTGTGCCAGTAGTCTATAAGTTCAGCGCACTACAGTTCACTGTTGTAATATTGTTTGTAATAAATTAATAAAAATAACAACGTTTACAATGAAGACTTACGACACTTTACAACGACTACGGTTTGTCCTTGTCATCTCATTATTGAGTATGACGGCAAATGTGTGGGCTGCAGGTACACCTGCAGGAACAGTTGTATTGAATCAAGTAGAAGTGAGCTACCAAGTGGGTAGTGATCCTGAAGGGCGATATGTTGAAAATGCCTCTCATGCGTTTACTGTGTCTGAGTTGATTCAAACCAATGTGACGGCGTTAGAGCCTCAGGGTATTGGTACGGCAACGCCTGCGACCAATGCGGTACTGAGTTATCAGCTAACAAATACAGGCAATGGCGATGAGCCGTTCTTGTTAACGACTCAAGCTGGACTGCAAGAGCAATTCACACCCACGGTCACTGGCCTTTGGGTTGAAAGTAATGGTGTTGCAGGTTGGCAGTCAGACGATACTTTGTATTTACCAAGTAGCGGTGGTTTACCGTTATCACCCGATCAGTCTGAAGTTATTTATGTCGTTAGTGACATACCTGCAGAGGTTGAAGATGAGGCTCAAAGTGATGTTGCTTTGATTTCAACCGCAGCAACGGTAGGTGCGAATACTAAAAAAGTGGGCGAAAGCTTGGTGTCTGGTGGCAATAATGGGATTGAAGCGGTGATCGCTCAAGACAATGCGACACACCAAGATTCGAGTCATTACACGGTGTCGACGGTTAAGTTAGATGTAGCCAAAACGATAGTCAGTGTTGAAGATCCTTATGGCGGCGAATTGTCGATGCCAGGCTCGGAAGTTACTTACCAGATCAGAGTGGTTGCCAGTGGTAGTGGTGTTGTAAATGACTTCGTTATTGAGGATGCTGTTCCAGAATCAATGACTTACAAGAATAATTCATTGAAAATGAACGGAAACGATTTAAGTGACGACTCAGATAGTGACAATGCTAATTTTGACTATCTGTTAAATACAGCTTTCTTTTCTTCGGAAACGATAAGTGCACCATCAGTACATGAATATACCTTGACGTATATTATTGAATAATAAAAATAATACTTTAATAGAAGACAATGTTATGAAAATAATCAAAAAAATTATCCATGTAAGTGCTTTAGCAGCCTTTTTATCAACGATGAGTGTATCTCAGGCCGCAGCACCGCCAATTGAACTAAGTTCAGATGTTCAAGAGTTGGTGGCTGTTGTAGATGCTAATGGGAAGTCACAGTTTAAAGCAGTTGCTGCTGATGAAATTGTTCCAGGCGACCGTATTTTATATACGACAACGTTTAAGAATAATGGCGACAAAGCCTCTGACAAAATAGTTATTAGTAATCCTATTCCAAACAATACGCGTTTTCTAAGTGGCACAGCTACGGGTGAGAACAGCGTTATTACTTACTCAGTTGATAACGGCGTTAGCTGGGGTAGTGTGCAGTCTTTGAAAGTTAAACTTAAAGACGGTACGGTTCGTGCAGCAGAAGCGTCAGACTATACAAATATTCGTTGGGAGTATCGCCGTTCACTCCAGCCAACGGAAGCTAAGGCTGTGAGTTTTCAAGCGCAGTTGCTATAAGTTTTTAACTCCCCCAAATATATAAAAAAAATAATGAGTAAAGGTAACCCCATGAACATCAATAATAACATTTTAAAAATTTCATTTAGCCTAGCGGTTTTACTAGGCTCTCAAGTCAGCTTTGCTGGCGGTACAGAAGCGGGAACAGTGGTAGAGAATACTGCAACGCTTAGCTACTCAGTAGGTGGTGCGGCTCAGTCTGACATCGTTAGTGATGTTGCTGACTTCACAGTGGATAACAAGGTTGATTTGAATGTGACTGGCGACAGCGCAACTAACATCCTTGTTGGACCTAGCTCTGCTCGTTCAACAACGGGTAACAAGCTAAGTTATACACTGACGAATGAAGGTAACTTGGCGCAGGATTTCGAAATCGGAGTGACTCACCTTACTACTGATGAGTTTGACGCTGGTACTGCTCCAGCAACTGCTACTCCGCAAGCGGCTGAAGTTTGCCAATACACGATTACACCAACGACTGTGCCTGCAACAGCGTTAACAGGTCCTCATAATTTAGCAGATGCTCCTATTGTATCTCTAGGTATTGATGAGACAGCATTGATCGAAGTGATATGTTCTATGCCTAACCGTCCAGATGTTGATGATGGTCACACATCTACAATTGATGTCCTTGCAACTGCAGTCGATGCGGCTGGAGATATCATGGTAGAAACAGCGGCTGCTGATACTGAAGATGCGATTGATGTTGTGCTAGCGGATGATGATGCTGCAACAACGACGGATACATCTGACCGTAACGCGATGCATAGTGCGATTCAGACATTTGAGATTGATGCGCCAATGCTGAGTGTTCTGAAAACTTCAGCGGTTATTTCTGACCCATTAAATCTAACGGTTAATCCTAAGCGTATTCCTGGTGCAATCATCGAGTATACAATCACTATTCAGAATACTTCTGATAGCGAGGCTACAGGCGTTACAGCATCGGATTTATTGACGGCTGTTGTTGATGGTGAAGTGGCATTTGTTGCTTCATCTATCGCTGTCGTTGGTGCGACAGGAACTGTCAATACTTATGCATCTGACACGGTAACAGTAACGGGTATCACGGTACCTGCTGGAACAATTGCTGCTCCAGGTGAAGTGAAAGTGACTTTCCAAGTTGAAATTCTGTAATACATAACAGAATTACTTTCCTGACATAACCCTACCTGACGGGTAACGAACCATGCGCTTATTACAAAAAGTACAAGCGGCGCTGGGTGGTCTTTGTTCTCGAGCTAGCCAAAGCATTACTGCCATGGCTAGCCTTTGGCTCCCCCTGCTGATTGTTTTAGCTTTTGCTGGAACTATAGCTCTGCCTGCTCACGCGGCAACTGAGCCTGAAACAACATTGACCAATACAGTTTCGGTGAGTTACACCGTTGGTAGCGGTTCTCCTATTGAAAAAGAAGCGAGTGTTTCTTTAACAACTAGTGCAAGAACGCCTGCAAAAATCGAGTTTTTCTCTATTTTTGAGGGTGGTGATAGCACCAATATACCTAACACTTCATTCAGTCCTACTGACAGCTCTGGTACTAACTGGACTGACGTTGAGACGAGTGTTCAAGGCTCTACAAATATTATTCAGACTTTCAGCTTCAGTGCTGGAGAGTCTTTAATTATTCGTGTGGAAGATTTTGATCAAAACTTAGATGGTTCTGTGCAAGAGACGATAACGATTGATCTACAAATTGATAACACGGGTGATACAGAAACCTTATTGCTGACAGAAAGTGAGCCGGGTAGTGGCGTTTTTATTGGTGTTGTGCCAATGGTTGCGTCGACTAACATTACTTCCTTTAACGGTGAACTAAGTGTCGAGACGCTTAGTCGAATCGGGGCAATCTATACTGACGTTGCTGACAGTACCGATACCGTCAATACTTTAGGTATCATTGATCCTAGCAATCTAGTCTTCGACAGTATTACCGGTGAGCCAATTAATGGCGCAGTCATTAGGCTCGTTAATACTTCAAGCGGCCAAGGTGCACGTGTTTACAGTGGTGACTCAGACGAGTGGCCAGATACAGTTGTGTCAGGTTCGCCTGTTGTGTTGTCGCAGTCTGCACGTAGCATTCCAATGGGACATGGCGAATTCAGCTTCCCACGTGTATTCAGCGGTAGTTATCAATTCGAAGTGACACCACCTGTTGGCTATCGTTTTCCTTCGCAACAAAGTCAGACACAAATTACTCAGCTAGGCGATATATCGGGTCAAGTAACGACAGGTTCTCGCGGTGAAGCGTTTATTATTGTTGATGAGTTGGGCGCGGTACAACTAAATATTCCACTTGATCCTTTTGAGGGACGTTTCAGCGTACAAAAAACGGTCGACGAAAGTACTGTTTCAATTGGTGATGAGGTGACTTACACACTGGTTGCGCAAAATAATGACGTACTTTATGAGTTAAACAGTGCCTATTTAAAAGATACATTGCCAGTGGGTTTCCGTTACCAGACGGGCTCTGCTGAGTTTAGTAATGGTGACGCGGTTGAAGAGAGCGACATTACGGTCGATGGACGTAACCTAAGCATCGCGCTAGGTGACCTTGCTGCTAGTGAAGAAGTGACTATTAGCTACCGAGCCATTATTGGTGCAGGTGCTGTCTCAGGAGAAGCGATCAATACCGTACAAGGTATTAGCAACGATGCTTCCTCTAATGTTGCGCGTGCAGCGGTAGAGATTGTTGATGAGTTGATGCGTGATAAAAGTATTCTGATTGGACGTGTATTCACGGGAAGCTGTGAAGATACGACTAAGCAACAGCCTGTAAAAAATGTCTCGCTGTATCTTGATAATGGTCGCTCGGTGTTAACCGATGCACGAGGCCGTTGGCACTTGGAAGGCGTTACTTTGGGTACGCACGTTATTCAGCTAGATGAAACCTCATTGCCTAAGGGCATGGTTGTTGAACCTTGCAAAATGATTGCTCAAAATGCGGGTAAGCCATACGCACGTATTATGCAAATGCAGTCAGGTAATATTTGGCGAGCAGACTTCCGTATTGCACCATCAAAAGAGAATGGTCGTAACGTTGTTGTAACTAAGAAAATCGCGAAAATCGAAAAGCTGTTACCGACGTACACGACTGCGATTTTTGAGTCTAAGTTTGCTAACGACAGTAAAGCAGAGCTAGAAATACTATGGCCACCAGAAGGTCATGTACCTTCTATTTCATCGATCAAAATTGCGGTTAAGTACCCAAGCAAGCAGCGCATAAAAGTCTTACTCAACGAGACTGAAGTGAGTGCGCTTAACTTGGAGGGTACTGACACAAATAAAGAAAAGACATTCACTATCAAGAGCTGGAAGGGTGTTGATCTTAAGCAAAAGAATAATACTTTAACGGCTATTTTATTGAATAGTTCAGGTAAAGAATTAAAGCGTACCTCTCACCATATCCACTTCACTGAGAAGAGCATTAAAGCAACGCTGGTTCGTGAAGAGTCGAGCTTGGTGGCGAATGGTAAGAGCAGACCTGTTATCGCTATTCGCTTAGAAGATGAGGATGGCTTTACACCGCGTCCCGGTACTCACGGTTTCTTTAGCTTGGGTAACGATCACTGGACGGTAGTGGATAAAACGTCTGAAGATGACCGCGCAGTTGCTGAGTTAAACAGCTCAAAAGACGGTAACTATGAATATGTTGTCAGTGACGATGGCTTGGTGAGAATCGAGTTAGAACCAAGCTCTCGCTCTGGTGAAGTCATTATTGATATGCCTCTGAGTGATGACGAAGATGGTCGTGTTCGAGCATGGCTACAACCTGAGTTGCGTGACTGGATAATGGTTGGTTTTGCCAAAGGTACACTGGGTTACAAAACACTGTCTGGTAATATGCAGACCTTGTCTGACCTTGATCAAGAGAAAGGTCGTTACACTGAAGGCGAAGTCAGTTTCTTTGCTAAAGGCCGCGTCAAAGGTGACTACCTATTAACGGTGGCTTATGACAGCAATAAAGAAGATGGCGAAGTAGGCGATCAGTTAAATGGTGTGGTAGATCCTGATGCTTGGTACACACTTTATGGTGACGAGCAGACACAACAATACCAGGCACCGAGTAGCAGTAAGTTGTTCCTTAAACTTGAGAAACAGCAGTTCTTTGCCTTGTTTGGTGATTACGATACCAATTTAGATCGTACAGAGTTGGGTCGTTACGAGCGTACTTTACATGGTTTGAAAGCATCTTATGAAGGTGACACTTACCAATACAATGCTTTCGCTAGTGAGACGAGCCTACAATATCAGCGTGATGACATTCGTGGGGATGGTACGTCAGGTATGTACTACCTAACGCGTGATCCAGTATCTAACAGTGAAAGCATCTCGATAGAGGTGCGTGATATAGACAACCCTGAAGATGTTGTCAGCACTCGATCGTTGCAGCGTTATACGGACTACGACATTGATTATGAAGATGGAAGCTTGTTCTTTAAGTTCCCAATTTCAAGCTCAGACGATGAGTTTAACCCAATGTACATCGTTGCTGACTACGAGTCAGAAGATGAGACGGGTGATAAGGAATTAGTGGCTGGTGGACGTGTTGGTTATATCAGCAAAGATAAGAAAATCGAACTTGGTTTAAGCTATCTACAAGAAGGTAGTGATGACAAGTTGATCGCATTAGACGGTGAGTTTAAAGCAACTAAGCACTTAATCTTTAACGCTGAAGTCGCTCGTTCAAAGACGGAAGAGGACGCTAATGCATGGCGCGCAGAAGCGGAGTATCGTAAAGATAAATGGCAGACAAGTGTGTATGCGCAGCAGCAAGATGAAGCGTTTGGGCTAGATCAGCAGTCGGATACGTCGGCTGGAGAACGTAAGATTGGTGCGAGTACTCGTTACAACATTACTGACGATCAATCGTTGGTATTGGAAGTGAGCGAGTTATTGGACTTAGAGGACAGAGACACCCGTTTGCGCTCAACCGTTGAGTGGAACAAGAAGCTTGAAAATGGCAATGTATCTCTCGGTTACCGTCATATTAAAGAAGACAATAACGGTGTTGATGAGCGTACAAAGAGCTTATTAGCAGGTGCGAGTAAGTCCTTTAAAAACAGTAAAGCATCGGTTTACACAAGCTTAGAAAAGTCACTTGATGATGAGTTGTCAGAGAGTAATCCTGACCGTATCAAATTAGGTGCGGACTATAAGCTAAACGAAAAAGTGAGCTTATTCGCTGAGCAAGAGTACTCTCAAAACGGTACCTCTGACGGCAATAACACGCGTATCGGCTTAAAAATGACACCTTGGGATGGCGGTAACGTTAGTACTAATGTGGTTCAAGAAAAGTTAGACGGTGATACGGATGCTAAAACAAGGCATTACGCAGTACTGGGTTTAAGCCAGCACTGGAAAGTGAATGATAATTTGTTCTTTGATGTAGGTTTTGACAAAGCTAGAACGTTAGATTTGGAGTACTACTCATCAGTGGACCCAGAGCTAACAATCGCAACAGATGACTACTATGCAATCTCGCTAGGCACAGGTTGGACAAATGACGAGTGGAGTTTTGCGGGTCGTGTTGAGTATCGTGACAGTGAAACGACTGATCGTAAGTCTGTGCAATATAACGCTGTGCGTAAGCAAGATGACCATTATGCGGTGTCTAAGACGTTCCGTTGGATTGACAACAAACAGACTGATGGTAATAAAGACAGTGAGATTGAGTTTGGTTTCAACTTTGCGCTTCGCTCAAAAGATTGGGACTTCACGCTGCTTAATGAGCTTAGCTATAGCGATGAGAAGTCGGTTGATTCGGGTGTGACAAGCACCACGCGTAAGCTGATTAACAATCTTCACTATAACCGCCTAATTTGGGAAGACTTTGAGTTTAGTATCCACCACGGTATTAAGCTGACACAGTCTGAAACAGATAAGAGCTGGGGTGTCACAGACACGCTACAAGGTGCGATACGTTATGACATTAGTGAAAGTTGGGATGCAGGTGCACAGGTCGGTTATTTGAATCACCATGACTCAAATACGATGAGTCACTACGCAGGTGTTTCGCTCGGTTTCTCACCGGTTGATAATACGCGGCTTGAGTTGGGTTATAACTTTGATGGCTTTGACGATGACGATTTTGCTAACGCGAACTACACGCACAAAGGTCCATACATTAGTTTCACCTATATGCTGGACCAGTCGTTGTTACATAAATTGGGTGTGAAGTAATAGAAATAAAGAGATGAGCTTAGCGCATCTCTTTAACAATAAGTTTGCTCAGTTGGTAAAGCACATCACTTTGTGCGGCGACATAAGCATTGTAATCTTTGCCCTTCACTGGGGCGCTGAGCACGCTATTCACAACACGTATTTCTTCACGACCTCTCATTAAACGCCAGCGTGCTTTTAGCGTGACTTGGCCGCCTAATTGCCCATCCAATTGTTCAATATCAATCCGTACATGGTACTTAGGTTTGAAGTCTAACTTCCAAGGGTACTGCTCAATATTTTCAGTACCTAATAGCCCCGCAAAGTTATCAGCCATAACGATGGTTAAATCTTCTTTGAGTATCCCGCCCCATTGGTGCTCTTCTGCCATCGCAATCTCAGTACCCGACTTGCGCGTAACGATTTGTGGGCGACGTAATAACCTCGTCAATGAAACAGGGCCAATACCAATGCGTAAGTTTGGGTTTGCTTGAGGGGCTTTCTCAGCGCTACTCAGTGCAACCGCTTTTAGGGAGTAAAATCGTGTCTCATCTCCACCAATTAAACTACTACAAGCACTTAGTGTGAGCGTAGAAGCCAGCAGTAGAGGTAATAGTTTTAACGATGTCATGACTACTTTCCTAATAATAACGAGTTAGGTTTACGTTGTAAGGTATCAGCAAGTACAGAGAACGAACTAGCGGCTTCACTAAGGTCATTAATCAGCTGTTGGAAGCGATACTGTAGGGCAGAGTCTTCACTCAGTGTCGCGTTGATACTGCGCTCAACCGTGCCAGTTGCCTTGTTTATACCACGCAACGTTAGCGAGGTATCTTTTTGTAATGCCTCTACAGACTTTCCAACCTTCTGCATCATTACACGCGCATCAATCATTGCTTTGCTACTATCTTTTTGGAGTGCGTCAATGTTGCCAGTAATTGAGCTAGTTGCCTTGTTAGCGGTTTGCATCAAAGTACGCGCATCAATGATGGCTTTGCTGGTGTCTTTTTGTAGTGTGTCAATGTTGCCAGTAATTGAGCCAGTTGCTTTGTTAGCGGTTTGCATCAAAGTACGAGCGTCAATTAAAGCTTTGCTGGTGTCTTTTTGCAATATGCCAACCGAGCCACTCAGTGACGTTGCCGCTTTACCCGCGCTTTGCATCATGACGCGTGCGTCTATCATGGCTTTACTCGCATCTTTCTGTAAGGTGAGGGCGGCGATATCTAGCGTGCCCATGGTTTTACGTGCGTCACCTAAGGCTAGCTGTAAACTAGACGCTGTCTTGCTTGCTTCTTTAAGCAGCACCATCACTTCACCAGAAATACCTTGTTGAGCTAGCTGCTCAGTGATCGTACCGATGCTATCGCTGGTTGAAGCAAGACCCTTAAGCATTAGCTTAATGTCGTCAGAACCTAATAATGAATTAGCCGTTCTCAGTGTTTGGTTTAACTCGCCAACTACCGAAGAAGGGTCAAAACTCATGATCGACTGTTTAGCATGCATGCTTGGAAAAATAATAGCGTAGTCTTTATTTAAGCTCGCGAGTGTTTGTACTTTTGACGAGTGATGCTCTTCTATGGTTAGCGCAATATACTGTGCCCCAGTTACAATACTGGATGATCTTAACTGTGCGCGTAAGCCTTGTTCGACAAGTGACTGTAGAAGCTTCTCTGCTTCTAGGCGGCCAGCATTTGTCGATAGTTTGTCCACATATAATGCGGCAGTCACTTGGCTTCTTATGTTGTCGTTTTCAGGTGATTTAAGCAGTGTAATATCCTCAACCTGACCAATTTTCACCCCTTGAAAATTAATGGGTGAAGCAACGGACAAACCAATAAGCGTATCCTTAAAATACATGGTGTAGATTAACTTATTGTCTGGAGAGGTATCTTCATGCGCCCGCTTAAAGTTGTCGTAAAGCTTAAAGGCCGCCTTTTCATTGATAGGGTAGCCCGGCTCTTTGAAATTGGTGTCAAATGCGACACCACCGATGAGTAGAGTAGACAGTGATTCCATACGTGCGCTAACACCACTCGTAGACACGTTTAACTCAAAGCCGCTGGCATTCCAGAATCGAGTATTCGTGCGTATTTGTTCATGATACGGCGCATGGATGAAAATATCCACGTCGACTTTTTGGTTTTCTGAGTTTAGTCTGAAGCCTGTGATTTCACCGACTTCCACTTGACGGAAGTAGACAGGTGAGCCGACATCGACAGAGCCTAGACGATCAGCATTTAACTCAAAGGCTTGTCCTGGGCTCTCAATACTGATGTTCGGCGCTTGGCTAAGCCCGATATATTCGTCTTCAGCTTCACCTAAAGGACCGGGAGCCATGGTGATGTTAACGCCAGAAAGTAATGTTTGGAGACCACTAATGCCGCGCAATGTGACGCGTGGACTAACAACCCAGAACTGTGTATCAGGGCCAAGGTTATCTTCCATTTCACTATAGATTTCGACTTCTGCATTAACCGTTTTAAGATCAGGCGATATGGTGACCTTTTGTACCATTCCCACTTCGACGTCTTTGTATTTGACCGGTGTTTTACGTGCCACTATACCGGATGCTTCATCGAAGGATATGGTGATCATTGTGCCGCGCTCAGAGTAGTATTTATAGGCTAACCATGACCCGATAAGTGCTGCTATTAATGGTATTAACCAAATCAGCGAAAAGCGTGCTTTGGTTTGTACGTTAGCACTCGGTAATGTGTACTCATTCATGAGCAGATTCCTCAATCGCGTCCCACATAAGGCGCGGGTCAAAACTATGTGCAGCAACCATGGTACAAATGACCACTGCTGCAAAGGAGAGCGCACCGATACCCGGCGTCACTGTGGCAGTATTGCCAAATTGTACGAGTGCCACCAATATGCCGATGACAAAAATATCGATCATCGACCAGCGACCAATAAACTCAGTAATACGATACAACTGCGTGCGCTCTTTTGGTCGCCAATGTGAGCGAAACTTTATGCTCAGTAGTAGGTAAATAAGCGTTGCTAACTTAGCGACCGGAACAAATACGCTCGCTAAAAAGATCAGCAATGCTAGTGGCCACATACCACCATGTAGCAGACTAAGCACCCCAGACATAATCGTGTCTGGGCGACCATCACCCCAAAGCTGCACCGTCATAATCGCTTGTGTATTAGCAGGAATGTAGAGAATTAAGGCGGCAATCACCAGCGCCCATGTTTTATTTAGGCTACTAGGTATGCGTGAATGAATGACTGAATTACAAACGTAGCAGAGCATTTCTTGCTCTTTATCGTGTTCGACCGTTTCTTCAATCACTGGCATGCGATTTAAGTTGTGGCAAAAGTGGCATGAGATAAGTCCAGCCTCGCGTGCAGTCGTCATGGCTCTTTCTTCTTTAGTGGGTCCCAAACATCATCGGGGTTGAGCGTTAGGCTCAGTATCGTTAGCGTAACGATCAACAAGACAAAGGCATACAGTGAGATACCAATATGAACATCAGTAATGTCCATTAACTTAACCGATGCCACAATCAGCGCCAGTAAGAATATTTCTAACATGCCCCATGCTTCAGTGCTGCGTAAAAACCGAAACAGCGGAGCAATGATAGGAGGCAGGTGACTCATACGAATAGAGGTCAGAACATAGATGGTGCCAAGCAAGCTAAACAATGGAAAAAGTATTGTTGTGAACAGCATCAGCACACCCAAAAATGGCATGCGGGCATCAAACAATGCCCATGTTGCTGAAATAAGGTTACCGTGCTGTGAAACGCCAAGCGCTTCCAAAGAGACTAGTGGAAAGAGGTTAGCCACTAAAAACAGAATTAAGCCAGTGATGGCAAAGGCCAGACTCGTATCCAGTGAGTTTTTATGGAATCGCTTAAGCGTCGCCCCGCAACGTATGCAGTGGGCGGCATCGCCGTGTTTTAACTCAGGTATTTGCTGTAAAAGATCGCACTCATGGCAAGCTCTTGCCGAGCGATAATCTAGAACACCATTGTCATCTCGCATTGTGACTCGTTATCGTAAGTGTTTAATTTTATTGTAGTCTAGTACAGTCGATTATGCTCGGTAGTGAGTTATACCTATACTAGAGAAGCGCGGATCAAGTGCATTACTAGCCCCTAATAATGCGGGTTGCTTAGCTTGAATAACGTACACAGGCATTTCGCTGAGGTAGTTGGTAAATCGCCCCTTACTCTCAAATGCTTTGCGGAACCCCGATTGAATAAAATAATCGCCTAATTTGGGTATAATACCGCCACCGATATAAACCCCACCTGTACTGCCGAGTGAAAGCGCCAAGTTTCCAGCAACTACCCCTAGCCAATGGCAAAATAGCGCCATTAACTCTTCGCACTGAGCGTTAGTTCTTGCAATCGCGTGCTGGCTGATCTCTGCAGGGCTAAGGTTTAAGTCCTCTACGCCATCAATTAGACAGATGACTTCGTAAGCTTCACCGATCCCCGTTCCTGATAATAAACGCTCTGCTGACATGTGTCCGTAACGCTTATTAAATTCTGCAAAAATGGCTAACTCGCGCGCGTTTGTTGCACCTAGAGTCACATGGCCACCTTCACCAGACAGAGGATAAACACCCGCTGCTGACTGAATTAAACCAGAAACGCCCAGACCTGTACCCGCACCTAATAGTGCTATTGCACCATTAGCACTAGGCTCAGTTCCACCGACTTGTTGTAGGTCTTCAGCGCTTAATAAAGGAAGGGACAGCGCTAAGCCTGTAAAGTCATTAACGACTTTCACTTGCTCAAGATTAAAATGATCAGCGACTTGGCTAATACTGAAACCCCAGTCACGATTGGTCAGCATGATTTTATCGCCCGACACAGGTGTTGCAACCGCAATCGATAGCTTGGTTACGTTACTCGCAGGGACTAAGGTGAGGTAGCGCTCTATACATTCTATAAGTCCAACATAGTCACCCACTGAAAGCTCTTGGATATGTTGAGGCATTGCGCCAATGTCATCGACTAACGCTAAACGGATATTTGTGCCACCTAAATCAGCGACGATAGCAGTGTTGTTCATGGTGTGAGTTCTTATAGAAAGTAAGTCAGTAAGTATGGTCAGAGTGTAATACTACGCCTACCTAATGACTACTTAATGTGGGTTGTAAAAATAATTGAGGTATCGGCAAGGTTATTTTAGCTGTTATAGGTATAGATAATAGGATGTAAATGCATTAAAAATAATCTAAATCTATCATTGCGAATTTTGATGAGTCATGTCACCAGTGATTAGGCTGGTATATTGTTTTATATTGACCCAATCTTTTTAAAGTGAGTAATGAATATGAGCAGCGACGAAAATATTAGATCAATTTTACAGGAAACCAAGACAATCGCAGTCGTGGGTATTTCTCATAAACCACAACGTGCGAGTCACCAAGTCGCTAAATTTCTTATGGAAAAAGGGTATACGGTTATTCCAGTCAATCCTAAATACAAAGAGGTTTTAGGTGAGACGTGTTATGCCACATTGGAAGATATACCTGTGGCAGTAGATATGGTGGATTGCTTTCGACGCTCAGAAACGATTGTACCTATTGCAGAGTCAGCAATAAAAATCGGGGCGAAATCACTATGGATGCAGTTGGGTGTCATCAATGAAGAAGCAGCGGCAATGGCTGAAGCGGCAGGTTTAAAAGTGGTGATGGATCGCTGTCCTAAAATGGAATATTTCATATTGAAAATAGAGCGTTAATTGATAAGCCCACAACGCGTTTAAGTTTGATATATGTTAGTTGATGCTTGGGGTAGAATCTCGTTTAATTATAATCGAACGAGATGCCAAGCCCGTGACTACTAGCCATGCAGCCGATACGGTAAAACATACAACTTGTTATGAATGTGACGCCAACTGTGCGTTTACGGTAACTATTAACCCTGAAGGTGTTGCGACAGGCGTTAAAGGACTAAAGAACTGTCCGCGTGGTCAGTTGCAGCTTGAGCGTCAGTATCATCCAGACCGTTTGCTTTACCCGCTTAAGCGAGTTGGGCCACGAGGTTCTGGCGAGTTCGAACGCATTAGTTGGGACGAAGCGTTAATTACTATTGCTGATAAACTCAACGAAACTAAAGAAAAGCATGGCGCACCTGCTGCCGCGTTTTTTGCAGGTTATACCAAAGAAGCACGTCCGCAATTGCAACGTTTGGCACATGCCTTTGGTAGTCCAAATTATCTAACAGAATCAGGCTGCTGTTTCTCATCCACCATGGTCGCTGAAAAGCTGACGTATGGTTATAAAATGAAAACGACATCTACCATCGAGTCTCCTAAAACTAAGTGCGTATTGGTTTGGTCTACCAATGCTTCTGGTTCGATTCCACCGTTTGAAAATCACCACCTTAATAAGAAAAAACGCAATCGCCAAATGATCGTGGTTGACCCACGTCGTACTGAAACGGCCGAGCTTGCGGATATCCACTTACAAATTCGCCCAGGCACAGATGGCGCGTTGGCACTTTGCTTCCATCATTTGATCTTCAAAAATAACTGGCAAGATCAGGCCTTTTTGGATGAGTGGGGTAGTGGTGTAGAAGCCTTTAAAGAGTACGTCAAAGACTTCACTCCAGAGTCGGTGGCGGAAATTTGTGGCGTTGATGCGGCAGATATTTGTGCAGCTGTGGAAATGTTTTCGACAGCCTTGCCATCACAGATTGCAATGTCACCAACCTCAACCGTGCAGCATAGTAATGGCTTCCAAAACCATCGCGCGATGATTTTGTTGTCCGCAGTTTTGGGTATGGTTGACAGAGAAGGGGGTAATCGCTTCTTTAACGACAAAGTACTGCCTAAGCCGATTGAAAAATTTGATATTTGCCTGAATGAGTTGCCGCCACGTATTGGTGATGAAACCTTCCCAATCTGGACAAAGTACTGGCCAGCCGCACAAAGTATGTTGATGCCAGACTGCATCTTGGAAGGCAAACCGCAAAAAATGCGTGCTTTGGTCGCGATGGGAATCAACACTGCTATGTGGGCAAACTCCAAACGTATGGAGCGTGCGCTTGGTGAATTAGATTTCTTTGCAGCCTCTGACTTTTTCCACAACCCTGCAACCTTGCAAGCCGATATCGTGTTGCCAGCGGCCACTAGTTTGGAGCGTAGTGCATTAATCGCTTATCCGGGCTGTGCGTATCAAGGTGAAGTGAAATACCGTCGTCGAGCATTGCCTCCGCGTGGTGAGGCTAAGCCTGACGCACAAATGTTCTTAGAGTTAGGTGTAAAACTCGGCATGGCTGACGAGTTTTGGAATGGTGACTTAGATGCATCATGGGCTGAAATGGCGTCAGGTCTGCCTGATGAAATTCGTGAAGAAGCCTATGAGAAACCACAAGGTGTGATCGTCTATAGCCCAGTGATTGATGACTTGGTTGATGAAGGCTATATGGATGCAGACCGTCAATGGCGAATGACCGGCTTTAAAACAGTTACGGGTAAGATTGAGTTTGACTCATTAGAGCTACGTGACGAAGGCTATGATGGCCTGCCAACCTACAAAGAGCCGCAAGAAAGTCCTATTTCAAGTCCTGAATTATTTAAAGCGTTTCCGCTAGTGCTGACCTCAGGTGGCCGTCAGAAAACCTTTACGCATTCACAGCAGCACAATATTGAAGGCTTGTTGGCGTTAGACCCTAAACCGCGTGTACAGATTCATCCAGAGGATGCCGCCGCGCGTGGTATCGAACAGGGTTGCGCAGTGATGGTGAGTTCACCTCGTGGTGCAGTCGAGTTTTATGCAGAGGTGACTGATATCATGAAAGTGGGTGTCGTTCATTGCTTCCATGGTTGGAATGATGCAAATGTAAACGAGCTAACGGATGACGCAAGTCTTGATCCTATCAGCGGATTCCCTGCGTTTAAGTCGTTGTTATGTGAAGTTGCTGCGGGTCACTCAAGCTAAAGTTATATGAAATGGCGTTGTGTTTGGTCGAGCTATAAACCACCAAATGCAACGTCACGATCACGTGAGAAATTAGCAAGTAACGGTAGTGATGCACCGCCAATAAGGCGTGCGTTTCTAGCTAGACTACCTTCAGTCACAGTAACAGGCGATAAGCCTTGGTGGTCGATTGATTGAAGTTTTTGGGTGACTAAGGCGGTAATACGCTGTCGAATATCAATGGGCAAGTCACCATCAATCACAATAGCAGGGAAGTCGATAATCGCAGTTGCCGAGGTAATAGCAAAGGCTAAGCCCTCTGCTAAACGGTTTAGCCAAATATCGAGAGTTTCCCCCAGCACTGACCAGTCACCTTCAGTATCCCAAATAATACTCGCGTCCTGACCCGCTGCTTCGAGCATGCGTTGTAAGCTAATCTTTGAGGTATCCCGCACCAGTTGGTAGCTTTCCTCTGTCGAGTCGGTCACCTTCACTCGAATAGGGAGTGCCGCTAGCGCTCCAGCATTACCGCTAGGCCCTGAAAAAACACTACCGTTCAATACCACGCCACCACCGATAAAATAACCGATGTGGATATACAAGAAGTTGTCGTATTTTTGTGGGTTACCAAAGGTGAGTTCTGCTGCACAGGCAGCCGTTGCATCGTTAAGCATGAAGGCAGGCAGCTCTGCTGCTGTGCTCATTTCTTGTTTAATGTCGAAGTCTTTCCAAGCAGCCATGACGGCTTTAGGTGCACCTATTTCAGCACCCCAGTTCCATAACTCAAACGGCGTGGCAATGCCAATACCGACAACACGATCACGTAGGTTTTCATCCAGTGATTTGATAAGGATTGGAGTGGTGATAGACACAAATGCCGACAATTCATGCGTTGCGGGGTATTGATAAGTGATGTTTTGTCTGTTGACTATATTGCCAACAAAGTCCATCAACACTAGTTCGCTACGGTGGCGACCAATTTTTAGGCCTATGGAGTAAGCACCTTCAGGGTTTAATGAAAAAGGAACCCGTGGTTGGCCAACTTTGCCGCGTTTGGGTTGCCCTTTAACAATGAGGTGGTCGGCCTCAAGCTGTTGCATGATGACTGAGATGGTTTGCGCTGAAAGGCCGGTTAGATTGGCTATTTCAGCTTTTGGCAAACCATCTTGATGACGGACTAAC
Source organism: Leucothrix arctica (assembly GCF_003172895.1). GTDB lineage: Bacteria > Pseudomonadota > Gammaproteobacteria > Thiotrichales > Thiotrichaceae > Leucothrix > Leucothrix arctica. The sequence continues at coordinate 67,971 of NZ_QGKL01000016.1, read as the reverse complement.
GATAAAACCAATCGCTCATTATAGATACGACCGCCTGTTTGGTTTGCACCAAGACTCAGGCTTCTCAACGGTTTATCATTCATCATGCTTGCCTATTATCTAGTCTTTTATTGCGCGGCAAGTATTTCTTCACGATTAGGTAAGTCAGCACCTTGTCGAGAACAGGTAATGGCCGCAGCAGTTGCCGCAAATTTACCAATCTCTTGCAGCTTTTGTGCGTTCAATTGTGCTGACCAATCGCTTGATGCTTCACGCATAGTCAGTAACTGATCAATTAATGATGTTTGGAAGGTATCACCAGCACCAACGGTGTCAGCGACAACAATCTTAGGCGTAGCAACCGATGCAGTATCTGTTTGGCTCCAAAGTTGTGCGCCATCGCCACCTTTAGTGAGTACTACTAAGCTGATGCCTAGGCCTAACCATTCCGTTACTTTATCTTCAAAAGCAATCTCAGGGTATAGATGTCCAAAATCTTCATCACTTATTTTTAATAAGTCGGCATGCTTAGCAATCAACGCTACACGTTCACGCCAGATGTCTTTATTTGGTTCTACATTTAGGCGTACATTTGGATCTAGTGAAATCAGGCATTTGCGCGAGTGTTTCCAAATCAGGCTCAATAGTGACTCTGACGTTGGAGGCGTTACGATTGAGTAAGAACCAACATGAATACCAGAGAACGTCGCGTCTTCAGGTAAATCCTGTGGCAGTACTGCACGATCAGCAGCGCCATTCCCATAAAATGCATAATCAGGAACACCTTCGTCATCTTTTTGAATAAAGCTGAGAGTTGTTGGAAGTGCTTTACTGGCAATGTGTTCAGTAGCCACGCCTTCACGTTCTAGTACTGCCATTAAGCGCTGACCAAGAAAGTCTTCAGACACACCGCTTAGTAGGGCAACAGGTTGCTTAAGTCGTGCCAAACCGATGGCAACATTAAATGGAGAGCCACCAGCGACAGCATCTAACGATAGCTGGGTGCTGCTAATTTCAGCATTTCCATCAACAAAAATATCAAACAGGGCTTCGCCACAGACTAAAAACATAAGATTTATCTCGAAAAGAGCGCGACCAAAAGGCCAATAAGTACAAGGGGATTATAAAGTTAGCGCAAGTGAGGGTATATTTCAATTAATAAATCATTTGGAATTACTTATCGGTAGTGTTAAATGATTTGTAAGGGTAATATTTCCTGATTAGGTTAGACTAAAGTGATAATTATACGAGCTGTTTTATGATGAGATATTTAACGATATTGCTACTGTTTTGTTGTGTAGCGACATTTACTTACGCAGAAGATGCTGCGGTTACCGCCACACCTGCTGGAACGTCTGATGTTCCAGAAGTTGATGTTCCGGAAGTTGTTGTGCCAGAAGTTGTTCCTGAAGTGGTCGTTCCTGAGTTAACGCCAGAGGAGATCAAAGCTGAAGCGGATAAAAAGAAACTACAAAGCGTTTTAGATAGCTTAGAAAGTACTCAGCTCGCACTTTCTGAAAAGCTCAAAGAGCAGACCGCATTGCAGAGTCGATACAAGTCGGCTGGCCCGACTGAGAAAGAGGCTTTTCAAGCGGAGCTTGATAAAGTGGCGCTTGATATCAAAAATCTAAGAACCTCATTTGAACAGGTGGCGATTGGCGGTATTCGTTTAGAGGCTTACGGTTTAACGGAAACGCCATTTGACTGGAAAGAAGAGCTTGTCCTAATCACTCAGCCTGTGATTGAGAGTCTTAAAAGTCTAACGGAGAAACCGCGAAACCTAGAGCGCTTGAGAACAATCATTGCAGACCGTCGACTTCGTTTGGAGGAGATTGGTAAGGCTATCACTATCCTTGAGAGTCGTTTAGCAGCCAAGCCTCCAACGCTGATCGTCCCGCTATTGAGTAAAACGTTAGATGATTGGCAGTCAAAAAAGAAAGACAACTTAAGGGAGATGGAGCTAGCCCAAGTTCAGTTGGACAGTCTGCTGGGTAATAACACTGCTTGGTATGAAACGATTGTTACTTCCGTTAAGTCATTTTTTAATGGTCGTGGAAAGACGCTACTAATCGCGGTCATTGTGTCGGTTGTTATCTGGCAGGTCATGAGAGGTTTGTTATGGCTCATCCGAAAAAAGGCGCAATCAGGTAAGTCCACTCGACGTCGTATTTTTGCGTATTTATATAAGTTTTTAACCACTTTGTTGATTGTGATCGGGATCATGGTGGTGTTATACATTCGAGGCGACCTGCTGTTATTAGCCTTAATGATCATTATTTTTGTTGGATTTGTTTTAGCGGTACGCTCTTATTTACCGGGCTACATAACTGAAGCAAAAACACTCCTAGATTTGGGTACAGTACGAGAAGAGGAGCTGGTGGTTTATAACGGCATACCTTGGGAAGTACACCATATCAATGTGCAGTCCATTTTAATCAATCCTGACATTCACGGTATTTTACGCATACCTTTGTCCGAATTAGTTAACTTAAAGTCTCGCCCTGCGGGTCGTGGAGAAAACTGGTTCCCGTGTAGAAAAGGTGACTTATTAATACTCCCTAGTGGTTCAACAGGCGAAGTCATGAGGCAAACACCAGATAGTGTTGAGTTCATGTGTAAAGGTGGGATGCGCCTGTCTTATCCGACGGCAGCCGTGTTTGAAATGGGCCTACTTAACTTAACGAAAGGGGATAGTTATGCAGCACTGACTGTCTTTGGTATTGACTACTCACACCTTGATATATGTCTTACTATGGTGCCCGATAAGTTTGCGGAGGCTGTAAAAGAGGGACTAACACAGGCTGGTTTAGGTGAGCATATCGTCGATGTATCTGTTGATTTTAAAGTAGCGAATAGCTCGTCGCTAGATTATCAAATCATCGCGACCATGCACAGTCGTGCAGCATCGTCCTACTTTAAAGTAGAGCGAGTGCTGCAGCAGAGCTGTGTCAGGGCATGCGCCGAAAATGACTGGGGCATTCCATTCCCGCAGTTGACTGTTCATAGTGCCGAGACTGGCGAGTAACATTAGTCCCAAAGGTTAACGTCATTACCTTGCTCTCTGATGTGTTCAGCGCGCTCGGTAATGTAGTTTTGTAGGCTTGGTTGTGTTTTATAAGCCTCGCTTAGTACGTAATCAAAACTAGAGGCGGTGTGGAAAGCTTTAAACATCGCTTCTAGTCGTATGACTTCTTGACCGTCTTTACCAAAAAAGACCACGGAAGGAGCGTAGGTGACACTCAGCTTTTCAGCCCACTTTCTAGCCGTTATTGTTTCGCCATTAGGTGTTGTGACGGGGGTATCTGACCACATATCTAATTGGACGTTTTTAAACTGTTTAACAATGCTTTGTGTGTCACTTTTAGCTAAGTTCACGGTGTGAAACTTGTCGCAATTAGGGCAGTTAGTTTGTTCAAAAAACACGGCTAGTGGTTTATCAAACCCTGCTTTTGGTAGGGCTATGTTATAGGGTGCTTTATCAAAGAACGCTTGTGTATTTAGTGTCTCGTTTGATTTTGTTATGCGGTTAGTGGCAATGTATTGAGAGTAGCTTTGTGTCTTTTCATGCTTGCCGGTTACGTACTCTAAGGCGCGTTTAAACTCAGAAGGCTCTCGATAGCCGTTGAGCCTTAAGGCAACTTTTCCCTCTTCGTTAAAGAACAAGACAGTGGGTGTATATTGAATATTTAAGGCTTTTGCGAAGTCATTTTCAGCATACGTTTTGCCTGCGACACTAACGACCTCACGTGATCCCCAGATATTTAACTCGACCACATCCAACTTCGTCTGCATCAACTTTTTAATATCTTGTTGAGAGAGATTTTTTTCAATCAGTAAGTTGCAATAAGGGCAGCCATCCTGGTGAAAGATGATGGCGAGTCGCTTTCCTTCTTCTGCAGCTTCTTCAACGTCGTCTGCAAACTCTAAAAAACTACTTTTAAACCAACTAGGATATACAGTACTTTGAGCACCAAGGAATTTTCCTGTAGTTTTGGAGTCTGAGTAACTAGGAAGGCTGACCACCATTAGTAGACTTGTGATCAACCCTAATAATAGGTGCAGCGGTAATTGCGGTGTTTTCATATTATTTTTCCATTCTATGACGCTGGCATAAGGATTCTAAATTACATTATAGCATTGCTATTTTTTGCCTATATATGGACACACATTATATATAAGCAGCGTTTTTGTTGGTAAGGTTCTGTCAACGATAGTGTTTATTTTATGAGCGTAATAGTTATTACTTTATTTTTGTTCAGGTAGTGTTAAGCTAACAAAAATTAACCAAAGATCGGCGATATGTATATGGGGTAACATCATATTAGGTGCTATTCAGTACCCTTGGTCATGGTTAGATGTTTTTGATGATGACATATTTGGCATACTTATCGGCCTAATGTGTCATACAGAGTTTTCAATCCCCCGTAATGCTCTGTTTTAAATATGCTTTCAAGGAGCAAACAATGACCTATATTAAAATGATGATGGTGGCTATGGTATTAGCACTGTCACCAATTGCAAGTCATGCCAATCAACAAGAACAATCAGAAGCACTGCTTTTCTCCGCTGAATATGGTCATATGCCATCAGTTGTAGCGGCGCTAGACAACGGTGCAAATGTTAATCACATGAACTCAGATCGTGAGACAGCGATGCATAAAGCAGCGTCACGTGGTCACTTGCACATCATTCAGTATTTGAGAGCGAAGGGAGGCAATATGAATGCACGTACCGTCAAAAACTGGATCCCGTTGCATCATGCTGTACGCTTTGGACATCAACACGTTGTAAATTACTTGTTGGCAAGTGGTGCGCCGGTAAACTTTCGTACCTCAGATGGTGCGACGGTTTTTGACATTGCTGAAGTAATGGGTAATGTGAGAATGATGAATTTTTTAAGTAGATATAAGCGATAGCCAGTTTTAGTGACTACCAAAAAGCTTCAGTAAAAATAACAAATATGTTCAGTCATCTATGAAATAGTTTTTTATTTCGTAGATATTCAGCCTAGATCAGTAATGTTTTTCGTATTCATCGCAGAGCCTTGCTTGGAGTGATATGTTGATTTGCTAAAAACATATCACCGATATTTAAGGAGAGAAACATGGGATTTTTTCCCGATCTTGGTTTATGGCACATTGTGCTTATTACATTAGGTCTGACGCATATAACAATTGTTTCAGTGACCGTCTTTTTACATCGTTCACAGGCACATAACTCCGTTACTCTTGGACCAATTCTATTTCACTTTTTCCGCTTTTGGCTATGGCTAACGACGGGTATTGTTACGCTAGAGTGGGTGGCTATCCATCGTAAACACCACTCTAAGTGTGAAACAGAAGACGATCCGCACAGTCCACAAATTCACGGTTTGAATAAAGTGCTGTGGGGTGGCTTATTTTTGTACCGCAAAGAAGCACAAAACATAGAGACATTAGAAAAATACGGTCGTGGTACACCCAAAGACTGGCTAGAAAATAACGTTTACAAAAAGCACCCTGCAGCGGGTATTTCAATTATGCTAGTGCTTGATTTGTTATTATTCGGTTGGTTTGGTCTAGCGGTATGGGTTGTTCAAATGGCATGGATTCCATTCTGGGCTGCTGGCGTCATTAATGGTGTTGCGCACTTTGTGGGCTACCGTAATTGGTCTACTGGTGACGCTTCTCGCAATATCTCACCGATTGGTATTTTGGTGGGTGGTGAAGAGCTGCACAACAATCATCACGCATTTGCTTCATCTGCACGCTTATCTAATAAATGGTATGAAATCGACATCGGTTGGTTTTACATTCGTTTAATGGAAATTCTAAAAATGGCCAAGGTAAATAAAGTAGCGCCACGACTTAGAGTGAACCGTAAGAAGTTAAGTGTAGATTTGGAAACAATGAGCGCCGTATTAGGTAACCGCATGCAGGTTATTTCTAATTTTGGTAAGCAAGTGGTTAATCCTGTGCTTAAAACTGAGTTAGTTGCTTTTGATAAAGCAGATCAAACGCTTATTCAGCGAGTATTGAGTGGTGCGGTAGAGCTTGAAACAGACGCTAAAGAGCGAGTGTTAAAGCTGTTAGCGACAAGCCCTTCTCTGCAGTCAGTGTATAAAGCACAAGAGCAGTTGCATGAGTTATGGGGCCGTACGACCTCAAACCAACAGGCTCGTTTAGAGTCAGTTCAAGCTTGGGTTCATGATGCTGAAGAAACAGGTATTCACTCGCTGCAAGTATTTGCCCAACGCTTACGCGGATACTCGATGGTTTAAGTGTTACCGATCGTTTTAGTTGTTTGTTAGAAGAAAGAGAGCTGTAATATTCAGCTCTCTTTTTTTATGCCATTTAGGTATGTATTAACGAGAAGGGTGCAAAGCTTGACCAAGGCGATGGCCTCTTTAACCATTGAGTCGCAACTGTGTTATACAGCGAACGGAAATCTGACGTATAAATTAGATCACCGTTATTATCTAGTTGATCTAGTCTTGGCGCTTTTCCATGAAAACCACCACGTACACGCCCACCCATCACAAAATGAGCCGCCGCAGTACCATGGTCGGTTCCGCCACTTTTATTCTCTGCTGCACGTCGACCAAACTCCGAATAGGTCATGACAACAACGTTATCCCACTGACCATGCTGTTTCATTTCTTCTGCGAAAGCTGAAAGGCCTTGAGCGAGTTGTTTTAGTAGTCGGTCTTGAGTTTTTAGTTGTCCCCTGTGAGTGTCAAATCCACCTAGTTCAACTTTATAGATGCTAGCGCCTAGATCATTTCGCACTAAGTGTGCTGCTTGCTCAAGCTGCTTTCCGAACTTGTTTTTAGGGAACGTTGTTTTACTGCTTTGCCCCCCATTTAATGTTTGAATAACTGACTTGGCATTTTGTTGTACGTTATTTTGAACGTCCAAAATTCGTGATAATGCATTGTTAGACGTTTCTGCTCGAACAGCTTTTAGGCGTTTCGCGAGCGCTTCATAGCTTTTGGCATCTTCCATAACGAGTGTGTCTAGAGTCTCTCCTGCCATAGGGCCGGCGTCACTACCAATAACAACCCCAGTCAGATGGTCTGTTCTTGTTGTATAGAGTTTTGATAACCAACCTTCAGTGTCATAGTCATCAGAGTCACTGCCTGACTCCCAAATTTCTATTGAGCGGAAGTGAGAGCGGTTAGGGTTACTATAACCAAGCCCATGAAGCCAGGCCATCTCGCCTGCACTCCAATGCTTCATAAGAGGTTGTAACGCTTTATGCATTGCAAAACCCTCATTGAGAGCGATGGTGTCAGTAGTCTTTAACGCAAGCTTAGGACGCAGTTTTCGGTAGTTATCATCATCAATAGGTACTAAGGTATTGAGTGCATCATTTGCGCCTTTCAGCTCGACTAATAATAATATCGGAGCTTTCGCCTGATTTGCTTTAGCAAAAATATTGCTTGATAAGCCTAGTGTTGGAAGCAGGCTTGATAGTTGAATGAATTCTCTTCTGTTCATTATAGTGTCCTCACTTCAGTTGGTAGGCAGGATCAAGTAACAACGCTTGTAGGCGTTGACGTGGTTGTTTAGATTTGATGGGTGTGATGGCTGGGATGGGTAATAACCAAGCCTCCCACATTTCAATAGGTAGCGTTGGCGTTGCAGTCGGAGGCATTTCTTTTGCTTTTTTAGCTTGAGCCTGCATCATCATTTGGGATGGCGCTTTTTGGTTGTTATTATTACCACGAGTCAAGCGTCTAAGAAATTGCTGTCTTACCGGCAATGTAATTCCATCAACCCAAGCAGCTCCACCTGGCCAGCCTTTAACATTAGGTGGATTATAGAGTTCTTGCCCCATCCTTTTTAGCTGCGCATGAAGCGACTGAACAGGAAGGTTTTTATCTTCGAGGTCGAGCGTTCTGGTCGTCCCTATGATTATATCCATAGGTGACTTAATCAACGTACCCTTGTACTTTCCATCCCAGAAAGCATCACTAGAGAAAATATCTTTCAACAGTGGTTTGATCTCATAGTTATTACTACGTAATGTATGCGCCCAGCGTTTTATTGTTGCTGTTTCTGGGGTATCGGTGCTGACAAACTCATACCACAGTTTAGTTGCGACAAACTCAGCTGTTTTAGGATGCTTAAGTAAGATATTTAAAACATCGTGACTATCAAAACGCCCTTGCTTGCCTAAAATAACTTTCTGGCCGCTATCGTAGTTTCTTTTGCCAAGTACCGCTTTGTTGTTCTTATTCAAGCGCCAACCAGTAAAAGCCCTGGCCACTTCTTTGACGTCTTGGTCGGTGTAGTTACCTTCACCAAGTGTAAATAATTCTAATAGCTCACGTGCAAAATTTTCGTTTGGTTTGCCTTTTTTATTACTCTGCCCATCAAGGTAGACCAGCATAAGTGGGTCAAAGCTAATCCGTTTTAGTAAATCAGCATAGTTTCCTAGTGCCTGCTCTCTCATTAGCAGCGTTTGATTTTTCATTAAGTCAATCGTTCTAGAGGATCTGACAATGGAGCTTGTAAAGTGGTTGTGCCAAAACCACGTCATACGCTCTTGAAGTGCTGTTGGGTTTTCTAGAAGTTGGCTAATCGCCCACCTTTGCAGGATACCGCGCTCTTTTCTGACCATTTTATTAGCTTTAAAGCGACTGTCAGGGCCTTTTTCATTTCGTACTTTTCTCACCTCATCAAAAGATGAGAATCGAGGTAGTGGCACTAAATAATCCGTAGGCATATTTAACAGGTAGTCGATTGCTTGCGGTTTAGTCATCTGAGATAATATTTCAATCATCTCCAACTCTGCCCCAATGCCAGACCTTTCAACGAGGTGTTTGCTTTGCTCGAATGTGAGTGTAGCCATAGGTAAATACCATTCAGAATAGTAATTGTTTATTCATTATTTATAGACTTATTAGCGTGTACAGCAGCGCGCTATTGAAGCTTATTATTGGTCATATCTTATTACGTGTCTCCTTACATATGGTTAACCAACGTCAATTACCCGCACCAATGGTGAGCAAAATATCAATTAATAATCATAAAAAACAACCAGAATAAACTTAAGTTGTTGATAAAAAAGTCATTACTGTTTATGGCACAACTTTTGCTTATTGTTATATAACAGTTATTGCTCCCGTCAACGGCGATGGGAATCGCAATACATACATTACATTTTGCGTGTCGCTGCGCAGTATTAATCCGGGTAAAGAAGCCCTGAATCGTCTGAGTAATATTTGGACAGTTCAGGGCTTTTTGCTTTTTAGGGAGATGAGTTAATGCTTAAACAGAATTTGGTCTTGATCGGAAACGGAATGGCTGGTGTGCGAACGCTTGAAGAGTTACTAAAGCTCGACGCAGATCGTTACAACATAACAGTCTTTGGTGAAGAGCCTTACGGTAACTACAACCGAATCATGCTGTCGCCAGTACTGGCAAGTGAAAAAACAGTCGATGAGATTATGTTGAATGATCTTCAGTGGTATGAAGATAACAACATCACACTACACACAGACAAAAAAGTTACCAAAATTCAGCGTAAAGAGCAGGTAGTGACAACGGATTGCGGCATGAGCGTGCCTTACGATCGGTTGATCATCGCAACAGGCTCAACGCCATTCATGTTACCAATTCCGGGTGCGAACAAAGAAGGTGTCATCGGCTTCCGTGACATCAAAGACGTTAACACCATGATGGCGGCGACTAAAAAGTATGAGCATGCAGTTGTCATCGGTGGTGGTCTGCTTGGACTTGAAGCAGCAAATGGATTAATGAAGCAGGGAATGACTGTTTCAGTTGTTCACCTTGGTGCAAGCCTAATGGATCGTCAGTTAGATACACCTGCTGCAACGATGCTGCGTAAGTCACTAGAAGAGCGTGGCATGAACTTCCTAATGGAGCACAGCAGTGCTGAAGTATTAGGTGGCGAGCGTGTGACAGGCTTACGCTTCAATGACGACACAGAAGTAAAAGCAGACCTACTAGTGATGGCAGTTGGTATCAAACCAAGCATCGCACTCGCCCAATCAGCAGGTTTACATTGTGAGCGTGGTCTTATTGTTGATGACACCATGCAAACGTATGACCCTAAAATATATGCAGTCGGTGAGTGTGCGCAGCATCGTGGTATCGCTTACGGACTTGTAGCACCTCTTTGGGACCAGGCTAAAGTATGTGCTAATCACCTTGCAGAGATGGGAATTGCGCGTTACCTAGGTACAGTTACTTCAACAAAACTGAAAGTAACGGGTATCGACTTATTTTCAGCCGGTGACTTCGTTGGTAACGACAACTCAGAAGAGATTGTTTTCCAAGATGTATCAGCGGGTGTCTACAAGAAAGTAGTCCTAGAAAATAACATCATCAAAGGCGCTGTCATGTACGGAGACACCGCTGATGGCGGCTGGTTCTTCCAAATGATCAAAGACGAGATGGATGTTTCAGAATTCCGTGACACATTGATCTTTGGTCAAGCAGCAGGCTCATCAGATACTGACCCGCTAGAGCGTATCGCAGCAATGCCAGACGACGCAGAGATCTGTGGTTGTAACGGTGTTAGCAAGTGCACAATCGTTAATGAAATCAAAGCAAAAGGCCTAACGACTTTAGCTGAAGTACAAGCTCACACGAAAGCATCAGCGTCATGTGGCTCATGTACTGGTCTAGTAGAATCAGTCATTGCATTTGCAACAGGCGCAGAGCTTGCAGCACCGAAAGCAAAGCCAGTATGTGGCTGTACAGATGCGAACCACGAAGAAGTACGTCAAGGCATCGTTAATATGCAGTTGACGACAATGAAAGCGGTTCGTGAACAGTTTAACTGGACTAACCCTGACGGTTGCGCAAGCTGTCGTCCGGCGCTTAACTATTACCTACTATGTGCGTTCCCACTAACTTACCAAGATGATCCACAGTCTCGTTTCGTTAATGAGCGTGTACACGGAAACATCCAGAAAGACGGTACTTATTCAGTCGTTCCTCGTATGTTTGGTGGTTTATGTACTGCTCAAAACCTACGTGACATCGCCGATATTTCAGACAAGTTCAAAGTACCTGAAATGAAGGTTACGGGTGGTCAGCGTATTGACTTATTCGGTATTAAGAAAGAAGAGCTACCAGCAATTTGGCATGACCTAAGTGAAGCAGGCTTTGTCTCAGGACACGCTTACGCAAAAGGTTTACGTACAGTAAAGACTTGTATTGGTAAGCGCTGGTGTCGTGTTGGAACACAAGACTCAACAGGTCTGGGTGTAAAGCTGGAAGAGCTAACATGGGGCTCTTGGATGCCACATAAGTTCAAGATTGCAGTGTCTGGTTGCCCACGTAACTGTGCAGAAGCAACGATCAAAGATTTCGGCATTATCTGTGTTGACTCTGGTTATGAGCTACATGTCGCTGGTAACGGTGGTATCACTGTTCGTGTAACAGACTTCCTTTGTAAAGTTGAAACAGAAGAAGAAGTTATCGAATATTGTGCGGCATTTACACAGTTCTATCGCGAAGATGCACACTACCTTGAGCGTACAGCACCATGGGTTGAGCGTATTGGTCTAGAAAGAGTGAAGGAAGCATTAGAAACTGCTGAGCAGAGAGAGACACTTGCTGAGCGTTTTGCAATCTCTCAGAAAAATGCACAGATCGACCCTTGGAAAGAACGTGCTAAAGGCGTGGAAGCGCTTGAATTTGCACCGATTAAAGTATCAGCGTTAGGAGAATTAGTATGAGTGAGTGGATTGAAGTAGTTGCACTGGAAGACATTCCGGTACTAGGTTCTCGCATTGTAGAGTCGGATGTTGGTTCAAATATTGCATTGTTTAGAACAACCGATGATCAAGTGTTTGCGATTCGTGATGAGTGTCCGCATAAACAAGGGCCATTATCACAAGGCATTATGCACGGCAGCTCGGTCACTTGCCCATTACACAATTGGAAAATTGACCTTGCTAGCGGCTCTGCATTAGGCGCTGACGAAGGTTGTACCAACGTGTTTCCTGTCAAAGTTGAGCAAGGCAAAGTCTTGCTAAACCTAACAGCGAAAGGCTAAGTATTGCATGCAAAAGCGTGCAGCCCAAAGTGTGTGAAGATAACCGCGAAGTAGGTAAACATGTCTGAATTAAGCAGTAATCCAGTAAGCACAACTTGCCCATATTGTGGTGTAGGGTGTGGCGTCAAGGTAGAACAAGGCCTAGACGGGGCAGTGAAGGTCACACCTGACCAGAAACACCCGGCTAACCTTGGACGACTATGCTCAAAAGGCATGGCACTTGGTGACACGCTGGATAATCCACAGCGCTTGTTATACCCAGAAATCGAGGGTAAACAAGTCAGCTGGGATGTGGCCTCTACCGAGGTAGCACAACGCTTTAACAGCATTATAGAAGAACACGGCTCAGAAGCCGTGGCCTTCTATGTCTCAGGCCAGTTACTGACCGAAGACTACTATGTTGCCAACAAGCTAATGAAAGGATTCATTGGCTCGGCAAACATCGATACCAACTCGCGGTTATGTATGTCATCCGCAGTAGTGGCACACAAGCGAGCGTTTGGTGAGGACTTAGTACCTTGCAACTATGAAGATTTAGAGCAAACCGACTTAATCGTCTTGATCGGTAGCAATACCGCGTGGTGTCACCCTGTTTTGTATCAACGAATGGTTGCTGCAAAGAAGGAAAATCCCGCGCTTAGAGTCGTTTTGATTGATCCACGTGAAACACAAACAGCGGATCTTGCTGACCTTCACTTACCGCTAAAACCGGGTAGTGATGCGTTCCTGTTTAATGGTTTGCTAGCTTACTTAGCAGACAACGGGCACACGGCGACTGCTTTTGTCGCACAGCATACCGATAACTCGGTAGGCGCAATTAATGAAGCAAAAACAAGCGCAAAAGATGTTGTGGCAGTCGCTGAGCAATGCGGCTTGTCAGTTGAAGCAGTAAACGCGTTTTACGCCTTATTTGCCTCAACTGACAAGGTCGTATCTGTCTTTTCACAAGGCGTAAACCAGTCCTCAAGCGGTGCTGATAAGGGTAATGCCTTAATCAACTGCCACTTGCTGACAGGAAAAATTGGTAAGCCAGGAATGGGGCCGTTCTCATTCACCGGTCAGCCAAATGCCATGGGTGGACGCGAGGTTGGTGGACTAGCCAACATGCTTGCAGCGCACATGGAGATAGAAAACTCTGAAAGTCGCCAATTGGTGCAGGATTTTTGGCAATCGCCAACGATTGCACCAAAACAAGGCTTGAAAGCGGTCGATCTTTTTGAAGCCGTTCATAGCGGAAAAATAAAAGCCGTTTGGATCATGGCGACCAACCCAGCAGTGAGTTTGCCAAACACTAATCGCGTGCGTGAAGCACTCGACATGTGTGAAAACGTCATCGTGTCTGACTGTGTATCCAACACCGATACGCTGAAGTACGCGAACATTCGCCTACCTGCGTTAACGTGGGGTGAGCGTAATGGAACCGTGACGAATAGTGAGCGAGCTATTTCTCGTCAACGACCATTTCTTGATGCTCCCGGTGAAGCAAAGCCTGACTGGCAGATCATTACCGAAGTAGCTCACAAAATGGGTCATGCAGAGCAGTTCCAATATGATATTTCACTGGATGTTTTCCGTGAACATGCAGCGTTAAGTGGTTACAAAAATGAAGGCGAGCGTTGTTTCGATATCTCTCCACTGGCAGATTTGTCAGTAGAAGAGTTTGACGCACTGCAACCTTTTCAATGGCCGCTAAAAGAAAATGCTGATGGTTCCCTAGTAGGTACTCAGCGTTTATTTGAAGATGGAAAATTCTTCACGCCGAATGGCAAAGCCCGATTTATCAGTGTATCCGCTGAAATGCCGGCCACACAAACCTCTGATGAGTACTCCCTAATACTCAACACGGGGCGCGTGCGGGATCACTGGCATACCATGACACGTACTGGTACTTCGGCGCGTTTGTCCTCTCATGTTTCACAGCCTACGGTAGAGCTTAACCCTGACGACGCCGACATGCGTGGCGTTAAAGAGGGCGACTTACTACGCGTTCACAACGAATACGGAGAGCTGTGCTTACCTGCCAAATTTGATAAAGGTTTGCGTAAAGGTAATGTATTTGTACCGATTCACTGGACGAAACAGTTTAGTGGCTCGTCGGTGGTTAGTGATGTTATGCCACCTATTGTTGACCCTGTGTCAGGGCAACCAGAGTCTAAATTTTCAGCGGTTGAGATTGAAGCCGTTGATACAGTTTGGCATGGATTCCTAATCTCTCGTCGCCAACTCAATCTTGATATGGCGAGCTTCTGGCACTGTCAAAAAGTCGAAGGCGCTTGGTACTACAGTTTGGCAGGTGAACAACTGCCTGAAAACTGGGCTGAGATGAGTCGTGAGTTACTTTGTCAGTCAGATGATAAAGGTGACTGGGCAGAGTACTTTGACAAGTCCCGTCAAATTTACCGAGGTGCACGTTTTGTGAATGACAGGCTTGAGAGCTGTGTATTTGTCAGTCAAACGGCTAAGGAGCTTCCTGCAACCAACTGGCTAAAACAGTTATTTACTCAAGAGTCATTGAACAAAGAAGAGCGACTGAGTTTACTGTCTGGCAAGCCAAGTACGCCAATGGAAGACACGGGTAAAGTGGTCTGTTCTTGCTTTAATATCGGTGAAAAGACGATAAAATCGGCGATTCAAGCGCAGAAGCTTTGTAGCGTTGAAGAGATTGGGGCTTGCTTGAAGGCGGGTACTAACTGTGGTTCTTGTATTCCTGAGCTGAAAGGCTTTTTGTAAGAAATAATATCTACGCCCTTGGCTGCAATGGCTGAGGGTGGTTTATACTTTGCTCTGAGTGAACTGTTAATTCTACTATTAGGCACAGGTCTGAGTTCTGTTTTAAAGCTTGCAGAATAGACGTACGTTTATTGTTTTCATGAACGTTAATACTTGAAAAATTGTAAAGCACCTCATAAAAAAAATCTTAAATCCTGATAATATATTAAAAGGTCTTAGACCTTATTGATCCATTATTAGGTAAAAAAGAGTTGAGTCTTATGGCGAAAGATAATCATCACTACGTTCCTCAGGGGTACCTTCGAGGCTTCACAATAGAAGGAGAAAAATCACTTATTTGGGAGTACGATAAAAACACTGGAGAGATCTCACGCCAAGCAAAGTCGATAAGATATATATGTGCCAAACACCATTATTATGCCCAGAAACGCGAAGATGGGTCGAATGATCATGAGTCTATGGAGAATGCCTTTTGTAAGATAGAGGATGAGTCTCCGCGGGTGATTAAGAAGATCAAATTCCCTGGCACCGGCAATAAAGTGATTTTAACTGATGAAGAACGTGTAATTCTAAGTTTTTTCGCAGCTATTCAGCTTTTTCGAGTCCCAAGTTTCCGTGAAGGCATTAATGAGACGTATCAAAAATTAATGGAAATGTCATTTGGTCATATAGTGGCTAAGAGCAAAGCTGATGGAACTTTGCCAAAAAAAATTGAAGAGTTACACGAACGTGGCGAAATAGAAATTGATATCGAGCCGTTTGTAAGCTTGAGGCCGATGATTAATATGGCTACAGAGGGGGCTGCTAGATTGCAGGAAAAAATATGGAGTTTCGCCGTACCAGCTGATGGAATGACCTTCGTTACTTCTGATAATCCAGTTTACTTCCAAGTGCCGGAAGAATATAGAGAAGAAGTTGGTGACCACTTTGGACCAATGCATCCGCTTTCTGAAGTGACACTTCCGCTCAGAAAGGACCTTATGCTTATCTTCTCTCCTTCTATAAAGCGAACGTCAAGCCAATACAATATTCTGGATTGCGCATCAGTACAACTCGATAAATTTGATACAAGGAACATGAATAAACGAACTACACTTGCAGCGGCACAGTATGTGTATTCTTCTGAAAAGTCAGAGACATTAGCCCGAATGGTTGGCAAACTCAAAGGTTCTTCTCAGCGTCTTGTTGTGTAATAACCTAATAAGAAAAGTAAGGCTGATGCCGGCTTTGACGCCGAAGTTTATTTGAGCGTTAGATTCATTGGAGAGTATGTGCAATATTCAGATTGAAATTATTTGCTTTGGATCAAAAAACTGCAGAAAGGCCGCATACTTACTAAGCAGTTATAGACTAAAGCCACCAAAATCAATTCTCAGAAATAAGCTCAGGCTTCAAGTAGGGCACTAAAAACGGCTTATGCTCAGCGATTTCATCCAAGCTTAACCCTGTCATTTCATAAGGAAACACGAGCCAATCTTCGGTCTTGTGCAATACAAAATCAGGTTTAATATCAACCGACTTATACGAAGCACGTTGCCACAGTGTCGCAACTTTGACTTCTTTAGGCATGTTACGTTTAAGTATGAAGTTCAGTCGGTTGATCACCGCTTCGATGTTTTTTCCGGTACTAAACACGTCATCCACAATCAGCAGTGAGTCATCGGCATTTAAGTGTTCGAGCAAGAAACCTGTGCCATGCACACGAATATCAGAAGAGGGCGCATTCGCCATTTCATGATATGAGGGTTGTCCGCGATAGGACGTACGCAGCGAAATATGGTTCGTCTCAACACCTAAGGCTTGAAGGCATTCTTGAACATAAATACCAACTGAGCTACCGCCACGCCATAAACCGACGATGAAAGTTGGCCTGCAGCCTGACTCGAAGATGTTTACACCCAGTTTAAAAGCATCTTCAATGAGTTTTTGTTCATCAAGAAATTTCTTATTCATAGCGATAGGTGCAAAGTGAAAGTATTAATATACTCTACTAATGCGGCTTTGATAAAGTCGATTACACTCAACTAACGACTAAGTTAACGGTTTTACTATGAACAAAGTTTATCTAACCGCACAAGATCTGCTGGAAGACTCGTTTAAATTAGCACATCAAGTGCTGGAGTCAGGTTTTAAACCTACTTTCATCATCGCTGTGTGGCGTGGTGGCGCACCGATTGGTATTGCTGTTCAAGAGTACTTAGAGTTTCACAACGTGCCGACGGATAACATTGCGATTCGTACCTCGTCCTATTCAGGGATTGATAATCAGTCACGCGAAGTTAAAGTCTTTGGTTTGGAGTATTTGGTTAAAAATATTCAACACCACGATCGTTTATTGATTGTCGATGATGTGTTCGATACTGGCCGATCTGTGGAAGCAATCATTAACGCATTAAAGGCGCAAGCGCGTTTGAATACGCCAGAAGATATTCGTATTGCCGTGCCGTATTATAAACCTAGCCGAAATCAGGTCGATTTTGCGCCTGACTATGTCGTGCATGAAACGTCGGATTGGTTGAAGTATCCGCATTCGTTGGAAGGGCTGACGGTTGAGGAAATGGAGCAGAAGCGACCTGAGATTTTTGAGATTCTTAAGGATCATTTGCCAGCTGTGAAGTAAAGCCTCAAGTTACAGAGTGAGTCATGACAGTGAGCAGCACATTAAATATTACAAATGGTGATTGTGCCGTTGAGATAATGAAAAAAGCAGGCATTTCTGGTGAGTTCCTGCCTTGGCGTGATGTCTTGCATGAAGGACCGGTTCCTGCGGGGTTATCACTTGAGGAGTTGTCTAAGGTAAGGGCGCAGTTTATTGCTGATCGAGGCTGGGGAACTGTCGAAGAAATTACAGAATGCTTCGTTGAAAGAGATAACGTGCTGAAGGCTTTTGGCGAATATCAAAAAGTCATTTTATGGTTTGAGTATGACCTTTATGACCAGCTGCAAGTCATTCAAATATTGGATTGGTTTGCTCAGCAAGACTTGGTTGGTGTTGAGTTATCAATCATTTGTACTGACCAATACTTGGGACTGCTTTCACCTGACGAAATGAAGCTGCTTGTGCAATATGAGCAGCCTGTTACAGAATCCCACTTGAATTTATCTACAAAGGCTTGGGCGGCTTTTCGCTCAGACACACCTGAAAAGTGGTGTGAGCTTTTGAGTGAGGAAACTTCGGCTTTACCTTTTTTGGAAGGTGCTGTTGTTAGGATGTTGGAAGAGTATCCGAGTTGTCTTAATGGTTTATCTCGAACGGCAGAGCAGGCGTTGAAGGTGATTTCTGAGGGTGAGAAATCATTGATGAAGGTCTTTTCTAAAACGCAGAAAATGGAAGAGAGGAAGTTCTTAGGGGATGCTAGTTTTTGGGTGGTGCTTAATGAGTTGCTTGGGTCTAGTCTGCCTTTGATTGAGGTTTCTGAAGGAGAGGCGTTAACTTTGCCTGCTTTAGAGGGGCGGGAATTAACTGTCACAGAAGCTGGGTTAGGCGTGTTGGCGGGGAAGGTTAATTGGCTTGATGTGTCTAAGGTTGATCGTTGGGTTGGTGGTGTGCATTTAACGTCTGAGAGTGTTTGGTGTTGGGATATCAGTGGATAATTTAATATACGAAAGCCTCTGATAAACGATTAAAAATCAAAGGTATAGTAATCGTTGTTTGTGGTATATACTATTTGATATATATCTAAATTAGTGAGGTAATTACTATGCAAGCACAAACCGCAAAAGTATTTATGAATGGTCGAAGCCAAGCCATTCGATTACCAAAAGAATTTCGTTTCGACACAGAAGAGGTCTACCTGATTCGACAGGGAGACAATATTATCATCTCTGCAAAAAAGCCCTCTTGGGACGACTTTTTTAATCAAGCAAGTGCATTTGATGATGACTTTTTAGCTGACCGTGAAGATGACCTTCCTCAAGAAAGGGACTTCTTTTGATGGTAATGCTAGACACGAATATCTGTATTTATGTTTTAAAAAGACGGTCTTTAGAATTACAGCAACGCTTCCGAAGTACGCCAGACCTATGTATATCAAGTATTGTTTGTGCTGAACTTTGGTATGGCATAGAAAATAGTCAAGCTTCAATAAGAGCGGCTCGCAGAGAACAATTTGAATTGTTTCTGCAAAACATAAGTGTACTACCTTGGCCAGAAGAGGCTGGGAGATACTACGGACATATTCGTGCTCAACTTCGTCGTGAAGGTACACCAATTGGTGGTAACGACTTATTTATTGCAGTACATGCACGTTATTTGGATGCTGTGCTAATAACTAATAATATTAAAGAGTTTGAGCGTGTTGATGGTTTGAGGTTGGAGAATTGGCTTCCTTTAGAGTAAGGCTGGTTTCAAGCAGTAAGTGCAGTTGTGCCAGAGTTAGCTGGTGATAATATGTGCTCATAGCATATCTGTTTTTTGTGAGAACTAAAGTGGTAATGCCAATTAACTCATTTTTTCAATCAGATATATGTTGCACTGATTGTATTATTCCAGCGTTTGATAGCATTTTTTAGAAAGTTTCGGATAGACTATGGCTTATAAGTTATTTTTTACATTTTTTATTTTGTTGATATTATCTCCTTTACAAGCTAATTCATTGATTCTGAATGAATGTTATGAAAAAAATATTTATAAAGGGAATATTTTAAATGACGTTAAAGACTACTCTGGTGCGGTAGTTTTCTATAAGAATGCTTACCAATGTGCTAAAGAAAGGAAGCAAAAAATATCGAGTTTAGCTAGTCTTTCTGCTGCAGAGTTTAGTAAAGGAAATAAAGATTTATCGAAAAATTATCTTTTAATTTTATTGGATTTATCACCCAATAATAAATGGGCTGAAAAATTCGCAAGTGATAAAAATATCTCTTTGGTTGAATCAAAAGCTGATGATGAGTTAATAAGTGAAAATAGTGGAGGGATTTATTTTAAAAGAAATAAGGAAACAGCCCTTCTTGATCTTCCCCAATCAATTTATGTTAAAGGTGTTATATCTAAAGATATGTTGATTAATTTAAAAAAAACTATTTCATCTAATAACATAAAGAGTGCGATTGTTTATTTTGACTCTCCTGGTGGAGATCTCCTTGCTGGAATGGGTATAGGAAGGTTAATAAGGAACTATGGCTTCTCAACGGGTATTTCAGTTAACGCCAGTGTTTCTGAATACAGAGAGTCTAGCTGTTTTAGTGCTTGTGTATTAGCCTATTCAGGTGGTGTTTATCGGTCTTTATCGAGTGGGGGTAGAGTAGGTGTACATCGTTTTTCTAAAGAGTTATCTTCAAAGAATGACTTGGACTTAGCTCAAGTTGTATCTGCTAAAATAATAAAATATTTACTTGATATGGGAATTGATGTTCAGTTATTTGATCGTATGAGTAATACGAGTAAAGATAGTATTGATATTATATCAAAGAAGGATGCATCAATTTTAAAATTAGTTAATAGTAATGGAGAACAAAAAAGTTGGACTATTGAAAGTTTGAAAGGTAAAGGTATTTTATATCTTAAAGGTGTCCAAAGGACGTGGAGAGGGGTCGGTAAGCTACTATTTACATGCGACTCAAAGGATTTAATTTACGCTACGGCTATGTATAGTAAAGGAAATATAATTCCTTCCGGGGAATTTATACTTGAAATAGATAATAAAAAGTTTGATATAGATGGCGAGATAATGACGGATAAAGATAACTACATAGTTATCTTCAAACCTTCTATTGAACAATATAAATTAATTTCAAGAGGGAGTAAGGTGAGTTTTTCAATACTGGCATTAAATCCTGATTTTTTTTATGGATTTAGTTTGGCTGTTAATAAAGAAAATTCATTGGTTAGTGATTATATGGGGAGATGTATAAGGCTATCAGATAAATAAGATAAATAAGATAAATTGAACTGGTTAATTTAATAATTATATGTCGTATGAATATATAGTGAAAGTTCAAATTGAGGACGCTTTAGATTTTCTAGCACAGTAAGGATGAAACCTATTTCAGGCTTCGTCCAAACTTGACAGATAAGAAAGATAACTTATTTGTGATTTTGAAAGTGGTGAACTCAAAGGCTTTGGCTTCGATGTGGTAACGCCAAAGCAATTTTACCAACAGTGGAGAAAAGACCATGAGTAAAACACAAGTAGTGACCTTAAGAGTTCCTCTTGATCTAAAAAAGCGTTTAGAGTCAGAGGCGCAACTCCAGGGTGTTTCCATGAATAATTTAGCTAACTATCTGTTAACGACACAGATTAGCCAGCTTGAAGCGCTTTCTACTATCGAAGCAAGAATGGCAAATAAAAGCTTTGCTGAGTTGAAGTCTAAAGTGAACGGCATGCTGGATACTGTTGAAGAAAGCGACAATGTACCTAGTTGGGATTCATTGCATTAAAGCTATTTTTCGGGCGTCTGGTATTTAGGCGCCCGAGTTTATTCTGAAAATTTAATTGTATAATTGATACATTAAAGTAGTGCTGATCGCCCAATATTTTCCTCAGCAAACGCCTTAAACAATACCGCTCCCTTAGCCACATTCTCTGCCCAATCCGAAGACGAATCCTCATTTGTATCATCCGACACAAATTTATAGCACTCAAACGGCATACCAAGGTGGTCGCACACTTCTTTAAGTGCAAAAGCCTCCATATCGATCAGGTCGAGCGCAATCTCTAAACCTTCCAGCTCAGCAACAGGGTCAGTCACAAACGAATCACCAGAACCTAGAACAATGCCGTGTGCTTTTGGCAATACATCCGTCTCACCAAAAGGGGTTACACCACGCGCTGTTCCAATCCCTCGCGTATCCATATCACGCTGAATAAAGGTGTTCACTTTCAATAATCCAGACTGCTTAGTAATAGCCCCTGCCGTGCCGTAATTCACAACAAAATCAGGCTTGTGCAGTAGTATCGCTTCATACAGTTTGATCGCTGCATTCACCTTGCCGACACCCGTATGCACAACAGGCGCAAGTTGCTCTAGCTCAGGTGTTTCCATTTCCAATGCTGCCACAATAATGTAACGCTTCGCGGTTGCTGTCGTCATGACTAGTCTCCCTCAAACTCACAGATTGAGTAACAAGGGCAGTCCATTTCTTCCTGAACTTTTTTGCTGCCACCTAGGTCTGGTAAGTCGATAACAAAACAGCTTTCGACCACCACACCACCTAGTTGACGAACCAGTTTGATCGCCGCTGACACTGTGCCACCGGTAGCAATCAAGTCATCAATGATAAGCACACGATCACCGGGCTTAACGCAGTCTTTGTGGATTTCCATAACGTCTTCGCCGTACTCAAGTTGGTACGACTGACTGATGGTTTCAGCAGGGAGTTTACCCGCTTTACGAATGCTGAGAAAAGGAACACTAAGCTCATAAGCGAGCACTGAACCAAATACAAAACCACGGGACTCAATACCTGCCACAGCAGTGATGTTTTGGTCCATGTAACGCTGCACGAACTGGTCAATAGTCATTCGGAATGCTTTAGGGTTTTCCAGTAAAGTGGTGATGTCCCTAAAGTTTATGCCTGGTTTTGGATGACCGGGAATAGTACGGATAGATGAGGCGATTGTTTGGTTCATAGCTAAATAACTTAGGTTGTTTAAAACGTAATGGTGCGTTGGTCTTGCACTCTGATGCCAGCGGCCACAAGGATATAATAATGCTAAAAAATATACTTCAAAAAAATAACATCGGACTAGGGATAGGTCTGATGGTTTTACTCGTTAATCAAGGGGCTGCACGTCCGCAACCACCTGTCAGCATACAGCAAGTCGCGTTTAGTAATGACTCAAGCCAAGTGTTATACCTGAGTAACTATAGTACGGCTAAAGCAACAACGATCAACTTTGTAAGTCTCAAAACAGGTGAAACGACCGTTACGACTCCGTTGTCAGTCAAAAGTCGCATTATGGGTTTCACGCCCGACGGTTTTAAAACGGCAGTGCTTGAGCCTAAAGGTCTGAGTATTTTGCATAATAAAACGGGCAAGGTGTTACGCACGTTAAAAGTACCGTCGTTACCGTGGCCAAACCAGTACGTTGCTGGGCCAGCCATCACCAACAAAAGCGGAACTGCGCAGTTATTCCATAGTGCTAACAAGCGAGTGCTAAGCGTTGTCCACACAGGGAATGGCAGGGTGCTTGCTGCGATCAAATTACCCACAGGCACACTCTCTGCCATGGGGATTAGTCAAAACGGGCGCACTGTCGCTTATATACAAACGATGTCTGCCGCCAAAAGCCAGCTTCACCTTTATGATACTTACCAAAAGAAGGTGACGAAAATTTTGGACTTGGCTACGCAGAGCGGTCAGACGTTTAATGTTGATACCATTTCTTTTGGCGCTAAAGGGAAGTACTTGCTGGTTGGTACTAATCTGGTGGATCTAACGACTGATGGCATCACTAAAATAACGCGTAGTGACGATACTGTGCCAGCAACCTTCACTCCAAATGGGCGTTTTTTATTGGTGTCGTTCGGAAATAATCAATTATTGCGCTATGACTTAAGCAGCAAACAGAAAAAAGGAATTAGCTTAAGTTTACCGAATAATTGCCGACCGAGTCAGGCAGCCGATATTAGTCCAAATGGGCAATTGATTGCTTACGGTAGTCGTTGTTCTAGGGGAAATAACGGAGCGGGTTTTATCAGTATTTTGAACGCGGCTGATGGCTCTTTTATGAAGAAACTGACGCTAGCGCCTTAAAGTTAACGCATCACTTGTTTGTGGAGTTATCCCCAAAAGTTGTGGATAACTCTGTGAACACTATTCCTACAACTCTGTTAGAGCTAGCTATAGCTTACTGTAGCTCTATATGGTTAAAAATCGTTCAGCTTGTGTATGGGTAGATTTGTGGAAAAGTTTTTATTTGAAGCTAACAAGTTTCCAAAACCATAGGCGGAAGATAAGTTACATGGCGTGAAATTAGCGCCAATGTTGTCCAAACAAGTATCAGTTTATTAACTTTTTGTTAAAAAATATCAAGTACTTAAGTTATCCAACGATTTTCTGAGTAGCGGTGGATAAGTAATTTACTGACGTTTATTTCGGGGAAGTTTTCCCCTTTAGAGACAGTAACCATAAGGCTCTTGGAGTTTTCCAAGGCTGTGGATAAGATGGTGCATAACCTCGTTGATAACTGCAAGATATCTAACTTTAGTAATGTTTTACAGGGAGATAGCGGTATGCATAACAAAGCCACCGTAATGTTTGGTGGCTTATGTTATATCTGCTTAAACGTCGCGGTCGCGTTCGGAGTCAATTGATTTCATTAGCGCATCGGTATAGCGCTCGCCAGCGATGGTCATTTCATTGATCAGGTCATTCAATTCTGCAATCGTATCGTCGTCTAAAGCAATTTCGCTGGCCTGACGGTTCTCATGCATGTATTCAATATGCTTCGTTCCAGGGATAGGAATGAGGCGTTTATGACCCTGAGAATCTTGCTGAGAGAGTACCCATGCAAGCGCCAGCTGAGCCATGCTGCAACCGACTCGATTGGCTACTTTACTGTAAGGGTCTAGCAGCTTTATATTTTGCCCGAAACAAGCGGGATCAAAACGTGGTTTTGCGTTAGTGCAACGAATATCTTCTGGCCCTAACAGTGAGTTATTGACCGACTTCCCGGTGAGGAACTGACGACCTAGCGGTGAAAATGGTACAAAAGCGACGCCAAGTGCTTCGCAAGTCGCTAACATCTTTAACTCAGGTGTACGTGACCACAGAGAATACTCAGATTGCACCGCGCCAACAGGGAATTCTTTGTGCGCTCGCATGAGTGTCTCACTCGAAATTTCAGATAAGCCAATCTCGCGTAGCTTTCCTTCTTTAACCAAGTCACCTAATGCGCCAACGCTTTCCTCGATAGGGACACCTGCGTCCATGCGGTGCAGGTAATAAAGGTCGATAACGTCTGTTTGCAGTCGCTTTAGGCTATTTTCGCATTGTCGCTTGATGTTTTCAGGGCGTCCATCGGTCACCGTTTTGCCATCTATATCTCGTTCCATGCCGCATTTGCTCGCAAGAACATATTCATTTCTGCGAGTGCGGAGTGCTTCACCAATGAGTAATTCATTATGTCCACCGCCATACAGTGTCGCGGTATCGAGGAAGGAATAGCCTGAGTCTAGTGCTTCGTTGAGTAGTCGAATGGAGGTGTCACGGTCAGCAGCACCGTAGCCCATCGACATATTCATGCAGCCTAAGCCAACGGCAGATACTTCTAACGAACCTAGTTTACGTGTGTGCATGATTTTCCCCTTAGAAAACGCAAGTGTTGCTACCAGTTAATATTATTGTATAGCAAATACTTGCGTTCGTTAATTCGCAGCCATCGCGGTGATCAACTTATCGATGCTTGATATACGTTAGTCGTTAAATACAGCTTCCTAGTGGATAAAAAAAACACGGAATGCTAAAAGACAGCGCTTAATAGAAGAAAGAGAGTGCACACCAAAGCACAAGGCTATACCTATCTAGCCGAGGTTTGAGTTATCTGGGACTGCACAGATGATTTTTCATAACCACTTAACGTGCAGTTATCATAAGGTTTCCGATATGGAGTTTCTTTTCGCCATCTTTTTTATTATTGGTGTGCCCTTACTAATATTTATAGTGCTTCACTCTCATAAAGAGCAGAAGAGGACTAAAGAGGCGTTGAATAATCTGCCTGAAACGCATATTAGAGAGATGACCGAAGAAGACTTAGCGGTCATGCAGCACTATTATAATAATGGCTTGGTCGCGACTCCAAAGATGAAGTCTCGTTGGGGGAAAATTTATACGATTAATGTCTATTCAATATCGATTAAGAGACATCGCCCACACAGAGGAATTCCGTATTCTACGTTCTCAATTACGTTAGATAATCGAGGCGTTGTTGTTTACATACCTAGAGAAATAGAACATAAATTTTCTGAGGGTCGGCAATTTTCCGATAAAACTATCGAGGTTATGTTCGACAGAAGAGGGGTCGTGTTACACGAAATTGAGGGTGTATCAGGCTTAAGAACCTTGTATCAACAAAGGCGTATTGGGAGTCACGACAGACGGCCTGCAACATCAGTAGAACAAAGCTCTTTCCTGCTATCGCGCTGGAGTACGGTGTCAAATTCGGTGCTTATGTTTTGTGTCGTACCTTGGGTGATGCCTGCCGTTAATGAGCTAGGTTTAGACGGGTTTTTATTTGTGTATGTTCCACTCTCAATACCCATATTGTACTTTCTTAGAAAGGGCTATATAAAGTCTCGTGAGATTATTCAGCTATCAGGTGAGTTAAGTTATCACCGAGGTAAGGGGCAATACCAAGTAAATGGGCAGCCGCTTAAGTTATCGAGCAACTGGTTAAAGCGTTTAGAAGCTAAGGGCAAGAAGCTTGGTCACGTTAAGGTGGAAGCAATGCTGCATACGTTGGGCTTGTCAGAAGATAGTCATCCAATTCACCAGTACCAGCCTATATCTCTTAAGGGCACAGACTTAGATCTCACTATAAATAATTTACCGGTGGCTAGAAGTTGGTTTCTCACACTTTTTATTGGTGCATTCGTTAGTGTTAACGTCTTTGCTACACCTGTTCCGACGTTGTTTTCAGAAGTTATGAATAGCTCAAAGAGTTTATTTAGTTCTTCAGAGCTTTCCTCAAGTAGCGGGTTGTATGACGCTAAAAAGGTCGGTGATGGGCAGGCTATTTCTACTCATGGGCTAGCTATTCCTTACATCGACGCGGAAAATCATTGTCGTTATATGGACTCTGATCACTGTCCTGAACTAGATGCGCTTTTCTTTGTGAAAGATAAAGCGGCTACGCTGGAACAGTATCCTGATTTTGCACAAATGAGTGCAGCATTGTTGCCTGCCAAAATGATTGATACAAGCTACCAATCGCTGGGCTTGGTGTCTGTTTTAGACCATCCAATCGATCGATTATCTAAAAGTGACTTTGCTTATTTGGTTGAAGTTTTAGACAGCCCTTTAGTTGAAAAGCTTCCTTCCGCAAAGGGCATTAGACAGTTGATTAGGACTGAGCGCGCCAGAGGCCAAGCGCTTGCTGCAGGTCTAGAGCAGCTAAGAGATGAGGCATTGCAAGTTGTTCAGCAGCACCTAGATAAAGACATGCTAACTCTCTATAAGTTAAGCCATCAAGAAGGCGTAGTCGCGAAAGGCTATAACCTAACGTTCTTTGATGGTTGGCTCACCTCGTATGGGATGAGGAGACATGACCTTTATATCTCTCCGAATGAATATCAGAAGCTGATTGATGATTTGAGTATATACCCAGTGACAGCGCCAATTGACGGTGTTCTCAACCGTTACAAAAACACTAACTACAAAACAACAGTGACCAATGAACATTATTCGGTATCGTCATTTATTACCGCGATAGTTTTAAGCTTGGTATGGCTGAGTTCTTTGTTGTACACCCTATATCTACTTTGGCTAGCGTTTTCGAGGTTTCGTTTAAGATGAAAGAGTATTTCACCTTCGTCGTTGTTCTTATTATTTTGGTGCCCTTAGTGGTGCTTATATACCCCTATTTTGCCCGGCTAAAGTTTAGACGTGCGTTCAATAAACAGCACGGGGCTGAGACTCGTGAGATGGGTCAAGAAGACCTAGCAGTGATGCAGCATTTCTATAATTTTGGCTTAGCGGCATCGCCAAAAACCAAGGCACGTTGGGGTGCAATTTATACTATTCATGCTGACTATATTGCTATCAAAAGGCATAAACCGCTTGGTGGTTTTCCTCGCTTAACGTTTGATATACATCTGGGGAGTAAACTGTTTGTGGTGACTATTCCTCCAGAGCTAGAGGGGGAGTTTGTTGACGGGCAGGAGCTAGGTGGTAAGCGTGTAGAGCTGAGGTTTGATGGGCAATTAGTGTTACATGAAATGCATGAAGTCACAGGGCTAAAGCACTTATACCAGCAAAGGTTGGAAGAGAATTTTAATAGGCGTCCAGCAACAAAAGCTGAAAAGAATGCATTTTTACTCTCCCCATGGATAACGCTCCCTACTTGGCTGTTTGTTTTGGTTATATCGTCTAAATTTATATCAGATACTATTCTTGCTGAAATTGAGGGTGTACTACTTATTTATTCGATACCTCTAGTGCCGCTGTGTTTCTTAATGTGGTTAGCCTACAAAAGGCGAGTTAAGTACATACAGTCACGCGATATTGTTCAATTATCAGGTAACTTAAGATTCGACGAAGAACGTTATGACTACGGGCTTTTTGAGCAGACTATTGAGATGTCGCCTGAGTGGTTAAAAGAGTTAGATATCAAGGAGAAGCACTTTGGTACGGTTAAGCATTCTCTTGAGTTGCCACCTAAATGGTTAAAGTGTTTAAAAAAACAGGGTAAGGAGTTTGGCGAGGTAAAGATGGAGGCGATGCTGCATAGTTATGACTACTTAGAAAGTGATTATACTATTTCTAAGTATCAGCCTATTTCTATTAAGGGTGAAGCTCTCGATATTAATTTAGATAGTGTGCCTGTCGCTAAAGGTATTTGGTTACCGCTGATTACCGCTATTTTACTAACAATCAACATAACGACAACGCCTATAACGGTTGCCTTTTTGGAGGTCTTTAATAGCTATAGTGCTATGTCCGGTTCTACAGAGCTGGCTTCTGATAAAGACTTATATGATCCAAATAAAGTGGCAAATTATCAGGCAGTCGCGACGCACGGGTTGGCTATTCCTTCGATGAAACGGACGAGTGACTGTTCATTCCTCATTGGTAAGTGTCCTGAAAGAACAGAGCTTTTCTTTATTCGAAATAAAGAAGCGGCTTTGCAACAGTACCCTGACTTTGCACAGGCTAAAGAAGCGTTAGTTATCGCAAGGAAGATTGAAAAAAGTTATGAGTTGTTGGGTAGCGTTGCGATCATCAATAAACCAATCAGTAAACTATCTGAGGATAAAACGTCATACCTTCTAAGCGTATTAGCTAGTCCTGCGGTTGAAAAGTTTCCGTCTATAGCAGTTGTTCAGCAGCTTATTGAAACTAAAAATACTCGTGGCAAGACGCTTGCTTCGGCACTCGCTAAGTTGCTTGCTGAGTCATTGGAAGTTACACAACAGCTTATTGAGAAGGACTTGGAGATTGTTTATCGTTTGAATAATCAACAGGGTACGGTAGTTACAGGGTATAACTTGTCATTTTTTAAGGAGTGGCAAACGAAGTATAGGGGCCATTGGGGAGAGCTTCGGACTACCTCGCCAGAAAACTATGAGCAATTTATTGGATACTTGAGTGCATACCCTGTCACAGCGCCCATCGACGGTATTCTCTATCGTTATGAGAATGATTCGAAAATGGTTGTGCATAATGAGCACCACTCAATCGCGTCAGCTTCAACGGCTGCATTCATCGTGTTCATATGGGGTGTTTATTTGCTCTTCCTCCCATATTTACTCTGGCTTGTTTGTTCTAGACTTTTTAAGTAGCCTTTAAGGGTTGGGTAGCTTTTGGCGTGCTATAAACGCCGCCACAGGCCGCCCATCTTCAAGCATTTCAACCTCATCAAGCAGCACGTCATAGCCTGCGAATGTCTCAGCCAACTCACCATTTTTTAACAAGAAATTAGGGTTTTTAGGTCGTCCTATTTTAGTCTCCTCACAACCCACCATAAACGTCTGGTAGATGATGACTCCGTGAGGCTTTAGTAGTCGTTTGATATAAGGAAACAGTGGGCGGTGCAGATATCGAGCAACACAAATTAGGTCAAAACTGCCATCCTCAAACAGGGTGAATGGGTCAGTACCTGTTTCTGTATCCAGTTGTAGCGTGGGTATTTCAACTTTGCAGTATTTAGCGAGTGTAGCAACGCGCTCTAAAGAGTCAATGGAGCGGTCTATGCCGGTCATCTCCCAACCTTGTGCTGCAAGGTAGGCAAGATCACGGCCTGCACCACAAGCGATGTCTAAGCCCTTGCCAGCAGCAATATTATGTTTGGGTACAATCTCATTTACAAAGCGCTGTAACAATGGCGCTGCCTGCCAAAGCTGATGCGACACCTCGCCTTTTTCTAAAGTGTCAGAAGCGCTTAATTCCTGCTGCAAAGCCTCTGTCCAAAGTGTTTGCTCAATGACCTCATGACCTCGATCAATCAAGTACTCTGTTGCCGCTTTTAAGTCTTCAGCTTTACCACATAAATGTATAGGTGTGGTGCGCTTAGGTAACTCATGCATGCGTGTAAATAAGCTATCCGTTGGGAGTGAACAAGCGCGTGGAATATGGCCTAGTACATATTCTGCAAGTGGGCGACAGTCTATTAAAGCAGTATCAGAAGCTTGGTTCATTGGTTATTCCAGCGTGAGGTTGATGGCTTATAGTAACGTAATTGTCCATTAAAAAAGGCGTACTCATGAGTACGCCTTTCTGTGTCGTTCAGTACTCTACTTAAAAGTGGAGCACTGTGAATAGTCGTTAGCGGTTATTCAACAATAACCAAAAACTTATTCTTCTTACCTTTTTGAACCAAGATAAACTCATCATTCAGTAAGTCAGCAGCGGTGATTTCACTATCAACGCCTACTTTCTCTTTATTGATACTGATGCTGTTACTTTGCAAGCTACGACGCGCTTCACTCTTTGAAGGAAGAATATCTGTTTCAGTCGACAAAAAGCTAATCGTATCCAGTGCATCACCAAGGTTGTCGCGCTTAAGTGTGTGCGTTGGAACACCTTCAAGGACTTCCAAAAGCTCTTGCTTACTAAGCGCCATCAAGTCTTCTTTACTCCCTTTAAACATCGCTTCAGACGCTTTAACCGCCTTGTCATAACCTTCTTGGCCATGAATCATCACAGTCACTTGCTCAGCTAATTTATGCTGCAAAGCACGTTGGTGAGGTGCTTCCTTATGTTCAGCAGCAACGGCTTCAATCTCTTCCATTGGTAGCAGTGTAAAGCGTTTGATGAATACTTCTGCATCTTCATCTGACGCGTTTAACCAAAACTGGTAGAACTTGTAAGGACTCGTTTTAGCAGGGTCTAACCAGATGTTACCGCCTTCACTTTTACCAAACTTACTACCGTCTGATTTAGTGATTAGCGGGCAAGTAAAGGCAAATGCTTCACCACCATCCATACGACGGATAAGCTCAGTACCTGACGTGATATTTCCCCACTGATCAGAACCACCCATTTGTACTTTAACGCCGCCGTTTTTGTACAAGTGGTAGAAGTCATAACCTTGGATTAGCTGGTATGAAAACTCAGTGAATGACAAACCTGTTTCAACACGGCTTTTTACAGAGTCCTTCGCCATCATGTAGTTGATGGTGAGGTGCTTACCGACATTACGCAGGAAGTCCAACGCACCCATGTCTTTAAACCAGTCGTAGTTGTTCTCTAAACGCGCTGGGTTGTCAGCGGCTTCAAAGTCCAATAAGCCTTTTAGCTGTGCGCCAACACCTTCTTGGTTTTTGCGTAGTGTTTCTTCATCTAGCAAATTACGCTCAGCGCTTTTACCAGATGGATCACCGATCATGCCTGTTGCGCCACCGACTAATGCAACGGGTGTGTGACCATACTTTTGTAGATAAACCAACAACATCATCGTTGCTAAGTTTCCCACATGCATAGAGTCCGCTGTTGGGTCTACACCGACATACGCTGCGACTTTTTCTTTCGCAAACAGTTCTTCTGTACCAGGCATTATGTCCTGAATCATTCCGCGTTGTCTTAAGTCTTCGATCACATTCATGAGCTGTGTATACCTTGCGCTAAATACCAATATAAAGGACAACTTTGCCGTTATTTGTCTCGGCTTTCAAGGAGGGAATGAGTTTAGGGTGAGGGTTGTGCTAATTATTTGTACTAAGTTCATGTTTTTTAATGAATTAGTCAATTAATTGAATTTATTTGAGCCTTTTATGGAACTCTTTGCGCTTAATTGGTTGAGAGCTTAGTTCGGTACATCCCTGCCGCTATGCTTTTTTAACGATATCATGACAGCATAAGGTGAAAGGATTTTAGCCGGCTGCATTGATATTATCTAAAAGCAGATCGTCCCCCAAAATAGGCGACTGACATAGAGAAAGCTAGCACCCTCTAGTGGATACTGAGGGTGCTATTTTTTTATCTACTTAAGCACATTCGACTAATTCTTCGATAGACCATTGTTTAGGCTTGTTTTTGTAATGTACAGAAACACGGTTACGGCCTAGTTTTTTCGCTTGGTAGAGCGCTTGGTCTGCAGAGTCAATAATCTCTATAGTTCGAGTCTTTTTAGCAACCACGCAAACACCGATACTCACCGTCACTGTCCCGACTGTTTTGAAACTATGTTGCTGAATAGCTTGGCGAAGTCGTTGAGCAAGTTCAGGAGCTCTGTTGCAGTGTGGTTTAGTCAGTATCACCATAAATTCCTCACCACCCCAGCGACCAACGATCCCGTCAGAGCCTATTTGCTCGCGAAAAATATCGGCTAGCTCTACTAAAACCGCATCACCTACGTTGTGACCAAAAGTATCGTTCACGTTTTTAAAAAGATCAATATCGACAAGCATGACCGCGTAACCATGGTCAGGGTCACTCATGAGTTCACGTTGCTTAGTCAGCGTTTCATCAAGCTTTGTTCTGTTCCATAACTTTGTGAGCTTATCTATCAACGCGAGCTTTCTTAGCGCTTTACGCTCAAGCAAGAT
The DNA here is from genome assembly GCF_003172895.1 of Leucothrix arctica. Lineage (GTDB taxonomy): Bacteria > Pseudomonadota > Gammaproteobacteria > Thiotrichales > Thiotrichaceae > Leucothrix > Leucothrix arctica. The sequence continues at coordinate 35,601 of NZ_QGKL01000016.1, read as the reverse complement.
ACCCACAGCCGAGGCACACATTTTTAATAAACGATCATGAAAGTTTGTCGGAGAACGATGTTCAAAAGAAGCCAACGCAAATGAGCCAATCACTTTTTTATCACGGTTGCGTATGGGCATAGACCAAACTGAGCACATATTAAAGTCTTTAACTAGGTCGCGATTACCTTCCCAGCGGGGGTCATTGAAGGTATTGACGACATAAGCAGGTTTACCAAAGTAGACAGCAGCGGCACAAGAACCATTATGATGACCAGGCTTTATTCCTTTGAGTCGGTGGTGGTGCTCAGTAGGAACACCTGGTGCACAAAGCACGTTCAGAGTATCGGTTTTATCATCTAGTAGCATTATGCAGGCTGCAGATTCAGGTAACAGGTCTTGTGCAAGACGACACAGGTCGCTGAGAATGTCAGGCTCTTTATGGTCAAGTGCGATGGAGTCTAAAATACTTTGTTGGATATTTAATATGGATTCAAACTGGTCTTCTGAAATAGTGACAGTATCGAAGCTTGGATCATCATTTCTTACGGGTTGTAGAAGCTTGTGCGGGTTCATAAACTCTCCCTTCTTTATTGTTTTTTCTCAGCCTATGACTCGACTGTTTTTGCGCCTATTTTTTAGTATTTGGTGGCGGACACTATGTTACAGGCTTCAACATTAACGTATTTTAATATTCAGGACAGCTTTTATCCGTGATTTGAGTAACCATCTGTCGGGTAGTGTTGGATTTTGTTAAATAATAAACCATAAAGCACAGTCTGTCAGATTCCCCTCTATTTTCAATGTCTTATAAATGCACAGATCACTGGGGCATTAATGATTCTGCCAGTAATTCCTTCGCCTCCTGACTGATAGCCAACACCGCAGACTTAGGAACGGGCCTTGCATAGTTAATTCGTAGGCAGTTTCTGTACTTACCCGAAGCAGAGAAAATCACTCCCGGTGCTATTTGAATTTTGTGCTGTACCAGACGTTTGTTAAGTAGCAAGGTGTCAACGTCTCCGGGTAGCTCTATCCATAATATATAGGCACCTCTTGGTGCGCTGATACGTGTCCCTTTTGGAAAATACGTTTGCAGCATATGCGTTAACTGGTCACGGTTAAGTCGGTACTGTTGTCGCACGGTACGCACATGCCTCTCGTAATAACCTTGTTTAATAAACTCAGCGATGGCCAGTTGGGTGAGGGTAGTGGTGTTGGCCGTCCCGATGTATTTCATGTGCTCGATACGTTCTTTATAGCGCCCAGGTGCAACCCAACCAATACGTAAAGCGGCTGACATGGTTTTAGAGAAAGAGCTGCATAAAATGACACGTCCTTCCGTATCAAACGAGTGCAGAGTCCTTGGTCGCGGCTGCTTATAACGCAAGTCGCCATAAATATCGTCTTCAATAATGGGCGTGTTATAGCGCTGGGTCATTTTCAAAAGGCGCACTTTATTCTCATCTGGCATGGTGCTACCGAGCGGGTTGTTTTCGGTAGGGATGACTAAAATAGCTTTGATAGGCCACTGATCAAGCGCCATTTCTAAGGCATCCAGACTCATACCATCGTCAGCATGCGCTGGAATTTCTAAAGCTTGAAGATCCAACGCTTTAAGTATTTGCATAAGGCCGTAAAATCCCGGTGACTCTACCGCCACCACGTCACCCGCTTTAGTGAGTGCTTGCAAGCTAATGGCTAGCGCTTCTTGGCAACCCGTTGTGGTAATGATGTCATCAGGGTGTAAACGTGTCCCACCATCTAGCGCTAATCGTGCAATTTGCTCACGTAGCTCAACAGCACCTTGCAGCGTGTCAGGGGTTAGGCAACGAACACCTTCCCTAATGGTGAGGTGACTCATGATTTTGAGCAGCGGCTTTAAAGTGGGCGCATCAATATCTGACATACCCGAACTTAGATAAAGAAAGTCATCGGAGTGGCCTTTATAGAGACTGCGTAATGCACGAACCTCTTTCCATTGTGAAACCTTGAGTGGGTATTGTGCTGGACGACATGGTTGTGGCATTTCTGCGGCGGCTAGCTGTGCTTTTACATAAGATCCTGATTTGGCCCGAACTTCTATCCAATGTTCTTTTTCGAGAAATAACAGGGCTTGCTGAGCCGTTGACACACTGACATCATGTTCCTGACTTAACGTACGAATCGAAGGTAGCTTTTCGTTTACTTGGTAGTAGCCTTGTTCAATACGCTCACGTATTTTTTCAGCAATCGATTGGTACAGTTTCATAATGGCCTTACAGTTTAGATTTAAAGGTAGTACAGATTGGACGTAAACGCACCAGTACAGTTGCAAAATTGGTTGATCTGTACTAGTTAATTAATCAGTTTTTACATCTGTTTGCAAGTTATATAGAGGGCTAATATTTTCCTAAACTTAATAAGGAGAATGATTATGAAGCGGTTACTTAAGTTAGTGCAGCAAGCAAGTCAACGTCAGCGTACTCGAAAGCAGTTATTGGATTTATCCCCCGAGCAGTTAAAAGATATTGCCGTAGACGTTTCAGATGCGAGACGAGAAGGGCGTAAGCGTTTTTGGCAATAACTAGTGGCTATTCAATGCCAAACCTGTGAACTATCATTGCACTACTTAACCCCCTAGTGAGCAACATCCATGCAAGCAATTAGCTTTTTAAAACAGTTTTTCTTGGCGTTAATCCAAGAGGTCTACAATGTTTGCAGTACGCTGTTCAAGGTAATGATTCCAGCCATCATTATTATAAAAATAGCACAAGAATTGGGAGGTGTAGCTTTGCTAGGACAGGCGATGGGGCCCGTCATGGAAAGTGTCGGTTTGCCGGACAGTTTAGGTTTGGTGTGGGCAACGACTTTCGCTGTGAATATCTATGGTGGTTTAGTGATCTTGGCGGATACTGCCATAGAAGGTGGAATGACGGTCGCGCAGGCGACTATTTTGGGCAGCCTCATGTTAATGGCTCACGCGCTCCCAGTAGAGGTTGCGATTGCAAAGAAGGCGGGTGTCAGTATCTGGGTGATTTTACTGGTACGTTTCGGTGGTGCGTTGATGTTCGCGTCTATATTGAATCAAGCCTACCAGTATGGTGGTTTCTTACAGCAACCCGTAACCAACCTACTACAGATAGAAACTAGTCAGACGACTGACTTACTCAGTTGGGTGTTTGGGCAGTTACAAAACTTATGCGTCATTATCTTGGTAGTAACGTGTCTGTTGTTTGTACTAAAAGTTTTAAAGTTGTTGGGCATTGAGAAGGTCATGGGTATTTTATTGAGCCCTTTATTACGCCTATTGGGTATCGGTAAAGAGGCGACTAATTTTGCCATTATCGGAATTACTCTGGGGCTTTCATTCGGTGGTGGTTTACTTATTAGCGAGGCACGCAAAGGGCATATTAAAACACGCGATATATTCACAACGATTGTATTGCTGAGTTTGGTGCATGCATTGATTGAAGACACTTTGTTGATTTTACTGATTGGCGCAGACTTCCACGGCATCTTTTGGTGGCGACTTTTGTTTACCTTTGCTTTGATGTTAGTGCTGACCCGCGGCATGGCGTTAATGAATGAGGCGACTCGACAACGTTGGTTTTATAAATCAATCTCAAGCAGCTGAGTACGCACTATAAGCATAAGGTTTAGTACTAAAGTATGGGATAATTTGTGCAACGATAACCTGATAAAGAGAGATAACCATGCCCACTGCTAGCGCTCGACACATTTTGGTAAAGACCAAAGAAGAAGCTGAAACAATTAAGCAACAGATTACCGGCGGCACTGACTTTGCTTCGTTAGCTAAAAAGCACTCAACGTGTAATACCGCTAAAAATGGCGGGGACTTGGGTGAGTTCAGTCCGGGAAAAATGGTTAAAGCGATTGATGATGTTGTCTTTAAAAAACCAGTGTTAACAGTACACGGACCTGTTAAGACAAAGTTTGGTTTTCATTTGGTGCAGACTATTTATCGAATGTAGTCGGAACTAGTATTAACTAATATAATACTTAACGTTGGTGATGTTATTTCTTTACACGCGTAAAAAAATAATTGACATGAGAAAGTCTGATGAGTAATCTAAATGCTCGTTTAGAGAAAGTTTACTAGTGGTTAATGAAACGTAAACTGAATCCGGACTTTTGAAAGTCAAAGTTCCAATAGGAGGAGTATTGAAATGAAGATGAATAAACTTGCAACGGCTATAACTCTAGCTGGTAGTGTCATATTTTCTGGCGCTGCAGCTGCAGATACAGAGTTGGTTGTTGCTACTCTGAATAACGGTCACATGATCGAAATGCAGAAGCATACTGAAGTTTTTGAAAAAGCTAACCCAGGCATCACTGTTAAGTGGGTTACGCTAGAAGAAAGCGTACTACGTTCACGTGTAACAACTGACATCGCTACTAAAGGTGGTCAGTTTGATATCATGACTATCGGTATGTACGAGACTCCAATCTGGGGTAAGAAAGGTTGGCTAGCACCACTAGTAACTAGTGAAGCTTATGACGCTGACGATATCTTCCCAGCTATCCGTAACGGTCTTTCTCACGAAGGCAAAATGTATGCTGCACCGTTCTACGGTGAGAGCTCTATGGTTATGTATCGTAAAGATCTAACTGATAAAGCTGGCATCAGCCTTCCTGACAAGCCTACTTGGTCTGACATGGAACAGGCTGTAGCAGCAATGCATAGTCCAGACGATGGCGTTTACGGTATTTGTCTACGTGGTAAGCCTGGTTGGGGCGATAACATGGCTTTCCTATCTACCCTTGCTAACACTTATGGTGCGCAGTGGTTTGACATGAATTGGAAGCCACAGCTTGATTCTCCTGAGTGGGAAGCAGCGGTTACGTTCTACGTTGATCTAATGAAGAAGTATGGTCCTCCAGGATCTGCATCTAACAGCTTCAACGAAATCCTAGCTTTGATCAATGAAGGTAAGTGTGGTGCATGGATTGATGCAACTATCGCTGCTTCATTCGTATCTGACCCATCTCAGTCTAAAGTTGCTGACAAGATAGCATTCGCACAGGCTCCTGTTCAAAAGACTGCACGTGGCGCTAACTGGTTGTGGGCTTGGGCACTAGCTGTTCCAGCATCTTCAACTAAGGTTGCAGAAGCGACTAAGTTCATCGAGTGGGCTACGTCTAAAGACTACATCAAGCTAATTGGTGAGACTAACGGATACGGTAAAGTTCCTACTGGTAGCCGTGCGTCAACGTACAACATTCCTGAGTTCAAAGCAGCGGCAAGTTTTGCTGATGCAGAGCTGAAAGCAATTTTCAGTGCTAACCCAGACGATAGTACGTTTAACAAGAACCCGTACACCGGTGTTCAGTTCGCAGCTATCCCTGAGTTCCAGGCGATTGGTACAGCAGTTGGTCAGCAAATGGCTGCAGCTCTATCAGGCGACAAAACTGTAAAAGAAGCACTAGCAGCAGCACAAGTCGCGGCAGATCGTGAGATGCGTCGTGCAGGATACTATTAAGTTTAACGCTTAATTAATCCTCCCGGGCTCAACCGGGAAGTCAGTTAAACAATACTGACGCATAAGTTAGAGTCACATCGCTCCCTATTTTTTACCTTCCGAGGGTGGGGGGCGATGTGGATACCTCACCGCCAATATACTTTTGTGTTTGTATGACTTTCCAGTTGTGTCTTTCTTAAACCCCTGTCCGAAAATGGTATCAAGAGATGCAGTCATCCTCAGCAGGTAATCGGTTCGTTCCAAGACTATTATTGTCCCCAGCAGTAGCTACGCTATTGTTATGGATGTTAGTTCCTCTAGGAATGACACTCTATTTCTCCGCTATTCGTTATAATTTAATGTCTCCCGAGCTAACAGGTTTTGTCGGTTGGGCTAACTATGAATTCTTTGTTACAAACCCTGCCTTTACTGATGCAGTTTTAAATACGTTAGTACTGCTTGGTAGTACGGTATTTATCACAGTAGCTTTTGGTTTAGCGATTGCAATGCTGATCAATGACCCTTTTCCGGGCCAGAGCTTTGTACGTATATTATTAATTTCTCCGTTCTTCGTCATGCCTACGGTAAATGCTTTGTTGTGGAAGCATATGATGATGAATCCAATCTATGGTGTGCTAGCGCAGGTCTGGACCTTCTTTGGGCTCGAACCCGTTAACTGGCTCCAAGATTTACCACTCTTCTCAGTCATTCTTATGTTGAGTTGGCAGTGGATGCCATTTGCATGTTTGATCTTCATTACTTCTCTACAGTCAATGGACCGTGAGCAGCTAGAAGCTTCAGACCTAGATGGTGCGACGTATTTACAAAAATTTAGATATCTTTACTTACCACATATGGCTCGTGCTATTACGGTAGTAATTATGATCGAAGTGATCTTCTTATTAAGTGTTTTTGCTGAGATATTTACGACTACCAATGGTGGCCCAGGTACTCAAAGTACTAACTTGGCATACTTGATTTATAACGAAGCACTTGTGAACTTTGATGTAGGCTCAGCTTCTGCTGGTGCTATGTTCGCCATCATTCTGGCTAACATCGTTGCGTTTTTCCTAATCCGCATTGTCGGCAAAAACTTGGACTGATGATTATGAGTACTACTACAGTTAAAAAGCCAGTAAGAACTGGAAAATATACTTGGAATGGGGCGATGATTACTCGCACCGTAGCGTCGTACGGTGTTGCGTTACTAATGTTTTTCCCTATTTTCTTCATGATCCTGACGTCGTTCAAGACTGAGCTTCAAGCCATTGCGGTGCCAAGCTTATGGATATTTGAACCAACGCTTGAGAACTACACAGAAGTACAAGAGCGAAGTGACTACTTTAGCTTTGCTTGGAACTCTGTTGTAACAAGTGTGGGTTCTACGATCTTAGGATTAATGATTGCTACGCCTGCTGCTTACAGCATGGCATTTAACCCAACGAAACAGACGAAAAACATCCTTATGTGGATGCTATCTACAAAGATGATGCCAGCTGTTGGTGCATTGATTCCGATCTATCTTCTATGCCAAAAATTGGGCTTACTAGATAACGTCTTCGCACTGATCATTATCTTCACGCTAATGAATCTACCGATTATGGTTTGGATGCTTTATACAAACTTTAAAGAGATTCCAAGTGAGATATTAGAAGCGTCACGTATGGATGGTGCAACACTTTGGGAAGAGTTTAGATATGTACTACTTCCTCTTGCGATGGGTGGTTTGGCATCGACAGGATTACTGTGTTTAGTATTGTCATGGAATGAGGCTTTCTGGGTCTTGAACTTGACATCAGCAAACGCAGGAACGCTAGCTTCTTTGGTAGCTTCATATTCAAGTCCTGAAGGCTTGTTCTGGTCGAAGTTATCTGCAGTATCAGTATTGGCCATCGCTCCGATTGTTATCTTTGGTTGGTTCAGCCAGAAGCAGTTGGTACAGGGATTAACTTTCGGTGCAGTGAAATAAAGGTTTTTTAGACATGGCATTTTTAAAATTACAAAACGTAGACAAGTACTACGGTAAATTACACGCAATCAAAGGCGTTAACCTAGAAATCGAAAACGGTGAGTTCATCGTATTTGTTGGGCCGTCAGGTTGTGGTAAGTCGACACTGCTTCGAATGATTGCAGGACTTGAAGTCATCAATGGTGGTGAGTTGATTCTAGATGGTAAAGACATTACGACGACTCCATCAGCTCAGCGTGATCTAGCAATGGTATTCCAGTCGTATGCGCTATATCCGCACATGACGGTTGAAGACAATATGTCTTTTGCATTGCGTCTAGCTAAGGTTGACCCAGCTGAGATTCAAGAGAAAGTTGAAAAGGCTGCTGAAAAACTAGACCTGACGGCTTACCTAAAGCGTACGCCTAAGATGTTGTCTGGTGGACAGCGTCAACGTGTCGCTATCGGTCGTGCGATTGTTCGTTCTCCAAAAGTCTTCTTGTTTGATGAGCCACTATCTAACTTGGATGCGGCACTACGTGGTCAAACTCGAGTTGAGATTGCAGAACTACACAGAGAGTTGGGTGCAACCACTGTCTATGTAACGCATGACCAAGTTGAAGCGATGACGTTGGCAGATCGAGTGGTTGTATTACGTGACGGTATTATTGAGCAGGTGGGTACACCACTAGACCTTTATGATCATCCGAAAAACCGTTTTGTATCTCAGTTTATTGGTATGCCTCAGATGAACCTTCTACCGGCTGATTTCTTACCAGCTGTCGCTGAAGGTTCTGCTGAAGTGGGTATTCGTCCTGAGCATATGAAAGCAGTTGGTGCAGAAGGCGCAGCACTTAGTGGTGTTGTTGAGTTGGTTGAGTCTTTAGGTAATGAGACGTTGATCCATATGAAAATTGCCGGCAAGCACCAGATAATTGTTAGACAGTATGTACGTACTGAACTGAAAATTGGCGATACAGTTGGCGTAGAGTTTGACGCTAGCCGAGTACATCGTTTTGATTCAGAAGGGCTGGCTCTGTAAAGCGTCGCTTTGCTGGAATTGTCATAACAATTTATAGCCGTACTTGATCTTTAGAGCCTGTGGTAAACTGCACGATAGGGTTGTCACAGGTTCTAATGATTGATTTTCCTGAGAATTGTATGCAAATGGAGCAAATGGAGCAAATGGAGCAAATGTAGAAAGGCTGATCGGAATATATACAGTTTCTACGTTTTTTTATTTTCACTGTAGTGGCGACACTATAGAGTTCCATATACATGCGTTAGAATTGAATGCTAGGCTACCCGAAATGACTAAACAACCCAGCGAGAAAATGAAACAAATTAAGACAATGGAGGAGTTATCTATAGAGATTGGTGTCTCTAGGCCCACTCTATCCAAGTACTTTGCAGACCAGTCATCCGTTCGCGATTCAATGCGCGCTAGGATCGAGAAAGGTTTGTCTGAAGTAGATTACGTTCCAAACTTTTTTGCTCGAAACATGAATCGACGTAACACACGTTTATTCGGTGTTGTTATTCCGCATGTTAATGACTTCTACTTCATGGAGTTGTTGCAAGAAATCGAACTGCGTGCCAAAGAATTAGATTATTCGATTCTGATTCAAAATACCCATGACGATCCTGAAAAGGAATTGTTAGCCGTTGAGAACTTTCGCTCGATGAATGCTGAAGGCATCATCATTGCTCCGGTGGGTTCTAAAGAAAATTCTACCCAATTTAAGCGCCTTCAAGGACAGCTTCCGCTTGTGTTTGTAGATGCTAGATGCCCCGGTTTGGAAAATCAGTTTCCATTCGTTGGCACAGATAATCAACAAAGTATTCACCTGATGGTGGACTACCTATCACGCTCTGGAAAACCACCTGTTTTTCTGAGTATGCCGTCAGTAACTAACAGTAACGCTTTGGAGCGTGAAGCAGGCATAAGGCACGTATGACGGAGCTTGGCTTTGAGCCTGAAGTGCTGTCAGACGAATGGAATGGCGAATACGGTAACTTTGAAGCTTACTCTTATAACCTTATGAAAGGGTTGTTTGCGAAGGGTGAGTACAAAGATGCAACGATTTTATGTTCTAATGACCGACTTGCTATGGGCGTGTTACGCGCGGGTAACGAAGCGGCTTTATTTAGTGATCGTGCGGGTCAACAAGGTGGTTTACGTGTGGCTGGTCATGATGACCATGCCTTAAGTAGTTATGTGTGGCCGTCACTGACAACCGTATCTCAAGACGTTAAACAGATCGCTAGAACGGCTGTTGATTGTCTTCGTGACCTGACAAAAAATGACGCAAAGTCAGCGTCTGCTGAACATTTGTTTAGTGTGCAATTGAAGTTACGCGACTCAGCTTAACAGTTTTAATACGACCTCTACGTCCGTAGAGGTACATACCGATTACCTGTAAGTGCGACTGCACTTTTCCGTGTGAATTTCTGAGGTATTTTCAATGACGAATAAACGTTTAGAAGGCCGTGTGGCCTTAATTACAGGTGCTGCACGTGGCATTGGTCGTAGCTTTGCTGAGCGCTATCTTGACGAAGGTGCTAGCGTCGTCATTGCTGATATTAATATCGATCGAGCGCAACTAACCGCTGACCAACTCGGTGAACACTGTACTGCGATTGCCCTCGATGTGACTAAACAGGAAAGCATCGACGCATGTGTTGATGAGACGGTTGAGCATTTAGGTAAAATTGATATTCTCATTAATAACGCCGCGTTATTTAGTGCTGCGCCAACGGTTGAAATTACGCGTGAAGATTACGATAAGCTCTATGCGGTAAATGTCTCGGGTTCGTTGTTTATGTTGCAGGCCGCTGCCAAGCACATGATCGAGCGAGGCGAGGGCGGTAAAATCATTAATATGGCAAGTCAGGCAGGGCGCCGTGGTGAAGCGTTAGTGGCGGTGTATTGTTCTACTAAAGCAGCAATTATTAGTTTAACTCAGTCGTTTGGCTTGGACTTGATCCAGTACGGCATTAACGTGAATGCTATTTCGCCGGGTGTGGTTGATGGTGAGCATTGGGATATTGTGGATTCGTTTTTTGCCAAACACGAAAATTTACAGCCAGGTGAAAAGAAAAAGCAAGTGGCCGCTAATGTCCCTTTTGGACGCATGGGCGTTGCTGAAGATCTCACTGGAATGGCTGTTTTCCTTGCGAGTAGTGATTCTGACTATGTGGTTGCGCAGACTTATAACGTTGACGGTGGTCAGTGGATGAGTTGATGGTTTGTATGACTACTTCTTGAAGTGCGTTGTAATTTTAAAGTACCCGTTATGTAATGTGACGGGTGCTTTTTTGTTTGAAAAGCTCGTTTATTTGCGGCTTAAAAGGGTATAAATGAAGATAGAAACAATCCAGTGGCAAGACGCTTTGCTAATAAGGCATCAGGTACTTTGGCCTAGTAAACCACCATCGTTTTGTCAGGTTCAGGGAGATGAGACAGCTAATCACTATGGTGCTTTTATTAAGGGTGAATTGGTGTGTGTAGCGTCTGTTTATATTGATGGACGTAGTGCTCGATTACGTAAGTTCGCTACGCTGCCAGAATGTCAGGGGAAGGGTATTGGCTCTCAGGTTATTGCGCATATAATGGAGACTTTGCGGGATGAGTGTGTAGAGCGCTTTTGGTGTGATGCTCGGACGAGTGCCGTTAGTTTTTATCAGCGTTTTGGATTGGAGCAGCAAGGAGAAGAGTTTTTAAAGTCAGGTGTTCCCTATTTTAAAATGGAAATTAGCGTTTAACGACTTAAAAACGCACCATAAAAAACGCCATAAAAAGCCCCACAACCGAGAAAATTGTAGGGCTTAGTCACAAGATAGTGTGACGTTAGCTTATATAAAGAAGGACTCTTTACACACCAATCTCGCCACCATCAATGCGAGAAATAACCACTGTTGAAGCACGTGGACGAACTTCAACACCTGTCGGTGTTTCCTCAGCCGCATCAAAACTGTAAGGCCAGTTACGAGGGTGTTGAATGTTTAGGAAGCAGTGTTTGTGGTCAGGTGTAAACGTCAAGCCAGTGACTTCGCAACCATTTGGACTGACGAAGAAACAACGTAGCTAGTCACCTCATCCGCGCCGTTGTCTGTCTGAACCCAAAGAATACCGCGATAATCAAACACCAAGCCGTCTGGGGTAGCAAATTGGTTTAGCTCACCTAGACCTGAGATATTTGCCGCTTCGTCATCTTCACTTTACGCACCGAATACAAAAATATCCCACTAGAAATGAACCTGATTGTCAGAATCTTCCCAGCGAATGATATGACCATAACTGTTGTTTAGAGGTGGGTTAGCCGCGTTTGTGCCAGTCACTTCAGTACGGTTTGTATTATTAGTCAGCGTTAGATAAAAAACACCTGTAATCGTGTCCCAACCGTAACGCGTTGCACTTGAAGAAATACCAATACGCTGCTGATTGAGTGCCTGTATCAGAGAAATAACCAGGCCAGTTCTCTTCACACGTTAGGTAAGTGCCCCAAGGCGCTAAAATGCGTGCAACATAACCCGCAGGTACAACCACTGCGTCTAGCTTAGCGCCATCAATTGATTGAAAACCAAGGCTAACCGTTGCTTGTTGGTCAATATTAGCAACTCTAGATGCGACTGAGTCATCGTCATCATCAGTGAGATTACAACCAGAAAGACCGAAGCCAGCCATCGCGCTAAGTGCAGCCATACCGCCACCAACCTTTAGTCCTATGCCGAAATAAAACCGTCACCCTTAAGCAGGACACCAATTTTCTTTGCGGCATAACCAGCGTCTAATAACTGCGCCAACTTCTCATCCGCACTTTCAGCACTCACTGCAGCCAGTAAGCCACCCGCAGTTTGAGGGTCAAATAACAACGCAGTCCGAGCACTGTCTGGCTCCGTCAAATACATCAGTGTTGATACTTCAAAGTTATCCGGATACAAGGTAGAACGCACCCCTTGCTCAGCCAATGCTTCAGCACCGGCTAGCAATGGAATTTCCTGAAGATCCAATTTAGCCGCACAACACGATGCTTCACAAATTCCCATCAAGTGACCCGCCAAACCAAAACCAGTCACATCCGTCATTGCATGTGCATCATGCAAAATTGCAGCCGCTGCCGCTTGGTCTTGCTGCATTCCATTTAACGCTGCGATAGCATCTGCACCACGCGCTTTCATCGTCATCTCAGCAGCCAATAGCGTGCCCGTGCCAATAGGCTTGGTCAGAATCAGCACATCACCCGCTTGCCCACCTGACAGTTGAATAGGCTCATGTTCGCAGATACCCGTGATGGTAAAACCAATCGTCAACTCTGACCCAAGCGAAGTATGGCCACCCACAATTTCAGCACCTTGAGCACCAAACACCTCCGATGCAGCGGTCATTATTTCGGTTAAATAACGCTCCTGCATATCCGAAGACATTCGCGGCAGGATAATCGTAGATAACACGGTTTGAGCCTGCGCGCCCATCGACCAAATATCGCCCATTGCATGTATCGCAGCGATGCGTGATTGAAGCGAAATATCTTGGGTAAACGCCCGTAAATGATCGTTAGTAATGACTTGATATTTATCGCCATAACGCATAATTGCCGCGTCGTCACCGGGCTTAGACAGAACGTCATTACGGTCTATAGTAGGGAGTTTTTTCAGCACGCGAGCCAATACATCACGCCCAACTTTAGCGCCACAGCCGCCACACATTGGCTTTCCATCGGCTAGTAGGTCACTCACGCCCGCAGCCATTTCAGAAGGTAGCTTCTCAACCTTCATCGTTGGGTATTCGTAGAACTGATCCATGAACTTCTGATCAATTTGATTTTTCCAACGCCATAGCGCAGGGCCCGACAACGCAATACCAAACTTCTCCGCTAGAGCAGATTTATCGCCTAACGAAATCAATTTCAGGTAATCACCCTGTGGCCGGAATGTATGTAGCGTGTTGCCACTTAGCACCGAGCGCAGGTTATGCCACAACACAGGCGCAGCACGAACCGCAAATACGCCGGCTTTAGCTCTAGGGTTACTTGGCAAATGCATACAGTCGCCAGCTGCAAAAATAGTTGGGTCACTAGAGCGCAGCATCTCATCAACGACTATATAGCCATCATGCACGTCAAGACCGAGATCTGACATCCAGTCATAAGCACGCGCGCCCGCAGCACCTAAGGTAAAGTCAGAGACAATTGGCTCGCCACTGACAAGTGTTATGCCGTCAGCAGTCACTTCTGCGACTCTACTTAGGGGCCGTAAACGAACGTTATAATCCGCTAATCGTTGCAGCAGTTTTGCTTTAGCTTGAGGCGCAACACCACTAAGAACCTCAGTGGCATCAACCAGGCTCATGTTGGCCGTTATATTTCGGCTGTTTAGCGCATGCATCATCGCCAGCGTCACTTCGACGCCTGCAACACCGCCACCAATCACCGCAAGGTTAGCTGTGCCTTCTACTTGATCTAAATACTGCGGCCAGCGTTGACTCAGGATATCCAAAGGCTTCACTGAAACACCGTGTTGCATAAACCCAGGAATCTCCGGCATATCCGAATTAATGCCCACATCAATCGACGCAATATCGTAAGCAATCGGCTCACGTCCTGTGACATGAATCAACTTAGCGTTACGATCAATCTCCGTCGCTTTACCGATAATCACCCGAGCGCCAGCAAACCGTGCCAATCGAACCAGATCAATATCCAGCTCATCACGTGTGTAATGTCCGGCAATGAAGCCCGGTAACATGCCACTGTAAGGTGCTGTTGGCCCGGGGTTTATCACGGTGAGTCGTGCACCGGGTAATGGGTTCATGCCCCACTTCCGCAAGACTAGTGCATGAGTATGCCCGCCACCGATTAGGACTACATCACGTGTTAAAGGTATTTGTGAATTCATGGGCATACTCTACGTTAATGGGTGTTTATTACTCTTCAACCCAGCGAATATCAGCACCCAAACTTTGCAATTTCTCAATAAAGTCAGGATGTGCGCGTGCAATAGGATCCGCCTTTTTAACAACAGACTCACCCGGTATTTGCAACGCAGCGATAACCAAGCCAAGCACTACACGAATGATATACGGCGCTTCAACAGTCGCTGGACGCAACTGACCTGAGCCAATCATAAGTAATCTGTGTGGGTCTGAAAGGTGAACACGCGCACCAAATTTTTGCAGCTCTGAAGACCAGAATAACGCACCTTCATACACCTTATTCCAGAACAGCACTTCACCTTCAGATTGAATAGAAGCACCAATAATCTGCGGCAAAATATCCGCAGGGAAGTATGGCCAAGGCGCAGCTTCAACCTTAGTAATAACTTCTGGAGTGAAGTTTTTCTGAACACGGAAACTACTAGGGCCAGTGACTAAGCCAGTCTCTGTAATAGAAACGTTTAGTCCAACCTTTTGGAACTGACGCACAATCAGCTTCATTTCAGAGGAAATGTGCGTCTCGATATTCAGGATACCGCCAGTAGACGCACCAATCGCAGCATAAGTTGCCGCTTCATGATGATCGTCAGGTACGCGACAAGTAACACCTGAAAGCTTTTCAACACCTTCAACCGTTAAAATTGACGTACCCACACCAGAAATTTTCGCGCCCATACCTGTTAGGTAGTCACAGAAGCTTTTTACATGAGGCTCGCAGGCAGCATTTGTCAGCGTTGAGGTGCCTTTAGCAACAACCGCTGCCATCAAGAAAGTCTCAGTGGCCGTAACTGACTGGTAGTCCAACCAAACATCTGCGCCTTTAAAACCATCAAGACACGTGATAACGCACTTTTGACCGTTGTATGCGATGTCGCAACCAAAGCTTTTTAGTACTTCTAGATGAGGGTCGATCTCACGCACACCCAATGCACAACCTTTTGCATCTTGGTCAAACTCGAAGCGGCCCGTTCTATAAATAATTGGTGAAAACAACAGAACAGCAGAACGAATGCCGACAGGAATCAGCGAAGAATTGATGTGTGTAATGTCACTCAAGTGATCTATTTTCATGGAGTTGTCATCTTGAACAACATCCGATCCGATACTTTCGAACATTTTGAGAATTTTTAACCCATCAGAAATTTTTGGCACATTTGAAATTTCAATCGGTTCACTCGTTAAAAGACTGCCGCATACCATTGGTAGTAATGCATTTTTGTTGCCAGATATAGTGATTCTGCCTGACAAAGGCTTGCCGCCTTGTATTTCAATATATGCCATTTGGGATTGTTCTCAGTATAAATTTTTATTGATAGGGACAATACACGCTAACGTGTTGAATGGTCTAGTGACACGGCTGATTTATTGGTTCTTTCAGTGATCATTCTTGATTCATATCAATGCACTGATTGCGTGCTGGGTCTACTATGAAGTTGTGCCTATAAAGGAGTCGATCTTTAAGGTCTATATAACTGAAAGGGTATCTCTGGGAATTACTCCAGAACAAATACCGAAGGTATAACTGAGTATTAAAAAAGGAATAAGCATATGTTTGGTGAAATGCACGATTTACATCAGGAATTTCCTGAATACCACGACGAAATCCACGACTTAAAAGTTAAAGGTGGTCACTTTAAGAAGTTGTTTGATGAGTACGATGAATTAGCACATGAAATGATTCGAATTCAGCAGCAAATAGAAACACCTTCAGACGACTTCGTTGAAACATTAAAAGTAAAACGCTTACGTCTGAAAGATGAACTTTATTCTATGCTCAAAGCCGACAAATAGCGGCTGAGCAAGACTTAAGTGAAACGGTTATTCGCTGGTGTTACATCAGCGAATAACATGTACCGCACAATCAGCATGGCGCACAACACGTGCCGCAGTAGACCCCAGAAAGTAATCTTGCAAACCTGGTTTATGCGAAGCAATGATAATCAAATCCATGTCATGGGTTTTAGCATACTCAACCACTGTCGCACCGGCAGAGCCGCCCGCAGTTAACACTTTAACCGTCGCATCGCTGATGCCTTGAGCATCTTCAACTAGACGCGCTTTGGTTTTTTCCTTTGTTTTCTCTAATTGATCTGCTGGTAAGTATTGAGTGGCATATCCAGGAATAGACTCAAGTACAGAGATCAAAGTGATCTTGCCGCCTTCGGCTTTTAGTAACTGAGCCAAGGCTATCGCTTCTTTAGTATTGGCAGGATGATGTGGGGCAACAGGGACTAATATGTTCTTGTACATGGTCATACTCCTATGGTTTTACAAAGTCACAAACGTTATTCCTTTGCAGGTATGGTTTGATGATAAGCGAGGAGTGGCCGTGATGAGTTGATGTAAATCAAGGGTAGGTGCATTTGGTGTTGAACGTGGACGGAGTCCGAAATGCTAAGTGAGAGATCACTTTTTAAGGGGTACTGAATATGAAACCCAAGGCCAGTCATGACCGGCCTCGGGAGTAGAGCGTAGTACTTTATGCTTTCAGGTCAGACTCAGACCAAACATTTTTAGCAAATGCGTCGTCTAGTTCAGTCTCAGCAATGTGGTTTGTGTAGTTAGACATAACTTTCAAGCTAGTCGCCACAATCACTTCTAGTACGTGCTGCTGCTTGTAACCCGCTGCGAAGAACGCTTCTAGTTGAGCTGCTTCTGGCCAGCCGCGAGACTCGTTCATTACTGCTGCAAACGTGCGAAGTGCTTCTAGCTTTGCATCAGCGATTGGTGTGTTTGTACGTAGTGCTTCGATAACAACGTCATCAACACCACCCATTTGTGACAGTGTTGTGTGAGCAGCCATGCAGTATGTGCAGCCGTTCAAACGGTTGTTTGTAAGCAGTACGATTTGGCGCTCAGTTTCTGACAAGTCAGACTTATCAAGAATACCTGCTAGCGTTGTGTAACCTTCAAGTAGCACAGGCGCTTCAGCCATTGTTGCTAGTAGGTTAGGAACAAAACCAAGTCCGCTCTTTACGCCTGATAGGATTTGCTTAGAACCTTCTGGAGCTGTTTCTGGTGTGTGTACTGTAAAAGTTGTCATGTTAATTCTCTTGTTAAATTGTTTGTACTGATTGGTATAAACAGAGGTTAGTTTAGTTTGTACCTATCGGTCAATAACTTTATTTATTTAAATGCCTAAGGGTATATTTACTTGATCAGGTTTAGTGCTTGAGACTTAATCGTTGTCAGGCTATCCACATCAAACACACCACGAGCGAGCACTCTGAGTCCAACAAGTTGGGCCACTAATGACTTAGCGATCGCGTTAGGGTTCTTGTCCGAAGGGATCACACCTGTGCTAATGCCAAGACTCACTTGTTCTTCAAAAAACGTTTGAAGCTCCATCAGTCCGGTTTTCACAATCGCTTGAATATCTGCGTCGTGGTTGGGTGAGTCCAGTGCGGTGTTGATAAGAAAGCAGCCTTTGCAGTCTTTATCGTTCACGCTCTCATCTAGCACCATGTCAAAGAAATGACTAATAGCGACAATGGGATCATTTAAAGCACTTAATTGAGTGATTGCGACGCGCCTATTTTCTTGATCGTACTTCGTCAGAGACTGCGTAAAGAGTGACTTTTTACTGCCAAAGGCATTATAAAAACTGCCTTTATTGATCTGAGTCGCTTTTAATAAGTCAGCCAGCGAGGTCGACTCATAGCCTTTTGCCCAAAATACTTGAGTGGCGCGATCAATCGCGATATTGGTGTCGAATGTTTTTACCCAAGGCATAAGCTACTCATCAAAAGAGGTGTCGTTGGAATAAGTCTATACTGGTTGGTCAAAACAAGTCAAATCGGTTAAAGTGAGGTACACACCAATAAAGAGAGGGCGTATGACACGCACGCTTTTACAGTTTTCATTTGTTTCAATCCTTTGTGTTTTTGTCAGTGCTTGCAGCCAGAAAGAAACATTATTCAGTGAGTTTCCTGGCTTTGACTCGTATTTGGAAAAGAACAAACCGTCTGACGCGTTACCCACCGTCAGCGAACAAGGCCTATTAAAACAATATAGACCGCGTGTTTTTCTAGCCGAAGGTCAGACTCGTTTTATTGATTTTTATGATGATTACATCGCCAATGGCGCGTTGTATAACGACGATAAACTCATTAGCAAAGCTGTGACTCCCGAGTTGTTAAACCAATACAAAGATAGCTTTACCGCTGAGTTTCGTCATACCACACAGACAACAAATGTCTCACCGACGGTTTATGGTCGAGTGGATTACGGCACGCTTGAGTACAAGCAACAGCAATATCCGCTGACGTTTCTTAGCTACAATATACCGTTTACCAACAGTGGTTTGCTCAAAGGTTTACCGACGTGGCAACGGGCTTTAATGGGCATCGCTGGGGATAATGCTGACTGGCATCAGTTGGATCATTATGTAGGAATGACAGTGACGCTTTATGAGAATAAACCCGTTGCGGTGATGTTACAGCAGCATAATTATCAAACCACATGGTTATTAGATAATCGTGCCAAAACTAATCAAAAATCAAGCATTCCGCTACCGCAAGACAGCCGCATCAGCGTTGATGTAGCGATGCAGTCAAATGAGCTTTACCTGCACTCCACTGAGTTGGTTGAACACCCCAGTGTTTCATTTGCAGGTAAAGATAATCTGGCGTTTTTAAAGACGGGCGAAAACAAGCCGATGATGGCGGGGTGGGATATTACTCATGGCCAACAAGAGCAGGAATACACATTGAAGTTTCTGCCGACGGCGGATGCTTTTTATACCTTTAAGGGCAGGTTAGGTGAGAAGCGGAGTTTGCCGGGGAGAGATGGGCCTCCGGGGGCGCAGTATGTGACGCTACCTGATTTGATGCCTCGTGCGTTGAGGTTGGTGACGTCTTATCGTGTGGGGACAGTGACTGAGGAAAAAGCTAAGATTGCGAAGATGTTTGATGGTGAGAAATACAAAGTTAATATGCAAGGGGTTGAGCGATACAAGCAAGACTTTATGGAGGGGATGTTGGGTTTGGATTGATAACGCTGGTTCTAACATGGAAATAGAATTAGACGAAAACCACTGATGGAAAATATGAAATTATTAGCACTCTCAGGAAGCTTGCGTCGGTTATCGCATAACACGACAGCGGTTAAGGCATTGAAGATATTAGCGCCTGATCATGTCGAGGTCACAATCGGAAGTATAAGTGAGTTGCCTTTATTTAACCCTGATCGAGAAGGTGAAAATATACCCGCGTTGGCTACGTTGAAGTTAGCGCTTGAAGCGGCTGATGGGTTGGTTATATCAAGCCCTGAGTATGCACACGGTATTAGTGGTCCATTGAAAAATGCACTGGATTGGCTGGTGAGTGGCAGTGAGTTTCCTGAGATACCCATCATGCTTATTAATACATCCCCAAGAGCTAGGCATGCACAAGATGCATTGAGAGAAGTTGTGACGACGATGTCAGGTCGAGTTATTGAAAAAGCGTCTGTCTCGATACCGTTGTTGGGCACGGAGTTAGATGCTCAAGGGGTTGTAGAGCATCCTGAAATGTCGACGGTTATACGACATGGCCTAAATGAGTTTTATTTAGCGATAGCGCCAAAACTCTAAATAATCCCGCACTGCCAGCCAGTCAGGAAAACGCCCTTGTCCAAAGTGAAGCACTTCTCCTTCAAAGCTTTCTTGGCCTTTCAGCAGACTTTTGTTTGGACTAATAATCAACTTGTGAGCAAACGCTAATTTGTTTTCTCTTTATTGTAATACGTGAGGTGGTGAAAATGGGATTCAAATGACGGATAAACTAAAAAGCCCCACAATCTAAAAGACTGTAGGGCTTAATGACGCACTTTTTTATAACTTTTTTATTAGTAGGCTACCGGCTTAAACACCAATATCGCCACCATCAACACGTGAGATAACTACTGTTGAAGCACGTGGGCGAACAGATACGCCTGCTGGTGTTTCCTCAGTTGCATCAAGGCTGTAAGGCCAGTTCTCAGGATGCTGAATGTTTAGGAAGCAATGCTTGTGGTCAGGTGTGAATGATAAACCCGTTACCTCACAACCATTTGGCCCTACGAAGAAACGGCGTAGCTCAGTCTGGTTATCAGCATTGATGACTTCCATGTCGCCATTATCGTCACGTAGTTGTGAAGGGATAACTGCAAGCATCTGGTCGTTTGTGTACTCTTCAACTTCATCCGCGCCGTTGTCCGTCTGTACCCAAAGGATACCGCGAGAGTCAAACGCAAGACCGTCAGGGCTAGCAAACTGGTTTAGCTCATCAAGACCAGAAAGGTTAGTTTCAGCGTCACCCTCATCATCTGAACCGAATACAAAGATGTCCCACTCAAAGCTTGTCTGATCGTCAGACTCTTCCCAGCGAATGATGTGACCGAAGCTGTTATTTAGACGTGGATTAGCAGGGTTAGTGCCTTCCTCTTCTGTACGGCGAGTGTTGTTTGTCAACGTTAGGTAAACAACACCTGTGATTGGGTCAACCGCAGTCCACTCAGGACGGTCCATCGGCGTAGCACCGACCAAGTCAGCTGCACCAGCGGTATTCAAAATGATCTCAGCTTGTGTTGCGAATGTATCCGCTAGTGTGCCGCCATCTGTTGTTGCGCCTGTTAGTGTCAAAGGCAACCACTCACCAACGCCACCTTCAGAGAACTTAGCTACATAAAGCGTACCTTCGTCCATGTACTTAGCGCCGACTGCTAGACGGTCAGTTGCATTTGCGTCTGCTGCATCCCACATTGCTGTCGACACAAACTTATAAATGTACTCAAAACGAGAGTCGTGGCCAGAGTAGAAGATGATTGGCTTGCCAGCGGTTAGCTTGCCGTATGCACAGCCTTCATGTCTGAAACGACCAAGCGCAGTACGCTTAACTGCTTTAGTTAACTCATCGTAAGGATCGATTTCAACGATATAACCGTGACCATTCGCTTCGTTACGGTAATCATCAGCAGCAGTATCGCCTGTTGCTGTTGTGTCATAACGTGCGAACTCGCTGTCCACTTCACTCTCATCACCTGCAACATCTTCCCAGCTGTAACGTGTGCCACGCGTCGAGATACCAATACGTGCATCAGCTGTTGTCAGTGTGTCAGAGTTTGTGAAGTAACCAGGCCAGTTCTCTTCACACGTTAGGTAAGTGCCCCAAGGTGTGTCACCGTTACCGCAGTTGTTCAAAGTACCACGCGCAACATCGCCATTCGGCGCGTATGCAGTGACTAGCGACTCATGACCTTTTAGTGGGCCAGCAATATCCATTTCTGTTGCAGCTGTAAAACGACGGTTTTGAGCCGCGTTATCAACAACCTGCCAAACACCTGCGACTAACTCAACGTGAACAACTGTCACACCGTGAGCATTGATCTCTTTACGCACTTCTTCAACACTGCTGCGTAGGCCAGCATCATCAAACGACGCGCCTGTTGGGTGAAGGGCATTTTGGTCGATGTACTCATGGTTAATACAAAGTAGACCTTCAGTGCTGCTGTCATTTAGCGAGAAAAAACGCATACCGTCGTGGTGCATACCAACCGCGTTATCTTGGTCTGTTGCGCTGTTTGTACCGTCGTTTTTCCAAGCGTCAGCGTCACTGTTTAGTGGCGTTCCCCAAGGCGCTAGAATACGTGCAACATAACCTGCTGGAATTGCTACTGCGTCAAGCTTAGAGCCAGCAATAGACTGAAAGCCTAGGCTTACATCAGCTACTTTATCGATATCAGCAACAGTTGCTGTGTCTTTGCTGTCACTGTCACAACCCGCTAGACCGAAACCAGCCATCATGCTGAGTGCAGCCATGCCGCCGCCAAACTTCAACATAGAACGGCGTGATACTTCTTTTTCTAGTACTTCTGCAAAGGTTTCGTTGTTGCTTTTGTTAAAGCGCGTTGGATCAAAAGTTGCCTTACTCACAGTTCAATCTCCTAATTTTTTTTAAGCCCGAATGACTTGGTTGGGTATCTGTTATCGGGGCGTAGGATATTTTGAAACTGTGACAGTTATATGACGGCTATATGATGTTTTTATGGAATTAGGATGGATTTTGTACACTATCCTGAAATTAAATAATTTGGCTAAAAAGGAAATAGCGTATCCATATCCGATTCCAGCAGTGCTTTTAACTCCCCTAAGCCTTGCGCTAACCGCTCCTCAGTAGCAATCGACATCAGTGACAGGCGAATATGATTCTCCTCGTTACCTGATACCTCAAAATAACTACCACTACTCACAATCAACCCACGGTTTTTAGCCGCCATCACAAAGTGCTCAGTCGTCCAGTGCTTAGGCAACGGAAGCCACAAATGATAGCCCTCAGCGTCACAACTAATAGACGTTAAAATACTACGAGCTAAACGCTGTCGCTCACTAGCCGTTTCACGTTGCATATCTGCTATTTCAAACGCTTTTCCCGACTCAATCAGGTGAGTCCCTGCGATATTATTGATGGGTGATGACAGCCAAATATTGGCACGAATATGCGCATTTAATAAAGCAACCTTATCCGCTGGTGCTTTGATATACCCACAGCGCATCGCAGGGCTAATCGCTTTTGACAGTGCCGAAATATGAAACGCTTTTTCAGGCACAAAGTTGCTGATCGCAGGAATAGCCGCCTCATTTAAAAAGCCGTAAATATCATCTTCGACAAGCCAAATATCTTCCTGCTTAATGACTGCCGCGATTTCTCTGCGACGCGCCTCAGGCATAGTGATACCCGTCGGGTTTTGGTGCGAAGGAATCAACACAACCAGCTTGGGCTGATGCTCTGTGATAACCGAACGAAGCGCCTCAGGTGATGCGCCAGACTCGTCCATCGGTATGCCAACCACATTGCGCCCAGACAAGCTGGCAATGGCTAAAATGCCGGGGTAGGTCAATGCTTCTACTGCAATGGTATCCCCCGGTTTTGTCAGCGCATTGATCAGTAATGACAGCGCGTGTTGAGCACCATTGGTTAACACCGTATTACAGGTGTCACCGCCTTCTAAACCATAGCGTTTCGCCCAAGTCACACCTGCTTGACGGTGCGCTTCATGCCCGGAGTGCTCGGTGTAACCAATGAGTTCTGAGGTCAGTCTTTCACCAGCAACTTGGTAGGCGTTTTGCAGCGCATTGACGTTTTTATAGAGGCACGGTTGTAGGATCGAAAAGTTAAAATCATCTTCGTCTTTTGGTGCTTGAATCACTTGGTTTAAATCTGATTGGCTTCGCACAAAACTACCACGACCGACAAACGACTCCAGCCTGCCTTTGTCTGACAGCAGTTTATAAGCCTTGGCAACCGTCGCAGGTGTGGTGTCTAACTCGCTAGCAAGCACACGATGTGTTGGGAGTTTGGCGTTAACAGGGTAGTCACCCTTATCAATTCGTTGCTCGATGATCTGCGCTATGTTGCTAAATTTCGTATCGCTCATGGACTCTCTGGGTATGGCATTTTAAATATTGACTTAGTTTAATCGGTTTGTGATGGAAATGAAAATACATATTGACATAGGTCAATTATTTAGATTAACTTATATCAAATACTTTAACGTCCTCTAGGAGAACAACGATGGAATTACAAAATATAGCGTTTGTCGGTTTAGGTGTGATGGGTTCTCCAATGGCGGGGCACCTTTCTCAAGCGGGTTTTAATGTTGATGTGTATAACCGTACCGCCTTTAAAGCCCAAGACTGGGTGACAAAGTACAAAGGCAATGCCTCAAGCACGCCAAAGCTAGTGGCTCAAAATGCCGATGTGGTGGCGCTATGCGTGGGAAATGACAACGACGTTCGCAGCGTGGTTTACGGTGACGATGGCGTGCTTGCGGGCATGAAAGCAGGCGCGATACTAATCGACCACACCACCACCTCTGCGGATTTGGCGGAAGAGCTAGCCGCAGCCTGTGAAAAACAAGGCATTCACTTTATGGATGCACCAGTTTCAGGCGGGCAAGCAGGTGCGGAAAACGCAGCGTTGACGGTTATGTGTGGTGGTGAAGCTGCTGTGTTTGAGCGCCTAGCACCTATGTTAAATAGCTATGCGAAGAAAACGACTTTGCTGGGCACACATGGCCAAGGGCAGCGTTGCAAAATGGTTAATCAAATCTGTATCGCGGGAGTGTTGAAAGGGCTAAGTGAAGCGCTGACGTTGGCGGATAAGTCTGCGTTGGATGTGGAGCAAGTGGTTGATGTGCTGAAGCATGGCGCGGCTGGCTCGTGGCAGATGGAAAACCGCGCGGTGACTATGTCAGAAGGGAAGTTCGACTTTGGCTTTGCGATTGACTGGATGCGTAAAGATCTTGGTATTTGTTTGGATGAGGCGAAGAAGCATGGTTGGACGCTACCCCTCACGACTGAAGTTGATGCTGATTATGAGCAGCTTCAATCGCAAGGGTTAGGGCGTATGGATACTTCGGTTTTGATTAAGGCTTGTTGATGGTTAGTCTTTGAATGCGAAGAAGCTGTCAACATAATCAGCATCGTCAGTTGCGGCGAACTCTACCCTTGAAAAACCTGCCTCTTTAAGAAACTCAATCAACTCCTCTGTATGAATGGGCGTTAATTTAGTAATCATGTGTTCTTCTGAGTCATCGTGGAGTGAGGAGGTTGTAGTAAGAGTGGTACGGGCGTTCCGAACCGAGTCGTAGTTAACAGTGGTGAATATACGGTGCGTGTCACTCTCTGAACTAATGCTAAAAGGCTGCTTAGGAAAGGCATAACTTTCGTTGAACATGTCGATATATAAAACACCATTGGCGTTTAGCATTTTATAAAACTCATTCACTGCCTGCTGCATGTTTTGTTTTACGACAGTTTTTGTGAAAGAGGCGTCATTATCATAAGAGTTGATGGAAATAAATGAGTTACCTGAACACATTAGCGCATCGTAGGTTTTTGGTATGTTCTGAGTTAGATTTTCCCAGCGCGATTGGTAGGTTGGGATATCTAGGTGGAGTGTTTCAATACGATTTTTGAAGAACGTGTTAAGTAGTTCAGAACCATCTGAGTAGCTGATATCCCATCCCATTTGTTTAAGCTCAATGGCAGGGTAGCCCGTACCACCTGCGCAGTCCAAGATGCTGCTAACGTTGAGTTTCTTCAGTTCGTTGGACAGTGACTCTGGGTACGCTTCTGGCCACAGGTGACGTACTTGTTGGTCCCATGTTTCAGCAAAGCTCTTCATAGAGTCTTTAGAGGTTTTGACATCTGACATAGTTAAAGTTCTCTCTTAGTCGTTAGGTTGAGGTCAGTCTTTAAACGCAAAAAAGCTATCCACGAAGTCAGCATCATCAGTCGTCGCTCGCTCAACACGTGAGAAGCCAGCAGCTAACAGAAACTCAATTAAATCTTCTGGAAGAATAGGGATAGTCTTAGATATGTCGTCCACTTCAGAGTTATCGGTGAGCGATGAGGTAGTTGTTAAGTTAGTACGAATGTTACGAACTGGATCATAGCTGATGGTTCGAAATATTCGGTGTGTGTCATTGGTCGTTGTGACACTGTAGGGCTTATCAGGCCTTGAGCACTCTTTATTATAGAGGTCGATATACAACACACCGCCAGTATTGAGCATTTTATAAAACTCATTAGCTGCGAGCTGTGTTTGAGCTTTTATTGAATCAGCTATCAGGGGGTACTCATTATCATATGAATTGATATTGGTGATTGAGTTGCCTGCACACATGAGTGCGTCGTAGGTGTGGGGAATGTTTTGAGATAACGTTTCCCATCTTGATTGATACATTGGAATCGTTAGGTGCTGAACATCAGCTTGTTGCTTGAAGAAGTCCATCATGACCAATGAAGCATCAGAGTATGAAATATCCCAGCCCATGTCTTTGAGTATTAGCGAAGGGTAACCCGTTCCTCCAGCAGCATCTAAGATGCTAGAAACACCAAACTTTTTAAATGCGTTTGAAAGTGACTCCGGGTAGCTTTCAGGCCATAAGCTTCGGACTTCTTGATCCCAAGACTTAGCCTTGTTTTCATCGGACCTTTTAACGCTCTTGATATCTGACATAGTATTTCTCTCTTGTGGGGAATTGGAGTTAGTCTTTAAACGCAAAAAAGCTATCGACGTAATCAGCGTCAGCTACAGTAGAGCGTTCAACGCGAGAGAAGCCTACTTCAAGGAGTAAGTTAATTAACTCCTCTGCAAACAGCGGCACAACTTTTGTGATGGTGTCTGTGGCTGAACCGTCACTTAATAATGTTGTTGTCGTGAGGTTAGTTCGAATATTAGTTACAGAGTCATAACTAATCGTTCTGAATATATGGGCGTTATCGTCGGTGATACTTTCGGAGTAAGGTTTCTCTGGCGCTGCTCTGTCCGCTTTGCAAAGGTCGATATAAAGTACGCCACCCGTATTTAGCTTGTTGTAAAACTCACTAACAGCGCTGAGCATGTTCGTTTTAACCACTTCATCAGCGATGGCAAAATCACTTTCATAAGAGTTGATGCCAATGAATGAGTTTCCAGCACACATAAGCGCATCATAGGTATTAGGTACTTTCTGTGACAGGTCTTCCCAGCGTGAGAAATACTTTGGCATGTCTAATTTCGAAGCTTCAAGTTTTTCAGTGAAGATATCTAGCATAGCGCTAGAACCGTCAGAATAAG
Organism: Leucothrix arctica; assembly: GCF_003172895.1. Classification (GTDB taxonomy): domain Bacteria; phylum Pseudomonadota; class Gammaproteobacteria; order Thiotrichales; family Thiotrichaceae; genus Leucothrix; species Leucothrix arctica. The sequence continues at coordinate 8,697 of NZ_QGKL01000016.1, read as the reverse complement.
TTATGTCCCAACCCAATTGTTTCAGCTCAATCGATGGATAACCTGTACCACCTGCACAATCCAAAATAGTCTTCACATTGTACTTTTTGAGTACGTCTGAAATTTCGCTTGGGTAGCTTTTTGGCCATGCTTCACGTACTTCTTGATCCCATGCTTCTGCAAAATTTCTTACACCGTCCTTGGCGTTTTTAATATCGGTTATAGCTAATTTCCTTATTGTTTATATAGGTGAGAGGTCAGTCTTTAAACGCAAAAAAGCTATCCACGTAGTCAGCATCATCGACGGTTGAGCGTTCAACGCGAGAGAAACCTGCTTCAAGGAGCAGATTAATTAACTCTTCTGTGAATAGTGGTACAAGTTTGGTGACTGCATCAGTTACAGACCCATCAATTAAAGATGTTTTAGATTTGAAATTCGTTCGTATATTCGTGACAGGGTCGTAACTGATGGTTGTAAATATATGGTCGGTTTCGGTTGTTAATACCTGTGAATAGGGCTGATCTGGAGCCGAGCTATTCGCGTTCATAAGGTCTATATAGAGTATGCCGCCATTATTTAGCTTCTTATAAAACTCACTCACAGCACTAAGCATGTTTGCTTTAACCGTCTCATCAGAAATGGCAAATACACTTTCATAAGAGTTGATACCAATGAATGAGTTTCCTATGCACATTAGTGCATCATAGGTATCGGGTACCTTTTGTGATAACTCCTCCCACCGAGAGTGGTACTTTGGTATGCCTAACTGTGTTGCTTCAAGCTTTTCAGTAAAAATGCCTAGCATAACGCTGGAGCCATCAGAATAAGTGATGTCCCACCCCATCTGTTTGAGCTCAATTGATGGGTAACCAGTCCCACCTGCGCAATCTAAAATAGTCTTTACACCATAATCTTTGAGCATATTGGAAAGCTCATTTGGGTAGCTTTCAGGCCATAGGCTGCGTACTTCCTGATCCCATGCCTCTGCAAAGTTTTTGACTGCTTCTTTAGAGGTTTTGATGTCTGTCATTGCTTATATCCTTATCGTTAATTTGACGCGAAGTAGTTAGTCTTTAAACGCAAAAAAGCTATCCACGTACTCAGCATCATCGACCGTAGAGCGTTCAACACGAGCAAAGCCTGCTTCCAATAAAACTTCAATCAAGTCTTCGGCAAGCATCGGTGTTACTTTAAGAATCGTGTCCGTCTCCGAACCATCTAACAGCGAGCTTCTAGTAGTAAAGCTAGCGAGCGTATCTCGAACAGGGTCATAACTGACGTTGGTAAAAATGCGGTGAGTATCGGTTGTGATGACGCGGGTATAGGGCTGCTCAGGGAATGCGTATTTCTCCTTGAAAAGGTCTATATACAAAACACCGCCTGTATTTAACATCTGATGAAACTCTTTCACCGCCAATACCATATTGGTTCTAGCCGCATTAGCGTTGATCGGCGTGTTGTGATCATAAGTATTGATGCCGACAAACGAGTTACCTGCGCATAGCAGTGCGTCGTAGGTGTTGGGAATGTTGCTAGATAAGTTTTCCCAGCGTGTCAGATACATTGGGATATCCAACTTTGTTTCATCAAGGCGCTTGCTGAAGAAACCTAACATCGTGTCCCAGCCGTCAGAGTAGGTGATGTCCCAGCCCATTTGCTTTAGCTCAATCGATGGAAAACCCGTACCACCACAGGTGTCGAGAATAGTGCTTACGTTTAGCTTTTTTAACTCATGCGATAGTGACTCGGGATAAGTCACAGGCCAGATGGCGCGTGTCTGTTGATCCCAAGACTCCACGAAGTGTTGCTGGGCTGCATCGCAGTTTTTGATGTCAGTCATTCTAATAGCACTCCTTTTTTTGAAACTTTGTAGTTATTTCGCACAAAAATTTATTTAAGTATGCTACTGCTAAAAGTTAAGGATTACACGCGTTAAAATCTTACTATTAACTTATTTATGTCTTGTTATTAATGTAATTGTTATGATATGGAGGCTGTTGTTAGGAGTTATTAGAACCGGACATTAAAGCGGACATGAATTTTGATTAAAACTAATTAAGTATTTGATATTAAATACCTTATTTTTTAAAAAATATAAAAAAAGAAGAAACCTCCTTTTTAGAAAGTTGTTTATGTATTGCTGATATTTGTTTATCAACAACTTCTTAAATTTGACTTAAACTTACAAAAAGCACACTATATTTTGTATTATTAATGAAAAAGCAAACTATAGTGTCTATTTTAAAAAATAGTACCGAGCGCCGTCAGGCAGTTGTTTTCCCTAAACAGCAGCAAGTATTGAGCGTATTAGGTGAAAACATAAAACTAGCGCGAAAGAGGCGTAAGTTAACTCAACAGCTAACGAGTCAGCGTACTGGTATAAGCAGCGTTACCCTGCGCAAAATAGAGAATGGTGACCCAACTGTTTCGATCGGTCACTACTTGAGTGTTCTAGCAGTGCTAGGGCTAGCGGGAGACCTTGCCGATGTTGCTTTAGATGATGATTTGGGGCGTAAGTTACAAGATGCAAAGCTCCTGTCAGGGAAGGGTACGACATAAATGGAAAAGACTATCTATGTATTCGCTGACTGGTCACTACCCGATGGGACTGACTCTGAAGAGCCGCAACTTGTCGGAACGCTGACCTCCAATGTCATCCGCAACAAAGAACTTTTTAGTTTTAGCTATGCGCCTGAGTGGTTGAGTTCACCCTTTGCTTTGCCTATTGACCCTGACCTTCAGTTATATGAGGAAAGACAGTTTAGCGATGAAAGTAATTTCCGTGTGTTCTTAGACTCATGTCCTGACCGCTGGGGTAGGTTGCTCATGAAACGTCGTGAAGCCGCTTTAGCGAGGATAGATGGTCGACGCGCTAAGTTACTAACCGAGACAGACTACTTGCTGGGCGTGCATGATGAATACCGTATGGGCGGGCTTCGTTTCAAGCAGGAGTTAGATGGTGTGTTTCTAGATAACAATAACAAGCTAGCAGCACCGCCAATGAGTTCACTGCGATAGCTGGAGTACGCAGCGTCGAAAGTTGAAGATGATCAGCAGGCGGATAATCCTGATTATCTCAAATGGTTATTTATGCTGATCTCCCCGGGTTCGTCATTGGGCGGCGCACGTCCTAAAGCCTGTGTAATTGATGATGACCAATCGCTATGGATTGCCAAGTTTCCAAGCCGTTATGATGACCACGATATTGGCGCGTGGGAGTACGTTGTTTATCAGTTGGCGTTGGATGCTGGCATTGAAATGGCCGAGTCCAGAATTCAGCGCTTTAATAGTCCTTATCACACGTTTATTACCAAGCGTTTCGATAGACAGGATGCAAAGCGTTTCCACTTTAGCTCTGCCATGACGCAGCTGCGTTATTACGACGGTGACTATGAAGCGAGTTACCTAGAGCTAGCCGAATTTCTTACACAACATGGCTCACAAACAGCCGCTGACCTTGAGCAACTGTGGCGACGCATAGTATTTAATATTGCAGTGTCTAATACTGATGACCACTTGAGAAATCATGGTTTTATGCTTGATAAGCAAGGCTGGAGACTTTCCCCAGCTTATGACCTTAACCCTGTTACTCCCTCATACGGTTTGCACCTGAATATTACTGAGTTAGATAACCGTTTGGACTTTGAGTTGGCGCTGGAAGTGATTAGCTATTTTAGGATAAGCCAAAATCGAGCTAATGAAATTATTAACGAAGTGACTACAAGTGTTGGTCACTGGCGTGAAAAAGCTGAAGCCATTGGAATTAGTCGAGCGGAGCAGGAAAGAATGAAGCCTGCCTTCTCTGATGCTACTTGACTACAGAAGGTGCCATGATGAATTTTAATATCGATATAGATGATCAGCTGAGTGAGTGTCTAACTCAAATAGCGAAGCAAACAGTGGTAGCAGCTACCAACCGAAAAGTATGATTACTGGTATACTTTACTCAGTAAGCAATGATCAAAAGGTCGCCGAATGTCTACACTTCAATCTCTGTTAAAACAAGCCGATGACAAGCTTGCGCGTCTACAGCATTTCCGCGAGTGGGATAATGAATCGATTCGTCGAGCTATCAACGTCGAGTACACCTATGAAAGTAACCGTATAGAAGGTAATACGCTTACATTGCGCGAGACTGACTTGGTTATTCATAAGGGCTTAACGATTGGTGGTAAGCCGTTAGTAGAGCACTTAGAGGCGATCAATCATTATGAGGCAGTGGAGTTTGTTCGTGATTGGGTACAAGGAAAAGAGCCTTTTAATCAATTCGCTCTATTGAGTTTACACGGCCTTATTTTACGTAGTATTGATAAGCAATATGCAGGTCGTTACCGTGATATTCCAGTGACCATCAGTGGTAGTCGTCATGTTCCACCGCAACCGTGGCAGGTGGAAAAGCTCATGGAAGATTACTTCCTGTTTTATCAAGAGCAACGAGAGCAATTACACCCCGTCATTTTAGCGGCAGAGATGCACGAAAGGTTAGTAACGATCCACCCATTTGTTGATGGAAATGGGCGAACGGCTCGCTTGGTGATGAACTTGGTTTTGATGCAACATGGCTTCCCGTTAGCGATTTTTCATGGTGATAATGAAGCGCGGCTTGCTTATTACGATGCGCTAGAAAAGTGCAATGTTGAGGAAGATAAAGCAGATTTTCATCAGTTAGTTGCTGCGCAGGTTGTTGAGGCGCTAAGTCAGCGTTTGAGGTTGGTTGAAGCCTGAATTTTTCTTGAGTGCAGGGGCGGGTGCTTAGACTCAACTTTCAAGTGCAAGAGAGTTTAAATGGGTAGTCGTTATTTCATCCATCAGTTCTTGAGATGATCGCCAACCATGTCGTTTACGAGGTCTTGTATTGAGCAGCCAAGCAATATCATTTAAAACTATTTGGCTGTGAACGGATAAATCAGTGCCTTTTGGTAAATACTGCCTGAGCAAGCCATTAGTGTTCTCATTGCTACCCCTCTGCCAAGGTGAATGCGGGTCAGCAAAGTAAATATCAATATTCAATTCTTTTGATGCTAAAACGAAGTACGCACATCAGATGAGTGGCCATCGGTATATTTAGGTTTGGTGAAGTGCTAACTACGTTATCAAAAAATGGTAGGTTTTAGGATGTTGGTATCGTAGCTATAGCAAGTATGTTTTTAAGCGGACATTAAAGCGGACATAGATGCTTCTATTAGATAGTTTTAAAATAAAATAAATTGAATATTATTAATATGTTATCGTTTAAGTAACTTGTGAAATAAAGCGGACATAATAGCGGACATGGCAGCAGAAGATAGAAACGAACATATTAGTATAATGGAGCCGCTTTTGGTTTCAGAATCATCGAGTGCCCGCTCAGAACTCGCAGACCTTGCGCTAGAGCTTACCGCTAAATCAACAGCACTTCGGAATAGTTTGCCTAGTGGCGTGGTCAGAGCCTTGTCAGACTTAGTTCGTGCGATGAACTGCTACTACAGTAATCTCATAGAAGGCCATGACACTCACCCAATTGATATAGAACGTGCGCTCAACGAAGACTATAGCTCTGATGCGAAACAGCGCGATTTACAGCTTGAAGCTAAAGCACACATTGCCGTTCAAGAGTGGATTGATAACGATGGTTTAAAAGAGAAAGCAGCCACAGCTGAGGGCGTACTGGAAACTCACCGTCGTTTCTGTGAGCGTTTACCAGACGAGTTACTCTGGGTCTCATCTCCTGATGGCGACAAGCAAGAGCAACTAATCGCGGGGGAATATCGCCAACGTGATGTGATCGTGGGAAAACACATTGCGATAAGCTCAGGTGCGCTTCCTCGTTTTATGGCGCGTTTTGAAAAGTCCTATAAAAACCTTGGTCGAGTTGATGCAATAGTGTCTGCTGCCTCTGCACACCATCGCTTGTTATGGATGCACCCTTTCCTTGATGGTAACGGTAGAGTAGCGCGCTTAATGTCTTATGCCATGCTACGAGATGCACTAGATACTGGCGGTATTTGGTCCGTCGCACGTGGATTAGCAAGGAATGAAGCAGAATATAAAAGCTTACTCGCGCAATGTGATTTACCACGACAAAGTGAACGAGATGGCCGAGGAAATCTGAGTGAAAAGGCTTTAGTAAACTTCGCAATATTCTTTTTGAAAACGTGTATTGATCAAGTCGACTTCATGGAAACCTTGGTAAACCCAAAAGGGCTTCGTGATCGAATACTAGTGTGGACAGAGGAGGAAATACAAGCTGACCGTTTACCGTTAAAGTCTAATTTAGTATTAGAATCTGTGCTGTATCGAGGGGAGCTGCTACGTGGGGAAGTTGCAGGTGTTTTGGGCACAAGCGACCGTCATGCTAGGCGCGTGACTTCTGTTTTGCTGGAAAAAAGTGTGCTGGTTTCTGAGTCTACTCGTGCGCCGTTGTTGCTTAATTTTCCTGCTAGTTTGGCGGGGCGGTGGATGCCGGGGCTGTTTCCAGAACAATAAAAATGTTGCTCGAATTAGTTTAGAAAGAATAAAACTTAGTGAGCAACATTTGAGTGTCTTAAATACGCTGTTGTGTTTGTTGTCTTATAATATCTCTGACTTGACTATATATCTCATTAATACCAGGCATCGATATTGTAATTGCTACTGCGAAAATCGCATTGTCGTCTACTCGTGCTCCTGAGTCAGGCTGCCTTTCAACTTTGAATGCGAGTGTTTCTTGATTCCCTACAATAGCGCTTCCTTCTCCTTCCCAACGCCTTGTGGCTACTGTTCCTCTATGTATTTGATTATTATCTGGTTGGGTTTTACTGGGTTGTACTCCAAGATCTTGGATATTGTCAGGAGCAATTAACTTTAAGCGAACTGAGCGATAACGTTGGCTGCCGTTATTTGTTGGTGTCATCCATGCAAGAGTAGAAGAAATAGAATGATATTGCTGTTTATTTGCTATTGCTACAGGAATTGGCACTGATACCAATACAGATTGATCTGTCCCTAGCTCACCAACAGCCCAAAACGTAGCTCGGTCGCTTGCACACGCAACCGCCGTATCAAGATCGTGAGTTCCATACCCAAGGAAACGCCTTATATTGTCTTTTTGCTTTACGTGTTGTCTTCCATTAGCTGGACCAATTATGCTTTTAATAATTGATGCTGTCTCCTCTGGCCATGAGGCTGGGTGTACTAGTAGTGCTTTAAGTAATACTGCTTTGTGTTTTTTTGGTAGATTGAGAAATTCGACACCATATTCACTTTCTAGAGCGTCGTGAATTCTATGTGCTGTTCTAGATGCAAGTGCAGTGGCTGCACTTGTTCCGTTTGTAAATCCCTCAAATGCTTCATCACCTCCGGTTGGAGGTGATGCAACTTTAAGTCCTGCTGCTCTTGTTGGGAGTCCTGAAGGGACAACGATTATCGGCTCGTTACCTGAACTGTTTATGACACTTAGGCTTTCACGAGAGCCTGGGAATATAAGCTCAGGTTTTACTGAGTTTGCAAACCCAGGGCCTAAAGCACTAGAAGGATTTATCATCTCTATGTTTGGGTATGGGTTTATATTTATAGATGCGCTTCTCCGCTGTAAATCAGGAACCCAATCTTTGTTTATAGCCCCAATGGTTAGCCCATTGACTGTTTCTGCGGGAGAAAGTAATTTTCTCTCGGCCTTGACGGTATCGATGGCTGTAATGGTGTTATTAATTTTTTCATTATCGTCAGCATCTTCAAAACCAATTCGTGTAGTGAAGCCTGCTAGTGGAAAGCTATCGGTAATGTTACCTGCACTTACTAAAAATAGAATGCCATATTTATAGGAGAGACTGTCTATCAGACGAGCCCAAGGTGAAAGCTGTCCATGAAAAGGGCGATATTTATTGCCTAATGAAAGGTTGATGATTGTGACATTAGGAGCCGATGGTTCTTCTCCATCTAGCATTGAGTAAACCGCACGATAAACAATATCTACAATTAGTTCATGTTCTGGAAATTCATCGTTTTCTCCTAATACAGGAACAGTATGTATTTTTCTGGGTAGAGCTGCTTCATGATTATTTCGATCACCATGAATGAGCAGCGATGCCATAGCTGTACCATGGCGTCTGTTAGTTACAGTCGTTGTAGGTTCAAGACCGAAAATATCATCAACTATCAGGTGACGGGATAATAAAGGGTGCTGTGCAACTGGAACACCATCAAGCAGAGCAAGTATTGCATCCTCAGCTACATCGTTTGTGGTATAGCCGGTAGATGTAGTGGCACACTAAATTTGGCCACCTGATTAGAGGTGATAAACTCACTTTAACTAAGCAGGTGTAAATATGACAAAACGAACCAGACCAACCTACTCACCCGAGTTCCGCCTTGAAGTTGCTCAAGAGGTCGTCGATAAAGGGCGCAATGTTAAGGACGTCTCAGAGAGTTTAGGATTAGGAAAATCGACGGTCGATAAATGGGCAAGACAGCTTAAACAAGCGCGTAACGGTCAGCTTTCTAGCGCTGCACCACTGACCTCTGATCAACTTAAAATTCGTGAGCTTGAACGTAAAATCAAACGGTTGGAAGGCGATAACGACATCCTAAAAAAGGCTTCAGCTCTCTTGATGCAGGACTCAATCAAAGGTTTGCGCTGATCCGTCAGCAGCAAGAGAGCCACAGTGTCAGCCGTTTATGTCGAGTATTGGCGGTCAACCGAAGTAGTTACCGTTACTGGTGCAAACCATCTAAAACTGTTTCACCACAACGCCTTAAAC
>NZ_QGKL01000015.1 GCF_003172895.1 Leucothrix arctica | reverse complement strand
TGACTTATCTATTTTGGCCCATTAAACGACCAGACTCGTCGTCCAATTCAGTCTCATAGTAAGCCTATTCGTTTAAATATATCACAACATCTGCTGACTTTCTTCCCGTTTGAACCGTCAGACAACAGCGGCTTATCACCCATCCTTATGGATAGTGAGTCGACTGCTTAACGCCTAACCCTTTAGTCGTCAGCCATACTCTAGCTGCCAAGGGACGAGTCGATAACTGACTCGCAACATCCCTTGGCCACAACGACAGGGAATGCCTTCAAAGGCGTGGGGATGGGCTATTTTTGATGGTTTGCTTGGCCTCAATGGCGCATTCTGAGCGTTAGCAATGGCCTGACGGACTGCCTGCAACTTCCTCTTACGACAGGCATTGGCTAGCCAACCATAATGGCGAATGCGCATGAAGCCATGCGGTAACACATGCTGTAAGAAACGCCGCAAGAACTCCGCACCCGTCAACCTCATGACTTTAGAGTGGGCGTCCCGGTAGTCCTGATAGCGGAAGGTAACGTTGTGCTCATCGATGGCGATAAGACGCGATTCGCTGATGGCTATTTTACGAGTGTAGCGCGATAGATAGCGTACAACGGTTTCTGCTTTATGCAGGCAAGGCTTTCCATAAACAACCCACTCCTTTTGCATCAGCTCACGGAGCCGTTTGTTGACCTCACCAGCATTTGTAATACGGCTCAATTCTCCTTTGTAGCTGGCTGCTCGTAAGGCGCTGACCATCTTGCCTCGAAACAAATGGGACAAGGCTCTGACAGGAAACAGGTAGTTGTTTTTCGCAGCGTGCCAATGGCCATCGTCTCCGAGTGCGCCACCAGGGATCAAGCAATGTAGATGTACATGCTGACTGAGGTTCTGCCCCCAGGTATGCAAAACTGCGGTGGCCGCTAATTGTCCATTCAGGCGCTTTGAGTCGTGCCCGAGCGTATTAAGCGTCTCCCAAACACTGGCAAATAGGGCGCTATAAATAACGCGCGGGTGCAGGCGCACCCAGCCGTTTAGGTCGTGCGGCAACGTAAACACTAAATGGAAATACGGGGCATTAACGACATTACTCAACTCTCTTTCTAACCACTGTTCGCTAGCGCCTTGCTGACAACGCGGGCAATGTCGATTACGACAGGCATGATACAAGCGCTGCGCTTGACCGCAATCATGGCAATGTAATTGAAAACCGCCCAATGCTGCCGTACGGCAACGCTGTATTTGATGGCAGACCTTATACTGCTGCGGTGAGAGAGTGGGTAGTTGCGGCTGAAATTGGCTAACGACCTGGGCTAGTCGCTGCATGACTGATTAAAATGTAGGCCCTTCACCAAATCAACCACTGGGCTGTCACCCGGACTATCCGCTAACCAGTGTGTATAACGACTCGTGGTACTGAGATGGCTATGCCCTAAAATACGTTGCAACTGATGAATGGGCATACCTGCCTGCAACGAATGCGTGGCAAAGGCATGCCGCAAACTGTGAACACCACCCTGCTTGCCAATGTCTGCTGTTTTCTTACTGGCACGATAGCACTTTTGCACCGTGGTAATGCTCAATGCATTCCCTTCTTGCCCTGGAAATAGCCAGAGGTTGGGTCGGTACTGTTGCCAATATTCTCTCCATTGCTGCAATAAGGACTCAGGAATAGGAACATAGCGGTCTTTACCCCCTTTGCCCTGAACCACATGCAGCAATTGACGTTCGCCATCAATCTCAGAGAGTCGAATATGCACTAGCTCACTGACGCGAAGGCCGCAGCCATAGGCACTTAGCAGCAGTAAACGATACTTCGGGTGGGAAGGTTGACGGGTTAATCGTTGCACGTCCTGACGCGTTAACAGGTCAGGCAAGCGCTGTTGCCCTTTGGGGAGTGTGAAACGATAGTCTGAAAACGCAACATCCTCAAGCACGAAAGCATAGAGAAAGCGCACACCATTAAAATACTGGCGACAAGTAGACGCTGACACGCCGCGTGCCTTCAACAGCCATAATAACCAAGCCTGAATGTCTTCAGGGGTGATTAACTCAGGTGAGCGATGATAATATCGACACAGCTGTTCAACTGCATAAACATACGACTTGATGGTACTGGCTGAACAGCCACGAAGGACCAACGTATCAAGCATCCGTTGGCGTAGAGGACTGACTTTCATGATAAACCGCCTTTAATTGTCTGTTTAATAACAATTAAAGTTTGGCTCATTTATAGAAAATTACTTGAAAACCAGTAAGCTACCGCGAAGCGGTTTAGTTCAACAGTCCATTAAGAAGGTCTAAGACCTTTTAATATATTATCAGGACTTAAACCTTTGTTTTTTCGCAAACAAAAACTAGAAATAGCCCCTAAACCACTAAAGTCAAAGTAGTTTTAATGTCTCTAAAAACACTCCCAACACTGTTATCAGGGCTTGAGCACTTGTTTCAGCCTATATTTTGACACACTACTTGCGAACTTCAGGTCATTATTCAGCCAAAACAGTGCAATATCAAGAAGTGATATAAAAACATCCATCGTAACCTCAAGTAGCGCCATAGGTAATCAATACCTTAAACGCAGTCCTTACGCGCAAAGCGCGTCGGCGAAGAGCAAGGTATTGATTATCTTTGAAGCGGCAGTAATGGAAATAAAGAATATTCAACGACTTATTCGTTGGCCACCAAATACCACGATGCAGCACATACCTGAGCTTTCCATAGACACCTCTTTACCCAAATCTCATTAACTTTAGGTTAACTGCCGAACGGTATAATGGCAGGTTAGGGGATAATTCAGATTTAACGCTTAGCAAATTATAAAAATAAGTATCTGAATACATACAAATCATGTGGTTACCTGATCTAGTACAGGTGCAACCACAAGATAAAAAAACAATAAAGATGAGTAAGAAATGAATCTAAGTAAGCTATTAAGCAGCACTTTAATTTCACTGATTCCAAGTTTTCACACCAAATGGATCACTGATCCTTTGGCGTGCATCCCATGGCGCTCTATGAAACCGCTACTAATTGCATTCTTCTCATTGTATGTACTGACTGTGTCTACTGTTCAGGCCACTACATTTACCGAAACGGTGCCAAACAACAATGGTGCGATTCCAGTGACCTACCCTGCGGTTGGTGGAACCATGGTGGTGCTAATCGGTGCCAACGGAAATATTTATTATCAGTTTGTAAACCCATCAACTCAGTTCATTGGCTTTGAGCAAACAGGTTCCCCAGCTGCCTTTCAAGGTAGTCCTTTTCAACTTGGCCCAACCCAAGTACTTAACTGTGGAACAGTGACTTGCTCAACGTATTTTGGTGGCTCAATTGTTGAAGGTTATGTTCGTCTAACCGCACGAGATGGTGATGCTTGTGTCGGTAACTTCGATGAAGACGACGTTTTTTTTCTTCTAAACGGGTATACCGTTTCTAGCTTTACTGGCCCATTGACTGAACGTACAAATACAACGGGTACAGTCTCTAACGGTTTTGAAAACTGCTTTAGAAACCAAGGCGCTACCGAAACGAGTACCGCTTGGTTTGATCTAGCACCTGTCACAGGCCTACTAGACGATATTTTAACAACGGGTAGCACAACGCCTGAAGTACTTGATTTAGACGGTAGTGCAACGCGAGGCGATAACTTTTGGTACTTCACCGATGGTGACGATGCAACGGGTACACCGGAAGTTGCACCGGGTATTACTATTGAAAAGTTTGCTGACAAAACAAATTATTCTGTGGTTGGTGAAGTCTTAAACTATGATTTTGTCGTCACAAACATTGGCTCGGTCATACTAAACAACGTTGCCGTCGTCGACTCATTTATTACAGGCACAGTGAGCTGCCCTAAGACCACACTAACCAGTGGCGAGACTATGACCTGCTCTGGCGCACACACGGTCTCGCAACAAAACTTAGATGACGATGTTGTCTTTGTTAACACAGCGAACGTAACCGCTGACCCAACAGAGGGAACAATCGGTAATGTCTCGGGCACACTAACAGTGTCAGGGCCTACTATTGAGCCTACGCTAACCGTTTCAAAGGTTGCGTCTAAAACAGTTGATGCGGTTTTGGGTGATGTCATTACTTACACCTATACCGTCAATAATATCGGTGAGTTAACGATAGAAGATGTCACGGTCTCTGACGCACACTCAGGCTCTGGCACGTTATCTGCCATCGCTGGCGATTCAATTATTGCTAACCCTAACGGCCTAAGTACTGACGCTAGCGCTGATGGCAGTATTGACTCTCTTTCTCCGGGTGGTTCTGCGACTTTTACTGCAACTTACACTATCACTCAGGATGATATCGATGCGGGTGTTGATGTAACAAACATTGCAACCGCAACAGGTACGCCAAAGCGTGGCACATTAGTTGACCCTACTGCCAATGCAGCTGTGGCGATGACGCAGCCAGTGCCAAGCCTGACGATAGAAAAGGCAACGGCTAGCACACCGGCTAAGAAAAACGACACGCTGGTATATACATTTGCCGTTGAAAACACAGGTAATGTATCGATCAATAGTATTGTAGTTACTGATGCAAAGTGCGCGACTGCACCAACTTTGGTTAGTGGCGATACTGACTCTGACACCGCATTAGATGTCACTGAGACACATGTTTATAGCTGTACTTCTATTGCCGTGACTCAAGCAGAAGTAGATGCAGGAACGGTTGATAACAATGTTAGCGTTTCAGGTACGCCAGCAGGCGGCACGCTTGCGCCTGCAACGGATGACCTACAGACACCGATTACAGCAACACCTTCTTGGACGCTAGACAAGACATCTAGCTCAACGCCAACGGCTGCAAACGATACCGTCTCTTACAGCTTCACCCTAACCAACACTGGTAACGTTACTGTTTCAGGCATTAGCTTAGCGGATGCCCAGTGTGATGCTGCACCGACCTCACCTGCTAGCGGCGACAGTAACGCCAATAGTATTTTAGAAACGGATGAGATCTGGGTTTACAGCTGTGATCATACGGTGACTCAAGCAGAAATTGACGCGGGAACAGTTGATAACACAGCGACGGCTTCAGGTACTCCAGCAGGTGGCTCACTAGCACCCGAGTCAGCAAGTTTTAATATTCCTGTGACAGCAACGCCAAGTCTTGAACTCGTTAAAACGGCTCAAGCGATTAGCTCAGCACAATTTGTTGTTGGCGCAACCGTGACGTATGACTATCTAGTCACTAACTCAGGTAATGTCACGATTACCACGCCTATTACCATCGATGATAACTTGATCCCAACAGGTATTACCTGTGACCCATGGCCTGCTGCTGGCGTAGCACCTACTGGCACTTATAACTGTGTCGGTACTTACACAGTGACAGTGGCGGATGTTGCTTTGGGCAGTACCACTAACTTAGCAACAGCAACAGATGGTACAACTACCTCTCCAACGGATTCGGCTACGGTTCCAAGTGGCGCAACACCTGCAATTACGATTACTAAAAGCTCAGTTGATACTAGCTTTGCGACGCTAAACCAAGCACTGACTTATACCTACAACGTTGAAAACACGGGTAATGCGTCATTAGTGGCAGACGTAACGGTGTCAGATAATAAAATTAACGGTGGCACGCCATTCGTATGCTGGACATCAGTCCCTGCTTCAGACCCAGACTTCACGCCTGGTGAAATCATTAGCTGTACCGCTACTTATAATGTCACTCAAGCAGACTTGGATGCTGGTTTTGTCACGAATGAAGCGAGCGCGGAAACATCTCATACTGGCTCTCCATTATCTTCACAGGTTGCTGACCTAACGATTCCAGCGGTGCAAACACCAAGCTGGACACTGGATAAAACATCTAGCTCAACACCAACCGAAGCTGGCCAAATTGCTAGCTACAGCTTTAGCCTTGAAAACACAGGTAACGTCTCTGTTAGTACGATTACCTTAAGCGATGCGAACTGTAATGCGAGCACACTAACGCTAGACAGTGGTGATAACTCCCCTACTGGCACGCTAGAAGTTGATGAGACTTGGGTTTACAGCTGTGATCATACGGTGACGCAAGCGGAAGTTGATGCGGGTTCGGTTGATAATACCGCCACTGCGGCAGGTACACCTTCAGGTGGAACATTAGCGCCAGTGACAGCAACGAATAGTATTCCTGTTACAGCCACTCCATCTTGGACATTGGAAAAGGCATCTACTTCTACACCGACTGCAAAAGATGAGATTGTTACTTATAGCTTCACACTAACGAACACCGGTAACGTCACTGTTTCTGGTATTGCGTTGGTGGATGCACAGTGTGATGTCGCGCCTACTGCTCCAGCGAGTGGCGACCTAAATACAAACAGTGTTTTAGAAACGGATGAGATTTGGGTCTACAACTGTGATCATACGGTGACCCAAGCGGAAGTTGATGCGGGTACGGTTGATAATACGGCGACTGCAACAGGTACACCGGCGGGTGGCACATTAGCGCCTGTTACGGATACCCTTAATATTCCTGTTACACCTACTCCGTCTTGGACGCTGGACAAAACATCTAGCTCAACACCGACAGCTAAAGACGACGTTGTTACTTACAGCTTTAGCCTGACTAATACGGGTAACGTCACGTTATCTGGCATTGCGTTAGCCGATGCTCAGTGTGATGTCGCACCTACGGCTCCAACGAGTGGCGATCTAAATACAAATAGTATTTTAGAGACGGACGAGGTTTGGGTTTACGGCTGTGATCATACGGTTACACAAGCTGAAGTTGATGCAGGTTCGGTTGATAACACGGCGACTGCAACAGGCGCTGCGGCGGGCGGCACATTAGCGCCTGTTACGGATACACTTAATATTCCTGTCACCCCTACTCCGTCTTGGACGTTAGATAAAACATCTAGCTCAACACCCACTGCAAAAGATGATGTAGTTGCTTACAGCTTTACACTAACTAACACAGGCAACGTAACAGTGTCTGGCATTGGTTTAGCCGATGCTCAGTGTGATGTAACACCAACAGCACCTAATAGTGGTGACCTAAATACAAACAGTGTTTTAGAAACAGACGAGATCTGGGTCTATAACTGTGATCATACCGTGACTCAAACTGAAGTTGATGCAGGTTCGGTTGATAACACGGCGACGGCTACGGGTACTGCCGCTGGCGGTACATTAGCACCTGTGACAGACACACTTAACATTCCTGTAACTGCGACTCCGTCATGGACGTTAGACAAAGCTTCTAGCTCTACACCAACGGCGAAAGATGACATTGTTACTTACAGCTTCACACTAACTAACACGGGTAACGTGACGGTTTCAGGCATTGCTTTAGCGGATGCTCAGTGTGATGCAACACCTATCGCTGCTGACAGTGGCGATACAAATACTAATAATGTGTTAGAAACGGATGAAGTTTGGGTTTACAGCTGTGACCACACAGTGACTCAAGCGGAAGTTGACGCGGGAACGGTTGATAACACGGCGACGATGACTGGTACGCCAGCAGGTGGCACATTAGCCCCTGTGACAGACACGCTAAATATTCCTGTGACAGCGGCTCCATCATGGACACTCGATAAGACATCAAGCTCAGTGCCTAGCGCTGAAAACGATATCGTTGCTTACAGCTTTACCCTAACTAACACGGGTAACGTGACTGTTTCAGGCATTGCGATTTCTGATGCTCAATGTGATGCAGCACCTACTACGCCTGATAGTGGCGACAGCAATACTAATAGTGTTTTAGAGACTGATGAAGTTTGGGTTTACAGCTGTAATCACACAGTGACACAAGCAGAAATCGATGCGGGAACGGTTGATAACACCGCAACGGCAACGGGTACTTCGGCTGGCGGAACGCTGGTACCGGTGACTGCCACTAACAGCATTCCTGTGGCTGCTGCGCCTGCACTAGACTTTATTAAAACAGCGCAATCAATGGCACCCGCTGATTATATTGTTGGTGCGACGGCGACTTATGATTACTTAGTGACGAATACGGGTAACGTGACCATCACTAGCCCTATTACCGTCAATGACAACTTGATTCCTGCTGCTAATATCACCTGTGATCCATGGCCAGCAGCAGGTGTTGCACCAACAGAAACGTATAGCTGTGTCGGTACTTACACCATCACTATTAACGATGTTGAATTGGGTAGTACCACTAACCTAGCATCGGCAACCGATGGCACAACAACGTCACCAACAGGATCGGCGACTATTCCAGCGGGTGCAACTCCAGCAATTACCTTAGTGAAAAGCTCTGTTGATACCACGTTTGCGACACTAAACCAGACAGTGACTTACACCTATAAGGTCACTAATAGCGGTAATGCCTCGTTTGTAGCCGATGTATTAGTGTCGGACAATAAAATCAATGGCGGGACTCCGTTTGTATGCTGGACGTCGGTACCGACTACTGATCCGGACTTTACGCCTAACGAAGAGATCAGCTGTGACGCTACTTATACTGTTACGCAAGCTGACTTAGATGCTGGTTTTGTAACGAATGAAGCTAGTGCGGAAACAACTTATGCACTCACTACGAATGTTTATGCGCCTGCTGTTGACCTAACGATCAATGCAGCACAAACACCGAGTTGGTCGTTGGATAAATCATCCTCGTCTATGCCAACGGCAGCGGGCCAACTGGTTAGCTACAGCTTTAGCCTTGAAAATACGGGTAATGTGACTGTTAGCGCGGTTAACTTGAGCGATCCTAAATGTGACGCGGGAACACTTAGTTTAGATAGTGGTGATAACGCGCCACTAGGCACTTTAGAAGTTGATGAAACATGGATTTATAGCTGTGATTATACCGTTACCCAGGCAGAAATTGATGCGGGTAGCGTTGAAAATACAGCGACTGCGGCAGGTACACCTGCTGGTGGCACACTGGCAAATGCAACTGACGACAATACGATTTCAGTCGTTGCTGACCCTAAGTGGACACTAAGCAAAACGTCTAGCTCGACACCAACAGCAGTTGGTCAAATCGTTAGTTATACCTTTGCCCTAGAAAACACGGGTAATGTGACGGTTAGCGGTGTGACATTAACTGATGCTCAGTGTGATATTGCAACACTGGCTTTAGATAGCGGCGATGCGGCAACGATGGGCTCGCTGGATGTTGATGAAATTTGGAACTACAGCTGTGACCATAGCGTTACTCAAGCAGAGGTAGATGCGGGTTCGGTAGAAAACTTTGCTTCTGCAACGGGTACACCGGCTGGTGGAACGTTATCAGATGCACCTGCAGATCTGAGCATCGCTATTCCGAGAGATCAGAGTTGGACGCTGGATAAAACGTCTACTTCAACGATCACCCAAAAAGATGACATCGCTACTTACTCATTTACACTTGAGAATACGGGTAATGTGTCTATTACATCCGTTGTTTTAGCGGATACACAATGTGACGTTGCGCCAACGACTCCAGATAGTGGTGACAATGCACCGTTCAATGTTTTAGACCATGATGAAACTTGGGTGTTTAGCTGTGACCACACAACGACTCAAGCGGAAGTTGATGCGGGCTCGGTTGATAACACGGCGACTGCAAGCGGTACTACTCAAGAAGGCGGACTAGCGAATGTTAGTGCGACTCATAGTATTCCTGTGGTCCCTGCTCCGGCTTGGACATTGGATAAGACATCTAGCTCTGCACCGACTCAAAAAGACGATGTCGTAACATATAGCTTTGCTCTAACTAATACAGGTAATGTCACAGTCTCTGCGATTACATTCGCGGATGCTCAGTGTGATGCTTTACCAACAGCGCCAGACAATGGTGATGCGAATGCGAACTCTGTTTTAGAAACGGATGAGGTTTGGGTTTACAGCTGTGATCATACGGTGACTCAAGCTGAGGTTGATGCGGGTTCGATTGATAACACGGCTTCGGCAAGTGGTACGCCAGCAGGTGGAACGTTGCCAGCTGCTCCTGCGACTAACAGCATTCCTGTAACGCCTACGCCATCTTGGACATTGGATAAAACATCTAGCTCAACCCCAACTCAAAAAGATGATGTTGTGTTGTATAGCTTTGCTCTAACCAATACGGGTAACGTCACTATATCTGCGATCACTTTCGCGGATGCGCAATGTGATGCTTTACCAACAGCACCAAATAGTGGTGATGCGAATACTAATTCTATTCTAGAAACAGATGAGGTTTGGGTTTATAGCTGTACCCATACGGCTACTCAAGCTGAAATTGATGCTGGCTCGGTTGATAACACAGCTTCGGCAAGTGGAACACCAGCGGGTGGAACGTTGCCAGCGGCTCCAGCGAGCAACAGTATTCCTGTAACACCTACGCCATCTTGGACATTGGATAAGACATCTAGCTCTACGCCAACACAAGCCGGTGATGTAGCGGTTTATAGTTTTAACCTTGAAAACACGGGTAACGTTAGCATTACTGGCGTTGCGTTAGCTGATGCTCAGTGTGATGTAGCACCAACGACGCCTAACAGTGGTGATCTTAATGCTAACGTTGTATTAGATACGGATGAAGCTTGGGTTTATAGCTGTAATCATACGGTTACTCAAGTTGAGGTTGATGCGGGTTCGGTTGATAACACGGCTTCTGCAAGTGGTACGCCAGCGGGTGGAACGCTCCCTGTTGCACCTGCAACTAACAGCATTCCTGTTACGCCGACGCCATCTTGGACACTGGATAAAACATCTAGCTCTACTCCAACACAAGCCGGTGATGTAGCTGCTTATAGCTTCAGCCTTGAGAACACAGGTAATGTCAGCATCTCTGGTGTTGCGTTAACTGATGCTCAGTGTGATGTTGCACCGACGGCACCTGACAGTGGTGACGTAGCAAATACAGGTATTTTGGACACAGGCGAAACTTGGGTTTACAGCTGTAACCATAACACTACTCAAGCTGAAATTGATGCTGGAAGTGTTGATAACGCTGCGTCTGCAAGCGGTACACCAGCGGGTGGAACACTGCCTGTAGCACCTGCCACTCACAGCATTCCTGTGATTGCCGAGCCAAGCTTAGCAATGGTTAAAACGGCTCAAAACTTGGCACCAGAAGACTTCGTTGTCGGTGCAGTTGCGACCTATGATTACCTAGTGACTAATACGGGTAACGTTACAATCACCTCCCCTATTACGGTGAGCGATAACCTGATTCCTGCTAGCAATATCACCTGTGATGCATGGCCAGCAGCGGGTGTTGCACCGTCAGCAACGTATAGCTGTGTCGGTACTTACACGATTACGATCAATGATGTGGCGATTGGTAGTACCACTAACCTTGCTACGGCAAGCGATGGCACAACGACTTCACCAACAGACTCTGCAACGATCCCAAGTGGTTCGATGTCAGCAATTACTCTGACTAAAAGCTCTGTGGATACGGTCTTTGCTACGCTTGGTCAAACGCTGACTTATACCTATGATGTTGAAAACACGGGTAATGCGTCATTAGTCGCAGATGTGATGGTGTCTGATAATAAGATCAATAGTGGGACTCCGTTTGTGTGCTGGGCTTCAATAGCAGCAAACCCTGACTTTACAGCAGGCGAGATCGTGAGCTGTGAAGCAACTTATTTGGTTACTCAAGCAGACTTGGATAATGGCTCTGTAACGAATGAAGCCAGTGCTGATACTGAATACCTTGGCTCTGTTATCTCGGCACCTGCTGTTGATTTGACGATTGATGCGGATCAAACGCCATCATGGACATTAGATAAAACGTCTAGCTCGGCACCGACTCAACAAGGCGATATTGCAACGTATAGCTTTAGCCTGGAAAACACCGGAAATGTGAGTATTTCTAGTGTTGTATTTACTGATGCTCAGTGTGATGTGACTCCGACAACACCAGACAGTGGTGATGTGGCGAATATCGGTACTTTGGATACCGATGAGACTTGGGTTTATAGCTGTGACCATACAGTGACTCAAGCTGAGGTTGATGCCGGAAGTGTTGATAACTCGGCATCTGTGAGCGGTACACCAGCGGGTGGAACACTGCCAGCTGCACCTGCGACTAATAGTATCCCTGTTACTCCAACTCCTTCATGGACGCTGGATAAAACATCTAGCTCAGCACCTACCCAGAAAGACGATATTGCGGTTTATAGTTTTAGTCTTGCGAACACGGGTAATGTGAGCATTTCAGCGGTGACCTTAGCGGATGCGCAGTGTGATGTAGCGCCTACGACTCCTGATAGCGGTGATGTAGCGAATATAGGTATTTTGGACACAGATGAGACGTGGATTTACAGCTGTAATCATACGGTTACTCAAGCTGAAGTTGATGCTGGAAGTGTTGATAACTCTGCTTCTGCGAGTGGTACGCCAGCGGGTGGCATACTGCCAGCGGCTCCAGCGACCAACAGTATTCCTGTAACGCCTACTCCATCTTGGACATTAGATAAGACATCTAGCTCGACGCCTACTCAGAAAGACGATATTGCGGTTTATAGCTTTAGTCTTGAGAACACAGGTAATGTCAGCATTACTGGCGTGGCGTTAGCGGATGCTCAGTGTGATGAAGCACCTACGACGCCAGATAGTGGTGACGTAGCGAACATTGGTACTTTGGATACCGATGAGACTTGGGTTTATAGCTGTAACCATACAGTGACTCAAGCTGAAATTGATGCGGGATCCGTCGATAATACGGCTTCAGCTAGTGGTACGC
The DNA here is from genome assembly GCF_003172895.1 of Leucothrix arctica. Taxonomy (GTDB): domain Bacteria; phylum Pseudomonadota; class Gammaproteobacteria; order Thiotrichales; family Thiotrichaceae; genus Leucothrix; species Leucothrix arctica. The sequence goes on along the minus strand of NZ_QGKL01000015.1, from coordinate 39,353 downwards.
CAGCCGGTGGAGCACTGCCTCCAGCACCTGCGACTAACAGCATTCCTGTTATACCGACACCATCTTGGGCTTTAGGGAAAACTTCAAGCTCTACACCAAGACAAGCCGATGACATTGCGGTCTACAGCTTTAGCCTTGAAAACACAGGTAATGTCAGCATCACAGGTGTTGCTTTGGCAGATGCTCAGTGTGATGTCGTACCAACAACGCCTAACAGTGGTGATCTTAATGCTGACTCGGTATTAGATACGGGTGAAACTTGGGTTTACAGCTGTAATCATACGGTAACTCAAGCGGAAGTTGATGCTGGAAGTGTTGATAACACGGCTTCGGCTAGTGGTACGCCAGCGGGTGGAACACTGCCTGCAGCACCGGCAACTAACAGCATTCCAGTTACACCTACGCCCTCTTGGACACTGGATAAAACATCTAGCTCTACACCAACACAAGCAGGTGATGTAGCGGTTTATAGCTTCAATCTTGAGAACACAGGTAACGTTAGCATCTCTGGTGTTGCGTTAACTGATGCTCAGTGTGATATTGCACCGACTACTCCTGAGAGTGGTGACGTGGCAAATGTAGGTATTTTGGACACAGGTGAGGTTTGGGTTTATAGCTGTAGCCATACGGTTACTCAAGCTGAGATTGATGCTGGAAGTGTTGATAACTCAGCTTCGGCTAGTGGTACTCCAGCGGGTGGAACACTGCATGTAGCGCCTGCAAGTAACAGTATTCCTGTCACTGCAGAACCAAGCCTGGAACTCGTTAAAACGGCACAAAACATGGCGCCTCAAGACTTCATTGTTGGCGCGGTTGCGAACTACGATTACCTTATTACTAATACCGGTAACATCACGATCACCTCCCCTATTACGGTAAGTGATAACCTCATTCCTGCGAATGATATTACGTGTGATGTATGGCCAGCAGCAGGCATTGCTCCAGCAGCAACCTACAGTTGTGTGGGTACTTACACAATTACGGTTAATGATGTCGCGATTGGTAGTACGACTAACCTTGCAACAGCGAGCGATGGGACGACGACTTCACCAATGGATTCTGCAACGATTCCAAATGGTGCGACATCAGCAATTACTCTGACTAAAAGTTCTGTAGATATTGTCTTTAATACGCTTGGTCAAACACTGACGTATACCTATAACGTTGAAAATACAGGTAATGCTTCACTCGTTACTGACGTGACCGTGTCAGACAATAAAATCAATGGTGGCACACCGTTTGTTTGCTGGACTTCTACAACAGCCAACCCTGACTTTACAGCAGGTGAAACGGTTAGCTGTGAAGCGACTTACCTAGTCACCCAAGCGGACTTAGATAATGGCTTTGTGATGAATGAAGCGAATGCTGAAGCGGAATATTTAGGTTCTAGCATCTCTTCACCAGCAGTTGACCTGACGATTGATGCAGATCAAACGCCATCATGGGCGCTAGACAAAACATCTAGTTCTACTCCAACACAAGCAGGTGACATTGCGGTTTATAGCTTTAGCCTTAAAAACACAGGTAACGTCAGCATTTCGACTGTGACGTTTACAGATGCACAGTGTGATGCAACACCTTCAAGCCCGAACAGTGGTGATCTCAATACTGACTCGGTATTAGACACAACTGAAACTTGGATTTATAGCTGCAACCATACAGTTACTCAAGCAGAAGTTGATGCGGGAAGTGTAGATAACACAGCTTCTGCAAGTGGCACACCAGCAGGTGGATCACTACCAGCTGCACCGGCGACTAATAGTATTCCTGTCGCACCAACACCATCTTGGACGCTAGACAAAACTTCTAGCTCTACTCCAATACAAGCAGGCGACATAGCGGTTTATAGCTTTAACCTTGCAAACACAGGTAACGTCAGTATTTCTGGCGTCGCACTATCTGATGCTCAGTGTGATGTTGCACCTACGACGCCGAACAGCGGTGATCTAAATGCTAACTCAGTACTAGACACAACTGAAAATTGGATTTACAGCTGTAGCCACACGGTTACTCAAGCTGAAATTGATGCTGGAAGTGTTGATAACTCTGCGTCTACAAGCGGTACGCCAGCAGGTGGAACGCTCCCTGTAGCACCTGCGACGAACAGCATTCCGGTAACACCTATTCCATCTTGGACGCTAGATAAAACATCTAGCTCTACGCCAACAAAAGCAGGTGATATCGCTGTATACAGTTTCCGTCTTGAAAACACAGGTAACGTCAGCATTACAGGCGTTTCACTGGCTGATGCGCAATGTGATACAGCACCAGGCTCACCTAACAGTGGTGACCTAAATGCTAACTCTGTATTAGACACAACTGAAACTTGGATTTACAGCTGTAGCCATACGGTTACTCAAGCTGAAGTTGATACAGGAAGTGTTGATAACACAGCGTCTGCAAGCGGTACACCAGCGGGTGGAACACTCCCTGCTGCGCCTGCCACGAACAGCATTGCAGTAACACCTACTCCATCTTGGACACTGGATAAAACATCTAGCTCAACACCAACACAAGCGGGTGATATTGCGGCTTATAGCTTTAGCCTAGAAAACACCGGTAACGTAAGCATCTCAGGTGTGACACTAGCGGATGCACAGTGTGATGTAGCACCAACAAGCCCTGACAGTGGTGATGCTACTAATACAGGTGTTCTAGACACAAATGAAACTTGGGTTTACAGCTGTAGCCACTCGGTTACACAGGCTGAAATCGATGCTGGAAGTGTTGATAATTCTGCTTCTGCAAGCGGTACGCCAGCGGGTGGAACATTGCCTACGGCACCAGCTACTTACAACATCCCTGTAACAGCTGAACCTAGCCTAGTGATGGTTAAAACTGCACAAACAATGGCTCCAGAAGACTTTATTGTTGGTGCTGTGGCGACCTACGATTACCTCGTTACCAACACAGGTAATGTCACAATCACTTCGCCAATTACGGTAAATGACAACCTGATTCCCGCGAATGACATCAGCTGTGATGCATGGCCTGCGACAGGTGTTGCACCAGCAGCTACTTATAGCTGTGTCGGTACTTACACGATCACACTTAATGATGTAGCGATTGGTAGTACCACTAACCTTGCAACAGCAACGGATGGTACAACCACATCCCCTACTGACTCAGCGACTATTCCAAATGGTGCGACATCAGCAATCACGCTGACAAAAACCTCAGTGGATACGACCTTCGCTACACTTGGTCAAACATTGACGTACACCTACACGGTTCAGAACACGGGTAATGCTTCACTAGTAGAAGACATCTCGGTTTCTGACAATAAAATCAATGATGGCGCGCTGTTTGTTTGCTGGACTTCAACAACGGCAAACCCTGACTTCACTGCGGGTGAAACGATTAGCTGTGAAGCGACTTACTTAGTCACACAAGCGGACTTAGATGATGGTTTTGTAACGAATGAAGCGAGTGCCGAAGCAGCATACCTAGGTACAAGCATCTACTCGCCAGCGGTTGATCTAACAATTAATGCTGACCAGACGCCTTCATGGACGCTGGACAAAACATCTAGCTCTACACCAACGCAAGCAGGTGATGTGGCTGTTTATAGCTTTAGTCTTGAAAACACAGGTAATGTCAGCATCACTGGTGTGACATTAACGGATGCTCAGTGTGATGTAGCACCGACAACGCCTGACAGTGGCGACCTAAATGCTAATTCGGTACTAGATACCGGTGAGACTTGGGTTTACAGCTGTAGCCATACGGTTACTCAAGCGGAAATTGATGCTGGAAGCGTTGATAACTCTGCGTCTGCAATCGGTACGCCAGCGGGTGGAACATTGCCAGCGGCACCTGCTAGCAACAGCATTCCTGTCGCACCAACACCGTCCTGGACGCTAGATAAAACATCTAGCTCTACACCGACACAACAAGGTGATATTGCGGTTTACAGCTTTAGCCTTGAAAACATGGGTAACGTAAGCATTTCGACTGTAACGCTAACAGATGCAAAATGTGATGCAGCACCGACGGCTCCTGACAGTGGCGATCTTAATGCTAACTTAGTATTAGATACCGATGAGGCTTGGGTTTACAGCTGTAACCATACCGTTACTCAAGCTGAAATCGATGCTGGAAGCGTAGATAACTCTGCCTCTGCAAGTGGCACACCAACGGGTGGAACATTGCCAGCGGCACCTGCTAGCAACAGTATTCAAGTCGCGCCTACACCGTCTTGGACGCTAGATAAAACATCTAGCTCTACGCCAACACAAGCAGGTGATGTAGCGGTCTATAACTTTAGTCTTGAAAACACAGGTAACGTCACTATTTCTGGTGTCACACTAGTAGATCTTCAGTGTGATGTAGCACCGACAACGCCTGATAGCGGTGATCTCAATGATAACTCGACACTAGATACTGATGAGACGTGGATTTACAGCTGTAGCCATACGGTTACACAAGCTGAAATTGACGCGGGAAGCGTTGATAACTCTGCGTCTGCAAGCGGTACGCCAGCGGGCGGAACATTGCCAGCTGCACCAGCGACCAACAGTATTCCAGTAGCACCTACTCCGTCTTGGACACTGGGTAAGACATCCAGCTCTGCACCAACACAAGCAGGTGATCTAGCGGTTTATAGCTTCAACCTTGAGAACACAGGTAACGTCAGCATCTCTGGTGTTACGTTAAATGACGCTCAGTGTGATGTTGCGCCTACTGCTCCTGATGCTGGTGACCAAAATGCTAACTCAGTACTAGATACTGGCGAAACTTGGGTTTACAGCTGTAGCCATAGAGTGACTCAAGCTGAAATTGATGCTGGAAGCGTTGATAACTCTGCATCTGCAAGCGGTACACCAGCAGGTGGCACACTACCGACTGCGCCTGCAAGCAACAGCATTCCTGTAGCGGCAACGCCTAGCCTAGCACTGGTTAAAACAGCTCAAGCGATGGCGGCTGAAGACTTCATTGTTGGCGCGGTTGCGACTTACGACTACCTGATCACAAATACAGGTAACGTAACAATCACATCGCCAATTACAGTGAACGACAATCTGATTCCTGCGAATGATATTTCGTGTGACGCATGGCCGACTACGGGTGTAGCGCCAGCAGCAACGTATAACTGCGTGGGTACTTACACCATTACAGTGAGTGATGTAGCAATTGGTAGTACAACCAACCTTGCAACAGCAACGGATGGTACAACCACCTCCCCTACTGACTCTGCGACTATTCCAAGCGGTTCAACGTCAGCACTGACGATTACGAAAAGCTCGGCAGATTCGACCTTTAATACGGTTGGTCAAATCTTGACGTACACCTATGAAGTGGAGAATACAGGTAATGCTTCGCTGGTTTCTGATATCACAGTATCTGATAACAAAATCGACGGTGGTGCAGCCTTTGTTTGCTGGACTTCAACAGCTGCTGATCCTGACTTTACAGCAGGTGAAACCATTAGTTGTGATGCGAACTACTCGGTCACTCAAACTGACCTAGATAACGGTTTTGTCACCAATGATGCAAGCGCTGAGACCGAGTACTTAGGTACTATCATCTCTGCACCTGTTGTTGATTTGACGATTGATGCTGATCAGACACCAAGCTGGGTATTGATCAAAACATCTAGCTCTATGCCAACACAAGCAGGTGATATTGCGGCTTACAGCTTCAGCCTTGAAAACACAGGTAACGTAAGTATTTCAGGTGTTACCCTGACAGATGCGAAGTGTGATGTAGCACCAAGCTCTCCTGACAGCGGCGACCTAAATACTAACGCTGTGCTAGATACAGGCGAAACTTGGGCTTACAGCTGCAACCACACTGTAACCCTAGCCGAAATTGATGCTGGAAGCGTTGATAACTCAGCGTCTGCAAGCGGCACACCATCGGGTGGAAACCTACCTACTGCGCCTGCAACTAACAGCATTCCTGTAGCAGCAACGCCGAGCTTAGCACTGGTTAAAACAGCGCAAGCATTGGCCGCTGAAGACTTCGTTGTCGGTGCAGTTGCGATCTATGACTACCTTGTAACTAATACAGGTAACGTGACGATCACATCGCCAATCACGATAAACGACAACCTGATTCCTGCAAATGACATCAGCTGTGATGCATGGCCAGCGGCAGGTGTTGCGCCAGCAGCCACTTATAGCTGTATCGGAACCTATACGATCACGGTCGATGATGTAGCGATTGGTAGTACAACCAACCTTGCAACAGCAACAGATGGTACGACAACCTCTCCTACTGACTCTGCGACGATTCCAAGTGGTTCGACATCAGCTCTAACGATTACAAAGAGCTCTGTTGATACGACCTTCAATACGCTTGGTCAAGCTTTGACCTATAGCTACACGATTGAAAATACAGGTAATGCGGCATTGGTCTCTGACGTCACAGTAACTGATGACAAGATCAATAATGGAACGCCATTTGTATGCTGGACGTCTAGCTCGGCAAACCCTGACCTTACGGCAGGTGAAACGGTGAGCTGTGAAGCGACTTACTTAGTGACACAAGCAGATCTAGATAACGGCTTTGTGACGAATATCGCGAGCGCTGAAACGAACTACCTCGGTACGACGATTTCTGCACCTGCGGTTGAACTCACGATCAATGCGAACCAGGCACCAAGCTGGGCATTGAGCAAAACATCTAGCTCTACTCCGACTCAACAAGGCGATATTGCGGCCTACAGCTTCAACCTTGAAAACACGGGTAATGTGAGTATTTCTGGGGTAACACTAACGGATGCTAAGTGTGATATAGCACCTACCGCACCAGACAGTGGCGACCTAAATGCTGACAGTATTCTAGATGCGGATGAAACGTGGGTTTACAGCTGTGGACACACCGTCACTCAAGCAGAAATTGATGCGGGAAGCGTTGATAACTCAGCGTCTGCAAGCGGCACACCAGCAGGTGGAATATTACCAGCTGCACCTGCGACTCATAGCATTACGGTAACACCTGCGCCAAGCTTGGAACTGGTTAAAACAGCCCATACGCTAGACGCTCAGGACTATGTGGTTGGCGCGATTGCGACTTATGACTACCAGGTGACTAACACGGGTAATGTCACGATCACTTCGCCAATAACTATTGATGACAACCTGATCCCTGCTAGCGGCATCACGTGTGATGCGTGGCCAGCAACGGGCGTAGCGCCAGCAGCAACCTATAGTTGTGTGGGTACTTACACCATTACAGTGGATGATGTTGCACGTGGTAGCACGACCAATATTGCAACAGCAACCGATGGCACAACAACATCACCAACTGATTCTGCAACGGTTCCAAGCAACTCGACTTCAGCAATCACGCTGACTAAGAGCTCTGTGGATACGGTCTTTAATACTCTAAATCAAACGTTGACGTATACCTATACGATTGAAAACACTGGCAATGCATCATTGGTTGCTGATGTCACAGTATCTGACAACAAGATCAATGATGGCGCGCCGTTTGTATGTTGGTCATCAACGACGGCTAATCCAGACCTAACCGCTGGTGAAACAGTCAGCTGTGAAGCTACTTACCAAGTCACACAAGCTGACTTAGATGGCGGCTCTGTGACCAATGAAGCGATCGCTGAAACAAACTACCTCGGTAGTAGCGTCACTTCACCGGTTGTTGACCTAACGATAGATGCTGAACAAGCGCCTTCATGGACACTTGAAAAGACATCAAACTCTACACCAACAGCCAAAGATGACATCGCGGTTTATAGCTTTAGTCTAGAAAACACAGGTAACGTCAGCATCTCAGATGTGACATTTACTGATGCTAAGTGTGATGTTGCTCCGACGACTCCTGACAGTGGTGACACTGCAAACGCAGGTATCTTGGACACTGATGAAACATGGGTTTACAGCTGTAACCACACTGTGACTCAAGCAGAAATAGATGCAGGAAGTGTTGATAACTCAGCGTCGGCTACGGGTACGCCAGCAGGTGGAACATTACCGACTGCACCAGCAAGCCATAGCATTGAAGTAATCACTACGCCGACATTATCAGTCGTTAAACCAGCGCCTATAAATCTTGATGAAGATGACAATGGTGAAATCAGTGCAGGCGATACGTTGCAGTACACAGTGACAGCAACCAATACAGGCTCTGTAACACTAACGAACCTAAAGCTTGTTGATAGCTTATTAGCCGCGCCAAACGACACGATGACTTGTGCAACGGTTGCACCTTTAGCGACGTGTGTTCTTTCAGGAGAATATGTTGTAACAGCAGCAGATGTTACCGCTGGTGAAATCGTTAATAACGCTACGGCCAATAGTGACCAAACGGCTGAGTCTACCGCTAGCAACACCAGCGCGATTCTCTCCCCTGCTGCAACACTAGAAAAATCTTCACCGACAAATGCTGATGAAGATGGCAATGGTGTGGTCAGTGAAGGCGATACGTTGACGTATACCATCACAATGACTAACACAGGAACCGCAACGCTTAGTAATGTCGTAGTGAGTGATCCGATGATTACGCCAAACACATTAAGCTGTGCGACATTGGCACCAGAAGCTAGCTGCATATTAGTGGGTACCAAAGTAGTTGCTGAGTCTGACGTGGTTGCAGGTGAGATTGTGAATACTGCAAGTGGTGACGCTTCACAACTAGAACCACTCAGCGATAGCGTCACAACTAACACCGCTAACCCTGAAATCAGAGCCAGCAAGTCGGCGAGCGAACCACGCATTAATACGAATGGTAGCTTCGATATTGATTACACCATCATCGTCAAAAACACTGGCACGGTGGGACTCAATAACCTGACAGTGGTTGATGACCTTGCGACTCAACTGGGTACATCTCTAGTCTCTGTTGTCACAACGCCGAGCATTAGCTTTGTAAGCAACGCTTCTGGTAACTCTCAGCTACCGACTGCAAACGCTGCATTCACAGGTGTTACGCCTGAGACACAGCTAACCAGTGGCGCTGATGGCCAGTTGATGCCTAACGATAGCTACCAGTTAACCTTCACTGTACGTATCAACCCGAATGCTGAAAATGCTCCAAGCGAGTATACAAATCAGGCATCGGTGAGTGGTACAACAGGCAGCTTAACGATTGGTGACCTAACGGATAGTGGTAGTAACCCAGGTGCTGATAACACAGATGCGCCAACACCATTTACGCCGCCAGAGCAGCAACCAGAAGTGAGATCAACCAAGATTGCAGGCACGCCTGTACTCAATGCTGATCGCACATTCAACGTACCGTTTACGATCATTGTTAAGAATACAGGTAATGTGAATCTGACCACATTGAGCCTTGAAGACAATATGACGTCGAGTGATCAATTTGGTACGGCATTCCTTAACATCGTGACCGCACCGACGGTAACTATTAACCTAAACGACAGCGGTACAGCCATCGCTCCAACAGCGAATAGCAGCTTCGATGGGACAGCGAGTGACCCTAAACTATTGACTGGAACAGATGGTTTGCTCGGCCCACAAGACGAGTACACCGTCAGCTTCGTGGCAAGGGTTGATCCTTTTGTAGACGGCGCACCGTCAGAGCTTCGCAATCAGTCAATTACTGGCGCGACGGCTCCAAGTGGCTCTCGTCGATCTGATCTGTCAGATGCTAGAAACAATGACGGTAGTGATAACGCATCGCCTGATCCGTCAGCAAATACGGATGTTGCGACACTGCTTACACTGTCTGCATTTATGATTCCAGATGCTGAGCTATTGATTAGTAAAGTCGCTGCGAAATCTGAAGCCTCTGTGGGTGACCTTGTGCCTTACACCATTTTGGTGAAGAACAAGAGCAGCTTCATCGCTGAAGGTGTCAGCGTAGTTGATGACTTGCCGATCGGCTTCAAGATCAGCAAAGAAACCATCAAAGTGAAAACCTATGATGCAGATCACGCCTTGCTGACAACCAGTGATGCAAACACCTCAGGTAATGACCCTGTGACGATTGCAGACTTTACTGTTCCTGTTGAAGCCAACGGTTATATCAAGATCACTTACGTTGTGAAGATTGGTGCAACAGCTCAAACTGGCAAGCAATGTAATACGGCTCAAGCAACGGCGAGTGCAACCAGTAACATCGCAACGGCTTGTATCTCTGTTACGCAAGACAGCGGGCTCGACCAAGCAACGGTTATTGGTAAGGTCTTCCATGACCGTGATGGCGATGGTTTCCAAGACTCTGCGACAGCCACTGGCATCACCCTCAAAAGTGATTACTTCGGTTGGAACAGCTTGCAGTTGAACGCACTTGATGGTCGTTTAAGCATCTTGGATAAGCCAAGTAATTACCGCAAAGTGGTACGTATGCCCTACACCAAGAAGAATGACTTCATCGTCACGACTCGACAGGGAACGGTTATCAAGGTGGGTCATAACGGCCAAATCGAAACGGCACATACAGGGATGAAGCGTAAAGGCTTAACGGGTCAAGACCTTCGTGTAACGACTCGTCGTATTCGCGGTGTTCCAACGCAAACACCACTAGCGGCTAAACGAGTACCTGCGGTTGAAACCGATGTACTAGAAATCACAGTGACTAACCACGGTATTCTTGAAGAAGGTATTCCTGGTGTACGTCTTGCAAGTGTTGAAGGCTTACTAATAGAGACTGATGCATATGGTCGTTATCACTTGCCAGACCTTGACGGTGGACGCTTAGGAATCGGTAGAAATATCATTCTGAAAGTAGACATGTCTACGTTGCCAAGAGGTTCACGCTTTACGACTGAGAACCCAAGAGTCCTACGTATCACTGGCACGAAGTTGAATAAGATCAACTTCGGTGTGGAGCTTCCGGTAGAACTACAGAAAGTGCCTCATACCCATGAGCATAAAGACGTGGTTAAACAAGCTGCTCCTACCAAGGTACCAGCCAAGACTCAGGCAAAGCCTCAAGCCAAAGCAATGACAGTAGAAGTAGATTTAAAAGATGACTTCTTCGAGCCTAACAGCGTCCAGATACAAGCACGTAATAATGCTGTACTGGATAGAATTGCCAACAGCATCAAGCAGCATGGCAGTGGACATATCAAGATTTTGTCTAACGGTAATGCGGGTCTTGCTAAGCTTCGTGCTAACAGTGTTCGAAGAGCACTGCATGGCAAGCTAGGCAACATGATGGGCCACGTTAAAGTGGAAAGTACGCAATAGCATGACTTGCTAAGAATGCACCAGACAAGGACGTCTGGTCGTTCAAAGCAACGGTAAAAACACGAGTAATACCCCACTTGTCCAGTGTTTTTAACAACTTAGGCGCAACTAGATTACTATTAAAATTAAATAAAGCGCGCCACGCTAATAAATAATAATAACGAATGGTTACCCCATGAAAACAATTCAAACAGACCATAAGTCCGTAGTAACAGCAGGTCGCAAGACAGACACCCTCACGTCTGTGCTTAATAAATCTTTATTAAGTCTAGCGATCGGTAGTTTTTTTGCGATGGCGAATGCCGCTGACAATGACTCGTTCACGATTAGAATCGTAGAAAAACAGCCAGCCGTCAGCCCTGTCACTGAAACGTTAAAAGCATCCGCCCAAATAAAATCTAGCGTCATGCCTCTGGTCACTACACGATCTGTTGCGGACGAAGATGCGGAAGGCGATGTCGATCCTACAATTGTAAATACGAGCAGCGTAGAAACGAGCAATGCCAAACCAGCAACTGTGGCAAGCGCTCAACCCCGAGTTCATGAGCTACAACATCAACATACCAGTCAGACTCGCACGCTTCGACTAGATGACGGCGGTGTGATCTGGACCACCAGTGACCCAGTGGCATTAACGCCATTACTAGAAGTCACCACGGTTAAAAATATAGAACTAGAAGACAACAAACGCTTCGACTCCCCTATTTCATTTACACTAAATACAAACTACAGCGCGTTCATTAATACTTGGGAACTCGCCATTTATAGCAGCACAGACGAAGACCTGCTGAAACCACTACAAACCTTCAACGGCACAGACCTTATCAATGGTCACCAAGTAAAATGGGATGGCAGCACCGCCGATGGAGAAGCATTAGACATAGGTGATGAGCTTAAATACGTTTTAACGGTTAAAGATAAAGCCAACCGAGTCGATGAGACACATCCTCGTCAACTCACTTTGCGCGAACCAAGCAGTTACATTGCACCCGTCGTTCAGAGTGAAAAACTGCCACAGAGCAACTTAGCAAAACAAACCATTCCGTTGTACGGCTCACGCGTGCGCATTCACGGAAATGACATCGAAGACGGCAACACCATCACTATCGATGGTGAGAAAGTCACAGTTGCTAAAGAACGCTTTGTCGTCGAGCGACTGCTGCCTCAAGGTGATCATGTCTTTAACGTCCAAATCACCCAAGCCAATAATCTTAGCTATCAAAAGCAGCTAGTAACCAGTGTCGATGACCGCTATTTATTTATGGTGGGATTGGCCGATGTGACTATTGGTGAAGGTAACGTTTCCGATAACTTAGAAAGCCTAAGCGATGGTGACAAATACCTTGATGGCGATATCTTTGTTGATGGCCGTCTCGCGTTCTACCTAAAAGGTAAAATCAAAGGCCGCTACCTAGTCACCGCTCAAATGGATACGGGTACAGCTGAGATTGATGAGCTATTTGACGACATTCATAAAAAAGACCCAGAAAGTGTCTTTAGACGCTTAGACCCAGACAAGTACTACCCTGTTTATGGTGATGACTCGACGATTGTCGATGACACCAATAGCCAAGGTAAAATCTACGTGCGCGTTGATTGGGACAAGTCTCGTGGCCTATGGGGTAACTTCAATACCGACATGACGGGCACTGAGCTAAGCTCGTTTAACCGCAGTTTGTATGGCGCTAAAATCAATCGTAAGAGTACCCGAGTCACTGAATTAGGTGATCATAAAACGGACGTCACTGTGTTTGCTTCTGAATCACAAAGCGCTGCGCGACACGTTGAATTTTTGGGTACTGGTGGCAGTCTTTACTACTTAAAAGATTCGGATATTGTCGTTGGCTCAGAGAAGATTTGGGTCGAAGTTCGCGACAATGATACTGACCTCGTGCTTGAAACAATCACGATGGAAGAAGGCCGCGACTACCAAGTCGATGATTTCCAAGGCCGTATTATACTAAATCGTCCGCTGCTTCAAATTGCAGAACAAGGCGACTTATCCATTATCAAAAATAACCCACTCGCCGATAACCAAGTGTATCTGATGGTGGATTATGAGTATGTGCCCGATGACTTTGACAGCGATAAAGCCAGCTATGGTGCGCGAGGTAAAGCATGGCTAGGTGACCACGTTGCGATTGGTGGTAGCTATGCGCATGAAAAACGTGATGGCGATAATGACTACGACTTAAAAGGCATTGATGTCACGGTTAAAAAGTCTAAAGGCACTTACCTCGTTGCAGAGTACGCAGAGTCTAAGTCAGTACAAACGACGGGTAGCTTCAGCTCTAACGATGGTGGTTTAAACTTTAGCGAGCTAACACCTAACAGCACAATAATACCGAAAAAAGCAGTGGCATACAGTGTTGAAGCACGCGTTAATTTAGAAGACTACGGCAACAAGAAAGGCACGGCAGCTGCTTGGTATAAAAACACCGATGCGGGTTTCTCTAGCGGCAATAAGGTCGATCAACTCATCGCTGAGATAAACCTAGGCTTACAAGCAACGCTACAAGCGACTAAGAACTTTGCGCTCTCAACCACGCTAACGCAGCTGAAAAAAGAAGACACCAGCAAAGTCCAAACTGCCAGCATACAGGGTGAATACACACTCAATAAAAAGCTAACAGTAGGTGCTGAACTTCGTAAAGAGAAAGAAGAAGACCTAACAAACAACACCACTAGCACCGATGGCGAAGGCACTCTAGCCGCGCTTAAAGTTGGTTATGACGTCAGTGACGACACCAACCTTTATGCGGTTGGTCAAAAGACGCTAAGCGACAGCGGCTCGTATGAGTCCAATGACTTAATGACGCTGGGTGCTAAGACTAAATTTAATGATCGTCTCACGCTCAATGCTGAAGTCAGCAGCGGTGACCGTGGTGATGGCGCTATTGCAGGTGTGGATTACAAGCTCAATGACATCCACTCTCTCTACAGTAACTACACGCTGTCAACCGACTCCACGTTTGATAAACGTAATGTGTTTACAGTGGGCCAACGACGCAGCGTGAGTAATCGACTAGACGTTTATACTGAGCACCAGTTCACACATGAGTCAGACGCCTCAGGCCTTGGTCATACTTTTGGTGTTGACTACGATTACAACAAATACACCACGTTGAGCGGCTCGCTACAAACCATCGACTTGGATAACGATGATGGCACTGGCGTCACAAAACGGGATGCTGTTACGGCTGGGTTTACCTATAGCCAAGGTAAAACCAAAGCGAGTTCACGCATAGAGTATCGTCGTGATGAGAACAACTCAGCGACTGAACCAGAAAGTACTGATCAATGGGTTACGACCAATACACTGAACTACCGTGCAACGCCTTCGCTTCGTTATCAGGCTAAGCTCAACCACTCAGTAACAACGGATAAAGAGAACGACACTAACGATGCTACCTTCACAGAAATAGGCGTTGGATTTGCTTACCGTCCTGTGAACCATGACCGTCTTAATGTGCTTGGCCGCTTAAACTACGAGTATGATTTACAGCCGTTATCACAAAGTGATGTGGCGGATGAGAAGTCACTGATCGCTAGCTTAGAAAGCACTTACCAAGTCAATCAACGCTGGCAGGTAGGCGGAAAGCTTGCGCATAAAGAAAGTGAAATTCGAGCGGATAGAGATACAGGCATATGGACTGATAATGATGCTTCACTGGTTGGCGCAAGAGTTACTTACCACATGACGCATAACTGGGACGCGATGGCGGGCTATCACTGGCTAAACTCTGAGGCCTCTGAAGATAGTCAGCATGGCGCGGTGGTTTCACTTGATCGTCACCTTGGTAAAAACTTCAAAGTTGGTGTGGGGTATAACTTCACAACGTTTAATGATGACTTGAGTGAACTTGATGGTGATGCGGAAGGTTGGTTCTTGAACTTTGTGGGTAAGTTCTAAGACTTACCTATCATCAACCGTTGACTAAAGAAGGCCTTCATACACATGAGGGGCTTTCTTCGTTAGCACCATCATATTTCTTTGGTTTTTCCACCTTCGGCTGGCTTAGCCATCTTATCTGTAAGGCTTCGCTTCATTTTGGAGTATCTCTACTCTAAAAATCGAAGCCCCCCAATTTACCCCATTGAGGGGTAAATACTACTGAATTATATTAGATTACTACAGACATAAAAAAACCCTTAAAGCGTTAGGCCGTAAGGGTTTTTAGATTTTCTTATATCAGTTAGACAGTATAGTGGTGGAGACGGCGGGAATCGAACCCGCGTCCGCAAACACGCTGCCTGAAGGCGCTACATGCTTAGAATCCGTCATTAATTTAGCAAATACAACCTCGACGGGCAGAGAAGGTATCCGCGATTACAGTTAGGTTTTAACGTTTCGGCCCTGTACAGTCCTCCACGCGATACCGCATTAATGATTCCCAGTTAGCGCCTGCGGGCGAACACTTAAGGGAATTTAGCAGGCTTTTACGCCGCTAAAGAGTAGTTGTTATCGTTAGCAACTATAAATTATAGCGTGGATTTAAGTGATCACTATACCTCACTGCATGCTCCCCAGGGTTTGTTATCCACGTCGAAGCCAAGTCGCCCCCATGTAAATACCATAACTGGTAGTCTGTGCAGTCTACGCCATCTTTAAGATATTGTATATGACTGCACTCACTTATTACCGTTCTATTATTGAGAAAACTTAGCGCGGTAACGTGTAGGTGACAAACCTAATAAACGAGTAAAGTGATGACGCAGGTTCATGCCTGTCTGGAAACCTGTAGAAGAAGCGATTTCTTCAACACTGTAATTTGTCGTTTCCAAAAAGTCTTGAGCCAAGTTGATACGCTGATGGATCAACCACTCTTTAGGACTCTTACCTACTGTCGAACGGAACTGGCGATCAAAGCTACGACGAGAAAGACACGCCTGCTCAGCCATTTCAGTCACATTCAAAGGCTTATCTAGGTTTTCAAGCACCCAGTTAATTGTCTCATGCAAACGACCGTGCTGCTGGCGAAGTGTACGCTCAACAAACTGTGATTGCGTTGCATCACGATGAGAAGAAACAACCAAATCCTTAGATACAACGTTTGTGCGATGAGCACCGTAGTCTTGTCTGATCATGTGCAGACCTAAGTCAATCGCACCTGTTTGCCCAGAAGATGTATGCATTCTATCTTCGCCAGTGTAAAGAACGTTATCAACGAAGTTTACTTTAGGGAACATTTCAGTGAATGACTTAGCTTGAGACCAATGAGTCGTCGCTTTTTTGCCATCTAGCAAACCAGTAGCTGCTAGTGCAAATACACCAAGACCTAGAGCAACGATACGTCCGCCACGCTGGTGCATTTCTAATAATGCATCAATTAGATGCTCTGGTGGCTTTACGTCGATGCCAGTCCAACCAGGAATAACCATCATGTCGTATTCAGCTAAGTCATCAACGACTTTATCTGTTTGAACAGTGATACCACCAGCTGCTTTAACAGGCGCATCCGTTAGACCAAGAATATCTGATTGATACCAAGCTTCTAGTTCTGGACGAGGAGTAACGAACAACTCAACAGCACATCCAAATTCGAATGCGTCAAGGTTTTCGTAGGCTAAAATCGCCACTCTAGGCGAGGCAGTAAATTTATTCATAAATAATTAGTTCTTCGATTCGATCATTAATCATTGAACATCAGCCCGTGGCTATGTCCCTTCAGAGCCATTTAATACGTGTGTTGGCGACTTATTAATGCTATTTATCCTAAGTTACAATGCACACGCTGAATGGAAACTTAACGCTCACTATAACAGGTAGCTTATCGGCCAAAAGCCCTCACGTATTTAATAAATAGATAATAGGTTTAGTTTAGTCAATAACTAGACCTTATGCCCCCAATTTAAATTAGCTCTACTATCTACTTCTAGTATGATGCCCAATCAATTTAGTTCACTCGGTAAGTAAGAACGTAACGGATGAGACAAAAACAGGATGCATGGTACAGCATTAAATCAACAACTGTAATATATGAATACTACATAACAATCAGAATAAAGACAGACTGCTTAGTAAGCTAGCACTTAATCAAAAGTTGATAAAAAATCAAAAATCACAATAACAAATATTCCCAACATTTGTACTAAAAATAGAGTAGAATCTGTGCCCTTAATATATCAGTGATACCCTGCCGCATGTCAGAGCAAAACACCCCCCCTTTTTCGGAATTAGGCTTATCTGAGCAAATTCTGTCCGCTATCGATTACGAATACCCATCACCAATACAAGCAGAGAGTATTCCTCCGCTTTTAGAAGGCAGAGACCTACTAGGTCAAGCTCAGACTGGTACAGGTAAAACGGCAGCATTCTCACTCCCTTTATTGTCCAAGATTGATTTAAACCAATCTAAGCCACAGATTCTAGTTCTAACACCGACGCGTGAGCTAGCTATCCAAGTTGCTGAAGCAATGCAGGCATACGCTAAAAACTTACCAGGCTTCCATATCCTACCTATTTACGGTGGACAGAGCATTGGTATCCAGCTGAAGCAGCTGAAGCGTAATGTCCATGTAATTGTTGGAACACCTGGTCGTGTAATTGATCACATCAATCGTAAGACTCTTAAACTTGATCAACTGAAAACAGTTGTGATGGACGAAGCTGACGAAATGCTTCGTATGGGCTTTGTTGATGATGTTGAAACAATCCTTAAGTCGACCCCTGCTGAAAAGCAGGTTGTATTATTCTCTGCAACAATGCCTGCACAGATCAAAAAGCTAACTCAACGTTACCTTAAAGATCCTGTAGACGTTCGCATCAAGACTAAAACAAGTACAGTTACAACGATCACTCAGCGCTACTGGCAGGGTAAAACTATCCATAAGCTAGATGCGTTAACACGTATCTTTGAAGCAGAGCCTTGTGACGGAACAATTATCTTTGTTCGTACCAAGTCTATGACACATGAGCTTTCTGACAAACTAGAAGCACGTGGTTATTCGACTGTCGCGCTAAATGGTGACATTAAGCAAGAGCTGCGTGAAAAGACAATCAATCAGTTCCGTAAAGGCCAGATTGATATCATGGTTGCAACGGATGTTGTAGCACGTGGTTTGGACGTTGAGCGTATCAGTCATGTAATTAACTATGACATGCCTCATGATACTGAATCTTATGTGCACCGTATCGGTCGTACTGGACGTGCTGGACGTAAAGGAACAGCGATTCTGTTCATTCCACCACGCGGTCAGCGCATGCTTCAAACGATTGAGCGCGCAACTAATCAAAAGATTTTACCGTTTGAATTACCAACGGCTGAAACGATTAGTACGACTCGTGTGACTAAGTTTAAAGAGCAGATCAAGCAAGTGATGCTTCAAGAAAACTTGGACTTCATGGAAAAAGTTGTTACTGACTTTGCAAGTGAAGGTGACTTAAGCATTGAACAAATTGCAGCGAGCCTTGCGTACATTGTACAAAAAGATCGTCCGCTTTCAGCGAAGATGCTTGATATTCCAACAGTTACAAATGATCGTAGCGACCGTCGTGATCGTGATACATCTGACAGACCACCTCGTCGTGAGCGTAGCGATAGAAACGACCGCAACTCTCGTGGCGATCGTGATTCTCGTAACGACCGTAGTGATCGCGGCGACCGAGCAGAGCGTAAGCCTCGTGCACCTCGTGAAAATACTAACTCAGGCGAGCCGTTACCAGACATGGTTACTTTCCGCTTAGAGGTTGGTAAAGATCACGGTGTTGAAGCAAAGCACATTGTTGGCGCTATCGCCAATGAAGCTGGTGTTGAAAGCGCATTCATCCGCAATCTTAAGATTGAAGGTGACTACAGCACCGTTGAGTTACCTGATGGAATGCCTAAAGCGATTGCTAAGCATCTTCACAAAACTTGGGTACAAGGCCAGCAGCTTAAATTACGCCAGCTAACACCTAAGGATCGTTCTTCTAATAATGACAGTAGCAGCCTTGAAAGTTCTGCTGATACTAGTGACGCAGCGCCTGCACCTCGCAAGCCAAGTACTCCTCCAAGTGATGGCGAAGCACCTGCAGCACCACGTAAGAAGAAAAAGAAAAAGTCTGACGAAGAGTAATACTTACTCGTAAAACGATACCCTTCTAGGGGGCCTGGCAAATAATCGTCGCACGACGAGGAGCCGGGTACCCCTCGATGGTTTTACTATGATCATCAGGATCCAAAAAATCCTCAAGCGACTCAAAGTTCATCCAGTCAGTAGCACGTTGCTCTTCTAGCGATGTCACACACTCATCTACCACACGACAATTCACAAAACCTACTCGTTCCAATAGTCTTATTAAAAATGCAGTTGACGCTACAAACCATACGTTACGCATTTTCGCATAGCGATCTTTTGGTATTAGCGTAGTCTGTACATCGCCCTCTATCACTAACGTCTCTAGCACCAGCTCACCGCCACGTCTTAAAAAGCTACGTAGCTCTTTGAAGTGCTCCACCGGAGATGCACGGTGATACAACACACCCATAGAAAAGACAGTATCAAAACCAACACCCTTATATTCACGCGTGAATGCCGGTAATTGTTCACTTTTCATCGGCAACAAATGAATAGGCAATTTCTCGCCTGCATATTGTTTAATCGCTCGAAACTGTGCAACAAAAAACTGACTAGGGTCTGCACCGATCACTAAATCTGCTCCCTCACCCAACATACGCCACATGTGATAACCGTTACCACAGCCTACATCTAACACTGTACGACCTTTAAGTGGTGATAAATGAGGTTGAATTCGCTGCCACTTAAAGTCAGAACGCCACTCGGTATTCACGTGGATACCAAACAACTCATAAGGTCCTTTACGCCATGGGATAATAGTCCGTAGCTGCTGCTCTAACTGCTCCACCTGCCCTGGTGACATATCATGCGCTTGGCCGATACGAACTCGATCAGCCGTTAAATCAACATCACTGGCTTGCGCCTTCGGCATCTCTGCCAACAGTTTTATCCAATCACCCACAAAACCATGTGTTTTCTCAGCGAAGACTGCGTCAATTTGTGCAGGTAAATGCTCGAGCCACGGCTCTAGCTCAGTGTCTTTTAAATCACTGTAAAGGGTGTCAAAATTAAACATAGTTTTAGTGCTTTAGTGCGACGATGGAGGCGAAGTTAAACGCTTGATACCAACAGTAAGATTCGTCAAATCCTGCTGCAGTTAGTCGGGATTGATGCTGACTTAGCGTATCAGGCACCATGACATTTTCGATGGACGTTCGTTTCTGACTAATCTCTAATTCGCTGTAACCATTAGCGCCTTTAAAGGCATGGTGCCAATCTGTTTGCAGACTTTGCTGCCGACTATCATCAAACGCAATTTTCTCAGAAAGAATCAACGCGCCACCCGGCTTCAAGCCTTCATAAACTTTCTTGATAGTAGCGAGGCGGTCATCAGCTTCAATAAACTGTAGCGTAAAGCTCATCACCGCGACTGAAGCATCAGTAATTTCTTGTGATTGAATATCATCACACACTAACTCTAAGTCTGCTTGCGGCATGTGGCGAGATAATATTGCCTGACTACGCTTAATCATCGCAGCTGAGTTATCAATACAGATATGCTTTAGATCGAGGTCACGTGTTTGGCGGTGAATAGCGAGTGTCGATGCACCAAGAGAACTTCCAAGGTCATATACTCGACCTTGAGGCTCTGCATACTGACGTGCAACGACGCCCATCATTGCCAACATAGACTCATAACCCGGCACCGAGCGTTTGATCATGTCTGGAAATACGTCGACTACACGCTCATCAAAGACAAAGTCTGGAACTTCATCTTGTGGTGTAGCAAATAGATCATCTTTCATCATGCTTGTTCTGTTGTTAAACCTGGCCACTGGAAGTCAGCATCAAGCTTACCTAATGAGACTTTCTCACCCGTAACCCTACCCGCATCATCACTCATGAAGTATAAGTACGGACCTAGTACTGACTCCGGTGATGCCAAAGTATCCCTATTTTCACCAGGGTAACTACTACGACGCATCTCAGTACGTAGTGGCCCTGAGTCAATACTATTTACACGAATAAAACGATCAGGATTGCCATATTCATCGCCAACTATATCCATCATCGCAACCATTCCTGCTTTAGCGATGCCAAATGCACCACTGTAAGCACGTGTCACTTCATGTGCAGAATGAATGATTGAGCCCATTTTAGAGTCAAGCAGCAATGGCAAACATGCTTGTGTAATTAAGTAATTGGCCGTTAGGTTGACAGTCATAGTCTTCTGCCACATTTCTAAATCATACTGTTCAAAAGGCACAAAACCCGGCATCCAAGCTGCGTTTAGCACTAAACCATCTAGACCATTAAGCTGTTCTTTCAAAATACGCGACATTTCTAAATAATCATGAACCGTTGCGCCAGCCATATCCAATGGATAGATAGCAGGCTCTGGGTGCCCTGCTTCGGTAATCTCATCATAAACTTTCTCAAGTTTATCAATCGTCTTATCTAGCAAAACAATCGTTGCACCAAAACTCGCATAAGCTTTAGCGACTGCCCGACCGATACCATCACCCGAGCCTGTCACCAAGATCACACGGCCATCAAGCGAGCCCGCTTTTGGAATATAATTTAAATGTAAATCAGACATAGTTAATCCTATCGGTTTTATTCTTCATTATCTTGGTAATAGTAGTCATAAGCACGCTGCATTTCAGTGGTAAAAGTCCATGCATCATTATACGAAAGGCCGCTATTCTCTGGAATTATAACTTTCACGTACAGCTCTTTACCGTGCTTATCTTTCAACCTAGCCAGCGAAGTAGCCATCTCTTTACGTGTCAACGTACGGAACTCACCATTCGCTTGCTCACGTATTTTGTATATATCACGACCACCTTGCTTGCTAAACCATACCGACACTACAACCTTGCCAGCACTAGAGCGCGCTGGACGTAGCAGCTTTTGGTACTTTGTATCCAAACTATCAAACTCACCCTTCATGCTTAGCAGCTTAGTTTCATCTTCATTTCTAAGCGTGTTTAATCGCGCTATTTCCTGCTGCAAGCTCGCCAAGTTCTCAACCTCGCTCTGCTTGCTTTCCTGTAAAGCAGTAAGCTCGTCACGCATAGCGTTTAACTGCTGTTCGCTAAGCTTTTGACTGACAAGTGTTGCTTGAAGCTGCTGATCATTTTTAGCCTGACGGTCCAAGCTCGCAGCTAATGCTTCTTCACTACGTTTTTGCCCATCTTGAGTGCTTGCTAAAAGCTTTTCAGTATCTGCCAACTTCTGCAGGGCCTGGTTTAACTGAATCTTTGAGTCGTCACCCTCACTCACTAACACCTGCGACTGCTTTAACAACACTCGAGCATCTTGCAACTCACCTTGTTTTAGCTGTAACGCCTCTTGTAAGCGAGCCACTTGTTGCTGACTAGAAACCTGTGTTTGCTGTAGCGCAGCCAATGCCGCTGCTCGTGATGCTAATGTCGTTAACTGCTTATCACGGTCCGCCGTAATATTTGCTAACTGTTCTTCACGCTGACTGATGGTTACATCACGCTTCTGGAGCAACTCAATACTGGCATTTAGTTGTCTTTCAATATCTGCGATATTTTCGCGAACTTTATCTAACTCTGCTTGTAGCTTTTCATTCACTAGCTGCTTATTCGCAGACTCTAACTTTGCACCCGCTAATCGCTGCTCAACCAGTTTCATACGATCTTCTAACGTGCTATTTGCCGCGTCAGTATCCAGAGCATGTTCAGCGGCTAAACGCTGAGCTTCAATACTCTTTTGCAAGTCGGTAACCAACTTCCAATTATTAGTAATCGCCATCACCGTGACCAACAGGAACACCATGGTGATCACCATCATAATATCGGTGAATGACGGCCAAAAGCTTTCATCTCCCGTATCCCTATCAGGAAAGCTATGATAATCAGGAAAGTTCCTACTCATCGCTGGAAGCCTGTGCTGTTAGGCATCGAACTATCACCGAGTGCAGGTGGTGTATTTGGTTTTAATGGCGCTTTTGGTAAACGGAAACCTTCACGCAAAAGGTCTTTCATTTCCTGCATGCTTTCTTCTGTTACACCACCGCCATTGGTTTGCATACTCACTGCATTCGTGAGCTGAGTGGCTGCGTCCATCATATGCTGCTGCATTTCATTGAGTCGCTCTGCAGATGCATTTAGTGCGATGGTTAACTCTGCCACGTGACGAATCATAGACTCTTCACTGTGCGTGATACTTGGCAGCAAGTGAGTACTTGTCATACTCTCGATGCCATTTAATAACTGAGCGCGTGCATTATTCAAGCGTAGGTAGAAATAAGCGTAAATAACAAAACAGACAATAGCCGTCATCGTGGTACTTAACGCTGATGACATGCCACCTATGATCATGCCCATCTTGTTTGCGCCTTCCGGCGAGTCCAATAAACTCGATGCACCAATCAATGCAATCGACAACGAAACAACCGTTCCAAACACACCCAACAAAATCAAAATACTGTTAACGTAACGAACCAAGGTAAATCGACTCTGCTCTGAAGTACTCAGATTGGATGCCAACGCCCCATGGTTTACAGGAGTATTTTTACGTGCCATCGCTTGTACATATTGATAACGATGAACCGCCAATGCACCTTCAGGTAAACGACCAATAGGGTCATTCGCACCATCAGTAATCGCATTAATCAAACGCTCTAGGACGGCATGCTCTCGACTATACGAAAGCAATAATGACGTTATACGACCCATACCAAGCAAAAATAGCAAAATGATAACGCCATTTAACAACCAACCAATCGGGTTGATTTCACCAGAGAGATATAAACTGGCGATATTGTCCTTTTGCCAAAACAATGCAGCAGCCAGCAACACCAAAAATAATATAATCTGAAATAACGTGGAACGGGCGGTATTCGTACTAATATTCAAAATCTTTCTCCGTTAATTGGCGCGTTGAATGTCTAGCTCAAGCTCTGGAACTTCGCTTAACCAATCTATAATTTCTGATGCTTGCTCAATGATACCATTTGCACCCCAAGTTTCAGGCTGATGGTCGTTATCAATATAACCGTAGCTCGCTAATAGTGTAATCATACCTGCACGATTACCTGCTTCAACATCACGTGAAGCATCACCTACATAAATACTTTCAGTACTTAGTACGTTGCATTCATTAGCAGCATGAAAAAGTGGCTCAGGGTTTGGTTTACGCACAGGCAAACTATCCCCGCTAACAACAGAACCCGCTCTCACGTCTAAGCCTAACGCTTTAAGTAAAGGTGTCGTCAAGAACTCAGGTTTATTCGTTACTACACCCCAAACGATGTTGTGGGCTTCTAAAAATTCTAAGGTTTCCGCCATTCCATCAAACAATACTGTATCCACACACACATTTTCTGCGTATATAGCCAAGTATCGCTGACAACGACGTGTAAAATCGTCGTCCGATTGCGACTCGCCAAACCCTAAATTGACTAATGCTTGCGTGCCGTCAGAGACAACTTTGCGGGCAATATCGTAATCGATAGCAGGTGCATCCTCTTCCTTTAGCAGTAAGTTGAGTGCGCCGACCATATCGGGAGCGGTATCCAAGAGCGTGCCATCTAGATCAAAAAAAACGGCGCGGGTCGTATATATGGAACTTGTTGGCATTATTTATATCTTTTGTAATTACGAATAACTGCATCTACATCATAAATTGAGGAACATGCTCGTGAAACTATTTTCTTTAGCCAAAACGCTATTTCTTTCTATTATAACAGCTACTGTATTAAGCACAGCCGCTAATGCCTTTACTGACTTTGATAGTAAACAAACCACAATCGAAGACGAAATTGGTAATGGCAAATGGACTATTGTCGAAGTCTGGGCGTCAGACTGCGGTGCTTGTCGCGCACATATGCCTGACATGGTTAAGTTTGACGGCAAACTAGATAACGTCCGAGTGCTTGGTATTGCGCTTGATGGTCAGCCTGGAAAAGCAGCCGCTCAAGACATGATTGACGAGTACAAAATGCCTTTTAAAAACATCTTAAGTAACCCTATTGAGATGAATGCTTGGATGGAGTTGAATGCAGAGGAAGGTCTAATTGGTACACCAACCTTTATGATCTTTAACCCTGAAGGTAAATTGACCGCTCTTCAGCCGGGTATTTTACCAACGACATCTCTCGTCAAGTACATAGAAGCTAATTCATAATTAGTCGCATTGGGTTGCTGTAGTCATTTATGGACTACAGCAACTTTCTAAAACATCAAACAAATGTGTTATGTTTGCGGGTAAATTAATCTACTGATTTACTCAAAGGGCACTCTCTAATGAGCCAAGCAAATATTCAAGCCGTTCTTTTTGACATGGACGGACTACTACTAGAAACCGAAAGCATTTACACAGAAGTCACCCAGATGATTGTGGGTCGCTACGGCAAAGTATTTGATTGGTCGGTAAAGTCACACATGATCGGTCGTGACTCTTATGACGCGGCTACTTATCTTGTCAAAGCCTTAGACCTACCCTTCACCCCTGAGCATTACTTAGAAGAACGAAATGACTTATTGAATGAGCGTTTTGCTTTCGCACAACCTAAGCCTGGCGCACGTGAGTTGATCGCGGTATTGTCTGAACTCAAGATTCCCATCGCGGTTGCAACTAGCTCTAAAGATCATCAATTCAAAATCAAAACGAGCAAGCATAAAGAATGGTTTGAACTGTTCGATGCTATCGTGACCAGCGACCATGCTAATGTGACGCGCGCTAAACCTGCCCCTGATATTTTCCTGACTGCAGCAAAAGCACTTGGCTGTGCACCAGAAAACTGCTTAGTATTTGAAGATGCGCCTTCAGGTATTGAAGCTGCACGTGCTGCGGGTATGTCTGTTATAGCCGTGCCAGACCCTGCTATGAGTCTTGAACACTTTACTAATGCCGATGAAGTGATTAGCTCTTTAGAAAAGTTTGACCTAGCGAAATGGTTGAATATCTAATTTAGCAGCACACTAAAAAGTCGAAATATCACCTGCTAGCAGCAAGCAGCAAGCATTTTTATCTAGCAGGTGATACATTACTTAGAGCACATGTCATCTATAGATCTACTCTAGACATTAAAACACCCACACTTCAGATATTTTCCGCAGATCCTAGATTCGCTTCAAATAATCCGCGCCCAACTTATCCATGTGAAACAGAATCCAAGTATGACGCTTTTGTAGCGTTTCACTCGGCTCATTAGCATTGGACTTAGCAGGTGTTGGCAGTACTGCAGCGAGCATCGCACACTCATCTCTCGTCAGCTCCATCGGGTCTTTATCAAATAGCACGCGACTAGACTCTTTCACCCCGAAAGTAACCGGCGCAAACTGGGCGATATTGAGATACACCTCAAGAATCCGTCGCTTCGACCACACTAACTCTAAGGAAAAGCCAATAAACATCTCCATACCTTTACGTACGTAGCTTCGGCCATTCCAGAGAAATAAATTTTTAGCAACTTGCTGAGTGATAGTACTTGCGCCACGCACCGACTTTCCTGCCTTCATATCACTAATCGCATTTCGCAACTCAATGGTATCGACACCCCAATGTGTCGGAAAGCGCTGATCCTCTGCAGTGACGACAGCAAGAGCTAAAGCTGGTGGAATGTCTTCCCAATCTACCCACTGATAATTTGCAGCAGCATACACTTTAGGCTCACCATTATGCAGCGCATTTTGATGATGGATAAATGCTGATGTTGGTATAGGCACCCAGCGAAACACCAGTAAAACAGATAAATAAACTAAAATAGTGCCGCATATAAACCAAAGTAAATATTTCCCCAGCTGCACCATTCTTTTTGTTATTGGTTTCATGTGCCTATAATGCAAGAATTACCCAACCTCAAGCAACATTTTTTGACCATGCAGATAAAAATACATAGTGAAATCAAACAACTTCCTGCTGAAGAATGGAACGCTTTAGTAGAGGACAACAACCCTTTTATGCGGCATGAATTCCTCGAAGCCTTGGAAACACATGGCTGTGTTGGGCCAGAGTTTGGTTGGATTCCTTGTCACATCGGCATTTATGATGACGGAAAACTAAGCGCTGCAATGCCTCTTTATCAAAAATATAATTCCTACGGTGAGTTTGTATTTGATCACGCTTGGGCAGATGCTTATAAACAAAGTAGGATAGATTACTTTCCTAAGCTAGTCTCAGCCACGCCTTACACGCCTGCGACAGGTCAGCGACTACTCAGTAATTCACCTGACTCGCCTGAAGAGCATTATCAAATATTGATGCAGACCGTAGCTCAGTTATCTGTCGATAATAAAATGAGCAGTTACCATTGTTTATTCCCACGTGCGGACCAGCTGGATTGGCTTGCCAAATTATCACTAAATGGCTCTGATGTTTTACTTCGCCACGATGTGCAGTTTCATTGGAATAATAATAACTACACAGAATTTGAAGACTTTCTGGATGCATTGACTGCTAAGAAACGTAAAAACGTCCGCCAAGAACGCAAACGTATGCAGCAGTCAGGCGTTCAACTGCGTTTACTCGATGGTCACACTGCTACAGCAAAAGACTGGGAAGACTTCGCACACTTTTACAAAGTAACGTTTGAAGAAAAGTGGAGCACACCAACGCTCAACGCCGGATTCTTTCAAGAAGTAGCGTCCAAGCTTCCTGATCAAGTATTTTTGGTACTGGCTGACTTACCTGCTGAAGAAGGTAGCGGTGAAGAACGGGGTGAATGTATCGCAGGCTCATTAATGTTTCGCAGTGAAACACGACTCTACGGCCGTCACTGGGGCTGTACTCAGCAAATAGACAAGCTTCACTTTGAAGCCTGTTATTACCAAGGTATCGAGTACTGCATTCGCAATAACTTGCAAGTATTTGAACCGGGCGCTCAAGGTGAACATAAAATAGCTCGCGGCTTTATTCCTACCGAAACACGCTCTGCACACTGGTTAAATAACTCGCCATACCAAGAATCAATCGTTCAATATGTTGAACACGAGCGCAAAGCTATTGATGAATACCGTAAACAACTTAAGTCACCCTACCAAGAGAGCGAATCATGAAACCTTATTCTAGTTCATGTGATCAAAACAAAGGCACTATTTTAACCGTGCTGGAAGCGGTTTTACCTGATAGTGCTGAGGTGCTGGAAATCGGTACGGGCACGGGACAACACGCAGTGTATTTTGCTGAAAAGCTGCCACACTTAATATGGCAAACTAGCGACCAGATTCAATATCATGAAGGTATTAAACTGTGGTTGGGCGAAACAACTCTGTCTAACTTATTACCGCCTCTGGCGCTTAATGTAAGTACAGATGTATGGCCGAGTAAGCAATACGATGTGCTGTACTCCGCTAACGTCACACACATTATGCACTGGGATAATGTCGTTGATCTGTTTACTCAAGGTGCTAAATGCTTAAAGCCTGGTGGTCAATTTATTTTCTATGGGCCGTTCAATTACTCAGGCCAATACACGAGCCAAGGCAACATGCAGTTCGACAAACACCTAAAGACGGGTGATCCACTGAGCGGTATTCGCGACTTTGATGACTTAGCAAAGCTGGCGACTGAAAACGGTTTAACACTGGTCAATGACTACGAAATGCCTGCTAATAATCGTATTTTACTTTGGAGAAAACTATAGCGGCACCTCTGGTCTATAGTGCTGAAATGAACATAGCTCACTATAAGAACTACTTATGTAATTATCGGTGCGTTATTCATAACCTTGTCATTCTGATAAACTAGATTAAAAACTAGTAACAAGTGCATTGATTCATATTATTGAATCAATTAAGAAACGAATACCCACAATGATTGTCACAGTTAAGCATGGGTAACGGCTTGTTACTCACTTTACAAAGATTTACATAGTGCTACCCTCTTTCCTACACAGTATTGGGGCACACTTACTATGTCGCTTGATTGAACATTTTATTGATTTCAGTCGACTTAAACGCTTTTTATAATACGGGGTTACACAATCATGAAAAGCATAAAAATAGCTACATTAGCAATACTCTCAGTGGGTCTACTCACAGCAACAACAGCATTTTCAGCGCCAAAAGTTTCATCTGACGGATTCTTAGTTTTAACCGTTGAAGAAGTAGCAAAGGCTAAACCTAAGCCTCGCGCAGTAAAGCAGGCAAAACGATCAACTCGCACAGAACGCACTACTCGTGTAAAGCGTACTGCGACAAAGAGCAAAAAAGCACGTTTTTATCGTGTAAGAAGCGGCGATACTTTAACAAGAATCGCTGCTAAAACTGGCGTACGTTTTACTACACTCGTACGCTTAAATCGTTTGTATGGTTCTAAAAAGAATCGTATTAACGCAGGTCAGCGCCTTCGTCTACGTTAAGATCACTGCGGTCTTAACGAAAGCTTAGTCGCTTGTAGATCCCCGGCCTATCCGCAATTTGCCGGGGACTGCTCTGCCCAGTACTATTAATAAAAATAAAATAAGCAGACTCCGCTATACTCTTAATTCCCACTATTTTTGATGAGATTAAGAGCACGTGACACAAGTTCTTGGCGTTCTATTACCCGTTTTCCTAATCATTCTTGTCGGTCACCTTTATGGGCGATGGCAAACGAGTGAAATTAGCACCATAAACCGCCTCAACATCGACGTATTCCTACCCGCACTAGTCATTGACGCACTAGCAAAAGGTGATTTTGATGTGTTTTCCTATAAATGGTTGGTACTAGGTGGCCTTATACTTATCCTACTTTCAGGTGTGGTTGCGTGGCTCGTTGCGCTTCGCTTGAAATATTCAATCCCTGCTTTTGTGCCAACCATGATGTTTAACAACTCTGGAAATATGGGGCTTCCTATTGCTGTATTAGCTTTTAGCGAGTCAGCACTACCGGCTGCAATGGTGCTATTCCTTGTCAGTAACACCCTGCACTTCACGCTGGGAACGTATATCGTGGGTGGGCGAATTTCATGGCTAAAATTATTGTCATTACCCATCAATATTGCGACGGTTATCGGACTAAGTCTAAATTTCGCCAACATTCAACTCATCGAAACGATCGCCTTACCAATTCAAATGCTTGGACAAGTTGCCATACCTGTCATGCTATTTACACTTGGCATTCGTATGATCGATATTGATTTTCACGCTTGGAAGATTGGTGTTGTGGGCGCGATTGTGTGTCCATTATCAGGACTCATTCCTGCCATATTTCTTATCTGGATACTCCCACTCGACCTTATCCAACAGCAACAGTTACTACTGTTCTCAATCTTCCCACCCGCAGTGATGAATTACATTCTTGCAGAACGTTATCAGCAGCAACCTGGAAATGTTGCTTCGATGGTGGTGATCGGAAATGCTAGTTCGCTTATTACAATATTTTTAATGTTGTTATATTTAAAGCAAGCCGCTTAAAGCACTAGGTTTATGTCGAGGTAATTAGCTTTTCTTTGGCTAATTTGGTCATTTTTTTTATCTTATACTCACGCTTTGAGGCCTCAGAGCGTGACTCAGCTGTTTCACTATAAACCAAGTTTACAGGTTGTCTTGCGCGGGTATATTTAGCTCCTAAATTTCCCGTGCTATTATGCTCCTCCACGCGACGATCGACATCCGTTGCAATGCCAGTGTAAAGGCTACGATCGGCACAGCGAACCATATATACAAACCAGTGTTTCATACAAGAAAGCCCAAACAATATAAATACTTGCAGTCATGATTCTGCAAGTATTGACAGGAAGGCCATACTATCATGAGCAAAGCATTACAGATTAACAATCTCCGCAAAACCTACGCTAATGGGTTTACTGCGCTTAAGGGTGTGAGCCTTGACGTCGAGCAAGGCGACTTTTTTGCGCTTCTCGGGGGAAATGGTGCGGGTAAGTCCACCATGATTGGGATCATTTCATCGCTCGTTAATAAGACTGACGGCGACGTAAAAGTCTGTGGATTTGATCTAGAAACACAGCGTAGCCAAGCCAAGTCAATGATTGGCTTAGTACCGCAAGAGTTCAACATAAACATGTTTGAGCCTGTTGACGAGATACTTATAAACCAAGCCGGTTACTACGGCGTACCTCGCAAAGAAGCCACCATTCGCGCAAGGCAGTTACTTGAACAGCTAGAACTATGGGATAAACGAAAGAATATGGCTCGTGAGTTATCTGGCGGCATGAAGCGTCGCTTGATGATTGCTCGTGCTCTAATTCATCGTCCAAAGTTATTAATTTTGGACGAGCCAACTGCTGGTGTTGATATAGAAATTCGCCGCTCAATGTGGGACTTTCTAACCAAACTAAATACAGCGGGTATGACGATTATTTTGACCACTCACTATCTGGAAGAAGCAGAAAGTATGTGTCGCAATATCGCTATTATCAATAAAGGTGAAATTGTTAAAAACACCAGTATGAAGACGCTATTGTCTGGTTTGAATCATGAAACATTCATTCTTGATCTCAAAACACCCGTCACTCAAGTACCGCATACTGACGAGTTTACTATCACTCTTATTGATGAAAGCACGCTTGAAGTTGAGTTGAGTAAAGACTTCTCAATCAACCGCATATTTGAAGTACTCAACAACCACGACATTCGCGTAAATAGTATGCGTAATAAAAGTAACCGACTTGAAGAATTATTTCTTGAGATGGTTCACCAAAACAACGCTGAAAACACAAGCGAGGAGACAGCATGAATTTCTCTTACCAAATGACTGCGCTATATACGATATTGGTTAAAGAAGTCCTGCGCTTCACTCGTATTTGGGTACAAACAATTCTACCACCAGCCATTACTATGGCGCTGTACTTTGTCATCTTCGGAAAATTAATTGGTAGCGCGATCGACTCTAGCGCTACGGATGGTTACAGCTATATCGACTACATCGTACCCGGTTTGATCATGATGTCGGTTATCACAAACTCTTACTCTAACGTTGTTTCATCGTTTTACAGTGCCAAATACCAAGGCCACCTCCAAGAGTTGCTCGTCTCACCTACGCCAAATATGATTATCATTCTTGGTTTCATTGGTGGTGGTGTTATTCGTGGTTTGATGGTTGGCGCGATTGTAACCGTGGTATCAATGTTTTTTACAGACCTCAATATCGCTCATCCGGTGATCACATTACTAACCGTATTTTTGACGGCTGTTTTGTTTGCTACCGCAGGACTAATCAATGGTGTTTACGCAAAGTCGTTTGATGATATAAGCATTGTGCCTGTATTTGTTTTAACACCTCTGACCTACCTCGGTGGTGTGTTCTATTCAATCAAACTTCTCTCTGATTTCTGGCAGACAGTTTCATTAGCTAACCCAATTTTGTATATGGTAAATGGCTTCCGTTACGGCTTCCTTGGCGTGTCTGATATCAATATTTATGCCTGCTTCGCCGTTATTTTAATATTCTGGGGCATTCTATTTTCAATCGCTTACTTCCTACTGGATAGGGGTATTGGGATTCGCACTTGAGCCCTTGGTTCAAATACCCCACTTTTGATTGGAAAACCCGCAAAGCTGTCGTTATAGGCGCCGGCATAGCGGGTTGCCAGATGACATACCAGCTCTCTAATCAGGGCTGGCATGTCACACTCATAGAGCAAGAATCAGAAATAAGCCAACACGCATCTGGCAACTTAGCAGGTGTCATTTCACCCAAAATGACGTCTCAGCCAAGCATTAGTGAAGGTTTTTATCGTGACGCTTTTGAGTATACCCTCAAGCAATTAGATAATCTTATTAGCAGCGAAACACCATTGGATTGGTATCCCTGCGGAATGCTCCAACTCAATCATAATGATTCGGAAAGACAACGTTGGGCTGAGTTAAAAGCACGAGACTTTCCACAGAACTTTCTTCAGTTTCTAGAGCAAGCAGACACTGAACATGTAGCAGGCATCCCTTGCGATTATTCTTCGAGTTACTTTCCAAGTGCGGGCTTCATTAACCCAAAATCTTTTTGTGATGCGCTGCTAGCAAATAGTAATTACGAGTTATTGAATAATACTGAAGTTGGTGAGGTTTATTTTACTGACTCCACTTGGCATGTCAAAGACCTACAAGGTCAGTTACTAACATCTTCAGAAGTTATTGTAGTGTGCACGGGAAAAGAGCTTGCCGCATTACCACAAAGCCAACACTTGCAACATACACCGGTGCTTGGTCAAACGAGCTTGGCGACCGTAACGGAAGAAAGTGAAAAACTAAATTGTGTTATTTGTCATGAGGGCTACCTCACACCAAGATATGACAACAAACATGTATTTGGGGCGACATTTGATCGAAACTTTGAGTCCATTTCATTAACTGATGAGGCGACGACCAGAAATGAAAATCAGCTCAAACAATATCTTTCTAAATGGCAACAGTCATTAAAACATATTGAAAATGGGCACGCAGCCATCCGGACGACAACACCAGACAGGTTTCCTTATGTTGGTGGGCTACCGAATTGCGAGTTTTATCAAAAGTCGTATGAGTCACTAAAACACGGGCGTGTTAAAGAGTTTTTTCCTGATGCTAGTTATCATCAAGGTCTTTTTATGTTGGGAGGATTAGGTGCTAGAGGGCTGACTACGAGCGGCTATTGTGCTCAGTTACTGAGTGACTTAATCAGTAATGAAAAACCGGATGCAATGCTTTCAACAATGCACCCTGCTCGTTATCTAATTCGTCAATTACGTCGTGGGCGCTCTATTACTTAAGCTAAGCCACGTGCTAAGTCATCGCGAATATCTTCAAATGATTCTAAACCCACTGAAACACGCACGAGATTATCTTTAATCCCTGACTCCGCACGCTGCTCCTCAGTCAAACGACCATGAGTAGTCGAAGCAGGATGAGTAATCGTTGATTTCGAATCACCGAGATTAGCCGTGATTGAGAGCATTTTTGTGCTATCAATCACACGCCAGCAATCTTCACGTACTCCTTTAACCTCAAAAGATACAATCCCACCAAAACCAGTCTGCTGTGTTAGCGCTAATTCATGTTGAGGATGATCCTTTAAGCCTGGGTAGTAGACTTTAGAAACTTTCGGATGCTCGGATAACCATAGCGCAAGTTTCAAAGCACTTTCACAATGCGCCCTCATTCTAAGACCTAAGGTTTCTAAACCTTTCACAAAGACCCAAGCATTGAATGGACTTAAAACCATCCCGCCTGAACGTAAAATACCACCGACTTCTTTTCCGACTAACTCTTCACTTCCAACAACGGCACCACCGAGACAACGGCCATGACCGTCTAAATATTTAGTAGCTGAATGAATAACTAAGTCGGCACCTAAGCTCAACGGCTTTTGAAGCGCAGGAGTGCAGAAACAGTTATCAATTGCTAAGTATGCACCACCCTCGTGGGCAATATCTGATAGCGCTCTAATATCAACAATTTCTGTAAGCGGGTTGGATGGTGTCTCTGCGAAGAAAAGACGTGTATTAGGCTTTACTGCGTTTTTCCATTGCTCAAGGTCGACAAGGTCAACAAAGTCGACTTCTACCCCAAACTTTAAAACATAATTATTTAGCAGAACTGTACTTGTCCCAAAGACAGAGCGAGAGCAGACAATGTGGTCACCAGCTTTTAATAACGCTAAAATCACTGCAAGGATGGCTGACATACCTGAAGAGGTTGCAACACACGCTTCGCCGCCTTCTAAAACGGCCAATCGTTTCTGGAAGTAACCAACTGTTGGGTTAGTCATTCGCCCATAAATATTACCAGGTTGATCACCTGAAAATTTAGCGGCTGCATCAGCAGCACTTTCGAAGACAAAACTAGAGGTTGGGAAGATCGCTTCACTATGCTCACATTCGTTAGTGCGGTCGTGACCACTGCGAATGGCTAGCGTATCAAACTGAAAATCATCGTTCATTTTTATGTCCTGTTAACATCACGGGCATAAAAAACCCGCACATAGAACTAAAGCAGGCATAGGCCTCTTTAGCAGAATTTATAGTGCGCCCGCAAGCTGAATCAAATCGGCGCATCAAGAGTATGAGCTTAAATCGGCAAGGCCGTAAGGTCAAATACTTACTGAGTAAGAGGGTTAATCTGAGCGCCCTTTGAAACGATCCATTAAACGGCGATCACGTTTATTAGGTTTTTGCGTTGGAAGTTTTATATTAGCTGACTGCAAACGATTTAACTCTTTTGCATCCTCGCGAATTTTAATACTTTCTTCCGTCTCTTCATATAACAACACCGCTTCTTTAGCAGGTCTTCGCTTATCATTTAGACCTTTAACAGTGACATGAAAACGCTCTACACCACGAGTAATATTAAGCTCATCATCACAACGAACGACGCGTGCAGGCTTCACTCTCACTCCATTTAAGTGAACTTTTCCACCTGAAATTGCTTCAACTGCCATTGCTCTTGTTTTAAAAAAACGTGAAGCCCACAACCATTTGTCGAGCCTTAGCTCTACTAATTCTTTACTATTATTGGCCATTCTACGATTCGATCCTCTAAGTCTTCATCAATATCACGCTCAAATACAACACGCCCAATCGCTGAGTTGCCCGTACTATGAACACTATTAATATCACCTGAAACAAGGTGATGCCAACTCGCTAAGCCCAAACCCTGTTGTAGTCTTCGATAGCTGCAACTAGGTGGCATCCATGATAATGCTTCTAAATTACCCGGTTCAAGTTGTACACAGTCTGGAACACGTAATTGACGGTTCTTATAGTCAGCACACTGACAGGCATCACCATCAAATAAATGACAAGCCACATCAGTGTAATAGACTTCTCCACCGTCCTCTTCTTCATCCTGTAACTTTATCAGGCAACACTTACCACAGCGATCGCAAATTTTTTCCCATTCATCTTGGGTCATTTCTTGAAGCGGTGTGATTTCCCACCATTTATCCAACATGATTAACTATCCTTACCTAATGAACCCAACTTAATCTCTTTTTTATCATCTTCTAATGCCTTAATTAGACGAGGATAACTACTTGGTGAGGTATAGTAAAAAGTCTCTTTTCCAGCCTGATCCCACAAAATAACCACACCTTTTTTAGGGTAAAAGCGATATACAGCGGTATCTGAAACCTGTTCAACTGAGTCGGGTTTACCGAAAAAATCGATCTGCTTTTCTTCATAATCAGCAATAGAAATATACATAAAGCGCCAGACTTTCAAATCAAGTGCCGCCAATGTTTGTTCTTCACTTAATTTATATTGCCATAGATTATTAGGTGTCGGCTTGCGACCGAGGTTTAAAGCTAGGATAGATCCCATAAATTCATTAGAAGCATCAATTTCAGCGATAATTCGAGCATCGAAGCGTCCAACCTTCACCTTTCCTAGATAGGCCTCTAAGAATAGGTCGCCCGTTGGCTTTTGAAACAGTCGTAACTCTGGTAACTCAGCAAACCGCTTGGAAAAGTCTCGTAAGTTAATTACGCCTGGCGACACTGAAAAAACTTCAGTTTGTCCATCTCCTAATAATGAAACTTGCCATGGTAATACGTGTTTTTCTGGCTTAGATGAATTGTCAGTGCATGCAGTTAGCACACAACATAGTATAATAACTAGGATATTAGTTTTCATTAATGATTATCATGAATTTAGCTTAAGTTTAGTTTCAGTAGAATTTTTGACTTATAATAAGGTCGCATCTTAAATCATAGCGTCTGTTGGTTATATTAAAGCGTAGTAATATCAATACCTTTATTTATTCCAACTTCAGCAAATGATTCATCATAACCCAGGAGTTTAAATGAGCAAGAAAGATACCGTAACGGTGACAGACAATGCAACGGGTAAACAAGTTGAACTACCAATCTTGCGCCCAAGCAATGGAAGTCCGACTATCGATATAAGCCAACTACATAAAGAACTTGGCTACTTCACTTTTGACCCTGGATTTGTAGCAACTGCTAGCTGCCGCAGTAGCATAACTTACCTTGATGGTGACAAAGGTATATTAGAATACCGTGGTTATCCAATTGAGCAACTCGCTGAGAGTAGTACGTTTACGGAAGTATGCTACTTACTACTTCACGGTGAACTGCCTAATAAAGACGACCTATCTAAATTCGACCACACAATTACTACACACACGATGCTTCACGAAGCAATGAAGCGCTTTTATAGCGGTTTCCGTCGTGATGCTCACCCAATGTCTACAATGGTTGGTGTCGTTGGTGCTTTATCTTCATTCTATCATCATGGCGAAGATATCCATGATCCAGAACACCGTAAGATCACAGCTCATCGCTTGATTGCTAAGATGCCTACGATTGCTGCTTGGAGCTATCGTTATGCAAACGGTCAGCCAATGGTCTATCCAAAGAACTCATTAGACTATTCAAGTAACTTCCTGCACATGATGTTCTCAATGCCTACAGAAGAGTACACACCTGATCCTCTATACGTGAAAGCATTAGATTTACTACTAATCCTTCATGCAGACCATGAACAAAATGCTTCAACGTCAACAGTACGTTTAGCAGGTAGTTCTGGTGCTAACCCATTTGCCGCACTATCAGCAGGTATTGCTTCTCTTTGGGGACCTGCACACGGTGGCGCAAACGAAGCTGTTATAAGAATGCTTCAAGATATCGTTGATTCAGATAACGATGTTGCGCACTATGTTGCTCGCGCTAAAGATAAGAGTGACCGTTTCCGCCTAATGGGCTTCGGTCACCGTGTTTACAAGAACTTCGATCCTCGCGCAGTTATCATTCGCAAAACTTGTATGGATCTACTTGCAAAACTTGGACCTGACAATGAGTACCAAGCACTATTCGACACTGCGCATGAGCTAGAAAAGATTGCCCTTGCTGATGACTACTTCGTAAAACGTAACTTGTACCCTAACGTTGATTTTTATTCTGGTATAATTTTACTAGCAATGGGTATACCATTGAATATGTTTACAGTTATCTTTGCAATGGCTAGAACAGTCGGTTGGATTTCCCAGTGGAATGAAATGATTGCAGATGATGACTTCCGTATTGGACGCCCGAGACAGCTATACACCGGCGCTAATACAAGAGATTATGTTGATATTGAAAACCGATAATAAGGAGATACAATATGTTCGATAATATGACAATGAGTAACGCAGTAACAGCAACGATAGGACTCTTAGTCTTACTAAGTGTAATCTTGATTCGTGTAATTGGTGATGGATTCCTTATTCTTCCAGTTCTAATCGGAATAGTTGTTATTCAATCAGCATTTACTGGTTTCTGCCCAGTTAGTATGATGTTAAAGAAGTACAATTTAGTTAAGTAATCATTTTTGTTATTTTACTAAGGAAGCGCCCTGTATGGGCGCTTTTTTGTGCCTGTGAAATCTTATTTCTTAGTTAGCAATTGGACATATATGTTAAGACCTATGTAAGTGTCTTTGAATTTGTGAATCTCATACATATCCAGCTATTGATAGCCTTGAACGCAAAGAGTTCAGATTTTCTTTGGTGACCTTCAGGTTGTGGCTGCTCTAACAAATGCCTAATCCACCAACTGACTACATCACCATTACCCACAGTAATAAAGCCATCACCTTTTCTATGAGGTTTTGGAAGCGCATCTGTTTCACAACACTTGGTTATGAAACATTACATTCGATGCCCTCAAGATCGGTGTATACCTTGTTTAATTCCATTTCACTTTCTTTCAGGCATAAAAAAAGCCCTGTCACAGTATTATCTGTAAACAGGGCTTCCTATTAAATCTTGGCAATGACCTACTTTCACATGGGGAAACCCCACACTATCATCGGCGATGACACTTTTCACTGCTGAGTTCGAGATGGGATCAGGTGGTTCAATGTCTCTATGGTTACCAAGAAAACCGGTGTGTGATACCTGTTGTCAATACGTTAACCTCAGTCAACGGCCCACAACAGGCTCACGAATAAGTAATAATCTAGTAGCAGTGACCCACTATTGTCTGTTTGTCACATTTTCTCTCAACAAACCATTCAAGGTTATAGAATCAAGCCTCACGGGCAATTAGTACACCTTAGCTACATCCATTACTGGACTTCCACATGGTGCCTATCAACGTCGTAGTCTTCAACGGCCCTTTAGGGGAATCTAGTTCCCAGAGAATACTCATCTTGGATGAGGCTTCCCGCTTAGATGCTTTCAGCGGTTATCCTTTCCGAACTTAGCTACCCGGCTATGCCACTGGCGTGACAACCGGTACACCAGAGGTTCGTCCACTCCGGTCCTCTCGTACTAGGAGCAGCTTTCCTCAATATTCTAACGCCCACACCAGATAGGGACCGAACTGTCTCACGACGTTCTGAAC
>NZ_QGKL01000014.1 GCF_003172895.1 Leucothrix arctica | reverse complement strand
GGTGAGCGATGATAATATCGACACAGCTGTTCAACTGCATAAACATACGACTTGATGGTACTGGCTGAACAGCCACGAAGGACCAACGTATCAAGCATCCGTTGGCGTAGAGGACTGACTTTCATGATAAACCGCCTTTAATTGTCTGTTTAATAACAATTAAAGTTTGGCTCATTTATAGAAAATTACTTGAAAACCAGTAAGCTACCGCGAAGCGGTTTAGTTCAACAGCTCATTAAGAAGGTCTAAGACCTTTTAATATATTATCAGGTCTGAAACCTCTTTAATTGGAAGAGGTACTCTAAAGAAAACCCCACAAGTAACTAAATTATATAACGTTAACACCTTTTAAAAAAATTGGTCTTACCTGTTATAAGGTCTAGACCTTTATAATAGCCTAATAATCACATCAGTAACCAGTCATCATCGCCGAATAATAAAACAAAGAAGCTAAAGCCCAGAATAGCACCCAATACTATAGACACAGCTAAGTAGCTCTTTACCACCCCTACGAGATAACGCGCCCTATAACTTTAAACACTCACCTTTTTTTGTTCCAGTCCCGCCCCACATCCCACATAATACCCACCATACAGACCCCAAGCCTCACACTCGTAAAACGCCAGGACTATTAAATGAAGCACTTACCGATTTTCGCCACTATCCAAAACAAACCCTGCATCGTTATCGGTGGTGGAGCGGTTGCAACGCGGAAGGTCGGTAACCTATTGTCAGCAGGTGCAACCGTTACGGTTGTCTCTCCTGTCATTACCGAAGAGCTACGCGTGCGCGTCGGTAAAGATGAAATCATATTTCATGAGCGCGGCTTTGAAGCAAAAGATCTTGATGGCGCGTTCCTAGTCTTCGCAACAACAGACAACCGGGCGGTAAACGCAGAGGTTACCCAGCTAGCAAAAGCCAATAAGCAAATGGTGAATGTCGCAGATGACCCTGAGCAATGCGACTTCGTTTTACCTTCGATACTCGACCGCTCACCTGTCCTCATTGCTGTTTCAACAGGTGGCGCGTCACCCGTACTCGCTCGCCAAATACGCCTACAGCTAGAAACGATGATTCCTTCTGCGTGTGGCCGCCTTGCAGGTATTACCGAAGAGTATCGCGAAAAGGTAAAAAGCTTTTTCCCATCTCAAGCACAACGCAAACAGTTCTGGGAGCGTGCTTTAAAAGGCCCTGTGTCTGAGTTGGTTTATGCAGGTCAAGAAGACCGCGCTAAAAAGCGTTTGGACGAGATGTTAGAAGAAGGTGTTGAGCAAGACCCAATGGGTGAAGTGTACTTGGTCGGTGCAGGCCCAGGTGATCCAGATCTACTAACATTTAAAGCGGTTCGTTTAATGCAACGTGCAGACGTCATGGTGTATGACCGTCTAGTGTCACAGCCTATTTTAGACATGGCAAACCCTGACGCTGAGCGTTTATACGTCGGTAAGCAAAAAGACAGTCATGCTGTCCCACAAAACAAAATCAATGACTTGCTGGTTGATCTAGCGAAACAAGGTAAGCGAGTGTTACGCCTTAAAGGTGGCGACCCGTTTATCTTTGGTCGTGGTGGTGAAGAGATTGAAACACTGACTGAAAACCATGTGCCATTCCAAGTGGTGCCTGCGGTAACAGCTGCTTCTGGTTGCTCAGCTTATGCGGGTATTCCGTTGACTCACCGTGACTATGCGCAGTCGGTTACATTTGCGACAGGTCATTTAAAAGATGGCAGTATTAACCTTAACTGGGAACAGCTAACGCAGAAAAACCACACGCTTGTGTTCTACATGGGTCTGTCGGGTATTTCTGAAATCAGTAAGCAGTTGCAAGCCCACGGTATGTCGCCAGATATGCCTTGTGCCCTTATAGAAAAAGGGACAACTCGTAACCAGCGTGTGCATATTGCTACATTGGCAAACTTACCTGAGAAAGTGATTCAAAGTGGTGTTAGCGCGCCGACTTTGACCATTATCGGTGAGGTGGTCAACCTGCACGATAAGCTGAGCTGGTATGAGCCTGAGCAACATGTGCCTGATACTGACTTTAGTTTGCACAAGACTTAAAACCTTCAAGGATTGACGCAATGCATGAGACGAAAATTTCAATACAGGAAGCCTTTAAGCCCAAGCTCTCAGAAGAGTTAAGCCAAGGGAGTAGCTGTTCTGACTCTGAGCCTTTTGCACTGCAAACGATTGATGACAGCATGGAGCCTGAGTTTAATGCGGGCTGCATTATCATTATTGACCCAACGGGAATTGCACGTGACGGTGCTTACGTGATGGCTAAAGATCATGCGGATGAGTATATTTTTAGGCAGCTACGCATTCACGATGATAAGTACTATTTAGCGCCACTTAACGATCTTTACGATACTTTAGCTATTTCAGGGCTGGAAAAGGTTGAAGGTGTGATTACCCAACGTGCTGGAAAGCGTCGAAGCTACCATAAGCGGTATGACTAATGAGCAACAAAATCAATCCCAACAAGCTACTGCAATCTAAGTGGACAGCGGTAACGCCTGAAAACAAAGAGCTGCATTTCATCGTGACTAAACTGATTCGTGATGAAGACGAAGTGGTTGTTGCGTGTGATCTAGAAGCAGTCATCAATAAAAACAGCTACCAGATCGACTGGCAGCTATTAAAAGATACTGAACAGTGGCTAATGGGCTGGAAATAGCGCCCAGCCCTCACCTGACGTGTTACTTGTCCGTATCTGT
This sequence comes from Leucothrix arctica, assembly GCF_003172895.1. Taxonomy (GTDB): domain Bacteria; phylum Pseudomonadota; class Gammaproteobacteria; order Thiotrichales; family Thiotrichaceae; genus Leucothrix; species Leucothrix arctica. The sequence goes on along the minus strand of NZ_QGKL01000014.1, from coordinate 77,025 downwards.
ACTTTCTTGTAAATAACTCTCCATAGAGTCATCTAACGCGTCGAGCCATGGTGTGTGATGCTTGGGTGCCATCGTTCCTGTCATCAACGACTTATAACCATTGTTACGGAAGCCCATGATGTCGTCATGCTTGTGCTTTTCCCACTGCATAAAGGTTTGGTTAACCCCTTCAACATCAAAGCTCGGATAGTCCGTCTGCTCAATCAGTTCTTTCACATAGTCGCCCTGAAACCAGATCAGATCTTCGTCAGTTTCCAAGGTCGCTTCACGCTTCAACCATGCTTCTGAGTGCGTCTTCATATCGTCAAATGATGGTGTCGCGATACGCCCCATAATCACATCACGCGCAAACCACGCCTGTGCATCAAACATATTGAAGGTATAGAACTGATCCTGCATACCAAGGTAGAACATTTTTGGGTTATCTTCCCAAACTACACCTTGATAAAGGTCTTCATTCCACATGCGGTTGGTCGCTTTTAATCGCAATGACTCATCAACAAACGGGAAGTGATGTAAATACCCCGTGCATAAAATGATCGCGTCTACGTCTTTCGTCGTACCGTCCTTAAAGTAGGCAGTATTTCCGCTAACGTGCGTTAACAGCGGCACTTCTTGAAAATTTTCCGGCCAATGAAATCCCATCGGTGCCGTACGATGACTGATCGTGACGGACTTAACGCTGTATTTATAACACTGAGAACCGATGTCTTCAGCAGAGTAGCTAGTACCAACTAGCAATACGTCTTTATCTTTAAACTCCAATGCATCGCGGAAGTCATGCGCATGCAAGATACGGCCATTAAAGGTATCAAAGCCTTCAAACTTAGGCACGTTAGGCGTTGAGAAGTGACCTGTTGCAACAATGACGTAATCGAATACTTCACTAGTACTGGTATTTTGAATTAAGTTTCGTGCAGTCAGGGTAAATTGCTCACTCGCTTCATCGTATTCAACATCTTGTACCGCATGATCAAACTTACAGAACTTACGAACACCCGCCTTTTCTACTCGTCCCTTTATGTAATCCGCCAATACAGCACGTGGCGGGAAAGAGGCAATCGGACGTCCGAAGTGTTCTTCAAACGTGTAGTCAGCGAACTCTAAACATTCCTTTGGCCCATTCGACCATAGGTAACGATACATGCTGCCATGAACAGGCTCGCCAGCGCTATCTAGTCCGGTGCGCCACGTGTAATTCCACAAACCACCCCAGTCACTTTGCTTTTCATAGCAAACGATTTCAGGGATCTCTGCGCCCGCTTGTTGTGCAGATGCAAAAGCTCTTAGCTGTGCCGTTCCGCTTGGGCCTGCGCCAATAATTGCTACTCTAGTCATGTTTTAATCTCTTATTCGTAAATATCATTAACTCAATCCTAAAGCGTGCTTTCGCTGGTCAGCCCAGGTTCTTAAAATTTGATCAAATGCCAACCCGATAAATGCGACACACAGTCCCAGTACCAAACCATTACCCACACCTGCTTTATCTGATAATGATTTCAGGATTAGCTGTCCAAGATCATCGGTACCGATTAACGCGCCAATAATTACCATCGACAGCGCAAACACAACGGTTTGGTTAATACCTAACGCCATGTGCGGAAAGGATAGCGGCAACTCAACTGACAGCCACTTCTGAAAGCGGTTTGTGCCTGACATGGCAGCAGCATCATGCAGCTCTTGTGGCACACTGCGTAGACCTTCGATGGTATAACGGGCCGCTGGAATGGTGGCGTAGACGACGATTGCAATCAGCACCGAGGTATCGGTAACGCCAAATAACATCATCACCGGTATCAGGTAGATAAAGGATGGGAATGTTTGAAAGGTGTCACACATGGTGAGCATAAAGCGAGATGACACGGGGTGTTGAGCGGCCAATGTGCCGACGGTAATGCCGATCGTGCCTGAAATGAGTACCGCTATTACAATAAGGTAAGACGTGATTAATGCTCTGTCCCACCACTCTGTCAGCGCGATAAATAGCAGGAAACCACCCACAATCAGTGCGGAACGAATCCCACCGACGATAAAGCCAATACCCATCATCAACGTAAAGGTCGCAATCACGGGCATGCCTAGGAAGGCTGTTTTAATCGGCACCAATACATCAACGATGAACCACACATTGAATGCTTTAAATGAGTAGAAGAATGTTTCCCAGATCCAATCAACACCCCATTGCCAGAAGGCTTCGGTGGTTATGCCTTTGTTCTGAGGGATTAAATAAAGGTAGTTGAAGCCTTCTTTAAAGATAAAAGATCCTAGAACAGCAAGGATGATGCCCACGACGAATACCACTAAAAACATCAGCGAGTATTTGTGCTTTTGCTTAAACGACAGGTCTGCAAAATAATCCGTTTGTTTGTTCGCCCATGCCAGTGAGAGCCTGTCTAGTACCAGTGCAATCAATACAATGCACACACCAATCTCCAGTGCTTTACCAATGCGCAGTTGGTTCAGAGCGATCAACAAATCATTCCCTAAGCCTTTAGCACCAATGAGTGAGGCAATCACAACCATCGCTAAACACTGCATAATGACCTGATTCACACCGATCAAAATATCGCGCCGCGCCGAAGGAATAAGCACTCGATATAATAACTGACGATCCGTACAACCTGTCATCAGCCCTGCTTCAGCAACTTCTGGCGGGACTTTTTTCAGACCTAATACGGTAAGACGTACCATTGGTGGCGTGGCAAAAATGACTGTGGCAATAGCCCCAGCATGATCACCAATACCAAAGAACACCATGACCGGAATCAGGTAAGCGAAATGTGGCATGATTTGCGCCACATTCAATAAGGGATTCATGATCGTTTCGACAGTTTTACTTTTATAAGCCCAAACGCCCAACCACAGCCCTAGCAGTATCGCTATCGGTGCCGCGATCAATACGAATGACAGCGTTTTCATCGACGGCTCCCATTGGCCAAATACCGCGATGTAGGTAAACGCACACAAGATAAATAGTGCTAATTTAGCTCTGCCTAAGACGTAACCTAGGATAACCATGCCACCTGTAATCACTGTCCAAGGCAAAGCTGGCCAGCGCGCCCATTCATTTTCTGAGACCCAGTCCCAGCTAGTGAAAGCCACGATGGTTTTGACACCACCCAGTAGGATTTCTCGAATAAGCTCGATCATGAACAATATAGCGCCCGAAAAGCCTCGGGTGATTTGACCAAATAACGGTTTTTGTTCGTATTCTTCAATATCGGGATCGTAGACATCGATCGGTAGCCACTCGAACATCAAATAATTGACCGCGTCATTAATAATGATCGGTAATTCTTTGAGTAATGAGGGTAAGCGCCATAACCAGTTAGTTTCTGATTGAGGAACAAATCGGTACAACAGCATAAAAATAACGAGTAACAAAAGGCACTGTAATGACTTTCTCTGCTTGAGCACTACCAGCATTACGGCTGCACCGACGCGTTATCACCAAACAACGTACTAACCACGTTAGCGCGATGCAAAATACCGATCACTTTGTCGTTTTCATCAACAACCGCAACAGGCCTATCATCATTCAAAACCTCTTCAGCAACCGTAGCAATAATATCCTCTCCGGATACTTCCAACTCACTTAGCGTCTCACCGGGTACAAAAGGCTCCATGATGGCTTTGATTTTAAGTACCTTCTCGCGTGGCACTTGCTCGGTAAACTTGCGCACGTATTCTGTGGCTGGATGCAGCACGATATTAGCTGGGGTATCTAATTGTTCGATTACACCGTCTTTCATAATCGCGATGCGATCAGCCAGACGTAGCGCCTCATCAAAATCATGGGTCACAAACAGAATCGTTTTATTCAGCGATTCCTGTAAGCGTAAAAATTCATCCTGCATTTCTCGACGAATTAATGGGTCTAGCGCAGAGAATGGCTCATCCAAAAACCAAATATCCGGTTCAATCGCTAGTGAACGGGCAATACCCACACGCTGTTGTTGGCCACCTGACAAATCACGTGGGAAATAATTCTCTCGTCCAGTCAGACTCACAAGATCAATCATTTCTTGGGCGCGTTTGATACTTTCTGAGGTGCTAATCCCTTTGACCTGTAATGGGAAAGCGATGTTTTCCAGTACCGTCTTGTGCGGTAACAAAGCAAAGCTCTGAAATACCATGCCCATTTTGCTGCGACGTAATTCGATAAGCTGCTTATTGCTCATCTTCAGAATATCGTCGCCTTCTACAAAGATCTCTCCTGCGCTGGCGGTTGTCAATTTCGAGATACAACGTAATAACGTCGACTTTCCCGACCCTGACAAGCCCATGATGATCAGCAGTTCACCGGGGTACACTTCAAAAGAGGCATTATTGACACCAACAATGCAGCCTGCTTCTTTAAATTTTTCGGCATCAACGACGCCACCTGACTCTTTCATCATTTTTTCAGCATTATCACCGAAGATTTTATAAACCGATTCACAACGGATGACCGGTTCGAGTGCACTCGAAGTCTTCGTCTGTACTGACATAAATGTGTTCTCTGGATTTTTAGAACTAATGTTCAAAATTAACCCCCTCATTTTGTATTCAAAACAAAGGGGCTTTTTACTACATGATCAAATAACCGAACGGGTTACTTAGTCCATGCTTTCCAAGTTTTTTCATTGTCAGCAAGCCATTTTTTAGCAGCGTCTTTGTGATCCATTTTTTCGATATCAACTAGAGCAGCCATTTCGCCGACCTGCTTAGTTGTAAATGAAACCTTAGAAAATGCCGTGTAAGCAGCAGGGTGAGTTTTCGGGAACTTGTAGTTCGCCGCTTTCTTCAACCAACCTAGAGGTGATCCGCATTTACCATCACCACCGTCTTCTTTACGGCAACCGTCGGTGTACTCAGGAAACTTAATGAAGGTATAACCTTCTGCATCTGTAAAGTTAGGCGTCCAGTTAAAGACCATTGTGCCGCGACCTTCTTTTTTAGCAGAGGCTAGTTCAGTCCATAGCGCATCAGCACTACCCGCAAACTTAACTGTCCAGTTTTTATCAAGACCTAGCGCCTTCAGGCGGATCGGCATCATTTCACCGTGCCAGCTTTGTGGGCCTTCTAACCAACGACCTTTACCGCCAGAGTCAGCAGTCGTGAAGTTTTTGTAGCAAGCTTCTTCTTTAAGCGCTTCCCAGTTAGGTAAACCAGGACAAAGGTTTTTCTCTATAACCCACGTTGGTACACCCATTTCTTCTAGCGTAGTTGCTTCATGAGTACCTGCGTCAATCACGCCACCTTTAGCCATCGCATTGTAAAAAGACTTACCAAACGTAGACTGCCAAACTTCATGTGAAATCGTCACGTCACCATTACGAATCGACTCATAAACCGCTTGAGTGTCAGCAGGAACGAACTCAACATTACTGCCCATGCTTTCAAAAATGCCACCAATGACGTGAGCCATTACGATTTGGCTAGACCAGTTATGAATCGGAATTACGATCGGCTTTGTGCTGTCTTTCGCTGAAACACTGCCAGATACTGCGGCAAGACTTAAACAGCAAGCCCCTAGTAGTGCTTTCACTGATGTTGACTTAAATACATTCATACCGATTAATTCCTAAAATTGGTTGTCACAAAAAGTATGCAAATATCACCGAAATTAGCCTGCTTATGAAAACGCTGGCTACTTAGAATATTTCCCATACTACTTAGCGAAAAATTCGCCGATTAAAGTCGACGCACACAAAAAATACTTCCGGTGCGGACTAAAATTAAAATCACTGTTTACGGGTAAAAATTCGGATTAAAAAGCTGGCTGTGACAGCTAACAGACCAAACCACGGTGCTAGTTTATCGTTCAAAGCCCAAAGGACATCTGCCAGTTAGTGAGAATGGCGACTACATTGATGAATGCGGAGGGGGGAAATACACAGGCGGCTAGCATAGCAGAAAATTGCTTTAATTTTTGGTCTTAATCTTTTCCGTGAACCTAACGCGACCTTTTCTGACAACAAAAACCAGCCATTACTTAGATTAAAAAAACTTTCATACGAGCATAATTTATCTCATATTTTGTTGGAGAAAATTGCATCTAGACAAGTCGAAAATCCAGTGATAGCCTATTGTCGAACAGCTCATCACTGAGTGCGGATCCTCGAAGCCACACGGCCATTCGAAAAAAGGCAAAGTTCAACCGTTAAGTACACGGTTAACTGGCCGTTTTTTAGAGGATCTATTCATGTCACAAAACTTCTCTCTCAGCTCTGTCATTGGGCTTCAATTTGGCGACGAAGGCAAAGGCCAACTCGTTGACTACCTTACTCAACAGCACGACATCATTGTTCGTTATAATGGCGGTGCAAACGCTGGTCACTCGGTTAGAGTGGGCGACAGAAAGTTCGTACTACACCAAACGCCTGTTGGCTGTATCAGCGCTGGTAAAATAGGTGTACTGGGTAACGGTGTTGCTTTACATGTACCTTCTTTTCTCGACGAATTAGCGCAACTTAAAGACGTTGGTGTGACCGACTACCAATTGAAAATTGCTCACAATGCTCACCTTGTAATGCCTTACCACTTCATTGAAGAGTCGCTGCGCCAAACACTAGCCGTTCAAGTGGGCAATGAGCCTATCGGCACAACTGCTAAAGGTATTGGGCCTTGCTATGCAGATAAAGCAAGTCGCGATACCGGCATTCGAGTCGCTGATTTATATGAGCCTGAAACGTTAAAGCGTCGTTTAGCCTTCATCGTTGCGCTCAAGAACAATACGCTCTCATCGCTCGCAGCAACCATTGGCGAAAGCTATACGCCCTATTCTGTCGAGCCTTTGTTTGAAGAGTGCATGGCTTGGGCTGAGTCACTTAAAGACTTCGCCACTAACGCCAGTCTCTACCTTTTAGATCAAGAGCAAGCAGGTAGCCGAATCCTATTTGAAGGTGCTAATGCATCAAAGCTAGATATTGATTTTGGTGACTACCCTTACGTCACCTCAAGTAATGGCTCTAACCTTGGAATGACAGCAGGCTCTGGCTTTTTACCTGACAGCGAAATCCAACGCTTTGGTGTTATCAAAACCTATACGTCACGGGTCGGCAACGGACCGTTTCCAACGGAGTTATTCGGCGAGCTTGCGGATGAGATTCGCAACAAAGGTAAGGAGTTCGGCTCAACCACTGAAAGGCCTCGCCGTATTGGTTGGTTAGACCTGCCAAGCTTGGCCGAGACTGTACGCATGAATCGTGCAAATAAGTTAGTTTTGACCGGTCTATTCGTGCTTGCACAACTTGAAGAGTTCTATGTCTGCACGGGTTACGAGAACGGTGAAGCAATTTTGCAACGCTTTGAAGTGAGCGGCGATTTTCAAAATGCAGCTAGCGAGCTGCCAGTATGGTGTGCTGATTTGATCGCACTGATTGAGTCTAGGTTAGCACCAGTGGCCGCTATTTGTATTGGTCCAAATCGTGACCAACTCATCTGGCGTCGTTAAGCCATAAAAATAGGCTATAGCATTCTTCGCTATAGCCTTTTCCTTGTTTGCTCATGGTTGTTCGCTTGTCTAGCCACCGCTACAGACCTATACTGCTGTCATGCTACAACCTTGGATCGTCATACTCTGCTCCCTTGTTTATATCGGGATTTTATTCACCATTGCACGCTATGGTGATATTGAACGCTATGCGAAAAAACTCCGCCCTCACCGCGCGATTATTTACAGCCTATCACTCGCTGTTTATTGTACCTCGTGGACTTATTATGGTGCGGTGGGTAGTGCAGCCTCTAGCGGTTGGCGATACCTTGCGATCTACCTCGGCCCTACCTTACTAATTGTTTTTGGTTATCAATTTCTGAAGAAAATTGCGACCACCTGCACCGAACAAAACATTACCTCTATTGCTGACTTCATTGCCTCGCGCTATGGAAAGTCTCGTTTTCTAGCGATAGTAGTGACGGTGATTGCAATTACCGGCACGCTGCCTTACATCGCGCTACAGCTAAAAGCGATTGCCTCTAGTTTTGAAGTACTGACCCAAGCACAGCCACAAGAGCTGATCACTAATGCTGGTGAGGTCATCAGTAACCTAACGCTAAACAACATTTCAACGTCGAGCTATACTTTATTAAGTGATACTGGGTTTATCGTTGCAACGGTAATGGCTCTATTTTGTATCCTTTTTGGGACGCGTTATGTACACAGCTCTGAGCATCATGAAGGGCTGATTCTGGCGATTGCGTTTGAGTCGCTGGTTAAGTTTTTTGCACTCGCCTTTGTCGCGCTATTGGCTGTCTTCATTATTGTAGACTCGCCCGCTGACCTCATGACAAAGATCTCGGAGGCCAGTAACGCCAGTAAAATATCGACCAATACGCTGGCCAGTGACCTATTTACGCTGACCTTCGTCAGTAACATGGTCTTGGCAATGGCGGCTATCTTTTGCCTGCCTCGTCAGTTCCACGTGACCTTTGTTGAAATCACTAATGTGAATCACCTCAAGCAAGCGCGCTGGGTGTTCCCTATTTACCTGTTATTGACTGCGGTACTCGTTATCCCTATCGCGATTGCTGGCACGATTGCACATAGCAGCGTGACCTTACCTGCGCTCGCAAATCCTGACATGTATGTGTTAACGCTGCCTATTTCTTATGGCAATAACATACTAGCGATGTTTGCCTTTATTGGTGGTTTTTCTGCTGCGACAGGTATGGCGATTGTTGCGGTGATTACGCTAAGTACCATGGTATGTAATGACATTGTTATGCCGCTGTTGTTCCGCTTTCAGTCGCTCAAGCTTAAAGAGTACAAAGATTTAACCGGACTGTTATTACTGATCCGTCGTATCTCGATTGTCTGTATTTTTATACTCGGTTACTTGTACTACCAATACATCAACCGCACCCAAGCACTTGCATCCATCGGTCTAACCGCCTTTGTCGCTGCGATTCAGTTTGCCCCTGCGTTAATTGCTGCGGTCTATTGGAAAAATGCAACGCGCCGTGGTGCGATTGCTGGACTGTTATCGGGCTTCGGTATTTGGCTTTATACCTTATTTATTCCAACCGTGATTAGTGGTGCTGGTGTCGGTACTTCGTTATTAACTGATGGGCCTTGGGGTATTGGTTTATTACGCCCTAACAACCTCTTTGGTATCGACTTTTTAGACCCGACCACACACAGTCTGCTGTTTAGTTTAAGTATCAATGTTATCTGTTTTATCGCATTTAGTTGGCAGCGTAAGCCCGGACTAGTTGAGCGTATTCAAGCAGCTAACTTTACTCAAACGGCTTCTGAAGTAGATACGCGCTCTCAGGCGTTGCCATGGTGGAGTACGGTGGCTGTCGGTGAGTTACGCTTGTTGGCAGAGAAGTTTGTTGGTGTTGCTGCCACTAAAAAGGCCTTTGATGACTTTACCAACTCGCGCTCCTCTGAGCTTATCGCCAGTAAGAAGGCAGATGCGGATTTGGTACACTTTACTGAGCGACTACTCGGTGGTGCCATTGGTGCATCCTCTGCCAAAGTAATTATTACCTCGGTCATTAACAAACAAAAAGACCTGCCGCTCGAAGATGTTTTTAGCATTGTTGATGAGAACTACCAAGCCTTGCAGTTTAGCCAAGGTTTGCTACAAACGACTATCGAACACATTGACCAAGGCATCAGTGTAATTGATGAAAACTTCAATATCGTTGCATGGAATAGCCGCTACCTTGAGATCTACAATTACCCTAAAAACTTCATTAAAGTGGGTGTGCCTGTTGCTGACATTATTCGTCACAACGCACTGAAAGGTGAATGTGGTGAAGGTGTACCAGAAGAACATATCGAGAAGCGAATCAACTTCATGCGTTCGGGTTCTATTCACTCGTTTCAGCGTTATCGTGCCGATGGTACGGTGCTGCAAATACAAGGACGTCCACTACCCGGTGGTGGCTTTGTAACAAGCTTTACTGACATCACTGAGCATAAAAAAGTAGAGCGTGAATTACGTGATACTAATGAGAACCTTGAGCAACTAGTCACGGGACGTACTAAAGAGTTGTCTCTGGTTAACGACAAACTACAGCAGGTAAACCGCAGTAAGACGCGCTTCTTAGCGGCCGTTAATCATGACGTAATGCAGCCGTTGAATGCAGCGAGACTCTTCACTGCGGCACTTGAACGCTCTGACCCCAACCAAAAGCAACTGACTAACCGCATTAATAGCTCGTTGAACTCTGCCGAAGAGATCATTAAAACACTGATCGATATTTCTAAGTTAGACAGTGGCTCTATCAAACCCACCATCACTGACTTTCATGTGAATGATGTGCTGAACACCTTGTATAAAGAGTTTGCGGTGATCGCGGATAATAAAGAGCTAGAGTTGAACATGGTGCCTTGCAGCCTTGTTATTACTAGTGATGCTCACCTACTTCGCCGAATCTTGCAAAATCTGATTGCTAATGCGCTACGTTATACCAAAGCGGGCGGACATGTGCTGTTTGGTTGCCGACGTACTCACAGTGACACGGGCGAGCCTACATTGAAGATTTCTGTGCTTGATACCGGTGTAGGCATTCCGAATAGTGAGTTGAGTGCGATCTTTGAAGAGTTTCATCAGCTAGATAACCAGACAACTGAAGAAACCAAGGGGGTTGGCTTAGGCTTGTCTATTGCTAAGCGTATTGGCCAAACGCTTGATCACCCGATTTACATTGAGTCTATCGTGGGTCGAGGCAGTGTTTTTTCACTGGTTGTGCCTGTGAGTCATAAAGGTGCTGCAGCTAAGAAAGAAGTGGCAACATTAAAAAGGAGTGTACCCTCAATTGCTACGCCGATTGCAGGGCTTGTGGTGTTATGTGTGGATAACGATAAGAACATTCTAGATGCTATGCGTACCCTGCTGGAGCGTTGGGCTTGTCACCCTTATTGTGCAGAGTCTTTAGAGGAAGCCTTGGCGCTTTGTCATAAGCATTCGGTTAAGCCAGACATTATGCTCACTGACTATCATATTAGTCGTACGGAGAAAGGGATTGCGGTTATGCAGTCACTAGAAAAGGGCCTTAATTTGAAGATTCCTGGCGTTCTGATTACTGCTGATGTCAGTGAAGATGTAATTATTGAGGCTGAAAGTTATGGGTACTCCTACCTGTCTAAGCCGGTGAAGCCTGCCATCCTCAGAAAAACGTTACAGAAATTAACAAATATTAATTTTTAGCCAAGTAACTGAAAATAAATTCATAATTTAAGCGCCACTCTTATTAAAAAGCATACAATAATATGACTTTCAAACCGACTTAAAGCTCAAACTCATAAGTGTATTTTATGTGCATATATTGTAGAATTGATATCAGATATTAAAAAAATAAAACTGAATCAAAAATAATATGTTGAAATTAAGCTCTATTTTTCTCGAGACTTCAATAACGCGTTTGGTCATAGCAAGCTTCATTTTTGTACTGCTATTACCCATCGGTTTCTTTGTTTATAGCCTCTCCCAAAACTCTTGGCAGCAGGTAGAACACAGCATGCTGGAAAGACATAGACTCATTTCAACGTCACTCGTTGAACCCTTCACCTTGTACATAAGCTCCAAGCAACAAGTCGTCACTGCAATCGCTAACGAAGTTAAGCAAGAGCGCGGTGAAGACAAGGCAACTTTAACGGATGAGATAAGCCAACAGATAAGACATCTAAGCACTCAGGCTACCCTAGATAAGCACCTTAGAACCCTTGGTAACATTGTGGCACTGTCGTATACCAGCGGCACTAATAACAAACTTAAGCAGACTGTATCAACCAATAAGTTCATCTCTAAGAAAAACTGGGATCTAGACTATAAGGAAGCTAATTTCTTCCGTATCAAAAACAATGGCATACCGTCTCGCACTGATTCTTTGTCTTCGGCATTTATCAGTACCGTTACCGGTAAGCCCGTCGTTTTGTTAAGACACCTCATATTTAATAATAACAGGCAGCTAGAGGCGACCCTTTTTGCAGAGATTTCACTGAAAAGTATTATCTCTATGTGCTCTAAAATAAGCTTCGGAAAAACCGGCCACTGCACGACGGTAGACCACAAAGGTCAGGTTATTGCCCACCCAAATCCTGAATGGGTTCAGTCGATAAGAAATATTACTCACCTTAGCGCTGTGAGAAAAATGCTTTCTGGTATATCTGGCATCGATGAGTTTTATTCAAAAAGTTTTGATACCACGATGGTTGCAGGTTATAGCGCTATTCCTAATTTAGGATGGGGGATTATGATTCCTCAGCAAAAGTCAGAGCTGACCAGTATTTTTGATGACATACGTAATAACATTCTTCTTTGGTTATTGTTTGGCATGCTGAGCGCCACGCTTATTGCTTGGAAACTAGCCAATGAAATTACTCAACCTATCAAACTACTAATGCATAAAACGAGTCAGTTAGCCAAGTTTCAGTATTTTGTTGACCCTGGTAAAATGCCTGAAAATAGCCCAAGAGAGATTAAGCAATTATGGCAGGAGTTCTCTCACCTATTCACAGGCCTTCAAAACTCTCATAATGAGGTTAAACGCCTTAATACGTCGCTACATAAAGACATAGAAAATGCAACGCTTGAGCTGCGTGAAAAGAACAAAAAGCTATATGAGTTAAGTACGCTGGACTACTTAACAGAGCTGCCCAACAGGCGCTTTTTCACAAATTATCTAAATAAGCAGCTAGTTGATAGTGCCGTTCGACAGATCGGTGTGATTTTTATCGACGTAGACCACTTCAAGACGACTAACGATACCTTAGGGCATGAGGTTGGCGATGCTGTACTAATCCACTTAGGAAAGCTTATGAAGAGCTCTATTCGTCAAGGTGACTTGGCTGCACGCTTAGGTGGCGACGAATTTGTTATCTATGTCGATGAAGCCGACGATGAGGCACTTGCAACGATCGCTGAAAAGGTCCGTCGGGCGGCACAAGAAAACCCACTGTTTATAAAAAGCCAGAATGTGAGCCTCTCTTTATCGCTTGGAACCGTGAGTCACTCTTCTGACAGTGATGTGTCAGCTAAGGAGTTTTTCAGCTTGGCCGACAAGGCTATGTACGTATCAAAGAGCAAAGGACGTAATGCAATTACACACTACAATACAGACTGCTTAGTAGAAGTTGAGAGTATGGCAGGGTAAAGGGACTTAGCAGCCTGTCGCTCAATGAACTAATTAATAAGAGATAGTGGGTTCTTCAACTTCAAGATATGCAGCTGCAACGGTTGCCGCTTGAGTACGATTACTCACTTCCAACTTTTTAAATATCTCAGTCAGATGGGCTTTAATTGTTGCCTCTGTGACGCACAGTTCATCCGCTATTTCACGATTAATTCGGCCGTCAATTAACATCATTAGTACACGAAATTGCTTAGGTGTTAAGCGTTGTATTTTCTCATGAAGGTCTTCTTTCGCAGGTGCGTTCATCGCTGCTTTACTAATATCGATACCTTCCGGTAGTACCACGTCACCCATCAACACGTTTTGAACTGACTCAATAATGCCAGCAAGTGGAGATGATTTAGCAATAAAGCCAGACGCGCCATGCTTAATCGCCTGTAACACGATTTCAGGCTCTTCATGAGCGGAGATAATAGCAACGGGGATATTTGGGCAACGCAGCCCTAAGTAACGCAACGCAGAAAAGCCAACTGCGCCGGGCATATGTAAGTCAAGAAGGATGAGGTCGCTGTCACCGTGCGACTCGATTGAGCGCTGTAGCGTTGAAAATGCACCGCAACTAATGACTTCGATGTCACCAAAGGCTCCAGTTACTGCCTGACTAAGCGCATCACGAAATAATGGATGATCGTCGGCAATAATAACTTTCTTCGCTTTCAACATAAATTATGACTACTCTGATGATTTTTAAGAAGCCCACTACAACTTAGGCTAAAAAACTAGACTTTCGTATAGTAACATTATCACCTCCTCATGGAGATAATGCTCGGTTGAGTCTATACCACTGACTAGGTATTCCCCAAATTTTATGGGACTTAAACCGCTAATTTTTTATCGCTAAATAAATGGTGTGGCGACTGCCCTTTCCCATATGCGCTCTGACCGTTTCATGTGTCACTTTAAAGCCTGACTTTCTTAACTGCGCGCTAAACTTCTCATCAAACCATGCTGACCAAACAGCTAATACACCCTGCTTATTCAGTGAATCATGTATCGCTTTCAAGCTTTTGATCGAGTAGAGACTGTCATTTTTAGATTGGGTAAACCCTTCAGGGCCATTATCCACGTCTAACAGTACCGCGTCGTAGGTTGGTTTCTTAGGCTTAAACAGTACCGCAACATCACCTAGGTGAACGCTGGTGCGAGGGTTATCCAACGGTCGCTCTGCACAGTCACCTAAAGGTCCTTTGTTCCACTCCACCACTTCTGGAACTAGCTCAGCAACAATCACTTCAGAGCTTTGCGTAGTTACTTTCAGTGCCGCCTCTAAGGTAAAGCCCATACCCAGACCGCCCACTAAGACTTTTGCATTTTCAACATTTTTTATATGCGCGCACCCTAAGTCAGCTAATGCTCGCTCAGAACAACGCATCCGACTATTCATCAACTCGCCACGCGCGCCTTTTAAGTGAATAGAAAATTCCTGGTCGCGTTGTGTCAGCTTGAGCTCACCGCCATTATTCGGGATGTTAGCAGTGCCTAATAAAGTCCAAGGGGTCATAGTTGTGTGTTCTCAGATAAAAGCAGGTATTCAGTCATCAGCCCTGAATAATTTAGGCGGCTAACATAACACATACAGCCGTTTAATAAGTTTAACTCTACTATGATGTTTTTAGGATAAAACGAATGATAACTAGTACTTAACATAACATTTTACTTTGTGTGACAGATATTCAAAAAGTCTATAATATATTTTGAAACTACAGAGGAAATCCCCCTATGACTGAACTGAATAATGAAGCTCGCATCAAAACCGCCCTTATAGGCTACGGCTTTTCTTCGCAAACCTTCCATGTTCCGTTTTTGTTATGCAATGATAATTTTGAAATCACTGCCATTAGTTCTAGTAAGCCTGAGCTAGTCAAAGAAAAGCTACCAGCCGTAACTGTTTACGCTAGTGCTGAAGCGCTAATTACGGAGGCTGATGTTGACCTTGTTATCATCACTACACCTAATGAATATCATTTTCCGCTAGCAAAATTGGCGCTAGAAAATGGTAAACATATTGTTATTGAAAAGCCTTTTGTCACCAACAGCCAAGACGGTCAAACCCTGATCGATTTAGCAAAAAAATATGACCGCGTTGCTTCTGTTTTTCAAAATAGACGCTGGGATGGTGACTTCCTCACCGTTAAAAAACTGATTGATGAAGAGCGACTGGGCGATGTGCGTGTCTTTGAGTCTCACTTTAGCCGCTTTAGACCGACTCCTAAGCAACGCTGGCGCGAAAGTGATGCGGTTGGCGCAGGGATTTTATTCGACCTTGGACCACACTTAATCGACCAAACACTACAGTTATTTGGCATGCCTCAAGCAGTGACTGCACAGTGCAGACAAATGCGAGAAGGTTGTGAAAGCGTCGACTTCTTCCACCTTGTTTTACACTACGAACAGCATTTAGCGATTTTAGAAGCAACACCTTACAGCTCGGCACCTAACGCTCGCTTTAGTGTTCAAGGGACAAAAGCACAATACGTTGTACAGGGTTTAGACCCTCAAGAAGACCGTTTAAAAGCGGGGATTTCGCCTAAGTTTGATAGTTGGTCGCAAGAAGATGAAGAGAACTTTGGCCATCTTTATATCGATGACCAAGTCAAAACGGTAGCGACTGAGCGCGGTAAGTATCAATGTTATTTTTCTCGTATTGCCAAGGCCATCACTGATAACGCAGAAATACCCGTCACGTTAGACGATGCACTTAATAATATAAAGATCATTGAGTTAGCAATGGAAAGTAGCGATAGCGGTAAAACGGTCACTGTCAGCTAAGCCAATGTTTAGACAGAGGTCAGCAAAATACTGGTTTCGCTGTTAAGTACGCCATCAATCATTCGTACTTCTCGTAGCACACGATCAAACTCAGCAAGACTGGACGTTTGAACTTCAGCTAATAAATCCCAAGCGCCATTGGTAGAGTGCAGCATGACCAACTCAGGAAAACCACGTAACGAACGTATGACCTGAGCTGTCGACTTGCCTACCACTTCGATCATCATAATGGCGCGGATAGCATCCAAACCATAGTCCTCACGCACTCTCACGGTAAAGCCTAATAAGATGCCTGAGGATTGAAGCCTATCTAGTCTGTTTTGCACCGTGCCGCGTGACACTTTGAGTTGTTTAGCGAGCGTCGACAACGGTGCGCGACCGTCTTTACGCAGCAACGATATGAGCTGTCGATCAAGGCTGTCATAGGCGTGTTTATTGTCTATTGTCATCGTATTGCTCACTAAAATTATCAATTTGTACAATTGAAACTATCAATATGATAATTCATCACTACATATTTGTATATTATTGCTATTTTATTTGAAACTGCACTTCTCTACACTTTCCTTATACAGCAGCACTTATGTTGCACAGCGACTTTTGGAGAGTATTAAAATGGCTATAAACGACGTACAACTACAGCAAGATCTAAACATCGTTCCTTTCGTCAGTGTTGATCACATGATGAAAATAGTGGGAAAACTAGGCATAGAAAACATGCTAAAAGGCATCGCAGACTATGTTGAAGAAGACTTCAAACGTTGGGAGTTATTTGATAAAACGCCTCGTGTCGCAGCACACTCCCATGACGGTGTTATCGAGCTTATGCCGACCAGCGATGGTGAGCATTACGGCTTTAAATATGTAAATGGCCACCCGAAAAACATGAAGGAAGGCCTACAAACGGTGACCGCATTTGGTGTGCTGTCTAAAGTCTATACTGGCTACCCTATCCTATTATCAGAAATGACCATTTTGACAGCACTACGAACTGCCGCAACATCAGTAGTTGCCGCCAAACAGCTTGCTCGCAAAGACTCACGTTGCATGGCATTGATTGGTAACGGTGCTCAGTCTGAGTTTCAAGCGCTAGCATTTAAAACCATGCTCGGGATTGATCAGCTAAGACTTTACGACATTGACCCAGCGGCTACTGCGAAATTTATTAGCAATATGCAAGGCTACAACTTTGATATTGTCGCTTGCCAATCGGCTCGTGAAGCGGCGCAAAGCGCTGACATTATTACTACCGTGACGGCCGATAAGCTCAACGCCACTATCTTGACCGACGACATGGTGGCTGATGGCGTGCATATCAATGCGATTGGCGGCGACTGCCCAGGTAAAACTGAGCTTGAAAAAGCACTAGTGTTACGAGCCAAGCTATTTGTTGAATACCCACCACAAACACGCATTGAAGGTGAGCTTCAGCAGCTAGATGATGACTACCCTGTGAATGAGCTTTGGCAAGTTATTCGAGGTGAATTAGCCGGTCGTACCAATGATAGCGAGATCACTCTCTTTGATAGTGTAGGTTTTGCAACGGAAGACTTTTCAGCACTACGCTATATTCATGATCAGATTGACCGTCCGGGCATGGGCGACATGTACGAAAACCTCGACATGATTGCTGACCCTGACGATCCGCGTGACCTATTTGGAATGGTGCGTCGCTCTGGCGCAATGGCAAAGGTGGCTGCATAAATGTCAAACAAACATAACACCGTACAGATTATTGGCGTACCGCTAGACTTAGGCGCATCGCGTCGCGGTACAGATGCAGGCCCTATGGCACTGAGAGTGGCTGGCTTGCGTGCTGCGCTTCGTAAAATGGACCGTGAAGTCGCTGTAGATATCGACATCGCTGTGCCACAAAAAGAAACGCAGATGCGTAATAAAGACTCAGAGTGTTCGGCTCATTTTAAAGATGAGATTTTAGCCGTCTGCACTGACCTTGCTAACGCAACTTATCAGGCTTTAGAAAACGACTATTTCCCGTTAATCACGGGAGGTGATCATTCGGTTGCCATGGGCTCAGTCTCTGCAACCTCGCACTTTTACCGTCAGCAACAGCAAGAAATTGGCTTACTATGGTTCGATGCACATGGTGATATGAACACGCCTCAGTCGTCACCCTCGGGCAATATTCACGGCATGCCCTTGGCGCATTTACTGGGAAATGGTGATCGCGATTTAGTCGATATACTGGCACAGGGATCAAAGGTAAAACCAGAAAATGTGGTATTAATTGGTGTTCGAGATATTGACAAAAACGAGCAACTCATTATTCGAGATGCGGGTATTCACGTGTTTACCATGCGCGATATTGATGAGCGAGGCATGGCCGCGGTTAGCCGAGAGGCCATTGAACTAGTTACCAAAAACACCGCAGGGTTTCATTTAAGTTTTGACCTTGATGGTTGTGACCCATCGGTAATACCCGGTACAGGCACAGCGGTGCTGGGCGGTGTAAATTACCGAGAAGCACACTTATTTATGGAACTATGCGCAGAAAGTCAGGGAATGTTGGCAATGGATGTTGTTGAGTTAAATCCATTTTTGGATCAAAAAAATGTATCCGCTGAACGCGCCGTATTATTGATTCAAAGTGCATTAGGCCAATCGATTTTATAAGGTAATTATATCAGGCATAAAAATCAAAGAAGGCTGGAGGAACCAACCAAACCACCCTTCTTTGATTGTCAAAACGATGCCCTTCGCAACAAGCATGGTCAACATAAGCATAGTGCATATTAATTTTATTGCTGAGTTAAAAGCGGTCGATCATTTCTAACACATCGTCAAAACGTGTAAAGCCATGATCACCCCCGCAGAATACAAGCTGGTGACAGTCTTGATAAAAGGCTGCGGCAGTTTTCCAATCCAATGTCTCATCCCCTCTTTCTAACATAACAAATAGCCTGTAGGGGTTAGCAGGCGACAGCAACGTCATTTCATTTAGCGCGTCTACATGCGCTTGGGTAAACTCCAGCTGCTCCTCCGAGTGCCATGCCTTATGAAAACCGATCCCCCGTCGTAGGGTCAAACCAGCCGTCACCGCAGGGTTTATCAATACGGCCTTTAAGCCATAACGCGCAGACAAAATAGTTGCATAAAACCCACCCAAAGAACTACCAACCAACTTAATCGGCTTCCCTTCCTGCTGAGCTGATTCCTCAATAATACTGCTTAACTGTTGCATCGCCTCAGTAGGATCAATCGAAAGATCAGGACAGAGCCACTCTTCTTTTCTTCCTTGATCAGATAACCATTTTTTTAAGACTTGTGCCTTACGAGATTGGGATGACGAGGTAAAACCATGGATAAATAAAAACATTTTATAACCTTAGAGAGTGAAATATAATCAACATTACACAAAAACGAGTTTGCATACCAACCGGTATGTATGTCAAGCTTCCTACATGACAAAAAACTTCTTCAATGATCGAACCAAAAAATTATGGCACTTATGGGATTGCAGACCCTGCAATAAAAATCCAGAGAGTGATCATATTGAAACCCGTGAGAAAATTCTTATTGCGGCTTTCGAGGAAATTTACGAGCACGGCTACCAAGCCGCAAGCTTGAGTAATATTCTCAAAAACACAGAAGCAACCAAAGGCGCTTTATACCATCACTTTAAGAATAAAAAAGAGCTGGGTTACGCCGTACTAGATGAGGTTGTTTGCGAGTCATATATGGACTCATGGATAAGACCGTTAGAAAATATTGATGACCCAATAACCGTCATTAAAGAATTACTCACTGATTATGCGGAGATGGCGACTCAAGACGATATCCGTCGCGGTTGCCCTTTACACAACTTAGCCCAGGAAATGTCACCGATTGATGATGACTTTCGTGAGCGAATTTCTAAAGCCTATACCGACTGGCAAAAGGCAATTGAGAATGCTTTTGAACAAGGTAAAAAAGCTGGAAACGTTAACCCATCAATAGATTCAAAATCACTTGCATTGTTCTTTGTCGCAACGCTTGAAGGCTGCATGGGTATGGCTAAAACGACCCAAAGTATAACGACCCTAACTTGTTGTGGTGAAGCACTCTTAGAGCGTGTTGAATCACTTCGCCCCAAATTCATTTCTTCTGAGACTTAAGATTAACCATGATTTCTAAATATTCAGACCGCTTACTCAGTATGCGTTGGCTCGCGATCATACTGTCACTCGTTGTAGTGTTTGGTATGGCAGCAGGTGCCAAAAATCTTCTCTTCAATAGTGACTACCGTGTCTTCTTTTCAGATGAAGATCCCCACTTGGTCGCATTTAATAATCTGCAAGATACCTATACCAAAAGCGATAACGTGTTGTTCGTCATCGCACCAAAAGATGGTGTGGTGTTTAAACAAGAAACGATGACAGTGATTGAAGACATCACTGAGAAAGCTTGGCAAACGCCTCACTCCACGCGCGTTGACTCCTTAGCTAACTACCAGCACACCACGTCTATTGAAGATGACCTGTCAGTTGCTAACTTATTTGAAGAAGCTGGTGAGTTAACAGCTAGTGATATTGAGTCGGTAAAAACAGTCGCATTAGGCGAGCCTTTACTAGTCCACCGTTTGATTTCGGAAAAAGCAGATCTTACCTCCATCAACATTACATTGGAGTTTCCAAAGACTCTTACCAATGAAGCAGGTGAAGAAGTTCGTGCAGATGCCACTATACTCAGTGCTGATGTGGGTGCTTACGCTAAAGAGCTAAAAGCTTACGTTCTTGAAAAATACCCAAATCATGATGTCTACCTAACCGGTACGGTCATGATGAACAATGCCTTTGGTGAAGCGTCTATCTACGATATGTCTCACCTGTTGCCATTGGCAGTATTGTTAATTTTAATCACTGTATTCCTACTACTGAGAAGTGTTTCAGCAACGATTATTACCTTCTTCGTTGTTATTTTCTCAGTGCTAATCGCTTTCGGCGCGGCTGGATGGATGCATATCGAGCTGACTTCTCCCGTGATGTCTGCGCCTATTATTATCTTAACCCTCGCGGTGGCTGACTGTGTTCACATGCTCTCGACGTGGATCAGTGAGATGCGCTCAGGCAAAGATAAAGTCACGGCAATGAAGGAGAGTATTCGCGTTAATTTTATGCCTGTATTCTTAACTTCACTAACGACAGCGATTGGTTTCTTATCACTAAACACCAGTGAGTCACCTCCGTTTAATGACCTTGGTAATATTTCTGCGATTGGTGTGCTAGCGGCGTTCTTCTTGTCGATTGTGCTGCTTCCTGCGCTAGCTGTGATCCTACCGGTCAAAGTGAAGCAAGGTAAAACAAAAGCCTCCTCTGCGATGGTTTCGCTAGCAAACTGGGTTATCTCAAAACAGAAACTGCTACTCATCGTCATGGGCGGTATTGGTATTTTCTTGATTGCGATGGTGCCACGTAATGAGCTAAACGACGTCTTTGTAAACTACTTTGACGAACGCATTGAGTTCAGAACAGACACGGACTTTGTTGTTAAAAACCTAACGGGTATTTACTTCGTTGACTACTCGATTGACGCTAAAGAGTCTGGCGCTATCGCCAACCCTGATGTCTTAGCTAATATCGAAACATTCACGACGTGGTTAGAAACACAACCTGAAGTTATTCATGTAAATACCGTGACTGACATCTTCACTCGCTTGAATAAAAACATGCATGGGGATGATGAAAGCTTCAATAAGTTACCTGACTCACGCGAGTTAGCAGCTCAGTACTTACTGCTCTATGAAATGTCATTGCCTTATGGTTTGGACTTAAACAACCAAATCGACATTGATAAGAAAAGTACTCGTATCACTGCCACGCTAAAGACTATTTCAACGCAGCAGATACTCGATTACAACGAGCGTGTTGATGCATGGATGGTTGCTAATATGCCAGAGCTTAGAGCACCGGGTGTTAGTCCAAGTGTTATCTTCGCTCACATCGGTATGAGCAATATCATTAGTATGTTAAGTGGTACGACTATCGCATTGGTGCTTATATCGCTAATCCTAATCGTTGCACTTAAGTCTCTACGTTACGGCTTGCTGAGTTTAATCCCTAACCTTGTACCCGCAGGTATGGCGTTTGGTATCTGGGCATTCATTAGTGGTGAGATTGGCCTTGGTCTGTCTGTTGTAACCGCAATGACACTGGGTATCGTGGTTGATGACACCATTCACTTTTTAAGTAAGTACTTACGTGCTCGACGCGAGAAAGGCCTCAGCGCTGAAGATGCGGTTCGTTATGCATTTTCAACGGTTGGAATTGCGCTATGGGTCACCTCTATCGCACTGATCGCAGGCTTTATGGTGCTATCTACATCATCATTTAAGTTAAACGCTGACATGGGCCTATTGACGTCTATTGTTATTGCTCTGGCGCTAATTGTTGACTTCTTATTCCTACCGCCTCTTCTGATCAAGCTTGACCCTTGGTTAAATGCTGAAAAGAAGAATTCAACGGAACCTAAGATAGAAGCGACGGCTCAAACAACGTAACCATTAATTAAATACCCTTCTCGAAACATTATTCGTGCAGGGAAATCTAAAAAAATCATATTACTTATGGACAATATTATGAAAAAGACACTACTAGCTAGCCTACTACTGTTATCCATTTCTGGTGCTGCAATGGCAGAAACACCAGCAGAAAAAGGTTTACGCATTGCTCAAGAAGGTAATGCTTACGATGATGGTTTCGTTGACTCAACGTCTGACATGACCATGACACTTAAAAACCGTACGGGTAAAACAAGCCGTCGTGTTATCAGCGCAAAAACACTAGAAGGTAAAGGCGATGGTGATAAGTCACTGTCTCTATTTAACGAACCTGCTGATGTAAAAGGCACGAAAATGCTGACCTTCTCTCACGGCCTAAAGCCTGATGATCAGTGGTTATTCTTACCTGCGCTTAAACGTGTAAAGCGAATCAACTCTCGTAACAAGTCTGGCCCATTTATGGGCAGTGAGTTTTCTTTTGAAGACCTTGGCTCACAAGAAGTTGAGAAGTTCACTTACACATTTTTGCGCGAAGAAGCATGTGGCGAAGGTAATAAACTAAAGTGTCATGTTATCGAGCGTAAGCCTGCTTACCAGTACTCAGGTTACACAAAACAAGTAGCATGGGTTGATACTGTTGGCTACCGAGTGCCTAAGGTCGTTTTTTATGACCGTAAAAATGCACTACTAAAGACATTAACATCGACAGGCTATAAGCAGTTTTTGGGTAAGTACTGGCGTCCAAGTTTGATGAGTATGATTAATCATCAGTCGGGTAAGAGCACCACTCTGCAGTTCTCAAACTATAAGTTTAAGACGGGCTTGTCGTCACGTGACTTTAACAAAAACTCGCTGAAGCGATAAACAGACAGGACTATTGATATGCATACTAGATTAGCGAGTTGCATTGCGCTTGCATTATTAGCGACGCCTGTACTGAGTAGCGCTGTTGATTTTTCGGGTAATGTTGCCTTGGAAGGTCGTTATTTTCCAAATGACGCAGCCTTTGCTGGTCAGCAAGAAAATGGTGGTTTTTCCATTAGTGCGCAGCCTGAGTTTAAGCACACTTGGGATAACGACGATCAGCAGTTTACCTTCACTCCTTTTTACCGCTGGGATGATAAGGATGAAGAGCGTAGTCACGGTGACATTCGCCAATTGGATTACCTCTATAGCAAAGGCGATTGGGAATACCAAGCCGGCCTGAGTAAGAAGTTCTGGGGTGTGACTGAGTCATCTCACCTTGTCGACATCATCAACCAAACGGATGCCGTTGAAGGTTTTGATGGTGAAGATAAACTGGGTCAACCAATGATTCGTGCGACTCGCTTACTAGAAAATGGTGCATTGGATTTCTTTGTATTGCCTTACTTCCGTGAGCGTACTGCAGCAGGTATCGATGGGCGTTTCCGTAGTGGTTTTGTGGTAGATACTGATGCCGCAGAATACGAGTCGGATAGTGATGAAAAGCACGTTGATTTTGCTGTTCGCTGGACGACCTCTAAAGATGAGTATGACATTGGATTAAGCTATTTTGATGGCACCTCTCGTGACCCATCATTTACGCTTGATGACACTACAGGCATGCTTAACCCTTACTATGAATTGATCCAGCAAGCGGGTCTTGATCTTCAGTATACGGGTGAAAGTACCATCTGGAAGCTGGAAGCGATTCATCGTAAAAGTCACACGGATAAGTACTCTGCTGCGGTGGGTGGTTTTGAACACTCGCTACCTGCCTTTGAGTCTGGTGCAGAAATGAGTTTATTGGGTGAGTACCATAATGATTCTCGTGGTGAAACAGCTTTCTCGCCTATGCAAAATGATCTTTTCCTTGCTACGCGTTATGCGTTAAATGACGAAGCGAGTAGTGAGTTACTGGCAGGTGCATTTTATGACTTGGATAATGGCACCACGAGTATTCGTCTTGAAGGTAGCCGTCGCGTTGGTGAAGGCATGAAGTTGAATATTGAAGCGCAGGTGATGACTAATGTGGATGATAATGATCCGCTGAATAGCTTTGCTGAAGATGACTACATACAGGTGGAGTTGCAGAAGTTCTTTTGATGCTTACTTTGTGGGCGGTCTATCAGTTATTTACCACACTACGCCCCTCGCTTTGCTCGGAAGGTCTTCGTGTGGCAAATAACTGATAGACCTTGTGTTGGGGTTTTGCTGGGTGCTTTGCATTTTAAGAACTTTGGTGCTGGGGTTTGTGAGTCGCTTTGTTTGGACTTTTAAGAATGAATAGCCCAGTGCGTTTTGTACTGGGCTATTTTTTTGCTTTCGCTTAAGCGTGGAAGCTTAGATTTTGAAGTGCTTTGCTATTGGGTAGAGAATAGATGCGCCTAGCTGCATGCTGCGTTCTGCTGACCAACCGCATATTGGGTTTGGTCGAGATGCATTATCTTTAAATGGCATTTCTAGTGTCATGGACGCAATACCAAATCGGTTGCCTGCCCAGTTGCTTGCTAAGCTTAAAGACTCGTCGCCAAACTTCTTTTCTGGATAACCATGCTCTGTTTGAAAGTCTGGCGAGATCTGTGCGAAGTAATTTTTGAAGTCCAACTCTTGTGACAATATAAAGTCATCAATCGGTAAGCCTGCCTGCCCTGCGATGAAGTTCCACGGTAATGTCTCATCCCCGTGAATATCTAAAAACAGATCACAGCCTTTTTCTTCAATTGCTTTCTGGAAGTAGTAAACCTCAGGACTCGTTTCAACGTCTGCCTTACCCCATACACGGTTTAGGTTCACCCCTGCCGCATTGGTGCGCAAGTGGCCTAAGGTACTGCCATCTGGATTCATGTTAGGTACAACATAAAACACTAGCTTATCAAGTAGCGCCTCTGAAATTGCATCATCCTTATCGAGTAAGCGAAGCAACAAACCTTCTGTAAACCACTCTGCCATTGACTCACCAGGGTGCTGTCTTGCGCTAACCCAAACTCGCTTTTTAGTGCCATCGTCGTCACCGATACATAGCAGGTCTAAATCTCGCCCTTGAATCGACTGACCGATAACAGACAACTGACAAGCATCTTGACACTGTAGCTGTGCAATAAACTGTTGATGACGCTCTAAAGTGTAAGGCGTGAAGTAAGCGTAATAAACAGAGTCTTCTTCAGGATCATGTTCAATAACTAACTTGCCGTCTTGGTAGCTTGTCGGTACTCGAAACCAATACTCTTGGTCATATGAAGCAACGGCTTGGTAACCATCCCAACCCTCAACGTAAGCCGCTTCGTTAGCATTTAGAATCGACATTTTTAGTGACTCACCAGCGATGTTTGAAACACGGTAGTAGAACCACTGGAAGAACTCAGAGTTGTGATCTGGTTTGATGTTTAGTTGGATATTTGAAGCAGAGCTTGCGTCTACGACTTCTATATTGGCGGCATCAAAGGTGTATGAGATTAGTGGCATGGTTAGCTCCTTTTTGCTTATATGTCATCATTATAAGCAGCTAACAGAAATGTGTTAACTGTTAGTGTTAAAAGAGCCCATAACTTCCAGAAAGCTCCGATTTTCTTTACTACACTGCTAAGTAATAGCGCTCCCTAGCCCCATCGACCTGCCACACCAGCAGAGAGAACGGGAGTTGTACATTTATCAGCATCGACACAACGTGGCAGACGTCCAGTAAATGCTAATTTTTATGTTCAAAAAACTAATGGTGTAAATGTGCAGTAGGCCTCAGGTTTGAGGTCTAAAAAGTTTCTGTTGCCAGTTCGTCATTATAAGGTCACGGCTAAAGCTAGAGGTGTAAGCAGCAGTAAGTTGATTACTGTTAATGCCCACCAAGGTTTGCATCATATCTTTTTACTGCCTGTTTAAGAATAACATTGAGGTATAACTCCTAGCTCACGGGGAAAATGCGAGCGCAGCGAGTATTTTGTCCTGTGGAGCTACTTGTTAGATTTAATTTCACTTATTAGCTCTTCAATACTGATGTTCCCTTTTCGGTGAAGCATAGCATGACAGTTTGGGCAGACTGGCCGTAGGTCAGTTATTGGGTTGATCTCGTATTCATCACCAATATCCGATACAGGGATTAAGTGATGGACGTGAATAAAGCCTTTGCCTCTTTTGCCATAGATGCTTTCAAAGTGAAACCCGCATACTGTGCAGCTTACGCCATATTGGGTGATGCATTCAGCTCTAGCCTTTGAGTTGCGCTCATAGGAATTGACTGTAATAGTTTTTTTACTTCCTTCCTTGAGTGTAGCCGAAACTTCCTCAGGATAGAGACTGTCTAAATTTTCAAAGCCATTGGAATGTTGTATGACATCAACATGATATGACGAAAAATCATGCTCTGTTCCATTTGACTGAGTATCTATCAAAGGATCTGTATTACTTAGGTTTTTAGTGTTTACTGCAGAGATAAAAATATCTGCAGTATCTTCTTTATTACGAAATCTCGAGTAAGGATCAGGTATTGAGCTTGAGGGGATATTAATAAAAAGCATTTGCCCAAACTGCTCATTGTTTAGAACAAAGAACAGGTCTTTTTCAAACTTGTTGAAGGGTACATTTAACCACCAACCATCTTTGCCACTATATACAGAGAGGTTCGCCCAATGAGTATTATTCCCCGTCAGGGAAAGCTGCTCATACTTTCTATTAACTAATGCAATTGCCTGATTCTTATTCATAGCCTGCTTTTTGTTTCTTACCATATTCTAAATAGCGAATCAGCAAACTAACTTCAGTAGTTTATAACCACATTATCAGCGCCTAAATAAGCCCGTAACGTCTTCAACGACTCATTATCCAGCGGTGCTTTATAGTCAGCCCCAAAACGTATCTGAGCTGTTGCCTGATCTGTCTCATAGCTCAACAATATAGGACACTCACTTTCACCTTCGGCCGGCATCACAGCCTTCAGCTGGTCCACAAAACCATTCTGCGCTTGCGCCTGATCAACATTGATTTTCAAGCTTCGCGCATAGATTTTTCGTGCTTCTTCCATATTGTAAAGCGCATCAATACGCAGGCGAGTATTACCTGTGTGATACTCCGTATTCAACGTACCACTGATAATCAACACCTCTTCCATCGCCACTAAGTGTTCATACTCTTCAAATACATTACTGAAGATAAACACTTCGTAGTAAGCCGTTTTATCATCCAACTGAACAAAGGCACGCTTGCCCTTCTCCGTATTTTGCGTACGAATAGCGGATACAAGACCGGCTAATACGACTGGATGCTTCTGATACTTTTGCGTGCTGTCTTCTTCCATATCAGCCAAACGCATCGAACGTATTTGCTTAATTTCAGCTTCATATTCATTAATTGGGTGGCCGGTTAGATAAAGGCCTAACGCCTTTTTCTCCATTCGAAGACGTTCACGTTCTTCCCACTCGGGTAAGTCTGGCGCAAGCTTTATATCTTGTTCCACAACCATCGAGCCACCAAACAAATCACTCTGCCCGACGTCTTCGTCTTTGTGCAACTGGTTTGCCATACGAATGACTTCTGGCAAGTGAGCCGACATCGATTGACGGTTTTTACCTAAGCTATCAAACACACCCGCATTGATAAGTGTTTCAAGTACACGCTTGCTGAGTTTATTAGATTTAACACGCCTACAAACATCCGCCATGGACTCAAACGGCCCATTAGCTTCACGCTCTGCCAAAATAACGCTAAGTGCACTCTCACCAGCGCCTTTGATAGCGCCCAAGCCAAACACCACATTACCTTCATGTTCAGTACTAAAGCGGTAACTAGAACGATTCACATCAGGTGGAATTACATCCAAACCAAGCTGACGACATTCATCAACAAAGGTCACGACTTTCTCAGTGTTATCCATATCCGATGACAATACCGCTGCCATAAAGGCCGCTGGATAATGTGCTTTCAACCAGATCGTTTGGAACGATACTAGTGCGTAAGCGGCCGAGTGAGATTTGTTAAATCCGTACTCCGCGAACTTCTCCATAAGGTCAAAGATCGCCGTTGCTTGAGCAGCGTCAACGTCTAGCTTGCCCGAACCTTCCATGAAGATTTCACGCTGTTTCGCCATTTCCTCAGGCTTTTTCTTACCCATCGCACGACGTAGCATGTCGGCACCACCTAGCGAGTAACCCGCTAGTATCTGTGCGATCTGCATTACCTGCTCTTGGTAAACGATAACCCCGTAAGTGGTGTTAAGTACTGGCTCAAGATCAGGATGAGGGTACTCAACAGCCGCAATACCTTTCTTACGGTTTACGAAGTCGTCTACCATGCCCGACTGCAATGGCCCCGGACGATACAGTGCTACCAGTGCAATGAGATCTTCAAAAACATCCGGCTCTAATCGACTAATCAACTCCTTCATTCCGCGCGACTCTAGCTGGAATATCGCCGTTGTTTTCGCGGAGCGCAGTAGCTCAAATGACTTTTTATCATCAAGTTCGATTTGCGTAATATCGAGAAGTTCTTCACCCTTCTCAGTACGCATACCATTGATGATTTTCACTGCCCAATCGATGATGGTTAAGTTACGTAGACCCAAGAAGTCAAACTTAACCAAGCCGACGGCTTCAACATCATCTTTATCGAATTGAGATACAAGACTTCCCCCACCTTCTTCACAATAAAGCGGGGTAAAATCGACCAGTGCAGAGGGTGAAATCAATACACCACCAGCATGTTTACCAACGTTACGCGTTAAACCTTCTAACGATAATGCGAGGTCGATAAGGCCTTTAACTTCCTCATCTTCATCATAAAGCTCTTTCAAATCAGGTGAATCAACCAAGGCCTTGGTCAAGGTCATCTTGATTTCAAAAGGGATCAATTTTGCGATGCGGTCTACAAAACCGTAAGGGTGAGCAAGGATACGACCTACGTCACGCACTACCGCTTTAGCCGCCATCGAACCGTAAGTGATGATCTGAGAAACTTTGTCACGACCGTAGGTTTCCGCTACGTAGTCGATCACCATTTCACGTTTATCCATACAGAAATCGATATCAAAATCGGGCATGGAGACACGTTCAGGGTTTAGAAATCGCTCAAACAGCAGGTCATATTTTAGCGGGTCAATATCAGTAATTTTCAGTGCGTATGCCACCAATGACCCCGCACCAGAACCACGACCTGGCCCAACTGGCACATCGTTATCCTTTCCCCACTGAATGAAGTCGGCAACGATCAGGAAGTAACCGGGGAACCCCATGCCATTGATAACATCTAGCTCGATTTGCAGACGTTCGTCGTAGGCTTTACGTTGCTCTAAAAACTCTTCTGACTTGACATCAAAGAACGTTGGGAAACGCTCTTCCATTCCCTCTTGAGATAGTTTGCAGAAGTACTCTGCCTCAGTCATTCCATCTGGAATCGGGAATGCAGGAAGGTAGTTTTTACCGAGTGTTAGCTCAACCGTACAACGTTTAGCAATCTCAACCGTGTTCTCAATTGCTGAAGGAATATCCTTAAACAGTTCCTTCATTTCATCAGCACTTTTTAGGTACTGTTGATTACTGTATTTTTTCTCACGGCGCTTGTCTGCCAGTGTAAAGCCATCGTGAATACACACACGTGCTTCGTGCGACGCAAAAGCATCTTCGGTAAGGAAGCGCACGTCATTGGTCGCGACAACAGGAATATCATGCTTTACCGCTAGCGCAACCGCAGACTGCAAGTAACGCTCATCACCTACTCGCTCAGTACGTTGTAGCTCGATGTAATAACGGTCAGGGAAAATAGCTTTCCACTCTAGCAAACGCTTCTCTGCTTCTTCAGCATTATCCGCCATCAACGAGTAACCCACGTCACCCGACTTACCACCTGACAAGGCAA
Organism: Leucothrix arctica; assembly: GCF_003172895.1. Taxonomy (GTDB): domain Bacteria; phylum Pseudomonadota; class Gammaproteobacteria; order Thiotrichales; family Thiotrichaceae; genus Leucothrix; species Leucothrix arctica. The sequence continues at coordinate 46,832 of NZ_QGKL01000014.1, read as the reverse complement.
TGATACCGCCGCTTAACTCTTTCACCCATTCACGCTGCACACGGGGCACACCCAAGATTTGACCTTCTTGATAGGCACGTGAAATCAGCTTTGAAACATTCAAATAACCTTCATTGTTTTGACATAACAAGATCATGTGATACATCAAGCCTTGATCACCTTCGTCTTGTAGTAGTACGTCCACACCAAAGATAGGTTTTAAACCTTGCCCCATCGCTGCACGGTAAAACTTTACCATCGCAAACAGGTTATTTTGGTCGGTCATCGCGATTGCAGGCATGTTGCCCGCTTCAACAGCAGGCATCAATTGCTTGATACGTAATGTACTGTCGACTAACGAAAATTCCGTATGTAGGCGTAAGTGAACGAAACTCATCCCATATTCCTTATGATGTTTTGTACTGGCTTAAAACTTAAACGGTGAATAGGACAAGCGCCCTGTTCGATCAATGCTTCGCGATGTTGTTTGGTAGGGTAGCCTTTATGCTTGGCAAAGCCGTAACCGGGGTATTTGGCATCCATCTCAACCATTTCATGATCACGACAAACTTTGGCAATAATAGACGCTGCACTGATCTCAGCCTCGGTTAAATCACCTTTAACAATCGCTTCTGACGGCATCTCTAAATCAGGACAACGGTTGCCATCAATTTTAACAAACGTCGGTGTGACAGATAGCCCCTCAACCGCACGTTTCATCGCTAACATACTCGCCCAGAGTATATTGAGCTCATCAATTTCTTCAACTTCAGCACGCCCATAACTCCAAGCAATTGCCTTCTCTTTGATCTCGATAGTCAACGCTTCACGTCGCTTTTCAGTGAGTTTTTTAGAGTCAGTTAACCCTTCGATAGGATTATTAGGATCTAGAATAACGGCTGCCGCAACGACCGCACCTGCTAACGGGCCTCGCCCAACCTCATCGACGCCTGCGATTAACTGTGACACGGCTTACCTCTGCTCTAGTAATTGATGAATCGCAGCGGCGGACTGGTCACTCGCGCTCTGCTTAAGTTGAATATGAATATCTTTAAAGCGACCGATACGATACTTCTTTTGCTCGTCACTCTCATTAAATTGATTTTCTACCGCTTCAATCACGGCTTCTGGCGTCAACTCTTGTTGAATTAACTCAGGCACCAAGTTTTCACCGGAGAGGTTATTGGGCAACGTAAAAAACGGGGACTTTATCATTCCCAGTGTTTGAATAACCCAACCTGTTACTGGCGCTACTCGGTACGCGGCCACCATGTGCCGACCAACTAACATACCTTCCAATACCGCTGTACCGGAAGCCATCAGTATTTGGTCTGCCGCAGCCATGACCGTACGTGACTGCCCTTCTACCCAGTGAATAGGTACATTGGGGGCAAACTCTTTATGTAACGCTTTGAATTGTTCCGTAATGCGCACATTAACCAGTGGCGTGACAAACACCCAGTCAGGATGATTTGCATGAAGCACTACTAATGCTTTTAAAAAGTCAGGGCCAATAAGGTTTATTTCACCACCACGACTACCCGGCAACACAGCCAACGTAAATGGCTCAGCAGCTAAACCGATCGTTTCTCTGGCAACCAATTTATCATTTTCCAGAGGGACTTCATCCGCTAGCGGGTGGCCAACAAAAGCAGCGTTAACGTTATGTGTTTTATAGAAGTCTACTTCGAAAGGAAATAGTGCCAGCATCAAGTCTAAGTTACCCACAAACTTCTTCACACGGCTTTGACGCCATGCCCAGATTGACGGACTAACATAGTGAACACTGGGTGTTGATTGCGCGTGTAAACGCTTCTCAAGCCAGATATTAAAATCAGGTGCATCAATACCGATAAACACATCGGGCGGGGTGTCAGTCCAACGTTGCAATAACGATTTGCGAATTTTTAACAGCTCACCTAAACGCCCTATGACTTCGGTAAAACCCATGACCGATAGGCGTTCCATCTCGAATAAAGACTCACAACCTTGCGCCTGCATTTCAGGGCCTGCAATACCTTCAAACTCTGCGTCTGGGTAATATTCTTTCAGTGAAGCAATTAGCCTCGCCCCAAGAATATCACCCGATACTTCACCCGCTACAATTGCAATCTTCATACTTAACGAATAATGCCGCGTTCACTTTGCTTACAGAAGCTGCTCAATAGCGCAGTATCTTCAAACTCAGAGTACAACTCATCTATCTTCGCTAACGCTTGCTGAAACTGCATATCCTGACGGTACAACATGCGGTAACAGTCTTTGATTCTTGCCATACTGGCTGTATCAAAACCATTACGCTTCAAGCCTTCACGGTTAATGCCACGAGGCATTGCTGGAGCGCCGTGTGCCATCACATATGGCGGTAAGTCTTTACCCAATGCTGTCCCCATTCCTGTGAATGAGTAAGTACCCACCTGACAGAACTGATGAACTAGCGTAAAGCCACCCAAGATTGCATGATCATGCACATTAACATGACCCGCTAAGGTCGCGTTATTCGCAAAAATCGTGTTATTACCCACCACACAGTCATGCGCGATATGAACATAAGCCATGATCCAATTATCATTACCTATGATGGTAGTACCGATGTCTTGCGCCGTTCCACGGTTTAGTGTGCAACTTTCACGAATAACGTTACGGTCACCAATAACTAATGTTGTTGGCTCGCCTGCATATTTTTTATCCTGCGGGGCTGCACCGACGGATGCAAATTGGAAGATTTCGTTGTCTTCACCAATCGTTGTAGGGCCTTCAACAACAACATGAGGCCCTATCTTGCTGCCAGCACCGATACTGACATCTGGGCCAATAACGGTAAACGCACCAATGCTAACGTTCTCAGCTATTTGTGCATTTGAATCTATGACAGCTGTTGGATGAATCAAGCATCTTCCCCTGTTACTGCCGCACACATTAGCTCAGCTGATGTCACCATCTTGCCGTCAACTTTAGCGACTGTCTTAAAGATCCACATATTGCCTTTGCGCTTGATCAATTCAGCATATAGCTCAACTTGATCACCCGGAACAACCTGCTTACGGAACTTCACTTTATTAACACCGACAAGAATGTATAGCGTGTTTTCTTGAGGCTCTGTGCCCATCGTAAGAAAACCAAGCAAACCTGTCGCCTGTGCCATTGCTTCAATCAGTAGGACACCCGGCATGATCGGCTGATCAGGAAAATGACCATTGAAATATGGCTCATTAATCGAGACATTTTTGATAGCCGTAAGGTGTTTGCCTTCTTCGTAATCTAATACACGATCAACTAGCAAAAACGGATAGCGGTGAGCCAGAAATTTTCTGATTTCTACAACGTCCATTACTTTCATTCAGTGAATCCTATTTATCTTTTAATTGAATTAATTTTTTCAGCTCACGCACGCTTTTAAACAAATCGTCTAATTGATTAAAACGTACCGCGTTACGACGCCAAATACTGGTATCTGACAAACCTGTTCCAGAAGAATACAAACCTGGTTTTTTAACAGAGCCAGTGACCATCCCCATCCCCATAATAATAACATTGTCTACGATGTTTATGTGGCCAGCAATACCGGCTCCACCACCAATTTGGCAATGTTTACCAATAATAGCGCTACCACCCACGGCTACAGCCCCTGCCATCGCAGTATGATCGCCAACAACTACATTGTGACCTATTTGAATTTGGTTATCGAGAATGACACCATTACCGATGATAGTGTCGGTTAACGCACCTCTGTCAATGGTTGTATTAGCGCCGATTTCAACATCATCACCGACACGAACGCCACCTACTTGAGGTATCTTATTCCATACACCGTTATCTGGTGCATAACCAAAACCATCGGCGCCAATGACTACACCTGAGTGTATCCGAGTCCGCTTTCCGATGGTGACACCATGATAGATCGTCACATTTGGCATTAGCCTCACATCATCGTCTAACTGACTATTGAGTCCAATAACGGAGTTAGCGCCAATCGATACGCGATCGCCTAATACAACACCGTCTTCGATGACCACGTTAGCGCCGATACGTACGTCTTTTCCAAGGGTAACATTGTCAGATATAACCGCACTGGCATGAATTTCGTGTGCTTGCTGAGGCTCAGGATAAAGTAATTGAACAGCCTTCGCATACGCTAGGTAAGGATTTTCATGAAATAAAATATCACCGTCGAAACCTGACAAATCCATCTTTGGCGATGCAATCAAAATAGATGCATTGCAATCAGGTAGCTTAGATAGGTACTTAGCATGTGTGGTGAAGGTTAAATCACCTTGCTCGGCCAGTTCGAAAGGAGCAACTTTTGTAACACTTACATTACCATTCCCCTCTAATTTAGCACCAATCGACTTTGCTAAATCAGCTAATAACATAGCGGTCATCTTATTCCCCTTTTTTATTATTATCGGTATCTTGTTCGGTCTCAGAATCAAGCTTTTCCTGTAGATAGTCAAGTACGAATGGCGTTAGATCTACCCGCTGACTAGCAGCAACATACTCTTGGATAATGATATCAATTTTACGTTCAACACGGACTTCTTCTATCGCTTGGAACACACCCTTTTGAACATCATCCAAAGCACTATCTCTCGCAAAACGAAGCTCTTCGCGGAAGTCTTCTAACGCACGCGTACGTTCACGCGTGAGAGCACGCAGTTCACGAGTACGAAGTAATACTTCCTCTGCATCCCAGCTTGCTTTGTTTGCATCTAACGCTTCTTCTAGCTTCTTTATTTTATCTTGTTCTTCCGCCAATGTTTTTTCTCTAGGAGAGAAACGGTCTTTTAAAAACTGACTGGCTAGTTCTGCCTCAGGCGCATTTTTAAGAAGATAGGTGACGTTAACGACAGCGATACTAATAACGGCTTCGTCGTCAGAGTAAGCGTTGACACTAGAGAAACCCAACAAAAGCGTGATAGCTGCTAATAAAATATTTTTCATACGGCGAGTGGCTTTGCAGTCATTTATCGTCAATACAGTTTACGCCTCACACACTAGTGAAACAATTAAAAAAGGCCCTATCAAATGACAGAGCCTTTTTAAGAACTAATGTACTGATAACTTAGAAGTTAGCACCAACAGAGAATTGTAGCTCTTGAACATCATCATCATCTTCAGCGTTCAACGGCTTAGCATAGCTTAATGACAATGGACCTAAAGGTGATACCCATGTCAAACCAACACCAGCACTGTAGCGTACTTCATCAGCATCAAATTCATCGTCAAAGACGTTACCAGCATCAACAAACACACTTGCTTTCAAGCCTTTAACATCAGATAGCATTGGCACAGGGAAACGAATTTCAGCGGTAGCATTCACAGACAAATTACCACCTGCAGCATCACCTGATGAGTCGTCGGGTCCTAATGAACTTTGCTCAAACCCTCGAACGGTACGAATACCACCTGAGTAGAAGTTCTCAAAGAAAGGAAGGTCATCATCACCAAACCCATCACCGTAAGAAACACCACCTTTAAACACACTAGTGACGTTCTCACTAATAGGGAAGTAAGCAGAACCAGTGTATTTAAGTTTATAGTACTCTAAATCACTTCCAGGAATACCTAATTCAATACCAATGCTGTGTCGCTGCCCTTCAGAAGGAAATACCGTGCGATCACGCGTATCCTTAACATAGCTAAGCGTACTGATTAATTGCGTGTAATCATTACCATTTGCGTCAATAAACTCAGTAACTTCATCAGGACTAGAATCAGTCGTTTCAATGGAACGCTGTTCAGCACCTAAACTAAAGCGTAGAGAGTCATCCTCACCTAGTGGAAAAGAAAAGTTAACACTTGCGCCATACTTATCACTTAAGTAGTCAGATGTATCATCATCTGTCGCATCTGTTTCATCGTAATAAACCTTGAAGCCACGACCAATACCAGACTCTGTGTAGTAAGGGTTGTTATAACTCAGGTTAAAACTACTTTCTGACTCACTCTTAGCACCGGCTACAGATAATTGCTTACCCGTACCCATGAAGTTGTTTTGACTCAAGCCTAGATTAAACAAAACACCTGCACTTTGAGAATAACCCACACCTGCTGTGAACTGATTTGATGACTGCTCTACAACTGTCACATCCAAATCAACTTGGTCAGTAGTGCCTGCGACAGGTGATGTCTGAATTTTTACAGACTCAACAAATGATAGACGCTGAATACGACGACGTGAATTTTCAACAGACTCTTTAGAATAGAATGAGCTTTCTAGCTGACGCATCTCTCTACGAAACACAACATCTTTAGTACGGTAGTTACCACGTACGTTAATGCGTCGAACGTATGTTCTTTGGCCCTGTTTAAGGTCAAATGTTAGATCAACCTTTTTGTTAATCTCATCAAATCTAGGAACAACATTTACCTTAGCAAATGCGTAACCGTACTTACCCATTTCTGAGGAAAAGTTCTTTTGTGTCTCGCGCAGCTTGGACTGAGAGAAAACCTGCCCTTGCTTGACACTCACCATTTTCTGGATGGCTAAGGACTTTGTACCTGTTACGTTTACTGTCCCAACGCGATATTGATCACCTTCTTTAACGTTAATATTCACATTAACAAAGCGCTTATCGTCTGATAGAGAAACTTGAGAAGACACTACTTCAAATCTCAAGAAACCACGGTCACGGTAAAACGAAGAAAGGTTATCTAAATCCCCTCTTAACTTCGCTTTTGAATATTCGTCTTTAGAGCTCCAAACAGCCAATTTACTTTTTGGCCCAGACTCTAGTAATTTTTGTAAAACGGCTTCAGGAAATGCCTTATTACCCGTAATTTTTACATTACGAATTTTAGCCGTCGTACCTTCCTGAATATCAATTTTAACCCCAGCACGACCGTCTTTAAGCGGTGTTACTTTGGATGATACCTTCGCAGTGTAGTTGCCTCGAGCGACGTACTGCTTCTGTAGTTCTTTTTCAAACTGTGCCAAAGCTGCTTTATCTAAAGGACGACCTGGCGCTATTCCACCACCACGTAAAGCATCGGTTAAAACTTTGGTCTCGATCGTTTTGTTACCTTCAATATCAAGGCTTCCAATCGCTAGACGCTCTTGGACTTTAACGATAAGTATATTTCCACGTCGGCTTAACGCCACGTCTTCAAATAAACCTGTACCGTAAAGCGATTTAACGATATCCCCAGTCATACGATCATCAAAGGTTTGACCAACGCGCACTGGCACGTTGCTAAGTACTGTGCCTGCGCTAATGCGACTTAAGCCATTAACTTGGATGTCTTGGAGTACGAAGCTGTCCGCCCACACACCTTGACTGATGGCAAATAAGCAGCTCGCAAATGAAAGCTGTAGTGTTTGTTTTTTCATAATTAACTCACTAATCGCGTTATATCGTTATAGATTGCCAGTACCATGAGCACACCGACCATTGCCATGCCAACACGTTGGCCCATCATTTCAAATTTCTCTGATACTGGGCTTCCTTTGACTATTTCAATCAGGTAATACATTAGATGACCGCCATCTAACATAGGGACAGGCAGTAAGTTTAGAACACCTAAACTTAAACTCACTATCGCTAAAAAGCTCATGAAGACTGAAAAGCCAATCACGGCGCTTTTGCCTGCGTAGTTAGCAATCGTGATCGGACCACTAATATTCTTAATTGAAGCTTCACCTGTAATTAGTCGCCCCATGACACGCAATGTCATGATCGATAAATCCCAAGTTTCAACCGCCCCCATTTTTAATGCTTCGCCTAAACTAGCATGTCGGGTAAATAATAATTTTTCTTTAGCATCACCGGTAATTTCATACGCCATTGCGATACCAATTAAACCAACCGTCTTTCCGTCTCGCTCAGAAGGCTTAGGTGTAATATCTACCGTTATCTGATTGCCATCTCGCAATACACCTAGACTAATAGTTTTATCTGCACGCTGACTTACATACTCTGAAAAGGCACGCGTTGAAACAACCTTTACGCCATCAAGTGCAACAATACGATCTTCAGCTTGTAAACCCACTAACTCAGCTGCAGAACCTGCCATTACCTCGGTCACTACAGGAATATTTTCTGCCGTTTCTAAGTTAAAGCCGATTGTACGGAAATGATCATTTTCCTCTTCAAGTAAATCAACTGCCGTTAGATCTAAAACACGTGTGGCTTTCACGCCATCACCCTGCTCCGTCTCTACGCTGATCTTCTTATCAGACAAGTAACTTTGAAGTAGATTAAGGCGAACCTGGTTAACTGTTTCAACCTCAGTACCGTTAATACCAACGATTTTCTCACCCGACACAAAGCCGCTACTAGCCGCTGCAGTATTAGGTAATGGATCACCGAGATAGGGACGCACAGAGTCAATACCCACCATGTAGGTGACTGAGAATGCAAAGATAGCAAAGATAAAGTTAAATAGGGGGCCCGCCAGCACAATTGCGAAACGTTTCCACACTGGCTGCACATTGAATGCACGATGTCGCTCTGAAGGATCAACATCCCCTTCTCGCTCATCAAGCATTTTTACATATCCACCTAATGGTATGAGTGATAAAGCATATTCTACTTTATCTTCATCTTTACCATTCTTGGTCCAGATACGCTTACCAAAGCCGATTGAGAATCGTAGAACTTTGACGCCGAGTTTACGCGCAACCCAGTAGTGACCAAATTCATGGACAGCAACAAGCAATCCGATAGTGGCCAAAAACGCTGCAATTGTAATTATGATATTCATAAGACGGTTGTCTACTTCTTATTGTTTTTTATCCACAAGCGTGCATGTTCCCGACTGTCTCTATCCTGAACAAGGATCTCATCTAAGACAAGCGGCGTACCACTTCGGGCTCGCTCAAGGGCAAACTCAATAAGTTGCGGTATCTCCGTGAAGTTAATTTGTTTACTAAGGAAGCTTGCAACTGCCACTTCATTGGCAGCATTTAACGCAATGCTCGCATAACCACCTGTTTCATGCGCGTCATATGCAAACTTAAGGCACGGGAAACGGGAAAAATTTGGTTTTTCAAAATCTAACTGAGCCACATCAAAAAAATCTAAATCTGCAACACCAGAATCAATACGGTCCGGCCAAGCTAAAGAATATGCGATGGGTGTACGCATATCTGGATTACCCATTTGAGCAATCACCGAGCCATCAACATAAGAAACCATAGAATGTATGGTACTTTGCGGATGAACAACCACCTGCACATCAGACGCTGGCACATCAAATAACCAACATGCTTCGATGACTTCTAAACCTTTATTCATCATCGTCGCAGAATCAACTGAGATCTTTTGCCCCATTGACCAATTTGGATGAGCAACCGCCTCTTCAGGCGTCACCGCACTTAAAGTATCAATAGCTCTAGACCTAAATGGCCCACCCGATCCTGTCAGTAAAATCTTTTTAACACCGGTCTTACCATTAACGGGCATGCTTTGAAAAATAGCATTATGTTCGCTATCAATAGGTAACAGCTCTGCACCGTTTTTTTTAACAGCATCCATAAAGAGTTTGCCGGACATAACCAGCGCTTCTTTATTCGCAAGCAATACGCGTTTACCCGCATTAGCAGCCGCTAACGAGGGCAACAGTCCAGCAGCGCCTACAATGGCAGCCATGACATAGTCAGTTTCATCAAGTGCTGACACTCTTTCAAGTGCCGCTGCTCCTGACAGTACAACAGTATCAGAACCGTATTCCTTTAGCCGAGCACATAATACATCGGCACAGGCCTCATCCACCATTACAGCATATTTAGGTTTAAACTGGCGACATTGCTCAAAAAGAACATCTGTCTGAATATTAGCCGTTAATGCAATAACATGATATCTATCAGGGTGACGAGAAATCACATCGAGTGTACTCACACCGATAGAACCCGTCGCACCTAGAATAGTAATACCTTTACTAGGGACACCTGATGACTGAGTCATGCTAGATACCCTGCTCGATGATACTGACAGACAAACCAAGCACAAAGACAGGTAAAGCCGCTAGCAAGCCGTCTACACGGTCTAAGATGCCACCATGCCCCGGAAGTATCGTCCCGCTATCTTTTTGACCTGCTTCACGCTTAACCAAACTCTCAAAGAGATCGCCAGCGACAGACAAAGCGGCCACGAGCAATGACAGAATTAGGAAGTAGAGCCAAGATGCACCGCTAAAGCCAAAATAGATTGCACCCAAAAAAGCAAATACTAATGCGGCTGCTAAGCCACCTTTAGCGCCTTCAAGCGTTTTACCAGGACTAAGGTGTGGGGCTAATTTATTACTACCAACCGCTTTGCCGACAAAGTAAGCACCAGTATCCATACTTGCGACCAAAAAGATCAGGTACAACACCAACTGCGGATCATGAGCTTGTAGTCGAACGATAGCGAGCCATGCAGGAACAAGAATTAACACGCCAGAAAGACGTAACAACCAAGGACGGCTTGAGTAAAATATACTGTTTTGACGGTATATAACTAATAAACCCAAGATAGTTACCCACCAAACGACACCAACAGAAATCGCATACCAAGCTAAACCTGTCAGATGAAAGAACAAACCAATAGTGATAAGCGCAATAACAGCCCATGCTCTCTCCATATCCTTAAGCCCAAGCAACCGAGCCCACTCCCAACCTCCGATACTCATAAAAGCAATGAGTGACACTATTGCAAAGAGTTTTGGAGAAAGAAGTAATACAAAAAGCAATGTAGCAATGGCAAGTATTACAGCTGTAACTAAACGCTGTTTAAGCATGATTTTCGTCCTTGATTTGCTCTCCTGTCATACCGAAGCGTCGCTGTCGGCCAGAAAAGTCTTCGATTGCATCCATTAAAGCAGCCTCATCAAAATCAGGCCAGAGCAAATCGGTAAAGTACAACTCAGAATAAGCAAGCTGCCACAGTAAGAAGTTACTGATTCTTCGCTCGCCTCCAGTTCGGATAAACAAATCTGGATCGGGTACATCAGTAGTAGAGACGTACTTGGAAATAGACTCTTCGGTAATGGGGCTACCTTGATTATCGTTAACCAAGTGCTGTACAGCTTGTACAATATCCCATCGGCCACCGTAATTTGCAGCGATTTGTAGTAACAAACCATCGCCATCAGCAGTCATTAACTCTACTTTGGTAATTTTGTCTTGAAGCTTCTGAGAAAAAGCACTCGTATCACCAATAAACTTGAGGCGAACACCGTGCTTCATCAATGACTTAGCTTCACGATCTAAAGCAGTAGCTAACAGTGACATCAATCCTTCAACTTCCTCAGCAGGACGTTTCCAGTTTTCACTACTAAAAGCAAAAAGCGTTAAGCATTCAACACCTAGCTTGCCACATACTTTCACCGCGGTACGGACAGCTTCCGCACCACGATGATGACCAAACAGACGAGGTCTTTTTCTTTGTTGCGCCCAACGCCCATTGCCATCCATCACGATAGCTATATGGCGAGGAATAACCGTGGTTTTTGTCATATTTTATTATTCGTTATCGGCATAAAAGTAGACCTCAGATGTTGATCTTAGATTGCCATCAAATCCTTTTCTTTATCAGCTAATACTTGATCAACTGTCTTGATGAATTGGTCTGTAATCTTTTGCACTTGATCCGCGCCACGACGCTCATCATCTTCAGAAATATCTTTATCTTTTTGCAAAGTCTTCAAACTAGTATTTGCATCACGACGAACATTTCGAATTGCAATACGTGAGTCTTCAGCTGCAGCACGTACAACTTTAACAAGGTCTTTACGACGCTCTTCAGTCAACGCTGGCATTGGTACACGAATTACAGTTCCAGCAGAGTTAGGGTTTAAGCCTAAATCAGAACTCATAATTGCCTTCTCAACAGCGCTTACCATTGAGCCATCCCAAAGCGTAATTGTTAGTGTGCGAGCATCTTCAATACCTACATTACCCACTTGATTCAAAGGTACACGACTACCATATGAATCTACAGAGATATGATCCAAGATTGAAGGATGAGCACGACCAGTGCGCACTTTTGCCAACTCATTTTTAAGTGACTCAATCGTTTTGTCCATACGGACTTGTGCATCTTTTTGAATTTCGTTTAACATTATGCTACCTCTACTAAAGTACCGATCTGCTGGCCATCCATAATGGCAGCCAAAGCGCCGGCATCAAACATATTAAATACGCGCATTGGCATATTATTCTCGCGACATAATACCATCGCTGTCATATCCATAACAGCAAGGCGTTGATCTATTGCATCATCAAAGTTAAGTGTGTCGTATCGTACAGCAGCTGGGTCTTTCTTCGGGTCAGCGTTATAAACACCGTCAACCTTAGTTGCTTTAAGCAGTAAATCTGCCTCGATCTCGATAGCACGTAAACTAGCAGCACTGTCTGTTGTAAAACAAGGGTTGCCCGTTCCAGCAGCAAAAATAACGATTTCGCCATTACTTAAATAACGACGTGCTTTGTCAGCCGAGAAGCTTTCACCAAGAGAGTCAATAGACATCGCTGTCATTACACGGCAACTAACACCCTGCTTATGTAACGCATCTTGCATCGCAAGTGCATTCATAACAGTAGCCAGCATACCCATTTGATCAGCACTAACCTTGTTAATACCACCCTTAACAAGACCTTCACCGCGGAAAATGTTCCCGCCACCGATCACAAGAGCGACTTCTGTTCCAAGTTGCTGCTGCTCAACGATTTGCGAAGCTGTTTGCTTAAGGATTTCTGGATCTAAACCAAAATCCATTTCGCCCATTAGTGCTTCACCACTGAGCTTTAATAAAATACGTTTAGGACGCTGTGACTTATTGTCTGACATTGCTGTGAGTACCTGAATAGGAATTAATCATGTACATTGACCACCGTGGGCCAATATCGCTAACCGTAAAACACGCTTAGCGTACATAAAAAAAAGGGACGTTGCTACGTCCCTTTTTCTAAAGCTATACAATTTGTATGCTTTAATTAGCCAGCTTGGTTAACTTGCGCCATAACTTCAGCAGCAAAATCTTCCTCAACTTTCTCGATACCTTCACCAACTTCAAAACGTACGAAGCTAGTTACTTCAGCACCAGAAGCTTTAAGCAACTGCTCAACTGTTTGGTCTGCATCTTTAACAAATGCCTGACCTAGTAGTGTGATTTCTGCTAAGTACTTACGTAGACGACCCTGGATCATCTTCTCAATGATTTCCATTGGCTTGCCACTTTCCTGTGCTTGAGCGATAAGGATAGCCTTTTCTCTCTCTAGTACTTCAGCAGGAACTTCTGCTTCAGAAACACATACAGGACGACTTGCAGCGATATGCATAGCAATATCTTTGCCTAGCGCATCGTTACCATTCTTAAGTACAACAGCAACACCGATCTTCTCACCGTGCTGGTAGAAGCTAATTTCTGAATCAGCGTCAGCAGCTAGCAATTCAAAACGGCGAACTTTGATGTTCTCACCGATTTTACCAACAAGTGTAGTACGTACTTCAGTAATAGTCTCACCAGACGCAAGAGGCAACTCAGAAAGTGCCGCAACGTCAGCAGGCTTATCAGCCAAAGTAGTAGCCGCGACTTCTTCTGCGAACTCAATGAAGTTAGAGTCTTTAGCAACAAAATCAGTTTCACTGTTTACTTCAACAATGGCGCCTTCTTTCTTATCATCGCTAAGAACGATAACAACACGACCTTCTGCAGCAATACGACCTGCTTTTTTGTCTGCTTTAGCAGCGCCTGACTTACGCATCAAGTCAATAGCAGCTTCCATGTCACCATCAGTCTCGGTGAGCATCTTTTTACAATCCATCATGCCTGCGCCTGTGCGCTGGCGTAACTCTTTTACTTGTGCAGCTGAAATAGCCATAATTCTAATCCTAAAACCTTGATTACTTAAGTTGTTCTAAACCGTACTTACTCAGCAGCTGGTGCTGGAGTAACAGCTGCTTCAGCAACAGGAGCAGCTTCAACAGCTTGTGGCTCAGCAGCATCAGCAACTGGAGCGGCAGTAGCAGCAGCCATATCAGCAGCAGTCTTTGCAGAACTTAAGTGACCTTCAATGATATTGTCAGCCATTGCTGATGCATATAACTGAATCGCACGAATCGCGTCATCATTTCCAGGGATTGGGTAATCAACACCCTGAAGACCGTTGTTAGTATCAACGATTCCGATAACTGGAATACCTAGAGTAACCGCTTCTTTAACAGCGATATCTTCATGACCTACGTCAATGATGAAAAGTGCGTCAGGAAGTGAACGCATGTCTTTGATACCACCAAGACTCTTTTCTAACTTCTCTAGCTCACGTGTCAGTGTAAGAATCTCTTTCTTACCACGAGTCTGCATAGAACCGTCAGCGATCATCTTATCCAATTCGTGTAAACGACGGATAGACTGCTTAACCGTTTTAAAGTTAGTCAACATACCACCTAACCAACGGTGATTAACGTAAGGCATCTTGCAACGGTCAGCTTCTTCACGAACTGTGTTCTGAGCTGCACGCTTAGTACCAACAAAGAGAACTTTACCGCCACGAGCAGCAAGCTTACCAGTGAAGTTCAACGCGTCGTTGAACATAGGTAGAGTTTTCTCTAAGTTGATGATATGAATTTTGTTTCTTTCGCCGAAAATGTACTGACCCATTTTTGGGTTCCAGTAACGAGTTTGGTGACCGAAATGAACACCAGCTTCTAACATTTGGCGCATTGTAACTTTAGCCATTATATATTCCTTGTAAGGGTTAAGCCTCCACAAACCCCATCAGACAACCAAAACAATGTTTTAGCACCCTGCATGATGTGTCGATCTGTGTGAGTATTAGGGGCAAGATCGCCCAAAAAAATTTAATTTGCGTAAAACGCGCGCGCTTTATACCATGTTTGTTTTGTTGAATACAACTATTGGTAATATAAACCTTATGCCTGTCACTATCAAAACTGCCGAAGAAATAGAAAAAATGCGTGTTGCCGGCAAACTTGCATCGCAAGTTCTAGACATGATTAAGCCACACGTCGTTGCTGGTGTTACTACCAATGAACTAAATGAGCTTTGCCATAATTATATAGTGAATGAAATAGATTCTATTCCAGCCCCCCTTAACTATGGCAACCCTCCCTTCCCTAAATCTGTCTGCACTTCAGTGAACGCTGTGATATGTCACGGCATTCCGAGCGACAAGAAGTTAAAGAAAGGTGATGCCGTTAATATAGATGTAACCATTATTAAAGATGGTTATCACGGAGACACTAGCCGCATGTACCATGTCGGTGATGTTGCAGCACCTACGGCACGTCTTAGCCACATCGCTCAAGTTGCCATGTATATAGGCATAGACATGGTAAAGCCTGGTACTAAGCTTGGTGACATCGGTCATGCGATACAAACTTACGCTGAAGCCAATCATACCTCAGTGGTTCGAGAATACTGCGGTCACGGTATCGGCGCAGTATTTCACGAAGAACCACAAGTCCTTCATTATGGCAAACCAAACACTGGCCTTGAACTAAAAGCCGGCATGACATTCACTATCGAGCCAATGATCAACCTTGGTAAGCGCGAAACTCGCCTTCTTGGAGATCACTGGACTGTCGTTACAAAAGATCGCTCTTTATCAGCTCAGTGGGAGCACACTATTTTAGTTACTGAAACAGGTTATGAAATACTGACGTTACGCGGTGAAGAGGAGAACTGGAAATCACTTCTTCCTAGTTAATCGCCCTATACATATATATAGGAACGACCGCTCTAGAATAATAAAACACTCTAGGGCGGCTCTGACACTAGTAACACTTAACTACCACTTGTCTTTTTGATTAACTTATGTGACGACTTACTCGTTATTTAAATAACAATATAAAACAGATACTTAAAAATAATTAAACTTATAACAAGCACAATATGTCTTAAAACCGAGACACTTATAAGAAAAGTGTTGTAAATTAAACACACCCTTTATATTCAAACACTTGACTCAGCTAATTGATTACTATACCTTCGTTAAAAAGAGCAACTAAGTATCAACAGGTTACTCAATTTATGTATCTATCATAAAGATGCAAAAAGACGCCCACATACGAATTATATAATACGGGGGTTAGGCGTCGGACTATCTACAATGCCTTGGGCATTTCATTATTCTAAACTTTGATTAGGGACAGCACGTGTTGACGCACCTGCTAGGTTTTAATTTGTCATTTGCAAACTTAAATTTACAAGACAGTTTCGTTAAGTCTATCGAATCTGCAGGCTATCTTTCTCCTACCGAGCTTCAGTCACGACTGATTCCTCTTATTGGAGAAAGAAAAAGTACTGTCGTTTGGAGTCAATCTGCTGCGGGTAAAACCGGCGCATTCCTAATCCCTGCGATCAACTACATATTGGCCAATCCCTTAGAGGAAAAACGTGGTGCAAGGATACTTATCCTGACATCTCGTCGAGACCGCGTAAGCCAAATAAACTACACATTGAAACGCCTAACACGTGAACATGACATGCGTTTTGGTTTCATTGTTAGTGGACGTCCTTACCAGCCTCAAATGCGCTTAATGCGTCGCCCGCTAGACATGATGGTTGCAACACCAGGCAGATTAAACGACTTAGTCGACAATAATAAAGCGGACTTCTCGCAACTGGAAATGTTGATCATTGATGATATGACCACCATTTACCAAAAGAACATGCACGGTCTGATCAGTAAGATAATTGATCAAGTTAAAAACCCGTGCCCAATCGTCGCATTTGTACGCCATGACGACGAAGTAAGAAAATTAGTGCATGAAATCATGCCAGATGCTGTAGAAATCGAAGGCGTCGAAGAAGAAAACGAAGAACTACCCAATAACTTAGACAATAATATTAATATCATACAAACAAAAGCACCTGTAGTGGAAGCACCAGTAAAGACCTTCCCTACACACAAGCAACATACTTACGTCGCTGATGATTACACTCACAAAATCGCACTCATGGATCATTTCCTTGATGAGTTCGCAGGTGAGTCAACAGTCATCTACACAGCAACTCATAAAGCAGCATCGACGCTACAAGATAATATGGCTAACCATGGTCATGTTGCAGAACTAGCTAGCGAACTGAAGCCTGAAGAAATATCAGCAACTGATACTCCGACACTGATCGTTTGCGACCAGAAACAAGTGTCACTCCCTGCTGATACTGATAAGAACATCATTCACTTTGACTTGCCATTCAAATTAGACAACTACCAAAACCGCTTATCATCACATGATGATAGCCGTGAATCTGCGATGATTATCCTTGCAGATGGTAATGACTACGATGCACTTCGAAGAATTGAAAAGGCAGTAGGTGAACCGATTGAGCAACATATCGCTCCGGGACTTGAACCGCTAAACCCTTTCAAAAGCACGCTACCTAGTAATTCTCGTAAACAGGCGAATACTCGCGGTAGCAAGCCTAGCACTGCTAAGAAACCAAACACCGGCAGAAAGCCAGCACCTAACAAAGCAAAAGCAGCTCCAAGCAAAAATACGCGCAACAAACCAGCAACGGCTAGAAAAGCACCCGTTAAAGGTAAGGCTACAGACACTAAACGAAGTAAACCTAGCACGGCTCGTACCAATACTACTCGCACAGCACCATCATCTGACGATAAAGATCAAAGACGTCAGCGTAAAGGACCTTATGGTCGACTTAATGGTGGCGCACAAAGAAAGCGTAGTGACTTTGGCGGCGTGAGTACGACAGGAACTAAAAGTAACCAACCGGCTGCAATGTCAGACTCTGGTTGGGATAAAGCAATCGCAGAAAATAATAAACCAACTAAAGAAAAGCGCGTTGTTATACGTCATAAAGCAAAGAAACGTACTTTGCTAAAGGACGACCCTCAAACAGATGCCTAATTAGTCATTGCTTGATGTGGAGCCCCTTATGCATACAGCGCATTTAACTAAACAGCGCGGACAAGGCTTACTCGTTAGTCTTGCCGTCTTGACGCTTCTTGGTGCTATCGGTGCGGTTGCTTACACGGTTATGACAAGACAAGCCGTTGAGACACCGACACAAGAACTACCCACCAAAATAAATAAAACCTTTAGTGTTCGTGATTTAAAAAGCATTGAGCAGCAGCTTGCGACATCCTTTTTAAGCACTAATAAAGCATCACGTACCGAAGACTTAAGGGCGATCAGCAATACGCTGACAAACCTACAAAGCAAACAAAACACCCTCGCCAATGAAACACTAGAACTCTTAGATGATGGGCAACTGATGGGTGCCATAACGACACTTAAAACTCTTGCTCTAGATACTAATGATAAACGCGAAGCAGCAAAACTGTGGGTGGATGTCGGTAATCTTGAGAATCTAACGTCACACGAGAAAGCGATAAAGGCTTATCAAAAGTCAGTGACACTGGATGCTGATAATATCAATGCGTGGAATCGTATCGGCCACTTAGAGCGACAAAATAAACAATTTGATCTTGCTGAAATCGCATATCAAAATGTGACTCGTCTATCTAAGAAAGACACTCTAAACCAAGCGCTTTCATGGGCGAACTTCGGTTTATTGTATCAAACACAACTTAATTTCCCCGAAGCAATCGACGCTTTCGAACAGGCACTAAGTACTAATATAGAACTCGATAACGACTCAGGTATTGCGTCTAACAGTGAAAATCTTGCAGGTTTATATCGCGCTCAAAATGATGCTGAAAAAGCAGAGTTTCATTATCAACAGGCATTTAAAATCTACCTGAAAAATGGACAAACACTAAAACAGGTAGAGACGCACGCTGCGCTTGGCAGTCTTTATCAAAGTCAGCAAAAAACTGAACTTGCACTGATTGAATATGAAAAAGCATTACAATTAAATGCAGCTAATGAAGATGCTAAGTTTAGCGCTAGCCTCTACAGCAACATGGGTATATTGGCGCAACAAAGTAATGAGCTAGAAAAGGCGGAAGGTTACTTCAAGCAGTCATTAAGCCTTTATGAAACACTTGAGCAAGTGCATGGCATTGCTAATCAATACAGTAATTTAGCGATTCTTGCGCGTAATAAGAAGCAATTTGAAACCAGTGAATCACTACATTTAAAAGCGATAGAATTATACCAAGCAGAAAACAACCAAAACGCTATTACCACCCAGTATACCAACTTAGGCTTTCTATATACCGCGTGGGATAAGCAGCAAAGTGCTTGTGAATACTGGACTAAGAGCCTCTCAGGGCTTACTGGTGACACTAATGTAGCTAGACGAGCCAGAGTCACAGCTATCGTTGAAAAAGACTGTCCGACACCCACACCATCGACTGAAAAAATAGTTAATCTTCACAACGAAAAAAGGATGAAAAGCTAAGCTTTCATCCTTTTTTGCAAAGTAACGTGCACTAATCAGTACTTAATTACCCTCTTCTCCAAGTATGATATTTCTCAACATAACTCAGTAACTTTTCAGGTGCATGGGCACGCTTCCAGTTACCTGCTGCATACTTGTTTGACTCAGACATTGTTGGGTAGATATGAATAGTACCGAGTATCTTATTAAGACCAAGGTTATACTTCATCGCCAAGATAAACTCAGGAATGAGATCGCCTGCGCCCTTACCTACAATAGTCACACCCAATATCTTATCTTTACCCGGCACTGTTAAAATCTTAACACTACCTTCATTACTGCTATCAGCAATTGCACGATCTAGATCATCAATACCATAGGTAGTGATCTCGTAAGGGATATTCTTTTCTTTAGCGTCTTTTTCATTCAAGCCGACACGTGCAACTTCAGGATCAGTAAACGTCGCCCAAGGAATAACACGATAATCAACACGGAAACGCTTCACGCTACCGAATAAGGCATTCACACTTGCGTACCAAGCCTGATGTGCTGCAACGTGAGTAAACTGGTATGGGCCAGCAACATCACCCACTGCATAAATATTCGGGAAGTTAGTCGTTAAGAAACCATCCGTTTGAACTGTTCCACGATTGCTTAGCTCAACACCCAACTCTTCTAGACCAAAGCCTGTGACATTAGGTGTACGACCCAATGCTAGTAATACACGGTCAAATGGTACGCGCTTTTCAACACCATCAGAATCACATAACAAGTAGTTCTCACCACCCTCTACAATAAATTCTTTTGCTGTATGAGAAGATAATACATCAACACCTTCTTCGATGAAGCGAGCTTGCATTAACGCAGCAACATCATCGTCTTCACGTCCCATGATTGTTGGTGCACGCTCAACCAATGTTACTTTCGTACCAAGACGATTAAATGACTGAGCCAACTCAGAACCAATCGGGCCACCACCTAATACAACTAGGCGCTCAGGCTGATCTTCAAGCTCCCACAAATTATCACTGGTTAGGTAATCAACTTTATCCAAACCTTTAATACCAGGCACTAATGGACGCGCACCTGTTGCAATAATAATGTTCTTAGTTGTAAGCACCTTACCATTTACTTCAATACGGTATGGATCAAGAATCTTTGCTTCACCCGTGATGACTTCAACACCAAGCTCGGTATAACGCTCAACAGAGTCATGCGGCTCGATCTCTTTAATGACGTTATGTACACGATCCATAACTGTTTTAAAGTCAAACGTTGGTGTCATATTATCTAAGCCATACTTTTCAGCATGCTGTGCTTCATGAACAGCTTTAGCAGTACGGATAAGCGCTTTACTTGGCACACAACCCGTATTTAGGCAGTCGCCGCCCATCTTGTGCTTTTCGATCAAACCAACTTTTGCTTTAACCGCTGCCGCGATATAAGCCGATACCAAACCACCTGAACCAGCACCAACAACCAATAAGTTATAATCAAAACTTGCTGGCTTATCGTAAGCCTTTAAAATCTTATTACCGCGAATTTTATCCATTACCTTCTTTGCAATCACTGGAAACACCCCTAATAAACCAAACGCTATAATTAAACCTGGCGATAAGATACTTGATAGAGAATCTATTTGTGCCAATTGTGTACCCGCATAAACAAATACAGCTGTACCTGCCAACATGCCAATCTGACTTACCCATGCAAAGGTCTTCGTTTTTATGGACGTCAGACTCATTAATATATTAACTAAGAAGAATGGAAATAGTGGTACTAAGCGCATAGCAAATAAGTACAACGGACCTTCTTTCTCAACACCTTCATTAATTACTTTTAGCTTTTCTGAATAACGAGACTGCAAAGTGTCACGTAACAAGTAACGGGCTACTAAAAATGCAAGTGTTGCACCTATCGTACTTGCAAATGAGACAACAATCAGACCTGTAAATAGGCCAAATAAAGCACCCGCTAAAACAGTCAAAATAACTGCCCCCGGAAGCGATAATGCGGCCATTATGACGTAGACTAAAAAGAAAATAACCAGAGTTAACACGACATTATTGTCGTAATAACTATTGAATGCCTGTTGCTTTGATTTTATAAAATCTAGTGAGAGGTACTGCTGCAAATCAAAGAGAAAAAATGCTGCCATGAGTAATGCGATTACCCCAACAACGATGACTTTCTTATTCATATAAACCCTTAGTGCTAATGCTTAAATAATTCGTAGTTAGATCATTATACGTAGCATCAACAAATCCAGATCTTAATGGATACTCTTTTAAATGCATTACTTGATGATTAGATAATAAAAAAGACAGCCAACGGGAAGTCAGCTGCCTTTTTTACATTATTTATAAGTCTATACTGTATCAAACATCTCAGTTTGCTCATTATCACCAACAGACTCTAACCGAACATCATAACCCCAAAGTCGGCGCATATGCTTAAGCACTTCCGCAGTATCATCATTTAGAGGACGCTTATTATGTTGGTAATGCCTTAATGTCAGCGACCGATCTCCACGAATATTAACGTTATACACCTGAATGTCCGGCTCATTACTACTCAAATTATATTGCTGAGCCAGAACTTGCCTTACTCGCTTATAACCATCGTCGTCATGTATCGCCATCACATCAATCGTTGCATTTTGCTCGTCATCTTCAAGTGCAAAGAAGCGAAACTTACGAATAACCGTCGGTGATAAATACTGCTCTATGAAGCTCTCATCACGATAGTTTTTCATCGCATAATGCAGCGTTTCCAACCAATCAGAACCCGCTATATTAGGAAACCAACGCAGATCTTCCTCGGTTGGATCTTCACAAATACGACGAATATCCGTCATCATTGCGAAACCCAAAGCATAAGGGTTAATCCCTGAATAATAAGGACTATCAAACTCAGGCTGCATCACCACATTAGTATGAGACGTTAAAAACTCCATCATAAAGGCATCCGTCACTAAGCCTTCGTCATACATCTCATTCAGAATGGTGTAATGCCAGAACGTTGCCCAACCTTCATTCATCACTTGAGTTTGGCGTTGCGGGTAAAAGTACTGTGCCATCTTACGCACAATACGTACTACCTCACGCTGCCAAGGCGCCATATTTGGAGAGTTTTTCTCAAGGAAGTACAAAATATTTTCCTGAGGATCTTCTGGGAAAGTAATTCGCTCAGGCTCATCGACAGGTTTTGCTGTTTCTGGAAGCGTTCGCCATAAATCATTCAAATGTGTTTGAACATAATGTTCACGCTCTTTTTGTCGAATTTTCTCCTCTTCTGCAGAGATTGGCACAGGACGCTTATAACGGTCGACACCATAGTTCATGAGCGCATGGCAAGAGTCCAAAGTAGACTCCACTGCATCTAAACCATAACGCTCCTCGCAGTCCGCGATATATTTCTTCGCAAACACCAAGTAATCAATGATTGCCTCAGCATCCGTCCATGTACGGAACAGATAATTACCTTTGAAGAATGAGTTATGACCATAACAAGCATGTGCAATAACCAACGCTTGCATAGTCATGGTGTTCTCTTCCATCAAATAAGCAATACACGGATCAGAGTTAATAACGATTTCATACGCCAAACCCATGCGACCACGACTGTAGTTCTGCTCCGTAGAAACGTACTTTTTACCGTAAGTCCAATGATGATAACTCACCGGCATACCTACCGACGCATACGCATCCATCATTTGATCCGAGCGAATAACCTCAATCTGGTTTGGATAGGTGTCGAGCTTAAATTTTTCTTTGGCAATACGCGCTATTTCTTTGTCGTACTTCTCCAGCAACTCAAACGTCCAATCAGGTCCGGTTGAAATGGGTTCGCGTTTGCTCATGCCACACCTCGCTCAAATAGTTGACGGAATACTGGGTAAATATGAGCATTGTCTTGTACCGCTTTCAAATCAAAACGATCATTAAAAACACCCGTTTGGATATCCTTATAGCTATACCAAAGCTCTTGCGGTGGACGCTTTCCTATTTCGATATAAGAAAAATGTTGCACGCACGGCAATATTTTATTGGTTAATATATCCACACATTTTTCAGTATCACCCTGCCAGTTATCACCATCTGACGCTTGCGCACCATAGATATTCCACTGACTTGGTGAATAGCGCTCTTGGATAATTTCATCCATCAGTGTTAGCGCACTAGAAACAACCGTTCCACCCGTTTCTCGTGAGTAGAAAAAATCATGCTCATTCACTTCGGAAGCGGTGTTATGATGACGAATAAACACTAACTCGATCTTTTCGTAATTCCGCTTTAAAAATAAATAGAGCAGGAAATAAAAGCGCTTCGCCGTGTCCTTAATCTCCTCTGTCATAGAGCCAGACACATCCATCAAACAGAACATCACCGCCTTAGGTGCAGGCTGTGGTAGTTTGACAGTCAGGTTGTACTTCAGATCAAATTCATCGATATAAGGAATGGCTGCAAGCTTGCGTGAAAGAACTTCTATCTCTTCCAGTAACTCTTTTTTGCGAAGCACTTCAGTATCCGACAATGGCTCAACTAAAGCCTCAAGCTCCATGCGTAACTCACGGCGCTTACGTCGACTCTTACCACCCAACGCTATTTTTCGAGCGTATGCGCTGCGCAATGAACGTACTACATTCAACTGACTTGGACTACCCGCCTCACTAAAGCCAGCACGCACAGTCTTAAACTCACTACTATCAGCAAGTTGACGCTTCACCATATTAGGCAAAGCCAAGTCTTCAAACATGAATTCCAAAAACTCTTCCTGAGAAATTTGAAACGCAAAGTCATCATCACCCTCACCGGAGTCAGATGCTTCACCTTCTCCCGCGCCACCACCTTGTTGCGATGGCGGACGCTGGATTCGGTCACCGGTAACAAACTCTTTATTACCGGTTAATACAAACTTTTTCGCACCGCCAGCACCGTGCCCAAAAACAGGCTCAGTGACATCGTCACGGGGAATACTAACGTTCTCCCCGCGATCCATATCGGTGATGCTACGTTTACCAATTGCCTCTGAGACCGCCTTCTTTATTTGCTTGCGATAACGCCGCAAAAAACGTTGGCGATTGACCGTGTTTTTATTCTTACTATTAAGACGTCGATCTATTATATATGGCATAAGCCCCTCATCCGCAGGTTAATCAGATACGCTATTCCTTTACAAAAAGCCTGACTTACTGCGACTTGCGCACACGTAAATACCACTCTGCTAACAAGCGAACCTGCTTATCTGTATAGCCACGAGATACCATGCGGTTTACAAAATTATCGTGCTTACGTTGCTCATCTGTAGATGACTTAGCACTAAACGAAATAACAGGAAGTAACTCTTCAGTACTAGAGAACATTTTCTTCTCAATTACACGACGTAACTTCTCGTAACTGGTCCAATCAGGGTTTTTACCACCATGATTAGCACGTGCACGCAGAACAAAGTTCACCACTTCATGACGGAAGTCTTTAGGGTTACTAATACCCGCCGCTTTCTCAATCTTCTCAAGATCGCCATTCAAGGCATTACGATCTAACAGCTCACCCGTTTCAGGATCGCGGTACTCTTGATCTTGAATCCAGAAGTCAGCATAAGTGACATACCGATCAAACAAATTCTGCCCGTATTCAGAGTAAGACTCTAAGTATGCGGTTTGAATTTCCTTACCAATGAACTGAACATAGCGCGGGCTTAGGTACTCTTTGATATAGCCCATGTAACGATCATGCACCTCATCACTGAATTGCTCACGCTCAATCTGGCGCTCTAACACGTACATCAAGTGAACAGGATTAGCTGCGATCTCAGTACTATCAAAGTTAAATACTTTAGACAGGATTTTGAACGCAAAACGTGTTGAAATACCATCCATACCTTCATCAACACCTGCCGCATCACGATACTCCTGCATCGTTTTCGCTTTAGGGTCGATATCTTTTAATGTCTCACCATCATAAATGCGCATTTTAGAATAAACGCTAGAATTTTCAGGTTCTTTCAAACGAGACAACACCGAGAACTCAGCCAGCATTTTCAATGTATCTGGCGCGCATGGCGCTTGAAACAAAGAGCTATGCTGCATCAATTTCTCATAAATCTTAATTTCTTCACTCAAACGCAGACAATAAGGGACTTTGACGATTGAAACACGGTCAATAAACGCTTCATTATTACGATCATTTTTAAATGTCTGCCACTCTGACTCATTTGAGTGAGCCAAGATCACACCATTAAACGGGATAGCACCGATACTTTCTGTACCGTTGTAATTCCCCTCTTGAGTCGCGGTAAGTAATGGATGTAACACCTTGATCGGTGCTTTAAACATCTCCACGAACTCCATCAGACCTTGGTTAGCCATACTCAAACCACCGGAGTAGCTGTAAGCATCAGTATCGTGCTGAGGGAAATCTTCAAGCTTCCGAATATCAACCTTACCCACCAACGATGAAATATCTTGGTTGTTCTCATCACCTGGCTCAGTCTTAGAAATTGCCGTTTGATTCAAGATAGAAGGATGGCGCTTGACCACTTTAAACTGACTAATATCCCCACCAAACTCCTTTAGGCGCTTAACAGCCCAAGGCGACATAATGGTATTTAGGTAACGCTTAGGAATGCCGTAATCTTCTTCCAAAATCACAGCGTCTTCACGGCCAAACAACCCCAAAGGTGACTCATTAATAGGTGAGCCTTTGATACAAAAGATGGGCTGTTTTTCCATGAGTGCTTTGAGCGCTTCGGCTAAAGATGACTTACCGCCACCAACAGGTCCTAGTAGATATAGAACCTGCTTACTTTCCTCTAAACCTTGAGAGGCATGACGGAAGAAAGCAACGATTTGCTCAATACTGTCCTCCATTCCATAGAAGTCGGAGAACGCAGGATAGCGCTGGATGACTTTATTCATAAAGATACGACTAAGGCGTGGATCCGTTGCCGTATCAACTACTTCTGGCTCACCGATCGCTTTTAACATGCGCTCAGCGGCTGTGGCATAGGTTAGAGGGTCACTCTTACAAAGTGCTAAGTAGTCTTGTAGAGAATACTCTTCTTCTTTGAATGACTCATAACGTGATTGATAATGATCAAATATACTCATGCTTTATACCACCCAATTGTTAACTTAATTTTTTATATATGGCCTCGGACATACCGATCGAAAGGGAAAGGCCGTCATGGTGCAAATTGCGATTAGAGCAGGTCTGTGTTTGTAATCTTAAAGTAGTGCTTGTTCACACAGAGTTAGATAAATCTTAATATTCATATAGCGCTAAAGACGTACAAAAAACAATCAAAAACAGATTAACGGTTCTGTATTAGTATGCTTTTAAGCCAAGGTTAATCTAAAAATCACCTTGTTATAAGTTGTGACCTAGGAAGACGAAATAGGTTTCGTACAGTGTCAAAACAAAAATCTTACGAGAATGTAAGTTAAAAAAGATAATACAGGGTCAGTATAGCGTATTTTTTAAGCTCGTCTAATTAACATACCGTATATGTATCATTTTTACGATAACCGGAGTTACTTGACCGCACAAGTAAATATCTTGTTTGGCTATGAAGTTTCGGTTAAAAAACTCAAACCATATACAGGTTTAAAGACTTACTGCTAAACTAAAGTCAATTACTAATAAAAAAGGAACAATGAGTGAGCGAGTTCATCACTGGAATATTCACATTTCCAACCGTATTTTTTAGCGGTCTACTAGTCTTAGTCCTTTTTTATTGGTTAACAGCAGTGCTTGGTGTCTCGAGCTTTGAAACTGCAGAAGGTGACGTTGCCCTTGATACTGACCTGGACGTCAGTGACACCTCATTTAGTATTGCCAACCTCCTCTCAAAATTCAGACTTGATGGCATTCCTATAACGATCAGTCTGTCATTTATCATATTAGCCTCTTGGGTTCTCAGCTTTTTAGCCGTGTATTTTATTTACCCTGTCATACCGCAAGGCTGGATACAAATTGCTGTAGGCTTTTGGATTTTACTTCTTGTACCCGTGCTTTCAGCAACAATTGTTTCCCCACTACTCCAGCCCTTAAAGCCTATCTTTAAGAAAACACCAGAAAAACGTGCCGTTGATCTCGTTGGTCAATACGTCACCGTTCGTAGTGGTAAAGTCACTGCGACTGTTGGGGAAGCTGTTTTTCATGACGGCGGTGCGGGCTTAATACTAAAAATTCGTTGCCCAGAAGAAAATGAAATTAAACGGGGCGACTCAGTCAAACTATTTAGCTTTGACCAAGTGACACACACCTACCAAATCACACACAAATAATATCTTAAATATTCTGAGGCATTACTATGGCTACACTTTCAATTATGACGCTGGTTGTTGTCGGCATCATTGCACTTATTATCATCGCCATTTTAGTGGCCGTAACAAAGCTTTACGTCAAAGTCCCACAAGGCTGGGCATTGATTATCAATGATATGAGTAGTACGCCGAAAGTTAAGTTTACTGGTGGTATCGTGTGGCCTGTCATCAATAAAAAAGAGCTAATGAAAGTCTCTTTAATTACCTTAGAAATTGACCGTAAAAATAAAGACGGCTTGATCTGTAAAGATAATATCCGCGCAGACATTAGCGTTGCTTTTTACTTACGTGTCAACGAAACACAAGACGATGTATTGAAAGTTGCGAAAGCTATTGGTGTTGATCGTGCCTCAGATAAAGCAGCAGTCAACGAGCTGTTTAACGCAAAGTTTGCAGAAGCCCTTAAAACAGTGGGTAAGCAAATGGACTTCGTAGAACTATTTGATGACCGAATTGGCTTCCGTGACAAAATCGTAGAAGTGATCGGTGATGACTTAAATGGTTATGCACTAGAAGATGTGGCGATTGATTACCTTGAGCAAACTCCTAAGTCTGCACTGGACTCAAGTAACATTTTGGATGCTGAGGGTATTCGTAAGATCACTGAGCTTACCGCAACGCATAACGTAAGAACCAATGAGCTGGAACGTGACCAGCAAATGGCTATGAAAAAGAAAGACGTTGAGACGCGTGAAGCGATGCTGGCGCTAGAGCGCCAAGAAGCAGACGCGGAGGCTCGTCAGAAACGAGAGATTGAAAGTATTCAAGCACGTGAAGAAGCTGAAACAGCGAAGGTTTGCTCAGAGGAACGTTTACGCTCTGAAGAAGCTAGAATCTCTACTGATGAACGAGTTGATATTCTTGAGCAGAACCGTCAACGTGAAGTTGAAGTGGCCTCTAATAACCGCCAACGCGCAGTCGCTATCGAAGAAGAAAAAGTAATTCGTGCCCGTGAGCTTGAGATGGTTTCTCGTGAGCGTGAAGTTGAGTTGCAGCGTATTGATAAAGAAAAAGCGCTAGAAATTAAGAAAACTGAAATTGCTGACACGATCCGTGAACGGATCATTGTTGAGAAGTCAGTCGCTCAAGAAGAAGAGAAGATCAATGAAGTGCGTGAAGTGTCTGAAGCTGAGCGTAATAAGCAGGTTTCAATCCTTCAGGCGGAAGCCAATGCTCAAGAGTCACTGGTTAAGCAAGTAAGACAAGCCGAAGCTGACGAGCAAAAGTCGGTCTTTAAAGCGAAGGAAATGAATACCCTAGCGATCGCAGAACTTGAAGCGTCAAACAAGCAAGCGGATGCGAAGAAGATACTGGCCGAAGGTGTTCAGGCAGAACTAGCCGCAGAAGGACTGGCCGATGTGCAAGTTCAAGAAGCGGAAGCCGATGCCATGGAGAAGAAAGGTTTTGCAGAGGCTAAGGTCATCACCGCTCGCTTTAAAGCAGAGGCAGAAGGCCTGACTGACAAGATGGAAGCATTAGGTAATATGTCTGATACCGCTAGAGAGCATGAAGAGTTCCGCCTCAAAATTGAGAAGGAATTTGAACGTGCAATGGCAGAAATCGAAGCTAACGAAAAGGTATCCATCGAGCAAGCTAAATCAATGGCAACAGCATTGGCTAAAGCAAAGATCGATATTGTAGGTGGCGATGGTGACTTCTTTAAGTCCTTCGCTCGTTCACTGTCTTTAGGTAAATCTATCGAAGGCGTTGTTGGTAAAAGCCCTACCGCCAATGACTTAATCCAAAAGTTTTTGTCAGGCAATACAACGTTAGACAAAGTACTAGACGACAAGTCATCTGACTCCTAAAACAACCTCTGGAGCAGACAATGTCTACGCAAGAAGAAAGCTCGATAACTGATCGCGCGATTGCCGAGAGTAATGCTTACGAAATTATTCGCAGTCGCCTTGAGAAACAAGGTAAGTCACTAGAAACACTCACTGAGACGCTTAACAAAGAGCGCCTTGGTGAGTTTCAAAGTGCCGCTATGGAAGTCACAGGCCGTCTACGTGTGCGCACAGAAAACAACTGTGTTGCACGTGACATTGTGCAAGTGGGCGACCAACTGCTATTTGGTTATAACGTCTTTATTGGTCTTAAAAAAGAAACACTGATCGAAGACGTTTTTACCCTTTATAGCCTTGTTGAAGATAATAACCAGTTTGAACTAAAGTCAGTACCTATAGAGGGTAGCTTTCTCTCTCAGCCTTCTTTTACCAGTGACTTTAGAGAGCTTTACGCGTACTACAAACATGCTCGCCTTATTCAGTTAATGGTGAGAAATGGCAAGTTACTAGCTGCCTTTCAGATTGGCGAACGCATTAATGACTTGCGGGTATTTCGCTGGGAAATGATGCCGTCTGGTGAGCTAACCTATATTGATAACCGTGGCGAGCGAGACGTTAAACCGCCCTCTCCCACTGATTTCGAATGGCAAGCGGCAGGCCGTGACTTTGCGGTACAAGGCTCACACCCACATCTTAATATCCTAGACACTCTGTTTGTTGAAACGATTGGTGGCGACCTAACAGTCAAAGTTGAAAACAACACTGACAGCGGTTTAGGCATACACAACGAAGTCGTCAGCGACAAGACTCAAGCGCTAGATGATGCGAAGATATTCTATGCTGAAGTTGGTCAGCTAATCCTGTTAAAAATACTACCGTACCGTGAAGAAGTTTGGCGTTACCTAGTGTTTAACCGCCTCACAAATACAGTTGATAGGATTGATGAAATTGGTCAATCATGCATTCAACTACCGGAAGATCATGGGGTCATTTTCCCTGGTGGAATCTATCTGCAAAACGGTGAAATACGACGCTTTGAAAGTGATGTAAGTAACATGCGCTTTAAGCGAATGATTCGCTCACCCAATGGTGAAGATGTTCTTTACCTTTTCTACGAGCCCTCGGCAGGCACCTACGCCCTATTTTCTTATAACCTTATCGAAAAGAGTCTGAATAATCCTATTTTCGGGCATGGCTATGCGATTGCTGAAAATGGTCAAATGGTGTTGTTTAGCTCTGAAAGTGATGAGCCTACTCGTATTCACCCGATGCAAATATGGCAAACACCATTTATTTCGGATGAGTTCGCCAGCCAACAACCACCCAGCGACAGTTTCTATGGGCGCATTGGAAATGCAGAATTGGTTCGCGGTATTTCAGACCTGTATAGCGTTATTCGAAGTGTGCAAAAGCCTGAAGTTTCAATTTCACACTATAACCAACTGATTAAAGATAGTGGTCGCCTTTTTGAGTCTTATTATTGGTTTGAAAGCCCAGAGCTTGCCGAGGTTAAAAGTGTTGTCCATGACATTAGCAATACTTCTGAAAAAGTACTGGATGAATTTGAGAAAGTTGAAAGCATTCGCTTGCAAGCTGAATCAGCGATGCAAGAAGCGGAAGCTGAGCAGAAGAAAATACTTAGCTCAATACGCACAGACTCTTGGGATCATACCGAGAATTTTGTAGAAGCGTTAAATCAGGTACGTCATCAACGCGGCCACCTGATGACAATTCGCGAGTATCGCTACATAGATAAGTCACGTATTGCAGAGCTTGAAGCCGAGTTACTTGAAACGCAGGACTCTTTGGGTTCTGACACGGTTCATTTTCTAGCGAGTGAGCAAGCCTTAGTGCCTTACCGTGAAAAACTGGACACCATCGGCGAAGAATTAGAGCAAGCAGACACCTTAGTAAAGCTTGAAGCCGCACTCGATACTCAAGAGAAAATGGCGGCTGATCTCGACTTATTATCTGAGTTGATGGCGAGTTTGAGAGTGGATGATGCGACGGTACGTATCCGTGTTGTTGACGACATTTCTGAGATTTATGCCAAATTAAACCAGTCTCGTGCACGTACTCAACATAAGAAAAAAGACACCGGCAAAAGTGAAGCCACAGCGCAATTTGGCGTTCAATTTAAGCTATTTAGCCAAAGTGTGACTAACGCGCTAAACCTTGCTGCAACACCGAATAAATGTGATGAGCAACTCAGTCGCTTATTGGTTCAAATAGAAGAATTAGAAAGCCAGTTTAGTGATCATGACGAGTTCCTAACAGACATAATCAGCAAGCGTGAAGAGGTTTATGAATCCTTTGAAGCGCACAAACAAACACTGATAAACGAACGTCAGCGACGCGCCCAAAACCTCATGGATGCGGCTCAACGAATCATTAGCTCGATTCAACGTCGTACTGCCAAGTTCACCGAAATGGATGAACTAAATACCTTCTACGCTGCTGACCCGTTAGTAATCAAGGTTAGAGATATCTCTGACCAATTACGAGAGCTTGATGACAGTGTTAAAGCGGATGATCTTGAGAGTAGTCTCAAAGGTCACAAAGAACAGGCTATTCGTGGCTTGCGCGACAAACAAGAGATCTATGAAGAAGGCGGCAACGTCATTAAACTAGGTCCAACCCATCGCTTTAGTGTGACTACTCAAGAGCTTGACCTCACGCTGTTACCACGAGGCGACCACCAATACATTCACTTAAGTGGTACTGACTTCTTTGAGCAAGTAGACGCGCCTGAGCTTGAGAGTTTACGTAGCTTTTGGGAGCAAAACCTAGAGTCAGAAACGCCTGAATTTTACCGTGCAGAATACCTTGCTGGGCAGTTATTAGAAGCCATTGAACGCAACGAAATAGAGCCCGATCAAGACCTATTAAAGACGGTACGCGACTTTGCTGCACCGCTTTATAAAGAAGGCTATGAAAAAGGTATTCATGATCACGATGCAACACTCATTCTTGAGCAACTACTAACTACAAAAGCCAAAGCAGGATTGCTACGTTTTGATCCGATGGCGCGTGGTATCGCTCTGATTTTTTGGGCAGACATTCAAACTCAAGCACAAGCGCTAACATGGCCAGATCGTGCATTGTCAGCTACTGAAATGCGTCGTGTGTTTTCTGACAGCACCGCACTTGAGCAACTCACTGAAGAAGTAAAAGCCAGCTTATCTGCGTTTATCGAATCAATCGCATTAACTAGCACGCTTGAGTCAGACGTTACACTAGACCAAGCCTCACGCTACCTTGTCGAAGAGCTATCTCAAACAGAGCTTAAATTCTCCTTTAGCCAATACGCAAAAGACCTATCACAAGAACTAATGCGTAGTTTGAAATTAGCACACTCACAAGAAAGCTTTGATGCTGCGCTAGACAAACTAAAAGGCCAGGCAGGACAACGCTGGCAGTTTATTAGTGCTTGGTTGCACGCACTGCTGAGTAAAAAAGACGACAAATTCAAACACTATATTCCAGAAGCTATTGCGCTCATTAGTCTAGGCGATAGCTTATCTGGTGAGACTGTAAACGCGCCATTAGAAATGAAAATCACCACGCTACTAGGTGATCATCCATTAATTAAAAGTGATGAAAATGAACGTTTACTAAGTGTCTCTTTCGATCAGTTTTTAACACGCTATAACCACCATAAGCACTATGTTGTTGCTCGCTACCAACGCTATTTACAACTGCGTAATTCGATTATTGATGAACAGCGAAAGGCCTTCAGGTTAGACTCATTTAAACCAAGACCACTGTCTTCATTCGTGCGCAACAAACTCCTTAATGAATCCTACCTACCCTTAATTGGTGACAACCTTGCCAAGCAAATGGGTACCGTCGGTGATGACAAGCGTACCGACCTAATGGGTCTGTTGATGCTTATCTCTCCACCAGGTTACGGTAAGACAACCCTAATGGAATATGTTGCGAGTCGTTTAGGACTGATCTTCATGAAGATCAATTGCCCATCGTTAGGCCATCACGTGGTGTCACTAGACCCTGCACAAGCACCCGATGCAACGGCAGCGCAAGAGCTAAACAAGATCAACCTCGCGCTAGAAATGAGTAATAACGTGATGCTGTATCTTGATGATATTCAGCACACTCACCCTGAGTTTTTGCAGAAGTTTATCTCCCTAACCGATGGCACGCGACGAGTTGACGGTGTCTGGAAAGGTGAAACTAAAACCTATGATATGCGTGGTAAGCGCTTCTGCATTATTATGGCGGGTAACCCTTATACAGAGTCGGGCGAAGTCTTCAAAATCCCTGACATGCTCGCTAACCGAGCTGATATTTATAACCTCGGTGAAGTGCTGGGCGATAAGCAAGACATCTTCGCGCTGAGCTATTTAGAAAACGGTTTGACCTCTAACAAGGTACTTGCACCGTTAGCAACCCGTGAAATGAGTGACATCTACACCTTGATCGATATGGCTAAAGGACGCGAAGTAAGTACTAGCGACTTAAGTCACGCGTATGGTGGCGCCGAGTTAAACGAGATCAATGATGTATTTAAGAAATTACTAACTGTCCAAGAAGTTGTACTGAAAGTTAACCAGCAATACATTCACTCTGCCGCTCAAAATGATGAGTATCGAACTGAGCCGCCGTTTAAGCTGCAAGGTAGTTATCGAAACATGAATAAGATGGCAGAAAAGGTATCTGCTGCTATGAACGATGAAGAACTAATGCAGATGATCGAAGATCATTATCAAGGTGAAGCACAGCTGCTAACGGGTGGTGCAGAAGAAAACTTATTAAAGCTTGCTGAACTGCGTGGCAATATGACCGTCGTTGAAAAAGCGCGCTGGTTAGAAATTACTGAAGCTTTCCAGCTTAAAAATACCTCTGAAAATGCCGAAGCCGAAATCGGCCTACAGATTGCAGAAAAACTGGGTGAAATTACTGAAGCATTCAAGTTTAGTAACAGCACTAAGAGTACCGAAGCTGAAACAGGTCTGCAAATCGCTGGCAAGCTCGGCGAAATTAGCGCTGCATTCCAACACTCAGACGAGGTACTTGTTTCTGGTCAAGCTCAGCTTGAGACAGTGATTAAGCACGTTGTGAAGCAGCTACACTTGATTGGTACATCAGTGACAGAGAGTAGCAAGAACACTGCCCTAATTGAGCAAATGAATCAAATATCGAAAGGCCTTGGTGCTTTAGGTAAAGACCTAAGCCATACGTTAGCACAACCACGTATTGAAGCCGCCTTACTTCCACAGCTAAGCAATATTTCGGATCAGCTTCAGCAGCTTAAAGGTAGTGTCGATAGTAATAGCAGTCAAACGGATGTCGCTGAGCAACTTAAAGAAATCACTCAAGGCGTACAGTTTATGGGACGCGAGTTATCAGCTGTTTCAGATACTGCAAAGCAACGCTTGAGCTGGCTGACTAACCTTAAAAAGAAGAGCTAACGTTTGCTAAATAATGATGGATGACGCGCTTCTATGGTTTATGTATCGCATAAGCCATAGGCGCTAAAGCAACTATTAAAACAGCATAGATATAATAAAAATAAGGTTTTGGTACTATAGAGAACTAACAAGAGATATTTATGAAGACTTACGAGGTTGCCAAAGATGGCTGTAAATCTTTAGTTAAAGTTGGTAGCGGGGGTAGGATTCGAACCTACGACCTTCGGGTTATGAGCCCGACGAGCTGCCTGACTGCTCCACCCCGCACCAGTAACGAACGTGTATCTTGTAACTCAGGCATATTCAATGGTTATAAATAACGACTAAATATTTATTCTAAAATTGGTAGCGGGGGTAGGATTCGAACCTACGACCTTCGGGTTATGAGCCCGACGAGCTGCCTGACTGCTCCACCCCGCACCAGTAATGAACGGTACATCTTGTAACTCAGGCTTATTTAATTATTATAAATAACAACTAAATATTTTCTTTCTTAATTGGTAGCGGGGGTAGGATTCGAACCTACGACCTTCGGGTTATGAGCCCGACGAGCTGCCTGACTGCTCCACCCCGCACCAGAAAGAGAGCGCAGTATAGGGACGCCCCCCCATATGCGCAAGCACTCATTTACATTTATATCTAAAACGTCAGATCAATCAATAGTTCAGTACCACGATACTTAATCAAAGCACCTTTTTTCACCACAACATCTTGCTTAGGTAATAAATTAAACTCTGTCATATCTGGCGACTTAAACCCTTCCGGAATAGCATCATTTTTCAGTATAGCCATAGCAATTTCAGACCACGTTTTGTCTTCACCGTTATAAGCTAAATTGTACTGAGTGCCCGCGGTATGTGTCGAGAAAATAGCATTCTGCAATTCAATCGCGCCAGGGTCTAAAATCTCCTGAGCCAATACACTCGCCGCTGCAACATCAACAACCGTATCCGCATTCACCACCTCAAATACTAATGTGTCTTTACGTACTTTTTCTGCAATCGTACGTACTTCTGGCCGAAGCCTCTCAACCACCGCACAGACTGACGTAGACAAGTCATCAGACTCAATCAAAGCAGCGTCATTCGCTAGAATAAGCATAGTAGTCGCCGTATCAATACCAGCGGCCTTTAGCGACGCACTATCTGAAGGCAGACCTTTCACAAAATCCACTTCTAACTTCGTCATCCACGAAGGCTTTTCATCGATACGATTATTTAAGCAAACAATTTTAGAATGCTCAAAACGAGCATCGTTACGCAACTCATCAACAATGTTTTGAACCTTGTCATCACTCGGGTAACCCGCAATGATCAAATCAACCTGACCTTTCATACTTATAAATCCTTTCTTACGACGAGAGCTGATATCAACCATTACTTCGGTGACTTTACCCAAAAACAAACCTAGCAGCGCAATGCCTACCACCATATATATAGTGACAAAGATCTTACCCAGATCAGTTTGAGGCGACATGTCACCGTAACCAACCGTCGTCGCAGTGGTCACTAGAAAATAGTAGGTATCGAGCGGCGTAAAGCCCTCAACCAAGTTCATATACAGTGCGAACACCAGCGATATGCCTAGGAAAAACAACATCAGCCATTTATTTTCCCTAAGCACTCTCATGGTTCGTATACGTTTAAACGTATCCAAAAAATAAAACATTAATTAATCGCCCGAGATAGCTAGGTCAGCAAAACGAACAGAAGGCATCAGTGATGAGCGCTCCCAGTTCCAATGCGCGTTGTCACCAATACATTGGATCTTATTCAACATTTTGTAGAAGTTGCCCGCGACTGTGATACCGCGAACAGGCTGCACACGCACACCGTCACGACACAAGAAACCAGACGCACCAAAACTAAAGTCGCCTGAGATAGGGTTAGCACCTGAGTGCAAGCCCGCCATGCTAGTCACTTCTAGATACTCACCTGCTTTCAGCTCAGCATCATTCGCTTCTCCTAAACCAAGCATGAGCTGGTGATATCCAACCCCAAGCGTTGACTTAGTACCGCGTGACGCGTGACCTGTTGTCTCTAAACCAAAGTGACTGGCCGTGACACTGTTATGCATAAACGTCTGCAACACACCATCGGTCACAAATGCCGTATCTGCCGTTGCCGTACCTTCATCGTCAAACAAAGCGTAACCAAAGCCATCGACAAACAAAGGCTTATCCAAAATCTGTAAACGGCTATCGGTCACAGACTTACCCACTTTATTAGCCCAAGGGTTTATGCCCTCTTTCGCCGCTTTACCAGACAACACCATGGTGAATACACCAAACATCTGCACCTGACATTCATTATCAAAAATCACGTCGTATTTGTTTGAAGCAATTGGCTTACCGTCTAATAGATCCAAACTTAGGCTGGCCGCATCTTCAATCAGTTTTGGAATATCTAAACTGCTCGTTAAACGCTGAACCTGCCCTGTTCCTTCCATAGCGTTTTTCTCACCATCTTCCGCCAACGCATAAGCGTAAGCGTGAACAGCACGCGATCGACTGGCGGCTTGAAGACCTGCGCTTGAGAAAAGGTAACGACTACTCGTCCCTTGCCCCAAACCATTGTAAGGGACGTTTTTCACAAGGTCCTTTTCTAGCAGTCCCTTTTCTAGCTGCAACACCAACGCAATCTGCTCATCAACGGTCGCGACATCATCTAAGTAAAAGATCGAGTCATCGCTCGTTAAGTGCTGTTTGTTATCTAAAATCTTTTCGTGCGGCTCTGATTTTGAGTACGTTGCATTTTGCAATGCTTGATCAACCATCCAGTTTAACGACTCTTCATCACTGGCTTCACTGTAAGCAATGCCGACTTTTTCGTCTTTGACCACACGTACACCAAAACTCTGTGTACTACTCACTGTATGCTTATCCAACTCACCATTTAAGGCTTGTAACGACAGTGAGTCAGCTTCTGAAACAATAAGATCTGCCTCTGCGCCTGCAGCTCTGGCACGGTCAAAGACTTGGTTGCTCGCTGTGTTTAGCTTGTCACTAATGCGCTGATCCATTAGGCGTTACCTCCAACTAAGATATCATCCACTTTAATCGCAGGTTGTCCTACCGTTGTTGGAACAGAGCCACTTGAAGAACCACACATGCCACACGCTAATGCAAAATCTTGGCCGACCATACTGATCTCTTTAAGCACTGCAGGACCAGTACTGATCAAGGTTGCTGACTTAATAGGGTATAGAATCTTGCCGTTTTCAACGTAGTAACCTTCGTTAACTGCAAAGTTAAACTCGCCCGTACCCGGCTGCACAGAACCACCGCCCATGTGCGAAGCAAAAATACCTTTATCAATCGATGCAATCATCTCATCTAAGTTGCTATCACCCGCTTCAATGAAGGTGTTACGCATACGTGATGTTGGTGCATAGCGGTAGTTTTCACGACGGCCAGAACCACTGCGAGGGAAACCTGTTTTCTCACCACCCACACGGTCAACCAAGAAATTCGTCAACTTGCCATCTTTGATTAATTGAGTACGCTGTGTTGCCATACCTTCATCATCGATATTGATCGAGCCCCACTCGTTAGCCATGGTCCCATCATCAACTGCATTGACCACAGGGTTAGCAATCATCTCGCCCATCTTGTCGTGGAATACAGAGGCCTTTTTAGCAACCGAGGTCGTTTCAAGTAAGTGACCACACGCTTCATGGAAGATAACGCCACCGAACCCGTTACCAATAACCACCGGCATACGACCTGATGGACATGGCTTTGCAGTCAAATTAACCAGTGCCTGACGCGAAGCTTCTTCACCTGCTATCACCGCATCCATTGACTCGCTAAGCTCCCAGCCCAACAAACCACCATCATTCCAACCACCCACCGATTGTTCAGTGCCGTCAGTTGCGATTGAGGTAATACCTGCACGAATGTAGTTACGCGTATCTGTCGTGTGCAAACCTTCACTGTTGAAGATTTCAATATCTTGCTCACGCTGCATACAATAACCACGTGTTTGGCTAATGCTTTCACTCACCGCTCTCGCGACGCCATCTGCTTTCACCAAGAAGGCAACCTTGCTATCAATGGCTGCGTCTTTACTCAAAATGATACGAGATGGGTGCTTGTCTGGCATGACTGAAAAGTCAAAGTTGGTGAATAAATTCACACGGTCGCGACGGTCACGTGCTGCCAGATTAGAGGCAATACGCTTTAATAATTCTTCGTCTGTTTGATTGGTATAGCCATAAAGCACCTTGCCACCAAAGACAATGCGCAGGCCTATGCCGAAGTCGATACCAGAGTTTACTGACTCGACCGTTGCACTTAACGTGTTTACCGAAGCAGTACGGTGCTTCTCAATAAACAACTCTGCGAAATCAGCGCCGAGGGAAAGCGCGTGGTCTATAACCGATTGTGCAACTATAGGGTTAAGCATCCTGACAGACTCCTCTCAATTTTTAGTTATATTTAATACTCTATAATATGCATATAAGTACAATAAACAACTATAAGCTGACCGAACCAAGGCATTAAAGATGAATTTTATTTAAGAATGGTTTCACTGAACGCTGACGGAGATGTCAGTCCTCAATGGCTAGAGAAGTAGATGTATCAAACTTGCTTCGCTTACGTGACAGCAAGGTCCGAAACTTGCGCATATTATCGTCCGCATACAATACAGAATCACAAAATCTATTTTCAATGAGAGTTTTAAAGCCTATTACGTGCTTCTAAAAATGATGACGCGGACTCTGAGAAAGTCTCTAATTAATGTAGCAACAAAGTAGTTCAGTGCCTAATTATGTTGGGTGACTCGTATACTCTGTGAGGGGTTAATCACCACCTCCTTCTCCACCTGAACCACTGCCATGCTCACGGTTCCAACTTTCACTGCGACCTCCTTTACCCCAGCCGCTATGGTCATGAAGATCACCAGGCATAAGTCTGCGGCTAGTTGGGTGAGAACCTTCTTTTTCTACTGATTGATCTATATTCTTTGGTTTAACCAACAGAAACACGCCAACAAAGACAAGTAAAAGTGACAAGCCCTGAACCCAAAGTATATGCATCCAACCAATAGGCTGAAAGATCATTCCAGTAAGCATTAGAGCCACCCCTATCCAGCGTCTTAGTGCCATTCCTGATGCCCCTGCTCTCTGATCATTTATTGTCTCCCAGCCAGCAGTACAAATATGAATACACTTGTTATGCTATGTTTAAATTTAAGTAACAAAATCAATTATTGTATAAATTAGTAAACCACTAAATAGAAACAATAAAATAAAGTTACCGACTCTTTTGTTGTTATCTATTTGCTTTTTTGTTGATTTCAACATTGGCGAATATAATACCAAATAGATTTGTGATATTAGGTAGCCTAATGGTAACAGCCATAATAAAAAATACTTTTGAGTGAGTATAAACCCAATAATCCCAAAAGCAGCAATGATAATATTGATTACTGTAGGGAAAGAATAGTGCCGAGTACCATTATTAACATAACTAAAGTTATTACATTGATTACACAGTGCAGGAGTTGTAGAACCAGACCACCACTTAGAAAAGTAACTAATTCCTCTCTTTGCGCAATGCGGACAATCAGTTTTCATTTACAAAGTGATACCTTCGTAGTGGTTAAATCTAACTGTACAGAGTGTCTACAGTTTGTGGGTAACACGGTTGTTTAACGCCCAACTCGAAGGGCGATTATGACTGGACTTGTTATAGCTATTTTCTGGGGTGCACATTACCGTTTTCATCAACATAGTTAGAAAAATCAGGTTTTGTCGACATAGTAATAGGTAACTTTCGCTCAATTATCATTTGAATAACTTGGCTAGCAGATGGAGGTGGTTCAGTTTCTGGGTTTTCACGGTAATACCAAACACTACCTTTGATTTTTTGTGCTTTATCTAAAGCTGTAATCAATTCGCTAGGTTTGACAGCCACCCCACCCAGTAGAACACCACCAGATGCTTGGATTGAAATTTGTAACTCCATTCCTGACTCGATATTTGAGACCTCTTCTGCATTACTAGCTAACGACAAGAAAATGAATGTAAATGCCAATAATCTAATCACTAACGCCATGTTCTCTCCAAAGTTATAACGCCCGGCAGCACCACAACCGGTGCTAATTGCCGGAGGTCGTGTGCCTGCTTGTTATAGTTTTACTCACTGATCTCTATCTTACGACCATCAGGATCTGTGATTACATTAATTGTATTGCCTGCAAACTCATATGAATCAGTGACAGCTACATTTTTTATTATGTCTGCTAGACCTGAAACTTTAAATCCTAAGCGATTATTATCCTGTGGAGACTCACCTTTATTTGGGTAAAGTTCAAATACACAGCCATCATGCTCACATGAAAAATGCGTTGGTCCAGTTCCATATTTCTCTTTAACAAAGGACAACCCTAGTAATTGATAAAAGTTTTTACTGACTTCTATATCTTGGCATCTGATGACTAAGAGTGAAATTTTCACTTTATCTCCAATAGGCTATAACGCTTGTCGCTTAACTAAATTTGTTATAACCCAACTCGATCCTGCGAAATCAGCGTAGAATGAAAGCGGATGTCATTCTATTCATGACAGTCAACTTGACTAAGTGGTTTGTTTCCATTTTTAATAGTATGTCTCAATATATAAAAGAAAAATAATAATTTATTTAAATATCAATCATTTTCAGTGGCATTTGAGAGCTAAGCATTTTTTCTTGCATCACAGCTAACTGATGGGAGGTAATAATTTCAATGTGATTTTGGGCTTTTGAGATGGTCTTCTTTAAGTAGTCCACTGCTTTATACTGCTTATCGTAGGCCGTTTCCTTTGTGCATTTCTTCAAGACTTCAGTTGATACATCTGGAATAATGATTGACGGCAAGCGAGGCTGAGTTAGTGCCATCATGAATCCAGCAGGGTCGTAATCAAAAAACACGTAGTACTTTTGAGCTGTTGACTCGATGAACTTCTTAAAGGCTGATGGTGTAGCCTCAGCATCTCCTCTATACACGAAAAGTGGAGTTGAAGAAAACACTTCAATAGGCCACTTCACAATATCAGCATTGAGAAACACCTCAAGGTTCTCAATCGCAACGATAACTTGATGCTGATGATTTACGGCTTGTTGCCATGGCACCCCAAGATATCCACCCTTAGGAGTAGAATGAGTTTTTTCTAACATCACTTCATCATCAAGTGATTTCAGGTAAATAATATCTTCCCTAACCTTTCGTTGTGACCATTTCTCATTTATCACAGTTTTGGTAATATCTGTGCGACTCAATTCAGATAGACCTGCTAAATCGACAGTCGTAATATCTGCACCAGTTTCCTTGGCTAGCAACTGAGCTAAGTGCTGGCGATCTGATGCTGTCAAATTTAGCGTTTTTTTGAATACTGAGCCGATACCAAGCTCAGCATGCAAGTATTGCCAAGTTTTATTAAATGGCACCACAGTCTTACTCTCTTGCACCGCAGCCACAACCAGCTTAAAAACCTGCATAGACGGAAATATGTTCATTCATCCCTAACCTGATAATTAACTATTAGATCCTCAACAACACTGTTCGCAGAGAAATCTGATGCCAGTTCAAACTGAGGGACAACTGATAACCTAGAATCACGACTTTGCTGTAGCACCATGTGCAACCACCAAATCCAAATACCTACAGGGACAACTTCTTCGTACCGTGACAACCAAAATTTTCTTGCTGACTGGGGGCTGACTTTAACTGCCCGAATAAATTCAGTGAGATAAGGGCGAAGCAGCGGCTCAGGAAGCTCTTGCATCTTGTTGCCCTCTCGATCAACCAAGCCACCATCAGGAAGATCAATGCTCTCATCAATAGGAGTATCATATTTCTTTTCCCGCATTGACTTAACGATATCAATCAAATCACTATTAATAGCGCTGTTTTCCATATCCACAGAGTTTTCTATTGGCAGTTCAAAAACAGAATTAAAAGGTGATATTCCCAGCGTTTGTGTACTGAGTAATTCATCAGAAATGGATCGGCCCATTTGTAGATAATTGTGCATTATCTGAACTAACTGAGTGCGCTGATTTGTCCGACGATATTCCCATAGAATACTTTTTAATCTAGGAATGGTCGCTAATAGTCGCTCGCGGTTTTCCTTTACCGAAGGAAGTAGTTTTCGATGAAAGACCTTCATCAACTCAAAATCATCGCCACAAAGGCGATTGATTTCAGCGTCATTGATAAGTGTGAGCTTTTTAGCTGAACGACTAGCTCGTTCAATGCAATATTCATTCTCTTGTTGTTTAGCTTTCAATGAACTCACATGGCCAAACTTGTTATCAACAAAATACTCAAGCTGCCTAACTTCTGCATCCAATGTATTTTGCATCACTAACACATTAGTATGGATTTCCCTTCTTGCTGAAAGCAAACCAACTTCATCACTC
This sequence comes from Leucothrix arctica, assembly GCF_003172895.1. Classification (GTDB taxonomy): domain Bacteria; phylum Pseudomonadota; class Gammaproteobacteria; order Thiotrichales; family Thiotrichaceae; genus Leucothrix; species Leucothrix arctica. The sequence continues at coordinate 3,641 of NZ_QGKL01000014.1, read as the reverse complement.
TCACTCTTCGCAAGATGATAACGCTTAATTAGTCGCTTAATATTTTCCTGCCACTCGCTAATATCAGGTGCTTGAACTTGTTGCTGCTTAGCAAGCGCCAAAATATCACCTAATTGCAAAAGCAAGGACGATGCGGAATAACCAGAATGTGGATTTCCAAAAACCAAACCGTGCTCGACTAGAAACTCCCAGCCTGGATTTATTTGCAGTAGGTCCAGTTCATCTTCTAGGTGATAATAAATTTGCTCAAGTTCATCAGCATTTTTTGTTATAGCTTGACCAAGTTTTTTCCATTGCTCAGTTATCAAGCTCTAATCCTCGTTGTACTTCGTCTTCCTCTTCAAGGGGGATCTGCTCATGATCTCTGATGAAGTTGAGACAACTATAAAAATACTCAATTTTCCCTGAAACCTGATAAATACTCGACTCCTTGTTTGTGAGAACAATGTAGCCTTCTTTTTCCAGTGTTTCCAAAACTGTGATTAAACGCTCCTGGGATGCAGTTTTAGGTCGTATTTTTTTGAATAGTTCGTATCTACCAAGCTGTTTTAAGTCGTTAAGATGAGCTTGTTCCTGCTCAATATTAGATAGCAAATCATGAAATTTAACTGTATCACCTGAAATTAGAACGGCATCTCTGCCCTCCGCCCTCATCTGTAAAGTGATAAAACTAAGAACTGGCGCTATTTGGTCACGAATGGCTTCAAACTGATTACGTACTCTCTTAGCATCCTGAACTTGAGAGAGGTCAGTGTAAGCACAATAATAAACTTCGTAATGCTCGGTATGACATAAATGCCTCCCAAGCTCTGCCAAAGTCTCATTCACTTTAGATCTGGTCTCCTCATTTTGTAACTGCTGATATAGCTTTGAATTGCTCACCTGACAGATAAATACACCTGCAAGCAAAGTTTCCAGCATATTCCTTAATTCCATTTTAAAGCTCCGTGCTAGCTAAAAGTGAATCAAGATAATCAGAGCTACCCGTAAAATCATCGGGATACTCAACCAATGTACGTCCAGCCTTAATCATATAACGATTTGTGTAGTGCTTTAGAAGCTCAGGATCTGGATCAGGGAAGGCTGAAAACAAATAAACGTTTTGTTGCTCCAATGAGTTCATTAGCTTAACAGTATTGTTTGCTGAGAAATTTCTGAGTTCGTCGACTGGCCAGATCATTACTGCCCCAGAATTACCTCGAAGCATGTTAACCAAAGCAGTGTAAACTGAAATAATCACCAAATATGAGATTCCGTTACTGCTAATGCCATCTAACTCTTTGTCTGTTCTAGCTACTTTAGAAACACCTTGTTCACTAATGCTAAAGCTTGTCTCAAAGCTCTTTGATAGCTTAATGTCTGTACCTGACCTTTCGAAAAGTGCAGCTACTAGTTTCAGCTTCTCAATATAATCGTCATCCGGCAGCTCATGCCCCGTCCGAGCCATCCATGACTGGTGGCTTAGAGAAAATTTATCTAAAGCACTCCAGAATTCAAGCTTATCCAATTTTGATTTAACGGTAATGGTTAAGTTTTCTACAGCAGAAAAGTCAGCAATTACGGATTGTGAATGCTTGGAGACCTTTCTCCCAAGTTGGTTAATTTCTTTGTGAGTTTGAGATAAAGCGGTGTGGTGATCGCTTATCTGCTGCCCAAGTAGACGAGCATTATTTTGTAAAAGGCTCAAATGTTCCTGATGACTTTGACGCATGTAATCAGACAGACTAGCCGCAGCAAATAACCATTCGTTTTGGAAATACTGTGATTTGTGAGTGAAATCAGCTGTTATCATTTCTAGGTATTTCTGGGGAGGGCTATCTCTGAAAGTACTTATACTCTTTCTAACTCTGTTATATGCTTTTCCTCCCTCATTCTCACAATCGCGATGTTCTTTGATAGCACCTTCCCATCGACTCTCTATTAATGAAATATTTGTCAAACTATCTATCAACTGAGCTTCATCATCAGACAGCTCTCCATTGTTTTTGAAGTTTTCGAGCAGCCGTTTAACATGAGCTATTTCATTATTAATACGCTCGCACTTTTTCTTTTCTTGCTCCCAGATTGCCTCAAGCTCTTTTTCTCTTACTTTGAGATCTTCTTCTTCAAGCTTCCAATCTTCAACACATTGATTGAGCTCTTCATTTAGGCGACGAAATTTTGTCTGCAAGTCCTGATAATCAATCCATTCAGTTCTCAACCAAGCCTCGTATTTTTCAACTAAAGGCTGACTTTCTTCGGCAATTTTTAGTTTTTGGCTTTCTTCCTTTAGTTGAGTATTCAACGACTCAAGGTGTTTAGGATCAACACCTTGCTCAACTAAAGCTAATACCTTTTGCTCAGATAGCTCGGTTATCTCTTGATCGTAATTAGTTTTTGCATCTACTTTTTGCTGGGAAACAGAATCTTTTTCCTTCTGTAGTTCTTGCTCAAGTCTTGCCTTACTTTCCCTAAACGTATGATGTATCGATTTTTTTGTCATGTCATAGCATTGGCGAAGCTCTTCAATCCTCGATTCCTCTATTGCCAAACGCTTCTCATAACCCAATATTTTACTTTCGGTATCTGTTTTTATACGGGCTACTGCTACTTCGATTTGTGATTGATAGATTTGAAGCTGCTCTTGAGTCTCTAATATTGAATTGTTATGCTTTTGCTTGCTATTTTCTGCCTCAAGAATAGCTACTTCGAATATTTTTGAATGTCCCTGTAGCTGCTTAGCTTCATCGCTCGTTTCATTAATCTGCACTTCTTTCTTAGCCAGCTCATCATTCACCAGAAGCATTTTTTGTCGTAATAACGATTCATCAGCAGCTCGAGTTGTTTCAATCACAGAAAGGTCAATCTTTACACCATAAAGGGAATCATTCGGCGTGCTTATTTCTGGAGATAGATCGGTTCTAAGGAGTAACTCTTCAGGCAAAACCCTTGCAATATTAGCTGTCCAGTTCTTGTTGTTTTCCCTTAAAAAGCTAAGTAGGTTATTCTTTTCTGGACTATTCAATCGCTTCAACTGCTCAAGCTCAGCATCTAACCCACGCTTTTCACGCTCAAAGTCATTGGCCTTAATTGTAGTGGCACACTAAATTTGGCCACCTGATTAGAGGTGATAAACTCACTTTAACTAAGCAGGTGTAAATATGACAAAACGAACCAGACCAACCTACTCACCCGAGTTCCGCCTTGAAGTTGCTCAAGAGGTCGTCGATAAAGGGCGCAATGTTAAGGACGTCTCAGAGAGTTTAGGATTAGGAAAATCGACGGTCGATAAATGGGCAAGACAGCTTAAACAAGCGCGTAACGGTCAGCTTTCTAGCGCTGCACCACTGACCTCTGATCAACTTAAAATTCGTGAGCTTGAACGTAAAATCAAACGGTTGGAAGGCGATAACGACATCCTAAAAAAGGCTTCAGCTCTCTTGATGCAGGACTCAATCAAAGGTTTGCGCTGATCCGTCAGCAGCAAGAGAGCCACAGTGTCAGCCGTTTATGTCGAGTATTGGCGGTCAACCGAAGTAGTTACCGTTACTGGTGCAAACCATCTAAAACTGTTTCACCACAACGCCTTAAACTGATCGCGGAGCTCAAGCGCTGGTTTGGCCTAAGTGGAGGGTCAGCAGGTCAGCGAAGCTTAGTTACAC
>NZ_QGKL01000013.1 GCF_003172895.1 Leucothrix arctica | reverse complement strand
AGGATGGGTGATAAGCCGCTGTTGTCTGACGGTTCAAACGGGAAGAAAGTCAGCAGATGTTGTGATATATTTAAACGAATAGGCTTACTATGAGACTGAATTGGACGACGAGTCTGGTCGTTTAATGGGCCAAAATAGATAAGTCATTGAAGGCGAGGTGAGACCATGAAAAGCAATCCCCTTAATAATAAGGTGTGGGACTCCGTAGTACGCGGTTTTGCTCAACCAGACATTTATCCCCAGTGCTGCCGCACTCGGTATAAAATGCTTTAACGTTATATGCCTAAAGGATCGTATCAATTATGGAAGAAGTAGCAGAAGGATTAGGTCGAGGTTTCTTTAGATTAATCAAATGGATCATTATTGATGCATTTATAGAGTTTTTTATTCATGGTTATGGGTACGTTACTTTAAAGATTATTACTATTGGTAAGTATCCTAAACCAAATCAAAATAATGATGGTCTTTGTATTGTTGCTGGTATTGTTTCAATTGCCGTGACAATCGGTATTATAATGTTGTTTAATTCTAAATAGGCATATAACAAGTCATTCAAGCAGGACAAATAACAGCTGGCTATTTGCTCCTTCGTCGCTTATTTTAGCCAACTATTATTTGCCTCTTAATGGGGCGTTACTAGATTAATTTAGGAACCATATGAAAGAATATAGATTTAAAGTGCTTCGGGAAGGTGATGCTCTTTATTCATTTGACGGCAAAGAGTTGATTGTCAAAGAAGAAAGTGGGAGCTTAAGAGTTTATAAAGTTTTTGGCTTTGATCTGGGCGAGCCAATTTTTTCTAAACAGTTTGAAGAGTTAGCAGTCCACACTGCTAGCCAGTTTAACGACCAAGCGATTGTTATTGAAAAATCAGGAAAACTTGTTATTTACAAGGTTGAGGGCTTCAAAAACAAAATCCCAATATTAAACCATGATTTTGTAATCTTACTTAGTAAAGGCATAGGCAAAATAGAAGTTTACGATTCAGAATTTCGCATTAGTGTTCAACTTCCTGCTAAAGAGAGTTGCTAGCTATGTCTGATGATGAAAAGTGGGCAACTAATGTAGCCTTTGTAGGAGATGAAGAAACTGTAAAAAAAATCTTAAAAAAATTAGGCCAACTAGAAGAAAGTGGCGAAATTGAAGATTTAACTGGAATTGAAGGGCCATTTGATTCTCTTCAGCCAATGCTTAAACGTAGAGTAGAAAATTTAGCTCTTGGTGTTAACGAGGACCTCACTCCAGCACAAATAGAAGTAACACCACAAGCATCTGATGAGCCCGAAGAAGAATGGTTTGACGATGATGATATTCCATTAGATGACGACTGGTTTGAGGATGAAGATGAGTAGACCTTATGACCACCGGAAGGCACAAAATCAGAGGAGAATTATTGATCTTGAAATTTGTCAACTGTGTGCTTCGACAAACAGGGTTCAAGCCCACCATATCTTTGAATATGCAAAAGGTGGCCCATCGACAGTCGAGGGTATGATTAGTCTTTGTCTAGATTGCCATCAAAGAATGGTTCATAAAGATAGTCGTATTCGGATTAAAAAAACCGAAAACAGGATAACTACTTTTGGGCGCGGTGGTAAGTAACATAACAAGAGACTGTGGTTCCAAGTCAATCGTTTAAGCTAATTTTTCATCCCATAGTTCACCATTTTTTACCATGGTGTTGAGGATGGTAATCATCTTTCTCATACACGCAATAAGTGCTACTTTTTTAGGTTTTCCTTTGGCAACCAAACGCTGATATTCGTGCTTGAATTTATCGTTAGATTGTATCGTCGACATCATGGCCATGAACATGACCGTTCGGATTCTGGCTCGTCCTCCTCGTATGCGTCTTTTGCCACGATAAGCACCACTTTCTCTATTCATCGGCGCGAGACCTACCAATGCTGCTATTTCTTTACGATTAAGTTGACCTAGTTCTGGCAGATCGCTGAGGAGTGTATAAGCGAGGACTTTACCCACGCCTTTTACACTTAAGAGAATGGCTAAGGTTTTGCTCCAATCGGGTGTCTCATCGATCAGTTTATCCAGCTTTTCTTCGACCCATACGATTTCTTTTTGTAGGTTTTTTATCACTCGTTGGATGGATGCCTTTATTTCTTTAGGCATAATGCTGTCCCTGTTTTTCTCCATGGTTCGTATATCGATTAGCTGACTTCGCCTAGCGAGTAAGTCACTGATCTGTTGTATGTTGTCTGCTTTTATTTCAGTTAACCGGGGTTTTAAAGCTTCACCATAATGAGCGATCATTTGCGCATCTAGTTTATCTGTTTTAGCTAGCTTTCCAGTGGATGCTGCAAACTTATGTACCTGGAGTGCATTGGCTACAACAATGGGTAAGTTTGCTTTGGTTGCAGCGCAAGCTAAAGGCAGTTCTAAGCGCCCTGTGGCTTCGATGATGATGCGTGTGGGTTGATAAGCTTTGATTCGTTTCAGGGCTTCTTTGATCCCCTGAGAATTGTTTTCGACACTAAAATAATCGCCAACAGGACGTACGTAAATATCCAATTGTGTTTTGCTAGTATCGATCCCTACATTGATTTCTTGCTCAATATTCA
>NZ_QGKL01000012.1 GCF_003172895.1 Leucothrix arctica | reverse complement strand
GGCCAAACCAGCGCTTGAGCTCCGCGATCAGTTTAAGGCGTTGTGGTGAAACAGTTTTAGATGGTTTGCACCAGTAACGGTAACTACTTCGGTTGACCGCCAATACTCGACATAAACGGCTGACACTGTGGCTCTCTTGCTGCTGACGGATCAGCGCAAACCTTTGATTGAGTCCTGCATCAAGAGAGCTGAAGCCTTTTTTAGGATGTCGTTATCGCCTTCCAACCGTTTGATTTTACGTTCAAGCTCACGAATTTTAAGTTGATCAGAGGTCAGTGGTGCAGCGCTAGAAAGCTGACCGTTACGCGCTTGTTTAAGCTGTCTTGCCCATTTATCGACCGTCGATTTTCCTAATCCTAAACTCTCTGAGACGTCCTTAACATTGCGCCCTTTATCGACGACCTCTTGAGCAACTTCAAGGCGGAACTCGGGTGAGTAGGTTGGTCTGGTTCGTTTTGTCATATTTACACCTGCTTAGTTAAAGTGAGTTTATCACCTCTAATCAGGTGGCCAAATTTAGTGTGCCACTACAGATCAAAGCCACAAGGAGCATTAAGTTGTAATTATTAAGTACTGAGAACCTTCTAAATTAACGCTCAACGATCCCATACCACCACCAATACATAAGTCGCTAAAGCGCTATAAAACGAGTCCCGATAATACCTAGCAACAGACATGTAGTGGTTTTAGGTATTATCGGGCTTGTACTATTATCTTCTTGAGTTAGCTTCTTCTAACTTTTTCATGACTATTCTAGTGCTGCTACCAAGACGTTTAATTGCACGACTTAACGCACCAATTTCATCTTTTCTGTCGGTATATTCGATATCACTATCTAGTGCGCCTCTACTGTACTCTGCCGCTATCTCAGTCAGTCTAGCTAACGGTGCAGTCATGCTCTTTATCATATAAAACGTTAGTGGTAGTACCACCACGAAAAACACAGCCAATAATATCACCGCCCATTTCGTCAAAAAGCTTTTGGTGAAGTCATTCATGGTAGTAAATATCGCCTGCTCTCTCTCTTCAATATCATCGATATAAACACCCGCACCAATTGAATAAGGACTATCAGGTATCATCTTGGTATACGATAACTTCGGTTGATTTCCCTTACCCGGCTTATCCCAGTAGTACTCAAGATAACCGCCACCCGCTTTAGCAATCTTATCCAACTCTTGAATAACAAAAACGCCATTCACATCTCTAAGGTCAACAAGATCTTTGCCTTCTAGCTCTGGTTGACTCGCATGGATAAAGCTCACTTCTTCTTCAAAGATAAAAAAATAACCTGACTTGTCAGGGAAAAAGCGCGCACCTTTAGCTAATTTAGAATAGGTTTTATGGATTTCTTTTACGTCGGTTTCGCCCTCAGTAGCAGCGGCTAATGTGGAGGCCATTACATCAACGATATCTTTGAGTTCGTTCTTGTATCCAGAGAGCATTTCATCACCGGCATTCTGAATACCGATATCTCTTATCTGATTTGACATAGAGTGATAACCAACACCCGTCAGCGCGGCGAATAAAGTAAGCACGCACACCAATACGATAACTTTCACACTGAAGTTAAAATTCTTCCACATAGATTCCTTCCTATTGTTTAAACTTTGACACTTAAGCTATAGGTACTTACAACCACTTCATTTTGCGAAATAAAATAGCTTGGGCAGCTACGATCACCACCAACCCAACGCAGGTCAACCAAAATGAATTAGGGTTATCAGTACCCGGTATTCCGCCCACATTGATGCCTAATAAACCGGTTAAAAAACCGAGGGGTAAGAATATTGCGGCAACAATTGAGAGAATGTAGGTATTTTTATTCAAACGATCTGACAAAATATATTGAACATCTTCCTTTAATATATTCAGTTTGTCTCGCATCACTTCGAGGTCTTCTAAGTTTCTCATGACTCGTTCATAATTTTCATTATGATAATTTCTATGCTCGTCATGCAACCAATTAAGTGTTGAATTCCTTAACTGACTCACCACTTCACGCTGCGGGAGTAAGTGACGCTTAAACACGACTATTTTTTTACGTAGTAATGTAATCTGCCCACGCACGTCTTGGCTAATGCCTAACGTTGACTCAGTAATCGACTCTTCCAGCAAGTCTACACTGTCATCCAACTCCAAAATAGTATCTTCAATTTTCTGAAAGAGAATAGAAATGAGATGTGCCAACAATACCGAGCTACTCATCGGCACTGCACCCGCCGTCATCTTTTCTTTAATTTCATCTAGCGTTTGAATGCTTCGATAATGACACGTGACGATTCTGTTTTTTTCAACCCAAATACGGATTGAAACCATGTCTTCCTCAGATTCGTCAGGGTTAAAGTTAATCCCTCGAAGAATGATCAGCATACCTTCGTTGAATGACTCAACACGAGGCCGTGACTCCTGCGATAACATCGCCTTCAACGCAAAGGAGGGAATATTATCCACCAGAGAAAGCGCTTCAGCATGAGTCGTCAGCTGTAGGTCGTAATCACACCACGAGTAGTCACTAGTGGATGAGAAAGACTCATCGACTAGTTTGCCACTTTTAATCCACAACCTTTGCAAATCGCTCATAAACACACACTCCCAATAACTAAGCCATTGGGAGTGTAACGGTAATAAGGTAGGTGACCAAGAACCTTAATGATTGAAGTTATTACTTAAGCCATAACTTCAATCTTTACACCCACTGACTTGAAGTTAGGTGTTTTACTGCGTGGGTCTAGGGTATGTCCTGTCAAAACATTTGCTTCAGGGTAGTACGCCAAGATACTTCCTTGAGGAATATCAAACGCTTTCACCGTAACACCCTCCATTCGACCCGTTGACGACACCAAACTAACGACATCACCCGACTTAATCCCTAACCCTTCAATATCACCTGTTGAAACAAGTATTTCGTCACGCCTTGCATTACCTCGGTAACTATCCGTCTCTTCATAAATGATGCTATTAAACTGCCCCTCACTGCGAATAGTCGCCAGTAACAGTGGGAATTCTTTATTTCTACTGTTACCAGGAATAGCATGAGTAATAAAGCTAGCTTTGTGTGTCGCTGTTTTAAACTCAGGCTCATGCATGATGCGTCCACTGACATGAAATTCTTCTTTTGCCACACTAATGTCTTTCAGCTTTTCCATACCCGGCACGGTAGAAGCAATTGTTTCTCGTATCGTGTCGTGACTATGAAATTCTTCAAAATCTACCGCATGATCAGGCATTATTTTTTTAGCCAACGTCGCGAGTATTTGAACTTCTGACTTCACATTATCCAAGCGATCAATACCGCCATCACTCAAACGAACAAAGTTAAACATGGACTCTTGAGTGGTTGATTGTGTCTCTTCATCACGCGCCAATACAGGCAGAACCAACGCTTCACTATTATCCATACCATACAAATGACCTTGATTAAGCGTCGTTGTTAAGTACATTTTAAAATCAATATTATCTAAAGCTTGTTGAGTCCAGTTACTATCTGGCGAGGCTGCGTATAAGTTACCACCGATAATACAGGCAGCATCAATCTCACCTTTATGAGCTGCTGCCAAGGTGTGGTAAGTATCCATCCCCTCTTTCTCAGGTAGTTTCACCCCGAGCTGAGACTCTAGCTTATTAAATACTTCTTCTGGTAGAACAGGCTTTACACCAATACTCCCAATACCCTGAACATTACTGTGTCCACGTAATGGTAGTAGTCCACTGTATTGCTTGCCGATCATGCCTCGCAATAACGCTAAGTTAGCAATGTACTCAACGTTTTCACTGCCATGCTGGTGATGAGTAATACCCATGCCCCATGCAAATACCGCATTCTTTGAGTTTGCATATAACGCCGCTGCGGATTCAAGTTCTGATTGACTTAATCCACACGCATCCAAAATTTCTTGCCATGGTACACTTTGAATGTCGTCCATGAAGAGGTCGAAGCTTTCACAATACTGCTCAATAAACGCTGTATCCTGCTGACCCTTTTCCAAAATTGCTTTAGCAATGCCTTTGATAACAGCGATATCACTGCCAATTTGCGGCTGCAAGAATAACGATGCGATCTCAGTCCCACCCATTAACATCGACTTAGGGCTTTTTGGTATCGCAAACTTAACTAAACCCGGCTCTTTAGCAGGGTTAATAACAATCACCTGGCCACCACGATCACGACAATTCTTTAATTGGTGGATAAAACGTGGATGGTTTGATGATGGGTTTGCACCAATAACAAAGACCAAGTCACAACCAGATAAATCATCTAACTCAACCGTTGCTGTACCTGTACCAATCGTGGAACCTAACCCAACACTCGTCGCTTGGTGGCAGTAATACGAGCAGTTAGTAATATTGTTAGTGCCGTATAAACGCGCCACTAACTGCATCAAAAATCCAGCTTCGTTCGACGAGCGACCTGACGCATAAAAAAACGATCGGCTAGGATCCGTTTTAGAAAATTGTTGTGCAGCGTAATCTAATGCCCAGTCCCACTCAACCGGCTTATAGTGTTCGCTTCCTTTAGCTTTAAAAATAGGATTACCTAAGCGGCCTATATTCTCTAGCTCTTTGGGAGATAACTCACGTAACTCATTGACAGAGTGTTCAAACACTTCATGAGGAATAGGTGGCTGGATGTCAGTCGATTGCGCTTGAATACTTTTATTACAAACAGATGGAAACTCACCTAACTCGTTAGTCATCCCCCCTTGTTGGCCGCCCATACCAAGACCACAGGCCTTACACGTATTCTTTGCTTTCAGCGCTTTTGCAGACTGCTTCAAACCAATACGTTTAATAGTACTTAAAGTATAAAGTACTTTTTTAGGACCACCACCGACGATGCTCTCTCTCATTTTCTTCTCCCCAACCTTACGCAGTTATCTAATACCAAGTAATTTACTAGTCAAAACCTCAAATCACAACAAGAAATCTAGAAACTATTTATCTATAATAGATTGTCGGTTATTAGTGACTAGCCTAAGGTCGTCACAACTATAAAAATAATACATGACATGGCCTCAATGGATATAATCTATAAGCACGAAAAAAAAGCTATTAAAGATAGTTTTAACCTTTTCAATTCTCTTTTGGATATTTATACAGCGGCGTTGTTGATGCACTACGCAAATACCCTGACGGGATAAGCTTCTATATCGGTCATGAACTCGGCCACATAAAACGAGGCCATTTAGCCTTCCCAGAATTACTCATTCCGGGCAGTATGTTACCGATTGTTGGTTCTGCTTATGCACGTTCGCAGGAATACAGCAGTGACTTACATGGAATAAAATGCTGCAAAAAACCAAAAGATGCGGTATTTGCAATGGCTGTATTGGCACTGGGAGCTGAGCAGTGGAACAAACTAAACATCAAAGCATACGCCAGCCAATCAGAAGATACCGGTAGCTTTTGGATGTCGTTTCACGAACTGACAGCAACCTACCCTTGGCTTAGTAAACGTATGCAGCACTTACTAGGTAAGTCAGCAAATGTAGAGCCGTCATTTTCGAAACGTAGTGCTTTAGCATGGCTTTTAGCGCTATTTGTTCCTCGTATCGGCTCTGGTGGCGGGTCGTTAGTATCCCTAATGATCGTCGTTGCAATTGCGGGTATTTTGTCCTCTATCGCTCTGCCTGCCTATCATTCTTATCAACAGCGAGCCGAGATGGCTTCTGCTCAAACAACTATGAGTGAGCCTTCAGAGCAGTACGCTGCGATTAATGAGCCTGACATGCAACAGCAACCATCACCAAATAGAGTGGTTAAAAAAACTGCACCAAGCGTTGAAAACACAATCGATGTAACAGCACAGGTCGAAATTCTAAACGCGCAAAAGGCCATGATCATCGCTTCTTAGCTTAAAACCATCATTAGTGATCACTTAGCCACTCAAGGGGAGGTTCCTAAATCACTTTCTGAACTAGGCCTTCCAAATGAAGTTGAGACAGTAGAAATTAAGCTCATAACAATGAAGGCAAAACGATTGCCTTTAACTCTGTGGTCTTTGAGAACAATATTTCATGGGAATGCGAGTCGGAAGTCCAAATTGGTGGTTGTAGCTAACCACTCAATGTCTCTAAATCTTAGTCACCTTAAACACTTTTATTAAGGTGGCTAATTTCATTTCCATGTTTCATTCTATGCTTTTGAACCAATACCAACTACCCTATCGACTAATCCATCAAACTTCTAAACCAGATGAAACCGATATGCGTAAGTTCCTCGTTCTATTAATAATCATGACCGCAGTTTTCCTATTTACAGCTAACTATCGCACTGCTGGAAATGCAGAGACGCAATGGCTTTTAAAGTCATCCCCAAGCTTCGCAAAAAATATTGGCTCAAGTGATGCAGCAAAAAACCAAGATATGCTCATTAATGGCAAGATCCCAGATTGGGTGATAGAAAAAGACTACTCGGTCCTCGCCACCTTCAAAGACCAAGGCGCTGCGGGTCATACTGCTAAAGATCAGGGCTGGAAAAGCTTAACGCTATTGCTTGATCTAATTGTATTGATTGGATGGCCGATTTATTTAGCGTGTCTAATTATTTTGGTCTTTAAGCACTTAGTTTCTAAAATACTTAATCGTAAGCGGTAATTTAAGTAGGCTCTAACCACCTAAGAGTTCCCTCATATAAACCATCAATGCTTATTTTGTCTTTTTGACACTTTAAGCTTGACGCACTTAGTGTCTTTACGGCATTATCCACTAAGTGTCTTTTTGTCTATTATCAATAGGCTATGAAAGCAATCATATAAAGCCAGTACGCTGGCACTGAAGTCTTTCCCCTACAAGACACCACAAAGCCAAAGTCCCATAAAGTACTCATCATGGTTCATGCAATCGCAATCATACCTGATGCTATCCAATATTTTGGTGGAGACAAACACATAGGTAACGGCGTTATCTCTATTGCATAAAACAACTAATCTTAATAATTAAAATGAATGAAAAACAAATAAAAAATATCAGCAAATTTCTTAGCCTGGTACTTCGACATGACCCAATAAAAGCTAACTTATCACTCGATACAGCAGGCTGGACAAGCGTGTCTGAGCTACTAACTAACCTGGAAGCCACTCGCTACTCGATCAACCTTGAACAACTTAAAGAAGTTGTCGATAACAATGATAAAAAGCGATTTCAAATATCGGATGATTGCTTAAGAATACGCGCTAGCCAAGGCCACTCCATTAACATTGACTTGCAACTGACTCCGAAAGAGCCACCAGCAGTGCTTTTTCATGGCACTGCAACGCGCTTTGTGGACTCTATAAACCTGCAAGGGTTGAAGGCGGGTAGTCGGAACCATGTTCACCTATCCACTAATGTTGATACAGCGCTCGCGGTTGGTCAGCGTTATGGAAAGCCTGTTTTACTGAAGGTAGATGCACAAGCAATGTATGAACAAGGTGTTGAGTTTTACCTATCAGAAAACGGAGTTTGGCTGACCGAGCATGTATCACCTAACTTTATTAGCAATGCTTGAGGCAGCGACAAATAACCCAGGGGGGCAAACTTCAAAGTAATGAGCTTCAAAACCGACCTTGCTTCACCTGAATTATTCTCTGTATACTTTCATGCCATTACACAGGGCTTAGTAATCAACACCAAATCCTTCAAACCCCTCAGTACCGACTGATCAATTCTCTGCCGAATGATTTCAAACTCACCCTCTTTCACCAACACATCAGGAATAATGTCTCTGCTATTATAGGAATTAGACATCACCGCGCCATAAGCACCTACAAAAAAGAAAGCAACCAAATCGCCAAAGGCAATCTCACTACTGACTGAATAGTTACGGGCAAACGTATCGGTACTCTCAAATATGGGGCCAACAATGTCACACTGCTGCGTTTTAACTTTACGGTTATCCTTGATCTCCAACATAAGCTGTACCGCTTCATAAAGTGCAGGTCGCATCAAGTCATTCATTGCCGCATCTAAAATAACAAAAGAACGTGGCTCAGCAGCTTTGACATAAATAACACGGGTGACTAGCAATCTTGTATCAACAACTAATGATCCACCCCACCAAAACCACCACCCAAATCCAACACATCAATAACACCGCCGCATGCTCAATACGCTACTGTACCTCTAATAGCTTCTGGATAGCATCACGATAAGGCGCAGCATCAAATATCTGTGAACCCATGTGCATTGCCAACCCTGTAATATTGCTGGTAAAGCCCAATAGCATGCTCTGGGTCAATACCAAACTTATTACCCTTTGCACCTGTCGTTATATTCTTGTGAGTATTCACAATCACATTAGGATTCACCCTCAGCGCCACCCATACTTGCTTGCCTTGTTGGTTTGCTATATGCGCTAGCAGTTCCAACTCCTCAGCGAATTCAACATTAAACGGCCCAACACCTTTTTCGATCACCTGCTTAAACTCTTTAGCAATCTTTCCAACACCTGAAAATACCATCTGCTCACCCGAAAAACCCGCTGCAATAACACGACTTAATTCACCACTAGACACTAGGTCCACACTTAGACATTGTGCTTGTATCAGACTCGGTATGTGAATATTGCTATTAGCCTTAACCGCATAGTGAATACCAATACCACGAGATTCAAATTCAGCTTTTGCATCGTTGAATATTTTTCAATAAGTGCGCATGGGAGTAACAATAAAACGGTGTTTCTACTGTCTTAGCAATAGCATCTATCGACGCATTATCAATCTGTAAACGATCTGTAAACGATCTGTTTGATAGTTAATTTGTTCACTTAAGGGAAACATCATGGGAAACTCCTTTGGCACTGCCGTCTAAACAACTAATATAGAGTGACTAGTGTAAGGAGATTGCTGAGGTAAGGCTGCTGACAGGTGTTACAGATGTACTTATCTATGTGGAAGCACCAACTATGGAGTACATCAATAATATACGTACCAAGCTAATTGCCCTACCTAACTTAGATAAAATTCAAACCACTACTACTTTAGAATTACTTTTTTAATAAACATTTAGGAAGTTATTGTTATCGCGGTCGGCTTCATACACGCAAAACATTGTAGTATTTACCTCACGTCAAACTCATTATTAACCTTATGCAGTGCTTACTATTTTATTATATAACTAAGCCAATTGTTACAAGACTAGGAAAAGTATGTCGCAACTTGAAAATCTCTCTGCCATTGACTTCGAAGACCTATGCCGCGATTTAGCTCGGGCTGAAACAGGAGTGAGGTTTTCAGCATTTGGGGCAGGTCCTGATGGAGGAATAGATGGAAGGTTCTCTCAAGGTAACGAGACAACAATATTGCAATGTAAGCACTACCTAAACTCTAGCTTCTCAGATTTAGAGCGTGCAGCTAAAAAAGAAGTTGATAACATCAAAAGGCTAAAACCTGATCGTTACCTCTTTGTTACCTCTCAATCACTAACACCGAAAAAAGTAGAAAAACTTACTAAAATTTTTCATCCATTCTTAAAAGGCTCTGAAGATATCTGGGGGAAAGAAGACATTCACGCCCTATTAAGAAAAAACCCTCGTATAGAAGCATCACATATCAAGCTGTGGTTATCGAGTACAGCAGTTTTGGAAAGAATTTTATCATCTGGACTTGAAGCTTTCACTGAAGCCACAAAAGGTGAAATATTAGATGAAATTAAGGTTTATACTCGGAACCCAAGCTTTGATGAGGCAGTAAAAGTATTAGAACAGGAAAACATACTAATAATCTCAGGCCCCTCAGGGGTCGGAAAAACAACTCTGGCAAAGATCCTCACTTATAAATACCTAAATGATGAGTGGAAGTTCTATGCCATTAGATCATTAGATGAAGGCTTCGTTAAACTTGAAGAAAACAACCCTACTATTTTTTTCTTCGATGACTTTTTAGGTCAGATAGAACTCAGACGTGACTCTCTTAATCAAAATGATACCAAACTCTCTACTTTTGTTAAAAGGGTAAGGAAATCTAAGAACACAAGATTTATACTTACTACACGGGGACACATATTTGAAGAAGCAAGAAGACTATCCGATCATATTGATAATAAAAAACTACAACTTGCAAAATACCTTCTAGATGTAGGTTTATATTCTAGAGAAATCAAGGCACGCATCCTTTTCAACCATATCTCGGTATCAGATTTAAGCAACGAGCACTTTGCATCACTACTGAAAGATGATTGGCTACAGAAAATAATAGATCATAAGAACTATAACCCTAGGGTAATTGCTTCGGTTTCTAGCGAGTGCCTTGATAAAATTGATCCCCGTGAATACCCTCAGGCTATTGAAAATGCATTGAATAGTCCTGATACTATTTGGAGAAAACCATTCCTTTCTCTAAATACAAAATCAAAAAACCTTCTTTATACACTTTTTTTCTGTAGAGAAAGTGGTGAAAGAATCGAGTCTATTAAAGAAAGCTATTCAGCACTTCACCATTCGGTAAGCCGATACTACAACCAACCAACAGAACCTTCTGATTTTGAAGAAGCCTTACGCTCTTTGGAGTCTGGCTTTATAAAAATAGATAGTGCAAAAGTTAGCTTTATCAATCCATCCGTTCAGGACTTTCTTAAAGAATATCTGGTAGACAAAACATTAATAAGCTTGTTACCTAAAACAGCTATACGTCCTGAATGGGCTTATAAACTATGGACTCATATCAAACTAATTAGTAACTCCGCGAAAGAGAGAAAAGATTTTTCCTGCAAGTTTTTGAGCTTTGCCAATGAAATAGACTCATATCAACCGTCCAAAATCATATTGGACACAGAAAAAGAAGATAGATCAGTTTACGGGCTATTTGAGCCGCGCTTTGAGTTTGGTCTTTCTTACTCAAAGATCCTAGAGTTGCTATTCAACTGGTGGAGTGATTCTGACGAATACCTATTTCTTGAAAAAGCTTTATCTTTCCTTAAAAAATCACCCTTGAAAGTACACTCTTTAATAAGCATATTAGATCTACCTGACCTTCACAACTGGGTCGATGACTCTCTCGAAAATACAACCTCCATCAAACACGAGTTATTAATAGCCATTGAATACAAGTTTCTAGAATTCATGAACCAAGGTGTGAGCATTGAAGAGTTAAATTTACTCCTACTTCACTTAGATGACTACTTTGGTGAGTCTACCCCCCTCATTATTCAAGAAAAGTTAGACTCACTTATTGATTATGAGTTTGAACATACTGAAGAGTCAGTATCCAGCTTGGATACTGAGGATGAGCTAGTAGAATATGGAGAACAATTAACATTCCTTTCAGGGCTCACACACCATGATTCCACACATGCTCTCACTGTAATTCAAGAATGCATAGATAACTTAGAAGTAGAAGATGATTTTGAACAAGAGGTAACACACTCACCAAAAAGCAACAGTACAGGGGAAGCATTTGACGATAACAACCTCAAAAGTTTATTTGCACAATTAATTAAAAATTGATAATTCGATGACACACCCAAAACACCTCCTAGTAGACATCTCCAGCCACGGCTTTGGCCACTTCGCTCAAACCTGCCATGTGCTAAATGCTCTACACAAACTTCACCCTGATCTTCGAGTCACCATTAGAAGTAAACTCCCTGACACACTGATCAAAGAACGTTTAAATATGACCGTCACCAGCCTCGACCATAAGCTCGATGTTGGCTTGATTATGGTGAGCGCGATGGAGATCAATCGCGAAGCGTCATTTGAGTATTACAAAAACTTTCATAATAATTATGAACAAAACGTAAACGATGAGGTCGAATGCTTACAACAATTAAAACCTGACCTGCTGCTGGCCAATGTGCCGTATGTTTCTCTCTCTGCAGCTGCAAAACTCAATATCCCTAGTATCGCCATGTGCTCATTAAATTGGGCAGACATATTCAAGCGATACAGCACGGAATACCCTGAAGCAGCCCCCATCGTTGAGCAAATTAAGCGCGCTTACGCCCAAGCTGAAACGTTTTTGACTGTTACACCCGCGATGACAATGCCGTCATTGAGCAATACCCAAGCTATTCCACCTATTTTACAACACGGAAAAGCGTATACTGACAAGCTACGAAAGCAGGTTGATAATGACCAAGCGAAATTTGTACTGGTCGGTTTGGGTGGTATTCCAACCGAGCTAAGTGCAATTGAGTGGCCAAGAATCCCTAACGTGTTTTGGATAATCAACGATAGCCTAGATACTTCACGTGAAGACATCATAGGCCAAGACACAACAGAATTAAGCTATATCGACCTGATGAAAAGCTGTCATGCGGTATTAACAAAAACAGGCTACGGTATGTTAGTTGAGTCAACAACCAACGAAACACCGTTGGTTTGTATTGAACGAGATAACTGGCCAGAAGAGCCTGCCCTTTTCGAATGGGTTGAGCAACATGGTTACTTACAAACAATAACGTTAGACAACTTTTACGCTGGCAATTTTGCCGCTGAAGTTGTGGCATTACTAAACATAGACTGGCAAAAGCCAGCAATTACAAACAATGGCGCAGACGTCGCCGCAAAAATTATCAGTCCTTATCTGCAATAACGGTATTTTTCGTACCTTAGACAATCATTTGCAGTATTATAAGAGACTAAATTAATAGGATAAAAATAGATTTTGAAATATAAAGACCCACACAAAGCCCGCGAAGCAGAAAATTACGAGCGACCAATCGCTAGCCGTGAACTCATTCTAAAAGTGTTAGAAGAGAGTCAGGCACCACTGGGCTTTGCTGAACTCGCTGATCTACTAGAAATGCTAGATGACGAAACGCGAGATCCACTAAAATACCGTCTTCGTGCTATGGAGCGCGATGGACAGATAATCTTTAACCGCCGTAAACAGTACGTGCCGGTCAGTAAAGCTGAGCTAATTTCAGGTCGCATCAGTGGTCACCCAGATGGGTTTGGCTTCTTGATCCCAGATGACAGCAGCGATGATTTATTCCTGCATGGCAAGCAAATGCGTAAAGCCATGCACGGTGACAAAGTACTTTGTAGCGTCACAGGTGTTGACCGTAAAGGCCGTCGCGAAGGCGCGATTGTCGAAGTACTAGAAAGCAATACTGAAGAAGTCGTTGGACGTTACTTCGTTCGTGGTGGCGTTGGTTTTGTCGAGCCTGACAACAAACGTATTACTGCTGACGTGATGATCCCACCTGAAAACTCAGGTAAAGCAAAACACGGACAGATTGTTAGTGCTGCGCTTATTGAGCAACCAAACACGCGTCAGCTAGCGATTGGTAAAGTCGTTGAAATCCTTGGTGAGCACATGGCACCGGGCATGGAAATCGACATTGCACTGCGCTCGCATGACCTACCACATGAGTGGAATAAGGACATCTACGCAGAAACCGCTAAGCTAGGCGCTGAAGTAGTTGAAGCTGATAAAGAAGGCCGTGTGGATTACCGCAAGATGCCTTTGGTAACGATTGATGGTGAAGACTCTCGTGACTTTGATGACGCAGTTTACGTTGAACGTAAAGGCGACAACTGGAAGCTAGTCGTAGCGATTGCTGATGTATCTCATTATGTGCCTGTTGGTAGCGCATTGGATCAAGAAGCTTGGAATCGCGGAACGTCAGTGTACTTCCCTGCTCAAGTTATCCCTATGTTGCCGGAAGAAATTTCTAATGGCCTTTGCTCGCTAAACCCACAGGTCGATCGCTTGTGTATGGTCTGTGAAGCGATCATTGATAACGACGGTGATGTACTGAGTTACGAGTTTAAAGAAGGCATCATGCATTCTGCTGCTCGTTTGACGTATACCAAAGTTGCAGCGATGTTGGTTGATAAGGACGAGGCACTTTGCTCTGAGTATCAGCATATCCTGCCACACCTTGAAGATATGTACTCGCTCTATCACGCCCTTCGTGGTGCACGTGATGAGCGTGGATCTATCGACTTTGAAACGAAAGAAACCAAGATCGTTTTTGGTAAAGATCGTAAAATCGAATCAATCAAGCCGACTGAGCGTAACGACGCACATAAGATCATTGAAGAGTGCATGATCGCAGCAAACGTGTGTGCCGCTCGCTACTTGAAGAAGCACGACATGCCTGCATTGCACCGTGTTCACCCTGAACCAACGCCAGAAAACTTAGAGAAAGTACGTGAGTTTTTGAACGGTGTCGGTTTGAGTCTGGGTGGCGGTGTTGAGCCTGAGCCAAAAGACTACGCACGCCTGTTGGCGAGTGTTCAAGGTCGTAGTGACGCTGAGCTTATTCAGACAGTATTACTGCGTAGTTTGTCACGTGCTAAGTACAGTCCTGTTAGTTCTGAAAAGCCTGAAGCGGCTCGCCACTTTGGTCTAGCTCAGAAAGACTACGCTCACTTCACGTCACCTATTCGTCGCTACCCTGACCTATTAGTCCATCGTGCAATTCGTCACCTGATTCGTGATAAGAAAAACACAGCAGCAAACTACACTTACTCAGCAAGCGATATGGCTGAACTAGGCGAGCATTGCTCGATGGCTGAACGACGTGCAGATGATGCAACGCGTGATGTTATGGCATGGCTGAAAGCAGAATATATGCTGGATAAGGTCGGCGAAGTCTTTGACGGTTTCATTACCGCAGTGACAAGCTTTGGCCTATTCGTAGAACTGAAAGAAGTTTATGTTGAAGGTTTAGTCCATGTAACGTCACTGAAAAGTGATTATTACAAGTTCGACCCAATTACGCATCGTATGACAGGTGAAAGCTCAGGCCGTAGTTTCCGCCTTGGCGACCCGATTACGATTCAAGTTGCGCGTGTTGATTTGGATGACCGTAAGATCGACTTCACACTGCCTGGTGCAGCTGACGAAGACGGCAAGCGAAAGCCTAAAAAATCAAATACGAAAGCTAAACCAAAGTCGACAACGAAAGATGGTAAAACGTCTGACGGTCGCAAACCTAAACGTAAAAAACGTAAATCATGAAGACTTTTCTAAATGGAGTGCATGCCGTTCAAAATGCACTTGAGCACGACGTCGAAAACATGATTCAGCTGTGGGTTGCAGAAAACAAACGCAACCCGCGTGTTGATAAAGTGGTGGCAGAAGCTCAACGTCTGGGGCTGACTGCGCAAAGCATGACGCCTTCAGCAATGGACCGCATGACAGGTAGTCGTAAACATCAAGGTATCGTGGCTGAGTACATGGCACCTGATTCTTCGTCTGAAAATGACCTATTTGAGCTGATCACAAACAGTGATGAGAATCTTTTATTACTGATTCTTGACGGTGTTACTGACCCTCATAACCTTGGTGCGTGCTTACGTACCGCCGAAGGTGCAGGTGTTCATGCGGTTATCGCACCAAAAGATAATGCGGCTAGCCTGACTCCGACTGCACGTAAAGTTGCATCAGGCGCTGCTGAGCGCATTCCTTTTGTACAAGTGACTAACCTTGCACGTACGCTACAGATGCTAAAAGACGCAGGTGTTTGGATTACAGGCACCAGCGACAAAGCTACTCAGACGATGTATCAGTGCGACCTTAAAGGTCATACTGCGATCGTCATGGGCGCAGAAGGCAAAGGCTTACGTCGTTTGACAGAAACAGCATGTGATCACCTTATCTCCATCCCTATGGCTGGTTCGGTATCTAGTTTGAATGTTTCTGTTGCAACGGGTGTCGTGCTTTATGAAGCCGTACGCCAGCGCCAAGCGTAAATCCCCTACTCGTATAAAGTGACTCCCCTATGCTGACCTTGTATCAATTTAACTCTTGCCCTTTTTGCTGGAAAGTTCGCTCATTACTGAACTACGCAAAGCAGCCCTATGAGATTGTAGAAGTCTCGCCAATGGGTATGAAAGGATTAGAGTTTACTGATCACAAAAAAGTGCCCGTTTTAACCGACGGCGACAAGGTCATCGTAGAGTCCGCAACGATCATAGACTATGTGAATGAGAACTACGTTCATGCGGAAAAGTCAGCGAATAGTAAAGAGTGGACTGACTGGGTCGATGACTCACTCGTTCATTACTTACCTGCATTGATTCACCCAGGTTTTCTAACGTCATGGAAGAACTTTGGACACATCATGGAAGCCGACCAATACCCTTGGTACAAGGCAATCATTGTGCGCTTGGGTGGCTCTATCGTGATGCCGAAAGTAGCCAAGAAGCTAAAAAACAAACACCATATTATTGATGAAAAGGCTGAGTTTTTAGCGGCAATTGATCATTGGGTTGATCAAGGTTTAAGCGGCAAGCCATTTTTTGGTGGCGAACAAGCTGACTTTGTCGACTGTAGTGTGTTTGGCGTGCTACATGCAGGCGATCAACTGGGCGTTGTCGCGATGGCAAAAAATCACAATCCAACATTTTCGCAGTGGTATGATAACTGCTCCCCCATTATGTCTGGCCAAAAGTAGGCTCAAGCTTTTATGAATATCCGACCATTATTACTTAGTTGTTTAATTGCGCTGGTTTTACCTGCGTGTGAAAAAATTGATAAAGAAGCTGAGGAACAAGCAGAGCAAGCCGCTGCTGAAATAAAGCCAATCCCATCAGAGAAGTACGATAAAGATGGCTTAGTATTTGAATACCCTACCGGTTGGAACGTCATAGACGATTCAACACAAGATGATGTCCGTTATGTGTTTATAGAAAGCAGTGATGGTGCAGTATCGGTTATTCAAGTATTCAACAAAGAACAATCACCCACACTTGAGCAGTTTGCGACGAGCTACTCTGAGCAAACTCAGATAGTACCCACACTCGCTGAAGGTGAAACAGCCGAGTCTGCTGCACAAGTAATTGCACCGACAGACTTAATGTCTATCACTCGTGATCTTGACGGGAAGACTTACGACTGGATTGTTGAGTCAGTACCGGGAGAAATCGGTGGCATCGCCACTAGCGACTACCGAGAGTACTTTAGAAAGGACTCTGAACGCTTTAGTGCCTTCCTAATCAATCAAGTAAACAACGATGTACTGACTGCGAATGAAGGCTCTTTTGAGTTAATCTTCAGAACGTTGACACCTGCAGAATAAGCGTTATTGAGTAACTAAATTAGTACATGTTAGTATCGATTTTCAAGCAACTATCTGACCAGTAGACGAATATGACAACACAACAAGCCATAGCTAAATTAATTGAAGGCCAATCACTGACTAAAGATGAAATGTCAGCGGTTATGAAAGAAATCATGACGGGTTTAGCGACCGATGCTCAAATTGGTGGTTTCTTGATAGCGTTGCGTCTAAAGGGTGAGAGTATTGATGAAATCACCGCTGCTGCAGAGGTTATGCGCGAGCTAGCAACACCTGTTTCAATCAATGCTGAAAACTTGGTCGATATTGTTGGTACCGGTGGTGATGGTAGCGGTACATTTAATATTTCTACCGCGAGTTGTTTTGTGGTTGCTGCGGCGGGTGGTCATGTAGCAAAGCACGGTAATCGTTCGGTATCTAGCAAATCAGGCGCAGCAGATGTGCTTGAAGCGGCTGGCGTCAACCTTGGCGCATCTCCAGAGAAAGTAGCTACTTGCGTTGAACAACTTGGTGTCGGTTTCATGTTTGCATTGAACCACCATAGCTCAATGAAACACGCCATTGGCCCACGTAAAGAGATGGCTGTTCGCACTATCTTTAATATATTGGGCCCATTAACAAATCCAGCTGGCGCGCCGAATCAATTACTCGGTGTGTTTAGCAAAGAATTAGTACGTCCATTAGCCGAAGTGTTGAAGAAGCTTGGTAGCAACCATGTACTGGTTGTGAGTGCTGATGATGGCTTGGACGAAATTAGCATTGCCTGCCCTACGTCTGTCGCTGAACTTTGCGAAGATGGGACGATAAAAGAATACACTATCCAACCTGAAGACTTCGGTTTCAAGAGTCAACCACTCGACGCAATCATTGTCTCTGACCCAGAAGAAAGCTTAGTCATGCTAAAAGGCGTTCTCGCGAATAAAGCAGGGCCTGCACGTGACATTGTCGCGCTAAACGCAGGTGCCGCTATTTATGCAGCAGGTTTAAGTGATAGTTTGGCGAGTGGTATTGAGCGTGCAACGGAAGTAATTGCCAGTGGCGCAGCAATGGAAAAATTAACAGCATTAAGTGAGATGACAAACGCATGAGTACATACGATGAGGACTCATCAGTCCCAGATATCCTGAAAAAAATAATCACTCATAAAACTCAGGAAGTCTACGATCAACGACAACGTGTTTCTCAAGAAGACGTGATGAAAGCAGCAATATCTGCTTCTCCTGTTAGACCGTTTGTTGCAGCGATGCGTGACAAACTGGCGAACAACCAATCCGCTGTGATTGCGGAAGTTAAAAAGGCTTCGCCAAGTAAAGGCGTGATTCGTGAGCACTTTGTACCTAGCGAAATAGCTAAAAGTTACGAGCAAGGTGGCGCTGCGTGTTTATCAGTATTGACGGATGAGAACTTCTTTCAAGGCAAGACTGAGTATTTAATAGAAGCGCGTGCTGCTTGTAGTATTCCGGTTATTCGCAAAGACTTTATTGTTGATAAGTATCAAATTTATGAAGCACGTGCGATGGGTGCTGACTGCATCCTTCTTATCGTAGCGGTACTCAGCGCTGAGTCACTGACTTCATTCTATGACCTTGCTAAATCGCTAGGCATGGATGTACTGATTGAAGTTCATGATGCCGATGAGTTAGCAATAGCATTACCCATTGGTGCAGAACTAATCGGTATTAACAACCGTGATCTACGCAACTTTGACACTTCGCTAAATACTACAATTGATCTACTAGAGATGATTCCAGAAGATCGTATTGTTGTGACTGAAAGCGGCATTCACACAAAAGAAGACATAGCACTCATGCGTAAGCACAACGTGAATAGTTTCTTAGTTGGCGAAGCATTTATGCGCGCTGATGAGCCTGGCACACAACTACGCAACTTGTTCTTCTAGGACGTAATACATTATGTTGACTCATCCACAGTTTGACCCTGTCGCTATAAAGTTTACCGAAACATTTGGTGTGCATTGGTACGGCCTCATGTACGTTGTTGGTTTTTTGGCGTTCCTGTTTTTAGGTAAATATCGCGCCCGTAAGCCGGGCAGCCCTATTACCCCAGATCAAGTCGATGACATTCTTTTTTACGGTGCATTAGGTGTCGTGCTAGGTGGTCGTATCGGCTCGGTCTTGTTTTATAACTTCAGTCAGTTCCTCGAAGACCCAATGATGCTTATCCGTATATGGGAAGGCGGCATGAGCTTCCACGGTGGTTTAATCGGGGTTTCCTTTGCAGCCTTTTTACTGGCTCGAAAGTTTGGACTACCACTACTAAAAGTTGCTGACTTTATTGCACCATTGGTACCATTAGGTCTATGTGCTGGCCGTATTGGTAACTTCATTAACGCTGAGCTTTGGGGGCGCCCAACCGATGGTCCTTGGGGAATGATATTCCCGAACGTAAATAATATTCCACGTCATGCATCACAACTGTATCAAGCCGCTTTAGAAGGCTTATTGCTATTCATTGTACTGTGGTTATTCTCTAAGAAACCTCGCCCAATGGGTGCTGTGTCAGGGTTATTCCTTGTCGGTTATGGCATCGCACGTTTTGCTGTTGAGTTTGTGCGTGTACCCGACAAACACTTAGGTTTTGTCGCATTCGACTGGATGTCGCAAGGTCAGCTACTTTCAATACCAATGATTTTATTAGGTGTTTGCTTCATCGTTTGGGCTTACACACGAAAACCTGCACCGGTAGGCACGTAAGACCATGAAACAATATCAAGATTTAATGCGTCATGTCCGTGACAACGGATCGATAAAAACAGATAGAACCGGAACAGGTACAACCTCGGTATTCGGTCATCAGTCACGTTATGACTTGAGTGAAGGCTTCCCGATGGTGACCACTAAGAAGCTTCACCTACGCTCGATCATCCACGAACTACTGTGGTTCTTAAAAGGCGATAGTAATATTGCTTATTTAAAAGAAAATGGTGTATCGATTTGGGATGAATGGGCAGATGAGAATGGCGACCTTGGTCCTGTTTACGGTGTCCAGTGGCGCTCTTGGCCAACACCCGATGGCGGCAGTATCGACCAAATTGCCCAAGTCATTGAGCAGATAAAAAACACACCAGATTCTCGTCGTATGATTGTGAGCGCATGGAATGTTAGCTTGGTCAATGACATGGCACTTCCGCCTTGCCACGCGCTCTTTCAGTTCTATGTAGCTGATGGAAAACTGTCTTGTCAGTTGTACCAACGCAGTGCGGATATCTTTTTGGGTGTACCGTTTAATATTGCATCATATGCACTGCTGACGATGATGATGGCTCAGGTCTGTGGACTTGAAGCGGGTGATTTCATTCATACGCTGGGTGACGCACATCTTTATAGTAATCACATGGAACAGACGGATATTCAACTCAGTCGTGAGCCTCACCCACTACCGACCATGAAAATCAATCCTGACGTTAAGGACCTATTCGACTTTAAATTTGAAGATTTTGAATTGGTTGATTACCAGTTCCACCCGTTATTGGCGGGCAAAGTTGCGGTTTAGCTTAAACTTATCTAAAATCTTTTGGACTCACTCTTTGGCTCCACTGGTACATCCTGTTAGAACATAACCAATAAGCCTGTTACACGGTAATGAACAACCTATGAAATTTAAAGCTAACCTACTTCGGAAGACGGAGTAGGCTGAATGTGCCGAATTTGACACTCAATATCCGAAGCAGGCTCATTTTATTGCTTGGTGCATTACTAACGCTCGTTGGTGTTGCAGGCTATATCATTGTTCAGGACTCTCAACAGCGCTTAATAGAAAGCCAAGCGGTCAGAGTCGCTGAAATTGTCACACGCCAAGCTGCAGCTGCTCATTCCATCTATTCAAATAATATTTTAGGCAAGATAGAAAAAGATAAGATAGGATTTGCCGACGTAAATTTTCATAAAAAGAAAGGTGCGCTGCCTATACCTGCTCAGTTTATGAAGAGCTTGGCATTAAGATCATCAGGCACATCAGATGGTTTATACAAATACAGACTTGTCAGTAAATGGAACTTAGCCGAAGATCAAAACCTAAATAATGACTTTCTTATCGAGGCATGGAAACATTTAGAGCAACAAGACCAACTTGAACCCACACAAGCCATTCAGTGGACGCCCTTTTATTCCATCAGAGAATTTAATGGCGAAAAAACATTATTATTTCTAAGTGCCGATCCTGCATCGAAAAAGTCATGCATCACCTGCCATAACAACTACGAACAATATCCAGCAATGGTCGAACGACGCTCTGAGCAAGGTGTTGCGCCACAAAAAGAGTGGAAGTTACACCAACTAATGGGCGCTACTTTTGTTCAAATCCCTATTCAGTCCATGCAAACCTTGGCCTCAAAGGAAAGTACGCAAACCATGCTATGGATACTAGTGATATTGACGGGTGGACTCGCACTGCTTGCACTATTCCTTTTGGGTGACTTCACTAAAGCTAGACGTGTGACCAAAGAGCTCTACTGGCAAGCTCGCCATGATGATCTAACTAAACTGCCTAATAGGCTTAGCTTTAATAAAAAAGCTGAAGATCTACTTCAAAGTGCGCATAAAGAAAATAAAACACACGCCATGTTTTATATGGACCTTGATCAGTTTAAAGTCGTAAACGATACCTGTGGTCATGCCTCTGGCGATGTACTTCTCTGCCAAATCACCAAAGAGCTACAGCTCGATATTGAAGCCTCTCATATGCTAGCCCGTTTAGGTGGGGATGAATTTGGCGTCTTACTAGAAAACGTTTCAATTCAACAGGCTGAAGAAATTGCAAAAACTCTCTGCGCTAATATAAAAAACTATCTGTATACCTGTAAAGGGCGCACCTTCAACGTAGGCGTCAGTATTGGTGTCGTTGCAATAAATAAAGATTCTAAAAGTGTCGATGACGCTCTAAGACAAGCTGACTTATCTTGCTATGCGGCAAAAGAAGCAGGTCGAAACCGTGTGCATCTCTATTTAGAAGCCGATGAAGAAATGGTGCTTAGAAAAGGAGAAATGACATGGGTCTCTCGAATACTAAAGGCATTAAAAGAAGATAGAATCTTAATTTATAGCCAAAAAATAACCGCTTTAAATACAAAAGAAACACACATACACAGAGAGGTATTAGTTCGGCTATTAGACGAAGACGGCCGTATAGTGTCCCCCGGTGAGTTCCTACCCGCGGCAGAACGTTACGACTTAATGTCAAAGCTAGACTTAGCTATTCTCGACTTATCGCTATCTGCGTTACATAAAAGAGCCTTTAGCGATCTTGGTGATGATGGCTTTATATCTGTCAATATTTCTGGGCAATCGTTTAGTAACGAAAGCTTTTTGACAGAAGTACTTGCGCTAATCAAACATCACGATGTTGATACCAATCAACTCTGCTTTGAGTTAACCGAATCAACAGCCATATCAAATCCTATTTTTGTTCGTCACTTCATGGCTGAAATGAAAAAGCTTGGGATTAAGTTTGCCTTAGATGACTTTGGTACGGGCTTAAGTTCGTTAACGTACTTAAAGCAATTTCCTGTGGACTACCTAAAGATAGATGGGAGCTTTATAAAGGATATCGTACAAGACCCTATTGACCGAACGCTAGTAGAAGCGATTAATCAGATGGCTCATACCATGAAAATACAAACCATCGCCGAGTACGTTGAGTCTGAAGAAATTTTAGAGCTGCTACATGAAATGAAAGTAGACTACGCTCAGGGTTACTATATCGAGCGCCCTAACCAAGTGATCGTATAAAGTTACTGACTATTTGCTGGTATCGGTAATAGTGATGTCGATTTTGTTTCTACGTAAGTTTTCTGCTGCTCGGTTTAATTCTTCCAAGCCTAAGGTCGCACGGCCTTTGATAAGGTTTAGGAAGTCACTGCTTTGACCAACTTCAGGCTTACCTAGCAAATCTGAGTTCATACTCATAATTTCCAGACCTGCATCATTTAAAATCGTCATGCAGTAAGAGAATACACCGACACGGTCTCGACCCTGTAGCCGCACAGAAACTTCTGGGCAGTGGTGAGTTGGATCAAACTCTTTAACGCTATCAATGATCAAACGTAGCTGGTGTTTTTCTGTTGTTGGCTCTAACAAACCACGCAATTCATGAATCTCTGCGTCGGTGTTAACGATCATCATCACGACAAAGTTATCACCTAGACTGAAAGAAGACATCGCCACAAGATCACAACCGTCTTGTGCAAGGTCTGAAGATAGACGTCTTATCATTGAAATTGCACGATCGCTTCCAATGACAACGACTCGATAGTTATTTTCCATAGAAATGACTCCTCAGACACGGCAATGTGATTGATTTTAAATTTGATTCTACCCTAGAGAGGTGATTTAGCAATAGCGTAAATAGCGTACCTCCGACGACTCGTCTATACTAAAGATCATACTAAAAGCGAACAATGGATACTTGTGCAAACTCATAACCCACTTATGGAAGCAGTCACCACACTAAAAGGTGTGGGTCCAAAAATGGCAGAAAACTTACAGAAGCTGGATATTCATTGCCTCCAAGACCTGTTGTTTCACCTGCCTAGCCAATACCAAGATCGTACCAAAATTCATGAGATTGGTAGCTTACGTGGCGGTCAAAATGTCTTAGTCGAAGGCACTGTTGAGCACACTGAAGTCGTCTTTCGTGGTCGGCGCATGATGATTTCACGCATTAGCGATGAAACAGGCAGCCTAGTGCTACGTTTCTTTTTCTTTGGTGGTGGCCAGAAAAGCGCACTCAGTGTTGGCACTCGAGTACGGTGCTTCGGTGAGATTCGTCAGTCACTTCATCAAATCGAAATGATTCACCCTGAATATACGATTATTAATGACTACGCGCCGTTAAAGCTAGACGACACGTTATCCGCTATCTACCCCGCAACTAAAGGCTTGCAACAGCGTACTATTCGCCGACTCATGGGTGAAGCGCTAAAGATTTTAGTAGAGATAACAGACTACCTCCCTTTAGCAATACGACAGCGCAAAAAAATGCCACCTTTGGCTGATGCCATTCGCAGCATACACACGCCCGATGCTGAAAGTAGTCAGGCACTGCTTAATGCTTTTCACCCAGCCATTAAACGATTAGCCTTTGAAGAACTACTCGCTCATCAGCTGAGCTTGCGACAATTCCGCCTACAGAGTTTGAAATTGACGGGCATTGCTATGCCATCAAAAGATAAACATATTTCAGCACTAAAAGCGTCATTACCCTTCTCGCTCACGGGTGCACAACAACGGGTTATTGAAGAAATACAAAAAGACTTACGCTTAGCTTCACCTATGTCACGACTCGTTCAAGGTGATGTGGGGTCAGGTAAAACCTTAGTCGCTGCCGCTGCAGCCTTACATGCTATAGAAGCCGGCTACCAAGTTGCCCTAATGGCACCGACCGAGATATTGGCCGAGCAACACCTAAAGTGCTTTCAAGAATGGTTTAAGCCGCTTGGTTTGACGGTCGGGAGCCTGACCGGTAAACAAAAAGCCGCCGAGCGACGAGACCAAAACGAACGTGCCGCTTTAGGTATGAGTAACTTGGTTGTGGGTACACACGCCCTATTTCAAAACGATGTGGTATTTGCCAAGTTAGGTTTAATCATTATCGATGAGCAACATCGCTTTGGTGTGGGTCAGCGCTTGGCATTACGAGATAAAGGTGCGGGCAAACTCGGCTATCCACACCAACTCATTATGACGGCAACGCCTATTCCTCGTACGTTAGCGATGACGGCTTATGCAGATATGGACTACTCCGTTATTGATGAGTTGCCACCCGGCCGAACACCTATTAAGACCGTCGTTATTGCCAACGAACGCCGAGATGAGATCGTACAACGGATTCATGGAGTATGCGCCAGCGGTGCACAAGTGTACTGGGTCTGTACCTTAATAGAAGAGTCAGAAACACTACAATGTGAAAATGCCGAGCAAACACTGGAAATGCTCCAAGAGCAACTACCTAACATAGCGATAGGCCTAGTCCATGGCCGCATGTCAGGTGCAGATAAGCAGGAAGTCATGCGCCAATTTAAATCCGCTGAATTATCGCTGCTTGTGGCAACGACGGTAATAGAAGTAGGTGTTGATGTCCCTAATGCTAGTTTAATGATTATTGAAAATGCAGAGCGCTTAGGCTTGGCACAGCTACACCAGCTTCGTGGTCGAGTCGGTCGAGGTGCTGCGGCAAGTAGCTGTGTTTTGATGTATCAAAGCCCATTATCCAAAACTGCACGTAAACGTCTCGACGCATTGAGGAATAGTAACGATGGTTTTGAAATCGCAAAAATAGACCTAGAGATCCGAGGTCCGGGTGAGGTGTTTGGGACACGTCAAACGGGAGAGTTACAGTTTCAAATCGCTGACCTTTCGCGCGATGAGGCAATGCTTCACGATGTTCAAGAAACTGCTGACTTGTTATTAACGGAATATCCTGAAACAATCCAACCTCTAATTAAACGTTGGATCCGTCAAGCTGCTGTATTTATTCAGGCATGACGGTATCAAAACAAAGCCTCTTATAAACACGCTTAGGCGTCATAAGAAGCGATAAAAAACAGGATTAACGGATGAACCTGAAAATACTCGCTATCGTTCTGCTACTGGGATCTTTCTCAACTGCATGTACAAATTCACGTTCCAGCAGCATCTATGCCGCCGGTGTAAGCAAACACTTAGACAGTGACCATAAAGATACAAACGAAGGTAATATGGAGTATTTCGGCTACTCCCAAGATTTCGAACGTAACAACTGGCTTTATGAAAATGGCGTTTCGACTTTCGTCGACTCTTACTCCGTCAGAAGCTATATGCTAACGAGTAATATTTCCCATGAAAACTGGGTTTATTGGGGTATGTTAAGGCCAATGATTGGGGCTAATTGTGCATTGAAAGGCTACGATCACAGTCACAAACGTAGACGCTGGTTGTGTACACCACCGCTTAAACTTAGAGTGGGGAAAAAGACGGGATTATTTGCTAATATAATGGCCACACCAAAGATTGGTGATATTACCAACGGGCTGGTGGCAGCCGAGTTTGGTTATAAATTCAAATGGTAAACAGGTAACGTCATTTAAATGCAGACAATCGATACACTTTATTCAATCAATACACCTGAAGGCGTGGCGCTTCGCCTTATGCCTGCAGGGCCAGTGCTTAGATTCTACGCATGGTTGATTGATACCTGTATTCGTGGCGCTGTTATGGTGGGTTTGGCCATTGCACTGGCTTACCTTGATGAATTAGGTGATGGCATATTCCTGATTTTGGTGTTTTTAATTGAGTGGCTTTACCCCGTTTACTTCGAGCTTTTCCACAACGGAAAAACCCCAGGTAAATCTATGATGGGTTTATTTGTTGCTCAGGAAAATGCGAGCCCGATTACACCCGCCAGCTCTCTTATTCGTAACCTACTTCGATTTGTAGACTTTCTGCCATTTGCCTACGGCTTTGGACTCGTCTGCATGTTGAGTAATAATCGCTTTCAGCGCATTGGCGACATTGTTGCAGGCACGGTGGTACTACATGTTGAAGCGATACAACCGCTGACAGAGCAAGATAATATAATAGCCGAAGTCCCGCCACGCCCACTTCAGTTAGATGAGCAACAGGCAATCATTAACTTTTACCAACGCCGCGCTACACTGAGTGAAGAGCGTGCCGAAGAACTTGCTAAAGTCGCGGGTTCACTGGTTGAAAACAAAACATCTGCTGCTGATTACTTATCGGGAATGGGTCGTTGGATTATGGGGAAACGATGAGCTCTAGCCGTCAGCAACAGTTTACTCAACGTCACGAAACACTGTGGAGCAACTTTGAAAAGCTGCTCGACTATCAAGCACTATCACGCTTTAAGCGCAACAAGGCAGAAAAACCCGCTGAGCTCGATATGCCGACGGCTTACCGCCAAATCTGTCAACACTACGCGTTAGCTAACTCGCGTATGTACAGCCCAATATTGGTCAACAGACTTAATCATTTGGTGGTACGTGGACATCAAGCTTTATACAGTAGTCACAGCCAATTCTTACGCTCTATTCTCAGTTTTTTTGCTGCCGAATTTCCGTCATTAGTAAGACGAGAATGGAAAATAATGTCGATCGCTTCCGCACTGTTTTATGTGCCCTTTATTGCCATGATTATCCTGATTCAACTGAAACCAGAAATCGTTTACAGCGTGATGGATGTTGAACAGGCACGCATGATGGAGTCAATGTACGATCCAGAAAACTCATCGTTAGGGCGAGAACGTGACTCGGGGTCAGACATAGAAATGTTTGGCCACTATATAAGGAATAATACCGGCATTGGCTTCCAAGTGTTTGCTGGCGGCATGCTGTACGGTATTGGCACGCTGTTCTTCTTACTGTTTAACGGCATCTTTATCGGTGCGGCGGCGGGTCATTTAACCCACCTCGGTTATATCGATACCTTTTGGGGTTTCGTACTGGGTCACGGTGCCTTTGAGTTAACCGCCATCGTTATCTCTGGCGCAGGAGGGCTTAAACTCGCTCAAGCACTCATTGCTCCCGGACGAAAATCACGTATTCGTGCGCTCATTGATAATGGAAAAGTGGCCATCAAGATCATGTACGGTGCCGCCACCCTATTCATCATGGCTGCATTTGTAGAAGCATTTTGGTCCTCCATGCCGTTACCCGTCATGATTAAGTACAGTGTTGCCGCATTTCTTTGGGCATTAGTCATCGCTTACTTCTGGTTTGTGGGTCGAGGCTATCAGCATGCAGCTTGAGTCCATTACCGCTAACATTCGTTCTCGTACACCTTGGGAAGCGATTGACCTTGGCTTTGCTATGGTGCGTGAGTGGTGGCTACTCATTTACACACCGTTAGCCCTATTATTACTGACTCTCATTACGCTACTACTGATCGTCATTCCTTATGACTATTACTGGGTTAGCTTGATTATTTTATGGTGGTTGAAGCCACTTTATCACCGCCTAATTTTGCATATTATTAGCCGCAAGTTATTCGGTGACACCGTCGAATACGCCTCAGCCCTTAGAGAATTACCGACTCTAATGACTAAAACCGGTTTATTCAGCGAACTAACATGGCGACGGTTCTCGATGAGTCGAGGTTTTCTGCTCCCTATTTGGCAACTAGAACAACTACGAAGCACGCCAAGAAAACAGCGACAGCAGCTACTGCTTAATAATGTGCATACCGTGGCTATTTGGCTCAATATCGCAATATTTTCCTTCCAGTTCATACTCACCCTGTCTTTCTTTATGCTGATCTGGTTGTTTATCCCCTCTGAAATATCCGCTGATTTAGGTGAGCGAATCTTTTCTAATCGGCTCGACAGCATTGGCTATTCCGTTGAAATTATTGCGGTCACTGGTTTCGTGCTTGTGATGGTATTTTTAGAGCCGTTTTATATCGCAGCTAGCTTCGCCATGTACATCAACCGTCGTACACAGCTTGAAGCGTGGGATATAGAAATAAACTTTAGAAAAATGGCTAATCGCTTTAGCTTGTTGGATAAGACCTTGCCCGATAAAAAACTAAGTACGCTAGCGGCAATAGTACTAGCCTCGGCACTTGGCTTAAGCACCCTGCAACAACCTAGTTACGCAGAGGAAGTACCACTTAGTAACGTAGTCGTTACCGAACAATTATCAGAGTCACGTCTGGCTGGGGATAAGTCAAAAAGCATCATCGAAGAAGTCATGTTACAACCTGACCTAGCTTTTGAAAAAATGACACCTAAGTGGCGTTTAAAAGATAAAAGTGAAGAAAAAGAAAAGAATGAAATAGACCCACCAAGCTGGCTCGTCTCGCTTGGGCTAATCATTGCTAGCCTGCTTGAATACAGCTTATGGCTGTTAGTGGGAGCCGCTATTATTGCGCTTTATATTTTCCGTAAACACTGGTTACCTTTACTGGTCAGAGTGCCCGAAAAAGAAGGCGTAGAGCGACCTGACATTTTATTTGGTATGGATGTAAGAAAAGAGTCATTGCCCACTGATATTCCAACGGCAGCCAAGTCACTTTGGAATGACAGTAAGCATCGAGAAGCACTCAGCGTATTATATCGTGGGGCACTCGTTAAGCTGATCAATGACGATCAGTTAGCACTCGAACACAACCATACTGAAGGTGATATTCTTAGGCTAAGTCGCCCAGCAATTACTACTCCAAGATACCGATATTTAGCCGACCTGACCCGACACTGGGTCGCGATTGCTTATGCACACAAAACACCTAGCGATGAACAGATAACGTACCTACTTGATCATTGGAGCAGTGACTTTGCGGTAGCAGCAGAGGCGGAACAATGAAAATAAACGCCCGCGGTGCAGTGCCTGCACTCGTCATTGTTACTCTTATCAGCTTACTCACTTTTGGCTTTTTTCACCTCTACGAGCGCGTGGAAGAAAGTGGTTGGAAGCCGCTAACTGGAGAAGCTAAGAGTAACCCCTTATTTGCCAGTCGATTGTTTCTTAAGCGCATGGGTATTCCCACTCAGTCTTTAGAAAGCTTGCACAGCCTCGTTGAACTACCAAGTACCAACAGTGTCATTTTATTGACTGCTTCGCGTTATAGTTTGAGCGAACAAAGAGTCGATGAGCTTCTTGCATGGGTTGAGCAAGGTGGTCACCTAATCATACCAAGCACAGAAGCATGGCAAGAAAGTTACTATGAGTTCGATGAAGCACTGGTCGACGAAACTAGTAATGACAATCGTGATGCGCCCCCCACCGTCAGTGCCGATCCTATTCAAAATGCGATTAAAGTTCACATTGATAGCGATGATCATATTGAGTTTGAAGACGGTAAGCCTAGGAAGATTCAATTACCCAATGCCACTAGGCCACTTGAGATTGCTGAAGATCACTTTCATGCCATCATTCTAGATGATGATAACGAGTCTGTGCAGATTGAAAAAGTGCAGCTCGATAATAAAAACTTCATTATTAGACAAGGCGTTGGTGCAGGTTTAGTCACCTTAGTATCGCAACTTCACTTCATGGAATATCGAACGCTTTACGACTTCGATCATGCAGAAATTTTATGGTACTTGGTACATCGTAACGCGACAGAACTATCCAGCCCAGATGAGGTATGGTTAATCCACTCAGATGAGTCGCCTAGCTTATTAAGCCTAATATGGAAAAAGTTCTGGGCATTTATCCTCATGCTGACTGCGCTACTCGTGGTCTGGGGATTACGTACATCTCGACGCTTTGGTCCGCTTATTCCTAAAGAAGATGAAGACCGCCGTCACCTCATGGAACACATCACGGCCAGCGGAGCGTACTACTGGAAGCATAAGCAAGGCGACACACTGATTAATAGTACTCGCACTGCCACTAACCAACGCTTAAGTCGACGCATACCCGGCTGGCAGAGTTTAACTAAAGACCAACAAGCTGAAGCGGTTGCCAAAAGACTGACGCTCGACACTAAACAAGTGTTCCAAACGCTACACGGCAATATCAGTAATAGCCCTTACGACTTTACCGAGACGATTAAACAACTCGAATACATCAGGACTAATGTATGAGCATGCAAATTGAACAAGTCAGTGAGTTAGTCACTGCGATAAAAACAGAAATCAGTCATGCCGTCATCGGCCAAGAAGACGTGATTCACCAAACACTGATTGCATTGATTGCAGGCGGAAACGTTCTCATTGAAGGTGTGCCAGGTTTGGGTAAAACACTGTTGGTGCGTGCTTTAGCAAAAACCTTTGAAGGTGAATTTTCTCGTATTCAGTTCACCCCCGACTTGATGCCAGCTGACGTAACGGGTCATACACTTGTTGACTTAAAAACGAATGAGTTCAACTTACGTCGCGGCCCAGTATTTACCAACTTGTTATTAGCCGATGAAATTAACCGTGCGCCTGCCAAGACCCAGTCAGCACTACTAGAAGTGATGCAGGAGCGTCAGGTTACCATCGAAGGTGAATCTCACCCCGTGCCATTACCCTTCATGACTCTAGCGACACAAAACCCGCTAGAACAAGAAGGAACATACCCGCTCCCAGAAGCTCAGTTAGATCGATTCTTACTGAAAGTCTTCATGGAGTACCCTAGCACCGATGAGGAAAGCCTCATGGTTGCAGCGGTCACCAATAAACAAACAGGCGACCAGCTGAATTTATCGCGAGTCAAAGCGGTGGCATCACCTGCTGACATCTTGGCGCTTCAAGCCGCTGCTGCTGAGATTAGAGCAGATCAGCAAGTTATCGACTATGCCGTTAACCTCGTTCGAGCAACCCGCACATGGCAGGGTTTGAGTATTGGCGCGGGCCCTCGTGGCAGTATTTCATTAATTCGTGCGGCACGTGCTGAGGCGATGATTAACCTTCGAGACTTCATTACGCCAGATGATATTAAAGCGATTGCGCTGCCCGTATTACGCCACCGTGTTGCGCTAGCACCTGAGATGGAACTTGAAGGTTATTCGACCGATCAAATTTTGACATCGGTGATCAACAGCATCGACGCGCCGAGACAATAAGCACTTATGAACTTGCCCATCCCCGGTAAATCACTCTATAAACTCCTAGCGGCTTTGGCTGTGCTGGCGTTCATTGCGAGCTTTGTTCCAAGCCTGATTATGTTGTGGAAAGGCGCATTGGTGATCGCGGGTATCGTCGTGCTACTGGATTTATTTCTGTTGTATCGACGAGCAATACCAGAGGCTGAACGTGACGTTCATAGCTCTTTTCCTCTTGGCGTAAAGCGCGATGTTGGTCTCAAGCTAACCAACACCTCACGCTATGCATGCACCTTAGATGTGTATGACCACTTCCCTATTCAAGTTGAAGCCACGGGCTTACCTGTACATCTGAGTTTAGCGCCAGACCAAACGGCAGAGCTACAATACCAAGTCACAGCAACCGAACGTGGTAAAGCCCTATTTCGTGGTGTGCAGTTCCGTTTGTATTCTCGTTGGAATTTTTGGTTACGTGACTATCGATTATCGCTGACCAATGAAGTCCACATTTACCCCAACTTTGCGGCTATCTCGCACCTTGCATTATTGGCGACTGATAATCATTTAAGTCAGATGGGTATCATCAAAAAACCAAGGCGTGGACAAGGGCAAGACTTTCACCAATTACGTGAATATCGTGAGGGTGATAGCGTTCGACAGATTGATTGGAAAGCCACGTCCCGACTAGGCAAAGTGATCTCTCGTGAATACCAAGATGAGCGAGATCAGGAAGTCATATTCATGTTGGATAGCGGTCACCGAATGCGCGCACGTGATGATGAACTATCTCACTTTGATCACACCTTGAATGCCTTACTAGTACTGTCTTATGTAGCATTGCGACAAGGTGATGCCGTAGGTTTAAGTACTTTTGCCGGTAGTCAACGCTGGATAGCCCCTAAAAAAGGCTACCACACCATTCAGAACCTGCTCAATACGGTGTATGACTTGCAACCGACTACGGATGCTCCTGATTACATAAAAGCCGCCAGTGACCTTCTGACGCGTCACAAGAAACGCGCATTAATCATCATTCTAACTAACGTTAGAGACGAAGACAGTGCAGAACTGAAAGCGGCGGTCGGCATACTTCGTAAACGTCACTTAGTATTACTCGCCAGTTTACGCGAGCAAAAACTTGATCAGGTTCTTGAAGAAACACCGACAGAGATTAATAGCGCACTTAACACCGCTGCAACGCATCATTATTTACAACAACGTAAAGCGTCATTTGATGCGTTAACCAATCAAGGTGTGATCGCCGTAGACGTGGCACCACAACAACTAGGCGTGTCCCTCATTAATAGCTATTTGAATATTAAGAGTAGCGGCAAACTGTAAGACTCACTCAACGCCTAGTTGAGGTTATAAATCCCGGTAAATCCAGCGAAATAGTTCTATATTTATGAATTATTTTTGCCTAAAACGCCAGACTCACCAAGAAGGTAACCGCAGCCATGAGTGGTATGTATCCTCGGGCACGGTCAACACTGTTTCGACAAACTCTCATGCAAAATGGGGACCTTGTCATAGCTACAGTGCAAAGCAATGTGTACGCTTCAGATTGAACTGTAAACCTAATCTATTGGGGTAGATAAATTCAGCTCTGACGCCTAGTAAACTAGACCCGTTGGGCATCTGTTGCGTACGGTTGCAATCTATCTAACTTCTACCGCCCATCCTTGTTAAGTATGATTATTGGACACAACGAAACGACCAACGGTCGTTATGATCGCTATTATTTAAAGTGAACAAATTAGAGTTAAGCTTTTACTAGCTCATGATAAACTCGGAAACAATCATAATAATCACTGACTAGTCTCATGAATAAAGCGGGATCTACATTCAAGCGAATACTGGCCGTCGTTGTTGCCATATCAGCCTTCTTATTGTTGCTGTTTATATTTTTTGCAACGCGGAGCATCCTTGATATTTGGGCGCGCATGCAGCTACTGCCCGAAGGTATTTTCTATACCTACATGGGGCTTATCGCAGCCTTTATCGTGGGAACTATTTGGTTAATTTATAGCTTACTCAAGCCGTCAAAATATGCCCTAGATGACAACAATAATGAAATCACCGAAGAAAGTGTGTTGTCCGAAATCGACCATGCTGAGAAAGTCGGCATGGACACTCGTGAGCTAAGACGAGAACTAGAAACGCTTCAAGCACGTAAAGATACTGGAACGATCTATGTCTCGCTCTTCGGCAACGTGAGTACCGGTAAAAGTTCGATTATTAAAACACTACTCCCTGATGCTGATATCGACATCAATGTACGTGGTGGCTCGACGCAGCACATTTCTCAATACACGTGGAAATCTAGCTCAGGTGATCAACTCGTGCTAACCGACTTACCCGGTCGAAATGAAGCGAGTGGTACGTTGGATGAGTTGGCAAGTGATGAAGCGGTGCGTGCTCAAGTCGTTATTTACGTGACTGACTCTGACTTGTCTCGAACACAATTTGATGACATTCAAGAGTTGCTCAGCTTTGGTAAACCACTGATTGTTACACTGAACAAAAGCGATCGTTATGACGACGAAGAAAAAGACTTACTGAAACAACGCTTTGCAGAACGAATGGCAACGGTTGAAGGCTATAAACACAAAGCACGTTTGGTGTTTGTACAGTCAGGCGGAGAAGAAGAAGTTATTCGAATAGATAAGGAAGGTAACGAAACACCGTTTATTCGCCCTAGAAAAACTCATATCAATGAACTTGCAGATGCACTGCAACGAGAGATTGATGGCCACAGTGAATTATTAGAAAAGCTACGGGATGCGTCGGTGTTTGTTTTGGTGAAACAAAAACTAGATGCAGAGAAAGCAGATTACCGACAGCTTGAAGCTGACCGGATTATCAAAAGTTCGACTAAAAAAGCGATCGTTGGCGCAATGGCTTCGGTGAGTCCTGGGGCTGATATCGTGGTGCAAGGTTATTTAGGCACACGTATGGTGAAAGACCTATGTGCACTATACGACTCGCCAGTTAAACAATTAGATATTGATAAGTTTTTAGACTTTAGCCAAGGCCAAATGAAGAAAAGCATACCGCTGATATTGGCGGTGGCAGGTAACGGTTTAAAAGCATTTCCCGGTATTGGGACGGTTGCTGGTGGCTTAGTTCACGCAGTGGCGTACGGAATGATTTTTGATGCACTGGGTAACTCAGTGAAGAAAACCCTAGAACAACGTGGTCAGTTACGCGCAGCACCTGCTGCTATAACCTTTAAGGAGATGTTGAGTGAAAATCTGGACTCGCGCGCAAAGCTATTTGCCAAACTGGTTTTCGACCAACGAAAAGACCAATGATGACGTTGACCAGCCAAGCACACACTCTGCGGGTGATTCACACCTAAACTTAGCCAAGCAAAGCCTTCACCAGCTACTCAACGATAAGCGCGTACCTGACTCAGTTCGCCAGGGTTTGAAAAGTGACTATAGTGCTATTCAAAAGATGCTCGACAAGCTTGAACAAGGCCAACTGCATATTGCCGTGTTTGGCCGCGTGAGTGTGGGCAAGTCATCGGTGCTTAATGCGTTAATGGGTAAACAGGTGTTCAGCGTTAGCTTGCTGCATGGTGAGACTAAAAGCGCCGACATGGAAGCGTGGAAAGAAGTCGATGCGGGCGGTGTGTTTTTAATTGATACACCCGGCATCAATGAAATTGACGGTGAACAACGTGAAGCACTGGCTCATGAAGTCGCTGGCCGTGCTGATTTATTGTTGTTTGTGATCGATAGTGATTTAACCGATATTGAGCTAACGGCTCTGAAAACCGTCGCTGATGCAAAACGCCCGATTATCTTAGTCGTGAATAAATCTGATCAATATAACGAAGAAGAACTACTGCAACTACGCACTATCATTCGTGATCGTGTCACGGGGATTGTTGCACCTGAAAATATTGTATTTACTGCTGCCTCTCCTGCTAAGCAAATCATCATTCGTGAAGATGAGTTTGGTAATGAGCAAGAATCGACGCGCCAACGCCCTGCTGACATTATCAGCCTAAAATCACGCTTGTGGGATGTGATAGAAGCAGAAGGTAAGACACTATCGGCGCTCAATGCCTCATTATTTGCAGGCCAACTCAGCGAGCAAGTTGGTGAGCGAATGTTGGAAGTGCGTAAAGAGGTTGGTGCGAAAGTCATCAATATGTACTGCATGGGTAAAGGTGTGACGGTTGCACTCAACCCTATTCCTATTGCTGATTTGGTGGCTGCCGCTGCTATTGATGTGAGTTTAATTGTTCACTTATCTCGCATTTATGGTTTACCGATGAGCAAGACCGAAGCGGGTGAATTGATCAAAAGTATCGCCGCTCAAATGATTTTATTATATGGCTCTTTTTGGGCGATAAACATCGCGTCGTCAGCTCTAAAAATCGGTACGATTGGACTGTCAACGGTGCTGACAGGCGCAGCACAAGGGGCTATCGCGTGGTATAGCACCTTGATTATTGGTCGTGCGACTGAAACCTATTTGGCAAAAGGAAAGTCGTGGGGAGACAGTGGTCCAAAATTAGCCGTTGCCGAGATACTTGATAGTTTGGATAGAGACTCCATACTTAAAGAAGCGAGAGAAGAAATCATGTCCTACATCAAACAAGGCAAATAAGAATATGAAATTTAATAATCGTAGAATAATGAATAAATTTAGCCGCATTATTGCAGGTGTAGCGGTTGCTGCATTAGTGAGTGGTTACAACTATTTTTTCAGCGAAGAGTCGGGTTCAACTCAGGCGAACAGTGGTAAATCGTCACCTAATTTAGAGTCGGGCAAAGGCCCTAGCTTAGAAAACCAGTCTGCATTATTAAGTAAGATTCGTTCAGCGAAAGAAAACACCCATTCTCGCTTTTGGATGTCTGCTGAAGGGACTGTGGTTAAGAACCTTAAGGATGATCTTAAGGGCAGTCAGCACCAAAAATTCCTTATTAAACTGGCTTCTGATGTCACGTTGTTAGTCGCTCACAATATTGACCTTGCGCCACGAGCACCCGTGTCGGTTGGCGATAAGATCAAAATCCGTGGACGTTATGAGTGGAACAACCGTGGCGGCGTTCTGCATTGGACTCACCATGACTCCAAAGGCAAGATCGAAGGCGGCTGGATTTATGCCGACAACAAGTTCTACAAGTAAGGCGCTTCACGTACTAGTCTTGTAGGAAAAGCTCACTGTTTAAATGCCCAATGAGGTCTGAAGCGCAGTCGATCACTAGATCGGCTTCTTCAGGCTCATCATAATGTTCACTTCTAATCCAAATGGCTTTCATGCCTAGCTTTTTTGGCGTCGCTACATCGCTCTGGGGATGATCGCCAATGAATATGCACTCTTCTGCTGACAACCCTAAATCCGCTAAACACCTGAGATAGATCTCTTCGTTTGGCTTCTTGATACCCTCTTCCTCTGACACTTTGATGACTTGGAAATACTGTCGGATACCTTCAGAGTCTATCTTTGCATTCTGACCTTTTGATCGGCCATTAGTAATCATCGCTAAAACATAGTGCTCAGACACTTGAGCTAGCATCTCTTTAATACCCGGGAACAATACTCCGTCTAGGCCGTAGGTTGCCTTGAAGTCGGTGAATAGTGCTTCTGCTTCAACTGACTCAGTTAGCTCCTGCATTGACTCTTCGTAGGCGATCAGCTTATCCGCGTAGCCGTTTTTTTGATTGTGCATGACGGTTGTGACGAATGATTCTTGGCTACATGAAAGCTCGGTATCGAAACGGATGTATTGGTCATTGAGAAACTTCCTGACAGTTTCTGTGCGGTCTATTAATGTTTGGTCGAGGTCGAAGATGATGGCTTTCATAGTAGATGTAGCTCCTCTTTCAGTGGCGGCTTATTGGTATATAGAAACGGGTATCTAGAGATTTTCATTTACAGTGACTTATCGCATTCAATTAGCCAAATAACAGCGTCAAAGCAATAATCAACATAGTAAGTCCCACAATAAACTCTAACACCTGCCAAGCCTTAGGATTTTCAAACACTGGTGCTAATAATCTAGCCCCATACCCCAAACTAAAAAAGAACGTAAAAGAGGCAATAATCGCACCCAAAGCGAACTCCAACTGCTGACCTTCATACTGCGTTGAAATACTCCCCAACAACACCATCGTGTCCAAGTACACATGCGGATTTAACCAAGTAAAGGCAAGGCAAATAGAAGCGATTTTCAAAGCTGAGCTTTGTACTTCAGTGTCGGTTGTCAACGCATGTCGTTGGCTAAATGCTGACTTAAAACTTAAAAATGAATACACCAGAAGAAATGCCGCACCACCGTAACGAGCATACATTTCTATCGAAGGATATTTACTGACAACCATGCCAAAGCCAGCAATACCTAATGAAATCAGAATAGCGTCAGAGATTGCGCAGATAGCGCAAACCAATAATACATGCTGCCTCTTAATACCCTGTTTTAAAACAAAAGCATTTTGA
The DNA here is from genome assembly GCF_003172895.1 of Leucothrix arctica. GTDB lineage: Bacteria > Pseudomonadota > Gammaproteobacteria > Thiotrichales > Thiotrichaceae > Leucothrix > Leucothrix arctica. Next base: position 170,214 of record NZ_QGKL01000012.1, on the reverse strand, counting down.
GAACCAATGGCAAGAATCAGAGATAAACCGAGGGAAAAGCCTGCGAAAAAGGTAGTCATTCAAGTTCACTTATTAAGGTTGATACTAATAGTTACAACAATTAATACCAAGTTCATCGCCCATAATCGGAGGGGAAAATAAGCTGGGCATTAAACGCCTGCTCAGCACATAAAATATCACTGTCAGTAACTGACTTATCTCCAATCAGCTACTGTCACTCACCTGACGGCTTTTCTGCTAGCTGCGTTTCGGTCAGTTTTTTCTCTTCCTGCTGAGCCGCATATTTATCTTTGACTTCATCACCGCCACCAAACAAACCACGCACAACCACGTAGTAAATCGGTACAAGACATAAGGCCAATATCGTCCCTACCAGCATCCCCCAAAGTACACTAGTACCGATAGCACGCTGACTAGCAGAACTTGCGCCAGTCGCGGTATACAAAGGTATAACACCCGCGATAAACGCTAGTGAGGTCATTATGATAGGACGAAAACGAAGCGCACACGCTTTCATCACAGCACGCACTCTATCCATGCCGGTCTCTTGCAGCTCTTTCGCGAACTCGATAATCAAGATCGCGTTTTTGGCCGAGAGCCCCATCACGGTTATCATCCCGATTTTGAAGTAAATATCGTTATCAAATTCTCGGAAATAGTTACCCAGTGTCACACCCAGTATTCCCAATGGCACCACCATCAGTACTGCAAATGGCATTGACCAACTTTCATATAGCGCGGCAAGACATAAGAATACCGCCATCGCAGAGAGCATATAAACATACAACTCAGAGTTACCTGCACGAATTTCTTCTAGTGACTGGCCACTCCATGCAACCGAGAAACCTTGGCCTATTTTCGCAGCAAGCTCTTGGATATTATCCATCGCTTGACCACTCGCAAAACCTGGCGCAGCGGCACCCTGAATAGCCATCGCACTAAAACCGTTATAGCGCGTTACCTGCTCTGGACCCTTCGTCCAATGAACTGATGAAAGCGACGACATTGGCACCAGTTCGCCTGCTGCATTTGGCACCGTTAAGCTCAAAATATCATCAGGCTGCATACGTGCTTTGGCCTCAGCCATGACATACACACGTTGCATACGGCCTTTATTCGGAAAATCGTTAACGTAGTTAGAACCGAACGCACTCGCTAAACTAAAGGATATAGATGACAGCGGCACGTTTTGCGCAAAGGCCGCATCACGATCAATATCGACACGAATCTGCGTGGCATCTTCCAAACCATTCGGTCGAACGCCAGTTAACATTGGACTCTGATTGGCCATACCTAGCATTTGATTACGCGCATTAACCAATGCATCGTGACCCAAGTTATTACGATCTTGCAGGTAAAAACTAAAGCCAGAGGATGTACCCAAACTACTGATCGCAGGTGGCGTGATCGCAAAAATCATCGCATCATTAATCGCCTGAAGCTTGCCGGTTAACGAGCCTGCTAATGCCATCGACACTTCGCCAGCTTGTGTACGCTCAGACCAATCTTTTAGCGTGATAAAGCTCAGCGCCATGTTTTGACCCTGACCTGTAAAGCTGAAACCCAGTACTGAAATCACATCTTGAACAGTGGATTCATTGCTAATAATAGCCTCGGCCTTTTCGATCATCGCTTCAGTACGCTCACGAGAAGAACCCGTTGGTAGCTGATAGGTGACGATAACCGTGCCCTGATCTTCCGTCGGTAGGAATGAGCTAGGAATGCGCTGAAACAGCATGACAGAAGCCGTGATCACTAGTGCAAACACGATCATCATTACGATACTGTGCTTGATAAAGAGCCCGACCATTGAGCGATACACTTTAGTAATCTTAGTCAGCACTCGGTTAAACCAACCAAAGAAACCACCTTTTTCGTGGTGATCATCACTCACAGGTTTAAGCAAAGTTGCGCACAAGGCAGGTGTTAGGGATAACGCTAAAAATGCAGAAAAGGCAATCGACGCGGCCATAACCAAAGAGAACTGACGGTAAATACCACCCGTTGCCCCATCCAAAAAGGCCATCGGAATAAATACAGCAATCAGTACCAAGGTAATACCAACAACCGCACCCGTGATTTGCGTCATCCCTTTGTGTGCCGCTTGATAGGGTGTGAGTTTTTCCTCAACCATCAAACGTTCGACGTTTTCCACCACCACGATGGCGTCATCCACCACGATACCAATAACCAGTACCATCGCGAACATGGTCAATACATTGATAGTCAGGCCCAGTGGCCCCATGACCGCTACCGCCCCTAATAGTGAGATAGGTACAACGATGGTTGGGATAATGGTATAGCGAATATTTTGTAGGAATAAGTACATCACCAAAAATACTAATACCAGTGCTTCACCCAAGGTATACAGCACTTTTTTCAGTGAAATCTCGACAAACTTAGACGTGTCATAAGGCACTTTCCAAGCCATTCCCTCTGGGAAAAATGGCGCCATTGTCGCGAGACGTTCTTGTATTTCACTCGCCACAGCAATCGCGTTACCGCTCGAAGAAAGCTGGATACCGACACCAATCGCCGGACGACTGTTTAGACGTGCGCTAGTGCTATAAGCTTGGCTTCCTAGCTCAATAATCGCAACGTCACTTAACTTAACAGTCGCGCCGTTACTGCTGCGTTTAACAACAATTTTCTCAAAGTCTTCAGTTGACGTTAGCTGGCCATAAACATTAATCGACGTTGTATATTGTTGACCTGCCACACTCGGTAATGCCCCCAAACTACCCGCAGTAATCTGCGAGTTTTGAGCACCAATTGCCGTGGTTAAGTCAGCGTAAGACAAACCAAAACTCTTCATCTTTTGTGGATCAACCCAGACACGCATCGCCTGCTCTGAACCAAACACCTGAATCGTTCCAACCCCTTCAACACGCTGCAAATCAGGCTTAACGGTACGCACGGTATAGTCAGCGATGGTTGCTTGAGTAATGTCGGAGCCTTCCTCCGCGTACATCATGGTAATCATCAAGAAACCCGTTCCGGCTTTGGATACGGTGATTCCGGTGTTACGCACAGACTGCGGCAGGCTTGATTCAACTTGCGATAACTTATTCTGAACGTTGACCTGTGCGATATCTTCATCAACACCCGATTTGAACGTCAGCGTTACCTTACCCGTACCATTTGAATACGCATTGGACTCAACATAATCCACGTTTTCAACAGCGTTTACGCCCTCTTCAATGACCGAGATAACCGAGTCTTGAATAGTTTCAGCCGTTGCACCTGTGTAGAAAAATGAGATTTCAATCTTAGGTGCTGCAATGTTTGGATACTGTTCAACAGGGATTTTTGTCGCAGAATACAAGCCGGCAAAAATAATGAATATCGCAACTACCCAAGCAAAGATTGGGCGGTCGATAAAGAACTTAGCCATATTATTTCCCTGCGCTCTGAGTCACGCTAGTCCAAGGACGCGTTTGTACTTTTTTCGCCCCTCGCATAATCGCTAACTGCCCCATGCCATCAACGATCACTTTCGCGTTAGGCGTCAGGCCTTTTGTAATAATCCAATTTTGATTGCGCTGGCCACTGACAGTGACTGGCTGAGGACGGAAACTACCATCATCTTCAACAATCATCACAATGTCAGTATCACCACGCGTCACTGCTTGCTGTGGGATCAAATAAGCGTCTTCGATACGTTCTTGCGGCACGTTTACACGCACATATAAACCAGGAATAAGGTCTTGATCAGGGTTAGGGACCTCGGCACGAACCGTCACCTCACCTGTGCTTTCATTGACTGTTTGATTAACAAACAACAAGCGTCCTTTATGTGGATAAACCGTGCCATCATCTAACAAAATTTGGATATTCTTATCTGAGCCTGTACTACTAATCCGCTCACGTTGTGCTTGGCGTAATTTCAAAATAGCACTCGCTGGCTGAGTAATATTTACATACAGCGGATCAAGCTGCTGTACCTCGGCCATTTGCGTTTGCGAACCTACTACATACGCGCCTTCTGTAACGTTAGACACTCCCGCAATACCGTTAATCGGTGACTTGATCTTGGTATAGCTAAGATTAATATTGGCCGTTTCGATACCTGCCAAAGCCGCTTCAATCGTTGCTTTAGCAGAGTTCAATCCTGCTTTAGACGCTGCGATACCTGCTTGAGCCGCATTGACATTACTTTGCTGAACTTGGAAAGTAGACACGGTTTGATCATAATCTTGTCGCGCAATGACATTGGTTTTAATCAGTTGCTCAGAGCGAGAAAGCTGCTTGCGAGCATAGTCTCGATTAGCCTCGGCTTGCTCCAACGCTGCTTGGTTTTGCTGTAAACCTGCTTCAGCCGTTTTAACCGACGCTTGTGCAGTCGATAAGTTTGCTTTGGCATTACTAAGCGCCGTGTTAAACGTACCTGGGTCAATCTGATACAACAAATCCCCTGCTTTAACCGTTGCACCCTCAGTAAATACACGCCTTTCTACCACACCACTGATTCGTGGAATAATGGTCGCGGAACGAGATGCCTGCAAACGTGCTGGCAAATTAGTTGTACGTGTAATCCCTTCTGGCACCGCTGTAACAATATCTACCACCGGTAACGGCATTGCTTTAGGAGGCGCACTAGGTGCAGCTTCAGCTTTTTTGGGTGTATCCAGTTTTTCGCAACCACTGATTGCTAACAATAGGAAAAGGAGCAAAGCTCCGAATTGCACCGGCTTTTGGTATGACATTGTGTACTTTCCAGATGTGTATAGGAGATTTTTATAGGACGCAGAAATAGCTTTGCTATTGTACTTTCGAGCGATATTGAGTGTAAAGAGAGGAGTTGTTACCGATGCTAATTACCTAAGCAAAATAACAGTGAATGGCGCAGTTGTGGGCTAAAAGCGTATAAGTAACCATGTTGCTAGCATGGGTAGTTAGGTACCGCTACATAGCTAGTTTAAAGGAAGGTAAATGACCTTTAATTAATAGTGTTCTCTAAGTTACATTTTCCTACTTTTGTCATGGGTTAGACAAGCGCTATTTCTTCCATGAAACTTAGGCACACAATATTTAGATATAGTCGGGCCGACGCGTAGTTCAACTTTTAGAACTTATTCCACTCAGATATATTCAAGCAGCTCTGGAATTGCACTAATTTCAAAGTCCGCATTCATCGACTTTAAGTGTTCAAAGTCATGAAACTGAGCATTCAATGGTGGAGCAAACAAACACGTATGACAACCTACCGCTTTTCCAGCAGTAATGTCTACGTGAGAATCTCCAATGATTAACGTTTCTTCTGGAGCACAGCCCATCCTCATCAGCATTTCCTCAAAGGGTAATGTGCTTGGCTTGTGACCGTAACCATCATCTCCAGCAATCGTTGAATCAAAATAACTGTTGAGACTATGCGCGCCCAGACCCACCTCAAGTATCTGCCGAGAGCTAGAGCTAACCAGACTAAAGTCTGTTTTGCTAGCGCGAAGTGCCACTAGCGTTTCTAGCGCACCCTCGTATAACTCAACGGATTGCAAGGACCGGTATACATGCTTGCGCACCTCCTCAGCGATTGTTGGAAAATCAATAGTTGGATGTCTATCTGGCACTTCGTGATGGTTATGAAAGAACTCAGTAATGATTTCCGCAGAATCAAATTTCAAGTTTCGTTGCGTCAATGACTTTTGGTATCCAGCCAACCATAACTCTAAGGTTCTAGCTAACGTCCCGTCCCAATCAAATATTATCTTTTGAAATTTCAAACTAAGTGCTTCCCCAAAGTTTATCTCCTATTACTACAGTTCTATTTAATTCTTCACTCGCTAAGTGAGAAAATTAATACAGCGACTTTTTATAACTCTTATCTACAGCACCTTGCTCGACAGAAACTAATTCCATTGCCGAATGGTCACGCATCATTTCAAATAACGTCGCCACTGGACGTGTCTGTGGCCATGTTTCTGGTTGCCATAAACCAGCGCGTATCGGCGCTTTTCCACAATGAACAAGTATCTCGCGGGCAGTCACACGCAATACCGTTTTAGGCGCTCGATCATTGATCTTAAAACGGTCGCAAATATCAGCATCATCTAAAATCTCAGCCACACCATTTACCCGCAGCGTTTCAGTCACACCCGGTATCATGAAAATCAGTGCAACGTTGGGGTTTTGGAGAATATTCATCAAGCCATCAAGACGTCTATTACCTGGCCTATCAGGTATCAGTAGTTGATTTTCTGACTCCACTTCAACAAACCCTGCGGGATCACCTTTGGGAGATAGATCCAGTTTTTCACCGTTAAACGTGCCTATAACTACGAATGTGGAGTGCTTAATGAAGGCTCTACAATGGTCGTCGAAAGTTGAGATGACTTTAGCAGCCGCGACTGGAGACTGTTCTCCGTAAAGCGCTCGTAGTTTTTCAGGGGTCATGGTCATACTAAAAATCCTATGGCTCTAAATAAATGCACGGGTGTTTGCATCAGTAATTTCTACTGTAAATTAATCCTTCTTTTCGATAGTGATTTCGATATTTTTGCTAGCACCAGCAAACCACTTTTGCACATACAAAGACCCAACGATAGGTGCTGTTCCTTCTTCTGGAACCTCCTTGTATCTAACACTGTTTTTAGTCTCTTTTTCGAGAGTGAGTTTCACTACTTTTTTTGTCATACAATTTCCTGCCATTTTTATATAAAAACTTTAGACTACTTTTACAGCAATCTTATTAATAAGTTAATGCATTGGTTTGAATAACAGAAGCATAGACCACGCAAAGTCTCTCTTTGAACGGGATATGCTCTTTAAGCAAAAATATGATCACTCATTAGTTTGCACCAACTAACTTAGTTTTTAACGTCCGATCCCAAAACGAGTTAACGAACCCAAAATTCACATTACCCACCGAATGATGTGCGGAATGCGACTCGGTATAACCATTAAACAACCGAAACAACACACTCTTACTTTTCATTCGAATGTTCGAGTGTATGACCAATGTAAATATGACGCCAAACATGTGAAACGAAAAGATAACAACAAGATGAACCGGAAATATCAGCATAAATAACGGCGCACTCAAACTGATTAACAACGCCTCAAGCGGGTGAACGCTATACGCACTCCACGGAGTCGTTCTAACCGAATAGTGATGTACGGAATGAGCCTTTCTAAATAGTTTTAAGTGCAACAGTCGGTGAACAAAGTACGAATATGTTTCATAAAATATCGTGAAGACCAACACTTCAATGATCAACTGACTCATTGAAGTAGGGATAACACCCACAAAAAGTTTTCGGGCAAGTAAGCTAGCTAAAGAAAATACAGCACACGCTAACACTCCATTAATCACCTCTCTACGTACTTGCCCTTGTTTAAGAGGACGAGAGTCGATCAGCTCTGCGAATGAGTTTTCTTTTGTAATTATGCGAGTGATAAACACAATAATTAATGCCGCCACTATGTAGACGCTGACGTTAGCCGCAAGCGACATCAAAAAGGCTATATACCAATCTGTCTGAATCCAATAATCAAATACAGACAACAGACGTTGTGTTATTTCAGTAAAATTCAAATGACCTCCACGTTAATCTTCCCAGCAACCTTGCTGCCAATCAAGCTGCCGACCTTGCTTTCAACTCACAGACCGCTCTTGAAACTGCAACTCAGACAATCGCTTATACAACACCGAACTCTCCAACAGCTCATCATGACTACCCTGCACCACCAACTTCCCATCTTCCAATACTGCAATCGAGTCAGCATTTCGAATAGTCGCCAATCGATGCGCAATTATTACCGTTGTTCGCCCTCGCATAAGGTTTTCCAAGGCTTGTTGAACACGATGCTCACTCTCAGCGTCAAGCGCAGAGGTTGCTTCATCAAGAAGCAATATTTTTGGGTCTTTCAAAATAGCTCTAGCAATCGCCACGCGTTGACGTTGACCACCTGACAAACGCACACCCTGCTCACCCAAAAAGCTTTCATACCCTTCAGGTAACTTCTCTATAAAGTCATGGGCATTAGCTGCTTTGGCCGCTGCAATCACCTCTTCTTTAGTCGCATCAGGTTTACCGTAACGTATGTTATGCATCACATCTGCACTAAATAAAGTCGGTTGCTGTGCGACAACTGCAAGCTGTGAACGCAGGTCAGTTGGCAGTAGATCTCGAATGTTTGTATCACCCAAAGTGACTACACCCTGATCAGGGTCGTAGAAGCGTTGCAGCAATTCAAACACAGTCGATTTACCCGCGCCCGATGGGCCAACGAGTGCCAACGATTTACCTTCCTCAATCACCAAGTTCAAGTTATCTAAGGCCGCTTGATCAGGTCTTGACGGGTAATGAAAAGTGACGTTTTCAAACGCCATTCGAGAGCCATTATTACTCGCTTTTTTCGGGTGACTTGGTAACTCAACGGCACTCTTAATCGATAATAATTCAAAGAGTCGTTCAGCTGCGCCAGCCGCCCGTTGCACGTCACCGATCACCTCTGAAATAGTGGCTACTGAGCTAGCGACAATAATCGCATAAAACACAAATGCACCAAGCTCACCACCTGTCATAACCCCGTTAATTACATCGTTTCCGCCTACCCAAAGCATGGCGGCAATGGCACTGAATATAAGCGAAATAACAACGGCAATTAACATAGCCCGTTGCTTAATACGCTTGCGAGCAATCTCAAACGCACCCTCTACGTGCCCGGCAAACGCTTTACGTTCGTTCGCTTCTTGGGTATAGCTTTGCACTGTTTTAATTTGCTGAATGATCTCGCCCGCGTGACTCCCAACATCAGCAATCGTGTCTTGGCTTTTGCGTGACAATACGCGAACGCGACGGCCATATAAAATGATGGGTACTAGCACAATCGGCACACCAATCAACACGAAAGCAGTCAGCTTTAAGTTGGTAATCAACAACAGCGTAAGACCACCAATAAAGGTAATAAACGACCTTAACGCCATAGACGCTGACGAGCCAATAACCGTTTGCAGCAAGGTGGTGTCAGTGGTTAGACGTGACATGATTTCGCCGCTGCGATTCTCTTCAAAGTAACTTGGGTGTAGCGTGATCAAGTGATCGAAAACTGCCTGCCGAATATCCGCAGAAACGCGCTCTCCCAACCAAGACACTAAATAAAATCGTGCATAAGAACCAACCGCCATTAACACCGCGATTCCAATAATAAATATCACGGCTTTATTGAGTTGGTCGATAGAGCCTGCAATAAAGCCCTCATCGATTAATATTTTTATGCCCTGCCCCATTGCCAAGGTCACACCGGCAGTGAATACCAACGCGCAACCTGCTGCGACTAATGTACCTTTATACTTCAGTAAAAAACGGCCTAGTTGGAATAGAACGGAGTAACTTGATCTAGCCATAATTGATATCTACAGGGTTATTAGAGAGTTGATTGGTCTGTATTTTGCGGCATTTATTGAGTGAAAGACTGTACTTCATCATGCGTTAAATAGCGCCATTCACCTACTTTAAGGTCAAGAGATACGTCACCGATTGCTTCACGATGAAGTGTATTGACGCGATTACCTACCGCAGCAAACATACGTTTAACCTGATGAAACTTGCCTTCCGTGATCGTTAAAAGTACTTCTTTGGGGCTCACTATTTCTAAGTCAGCAGGTCGCGTTAAGTGCTGTTCACCTTGTAATTGTACGCCTTGTTTAAACCTATCAACAACACCATCGGCAATCGGTTTGGACAACCCCACACGGTACACTTTGCGGCATGCTTTGGTAGGTACGGTGATGTTATATGACCAACGTCCATCATCCGTAATTAACACCATACCTGTTGTATCTGCGTCTAAACGGCCTGCAATATGAAGCTCTGAGACGTTATCTATGTCTAAGTGGTTAAACAATGAGGGATACACTTCGTCGATATTTGAACAGATTGTGCCAGCGGGTTTGTGCATGAGTACATAACGAAAGGCTCGCGCTTTCAGCTTAGTTCCGTTTAACAGTATCGTGTTGTTTTCGTGAACTTGCATGGCTTCATTTGTAGTGATTTCACCATTGACGCTCACGTCTCCAGAGCTGATGCGTAACTGTGCTTCGGCTTTGCTTAGCTCGGTGCTTTTACAAATGAATTTATCAAGACGCATTATCGAGACTTCTTAAAAAGTACATCACATTCATCCCCTGCGTTAACACCCATGGTATTCGTTAAATAGCTATCCATAATATCACTGAGTCGCTAGGGACTTAATTAAGTCTCCAGCAATCAGCCATAAACTCCACTACTCTAGACTCTCAAATTAATCTTCACTAATAAACCCACCCGACTGCCGCTTCCAAAAACTCGCATACAAGGCATCCTTTTCCAGCAACTCCTCATGCGACCCTTCCTCAACAATCTCCCCTTGGTCCATCACCAATATACGATCCATTTCAGAGATAGTAGACAAACGATGAGCAATCGCCACCACCGTCTTACCTTTCATCATTTCATTCAACGTCGCCTGTATTTGCGCTTCAACTTCGCTGTCTAGGGCGCTGGTCGCCTCATCCATTATCAAGATCGGTGCGTCTTTCAATATCACTCGCGCCAGTGCAACACGTTGTCGTTGACCACCGGATAACTTCACTCCACGCTCGCCCACTTGCGCGTCATAACCCCTGTTGCCAACGTTATCTTCAAGATCAAGAATAAAGTCATGCGCCTTGGCTTTGCGCGCCGCTTCGATCATGTCTTCCTCAGTTGCGTCAGGACGACCATAAAGAATGTTGTCTCTAATAGAACGATGCAGCAGCATACTTTCCTGCTGAACCATACCAATACGTGCGCGTAAACTGTCCTGCGTCACAGACGAGATATCACTGCCATCAATGGAAATTTGCCCCTGCTCAGGATCAAATAGGCGCAGCAATGTTTTAACCAACGTCGACTTTCCAGCACCGGATCGACCAACTAAACCGATCTTTTCACCGGGTTTTATGGATATAGAGATGTCTTTCAAACCACCGCTGTCACGCCCGTAATGGTGCGATACGTCAGTTATTTCGATGCCACCTGTTTCTATTTCCAAGTCAGCCGCATCATCCGCATCCTTCATCCCGATTGGTTGTGCAACAGTTTCCATACCTTCAGAAATAACACCCAGTGAACGGAAAAATGACGATAATGCTGACAATATCCACCCCGTCATTGAGTTGATTCGTAACGCCAACGCACCTGCAGAAGCAACCACACCGACCGTAGCTGTTTCGTTCGTCCACATAAATAACGCCCAACCCACGACGCTGACAATTAAAATACCATTGAGTAATACCAAACCCGAGTCCATGACGGTCACGATTCGGTTCTCTTTCATATAGGTTTGACGGTGACTTTCAAAGATCTCTACGGCTGACTCTGTCTCTCGGTCTGAGTGCGAGAACAGTTTTACTGAATTAATATTGGAGTAGCTATCAACCACGAAACCCAGTGTGCGACTTCGTGCCGCAGAGCTAGCACGTGCAGCAGGTCGAATACGCTTCAACGACCAACGTAGCAATATCACATAAAGCACCATCCAAATGCCGAGCGGAATCAGTAGCATCGGATGCGCATTGGCCAGCAGGATACCTGCACCAATCATATAGGCGACGGTAAAGGTCAGCGCATTCATCATTTGAAAAGATAAATCACCCGCAGCGGCCGGCATTTGTATAACACGACTTGCAATACGTCCTGCAAAGTCAGACTCAAACCAGCCGACAGGTTGACGCAGTACGTGACGGTGTGAGCGCCAACGCCCCAGTGCGGCCAAGTTGGGTTGTATACCGTTTTTGATGAGCGCGGTATCGAGTGTTTGTATCAGGGGTCTGATAATCAGTATGAAAACGAGAACTAATATCAGCTCTACACTGTTGTTTGCCCAAAACTCACTCGGGGATGTTTTGGACATGACATCCACTAAGTGCCCGAGATAGAAGATTAAAAAGACTTCTGCACCAGCCGTCGCAAACGAGGTGACTGCGTTTAACGCGATGAGTTTGCGGAACGGGTAAAACAGCGCCCAGAGGAATGGCCCTATTTTATTGGGTGGGGTGTCGTTTGCTGAGTAGTCTATGTATGGATCTACTAGATTCTCAAAGAAGTGTAGTATGCGCATCATTCCCCCTATGTTCAGCCTATTTGGCTGTAAGCGTTTAGAGTAACCAAGTCACCTAGATGGCGCAATATTTGTAATATATTAGTTTAGCTCTCTATTTGGAGTATGAAAGCCGCACCATAGTGGAATAAAGAAGGTAATTTGGTGCAAAAGTGTTAATTAAAGTCACAAACGATTTAGTTTATTAATTAAGCAGATAATTCTTACTAGCTATATAGAAACTTAACATTCACGAAAAAGGAATGAATAACTAAAACTTTGGCACGCAACTTGCCATTAAATAATTTTACCCAATCCAGGAAAATTATAAATGGCTTATATAGAACCTTCTGAATTCGTTACTAAAATGGTCGATACCGGCGAATCAAAAATCTTCATGTCTGCAAAAGATACAATCATTCGTGCCTACATGGCCGGTGCAATCCTAGGACTTGCAGCAATATTTGCTATTACAATTGCAACTCAAACTGGCTCTGGTCTTCTTGGTGCCGTGTTATTCCCTGTTGGGTTTATCATGCTTTACCTGATGAAGTTTGACCTGCTAACGGGTGTATTCACACTAGTACCACTAGCTCTACTCGATAAGCGTCCAGGCGTTACGTTTAAAGAAGTGATGCGTAATTGGGGTCTTGTTTTTGTAGGTAACTTTGCAGGTGCATTAACAACTGCATTCTTAATGTCTTTCGTTCTGACTTACGGTTACAACACTGACGGTGGCGCTATCGCACTTAAAGTTGCCACTATTGGTGAGTCTCGTACTGTTGGTTATCAAGAACAAGGCTTAGGCGGTTGGATCACGATTTTCTTCCGCGGTATGTTATGTAACTGGATGGTATCAATGGGTGTTGTTGGTGCGATGATCTCTACCTCAGCAACCGGTAAAATGGCTGCAATGTGGATGCCTGTTATGCTGTTCTTCTACATGGGCTTCGAGCATTCAATTGTAAACATGTTCCTATTCCCATTCTCGATGATCATGGGTGGTGACTTCACTGTATATGACTACCTAGTTTGGAACGAGATCCCAACAGTACTAGGTAACTTAGCTGGTGGACTATTACTCGTTGGTTTACCGCTATACTATACACACGTACGTACTAGCGCTAACCGCAAGATTGTCTAACACTTAGTCACTCTTCGAATGGAGTCTCCATTCTTAATAATGTTTGGAGACTCCATAAGATGTCCAGTTCACTCCGTATTAGTTTAGGTCAGCACTCTCAAGCAGGCCTTAAAGACATTAATCAAGACTTCCACGGTGCATTTACACCCAAGGAACCCGCCCTATCCAGCAAGGGTATCGCTGTTGCACTTGCCGATGGCATTAGCAGTAGCGATGTCAGTCAAGTCGCCAGTGAAACCGCAATCAAAAGCTTTCTTAGTGACTATTACTGCACCTCAGATGCATGGTCCGTTAAGACCTCCGCACAACGCGTTTTACTCTCCATTAATTCTTGGCTATACGCACAAAGCCAGCGCGGTGAACACCGATACAATAAAGACAAAGGCTATGTGTGTACCTTCAGCGGCCTTATCATTAAATCAGCGACTGCGCATATTTTTCATATTGGTGACGCACGCATCTATCACTTATCTGCGGGTAATCTAGAGTGTTTAACCCGAGAGCATCGTGTTTGGGCGTCTCGTGACTCCAAAGACTCTAGCTACCTCAGTCGTGCACTCGGCATCAAACAACAACTCGAAATCGATTACCAAGCGGTGCCATTACAACAAGACGATATATTTTTACTGATCACTGACGGCATATTTGAGCACGTCAATGACCAGCAACTGATTCAACTCATTGAACAATACAGTGACCTAAACCGTGCGGCACAGGCGATTACTGACATGGCCTTGGCTAAAGGCAGTCAGGATAACCTCACGGCACAGTTAGTTAAAATAGATCAACTTCCAAGTAAGCAGGCTGATGAGATTTATAATGACCTCACTACTCTGCCTTTTCTGCCTGAGTTAAAACCACGCATGACCATTGATGGTTATGAAATTATTCGGGATATTTATCGCAGTAGCCGCAGTCATGTGGTGCTGGCGAAAGACGTGGATACCAGTGAGCAAGTCGCATTGAAAGTACCGTCAGTTGAACTTCGCACTGACGCAGCCTACCTCGAACGCTTCCTGATGGAAGAATGGATTGCTAATCGTCTGGATAGCGTCAATATTTTAAAAGCACCGCTCCAGACACGAAAACGTAATTATTTATACTGCGTGACCGAGTTTGTTGAAGGTCAAACCCTCGCTCAACGCATGATCGATGAACCAACACCCGACCTTGAAACGGTCCGCAATATTGTGGAACAGATTGCAGCGGGCTTGCAGTGCTTTCACCGTCAGGAAATGCTACACCAAGACCTTCGACCCAATAACATTATGATCGACCAAAGTGGCACGGTGAAGTTAATCGACTTTGGTTCGACTTATGTCGCTGGCATTGCCGAAATGGACTCACCCCTAACGGAACATGCGATGTTGGGTACTGCCTCGTTTACCGCGCCAGAGTACTTTTTAGGTGAGTTTGGTACACGACGCTCTGACTTGTATTCACTGGGTGTCATTACGTATCAAATGCTTTCAGGGCGTTTGCCCTATGGAACAGAAGTAGCAAAAGCACGTACTAAATTAGCTCAGAGAAACCTAACCTATAACTCCGTACTGGACCAAAAGCGTGAGATACCCGCTTGGCTAGATGGCACATTAAGAAAAGCAACTCACCCTGACCCGGAGCGACGTTATGGCGAGCTGTCTGAGTTTATGTATGACTTGCGCCACCCTAACAGTGCGTTTATGGAGAAACATAAGCGACCGTTAATAGAAAGAAATCCGCTATTATTTTGGAAGGTATTGTCGTTAGCGCTGTTTGTTGTGGTCATTTTATTGTGTCTTAAAATTCAGTAATTATTCTTTTGGCCAACTAAATCTCCTCATTACCCCTGTAACATCAAACTAAGCCTATTTATTTTAAAATAAAAATAAGACGGTTTTTATTGATTTTAATTCAACATAAAATACTTAAAGAGCACTTTTCACACTTTAATGATATCATGAGCCGCAATTATACTAAAAAACACATAGAAAATAAGAATATATACGTCTCCGTACTACTGTCTGGGCTGACAGACTGTCTAGGCATAAGACCAAAACTGCTACCGAAATTGACTAGCGGCTTAGTTGTCACTCAGATAACTAATAAACTAGCCACTAAAGATGGCTTGAAGTATTAGCCGTTAGTCTCACTTAAGTTCTGATTCATATAACTTTATTGATAATAGCAGCGGCAAATATTAGGAATGTATGGGTATTTATCTTAAAACCATGAGTCAGCATCGTACTTAAGGCATCAATAACTGCAATGAATAAACTTTCATCACATGACTTAATTTTACTTCAACATCAACTAATGATGTCGATGGGGGTCACATCCGACCCTGAGAAAATGCTGCGTGATTTTTCAAGATTGCTTATTGAATCGCTTGACCTAACGGCTGTTCACATTGATCAAAAAAGAAATTTAAAAACGGATACACAGACACGCTCTCGCACCTATTACCCAGACAAACACTATGAAATGGGTGCTACTTATATCACTCACTACATTGGTGTAGAGAGCCCACGTGAATCTAAATACTTAGAGCTCAGAAAAGTAAGTAATAAATACTGGTATTGTTTTTCATTAAATAACATTGGTTTCATGGTGCTTGAACGACCAGAAACGTTTTTAAATGAGAAGGTAATTCCCGCCCTAACGCCAGTCATCATTAGAATGTCTAAGACCTATTCCGGTCGTAAACAACACATAGTTAACAAACAACAACGCGCTGAAATTCACAACATTTCGACTAACTTACGCACTGAAAAATTAAAGCTAGAGCAGATCTTACGTTCTATAGAAGATAGCGTGATGGTACTGGACAAAAGTGGTTTAATTACTTTTTCCAACCATGCAGCACACAAACTATTTGGTGCCGATAAAGCCACCATGGTCAATACACATTTTACCAAATATCTACGCGTTTATGATCTGGATGGAAATAAAGACATGACCCGAACTATTGGGAAAAGTGTCATCAACAAGGGTGAATGGTCTACTCCACGTCCTGTGAAATTAATAACGCAAGACAATCAAGAGCTATATGTTCGCCTGAGAGTGAAGGGTATGTTTGATGAGAAGTACTCTGACCCATCCGACGAAAAATATTACGTCTCGACGTTTCACGATGTGACAGATAGTTATAGGCTTGAGCAAAAGCTGCAAATCCAAGTAAAACATGATGCCCTAACTGGCTGCTTAAATCGTCATGGTTTTGGAGAACGCTTAGCACAATATATTACTAGCCGAGAAAACGATGACAATTTGTCATTCGTTTCTATCGACTTAGACAGATTTAAACTCATTAATGATATTGGAGGTCATCAAGCGGGTGATGCTCTGTTAAAAAGTGTGACTCAGTTAATTGAGCATGACATCAATGGCCGTGGCTCACTTGCTCGTCTTGGTGGCGATGAGTTTGTTATTTTGTTTAATAAAATTGAGCCTCAACTTGTTGAACATATTACTGAAGATATTTGTAAAAGCATTGACCGCCTTCGGTTTAAGTGGGAACAAAATATTTTCACTATTGGGGCAAGTTTTGGTATATCGCACAGTTGCGGTAAAGAAATAGATACGGATGACGCTTTCATGAGGGCCGATGAAGCCTGCTTAATGTCTAAGGAAAATGGTCGTAACCAAGTGACCATAGCGCCCAAATCAATAGGCAATGAGTGTGACGCTCAAAATAAGATAATTCATCACTTCAATCGAAATTATCTTCACTATATAAATCAGGCATTGAAAGGTACTGATAAAGAATATCAGCTTGTTCTGTTTAAGCAGGACATTCGCTCAATTTCTCCAATATTTCAGGGCAATCATCACGAAGTGCTCCTGCGTTTATTTCATAAAAATACCATCATACCACCGGATACTTTTTTGCCAGCGGCAGAGCGCTCGGGCATTGTTAGAGAAATAGACCTATTTGTATTAGAGAAAACCTTACGGTATTTGACAAAAAATATAGGTGGGCACTACAACGTTAACTTGTCTGGCGTCTCTTTAAGCGATGATGTGACTCGTCAAAAAATACAGCAACTCATTGCTAAGTTCCCCAATGAATCCAAGTTTTTATGCTTAGAGATTACTGAAACAGCAGCTATTACCAACCTTGCGAAGTGCATTCGATTTATGGAAGAGTTAAACGAAGTGGGGGTGAGTTTTGCGCTGGATGATTTTGGAACAGGTGTTTCCTCATTTAGCTATTTAAAGAGCTTACCCGTTAAGTACTTAAAAATTGATGGCTCGTTTATCCATGACATTTGTAATAACGAGATTGATGAAATTGTTGTTCAATCCATCGTTTCCGCATCACGCGCCATGAAAATACGCACGGTCGCTGAGTACGTGAGTGATGAGGATATTTTAACGAAGGTGACATCATTGGGTATTGATTATGCTCAAGGTTATTGGATGAACATCCCTTCTCGTCTAAACTAACGCCTATACGTTTTTAAATGACCGTACAGTATTGCGCTCCCGCGTATCTGACAGTCGTTTCTATATAGGCAGTGCTGGTCAGCAAAAAAAATATAACTTAATTAAATAATCATCACTTGGAAACAAGTGGTGATTTATCTTGTCTGACTGCACGGTTTCAAAACACCTCGAATCATTATATAACAGTGCTATAGTGATTAAATACATCAATATCTAGGAGCGGATATGACTGAAAAGGCAGATATAGAAAAGTTTATCTCCCAAGCAGCACTCGGAAATCAGCAAGCATTTAACGACCTCTACGATGCAACATCAACCAAGCTCTATAGTGTCTGCCTCAAAATTTTAAATAATCCAACTCATGCTGAAGATACGTTGCAGGATGTGTTTATAAAAATCTGGCGTAGCGCGGATAAGTACCAACAAAACGGCCTAAGCCCGATGACTTGGTTGATTACTATCGCTAGAAATACTGCCATTGATAAGTTACGAGCACTCGGCGGGCATTATCACTCACCCGATGCTCTCGATGCATTAGAAGACACAGGGCAATCCCCTGAGGCAGAGTCCATCGCATTTAGCGAGAAAGAACAAATTGCTCGATGCCTTGAGCAACTCGAGCAAGATAAAGCAGAGGCAGTAAGAAGTGCCTATTTACAAGGTGATAGCTATGCCGACCTCGCAAAAAAATATGCCGTACCAGTCAATACAATGAGAACGTGGTTACGTAGAAGCTTGTTAAAATTAAAGGGGTGCCTAACCAATGACTGATACCCAAGATCCACAAGAAAACCAAGATACTGTGCTAGTGGCAGAGTATGCACTTGGCCTCATGGAAAGAACTGAGGCGGCTGCCTTTGCTAAGCGACTAGAAGAAGAAAGTGAGCTGCGTGCTGACTACATTAGCTGGTCTGAGTACTTAACAGGCTTATCGAGTGAAATACCTATGGTTGCTCCACCTGCTCACTTAAAGGCCACTATTAAACAACGACTTTTCGACACTGCAACTCAGAGTGAAGAGAAATCACCGGGTTGGTTTAACTTCCGTTGGGCAGGTGGTTTTGCGCTGGCAGCAGTATTAGGTGTCATGTTGTTTATGTTGAAACCTATTCACTTTGCTCCCACTTACACGGCACAGTTAACATCTGCTGATCAGGCTATTCAAGTGACTGCACTCTACGACACTGAGGCGCAGTCACTTAGAATGATTAATTTCGCGGGTAAACCTGTCGCAGGCCGTGACTTTGAGCTTTGGGTTATTGTTGGTCAAGAAGCACCGGTATCTTTAGGTGTTGTAACATCCTTTGCCGATCACTATGTGAATGTACCGGTTGAACTGAGAAGTTTAGTCGCAGGTGCGACCTTAGCATTGAGTGATGAAGCACTAGGCGGATCAACGACGGGTAGCCCCGGAACGGTGTTAGTTGCAGCAACTGTTCAAGCAATTTGAAATTAATTTAGTTTTTTTTCACACGGGGTGAAACTCTTTTTGAGTTCACTCCGTGTCTCTCAGTAACCATGGCAAAAAGTCATGAAACTTACTCAGAGAGACTATTATGAAAATTTCAAACATTGCAGTATCAGTAGCCGCAGCAGTAACCCTTACAGCGTGTTTCACAGGTGGTGGCACGACAGCATCAAGCACAAGCACAATGAATAAAAACTCAGTGCTCATGAGTGAAAACCCTATGGTTGGCGGTGCTCCAATGTTTGCCAACAAAAATATTATAGAAAATGCCGTTAACTCTAAAGACCACACAACACTTGTTGCTGCGGTTAAAGCGGCGGGTCTTGTTGAAACACTCCAAGGTCCTGGCCCATTCACGGTATTTGCACCCGTAAACTCTGCATTTGATGCACTACCTCCTGGTGCAGTAGAAAACCTACTTAAGCCTGAAAACAAAGCAGCACTGACTAAGGTTCTGACTTGCCACGTGGTCGGTGCAAACGCAATGTCACTCGCTATTAAAGGCATGATCAGCGATGACGGTGGTAAGCACCCAGTAAAAACGTTGGGTGGCTGCGTACTGCAAGCAACATATAGCGGCGACAAGATTATGCTAACTGATGAAAATGGTCGTACAGCAACGGTAACAGTAGCTGACGTCAAACAGTCTAATGGTGTTATTCATGTTATTGACACGGTCATGCTACCAAAGCAATAACTCTCCCTCTGAATAACAATAAGATCCATTAGTTGTGGAATTTGGCCGATTAAAGAGCTGTCTCTTCGCTTGCTTTGAGATGACTCAACAATCGGCATTTTTTTGCCTACAATAAATGACTTAAATGTGATTTAACTGACTAACTTTAAACGATAACAAAAAATACTGGTTCGTCGAGTCCACTTGTATAAACTACTCTCATACAGAAATAACGGACTCGTTTTTATGCAGCATCATATGGCTGAACTGATTGCCTCAATTCTCATCGTTGGTATTGCTCTACAGTGGGTTGGCTGGCATTTAAAAATCCCTGCTTTAATTTTACTGATTGCTGCGGGCTTCATTATGGGGCCAGTCACAGGCTGGTTAAAACCGACTGAAGATTTCGGTGACATTCTCCAGCCTATGGTTTCATTGAGCGTTGCCGTCATATTATTTGAAGGCGGGCTGAGTTTACGCTGGCATGAGTTCAAGAAAAACACGCGCGTTATTTACCGGCTAGTGACTTGGAGTGTGTTGATCACTTTTGGACTTGGTAGTCTTGCGGCGCATTATTTAGTGGGTATGTCCTGGCCTGTGGCCTTGGTCTTTGGTGCCATCATTATTGTTACCGGCCCAACCGTGATCATGCCACTGCTCAAGCAAGCGAATCTGAAAAAGCGCCCTGCTTCGCTATTACGCTGGGAAGGTATCGTCAATGACCCTATTGGTGCGCTATTAGTCGTACTCATTTACGGGTATTACGTGCTTGCCGAAAGCGACATGCTTATTATCAATATATTGAGTGGCTTGCTTATCAGCGTATTTGTGTCACTGGCAATGGGTGTCGGGGCTGGGCTATTTATTGCACGTGCATTTCGCAAAGGTTTTGTACCAGAGTACTTAAAGTCACCGCTCATATTGATCGCCGTACTCTTGGTTTATACAATTTGTAACCGCGTACAGAGCGAGGCAGGCTTGCTTGCAACCACTGTCCTAGGTATCACTTTAGCTAACCAACAACTCAACACCTTTCATGAGCTACAGCGTTTTAAAGAGTACATCACCATTCTATTGGTTTCTTCGACGTTCATCGTATTAACGGCTGATATTAACCCTGAGATACTGCAACAAATTGGCTGGCAAGGTTGGTTACTTTTAGTCTTGGTTATTTTTGTTATCCGACCTGTCGCTATTTTCCTCTCGACAGTAGGGACGGACATTAATAAGCAAGACCGACTGCTCATTTCATGGATAGCGCCACGCGGTATTGTTGCCGCAGCAGTCGCCGGCTTGTTTGGCGCTGAGCTTATAGCGAAAGGTTACGAAGGTGCGGAGCTGCTATTACCGTTAATTTTTGCACTAATTATTATGACCGTGATTTTGCATGGTTTGAGTATTGGCTGGGTGGCTCGAAAGCTAAACCTAGCCTCGTCACACCCTGACGGCGTTATGATTATTGGTGCTTCAAACTGGGGGATTGCATTGGCTGCTGCCTTGCAGAAAAACGATATTCCAGTGGTACTTGTTGACCGAGACTGGAAGCGTTTGAAGCCCGCTAGAATGCAGAACATACCGACACATTTCGGTGAAATATTGTCTGAGCGAACAGAAGAAGTACTGGAGCTGTCACACATCACTAAGCTCTTATCCATCTCAAAAAATGAAGCTTATAACACGCTGACGTGTAGTCGCTTCTCGCCAGAGCTTGGCCAAAATAATGTGTTTGAAATGGCTTGGCAACCTGAAACGTCCACAAGAAAAAACAACGGCGCACCCAAGCTGCCAAGCAAAGCTATTCGTGGGAATATCTTGTTTGGTAAAGACGTGTACTACAATGACTTACTGGATGCCTATGAGAAGGACTGGCAGTTTGATAGCACCAACCTCAGCAATCAGTACACGCTAGAAACACTAGTTAAAGAGAAGCCTAAAGGCACGTTACAAGTAGCAGCTATTGATGGTGGAGGTAACATCCACTTTTATCCTTGGGCTGACGGTCAACGTACCGATGGCTTCAAAACAGTCATTAGTTATGTACCACCAGAGAAACCTGAAACTGTTCCAGTATCTGAAGCTGCTACTGAGTTACTCACTAAGGAAGAATCATGAAAACACGCATTCGTCATTACTTAGAGGTTCTCAGCACAGCTATTTGGATGGTGCCACTGGCTTTCTTGATCGGCTCTATTATTCTCGCGTTTCTAAACTTCTACTTAGATAAAACGCTAATTGCGAGACACGTCCAATTTCCTGATTTCTTTTTATACTTTAATGACTCAGAAAACATTCGCACCATGCTGAGTGTGTCAGGTAGCTCAATACTCGGCGTTGCAGGGGTTTCATTCTCTATAACCATTGCATCGCTCACACTCGCATCACAGCAGTTTGGCTCTCGCTTACTACGCAACTTTATGATGGACCGTTTCAATCAAGTGGTACTGGGGATTTTTATTGGGACATTCCTCTACTGCATCATGATGTTACAGTTCACTAGCTCAATGGATCTCAACAAAACCACACCCATAATCTCCATGGTTGGTTTACTGATTTTAGTCATCACTTCCCTACTGATGCTAGTGTTTTTCATTCACCACATTGCTGTATCGATTCAAGCGGATACCGTCATTGCAGATGTTAACGGTACATTACAAGCACAGTCAGCTAAACTTTTTCCTGAGGAATGGAGCGAGAAAAAACACTTACCTGACACCCCACCCGCTGATCTACAAGCAGATCTATTTAACACGGATGCAAGCCCAATGAAGGTCAGAGGGTCTGGTTATTTACAAGGAGTCGATCATGAAAGGCTAATCAAGCTGGTCAATGACAAAGACATTGCGATAAAACTGACTGTAAAACCGGGTGATTTTCTCATCAAAAATAGTGTAATTGGCTATTGCTTGGCGTCTGACGCTCAAAAAGAAGACTTTGAAAATGAAATCGTTGGCCCCGTCAATGACCGATTATTGGTTGGAAGTAAAGCGACTGCTGAACAGGATCCCGAATTTCCCGTTAGGCAATTGGTTGAAGTCGCTGTGCGTGCATTATCACCCGGTATCAATGACCCATTTACAGCAATCACTTGTATCGACCGACTAGGCGATAACATTGCCTTTTTGATCAACCGAGAGTTCCCATCTGATCATCATTTTGACGAAGAAGGCCGATTGCGACTACTTACTAAGCCATTTACCTTTGAAGGGATTGTTGAGGCGTCGTTTAACCAGATTCGTCAGCATGGCCGTAACGATGTGTCAGTGACTATTCACTTGTTAGATACGCTGCTTTGTTTAGCTCATCAAGCGAGCAGTGACGAGCAAGCAAAAGCGATTAATACACAAGTTAATGCGCTCTACTCCACAAGTAATGAAAACTTTAACGCTCAGAAGGATCGCGATGACATCAAAGCGAAGTATAAAGCGATTAACCAGTGTTTAGAGAAGCGGTTCAAGCTCGACGGAGCTTGAACCTAAGTTGCTGTTATGAAAGCGCTTTCTTTATTTTCTCATAGGCGTCTTCAAAGCCATCCTTAATAGAGTCCCATGCGTCATCCGATGCATCGGCGACTTTATCAAGCCATTCGGCAGCTTCGTTGCGCTCACTCTTGAGCTCTTCGACTTTCTTCTCATACTCAATCTGTGAGTCAGCAGAGGCTTCCTTTGCTTTGGCTTGCCATAAGTCTATTTTGGCATCTACTTGATCAAGTTTAGCCTGCATTTTTTCTACGTGTTTATCTTGCGTGTCCATATTAGTTCCTTTTAAAATTTTAGTAAAAATCGACTGATTAAAAATTAATTATTCAGCATAAAATTTAAGTCTCACTAACCCTTGGGGCCTGCAAAAAACCATAGGAGCAACCCTATTACCGGTAACATAACGATAAGGAGTGTCCAGAGTACTTTTCCGCCGGTACTTGCTCCACTGTTCACAACTTTTATAACTGCATAAATGTCTAGAATTAGTATTAGTAGACCTAGTATTCCGCTTACTTCGATACCCATGTAAAACTCCTTTAGTTAGAAAAATATTCTTCGTTAAGATGTTTCAAAAAATCGTCAATAGTCCGTATTTCCTAGTTATCTATCACCCTAACAGCTGAAAAAAAATTATCAATTACAGTATATTAATGAAATTATGGCCCTACTTTTACTACAGTTATTTTTATCATTTAATAATGAGAGTGTTATACAACGCTTTCTTTGCTCTAAACCTTACGCCTAAGACCATTCAAAATGACCAAGCCTCTTTCTTTGCTTTTTCTAGCGATATTTTTCCAACTCAGTCTTGCTATATTTCTGAGTTTTGCCAGCATCACGAGCGTGCAAGCTGACACTATTACTGACCTTCTTGGAGGCGCTTCGACAGCTGACACAACACCCGCAGACAATAAAGTTATCACCACTGACAGTAGCTCTCAAAGTGATAGAAAAATCCGTGTACGCTTGCAAGAAATCTACACAGAATTAGATAACTTAAACGCTCTCAGCGTGTCAGTAAATAAGAGTGTAGTGACTATTAGAGGTGAAGTAACAACCGCTGCAGAAGAGTTAAAAGCAGTCACACTGGCAAAACAAATTGAAGGGGTTGTGGAAGTTGAAAACGAGTTGGTAATTACTCGTAGCGTTGAAAAACGACTGGAAACTACTTGGAACAAAGTCGCTACCCTGAGTAAGGACATTGCGAACGCCCTCCCCGTTATATTAATCGCATTAGTGGTTTTCATCGTGTTTTGGATATTAGGCGGCTGGCTGTCAAATAGGCAGGGAGTGTTTCGTCGCATTACGCCCAACCACTTTATAGCCAACCTGCTTGGACAAATTACACACTTAATATTAATCATAATCGGATTAGTGCTAGCCTTGTCGTTACTTGATGCAACAGGCTTGCTAGGAACGATCATGGGTGCGGCAGGTATCTTTGGTTTGGCGATTGGTTTTGCGGTACGAGATACCGTCGAAAACTATATTGCGAGTATTTTACTAAGCTTAAGAAACCCGTTTCAGGTTCATGACTTTGTCGAGATCAGCGGCAAGTTAGGAAGTGTCGCTCGTCTGACAACACGTGCCACTATCCTTATTGCCCCTGACGGTAACCATGTCCGTATTCCAAATGCTGAAGTGTTTAAAGCTATTATCATCAACTACACCCGTAATCCAGAAAGACGTTTCCACTTTGATCTAGGTATTGATGTCGCCCAAGACCTTAGCGAAGCGCAGCAACTCGCGGTTGATACACTGCATAACATGGAAGGTGTGTTAGATGACCCAAAGCCAATGGCGTTAGTAGACTCTTTGGGTGACTTTAGCGTGATTGTTAGAGTCTATGGCTGGGTTAACCAAGAGCAGTTCAGTTTTTCTAAGGTAAACAGCGAAGCAATTAAGCAGACTAAACAAGCATTTGATGACGCGGGTATTGTTATGCCTGAGCCTATTTACCAAATACGTGTGACTGATAACCCGGTCTTGTCTGCGGATGCGGTGACAACCGTGAGCGAGCCAAGCAAGCCGGTGAAAGAAGAAATCGCTAAGCATAGAGTCGAGCAGGAAGCAGACTTAACACCCGATGACACTGCGATGGATCAGATTCAAGAAGAGTCTGAAAATAGTGATAACGAGAATCTATTGAGCCCGCAAGCGCCCACGGAATAGAAAAGTGTGGTTATTTAAGGACGCTATACCAGACAAATCCTAGCCATTCATGGAGTGCCACACCACTTCGGGCCAGTGCACTTGCCTGAGGCATCCATAGCATCCATTTTTTATCCCAAGCCGATACACCATAAGAGTGTGATGCTGGCATGTAAGTCACTGTACGGTTTGTAAATACCTGCATGCTCCGTCGCATGTGCCACGCGTGAGTCACTAACCAAGCGGTTTTAATACCGTCAGCACTCAGCATGACATCACTCAGCTCTGCGTTCTCCCACGTGGTATGGCTATTGCCTTCGACCCAACGTGCTGTGATATTGAATTCGTCTTTAAGCACTTGCGCCATAAGCTGAGCTTCGCTAATGCCGCTATTAATTGGGTCACCACCCGTTAATAAGATGGGTACGCCTGTTTTACGATGCAGTAAAGCGGCATAACGTAGTCGCTCCATCTCTGCGTTACTTACGGTAATGCCACCGTACTCTACTGCACGGTCATTTCGCCCACCACCCAGCACTACAATTGCTTCAGCTTGCTGTTGTTCCCAGAGCTGTGCTTGCGGAGGATATTGAGACTCTAAAGAATTCATCAGTCCGTTAGATACAAACGGGGTACTAAATAGAAGTAGCTGTGCGATCGCAACAAACCACAGATAGGGTTTGAGTGTTGAACGTCGGAAAAAAAGTAATCCGATTAATAAAAAAAGCAGCAAGTTACCCGGCGGGTAAATAAGAAATTCAATCGTTCGGTGAAGAAGAATCATATCCTAAACCCTTTTTGAGCCGTAGTAACTTGCTGCTATTTAGTCTGACTTACAGTGAAGCAAGTGCTTTTTCGTAGTCTGGCTCTTGAGCAATTTCAGGTACAAGCTCAGTGTAAAGTACTTCGTTATCTGCGCTTAGCACAACAACTGCACGAGCAGTTAGGCTTGCTAGAGGGCCATCAACGATTGTTACACCGTAGTCTTCTGAAAACTGGCGGTTACGCATCATTGATAATGTCTTAACCGCTTCTAGGCCTTCAGCGCCACAAAAACGACCTTGTGCAAACGGTAGGTCAGCAGAGATTGTTAAAAACACAGTATCTTCGTGTTTTGCAGCAGCATCGTTAAATGCTTTTGTTGATAAAGCACAAATGCCTGTATCAATACTTGGTACGATATTTAGTAATTTTTTCTTACCTGCATACTCAGCCAAGCTAACATCAGCCAATTCACCCGTTGTTAGTGTAAAATCTGGTGCAGTTGTACCGATAGCTGGTAGCTCGCCGACTGTATTAATCGCGTTACCTTGTAGTGTAATTGAAGCCATGATCGTTCCTTTTTTTCTTGGGGAATGTTGAAAGATGATCACTATAACGTATGAATTTTCATTGGCAAGCTTGAAAGTTGAGAACTTGTCACAATATTCAAAAGCAGTTATTTGTTATACTTTTCATACTCCCAAAAATTAAAGGACCACATAATGGCTAATGCTAACGCACGTCACATTCTAGTAGCTTCTGAAGAAGCTTGTCTTAACCTTAAAAAAGAAATCGAAGGCGGCAAAGATTTCGCTGCTGCGGCTAAGGAACACTCAAGCTGCCCATCAAGCGCTAACGGCGGTGATTTAGGCAACTTCGGCCCAGGCCAAATGGTTCCTGAGTTTGACAAGGTTGTATTCAGCGCTGATGTTGGCACTGTTCAAGGCCCAGTTAAAACTCAATTTGGCTACCACTTGCTAGAAGTGACTGCTCGCCAAGACTAAGTTTTATATAGCCTCGTTACTCTTTAGTGACGAGGCTTTTATTGATCAGCGCTTACACACCTCGCTCGATCTGTAAAAATTCTGGCTCAAATTTCTTCATTGACCCAATAATATATTTTGCTTCATACAAACGGTTTCTTCCATTTGGACTAAACGAGTCATGCATTTCAAAATATAATTTTTCATCTTTATATTCATAACCCACTACCGCTAAAAAATGTCCCCAACCGCCTGGTATATAAAACGTCGAGTATGGTTTATTGGCATTTTTCCCGCGAGGAATGTGATTCATATTGACGTTCACAAGGACCATTTGCTGTTGGTCTAACAGCTTTTTGATCTGACTTTCTGTATTTCGGCCTTTGGTTAGCTTTGTAGACTTATATCTCACACCCATAAAATTTAGGTATGTTTCTATGTCTGCAAACTCCCACCAACGCCCAAAATCTTTATTTCTATCAAGCCCTAAAAAATCATTAACTAGACCTCTAGCACTCTTTATTTCTTTGAATGTATTCTGTGGTTTGTAGTTAGTATCAGCAAAGTTACGCGCCATGATTGCGGCAAGAGGCCCACAGTGCAGCGTATCCCCTCTCGTTCGCTGTACAAAAAACTCCCCTTTGGGGTCTATAGACTCACTTGAAAAAGCAGATAAACTAGCACACATTAGTGCAGTCCCTAGCCAAGAGACAAATAATTTCAACGGAATGCTCCACAATAGATTTGACAAAAGTACGACTGACTAAAAGTATACGATTAATCTAACGTTAAGTTTAATTTAAAAACATTAAATATTTGATTTCAACTTTTTCCTTTTGAAAATCGACGTTATATGAAAGAGTTTTCACATACATCCAGCCAAACAGAGACCCTAGCTCTCTCCCTCCTATCTCAGCAGAGCAACCCTTCCTCCCTCTAAGTGACGAAGGTCGCAATAATAACAAGTAACCTGCTTTCCATGTATGAATTAATTAAAAATTCCTTAAGAGGATTCACGGAATGAACAGATTGCTCAAGATGAGCCTTGTTTCACTTAGCCTACTAGCACTTCACGGGTGTAACAGCAGTAGTAGTAACTCAGGCCAAACAACTAATACGGTAGTCACAAATACACCGACAGCAACTACAACGTCAAAGTGTGACGCCACAGGCAACGCTATAAATAGCTTCCAGCGCATACCAATGCACTATGGTTTTTTACGCGATACTTCGTTTGTCTCTAGTGAGTCTGGCGGTACGTTGCCACTAACCGTTACTGCTGACGCAGAACAATGGGCTAGAACGATTGATGTCGACTCTACAACTGCATTAGTTGTCGGTCAGTTGATTACCTATTTGGGTGAGAACTTTGACTACAACGTCGCCAAGATAGAAAGCCTAACAGCGACAACTATCACACTGACAGAAAGTACTGCTCTAGTGTCTAAGGTTGCTGCTGGAAATAATGCTTGGAATTTTTACGACCATGAATATACACCAAACCATTATGGTCAAAAGGCTCTTGCAGATCTTTCATATAGAGAAAGTGCTGCCATTGTTAATGCAGGTACAACTCACGTAATTATTGGTGATGGCTGGATCAATGACGAGGCCTTTACTGAGCGTCTTGAGAAGCGATACCCAAGTGCTAACATTATCAATAACGCAAGTGATGCTGACGGTCTCTGCGACTTATTAGCGGGCTTCGATACTGACGTTAGTGCTAAAGGCGCTCAGTACGTTTGGATCAATAGTAGTGTTAGTGACTACACTGTTGGCGTATCTCAGGAAGAATATAAGCTACGCTTACAAGACCTTATTGCTAAGGTACAAAGCGCAGGCGCAACAGCGATTGTCTTTGATGCTGTTGCAGGGTCTGCCAACGCATCAGCTGATGGCGTGGTAACAAACCAAACTTTATCTTATCGCTACTCTAGTAAAGTAGCTGATTTGATTAGTGAATCAAATACTACGGTGACCGAGCCAGTTACTGAAACCGAGACTCCACAAGAGCCGG
The DNA here is from genome assembly GCF_003172895.1 of Leucothrix arctica. Classification (GTDB taxonomy): domain Bacteria; phylum Pseudomonadota; class Gammaproteobacteria; order Thiotrichales; family Thiotrichaceae; genus Leucothrix; species Leucothrix arctica. Next base: position 141,046 of record NZ_QGKL01000012.1, on the reverse strand, counting down.
TGACAGAAACAGAACAAGAGCCTGTTACAGAAACTGAGACTGAAACCGAGCAAGAACCTGTTACAGAAACTGAGGCCGAAGAAGAGCCAGTTGTCGTTGTAACGCCTCCAACAGAAACTGAAGGCACAGTGAGTTGTACAGCAACAGCTGAAACTATCGCTACGTTTACGCGTGTAGAAATGCATTATGGTTTGTTAAAAGGCCAAGGCTTTGTATCTGATGTTGATGGTCAAGCTGAAACAGAAGGTTTAGAGACTTACACGGTTAATAGCGCTGCAAGTGCTGGAGCAACATCAATTAATGTTACCTCTACTTCTGGACTAGTGACTGGCCAGTTAATCACATACTTAGCAAGTAATGCTGTTTATCGTGTTGCTCAAGTCGAAAGCCTAACTGATACACAAATCACTATAACGGAATCTTCAGCAATCGTTTCTGGTTTGAATGCCGGTGAAACGCTGTGGAACTTCTACGAAGATCCAGATCATCCTAACGCTGTTGGTGCTCACGCAATCGCTGATTTCGCTAACACATTTGTGTCAGGCGACACTAACGCGAGTGAAGGTACTCACGTGTTGTTAGGTGATAGCTGGTTCTCGAATAACGGCTTTGATTCTTACGTCATGGAAAACCTTCCTAACGCAACAATCATCAATGAATCTGTCGGTGGAGATACACTGTGTGACTTATTAAGTAGGTTTGATAGTAATGTTGCTGCGAGTGAAGCAGACTTTGTTTGGATTAATAGCAGTACAAATGACTACTTCAAAGACGTTAGTCAGGAAGACTACAAACTACGTATGCAGAACCTAATTGCAAAAGTACAAAGTATTGGTGCTAAAGCGATTGTCTTTGACTCTACACCTGCACCAGCGGGTACAACAGACAGTGGTGTAACTTATGATACCTTAGCTAACCGTTACTCTGAACAAATTCAAATCCTTTTGAATGAAGCAAACGGACAGTAACGCTTAAACAGAGCCTTTAGTCATCAATGGCTAAAGGCTCTAATCAGCTGTTTGTTGGTGCGTGTTCTGACGTTTGTTAGGCGTACCCTTCTTAATACCCTTCTCAACTTTCTCTGCTTGAGAGAAAACCATACTCCCTTTAAAGCCAGCGCGTTGGAAGTCCAACTGCAATACTTGCTGCGCATCACTTTCTAGTACATCCAACTCATTCAACATCACCTGATAGACCAAACCAAATAAACGCTTTAGCGCGATTTTCCATGTACTACCCGCTTCCTTAAACAACGTGTCTGACAACTTCATAAAGCGCCAAAAAGGTTGATCACCTAAAATAAGCGGTAACGTTGTTGTGAAACGACCTGAGTTAGCAATCATGTCCCAATAACGTGCTAAACGGTTGACCCGCTGCATGGTTTGGAAATCAATATCTCGTGTACTTAAAATGTTATACGGCGGACTTGGGTTATAACGTAACTGATACTCATCAATATGACGGTTTAGCGGAGCACCACGTAAACGCTTCAAAATACCCAATTGAATCTCTTGCGGTTTCAATGCAGCTAACTGATCAAAACTCAGCGCGAAGTTTTCTAAGCTATCACCCGGTAAACCAAAAATAAGGTCTGTATGTAAATGTGCCCCAGTATTTTCACGTAACCAACGCAAGTTCTCTTTTGTCTTTTCATTATCCTGACGACGGCTAATCAATGTTTGAATGACAGGGTCAAACGTCTGCACACCAATTTCGAACTGTAATCGGTTAGGTGGAAAGCGTTCTAACATGACCTTTAACGCGTCAGGTAAATTATCGGGGATAACTTCGAAATGAAGGTATAAGTCTTCATCCATTCGCTCTAAAAAGAACTCTAGGATTGCAACGGAGGTTTTAACTTTGAGATTAAACGTGCGGTCGATAAACTTAAAGTTACGTGCGCCCCGCTTATACAACAAATCCATCTCTTCAAGAAACGCACCTAGCTCAAATGGCTTCGCAGTCTTATCCAATGCGGATAGACAGAACTCACACTTAAACGGACACCCTCTTGATGCTTCAACGTAAGTAATTCTGTTTGCGATGTCTTCTTCACTGTAATACTCATAAGGCAACTTGAGTTGATCCAATGGCATAGTGACACCTGTCACTATTTTATTCAGCGGCTTTTGACCGCTCAATAACTGCTGACACAGTGTTACAAAACTCACTTCACCAGCGCCCGTCACCACATAATCAACCAGTTCACACACGGCTGGCAAATCTGGCGGATGACTCACTTCTGGCCCACCCAACACAATCACCACTTCAGGAGAGATTTGCTTTAATAAGCCAACCAACTCCGTCACCTCAATGATATTCCAGATATAGACACTGATACCGATAATGGACGGTTTTTCAGCTAATAAAGTCTCTGCAATATTGATAGGAGTTTCGTGAATAGTGAACTCTTGCACGCTCGCTTGCACTTGTAAATTGCCGAGGTTCGCGTACAAATAACGCAGGCCAAAAGCGGAGTGCAGGTAGCGTGCGTTTAGGGTAGTTAAGATTATTTTGCTCATGGGGCGGACTGTATCACGGTTTAGTATTTATTCGCACGGCCACAACTATTGGTATATTCACATGGATCTAAAAACATAATAGAGTACGTAAAATATAGATAAATAAGACAAAAAAAGACAACTACGATTCAACTGAGGCTTTTTATGAGTAACGAAATGCAAACAGCTACCCTGCAAGAACAAGTACGAATGGTCGGTGACCTTTTAGGCGAAGTACTTTGTGAACTAGGCGGCGAAGCACTTTATAACGATGTAGAGCACCTGCGCAAAGGCTACATAAAATTAAGCGCTAATAACAATGATGTCGACCGTGCTGAATTAATGAGGTATATCGAGTCACTTGATATTGATCGTGTTGAAGAAGTTATTCGTTCATTCAATATTTTCTACATGCTTTCGAATATTGTAGAAGAGAATTTACTTCACAGAAACCGTCGTAAGATTTTTCGTACTAACTCAGATACGCTATGGAAAGGCTCTTTCCTAGGCTCTGTTAACGACATGAAAAACCAAGGCTTAAGCGCGGATGAGCTACAAAAAGTCATTAATGAAATGCAGTACTTACCTGTGTTCACCGCTCACCCGACGGAAGCGCGTCGTCGCACAGTCATGGTTATACAGCGTAGTATTTTCTTGACGTTAAACCAACTTCATAATGACCACTTGATCGAAGAAGAACGGACCGATCTTATGCGTCATCTAAAAGCAAAAATCCAACTGCTTTGGCGTACCAATGATGTACGCGTTGACAAACCAACCGTTGAAGACGAAATCCGCTTCGGTTTGTTCTACTTTAACAACAGTATTTTCGAAGCTATTCCTCAAATGTACCGTTACTTTGAGCGCTCAGTTAACAAGGTTTATGGTGAGGGTGAAATCACTATACCGCGTGTTATCAAATTTGGTTCATGGATCGGTGGTGACCGTGACGGCAATCCATTCGTAACCGCTGACGTGACTCGAAATGCCATACGTTTACACATGCAATGCGTATTGAACGAATACATATCGCGTACTCGCTCATTACGAAACATTCTGTCGCATGACCTAGCATTCGTTGCACCTAGCGATGATTTTAACGCATCCATTAAATCGGATGAAGATGACCTGCTAGTTGATGTTTTCAAAGAGAAACCACTGCAACTACGCCACGAACCATACCGCCGTAAGTTACAGATGATGGCTTACCGTCTTAAACAAAATCTACTTCAAGTCAATGCGCGTCTAAATGGCGAAGCAATCACAAGCTTCCCCCATGCTTACAACGGCATCGACGCTTACATGAAAGATCTCTATATCATTCGTGATTCGCTCTATAGCCATGGCGACCAAGCGACTGCGGATAGTGAACTGAAGGACTTGATTCGTATTGCTGAGACCTGTGGCTTTAGCCTGTTTGACTTGGATATTCGTCAAGAATCTACCGAACATACACAAGCAGTGACTGAGGTGCTGGAGCAATTCAGACCTAACCTTGGTTATGCGGATATGGACGAAGATCAACGCATTGCCGTCCTAAGTGAGCTTATTGAAAATACCGCACTACCACGCGCCAACCCTGCTTCGCTGACTGACCAAACGATTGAAGTGTTGAAAGTATTCGACACAATGATTGAGATGCGTAAAGAGACTGGCGATAGCATTTTTGGTACTTACGTTATCTCAATGACACATAGCGCTAGTCACATCATGGAAGTCATGTTCCTTGCGCGCTTAGCGGGTCTTGCGGGTAAAGACAGTGACGGTAAGTACTTTGCTGATATCCAGATTTCACCGTTATTTGAAACCATTGAAGATCTGCAACACATCGCGATCGTGCTAGATAAGTTACTAGCGAACCCTACTTATAAAGCATTGCTAGACGTATCCGGCAATATGCAGGAAGTGATGCTGGGCTACTCTGACTCTTGTAAAGATGGCGGTATTTTAGCGTCTCAATGGAGTCTCTATAACGCTCAGAAGCAAGTGATTGCACTGACTGAAAAATACGATGTGAACTGCCGACTATTCCACGGTCGTGGTGGTACGGTTGGCCGTGGTGGTGGCCCTACGCATGAAGCGATTTTGTCTCAGCCGCCTGACACTGTTAAAGGTCAGATCAAATTCACCGAACAAGGTGAAGTTATTTCCAACAAGTACAGCAACGTTGAAACAGCGGTGTATGAACTTGGCGTAGGTATGACAGGTTTGATGAAAAGCAGTATTGGCTTGGTTAAGAAACAAGGCCCTTATGGTGAACAGTACTTATCAGCTATGGCTAAAATCGCTGAAGCAGGTGAAGCTAGTTACCGTGTGCTTACTGACGATACTGAAGGTTTCCAAGACTACTTCTACGAGAACACTCCGGTTCAAGAAGTGGGTTTGTTGAATATTGGCTCTCGCCCGTCTCATCGTAAAGCCGTGGTGCGTTCTAAGTCTTCGATTCGTGCGATCCCTTGGGTATTTGGTTGGTCACAAGCACGTCATACTCTGCCTGCTTGGTACGGTATCGGTTCGGCACTGGCAAGCTTCCGCTCGGAGTCTACTGAAGGCGAAGCCGCGCTAAAAGACATGCATAAAAACTGGCCTTTCTTCCGTGCACTCGTGAGCAACGTTCAAATGTCTCTAAGCAAAGCACGCATGGATACTGCAAAGGAATACTCGCAGCTTTGGAAGGATAAAGAGCAGTCAGAAATGATCTATCAAATGATCAAAACTGAGTATGAGCTTACTGTTAAAGAGATTCTGGCGTTGAGCGAGCAGTCTAGTTTACTGGAAGCAGATACCCAGTTAAGTGCGTCGTTAACGCGTCGTGAGCCTTACCTTGATCCGTTAAACCATATTCAAGTGATGCTACTTAAGCGACATCGTCCGCTACAGGACAATGACGAAGAGTCGCCTTGGTTGGACGGTTTACTGCTAACCATCAATGCACTCGCAGCAGGTATGCGAAACACCGGTTAATCTGGCATAATCGCTGGCCTTATCGACATAAATAACGAGTAGAACAACATGGATAACGATACGCAAATTAAAGCAGAAGCAGCCGCTTTTCGTGCCTTGGTTAAACACCTTCAGGAGCGTAAAGACGTGCAGAACATTGACCTAATGAATCTGTCAGGCTTTTGCCGTAACTGCATGAGTAAGTGGTATATGGGCGCAGCAAATGAACTGGGTGAAGACATGGACTACGATGCAGCGCGTGAAGCAATCTATGGCATGCCGTTTTCAGAGTGGAAAGAAAACCACCAAGGCAAAGCCAGCGATGAACAGATGAAGGCATTTGCAGATACTAAGCCTTTGCATGCAAAGATTAGCGGACATTAAGTCTTAGCTTAAAGCGTAAAAAGGGCCATGGATAGTTAACACTTCCATGGCCCTTTTTTATTGAATAGTAAGTCCTAAAGTCAGCCTTAAAGACTCCATTTAAAACCTATTATCAAATTACTTCTTTAATTCGGAATTATCTTAAACATAAATCGTGTCTTCACCATCGTCCAAATCGCCAACAATAGACCCACGTGAATACCCGTATTAATCCAAAAATCATTCATCTCTGGTAATGGTGTATTCGCCAAAATCAGTAAGAAGAAGATATGCACATAAAACACATAAAGTGACGCTTGCCCCAGCGGAATAAAGAACCACCCTAGCGCCTTATTAATAGGCATCCAAAAACGTGTCAGTAACGCGTACATGGTAATCAACACCACCGTCACGTTAAGCAAACGACCCGGCCCTAATTTATACTTCTGGAAGTAATTATTATTCAACCAATGGAACGTGTCCGTTGAAAGCCAAGTCAGTTTCACCGACTCAAACTCATCCAATGGGTTGTGCCAAGTCAAAACGATCAACGCTGCCGTGAGTAAGAATGACGCATACAGTAACGCTTTACCCAACTTAGTAGAGAAGAACTCGATCACCTGCTTTTTGTAATAACCTGCCGCAATACCATGCACATAAATAAGCTGCCAAGCGTAAATAGGAAATGCGTATTCAAACTGAGCATTCGTTGGTCGGTAAGCAGGACTGCCGGGGTTAGACTCTGGCGCACCAAAGTTTATAAAATAAATGACCCAACTCAAGCCCAGTAACACCCCTACTCGCTTGCGACTAATCATAAAGAATACAAAAGGTGTCACAAGGATAAACATCACCACGTACATGCCCACAATCTGGAACTGATGCGGCCCTATACGTAACAATAGTGTTTGATGAAGTAGTGTGAAAATACTCGAGTCCATACTGGTAAATAATGGATAGGTTTTCCCACTATAAGGGCTATGGTAAGTCGTGATAATGGTGCTATCGATCTCAGGTATAAATCGTATACCCGCAATAATTAGGATCAACACCACGTTGGTCATATAGAGTTTAACCGAACGATCTAATAACGCTGGCATGACTGCACCAAGGCCATCAGTACGCAATCGTTTACCAAATACCATACCGACCACGACACCAGCTAAAATAACAAATATTTCAGCGGTAGAAACAATACCTATGCGCTCCCAACCAATGTACATAAGCGCAGAAAAGTACTCAAAGTGACTAGCAAAAAGCAATGGGATAACGATGCCGCGCATGAAGTCTAAACGTAAATCGCGGGTTGCGCCTGTATCAAGATAGGACCAAGACCGTGCCTTGGTTTTCACTGATTCTTCAGCTACTGCGTCAGATGCACTCATAAGAATTGCTCATTTTTATTATTACTTGACCAAGAGTGGCACTTCTTCACTTAATAAGTCGTGAATTTAGAACTTCCAGTTATAACTAAAAGACCAAGTACCGTTTTCTTTGTAGTTTGGTTCAAACAAGTCGTTAGGCCCGTAGTTTGAATACTGTAAGTTAAACTTGTTTGGTCGCCAGTCACTATACCCAAAGCCATAAGTCCATTTAGGGTCACCATCACCTTCTAATGGATAACTCAGAGAACTACTGATGTACCAGTTTTCTTTAGGAGACCAGCGGAAGTTAGCAGCTGCAGAGCTGTTTCCATCGATTGGAATATTTAAAGCACCGGATAAACTCAGGCGATATTTTTTTAGTATTTCTGACTTCACAGAATACCCAAAACTCGCTACCGCCTTATCTAACGCTAGGCCATCACCCAGTTTTAGCGGTCCCCAGTTATTCAACTGAGCCGAAAACGTACCTGGATGCCAGTCACTGTAGCCAATCCCCCACGAGTAGCTAAATGGGTCTTCTTCATTCTCTAAGGAGTAGTTCCAACCGCCACGAGCAAACCAATAGTCATCTTTGATTAACTTACGATTGACAGAACCACCAATTGCCCACTTACTATTAGCGAGCGACTTTTTAAGATAAACACCACCTGCTAAGCCAATCGGCTTCCGCTTCCCTTTTTTAACAACGTCACTAGGTAACTCTTCTACAAAGGTTTCATCTATAAAGTAAGGCGCTGGTGCATCGGCTCCTAGACCAACAGGTATATTGGCTGCAGGTGCGCTAAATTGTGCTATATCACGTGCATCAGCGGACTTTTCAGAAAAAATGAAAGTGGCAGGCTTAGTGCTATTTTTATAGTTTTGACTCGTTGAGAGCATCTGTTCTTTAGGTAAGCTCACTTGTGAGCGTTTACCCACAAAGATCTGAGTATTTAGTCTAGCGACGTCCACTTCTTGACTGACTTGAGTCTTAACAGATGCCTTTAATCGCGCTTCTATCTTTTTAATAACAGGCTGCGAATCAGGTTTATAAGATTCAACAGGCTTATTAATTATTTGTTTTTTTTTAGGTCTCTTACCCGCTTTTCTAGCGGCCAAATTTTCCTCGTACTCAGCATATTCTTGCAGTAATTGTTCTACTGTCTTTTCGCCGGACTTAGGTTTATCACCATTTTCATACGGGCTATAAATAAATAGGCTTGATGAGACATCACTGCTTTGTTTCTTTTGTGGTGTTCTTTTAGCTTTTGCCTTCGTTCTATTTCTAGACTTTGATGCTTGAATAGCTGTTAACTTAATTTGTGTTTGTAAACGAGGAACAGCCAATAGGTCTCTAACCTGTTTTTTAATCACAACAGGCTTAAGCATGGTTCGCGACATAGGCTCATTAACAAACACCATACTCTCAACCATCGGCACTGCTAAAAGCTCGTTTAATATTTTCTTTGCAGCTGTTTGCTTAGTCGATACAGGCTTAGTAACCACTAGAGGCTTCACTCTAACCACTGGCTGAGGTTTTGCCGCAACTTGAACATTTACCACAGGTTTAGGCTGCACCGTCACTTGTGGTGTCGAGGTAATAGTAGGAACAAAGTTGCTTTTAACGAACTGTTTCGCTTCCGCCGCAGGTGCTGCTACAGGTAATTTTGCTGGGAGTACTGACTCCAGAGTACCAATATTTGAGTTAGAAATAACGGTTTCAACAGAGCCATTATATTCATTCACAGTCAGTTGAATATTATCAACAATCAACACATTACTACCGGCAGCTAAGCCACCTAATAAGCGCTCAAGTAGCGGCTGATTCTTATCAACGATAATCATTTTTTGGGGCTGAGCTGCCACTGGAATAGCTTGTACTGCTTGAGGTCTCCTGACAACGACTGCAGGAGCAACTCTTGAAGCTGCTATCACTTTATGCGCAACAGGTATTCCTGGGCCATGTACGTCGCCCGGCCTATGCTTATGGGTTGGAGCTGGCCTTGATGAACCAAAACCCGTGCCGCCTGAGCCACTTGTTAAGCCATGTGAATGAGTTTGTATACCATCTAAACCGATACCATTATAAACAACTACTTTAACTTTTGGCTTATCGATGACAAGCTTCGTCAGTAACTTTGGAATAACAGCAGGCTGCTCTTCCACTTCGACTGCTGTTTGTAATATTGGTATGAGTATCTCGATCGGAATAATCACTACCGACGTTTCCAATACTGGTATATCTATCTCAACAGGAACAATGAGTACGGTCGTTTTTAATAACGGTACAAGTATCTCCGTTGGAATAATCAATAATTCTGTTTTTAATAACGGCACTGTAACCGGAATAGGAGAAAGCAATACCGTCGTATTCAACTGAGGAATAACTAGCGGTATTTCAATAATTTTTAACTGCGTCTTTAACAACGGAATATCGAGTAACGGCTCAACTTTCACTTGAGCTTTCAACTCAGGCACAGACACCGGATAAATACACTCAGAGTCCCATGAGTATGTGTACTCAGTAGCTTCAGCCACTTCTGACTGAGCGATTACTTTCTTATTTAGATTATTTTCAAAACGGTCAAACAAGCCAGATGTGTCAGGATGTGGAAAGCACTGCTGACGATAAATTCGATGAAATAACCATTCGAAATCAACGCGTAAACTTTGCTGATCAAAGCTAATTAATTCCGGTATAAAGCGCCCTTCTACTTCGCCAAAAAAGCCAAGAGACTTAAACCCTTCCCAATTAATCGGTGAATTTTCAGGCGCCAACGCTCGACTTACCCCAATGCCATCGCTTTTAATATCAAACAGCACGCCTTCTTGCATTACATCGCAATAATTCCACTGCAACATAGTTCGCTCTACCTGTGTCCGTAGAGCAGGATAACGTTGAGCCGTGTTGACTAGAGTATTCAGCAGAATATCTAACGTCGCAGCATGTAATGAATGGGTTTCGTTTTTAAGTAAATGCTCATCGGGGAAGTTATCAGTCTCGTCTTGGATTTCCCAAAAAGCACCTAACGCTTCCTTTGCGGCACCTTCAGACTGAACACAGTGAAGTACTTTCGCTTTTTCTAGTATTGGTAACTGTGGGGGCTCTTGCGCTGTAACACTGACAGTGCTGCACACAAACACAGACAGTGACAAAAGTGACTGTCTAAGCGTTATGTTTAGAGCACAAGAGCGACGAAGTAACATAGGTATTACTGCTGACTTTTGAAGATACTTGGGTCAAGTTTAAGCTTACGACCGCAGGCATTACAAAGCTGGTACAAAGGTCCATACTTTTTATAAAGCAAAGTACTCATCACGATGCCATTAGTATTAGCACTCATCGCCTTGTTGTAACCCTTACCGTTTTCATAAACACCGGAGTACCAGCCTTTCTTCGGATCATGAGCACTTTCTACCTGTTCTTTCAAAACAGTGCTATAAGGGTCGTCGGGGAACAACATCGCCATTGTCCACGCAGCTTTAGTCGAGACACTTTTTAGCTCGTTATACTGCACACCACGGTCGGTCGTTGTATTCCAAGGCAAACCCGCCGTGAAAATCGTGTTGTAAACGAAGTAAGGTTTACGATCAACGTTATCTTCTGAGATAGCGCTTACGACACCTGTACGCTTCCAACGCTCTTTTTGTACATCATAAATATTTTTAGTCAGTGACGTATTTTCTTCGTTATAACCATGTTCCATAACATCCAAACCATAAGACTCTGTCACGACATAGTTGTACGCGCCAAGCACTCTTGGGTCACGACTATCAAAAGCAATCGGGACATCATAAATCTCCATACCGCTACGGTATTTATTGTTGTAAGTAGCAGCGACAGACTGATCAAAGCCCGTTTCTTTAAATACCTTCCCCGCGTATTGCTCGTAACCTAAACGGCCTTCCTGCAGTACGCGTATTTTCTTAGTGACCGCATCACGTGCTAGACCATACATCTGTCCATTGTTGATAAGACGATCATATTTCCAACGAGACAACACTCTATTTGACTGATTGGTGTACTTAGGATGCTTACAACTTAATGTATTCATCCAAGAAACGAGTCGAGCCAAATCAAGCGTCGACACACCAATACCGTCTTCACTAGGCTTGTTTCGATAATCCACCATCTCTCCGGTAGTCGTGCTGTATACCTTATTAGGTGCTTCATTGTTAAACAGCTTCATTTCACTGAGCATTTTGATCATCGCAACAATGCGGTCATCAAACTGTTTTTGGTCGATAAAGCCAAAATCATGAGCGGCAATCGTTGCAGCCAGTGCTGAACCTGTATCCCACATGGTGGTTGAGGTAAAGTTATTAACTGAGTTAACTAGCCCTGTTTTAGGCTGATAATTATTTTCAAAATACTTCCAAGCAATCCGAGCGGCAGCAAGATCAGTCTCAGCCAAACCACTAATAGGCTTGAAGCAGGCATGTATTTCTTCTTCTGCCTGACTAGGAATACCGGACATACCCGGTGCACCCTGCTTTGCAGCAAATAACTCACTAACATCAGCCTTAGACTCATCGACGTCATCCATCGTTAAACTTGTCCAAGTGATCACACCTACACCGAGTAGTCCACCTAGTAATAATGGGAGATAGCGCTTTAATCGACGCTTTTGATTTTTATTATCGTTATTCATTATGACTTACCTTTAGTCTCGATAAGCACTTTCTCCAGCGCTTTATAAATAGGTGCAGCTGACTTGCTTGCATCTTTTGCTTTCCAAGCTTTAACTAAAGCGTCAATAGTTTGCATAGATGCACGCAATTCTTTCTGGTGTTTAGTGTAGCGATCGCCTGCTTGCCAAATTGCTTTCTTAATACTTTTAAGTAGGTCAGCAGCTTCAGACGCCTTACCGCTAGAACGCAGTACGTCAGCCTTTAATACTTGGCCATAAAGTTCATGCAGTGCAGTGACTTGTTTTTGAGCGGCAACTGATGCCAGCTGCTTTTTCTCTGCTGTTGCCTGCAATTTTTGAGCATCTAAAAAGCTTTCGAAAGACTCTTGAAATAGCATCGCACGCTCATCAACTACTTGTTGCTTCTCTAACAAGGCCTGGTGACTTTGGGATAACTGAGTTTGGGTCAGCTTGATCGCTTGATTTTGACGCTGTGTCGCCTGCATAGAGACGTAACTGAACCAAGCTAACAGCACGAGAATAGCTACATTGATAGATCGGTAGAGCATAATGAGAACCACGCTTTTTTTTATTATTATTCTTTATCGCAGGCGTACATAACATGAATATCCTAAGATAAATATTATCATACCCTTTTACTGCACTCTGTCTAATTTTTGTTGATTATGTTTTACAGTTTTAGATCATTATGCCACACTAGATTTAAAACAAGCAAACGAATAACAATTTTTAAAACAATAAGTTAGCTGAACAAAAAATGAATATCCTAATAGTTGATGATGCAGCAGACATGCGCTTTTTAGTAAGTAGCATAGTCAGAAGACTCGGCCATTCGGTGACTGAAGCAATCGATGGTCTGGACGCTTTAGCCAAACTCAAGGCAGGTGATATTACAACAATTATCAGTGATTGTAATATGCCAAATATGGACGGCTTTGAGCTTTGTAAGCAGATTAGGCAAAGCGACTTCCCTAAATATATGTACATCATTTTATTAACAGGTCTTAAAGGAAAAGACAGTACCCTTAAAGGTATCAATTCAGGGGCTGATGATTTCGCGTCTAAGCCATTGGCCATAGAAGAAATGCGTATCCGTCTACTTGCGGCACAGCGCGTTATTAATCTAGAAGATGATATTGCTAAAACAAATTTGGCACTAAAAATCGCTCATGATCATATTCAGAAAGATCTTGAATCTGCGGCTCTTACCCAGCTTAAATCTCTACCACCACCACTAAAGTCAAAGTCTGTTTCTACAGAATGGTTTTACAAGCCAGCCATTTTTATTGGTGGCGATACCTTTAACTATTTTGAGACTCAGACCAACTGTCTTGTTTTTTATAGTCTAGACATATCTGGTCATGGTATTTCAGCAGCAATGCTTTCTATGTCGATGCAAGTATACCTAGGGCTGAAGCGAGGTTTTTATGGCGGTCCTATTACCAGAGAGCGTTTACCTGAAATCCCTGCACTTTTTGCTAAAAACTTAAATGATTGTTTACTAAACCAACACAATCATGATCATTATCTAACCATGATGTTCGGCATAATCGATATGGATACTAATAAGGTGTACTACACCCAAGCAGGACACCCACAGCCATATTGGTACAAAGCGGCACAGAATACGATTGCCCCCATTGACGTCAATGGTTTTCCAGTTGGACTAGTGCCTGATGTGGAATACGAAACCGAGGTACTGCAGATGGAGCCCGGTGACAAGCTTATCGTTTACTCTGACGGTATCAACGAAAATGATTCTCTTATCAACCAACAACCATTAGATGGTGATAATTTAACGCAGCATTTTGAGCAGATAAAAGGACAAAGTACCGCTCAAATGATGCAGAGCATAGAAAAAGAGTGGCTATCAGAAAGTCAACTGAATGCGTTACCTGATGATGTTAGCTTCCTCGCCTTTCAGTTCGAAAACCCTACCCCCAAAAAAGAGAACAAGAATAATGAAAATTAACTTACAACAAGAAGGCAGCGTAACAACAGCTGTTATCGACGAAACACGTTTAGATGCATCAGTTGCACCTGAGTTTAAATCAGCGATGGAGGCAATTATTACCTCTGGAAATGACCAACTGATTATCGACATCAGTAAACTAAGCTTTATGGACAGTAGTAGCCTTGGCGCAATGGTTGTAGTGCTTAAGAAGATTAGTGCCACAGGAAAAATGGTTATTTTTGGAGCATCCGGAACAGTGTTAGAACTATTCAAGCTTACCCGCATGGATCGTATCTTCACCTTGACGAATGACATCGAAACGGCAAAAAATTACTTTTAATCGGAAATCACATGGCACACTGGCAAATTACAATTGATAGCAACTTTTCAGCAATTAGAGAAGCCTCTGAGTTGCTACAAGAGTACTGTGCCCAGTGCCAGATTTCACCTGAACTCGGCGGGCATTTGGAACTCATCATGGTAGAAGCACTCAATAATGTGATTGAGCATGCCTACCAGGGTGAAGACGGTCACAAAATTGACATTGAACTCATCGATGAAACTCAAAAAACAATAATATCGATCACTGATTATAGTCAAACCGCCCCAAGCCTGATGGGTAATCAGAAAAAAGAACTACCAGAAGAAGACTTATTGCCCGAAGGGGGTTGGGGTTTACCTCTTATTCAGGCTTTAGCTGATAGTATTGATTACTCTTTAAACAGTAAAAACAACCTACTGATCCTGACTAAGAATAAAATTAACAGTCATTAGCGGGCAATCTAAATAAAAAAAACAAGGTAACGACTATGAGCTTTTATTTTGAAAAGTTCGAGCATCGAAAGCCAGAACCGCCACTAGAACACTCACCTAACCGTGAACTGTTATGGCAATATCTAGCTATTATCAATCTAGTCTTAGGTATTTGGTATATTTCATGGCGATGGACTTCATCTCTAAACTTAGACGCTCTTTGGTATGCCATACCACTCGTTATCGCTGAAACCGGTGCCTTTATTGGACTGTGCTTTTTCACCTTCAATTTGTGGAAGGTAGAAGATACACCAAAGCAAAAGCCACCAGTGTTACTTAGTGACGTGACTAGTTACACGCCCCAAGAGGATCGCCCTCTAAAAATCGATATGTATTTTCCTAGCTACGACGAAGACCCAGAGCTGGTTCGTCTTAGTATCAGAGACGCTAAAAAAGTCACCTACCCTCATAATATCGACATCCTAATTTCTGTCTTAGATGATGGAAAACGTGATGCGATGCGCTTAGTAGCGGAAGAAGAAGGCGTAAATTACATTACTCGTGACAGTAATATCGGCTTTAAAGCCGGTAACTTGCGAAATGCAATGGAGCAGACAAGCGGTGATTTCATCGTTATTTGTGATGCTGACACTCGCCCCTTTCCTACTATTATCGAACACACACTGGGTTATTTTCGAGACCCTAATGTCGCGTGGGTTCAAACACCTCAGTGGTTCTTTGATTTACCAGAAGGCCACTCACTGACTGATAAGTTAGATAAGCGCTTTTCAACGCCCGGTCGAAAAGTCGGTTCGTTTATTGAAAAGATTATCGGCCCAGTAAAGTTTGGTGAAGACCCTTTCGTTAATGACCCGAAGATGTTTTACGATGTGATTCAACGCCGGCGTAACTGGTGTAATGCATCGTTCTGTTGTGGGGCTGGCTCCATCCATCGTCGTGAGGCCGTTATGGAAGCGGCACTTAAAGCCTACGCTGAGTCCATTGATAAAGAGATTCAAGATAACAGTCAAAAGATCATTAAGATTACAGGTGAAGATAAACTCGACCCTGTGGCTGAGGCTAGCTTAAAGCATCAAGTATTACAGGATAATGAGTTCACGCCTTACCGTTTCCATGTATCTGAAGATATTTATACGTCTATCGTGCTACATACAGATGAAGGCCGTGATTGGAAGTCGGTCATGCACCCAGAAGTAGAGTCTAAAATGCTCTCGCCACAAGACTTACTGACTTGGACAATACAGCGTTTCAAGTACGCTGGTGGCACATTGGATATTGCTAAAAACGATAACCCAGTATTTCGTAAAGGCATGAGCATGCCGCAGCGCCTTATGTATGCGACAACGATCTGGTCGTACATTGGTGGTATTTGGAACTTCATTTTCCTTTGCGCACCACTCATCTATTTATTCTTCGCTATCGCGCCTGTTACCGCATTTTCATTCGATTTCTATGCGCATATTTTGCCATTCTTAATCATGAATGAACTGGCCTTTATGGTGGGTTGCTGGGGGATTGCGGGCTATAGCTCCAAAGCTAGTTACCTCTCCTTCTTCTCCAATAACCTTCGGGCAATTTGGACAGTTATGAAAGGCGAAAAAATCAGCTTTCCAGTCACACCAAAAGATCGGCAAGAAGGAAATTTCTTACATCTTCTGATTCCACAATTAACCATTATCGGACTGACCTCACTGGGTATTTTGTTTGCTTGGTGGCAAGTGTCGACAGGAAAAACTGGCTACTCATTCGACGGTGTACTCCTTAATACTTTTTGGGGCTTGAACAATATAGTTGCACTAAGTGGCATTGTATTAGCGGCACTATGGAGACCGTCTGAAGAAGAGGAAAGTGCAGAAGTAGAAGCTAAAGAAGAGACGACAGAGAGCGTCTTTACAGAACAACCAATTATGCGAGAAACAACATGAGCTTAAAAACAAATATAATACGTGCTCGGGGGCATATTGTTTTCATACTGGCGTTATTGACAGCCTTTGGTATTGTCATCACCATGGAAAACATGAACTTTGATAACCGTGTTGCTTCACGCTCAGCTGTGAAGAATGAAGTAGAGATTGAAATACCTAAGCAACGTGCCATCACCGCTGAAGAGCGAGAATGGGCCAACATTGCTTGGAAGTATTTTGAGAACAATACCATTGAAGAAACGGGCATGGTTAACTCGGCTAACCAGTACAACGCCTCTACGCTTTGGGATACCTCTTCCTATTTGATGGGGCTAATCTCGGCTTACCGACTTGATATCATTCCTAAAGAAGAGTTCAGTCAACGTACGCGCAAGCTATTAACATCACTTGCGGAGTTGCCGCTTTACGATGGCAAACTACCCAATAAGTCATACAACACGATTAGTTTGGCGATGGTTGACTACACTAACAAGCCGACGCCAAAAGGGATTGGTTGGTCTGCAATTGATATTGGTCGTCTTATGGTGCCTATCAACATTTTGGTTTGGCAGTACCCTGAGTTTCATCAGGAAGTACAGTCGGTTGTTGATAAGTGGGACCTTGCAGCAATGGTCGACAAAGGTAGCTTATTTGGTGCTCTTCGTGAAAAGAACAAAACGACCATGCTTCAAGAAGGTCGTTTAGGTTATGAAGAGTACGCGGCAAAATCTATGCAGTTGATGGGTTATGACGTTAATGAAGCGTTGGATTACCAGTCTTGGTTGAAGTACATCAACATCTACGGTATCGATATCGCCACTGATAGTCGTCGTCCTGAAGAGTTTACTGCACACAACTACGTGGTAAGTGAGCCTTACATTTTGGATGGTCTTGAGTTTGGTTGGGACCAGATCTCAAAGCAGTTCGCCAACCGCGTTTATGCTGTACAGGAAGCTCGCTACAAGGATACTGGGATATTAACGGCTGTGAGTGAGGACAACATCGATCAAGCGCCCTACTTCGTTTACAACACGGTATTTACCGATGGTAAAGAGTGGAATACGATTACGGAAGATGGCAAAGATGCGAGTGAGTTCAAAAGTCTAAGTACTAAAGCAGCCTTTGGTTGGCACGCACTGTATGAGACGGACTACACAAAGAAGCTAATGGCTGTTGCAAGCACATTGCATGATGTTGATAAGGGCTGGTATTCGGGTCGTTACGAGAAGTCTGGTAAGCCAAATAAAGCGCTTACGGCTAATACTAATGGTATTATCTTAGAGTCTATTGCTTATAAAGCACTTGGCCCGCTCATCAAGAGCAAGCCAACCTTAGCTCAGAAGTAATCATTAACGCTGGTCTAACCAGTGCACTAATGTCTTACCAAGTTTATCCTGATCGATAGGCTTGGTAAGATAATCATCCATCCCTTTCGACATATACTCTTCAGACGCCCCTTCCATTGCATTAGCCGTTAACGCAATCATCGGTGGCATCACTCGTCCAGAGTCTTTCATCATTTCGCGAATCTTTTGCATGGCTTCAATACCACCCATTCGTGGCATTTGAATATCCATGAGCACTAGACTGAAGTCCTCTTTTTCACAAGCCTCAACACCTTCTATACCATCATTTGCCGTACTGATTTTAAACCCACACTTCTTTAATAGTGCCGTTGCGACCATTCTATTCACCGCATTATCGTCAACTAACAAGATGTGATGATCGTCACCCGGCACTTTTTCATACCAGGCCTTCTCGACAACCTCTTCTGGCACATCGATACTTGTCACTACACCACCAGTGTTGCGAAGGTGCTCATAAAACTTGTCTTGAGTGATTGGCTTAATGAAACTGTCTATCCCCATTTGCTGAATTAGCTCAGTTAGTGGACAGCTTGGCTCGTTAATTCGACGAATGAACAACCAGTTTTCGGAGTCATCAGCCACTTGAAAATGATTATATAAAGCGACTCTCTGATCATAGTCGATACTTTCAAAGTCTATGATAAAACGATCAAATGGTTTCTTCTCATCCTGATGCCAGGCGATGAGTTGTTCTATGCTATCTGCTAACGTTAACTTACCGCCCAACGCCTCGAACTGACGGGCAATCACTGGATGAATCAGCTTATTACCTTCATACAGCACATAACTAGCATCCAGCCTTTTTTCAGTGTGCTTAGAGTCGGCAATCATCATCGGCATTTCTACCCAAAAACAACTCCCTTCACCCAGCGTACTGTATAAGCCAACATCACCCTTCATCAAGGTTGCTAAGCGTCGAGAAATTGACAACCCTAAACCCGTACCTTGAGGGTTAGTTTGATCATATTTGCCTTGAGAAAATGGTGTGAATAATGTTTTTTGCGACTCTTCATCAATACCACAACCAGTGTCATGAATTTCAAAGCGTATCGAAACTTTATCGCCTTCTTTTTTCACCAACTTAACTTGCAAGTCGACATAACCAGTATCAGTAAACTTTAACGAGTTACCCAACAAGTTGATCAATATCTGGCGTAGACGGAAAGGGTCACCAATGAGATCTTGCGGCACGCCTTGGTCAGACTGACATAACAGCTGCAGTTCTTTGTTAGCGGCTGTAATGGCCATCGAGTTGAAAATATCTAATAGCAACTCGCTAAGATTAAACGGTCGATTAAAGATTTCGAATTTGCCGGCTTCAAGCTTCGACAAATCTAAAATATCATTGATGATAGACAGCAGTGACTCTGAAGAAGATAGAATCACCGCTGCTTGGTTTTTTTGCTCGTGTGTCAGCCCTGTGTCTAGAAGCAAGTTAGCCATACCGATAATGCCGTTCATAGGCGTACGGATTTCATGACTCATGGTGCTTAAAAACGTTGTCTTAGAGCGACTAGCAGCCAAGGCATTATCACGTGCTTCTTCTAGCTCTTTGGTCCGGGTCTGTATTTGCTCTTCCAATGAGTTAGCAAAATTTGTTAGCTCTTTATTTGCGCTATATAACTCTAGACTTTTTTGCTCCAACAGTAGTTCTGCTTGTTTTCGAGCATTTTTCTCTCTGGTGAGTCGCCTAACTTGTATTGCTAATTCATCACTCATTTCAAGCTCCAGCTTTTGTTAGCGTAAACTTCACGAGATTATTTTGGCCCCCAGAAAGGTCTTCTGCGTGCAAAGTAATATCTTCTTTGTAGTAAGCAATACAACCACGAATCAAACCTTCAGCAACAGGTGCTAATGGTCGTTTTGACTGGTAAGTCATTTCAAGGACTGAAGGGTCTGGCTGCTCTGTACCAAAAGTCGGTAGCTCAGCATCTGGATATAATTTTCTAACTTCAACGTGTACGTGACCTTCTATAAGGTTTAGAAAGTCAAAGCATGACTCCACACCCACAAAGAAGCTCGGATACAAAGCAACGAAACGACCAAACAAATGCTCGCCAAATACTTTTACCAGCGGCACAACTTCAATACCAGACTCATTACTTAAGTGTCCGACCATTTCGATGAGCTCTGTATGGTGATAAGTACCAACGGAGGTGTAAGCACCACCCGTTGAGAGGTCTGATGCTTCAATAATTCTGTCTGCCACTTCTGGTGAGAACTTGTCTTCAACCATTTCTAGAAATTCGGTAAAAACGATACCTTTCATGGGTCTTTCCCCTTTTTTTATTAGTTGTAAGCTTATTTATTTTTATTTAGATCAATTATACATCATAAAAAATAATCGAAATAGTGCTTCATGCCCCTGATAATAACTTTCCAAAACTTCTAACACCCTGAATCTCGATCAAAAAAATATAATTTTTATAATAAGTTGAGAAGTGAAAACGAGGTCACCCAGATACAAAGGTATTAACACCTGATGCTGCTCTTAACTGACTAGTCAGTTGTTAACCTAATCTATGACTCTAAGAATATTAACTGTGTGAGCTATGACCGCGACAGTGCGTTTTTTGATAGCTAGTTAAGGCAACTAGTGAGGAAAAGTGTAAGTCCGCATAACAGATATGCGCATAGCTATAGAAGTGGCTTTTCTCTGAAAAAAAAGCAAAAAAAAAGGCATGAAATTAATCATGCCTTTTTTTGAATTTCCATCTACCAGTATCAAAATACTGGTAGGCACGAGTGGATTCGAACCACCGACCCCTACCATGTCAAGGTAGTGCTCTAACCAACTGAGCTACGCGCCTAAAGAGGGATGAGATGTTACCCTCTGAAATTCAAATGTGCAATCCAAATCCTAATATTATTTCGTAGGATCTGTCCAAAACACACTTTCTAGCTTAGATACATCATGCTCTTCCAGTGCCGAGTTCTTTTTACCAACACGAATGTCGACGAATTGGCTACATGCGTCAGAAGTACACACCGGCTCATTAAACACCTGCTGCGGTGAACCTGGAATTTCATTTTCACTAATAATCAACATCAGGTCAGAATCAGTAATCGTTCCATCACCATTTAAGTCACTTCCCGCATTACCCGTCAGTACATTCATTGAGTAATAACGACCTTGAGTTTGTGGTGACTCACATAAGTCTTCTACCGCAACTTCAGCATTAGCGTCGGGCACCAATGTTGTAAACATAACATTACCTTGAGAAGTAACACTGGTTGCCAATACCTTCTCACTATCTTCTGGTAAGACAAAGTACCAACCTGACTTACCGTCAACGTCCATAATTGTCTTATCTTCCAAGGTACCTTCATCAATGCTAGAGATTGAGTTACCTCCAGTAGCAGTGATCTCCACTAAGTTTGCCGATTCAGTCAGCGCAACAAAAGACTCAGTACTATTTAATTTTGTTTCTAATGGGATATTAACCGCACCATCAATCAAAACATAGAATCGGTCTTCTATATCACTATTCGCAGGATGAGCACGGTAACCACTTCCAATCGAAACAGTTAAGTACCTCTTTCCTAGGTGTGTAAACATCGCAACATCGGGCTCGTTAAAAAACATCCGAGGGTTAATATCACTACCACCTAAGTCTGCAAACTTAACCAGTCTTGCATCAGCAAAGCCGTAAGTAGGACCTATTGGAAGTTCTAATCGGAATATCTGCCCACCTGTATCAGCGAAGTACATGCGGTCAACTGCACCATCTTCATTCATATCTAGAAGTCGTGCGCCACCCGGTATGCTATGAGTGAGTAGTGTTTTATTACTCAATGCACTACCTAATGATCCACCATTTTGAGCAGACCAAAGTAACTCACCCGTTTTAGCATCGACGATAAAAATATCCATTCCGACGGTATCTGCACTTCTAGCGACCGTAGTCACTTCATTATCTTGATTGGTGTCATAACCACCCGTGAAGATTGCAACTTCTCTTGGCGCACTAGACGCATCTACACGAATCTTTGCTAAGTAAGGTGTAGACCAGCTTTGACCTAGAGTACTAAAGCCTGATGTTGTTGCACCATCAATTTTCCATAGCAGTTTAGGGTCATGAGGACTAGTCACATCAAGTGCGTAGTACTCTCGACCACCTCGGCGCATACCAAAGTAAAGAATTACCTGATCTTCGCTTCCTGAAGCAGCACTGATACCACCACCATCAGCATCATGAACCCATGTAGTTATGATTCCATCAATACCGTAAGCATGATTACCTAAATCAGAATTATCGTATTGCGTCTTGAGGTTCTTCAACAAAGATTCAGGCATGAACGCGAACAGCTCTTTACCAGAGGTAGTATCAAATGCGTGAAGATATCCCTCATTAGTAGCTGCATATATGACTTGCTGACCCTCAACGCCTGTCGTGGCATGGTCTTCATGATAAGTAACAATGACCGGCTCAGTGTGAAGCATGTCACCAATATGAGGAACTGACTCGTACTCTTGAGTTTCGACATCCAAGATACGGCCGCGGGCAAAGTTGACGAGTTTCTTTCTTTCATCTTCTGTAGCACCTGTCTCAAGCCCTAACAATGTACTAGTAAGAGAGCCGCCATCTAAAGCATTAGTCTCATTAATCTCATTTGCTTCGACAGACAAGTCACACTCAGATGCTCCACAAGCCACATCCGTTAAAACAGTTCGACTAACAGGATTGATCAACTCAGAAATACCACCTTTCTCTACATCTTTTCCGTCTGGTACTGACTCTGTTGCCGTTGACCAAAAGTCGACTGCACTATCTTCAAATACACCCAACTCATTGACAGCAACATTGCCGTAAAGGTCAGTAATAGAGGTGACTGACTTACCATCGACTGTACTTTTCGATAACTTAAACTTCTTTAGATTTCCATTCCAGCGAGGTGCGAGGTGCTTATCAAACACAGGAATATAAATGAAGTCTTCATTTTGAATACCGTTCTTCATATCTATGCTGTAACCAGGAGATGCATAAGAAGAAGTACTCGCTGTAATATTCGCTAATATTTCCGCAAAAGCACCTGACAAAGCCACTTCGTCTTCAACAGAGAAGAAACCTTCAACCTCCGATGTATCTGGGTCATCTGCAGTTACTAAGCTTTTAAGATAGTCCGTTGCGTCAGGGTTATCCCCTAGACCAAAACCGATTGCGTATGTGTTAATCGGTTGGCTACCGATTAAGTTACTGTTATCTGTGTCTGCCAAGAACCGTGTTAACTCTGGGCCACAAATACCGCTTTTAAACCCGCTAGGTGTAGGATTTGACTCACAATCTTCATAACTAAACGTTTCGTCACCACCTGATTTATCAAGCAGTGGTGCAATAGTCCCTGCTTTCAAGCCTGTATAAACAGGACCTTCAACTAGAGACAATGATATCCCACCACGAGATGATATATTTGACTCGTAAGATGTTGGCTGTCCATCAGAAAGTAGAACAATATAGTTGTTCTGACAAACTTCAGTGATAGGCGTTTTATAATCCGCTTCAACTACAGAGCCTTGGTCTTCATTACAAACCTCGTAGTCGCAAAAATTTTGCTCTATTTCTTCTTCTATTTCTACTTCCACTTCTTGATCAGAGCACACATCATCATACGACCAATAATAACCACCACAACCATTACGTCGACCACTATTACTACAAGACCTCACCAAGCTCCATTGTTTCTCACAAACAGTGGTGGTTTCAGTGACGGTTTGAGTGACTGTTGTAGTCTGTATTTCGCACTGCTCGTTTATCTCGCAGTTTTCATAATATCCAGGCGAGTCCTGATCTCCCGACTTTGCTGCACACTTATACCAATCAGGAATACTAGTAGTCGTTCTATTTAATCTGCTAGTGGTTGTCGTACCGCACTTTGTCCCCATCGGAGTACCATGATAGGTCGATGGATGCGCTGCCCAAGTATTATTATGGTGTGCATAGGTATCTACATTCTCTGTATTACCATCTAACCCTTCAACATTTCTCTCACCAAACGTAACCGTTTCACCACGGAAATACATAGCTGCCTCAAATAGAGCACCTACTATCGGCGTTCCACCGCTGTGAGACTCTTCCTCAAGAGCGTCCCCTTCTTTCTCAACCTCATACCAAGAGTTTTTCCAATACCAGTCCGTCATTTCCGACAGATAATTTCTAACGGTAATTGTCTCACTGGGCTCATGTAAATTACTGTATACCCAAGCTGGGTTACCATCGTCATGCTCAGGTAAAGAGTCTACGACGATGGGACGTGCTAAAGAGTCGATGTTTGTAATCGGAAACTTAATACCATGGGCTTCAGTACGATAAGGTAATTCACCGTAGTTCATAAGCCCAATATTCACTGAACTTGAAGCACTGCTTACCACAGTTTGAAGCGCTGACTTCATCGCCTCAAAACGCGTACTGCCTGAACTTTCTACTTCTTCATCCATTGAGCCCGACACATCAAGCACAAACATGACATTTGGGTCAGCGTTGGTTAACGAATCTGAGAAGTATATTTCTGTATCATCGGCCAAACCTACACCACTAAGCTGTAAGCCAAACACCAATAAGCAACTTTTAAAGAGCGCCGTCCTTTTTTTATGTTTAATCATTTTAAAAATTACCTTATTTTTATTTTTATCTGTTACTAGCTTAGTCATGATTTTTCAGGAAAACCGGAGACAGCATCATCCTATTACAAACAATAACCACTTAGTCTAGGAAACTTCCCTTAGACAAATTGGGAGTTAGCTTACCTGCACCTTGAAAGTGAGCCGCTTTTGCACCGGAGGTCTTCATTGATGCTCTAACTTGAAACATAAATATGCGACACGGCGTACTGTCAGGGCCAAGACTTGTCGCAAGATTATTAGGCGTACACTGATATTCTTTATCAAGATCTACAATCTCAGATGTAGAAACTATGTCTCTCGCATCATCATCAGGCGCGTTTACATCTGTTGTCATCCACTGATATAGCCAGTAAAAATCAGCATCTTTTTGTATTTTAGACTCTGCCGCTTGGTAAACCTGTAAAGTCTTTTGATAGTTGTTTGCAATAATTAAGTCCATCGTAGAAATTTTCATTGCTGTAACACCAAGAATAGTCAGCACTAATAACATCATTAATGACGTTATTAGTGTCATACCAAGCTGTTTATTTTTATTTTTATTTTTATTCATATTTATAGCTCACGAAATGCTCTGTTCGGTAGCACTATTGAAGTGGTATATACCCTATAAAGACGCTTATCTGCTGCTATGGTAATCTCTTCATCTAGTAGGACAAAAACTTTCGATTCTGATTTTTCTAGTACTTCTTTTTCAGATCTAACTAAAATAGCGGCTTGTACGCTAACCACTAGACCCCACTGAGAGTTAGCAGTAATCGCTTCAGCATTACGGTATTGATAACTACCATCATTATTTATAACGCCATACAAAAACTGCATGTTTTCAATATTTTCGGCTAAAGGCTGTGTACCTCCACGAGAACCTTTACAACGTAAAGCGCGACCACCATCAGCTGTGCTGATATGCAAGTAGCTATACAGTTTTGCGTCTGCTGGCGTATACATTCCATCATCTTCATCTGAGCTACAGGCTAAAGGAATCTCTCCTTCCATGCAGTCTTTCAGAATTTGTCCAGCAAGCGGTTCATTAGGGCTATCGGCAATACTGATTACAACAACCGCATCACGTTTTGCTCCAGTTGATCCGCCAATTTGTTCAGTCTTTTTATTTAGAATATTAATACTAGAGGCCGAAGACGAAACTAATGTTTCACTACCTCCACGGCAATCAGGGTTGGGAATATCATCTGTTTCGGCATAAAACGGCGCATCAAGATGCAGGTTACGCATTGATGGATAACCAGCATGACTGACTATTTGTCGGATTGAAGCAAGCGCTATTCGTGCACTTTCTTCCATTGCTGTAACCTCAGTACGAATACTGTCTGTACCTTTGGTGCTTATGTAAACATTGACTAGGCCGCCAATTAAGAACAAACCTATAACCATTGAAACCATTAATTCGATTAATGATAAACCGGCATTCCTGCGAAGACTTGCTTGCTGACGCATAGCACTCTACTCCACTCTATTTTATTGTTATTTTTAAGGGATAAAGTTTAGTTCGTAGCTTCTAGCTTGAACTTCAGTTCCTTCGTCGTCATCGTCGACTTCATTCCACCCAATATTTATTGTGTGTTCAACGCCGGCTTCGCATGCGACTGTTCCACAGTTTATTGCTAGCGTTGAGTTTGGAAGCTGATAAAAAACACCACCGCTACGCTCACTACCTTGAGTGCGACCACAACCAGACATCTTCAAGTCATAAGCAGCTGCTTCTGTTGTTGAGCATACGTTATCGCCATCACACGACTTAGTCGTATCTGTTGTGCTACAAACCGCCCTGTCCACTTCTTGTTCATACAGTGCATTTGCTACTGCTGAAGGATTGAGGCGCATACGGTCCGCAAGCTCTGTCGCAGCAATGCTCGCAGCTGTTCTAAAATGTGCATTATTGGCACTTTTAAGTGAGGTCAGTTGTAATCCACCAAGCCCTAGTAGACCTATAGATAAAACAACGAGCGAAATCAAAATTTCTATTAGCGAGAAACCTGACTGCACTTTGAGTATGTGCTTTGATAACATCATATTTTCCTAATGTTAAGAGAAATATTCTCCCTTAGTATTATTTTTATAGTTGCTATCAATATAAACGTTGGAACGCTATTACACAAGTTAGCGCAAACTTTATCCGACCGAAGGATAAAACGCAGGGCGATTTAAGATATTGTTTTTAAAGTGTTTTTATATTTTTTCATTTATCGCCAGAACCACATATACTAGTTTTGAGCCAGTATATGTAGTCTTAATACAAAGCCTTAATCTAGAAGCTCAACGCCCCCCATATAGGGCTTCAAAACATCAGGAACACGAATGCTGCCATCAGCTTGTTGATAGTTCTCAACAACAGCAACCAGTGTACGTCCAACTGCCAAACCAGAACCATTCAACGTATGTAACAACTCTGGCTTACCTGTTTCACTATTACGGAAACGGGCCTGCATACGACGTGATTGAAAATCAACTGCGTTTGAGCAAGATGAAATTTCACGGAACGCTTGCTGACCAGGAAGCCAAACCTCTAAGTCATAGGTCTTAGCCGCTGAGAAACCAGTATCGCCACTACACAATGACACAACGCGATAAGGTAACTCTAATTTTTGCAAAATAGCTTCTGCATGACCTCTCAGACGCTCTAACGCAGCCCAAGAGTCATCAGGTTTAACAAAGTGCAGCATTTCAACTTTTTCAAACTGGTGCTGACGAATTAATCCGCGAGTATCACGGCCGTAAGAACCTGCCTCTGATCTAAAGCACGGTGTGTGAGCTGTAAACTGTAATGGCAATACCGACTCATCTACAATCTCATCTCGTAGCAAGTTAGTAACAGGTACTTCTGCTGTTGGAATCAAATAGTAATTTTGTTCGCCTTCAAGCTTGAACAAATCTTCTGAGAATTTCGGTAACTGCCCTGTTCCAAACAAGCTATCTTCATTCACAAGGTAAGGCACGTAAACTTCTTGGTAGCCATGCTCCGCAGTATGCGTATCTAACATAAACTGAATAAGTGCACGGTGCAGTCGAGCCATTTTTTGATGTAGCACGACAAAACGAGAACCTGTCAGCTTACTTGCCGCTGCAAAGTCCATCCAGTTGTGACGCTCACCAAGTGCAACATGGTCTAACGCTTCAAAGTCAAAGCTAGTAGGTTCGCCCCATGTTGAAACTTCAACGTTATCATCTTCGCTCTTTCCCACTGGAACAGACTCATCTAACAGATTTGGCATCGCATTAACCAATGAATCTATTTGAGCTTGGATCTCACCTAACTCCTGTTCGCCTGCTTTAAGCTTGTCGCCCATATCAGCAACTTCATCGAGCAGAGGCTGAATATCTTCACCACTTGCACGAGCCTTACCGATCGCTTTGGAGCGAGTATTTCTTTCACCTTGAAGTGCTTGTGTCAATTTCTGAACTGACTTTCGTTGAGACTCTAGTGCATTAAAAGCCTCTACATCTAAAGTGTAACCACGTCGCAAAAGCTGCGCCGCAACATCGTCAATATTATTTCTTAGTAGTTTGATATCAAGCATGATTATTTTAAAACCGTCATTTCAAAGAGAGTGATTTAGCGGGCTAGTATAACCCCGACCCAAACAGCTGTCAGGCTGCATGTGACGTTTAATAAGATATTTAAAAAAGCCTTAGTAACAAAACCAGACTGAATCAAATTTAAGGTATCCATAGAAAAGGTTGAAAAGGTGGTAAATGCGCCAAGAAACCCAACCAATACGGTGAGTCGAATCATGGGGTCAAGATTTACTTTATTCATGAAGTAAATACTAAGATACCCCATCAAAAAAGAACCAAGCACATTAACCGTGAGCGTCCCATAAGGAAAAGAACGACCAAAAGAAGCAGCCATCAATTGTGAAACACCATAACGAGATACGGCACCTATTGCGCCGCCCAGCATAATTGCAATGATCTGTCCCAACAGTCATATCCTCATCTATGTACAAGTAACACACAGTTTATAACAACAAAATTTGATGTGATATTAGTAATCCACAATCACTAGTGTAAATAACTATAAATCTCACGGTTAAGCAGGTAAAGCTCAAACTATTTTATGCTAATATCCGATTCTGAACTAACACACTGGTAGACCCTATGCTAAATAACGAAGCTTTTCGCAGAATTCGTTACGCACTTGAATTAGACGATGCAACCACCGTAAAAATATTCGCCGATGGCTTATACACATGCGATGAAGAAGCAGTAAAGAAATTCTCTCGAAAAGACTCTGATGAGACACGAGTAATCTTTCCTGATAAAGAGTTTGCTCATTTCTTGAATGGACTCATTGTTCACCGTCGTGGTGGTAAGCCTGCGGAAGTGGCTCCAAATGAAGCTATCAACAATAATAAAACCATCAAGAAACTGCGTATTGCGATGGAAATGTACGAAGACGAAATGCTGGTTGTTTTTGACTATGGCGATATTCGTTTATCCCGTCATAAGCTAAGCGCTCTATTTCGTACAGAGGGTCACAAACATTTTAGAGAGTGTAATGACCATACACTCAGACAATTTTTGAAAGGCTTAGCGATTTACTGCGATCGTCAAAGACAATCTCAGAGTAGCTAATTTATTTTTTAATTCGGAAATAATCATGAAATACGCGTTAATTGCATTAATTACAACAAGTAGTCTACTCATCGGTTGTGGTGTCATTAGCCAACGTACCGGCGAAGAAGCTCTATTTTCGACCTTAAGTATTGAGGGAAATTATGAGGTGCGCCTTTACGAGCCAGTGATTATTGCCCAAACAGCTGTGAGTGGTAACTACGGTAAAGCTACACGCACTGGCTATGACCGCCTAACAAGTTACGTTTCCGGTAATAACCTCGCTAAACAAACAATCTCTCTTAATGCACCGGTCTTGGTGACTGATGAAAAGAAGAAGCCTAAAGTCGAGTTAACACTGCCCTATTTTGAAGAATATATCGATGACACATGGGTGATTTCAGTTGCGATGCCTGAGTCATACAACTTAGGAACGCTACCAAAACCATCAGATGCGTCGATTACTTTCAAAGTATTGCCACGCTTGAGAACAGCTGTTGTTAAGTTTAGTGGCTACAAAAGTGAAAGCTTAATTAGTCGCCAGACTACTGCACTCAACCAGTGGATAGCCCGTAACGAGCTACAAGCAACCTCAGCACCTAGATCTGTCATTTATGACTCTCCTTATGCTGTGCCTGCGCTAAGACGTCATGAGATACACATCAGTATCCAGTAACTAAAAAGTGTCAACTCGTGATTTTTAAGTCACGAGCTGACTTTAGTCTTACTGAAGCAGTGAGAAAGGTGATAACAATGCAGGTAAGTAATTAATTACTTTTTGCTCAAGTACTTTGTTGTCAGATTTCAATACCACGATACGATCATCATTCTGAAGAATCGGGTCAGGTGCTTTACCGCGTCGGATTAGATCCAAGTTCACACCATACTGACGACCATTTCTAAAGACGATAACAGCCTTATCATTAGCCAAATCTGTTAAGCCCTGTGACAATGCAATTGCCTGCAAGAATGTCATTCGGCCAGTGATTGGGTACACGCCTGGTGTACGTACTGCGCCTTCAACCGTTACACGTTTAAACGCTTGTTCTTTACGAGTAATGGTGACTTTAGGGTCTTGCATGTAGTTCTTACTTAACAAGCTCGCTATCTTTTGCTCGGCCTGAATAATACTCAAACCTCTTACTACAACACTGCCTAGTAGCGGCAAAGAGATAGCACCATTTGTCTCAATCGTTAGATCTGTAGCAGACAACTCAGGCACTTTAAACACAGTCACATCAAGTCTATCTTGCTCACTCAACATAGTTGCTTGTGACTTTGATAGCGAAGCAAAATCAGCTGTTGGATTATTGCCTGTAGGACGCCCCGAAACACTAGGTACTCCAAAACCAAAGTCTGTAGCACTTGATCGACCTCCTGTTACAAGGTCCTGATTTAATGCTTGGATTGTTTGAACATCTTGAGCATTGGTCGTGTCTTTGTCGGCTTTTTTATCAAACAAGCTACATCCCGACAGTGCAAGCACCAACGGCAACACTAATAGGTATTTAATTTTCATTACAGATTTTCCTGTTTGTACTTTTATTTTTATGATTTTTTTCAGATCAATCTTGGTGGTAGCGACTAACTGAACTCAGTCGCTACCACTCTTTTAAAGCTTCTTAACTTCTATAACCATTTGGGTTATTACTTTGCCAGCGCCATGTATCTTCACACATCGCCTTTATGTCTTTCTCAGCAGTCCAACCCAATAGCTTTTTAGCAAGTGCAGTATCAGCGTAACAACAAGCAATATCGCCAGGTCTGCGGTCAACAATTTGGTAAGCCACTTCTTTTGATGAAGCTGCAGCAAAAGCATTTACCATTTCAAGCACAGAGAAACCTTTACCTGTACCCAAATTAACCGTAAATAAGTTATCTACTTCTGGGTTATCGAAAGCCTGTAGTGCTTTAACATGACCTTTAGCCAAATCTACAACATGGATATAGTCACGTACGCCCGTACCGTCTTCTGTTGGATAATCATCACCAAATACAGATAATTTTTCATAACGACCTACCGCAACACCTGACACAAAAGGCATCAGGTTATTAGGGATATCACTTGGATCTTCACCAATCAGACCACTTTCGTGAGCGCCTACTGGATTGAAATAGCGCAATAAAGAAATATTCCAGTCGTTATCCGATGTATACACATCACGCATGATTTCCTCAACCATCAGCTTTGACTGACCGTAAGGGTTGGTTGTGCTAACAGGAAAATCTTCTAATATCGGCACGGATGCAGGGTCACCGTAAACT
Source organism: Leucothrix arctica (assembly GCF_003172895.1). Lineage (GTDB taxonomy): Bacteria > Pseudomonadota > Gammaproteobacteria > Thiotrichales > Thiotrichaceae > Leucothrix > Leucothrix arctica. The sequence continues at coordinate 109,768 of NZ_QGKL01000012.1, read as the reverse complement.
GTCGCAGATGAACTGAAAATGATTTTTTTAACATTACACTCAGCCATTGCTTCTAGTAACGTCACACTGCCTGAAACATTGTTATCGTAATACATGATTGGCTTAGCGACCGACTCACCTACGGCTTTTAAACCAGCAAAATGAATGACTGCGTCAATACTGTGCTCTTTGATTGTCTGCTTAAGCTTTGCAGCGTCACGAATATCGCCGTCAACAAAAGTAACAGATTGCCCTGTGATCTGCTCTACGCGATCAAGTGCAACAGTGGAGCTGTTCGATAAGTTATCGTATACCACAGGTGTGTAACCCGATCCGAGTAACTCAATACAAGTGTGTGAGCCAATGTAGCCAGCACCGCCTGTTACTAATATTTTCATAGTGATCCGCTTATTTTAATAAATGATTATGCTAATCATACCTTAATCAAGCATGCAAAAAAAAGCCAGACAACCTAATGGCTATCTGGCTAATACGTTGCATTTTTCCGATTAACACACGGATCTAGCAAACAGTCTTACTTTTTATCAGACTTACTTGTGCTCTTAGACTTGCTTGATGTCTCTTTTTCTTTCTTAGTCGTTTTGCTTTTTGACTTAGTTGTCTTGCATGCTTTTGAAGCTTTTTCTTTAGCAGTAGTACATTTGGCTACCGACTTCTTTGACTCTTTTTTTGGCTTGCTAGATGATTTAGTAGTACTAGATTTACTGCTCTTCGACTCGCTATCTGACTTCATAGAGCTAGACTTACTTTTTGAAGCTTTATCATCTTTAGCAGTGTCTTTTGAAGACTTATCATCTAACTTACTAGCGCTAGACTTTGTAGAGTCAGACTTAGAGTCACTTGCAGAAGACTTAGCAGCAGTGCTGTTCTTCGTACTCGAAGAAGTCGTGCTACGCTTAGATGCCGCAGTCTTAGGCGCTGATGACTCACCACGTGAGAGTGAAACGTTAGACTTTAGGCCCTTAAATGTCGCCGCACCGATGCCCGTAACTTTCATAAGATCATCAAGGCTCGAGAAATTACCATTAGCTTTACGATAATCAACAATTGCTTTAGCTTTAGCTGGGCCAACACCTTTCAAGTAATAACTTAAAGTATTCGCATCAGCTTTGTTTAAATTCACAACCGTATTTTTAAAATCGGCTTTAGTCACAGTCCCCGCTTTAGTTGTACTATCTTTAGCTAACACAGCGCCTGATCCGCCCATTAAAGCCAGTAGTAAACATAAACCTGTCAAAAAAGATTTCATTACATTCTCCGTAAATTATTATTAATAGATGACTCTTAGTAGCCTACACACCGAGATCGTTCAAATTTAAAATCGGCAACATAATAGACATTACGATTAATAATACAACGATACCCATGACCAGGATTAAAATAGGTTCAAATAAGCTCAGCATTGAAGTCACCAAACCATCTGTTTCACGCTCTTGTTGAACTGCTGATCGCTCCAGCATTTCGTCTAGCTTGCCACTTTTCTCACCACTAGCAATCAAATAAACCGTCATTGGTGGAAAGTAACCTGACTGCTCAAGTGCTTTGTGAATAGGTGTTCCTTCACGTACTTTTAATGCAGCCTCATCAACAGCCTGACGCATAGGCATGTTTTCAACAACTTTTGATGAAATCGCCATAGCATCTAAAATCGGCACACCACTTGAAGCGAGAATACTAAGCGTACGCGCAAACCGGCCGGTATTAGCACTTCGTACTATTTTCTTGATGATCGGAAGTTTTAACATCAGCTTATGCCAACGGAACTTCCACTTTGGTATTTTTATTAATTGCTTTAAAAGTAAGTAACTGCCAAAAATTCCAATAATTAGATGCAATCCATAAGCACTTAAAAAGTCACTCGCATTAATCATAAATTGAGTTAAGGGCGGCACTTCCTTATTCATACTTTCAAAAACACGTACAATTTTAGGTACGATAAATACAAGCAGTCCCGCAACAATAGCCACTGAAACAATCACAAGGATGACTGGATAAACCAGTGCTGAATTCATTTTTTGTTGAATTTCTTGGCGTGACTCCGTGTAATCAGCTAAGCGATCTAACACGGCATCCAAATGACCAGACTGCTCTCCAGCTGCCACCGTCGAGGTGAACATACTTGAGAAAACAGATGGGAATGTTGTAAGACTGGAGGCAAAACTATGGCCTTCCATGACTCGTGAGCGCACTGCAGACATTACATGCCTCAAACTACGACGTTCACTTTGCTTTGCTGTCATTCCTAACGCTTCTTCTAGCGGTGAGCCAGAAGAAATCAAAGTAGCTAATTGACGCGTAATAAGCGCAAGCTCAGCAGGCTTAATTGTGCCAGCACGTCGCGCTTTAACCTTACCGTCACCACCCGCTGATTCACGTTTCTCAACGCGCTCTACACTTAGTGGCGTCAGATTACCTTCGCGTAAGACCTGTCGAACCTGCTTAGAAGTATCAGCTTCTAAAATGCCAGTCTCTTCTTGGCCCTTGGCAGTTAATGCCTTATATTCAAATGCTGGCATTTAGTCTTGTAACTCTTCACGAGTGACACGAAGCACTTCTTCTAAAGAGGTTCTCCCTTCCAGAATAAGCCTAGCGCCATCATGACGAATACTCGGTGATGTTTGGCGAGCAACACGCTCTAGCTCAATTTCACTAGCACCCTGATGGATAAGGTTTCTTACAGCGTCATTAACTTCCACTAATTCGTAAATACCATTACGTCCGATATAACCAGATTGGTTACACACCGCACAGCCACCACCATGGTAAATTGTATGGTTATGAACATCAGGCAAACCAAGAATCGCTTCTTCTTCTTTGGTTGGCTGATAAGGAACTTTACACGCGTCACATAATAAACGAACAAGACGCTGAGCGATCACTGCAATCAAACTAGACGACAACAAGTATGGCTCAACACCCATATCTCGTAAACGTGTTACCGCGCCAACTGCAGTATTAGTATGTAATGTTGAAAATACCAAGTGACCCGTTAGTGATGCTTGTACCGCAATCTCAGCCGTCTCAACATCACGTATTTCACCGATCATCACAACATCAGGATCTTGACGAAGAATCGCACGTAACCCTCGCGCAAAACTCATATCAACTTTCGAGTTCACTTGAGTTTGCCCAATCCCATCAAGATAGTACTCGATAGGATCTTCAACAGTCATGATGTTACGGCTGGTTTCGTTTAAGTCAGTTAGAGAAGCGTAGAGCGTTGTTGTTTTACCCGAACCAGTTGGACCTGTGACCAAAATGATGCCATGTGGCTTTTGGATCATGGTTTTGAGACGCTTCTCAGTTGCCTCTTCCATCCCTAAATGCTTTAGGTTTAAACGCCCTGCTTTTTTATCCAGCAAACGCAACACGATACGTTCGTTATAGCTTGATGGCAGCGTAGAAACACGAACGTCAACAGGTCGACCAGCAAGTCTAAGAGAGATGCGACCATCCTGAGGAACACGCTTTTCAGCAATGTCTAATTTAGCCATTACTTTGAGGCGCGAAATAATCAAAGGCGCCATGGCTCTTGGTGGCTCAAGTACTTCACGTAATGTACCGTCAACGCGCATTCGAACCAACATACGGTTTTCATAGGTTTCGATATGAATATCCGAAGCACCTTCTTTAATCGCCTGACTCAATAACGCATTAATCAATCGTATAATTGGCGCATCATCTTCCGACTCAAGCAAATCTTCCGCTTCAGGCATTGAGTCCGCGACATCATTGAGATCAAAATCATCACCCATGTCATCCATCATTGCACGTGCGCCGCTACCACTATTATCATAGTGACGACCTAACAATGAATCAAACGCTTCTTTTTCTAGTGGCTTAAAGGCAATTTTTTTACCTAGGAAACGACATACTTCGTTTGCTACAGACGGTGTCAGCTTATCGCGGAAGTACACGACTGGCTCACCCTCATCCGTTTCATCCAATACAACCCCATTGCGTTTAGCAAATATATAGGGGAAGTCGACTACGTCAACAACAAGGTCAACATCTGAAGCTTCAACTGGGTCAATAATCTCACTCATTTTTATTAACCCTTAGTTATTCGCTTGAGCTGCTCTTTGTCTAGCCTGCTGTTCACGCAACTGATTCTGACGCGTAACAGCATCACGACGACGCTGATTAGCAGCGACTCTTTCTTGATTTATTTGCACAGCACGTCGGCGCTTAGCTTCAACCGCAAGGCGCTGTTCACGCTCACGTTGCTTAGCAATTTGCTGTCGTTGCTGAGTCGTTAATGGCTTAGTTGCACGTCGAACTTGCGGTGCGGCATTACCATTATAACTATGCGTTTGCGTATTTGACTGTCGCTGAGTTTCTTCAGCGTAACTCTGCAACTGCTGTTGGCGTTCTGTCACTGCACCCTGTGCTAATAATGAGTTAGGATTATCAGGGAACTGTTTCGCTCTAATATCCCCTGTGCCACGACTAGTCAGGTCACTATTTCGTTGAATACCGCGAATATCATTGTATTTTTCTAACGTGTAACTATCCGCACTTAATACATCACGCATAATCACAGGATGGATAAACACCATCAAGTTTTGTTGAGTTTTAGTTCTTGTAGTACTTCTAAAGGCTTTACCAATAAAAGGTAAATCACCCAAGATTGGTACTTTTTGCATATTGTCATCGTACTTGTCTTCGATAAGACCACCAATAACAAGCATCTGCCCGTCTTCGACCATGACCTGCGTCGTAAACGAACGCGTATTAGTTATAACATCTGTCGCAACCGAGCTTTCTGAGATCGAAGATACTTCCTGCTCCAGGTTCATCATGATGCTACTGCCAGCATTAATCTGCGGCGTTACCTTAAGCGTTATACCGACATCCTTTCTTTCAATCGTCTGAAAAGGATTATCTGTGCTGTCACTCGTGGTTGTTCCTGTCACAAACGGAACATTCTGACCCACCACCATACTCGCTTCAACATTATCCATCGTTACAATTGTTGGAGTAGATAGGATATTTGAAGAAACATCTCCTTGAAGCGCATTTAATACAGCTCCCCACTGAGAATTACCAATAGTTCCACCACCTATGCCAAGCAATAAACCTGACGTAGTTGGGAATGTTCCACTCAAAGCATTAGCGACAGAGAAACTACTATTATCAAAACCAGATGATAATAAACCTGAACCACCGTCAGGATCATAAGAACCTAACTGCAAGCCTAGTTCATGAGACAGACCTAAGGATACTTCTGCAATAACGGCTTCAACCATAACTTGAGCACGGCGAATATCTAGTCGCTTGATCACTTCCGCCAAATTTCTATGCACATCTGGCTCAGCAGTAATAATCAATGCGTTCGTTGAGTCGTCTGCAGTAATGGTTACTTTTGCTTTTTGCGTACCCGCACCGCCTTTAGCAGTCGCTTCAGCGCTCACGGTATTAGCAGTTGTTGTGGTCAACACCTTTGCTAAATCTTCCGCTTTTGCATAACGCAGATAAACAACTTGCGTTGACTCCTCTGCCGTTTTAATTTTTGGTCGGTCTAAGCGACGAACGATATCTTTAACTTGCTTGCGGCCAGACGAACTACCACTGACTAGTAAACTATTAGTTCTGGTGTCCGCAGACACTTTATATTTAGCAACAACACCTTTCTGTTGAGTCGTACCTTGTAAGGCTTGTATGGTTTTCACAAGCTCAGCCGCTGATGCAAATCGAAGGATAACAACTTCCATTTCATCTTGATCAGGCGTATCCATACGACGCACAAGTTTGGTCACTTTATCAATGTTAGCAATTGTGTCTGTAACAACAATACTATTACTAGGCGTGTAACCTTGAAGGTGCCCTGTCGGAGAAATCATTGGGCGTAAGATAGGTACCATATTAGCAACAGGTACATGTTCTGCTTTAATTACCTTTGTAACTAAAGCATCAGGCTCTCTTTTTATGATTTTTTTATCTATTTCAGGAATACCCGTTCGCTCTTCTACTACGGGTACTGCTTGATATTTTGATTTGTTCGCTGGAATGATTTTGGTGATTCCACCTGCTTCTACAGCCGCTAAACCATGTACCTGAAGCACTGATAAAAACAACTTATAGAGTTCGTCTTCATCAATTTCACGGCCAGTAACAATCGTTATTTTTTGGCCACGAACTTGTTTATCAAGAACGAAGTTTTTGCCCGTTGCTGTTGATATCAAGCTAACAAAAGCCTGAAGGTCACCATCTCGAAGATTCAAATTATAACTTTCGGCCTGAACTGAACTGCTCGCTCCAAGCAATAAACCGATACTTAGCGTAAGACTTTTTAGACACGTTTTTAATTCAGACTTCATTAGATTCAACTATAGTTATTTTGTTCATACTCTCCCCAAGCCTGCTATCGACCATTTTTGCTTGTGCAGTATAGCACCATTAAAAACATCAATACCAAGACATCACCGATGGAATGTATGACCATATTTTAATTTTTGATGGGAATTTTATTGTTGTACTGTTCTTCCACCATCAACTGTAATAATTTGCCCCGTAATATAGCTGGCTCGATTAACCAAAAATAGTACGGTGTCTGCTATATCTCCCAACTCCCCTCGACGCTTTAACGCTATACGTGAGACGATCTCATCAGACTGATTACTTCCCATTGCTTCTGGCCAAATAATTGCACCTGCAGCAACGGCATTGACTCTAACATCTGGGCCAAGATCAGTCGCTAGCGACTTCGTTAACATCACTAACCCTGCTTTAGCCGCACAATAGACACTATGATTAGCAATAGGCCTATCTGCATGAATATCAACCATATTAACAATACAACCCTTAGACTTTTTTAAGTAAGGAGCTGCCGCTTGAGAAAGAAACAACGGCCCCTTAAGGTTACTGTCTAATAACTGCTGCCAATCTTGCTCCTGGATTTCACCGATAGGTGTTGGGTAGAATCCAGATGCATTATTAACCAACACATCCAAACGTCCGGTTAATGTAATCACATCTGCAACCATACACTGAAGTGCGGCTACATTACCTAGTTCGGCCTGATAACTGGTGGCAGAATGCGCCCTTTGGTTGTTAAGCTGAGACACCAATGCTTCCGCCTCGTCAGCAGAGTCACGGTAGTGAATCACAACAAAAGCACCTTCAGCATGTAGGGTTTTGGCGATTTGTGCACCAATGCGTTTTGCTGCGCCAGTCACTAAGACAACCTTTTCGACCAGCGTACCTTCGACTGAACTCACTCATCACCACCTAATTACTAAAACAATACACACCATAATATAAGATTGGCGCAAGCTATTGAAGCAATTAAGAAAGTCAGTTACTAGACCTTAAATGCATGACCGCATTGGTCGCATGAAGCCCAAGGTGCAACCGAGGCTTCTGACTCGTCAGATGGCGTATGATTGCTCAGCTTGGCACTCTGGCAAGCGGGGCACGTTACCCAATGTGCTGCTAGGTCGTCGCTGTCACTATTGACAGAAATATCATCAACTTTGAAAGACCAACTAGGGCTTTGAAACGAGCTAGTGTCAGAGTGCTTCACAATTAGCGCTTGGCAGCGCTGCCTGAATGGCTCTAATATATTGGCGTTACTCAATGCTTCTCGAAAGCTAAGCAGCAACTCTGGAGATGGGATTTTTGGCTTATGACCCGGAGACAGAAAAGCAAACAAGTACATTTGGTTTCTTATCCATTTTATCGTTCCCTTATCGTCAAGACATAGCATTTCTTGTAGAACTAAAATACGCATTAAAAAAATCTGATCATTCACACTCGCATTTATAAGCGGGCGAGCTTCAAAGAAACGCTCAAAGCGCTCCCAAGGAAACCCCTTAGCCATAGCCGAAACTGCTGATATGAACATAGGATCTGGCGCAGAGTATGAAGCGCTGTCACTACTTTGATGTCCCAAAGAAAAGCCCAAAACAAACTCCTTCTGCCGGCTAATAATTATTATTTCATCTTTAATGAAGCCAGTGTCTTTCTCTACAGATAAGTAAGCAAGTAGAGGCAAGGACTGCGGTAGAGAATAACTGACAACTGGAAATCACGGGAAAACCACTAACCTTGACAAAGGAGCACTGAACACTTTAAAAAGGGTTACCCAATCACGGTAGTTTTGATCTTTATTTTGACCAAGAAAAAACAACAACGAGTAGTAGCGCTGTTGATGCTCAGCCTCATGATGTTAATGACACCTTGGCTCAGCTTCTGGACAAGCCCACATTTGATTAGCAATAACGCTAATCAATACTTACTCGTTTGCACTATTAATGGCATTGAAAAACGTTCTATTTCAACGCTAAGTGACCAAGTTGTAAATTGGCAAACGCACTGCAGTGCTTTACAACTCGCTGATATATTAAGCCATTCGGCACTGCCAACAGTTGAAACAATTATACTTTCAAAGCTCCCCAGTGAAGATCAGAATCGATTGTCTTTCTATCAACACACTGTGCCACATATTTCTGCTTACACTAGTCGCGCCCCACCCTACTTATAATCCGAATCAAATAACAACACCTGTGAAAACCTTCACACCTTTGGATTATTACGACTGGAAAACCATGAAAACACTCATTATTGGAACACTATTGACACTTGGCCTAATTAACAGTGCATCTGCGCAAACATTTGAAGTGGGTAAACTAACGATCGAGACTCCATACACTCGCAGCACACCCCCAATGACGCCCGTCGCTGGTGGGTTTATGACGATCACAAATAATGGCGAAGAGGATGATAGACTTTTTGCTGGCACTGCACCGTTCAGTGAGGCCGTTGAGATCCATGAAATGATCATGGGAGAAAACGGCGTGATGCGTATGCAGCAGACTAAAGGCGGTCTCGTTATTCCTGCTGGAAAAACGGTTGAGCTGAAGCCTGGTGGGTTGCACATCATGTTTATTGGTTTAAGCGAGCAAATGATTCCTGACGAGACTCATAAAAGCTTACTTAAGTTTGAACATGCAGGTGATGTTGAGATTGAGTTTATCGTCAAAGACATAACCAAGATGCCAGCGGCGAAAATGGATCACAGCAAAATGAATCATGGAGCGATGGATCAGAAAGCCATGCCTATGATGAACGACGCAAAAACTGATGATGCCGCTGATAAAACTCATGCACATCACTAATAACGTTTCATGTTGTAATTGAGCTAATAAAAAAGCCGCTAATCACTACGATTTAGCGGCTTTTTTTATGCGATTTAAAAGAAAAGATCTAGTTATGACACGGCCAGAATAGACTTAACCACTCGAGGAATATTCTCTTCCTGCAAACCAGCTATATTCACACGACTGTCTTCGATCATATAGATACCATGAGCATCACGCAGCTCGATCACCTGTTCAACACTCAAGCCCATCAGAGAGAACATGCCTCGGTGAATACGAATAAATTCAAACTTATCGCCACCACTTTGGCGCTTAAACTCGTCTGCTAATTTATTACGTAACGACGTCATGCGTGTACACATCGCAACCAACTCATCCTGCCATAACTGTCGCAACTCTGGGTTATCCCAAATGATACGAACCACTGACGCGCCATGATCAGGTGGCATAGAGTAAATCCCACGTGAGATATTTTGCATATTAGCATTCGCTAATTCAGCCGATGCTTGGTCTTTACCGATAGCAAACGCACAACCCACACGATCACGATAAATACCAAAATTCTTTGAACAAGATACTGCCACGAGCATCTCATCAACACTACTCGCTAGTTTACGAACACCGTAAGCATCCGCTTCTAAGCCATCACCAAAACCTTGATATGCGATATCTATAAATGGTAAAAAGCCTACTTCAACAGCGATCTCAGCAACTTCATCCCACTGCTCATTACTTAGGTTAGCACCTGTTGGGTTATGGCAGCAGCCGTGCAAAACCACGACATCATTTGCGGTGAGTGTACGTAGCTTCGCAGCCATTGCCGCAAAGTCTACTGAACATGTAGCCGCATCAAAATAAGGGTAATGTTCAATTTCTGTATGCTCTGTTTGTAACAAAGCGTAGTGGTTTGGCCATGTTGGGTCGCTCACATACACTTTTGCATCAGGCCGCATACGCGCCGTCAGTTTTGACAAGACACGTAACGCGCCACTACCACCGGTAGCCTGCACGCCGTTAACTCGTTCATTTGCAACGGAGTCACCAAACACAATTTCTTGCATCGCTTGGTTGTAACCTTTATCACCAGATAAGCCAACATAGGTCTTAGTTGTCTCTGCTTCCAGCAAGCGTGCTTCTGCTTTTTTGACTGAGTCGAGAATAATCGTCTCACCCTTCTCATTCATATAAACACCCACACCTAGATTCATTTTATCTGGTCGGGTATCCGCATTATAAGTCGCTAGCAATGCAAGGATAGCGTCGGGCTTTGGTGAACTTAGCTTTTCAAACATGAATGATTAACTCTTGAATGGGTCGTTGGTCGAGTATACGAAAAATCTACTGGCTGACATAGTGTTTGTGAGTGGTTTTATTCACCGCAGTTTTAAGAATTAGCAGGCGTAAGCCGTAACACTTTTACAGCAATAGTGAATACAAATAGCGTGATAGCCACTCCTCCCAACGATAACATAAGCTCTGGAAGGGACGCTGAATAAGCTATATCTAGATTTCCGCTAGTCTCCGTCACTGCATTGGGAAATAGCCTTAAGGGCTGTAACTGACCACCAATAATAATGACGTAGAGCTGACATAATCCGCCCAGCATAATCAAGGTAGAGGCAATCGCTAAACGACTTCTTTTAACGCTAGGCAAGTACAATAAAATAATTGGCAATACCAAGCCTATCACTACCTGCCCCAACCAAAACATAAGGGTCACCGCGCCCGCATCACGCAAGACAAATACCTCAACCGCCGTGTAACCCATTATGAAGTAATTAAGTAGATGTCGAGCGAGTTCAATCAATGTTACTACAACAATACATAGGCATAGGCTAATCGCTAAGCGACTCTTTATTACCTCACTTAATTGCCGCCCTTCCAGCTTATAAAGAAGTAATAATACCAAGCTAAAACATGCTGTTCCTATCAGATAAGAAGAAGCAATAAACAACGGTGCCATCATCAAAATATCGTAGTACTCGCGTGCAACCAACACTCCAAAAATAGAACCTGTCCCAGCCGTTAAAATGAAGCGCCAAACAAAACCTAAGTAAGCCAAAGGTTGATAACAACGCTTAGCCGTAGCGGTACGATCCATGATCGACCACAGATATAACCCCATAATCACAAAGAACCCGCTATACAACAGGATATTCCACGCAAAAACAGAGTCAAAATTAAAGTGTGTCATGGCGATAATGAGTCGGTCTGCATGACCCAGGTCTAACAAAATAACGAGCAGCCCACCCAGTAATAAAGACATCGCTAACACTAACGATATTCGCCCATAAGGCTGATAAGCAGGCTTATTAAACACCGAACCTAAGCTGGCAACATTTGCTGCGCCAGATGCCGTCACGATAAGGAATATAGCCACAACATGCGGCAAACCCCACACCACTTGGTTATTCATCCCCGTGACGAAATGGCCCTGACTTTCCATATAAAAAAAGGCATAAGCCGCTGCGACTAGAACGCCAGCCAAGGTAACTAGGATGGAGTAAAAGCGGCGACTACTTATCTCAATTTCATGAAAGTCAGTTCGTTGCATTTAACTTAAATCCCCCAGTACCGAACACCCGTATTCAAACCTAGGTCTGCTCGGATTTGCTGGGCTTCATACTTTTTCAGGGACTTACTGATCGTACTGCTAGGATCATTCAAATCACCAAAGATAACCGCATCAGCAGCTGCTTCGACGCAGGCTGGTTGCTTACCCGCATCCACTCTATGCACGCACAGATTACAGGACTCAACCGTCCCTATTCCTCGTGGTGAGTGTGGCTTTTGGTTTTCCAAGTTTTCGTGAACAAAACTACGTGCATTATAAGGACATGCTGTCATGCAATACCGACAGCCAATGCAAATATGCTTGTCGACTAAGACAATGCCATCATCACGTTTAAATGACGCGCCTGTTGGACAAACATCTACACAAGGCGGCTCTTCACAGTGCTGACACATCACTGGCAACGACACCTTATGATCACTGGCTTTATCTTGGAAGGTAACTTTACGCGCCCATTGACCTTGTTGTTCAGGCTTTGAGTTTGGCTCATCGCCCCAACCATGTTCTTTCTTACACGCGGCAACCATTGCATCACCACCATCTTTGAGCTTATTGGTGTCGATCAACATTCCCCAACGCACTTTATTACTGACTGCTTGATCATGTGGATTTGCGCCGGCTTCTCTCAGCAATATACCCGGCGCCAAAGCCGCACCAGTTGCAGCTGCTATACCACCTAAAAACTTACGTCGGTAGCGATCAATTAAATTCACGTTAGTCATGGCTTTACCGCTTTTTCTGACACAGGTGGTCGGTCGGCATGGCACTGAAAACAGTCTATTTTAACCGCTAACTCAACGTGACAAGTCATACAAAAGTGCTCGCTATCAGTATGTTTCACTGTCTTATTAACCGTAGGCACTGGCACGTGGCAATCGATGCAGCCATTCAAACTATGCTTAGGCGTGCGAATTCCTTGGTATACCGTACGGTCACGCTTGTGCTTCAATAAATTCATGTGATTAGTACGCATTTCCGCAATGTGTAAATCACGCTGCTCCACCGTTTCAAACTGTTTCTGAGCCGCCATTAACGTCGGTGTCAAAGTACTCTCTTGCTCATGACTACAAGCAAGCAAAAGCAAAGAAAGCATTAACGCCAGAAGATAACGCCACTTAGTCATCATCAACCTGTCCAGTTAGAACGATTGCATTACTCACTAGCTGATGAACACTCACAATTTGATCCATCTCAAAGCCGAAGTACGGTAACGTTTTGCTAAATTGAGACTTACAAATCGCGCAGATGGCCGCCATGTGCGTCACGCCGTGATTATCTGCAACATGCTTTAACGCCTGCATTCTAGGCTGCGCGCCTTTAATACGAATATCCATCAAGTCATCCGTCAAAATACCACCACCGGCACCACAGCAGAAAGTCTCATCTTTCGTTGTACCCTTAGGCATTTCAACGAAATTATTACACACTGCTTTAATAACACCGCGAGGAAAGTCAAACTGACCGCCCTCTTTGTCACCCATGTTAGAGCCACGAGCGACATTGCAGGAGTCATGAAAAGTCAGTGTCATATCGTCATTTCGCGACTTATCAATATTCAACTTTCCATCACGTAAAGCGGGCCAAGTGAGCTCTAGCATGTGTTGTGGTATTGGGTATTTTTGATCAAGAAACTCAAATGGACCCGCCAATGTATTTAAGAAACTGTATGCCACACGCCAAGCATGACCACATTCACCAAAGACAATTCGCTTAACCCCTAAGTCTATTGCTGCCTGACGTATACGCAGCGCAATATCGCGCATACTGTCGTAACTACCAATGAACAGGCCAAAGTTAGCACCTTCAGACGCATAAGAGCTCAAAGTCCAGCTTTCACCTAACTCATGAAGCACTTTAGCGTAACCAATCAAGCCATCAACATGAGGCTCTGCGAAGAAATCAGCAGAAGGCGTGACTAATAAAATATCCGCGCCCTTTACATCCAAAGGCAGCTTAACGGCAACCCCTGTTTCCTCTTCAATATCTTCTTCTAAGCCTTCCAGCGTATCCGCCAAAGCGGCTTGCGGTAAGCCTAAGTTATTACCCACTTTATGTACTTTTCCAATGATCTCAGTAGAGTACTTTTGCCCACGCCCAATGTGATTCAAAATCTCACGCGCAGCCATCGACACTTCCGCAGTATCAATACCGTATGGGCAATACACAGAGCAACGACGACACTGAGAACATTGGTGATAGTAGTTATACCAATCATCAACGACTTCTTCGGTCAGTTCAGTTGCGCCAACTAATTTCGGAAAGTACTTACCTGAAAAGGTGAAGTAACGGCGGTAAACATTACGCAGCAAATCTTGTCGCGCAACAGGCATGTTTTTAGGGTCACCACTGCCAAGGTAATAATGGCACTTATCAGCACAGGCACCACACTTCACGCAAATATCTAAATACAGCTGCAACGAACGGTACTTACCTCGTAACTCATTCAGCTTTTCTAGTGCGGCCTCTTTCCAATTTGGAATAAGTGACCATTTACCCTCTTCATCTTTCTCAATATCGGAAGGAAAACCGAGCGCCTTTTGAAACTCAGGACGTGCAATAAACGGTCCTGGTCCTTTCGTAGCATCGGGTTTTAATTTGGGTACATCAACCAAACCATCGTCAGAGCTTAGTTTTGGCGCTTCGTACTTAGCCATCTATTTGCTCTCTTTGCTGGTTAAGTCAGGTAGTGGGATATTGAGCATCACTTTTTTCGATCATCTTTTTCAAGTTCAGCAGCCCATGAAGCAATGTGTCGTCGCTCTCGTGAGTTGTCCACTTGATTACGCGTTGGGCTAAAGAACACACCCGGTGCATGCATCAGTTTACTAATAGGGAATATCAACATCAAAAACGCCACCGCAAACAAGTGCAGTAACAACGTAATATCTGATGGAAGTGGCTGCCAGTTAAACGTCTTCAGACCCACAAAAAACGCCTTCACCATGACAATATCAGTCGGGTTTACATAGCGCATCATCAAGCCACTACAGGCAATAAAAATCAGCAACACCAACATCAAAAAATCAGATGGTGCCGAGATATAGCGCACACGGTCAATCAAAAAACGTCTTGCCAACAATCCAGACAATGACAACACCAAAGCAAAACCTGCGTACTTCCCAAATGGCTGCAAGAAAATCACCAGCGACCAAATAGGCTCCTGCACATAACGTAAGTGCCGAATGACAACCAGCAACAACGCATAGTGAAACACCATGCTAATTGCCCATAACAACTTATCTGCACGAAACAAACTTTGAAACAGCAGCAACTCGCGAGCCATTCGCCAAAGCACACCTGTAAGCGTGCGCGGTGCAGGCATGGTTGGTATTTTTAGCGGCGCAGGAATTCGTGAATACAGCCATACTTTATTTGCAACACCCAGTACTAAAACCAAGGTCGCAATCCAAAATAAAATACCGTAAACAATCCCCAAAAACACCTTAGCGCCCTCTGCTAAAAACGACGATCACACACAGCCTGTTGGCTTTGGTAACCCCGCGTACTTACACGCTTGCTTACCAGGACCAAATGGGAATAAAGAATAAAGGTACTTTGAATTCCCTTTCTCTTTCCCCAAACGCTTACCAACGGCCTTTGTTAAAACACGTACTGCTGGTGCGATTTGGTACTCTTCATAGTACTCACGCAAAAAGTTGATAATGTCCCAGTGCTCTTCGCTCAATTCAATATCATCTTCCGCCGCGAAAGTTTTAGCCACTTCCGGCGTCCAATCTTCCAGCTCCATTAGATAACCTTCTTCGTCCAACTCAACCGCCACACCATTTACTTCGAGTGCCATTTGCGCTCTCCTTATTACTTAATTTTTAAACCTAGCCCGCTAATCAATAACTCATAGCCAGCTTTGCGTGGTATCGCACTCGACTGTTAGGTCAACAAACCCTTCATAATCAACCGCTGTCACACCACTAATTATTCGCTCTTGGCTCAAGCCTCGTGCAGCCAAATCTCCTGACAACACATAAACTGAACTCTCTTGTAATGCTTGCTCAATATGTGCAGAAAAACGCGTATTTTGCATAGCACCAACGACCGCATCTTCGATCATCAACACCGAGTCACCTACCGAAATATGCTTCAAGCAAGACTCAAACGCCGTTCTTTCAAAAGGCGACTTATTCACAATGTGTAACATAGCCATATAAGTACCTCCTAAAAACTAATCACGACTTCTTGAGTCGCCATAATATCCGCCATTTCAGCCCTATTCACCAAGTAAATAGAAGACTTTTCCTGATAATCATCATCTTCATCTTCCCACATTAGCGGCATCAAGTCGGCTATTGTAAGCCCTCGCTCTTCTAAAGACTCTTTTTCCACATAGAGCTTATTGATTTCATAATCGCCTAACGCTTTATAAGCAGCGGAAAAGTTCTTTTGTCCTATCCCAGTGGTGTCTTGGTTTTTAGTGATTTGATAAACACCATCATCTAAAAAAGCCAACGAGACATCTTGATCAAAGGCCGCAGAAATCAGCACTACCTCTAAAGACTCCAAGGCATAAACACTGCCATAAGGCGCTTTACGATTTACAAACATAAATTTCTTAATCGCCATAACCGTTAACCTCCAAACACCAAAGTACGATCAGCTTCGACAGAGCCTTCAATAAGTTGCCCCAGACCTGAGATACGAAAGCCTTCCAAAAGATTATCCGTATCTAAACCTTGGCGCTTTGCTTCTTTAGCATCGGTAATACCACGACGCTGAGCTGCAGCAATACAAATCACTAAATCCAGAGAATGCGCTTTAGCCAAATCAGACCACGCCTGTTGGATTTGACGGTCATCCCTAGGTGGCACACTCAAACGCGTTCCATTGTTTACACCGTCATGATAGAAAAACACCCGAATAACCTCATGTCCTTTAGCTAATACGGCACGTGCAAAATGCAACGCTGTATCAGAAGATTGACGCTGATACGGCCCTTCATTAATCATTAACGTGTATTTCATCCAAAACGCCCCTAGAGGTAAGCTCATTTAACCAGCCAGTGTAAATTATTTTTCACTAAATTGGAGACAAAATAATACCCGAACAAGTCGGGCATTATTTCAAATGAGGTTATAACAAGCTAGATTATAGCTTTGTCATTTCCAATCCTTTTTTACCATTGCGGTCGTAAAACACCAATACGCCATCATCTAATTGCTGAACACTACCCATACGACGCATAATACGAAGGTAAGCACCTTCCTGATTACCAACGTGTATTGTTTTTCCGCCAGCTTCTGGACGAAGTAGCTTACAAGGGTGACGTGTACGACTCATATGTACAATCGAAAAGCCAGTGTATCCAACTTGCTTGAACTTAGCCGCATACTTATTACAGCCAGTATCGCCTGCCATAGTATTTAAACTTACATTCATCGTCATATCCAAACCTTCTGGAACGACGTTATTATAAGTCTTACTCACACGCCACTTAGTACCCAAAAGTGTTGGACCACCACTATTTAGAGGACAAGACGCTGCTGCACGATCAGTAATGCTATCTAAATCATCTAAATCTGCTGCCACAGCAAGTGATGACAAAAACAGCGCTGAAACAGCACTGGTTACAAAAAAACTCGATCTAAAACTCTTCTCTTTGGTTTTCACAAAGACCTCCCTGAAATAATATCCCTATTGGCGAAAATAAAACATCATTGTATTTTCCGCACCACATCTGCAAGTTAATAATATAGGAAAAAACATTGATGTTTTGGCAATAATTACCCTTTCTTTTAACGATGAAAGGAATAAGTTAATTTTATGTTATAAAATTAAGCACTAACTATAAAAAACTGTAATCTGATAAAGCAGTAACGAGTATTGCATGACCCTATTACCTGTGTTAAAAATTCACATCGTTCTACTAATAGCTCAACATCAAGCCTAATAGAATTAACTAATAATTAGAATAATTTAAGGCACCCTCAACATCCCCTCGGAGTAACATGTATGACACTGAAGCATGTAGCGATTTTTGCTAAGGTAGTGACGCTGACACTTTTATTACACACCACCTCATTTGCTAGAATGTCAGACATAAATGGCAAACCAAATGAACTTAACAATTACATAGGTAAAGGTAAGTGGTTGGTCGTTAAAGTTTGGAAATCAGATTGCCGAGTTTGCATGAACACAATGCGAGAAACTAACTCAGCTCAAAGAGTACTGCCTAACACTTGGGTAATTGGCGTTTCACTTGATGGAAATTATAAAGTCGCCAATCAGACGTTACGTCGACTTAGAGTCAACTTTAAGAATTTAGTTTCAAATGTACCCGAATTTAATCGATATATTAAACGAAGTACTAAACGCAACATTTCTGGCTTCCCGACTTATATGATTTACAACCCACAAGGCAAGCTAAAAGCGATGCAAACAGGAAGTATTAAACCCGCTGAATTACGACGTTACATACTAAAACAACAAGCAAGAGCTCGACACAAATAATGAAAACGCCAAAGTGCCTCAGTTAAAACGGGCACTTTGGCAATTAACTCACTCAATTAATTTCTCAAGCTCAAGCCTTCCTTGCAGCATTAAAGACCTCTAACGCCTTGCCACTCGCCAACACCACTCTAACCGCATTTGCAGCCTCAGGCATTGTCTCGTATTTTTTAAGATGCGTTAAAGCAATACTCGCTGCATACATCAATGCGTCATGCATAGGCCCCTGCTCACCTGCTAATGCTTTTAAACCTAGCTCAGCTGATACTTCCGCCAGTGCAGTACCGTCAACTGGCACCGTCACACCCGCTGAAACAATACCTTCAGGCAATCCATCGGGAACAGGCACAGCACGTGAACTCGCCTCGATATCAATTTCTTGTGGTGACACATCTAATTGCTCTAGCTCACCCTTATCCTGGTAGTAAAATAGTCGCCCTTGCTGCTGTAACGAAGGAATCGTTCCACCTTCAACACCGCGCACAAACATCGCTGAGTCAAAACCCGACTGCCTTGCGAGTGACGCATAAATAGGTGGATATGCTTTATGCACATAACCCGACATAAAGTGTGTCTTGCTACGACCACGTATAGGGCCAATTAATGACTCAACCGTATTTAAGATCTGGCGCTTAACCATACGCTCACGAAGACTCATTAGATCACTTAAATTTGGCGCAAAACTTTCTTGGTCGATATACGCCCAACCAATAGACTCGATTTGCTTTGCAGCCTGTTGCGATGTCATCTCTACATTAAGTCCAGCAGCCTTTAAGACACGATGATGTGTCGCACCAAACTTAGGTCCAACAACTTCTAAACCGTGAGATACCGCATTTACACCTAAAGCAGCCAACACCGCTGGCAAAAAAGGCGACGCAGGCACACCACGGGCATAACCATCATAAGGGTCTGAGATATCTACGATCTCATCAACCTCTGCCGTCACTTGAATAGAGTTATCTATCAATGCCTGTAACACGCCACGGTTTTCATCATCGGTTTCACGCTTCATTCTTAATGCGATGAAGAAAATAGCGCTCTGAACAGGATCTGTATTCTTATCAAGTACAGCTAGCATCCCATCTCGTGCATCTTCAAATGAGAGATCTTTACTGTAGTCAGGACCTGTAGCAACTTTTTGCACGCACTGACGAAGGTGCAGCTGAGGCGTTATTTCATTCATGGGGTTACCAAGGTAGGTCAAAAAATGAGTGTAATAACATTATGGCCAACTCTAAGCCTATCAATCAATCATTACTGCTTCTGTTTAAAACATATTCTCAAATGCACGCCTTAATAAATATATTTTATAAACAAAATACAGTTAAGTAACCGTTCATCGCTCATCCGTAGAATGATCAACAGCTTCTAGGGGCTACAACACGACGGCACCAATAACAATAATAAAGAATTAAAACAATAAGATACGTCGATGTTGGATTTTAAAATGAAAAAAGTACATTTTTTTTACTTAAAAGTGTTGCGCGTTTAAATAGTCATCTATAAAATGCGCAGCTTGTTAGCCGCAATAGCTCAGTTGGTAGAGCAACTGACTTGTAATCAGTAGGTCCCGCGTTCGATTCGTGGTTGCGGCACCAAGAATATCTAAAGACTATAAAGTTGACTTTATGGTCTTTTTTTATGCCTGTAATAAATGCATTTTACAAACATCCACCCTATTCTATTTGGCTGATAAGCCTACATTAATTGCTTAAATTATTAGCAGAATGCGACAAAGGAAAATAATTGTAATTAGTACTTGCACGATAGGATAGTCTGTATATAATGCCCAGCTTCTTAGCCGCAATAGCTCAGTTGGTAGAGCAACTGACTTGTAATCAGTAGGTCCCGCGTTCGATTCGTGGTTGCGGCACCAAGAATATTTAAAGGCCATAGCGTTTACGCTATGGCCTTTTTTATTGCCTACGATTTACCTCCTACAACGATTATTTCCAACCGAACCCACACCGCCACTTAGTCTGCAATATTAAACTAAGCGCGCTAACTGCCCTTGCGCACGTTATTATAAAGTTATCTATCCAGAGGGTTTTATTATGGCGATTAGTCTATTCGATATGCTTAAGGTGGGTATTGGTCCATCCAGCTCACATACTGTTGGCCCAATGAAAGCTTCATATCTATTTGCGACATCACTAGCTGAGCGTAACTTATTGGCGCAAGTGTCTCGTGTGGACATACAACTGTATGGCTCTCTTGGCGCAACAGGCAAAGGCCATGGTACTGGGCCCGCTGTTATGCTCGGATTAGAAGGTCATCAACCTCAACTAGTGAACCCAAGTGTCGTTGCACCACGATTTTCAGAAATCGTCACTAACAAAGAACTGCTTTTGATGGGTACTCATAAAGTAGCGTTTAACGAGTCGGACGATTTAACCTACCATTGTATTGAGTCCTTGCCGTATCACGCTAACGGCATGACGATCGAAGCCTTTGACGCATCTAGGCAGTCAGTATTTGCTAAGACCTATTATTCAGTCGGTGGTGGATTCGTTGTCGATGAAACAGCCGTTGGTGCTGACCGTATTATTGAAGATACCACGCCACTCCCTTACGACTTTTCTAGCGGTAAAGAACTATTGGCACTCTGTGAAAAACATGACGCCTCTGTGTCCGACCTAATGCTTGCCAATGAGCAAGCTTGGCGCTCAGAAACAGAAATCCGCGAAGGCATTCTACTATTATGGGATGTGATGCGTGAATGCGTCCACACAGGTATGCATACCGAAGGAATACTACCCGGCGGCTTAAAGGTAAAACGTCGTGCCGCAGCATTATACGAAGAACTCAATAACCAAAAGCGCATGGACCGAATCACACCCAGCTTGGGCGCGATGGATTGGGTCAACTTATATGCCTTAGCGGTCAATGAAGAAAATGCAGCAGGTGGAAGAATAGTCACCGCTCCCACCAATGGCGCAGCTGGAATCATTCCTGCCGTCTTACATTATTACGTTAATTTTTGCCCTAACTCCAATAAAGAAGGCGTGATTCGCTTTCTCCTCACCGCAACTGCTATCGGCATCCTATTCAAAAAGAACGCCTCCATCTCAGGGGCAGAAGTCGGCTGCCAAGGTGAAGTAGGGTCAGCGTGTGCTATGGCCGCAGCGGGCTTAGCTGAAGTCACTGGAGGTACACCTATGCAAGTTGAAAATGCCGCTGAAATTGCGATGGAACATAACTTAGGCCTGACCTGTGACCCAATTGGCGGCTTGGTGCAAGTGCCTTGTATCGAGCGAAATGCGATGGGGTCTATCAAAGCCATTAATGCTGCCAGCATGGCATTACGTGGGGATGGTGTGCACTTTGTGTCACTAGATAAAGTGATACACACCATGCGAGAAACAGGTAAAGACATGATGGACAAATACAAAGAAACATCTCGTGGTGGCTTAGCCGTCAATATCGTCGAGTGTTAAACATAAAAAAGGCCGCTCGATTATAAAACCGAGTGGCCTATATCAGACTAAACGTTTTTAAACCGCAGAACCCGGCTTAGCTTTTTGCGCTTCATCTTCTTTTTCTTCTTTCTCTAGCAACTTCTCTAAATCATTAGACTGCCCTTGAGGAACGTTGTACAACTCAAGAATCTTATCCTGACTGCTTAACGCCTTCTTTCGGTCAATCACGACTTGATAACCAAACTCATCTTCAAGCTTGATGAAGTCAGACTTGCTTGTTTTCACTAGCTTATAAAAAGACTCAAAATCTTGGAAAGTCTTACCATCCAGCTTTTCAACGAGAACAAAAGAGACATCGTGGAAACCCTTGTTACTGTTCGCAGGTAGAACGCGGGTCAAGATAACGGCTTCCTTACGCTCATCTGTTGGCCAGAAGTTTTTAAGGTTAAGTACCTTGTCATCAAAGCCCATGCGACGGCGACTTGCTGTAATCAAATCATCCGTTAGCGGCATGAAGACAAAACCACCGAAGATAAAGTAGCTAGGCTTTTTTTCAAAGCTTGGTGCAGCAACTAGTTCAAACGTATCTTGCGTCTTTGTCAGCTCAACGATTAAGTCTTTTGGCTTAGCATCACGAATCACTTTCAGCTTGATAGACTCACCTACCTGATGCATATCCACGAAGTGCTCATAAGCAATCGTTTCACGATGACGTAACTCAACCATGCCATTGTTGGCAATTTTACGACCATCAATATGAGTGATGATATCATTCTTCATCAGCACGCCTTCGGCAGGTGCACCAGGATAAACCATCGACACCAACACACCACTTTCATCACCCGTCACGCCATACTTATCACGCAATGCTGGGCTTTCAATTTCTTGGTGTAAAATACCTAGTGTAGGGAAACCGTCATATTGGTTATCCCTAAGGTCTTCTAGGAAATGCTTCACTACATTAGTAGGAATGATGTACCCAACATTTTCAGAAGAGTTCATTGACTGCATAACGACACCAACAACCACGCCACTTGATAGCACTGGGCCACCACTGTTGCCCGGATTGATCGCCGCATCTACTTGGACCGAAATAAGGCTTCTGTTCTTATGAACATATACCGAACGTTCGATTCGAGAGACAACACCACGTGTCACACTCAAGCTATCACCACCCACAGGATAACCGTAAGCAGTCACTTCTTGTTGTGCATCTGGAAGGTCACCCAATGATAGAAATTCTGTTTTATAGAAGTCCGGAACATCATTCTTAAGCGTCACAATCGCCAAGTCTGAATCATGTGAAATATGCGAAACCTTCGCTTCGTATCGCTTTGTTTCACCGTGCTTACGCACTTCGATAAATGTCGCGTTTGACACAACATGCGCATTAGTAAGAATACGATTACCGTTAATAATAAAACCTGAGCCTGTCGAACGGCTGATGTAGGAATTCCAAGGTTTTAAAGTGTCTACAATGTGAGAAACAACGAAGAGCTTAATCACCGCTTCTTTCGTGTCACCTAACGCTGCTCGCTTCTCTTGTTTCGTCACAAGCCTAATTTCTTCAGCTTGAACGATCGTGGTTGTTGCAAAAAACATAGCGTTGACAATCAGAGCCATAAACAAGATTAGTTTATATGCGTTTGGTTTGAACATAAGATCCCCGATGTTATTAAAATATTTATCTGCTCTATATATCAACAAGTAACCGTGCTCTACAAGATGTTTGTTCACTTAAAGTTGTTGTGTTTACAACTTCGCTGAGCGCAGCGTATTTAGAATAAAAACAAAAAACCTTTAAATTCATTAATTTAGATGACTTTCGTAGACCAGTTATCTGTAACTATTATTGACAAAATGTAATTAAGCTAACAACAAGGTTATCAGCTCTAAACTAATTTCAAGCTAATCAATCGACCCCCCTTGAGCGATTAGCAATTCATAACACCCCGAATAATAACAATGAAAAAAGAACTATGAATGAGATTACCCCACTTCTCGAACAATATAATGGCTTAGTAAATGTCATTATGAATACGGACTACAGCCCTCAAGAATATATTGCGACGGAGCAGCAATTAATCAATACCTTAAAGCTATTAAATGGCAAACTAAGCTATGAACATTTAGCAAGTATCACTCGTATTACTCAAGTGGTTACAACTGAAACAGTCATGGTGCCTATGGTTGATACGATCAGTAGCATTGACGGCGATGAGTCATTTAATTACTTATTTAACCAGTTTCTAGATGCACTTGACGATGACCGAAATGAAGTTGCAACAGCAGAAGCCTGCTACCAAGCAATGCTAAAATTAGATGCCGATAGAGTAGAGCGTGAAGGGATTAATTTGCACCCTTACTTTTTATAAATCAGCCAGATTTATTTAATAATTGAGCCACACAATTGAAGACTGATTAGATGTCGAATTAAATTCTATTTGACGTGCTACACTAATATTCAACCTTCATATAATAAGATGGTAATTTCACACGATGTTCAATGCCTATCTAGCGTCACTACTGCACGATGCCGTACTTCGCCTTACACCTTTTAAACAATGGATTGGCGAATTAAAGAATCCTGACATTTTGAAGGCGGATATCATCGCTGGTGCGACCGTCGCACTTGTTTTGATACCGCAATCAATGGCTTATGCCCAATTAGCAGGCTTACCGCCGCACATTGGTTTATACGCCTCATTTTTAGTACCTATCGTTGCGGCACTATTCGGCTCGTCACGACAGTTACAAAACGGTCCAGTTGCCATCATTTCATTAATGACTGCTGCCGCATTAGCAACGCTCAACTTGAGTGTTGAAGAGTACATTATTCATGCTGCAATACTTGCCCTTATGGTGGGAGTGTTCCA
Organism: Leucothrix arctica; assembly: GCF_003172895.1. GTDB lineage: Bacteria > Pseudomonadota > Gammaproteobacteria > Thiotrichales > Thiotrichaceae > Leucothrix > Leucothrix arctica. Next base: position 85,338 of record NZ_QGKL01000012.1, on the reverse strand, counting down.
GCTTGTCCTAGGCTTTTTGCGGCTAGGGATATTGGTAGACTTCCTGTCGCACCCTGTCATCATCGGTTTCACCAATGCCGCTGCAATTGTTATTGGTAGTTTGCAAATAGGAAAGCTGTTTGGTATTCCAATGGATAGCAGTCAAAACCTGTTTGATACCTTTGCAGATTTTCTCAGGCAAGTGCCGACGGATACTAACTTCGTCACATTGATAATGGGTGTGCTCTCGCTGTTTCTATTGATCTTGTTCCGCACTCAGTTTCCTAGGTTACCGGGCATATTGATTACGGTATTAATTACTATCGTCACCTCTTGGTTGCTTGGATACGAGGATAGAGGTGGTGCTGTCGTTGGTATGGTTGAGCCAGGCCTTCCTGCCATTGTTATACCTGTTGCTAATGACCTCCGATTCTCTGCGCTAGTCATGCCAGCCATGATTATTGCACTACTTAGCTTCGTTGAAGCCTTCTCAATCGCCAAAGCAGTGGCTTCAAAAACACGCCAACGTATCTCAGCCGACCAAGAAATGGTGGGTAAAGGACTGGCTAATATCGTTGCTGGCTTTACTCAGGGTTATGCTGTTTCAGGCTCTTTCTCTCGAACTGCGGTCGCATTTGACGCGGGTGCAAAAACAGGTTTTGCAGCGATAGTAACGGGTATCATTGTTGGTATTACACTACTGTTTTTAACGCCTTTGCTTTATCACCTACCATTGGCGACATTGGCTGCCATTATCATTATTGCTGTTTACGGCATGATTAAGTTTGAACCGTTTAAGCATGCGTGGCGAGTTAATCCACATGATGGATTTATTGCATTAGTTGTATTCCTATCAACGCTAGCATTTGCACCTCACCTTGAGAACGGTATCTTTATTGGTGTCGCATTATCTGTTGGTTTCTATCTATACCGCACCATGAAACCTCACTTCGCCGAGTTATCAAAAGATAAAGAAGGTGAGTTTCGAGACGCTAAAATGTTCGGCATGGAAACCAGTGAAACGTTTGCCATATTCCGCTTTGATGGTGACTTATACTTTGCCAATGCAGGTTACTTAGAGAAGCGTTTATTAAATGCTATTGCTGACAAGCCTAAGCTAAAAGCCCTTGTCTTGGACCTTGAAGCCGTCGATCAGATTGACTCTACAGGTGAAGAGATGCTTGCTCACATGGTTGAGGGTATGCATGAAATAGGTGTTACTTTCTGTATTAGCCGCGCTAAGTTTAAGCTTCTGGATGCACTAAAACGCTCCGGCTTATATGAGACCATTGGCGAGAAGAACTTTTATGGTAAGCGTATTCGTGCGATTTGGGACCTTAAGGAACGTCTTGGTGATGAGATCGACATTAGTCACTTAGAGTATTACAGACCTTCGGATCTTGCTGAAAGACCTAACACTGACCCTACGACAATTACATCGAATGAAACGATCAATGTTAGTCCAGTGAAACCAGAGCCAAAAGAGTAAGGTGACACGTAATTAATTAAGTAGTTATAGTCTATGCCAATAAAAAAGCCCCTCAGTTTGATGAACAACTGAAGGGCTTTTTTGATGGTGTTATGCGCTTAGATTAATACCTCAATTAGACGTAGTTTTAGTGACTCACTAAACTCTTCGTCATTGATGCAAGCACCAAGCATTTCCTGAAGCAATTCTTTACTAATACGACCTTCTGCCAAACTCACCGCATAGTTTTCAAACTCAAACCAAAAACGCTCGATACAGTAGTCATAACCGTTTAACTCCATGAAATACGCACCAAGGTACAAGCTCGCTCGCTTGTTTCCGTCATTAAACGCATGGAGCTTGTTAACCGAGAAAATAAGGTGGGCTAGCTTGTCTTCAAAGTTGGGGTAATAAAGGTCGTTTTGAATATGCTCTAACACACTGGCTAACAATCCTATTTCACGCAACCCTTCTAAGCCACCACTTTTATCAATAATGAGGTCGTGCGCCTCAATTGCCTGACGAATGCCAAAATAATAAATCGGCCATTCCATCTATCGATCCTTCAAGCGCTTAAAAACAGATAACACCTCTTCTTGCTCTAAACGCTCAGATAAGTTTTTGCTGGTTTCACCTAAAAACTTTTCAAAGTCTACTGCGGGGACTGACTGAATGTACCCTTCAAGTTTGTCGTGTAACGCATCTCTAAAACAAAGGTCACGACTGGCCATTCGTGTACGTGCACCTTCTATATAAGGCTTAATAAATGGGTTTGACTCTGAAGCCTTGAACAATTCTTCAGTCTCAGCCTGTGTAAGCTTTCGCTCAAGTGCTGCTGAGCGCTCTTTAAGTTGATCCGCAATACCACTTTCAAAGCTAGCAATAAGCTCCAATACTTCACTGTACATGGTGTCACGCGTACGACTTTTATCCGTAATATTTAGGATACGTCGGTACTCAGCGGCGTCTTCTTTAAAGATGGCTTGATAGATTAGATTGGTGAAGTGGCGGTACTTAGTGCCACCCATGTCCACATAGTCGCGTAAAGCGTCGGTGAAGAGCTTACGGTAACTGAACTCTTGGTAGGAAGCAGGTAGATAATCTTGAGCACGTTGATTGATAAAACGTGTGTGGCCGCCTGTTTTCTTAGCAATGACGTCGAGCACAATATCTAACACGCGAGAACGTATTTCTCTAGCGCGTTCGCTTTCAGTCAAGACCATCGCGAGGTTTAAAATAGCACGGAAATTAAAAACACCCAGAGTCGCAGCTTTCTCACCGACACCTGTGTCGGAGACATACTGTAACTTAAAGATTTTTAAGGACTTTCCTTTTAAAACACGATAGCCATTTGAACCGAATTCATCGGTGTGATTTTTGACATATCGCTCTATTGTGCGAGTATCAACACCTAATAATTCGGCTACTTTAGCTTTGGTATACACCTGCTCATTTTCAAATAACGTCCCTTTAAAATCAAAATGCTCTTGGATTTTCTCAAGCGCGAATGGGTTATTTAAAATATTTTGCCGATGAATACTTGAGGTGGTTAAATCTTTACTCACATAATCCCCCGTTGCGTCTTAGCTTTATCTGCCGACGAACGGTCCATCGTTCGACCCGAACAAGATACCTCGTTTTGTTTCATAAATAAAGACAAAATAAAACAAAAAGCGAACAACAAGTTATTCGTAGTATTTCTATATCTATCGTTAGAAGATTAAGGCTGCAGTACTTTCGAGTAAGCACCACGAGTGCGCAATGTAATAACGACCGGGTCAGCCGTGCGGTTTTGCCAATACCAGCCATGGTTTCCAGTGAACGCGGCTTTTAACTCACCTGCGTTCTCGGGCACTGCTCGGCCCTTTTCATAACTGATACTCTGACCACTTCCATCACCATGCGTATCGTGATTAACAACCTTACCGTTTGCGTTCCACTCAAACTCGGCAAGTTCGCCTTTGTTCATCACAAGCTTCACTTCAATTCCTTCGCCCGGCAACAGAATGTAATCCCCCTCATCTCGCCATAGAGAAGGCGTTACGTCACTGACAGGGGCGACTACTGAATTCTCACTTAGCATGGGTACAACTTGCTCGTCACCTGATTCTTTAATGGCAATGGTTGCAGCAATAGCCGTAAGTTGAGTTTGTATCGCGGCAAGCTTTTGGTTTATCTCCAACATACTTAAATCTACATCAGTATTGACCACTTTGGCAGCCGCCAAATCAGCCTCTGACTCTGTAACAAGTTGCTTTTTAATTTCCCCCATATCTGTCAAGCCAAGTGCACGACCAACACCCGTAGGGTCAATACCGTACTCAGCGGGCAACCAAACACAAGTCAAAATCGCACCTGCAACAACTGCTGCACCGAGCGTTGCTTTAAGTAGCCCACCTGAACTAGCACTCACACCTTGAACATATGATGCTTCAGTTGAAACAGATTCACTAACATTGGATTTCATCTAAAAATACTCTTAATTAAGGTGCGTTAGTTCTGTTACAACAAAACCTGCAATCTGTAAGCCCATAAGTGTAAAGCCTGCTACCATCATAACGATATTAGCAGCATAAGCTTGACGGGCGAATGAAGCACTCGCGCGCCAATATTTCATGACCAATAAAATGCTCGCTAACGCCAGTAATTGCCCTACTTCCACACCAACATTAAACGCCAACAAATTTGGAACTAAGCCATCAACGGAAATATCGTATTCGATAAGCTTCGACGCTAGCCCAAAACCATGCAACAAACCAAACACTAAAGTTGCGACTCTAGTATCGGGTTGATAGCCAAACCAATGTTTAAACGCGCCCAGATTATCTAACGCCTTATAAACGACAGAAAAACCAATGATGGCATCAATAATGTAACTGTTAATGCCAAAGTTGAAATAGACCCCAGCGAGCATTGTAAGAGAGTGCCCGATCGCAAACAGACTGACATAAAGCGCAATCTGTTTCATACCATGCAAAAAGAATATGACACCTAAAAGGAATAAAATGTGATCGTATCCAGTGACCATATGCTTGGCCCCAAGGTAGATAAAAGGAATAATATGAACGCCAGTAATTGCCTGAATGTAACCCTTATCACCTTGAGTGACCGCATGCGCCCATGCCGAGTCAGCCCAAAAAAGCATGGAAAGCACTATTAAAGTAAACGCCAAAGCCATGCGGCTAAAGGATAGTTGATGTGAGTTGGGCATTAGTTATGACTAAAATGTGGACTGAATACATAATCGTACCTCCCGACATGGGAGGGATACAACGTTAATATTTTAGTCGGAAGTTTATTGACAGCCTGATTATTATTCAACACTATACAAACCATGATACGGCACTTACTCATTTTTCTATTACTCATATCCTTCAATGCAAACGCCATTGCTGGGTCTGTGATGATGGTAAAAATGTCGACGACTTCGTCAGACATAATGGCTAGTCATCAAATGACGAGTAACAACTCTAGTGCCAAAATAATGAGCGTATCAGAACATTGCTCATCGCAATCATCAGCAATTGATGATGCCTGTGATGAAACACAAAGTTGTGGCATTTGCCTCTTCCATTGTGGTTCGGCTTTAATGCCGACAATCATTAGTTTTAATGTAACCCCTCACTATAGCCATGAATCGGTTTATCATTTTAGTGATGTCGCCAGCAGTCTTTCTCGTTTTCTTAGACCACCTAAACTCGCCTGAATCCTTTCAGCGCGGCATGATTTTAATTAATCCTATGTCGTTGCAGTACCTGATTACCTCTGAATAAATTCTGTATATAGCAGAACTAATGCTTAGCATAAATCCATCTTGTGGGTAGCTAATTCGTTCGAACGGTAATCTAAATAAAATTAAAATTTATTTGGATTCAGTATGAAAATCAAATCTACAAATAAGCGTATACCAGACCCAGCACGTCGACAGTTTGTTAAAGGTCTAACCGCGTCAGCTTTTCTCGCAGGACTTGCGCCTTCTAGTGTTTTTTCAGCACCTAAAACAACGAACAACCCAGTATTAACGGGCAATACGTTCGACCTGACGCTTGGTGAAATGCTCGTCAACTTCACGGGTAAGCGCCGCATGGCAACGACCATTAATGGTTCTTTACCCGGCCCAACATTACGCATGAAAGAAGGTGAGGAAATCACCATTCGTGTCACCAATAAAATGGCTGTCACCTCTTCCATACATTGGCACGGTCTGATTTTGCCTAGCAATATGGACGGTGTACCTGGGCTCAGTTTTGCTGGCATCAAGCCCGGTGAAACATATACCTATAAATTTACCGCTGTTCAAAGTGGTACTTATTGGTACCACAGTCACTCAGGTTATCAAGAGCAAACAGGCCTCTACGGGTCGATTGTTATAGAGCCGCGTGAATCAGATGTTGTTACTTACGACCGTGACTATGTGGTGCTATTGTCAGACTGGTCTGATGAAAAACCAGAGCATATTTATGCCAACCTCAAGAAACTAAGTCATTACTACAACATTAAAGAACGCACTCTAAAAGACCTTGCCAACGATGCCGCGGAAAAGGGCTTTAGTAAAGCACTTGATGATCGCAAAATGTGGAATCAAATGCGGATGAGTGATCGTGACATTTCTGATGTTACTGGTATGACGTACACCTTTTTAACGAACGGTAAAACACCTAGAGATGGATGGACTGGGGAATTTAAACCGGGTGAGAAAGTGCGCTTACGTTTCATTAATGCATCGGCGATGACATTTTTTGATATCCGAATTCCGGGCTTAAAAATGCAAGTTGTTGCAACTGACGGACAAAACATTCAACCCGTTGATGGGATCGATGAGTTCCGTATTGGTATCGCAGAAACTTACGATGTCGTGGTTGAGCCTGAAGCAGGTGCTTACACCATATTCTCTCAAGCAATTGACCGCTCGGGCTATGCTAGAGGTACTTTGACGAGTAACCCGGCACAACAAGCAGCCATTCCAGAAATGGATGCTGTTCCGACCTTAACTCATACCGATATGGGCATGGGCGGTATGGCAGGAATGGACCATTCTTCGATGGGCGGAGAAATGAAACACGACATGACAGGTATGGATCACGGTGCCATGGAAAGCTCAGGTGGTGTACCCGTAGTACGTGGGGCTCACGTCGATATGGTCGCTATGGACCCTCAAGTACGACTTGATGATCCTGGAGTTGGTTTAAGAAATAACGGACGTCGTGTCCTTACTTATTCGGACATTAAAAACCGTTATATGACTAAAGATACTCGTCCACCTAGCCGAGAAATAGAGCTACACCTAACGGGTAATATGAGTCGTTATATGTGGTCGTTTAACGGTGTAAAGGCTAATGATGCCAAACCTATTGGCTTACGTTTCGGAGAGCGTGTTCGCTTTACACTCATCAACGATACGATGATGAATCACCCTATTCACTTACATGGTATGTGGAGTGAGCTAGAGACCGGAGATAATAACTACCTTCCTAGAAAGCACACGATTGTGGTTCAACCTGGTGCAAAGATCAGCTATCTCGTGACTGCTGACGCCAAGGGACAATGGGCTTACCACTGTCACCTTATCTATCACATGGAAGGAATGTTCCGCCGCGTCATTGTGGCTTAAAGGGAGAACTTAGTTATGAAAAACACATTATCAGTTGTACTACTGGGCTTATGCATTTCGCCAGCGGCTTTTGCCAAACATAAACCAATGACAATGGACTGCTCACAGCCAATGCACGCAAAAATGTCATTTTGTAAGAAACAACTAGCAGAAAAGGAAGCTAAGGCTAAAGCATCCGCGGCAGTTGATCATTCCAAAATGAACCATGCTGCAATGCCTGCTAAAACAGAGCCTGCTGCGAAGATAGATCATTCAAAAATGGACCACTCTAAAATGAACCATGCTGCAATGCCTGCAGTCAAAATCCCTGTGAGTGACGGTGCGCTAGCGACGAATGTGCCTATGCCTTTTCCGGGCGCAATGCATATGAACGATGACCCAACACTCAGCAAAGTGATGATCGACTCTTTTGAGTATCAATATTCTGACAGTAACAACAAATCGTTTGCGCTGGATGCTGAAGCTTGGTTAGGTAAAGACCTTCACAAACTATGGCTTAAGACAGATATAGAGGCTGACGATGATGGGGAATTGGAAGAGGCCGAGCTGCAAGCGCTATACAGCAGAGCAATAGATCCAAACTGGGATATACAAGTCGGAGTGCGAAAAGACTTTGAACCCGTCGGTCGTGAATGGGCTGTGGCAGGTTTCAAAGGAACTGCTCCTTATATGATTGATGTGGACGCTGCTTTATTTTTTGGAAAAAGTGGTCAAGTAGGTGCTCGCTTAAAAACAGAGTATGAACTAATGCTAACTCAAAAAACTGCTTTAGCACCCTCATTTGATGTGAATTTTTACACCAAAGACGACCCTGAAATTTCTATTGGTTCAGGCTTATCTGATGCAAATATCTCATTACGTTTGAAGCATGAGTTCAAACGCAATTTTGCCCCTTATATTGGCATAAACTGGTCTAAATCCTTTGGTGACACCGCTGATTTTCTAAAGGATGAAGGCGAAGAGACATCTGATACACAACTATTGCTAGGCGTTGAAGCTTGGTTTTAACTACACACTTAAATTAATAAAAAGGAACAACATAATGAACATGTTAAAAACAGTAATGATCGCTGGCCTACTGACAGTTAGCGCATCAGTTATGGCACATACAGGCATCAAGTCAACATTCCCTGCAAACGAACAAATGCTAGAAGCAGCACCTGAGCAGTTAACACTTAGTTTTGGCGCGCCTGTTCGTTTAATGAAAGTAGTGTTAATGGATGGTGAACATAAAGACTTAGAGATCGGTTTTAAACCTACAGCTAAAGCTGACAAGTCTTTCAAAATTGCCGTACCTAAAATTGAAATGGGCGAGTACATGGTCAGCTGGGTATCTATGGGTAAAGATGGACACAAGATGTCTGGCGACTTTAGCTTTATGGTGCATGGTGAAGGTATGACTCATGACGGCGAGCATAGTGACGCTCACGAAGCACACGGTGAAAGTCATGATGAAGCACCTAAAGAAGAGCATAAAAATGACGGTCATGCTCACTAAACATTAAGCATTAGCGTGGAGTAGCAGTTGCTACTCCACGTTTAAGAGGTATTAAATAATGAGCGATATTTCGCCTTGGTTGGCCTCAATATTTATCAGTAAATTGCTACTCTATATTACTTTCGCAATGTCAGTGGGTGGTGTATCCGCCGCACTGATGATTCAACAATATCAGTTCAAAAAAACACCCTTTTTAAGTTATGCACTTACGGGAGTTGTTCTAGGCTTAGTATTTTCTAGTATCGACTTCTTGCTTCAAGTCGGCTCGTTTGCTGAGTCTGGTTTCTCCGGCATGTGGGATAAAATGTACATGGAGATCCTTTGGCAGTCAGGTGTAGGTATAACGTATAAGCTGCGTTTAGCGGGTGGTTTTGGCTTGCTCGTTTTATTAATTGCTATACGCTTTAAGTCGGTATTAACTAAGCCTGTTGCCTATACTTATCTTGCAGTTTCACTACTCATCGCAGCATCATTTACATGGATTGGTCACACTGCAGAACAAGCGACCTGGGTAAGATCAGCTTTAGTGCTGCATATTTTCATCGCTATGTGGTGGGTCGGATTCCTTTACCCGTTAAGAGTCTGCTGCCAAGCACTGACTGGTGATGAGCTAAAAAAACTAATGCACGAATTCGGTAAGCAAGCATCTTACTTAGTGGCGCTATTATTAGTTGCAGGTGTAGCTATTTCTTATGTGCTTGAAGGTAGCTTTACCACCCTTTTCACATCGACACACGGCAATATTTTATTAGTTAAACTGGGTGCTGTAGCCGCTATTTTAGCAATCGCAGCCTACCATAAACTTCGTTTAGTGCCCTCGTTGACAAACCATCAGTCAGCCTTAGCACTGCAACGCTCCATAAGCATTGAGATGGGTATCGCGCTACTCATTTTAATAATTACCGCCGCACTTAGTACGCTGGCTGGACCATCACATATTTAATCAATAAAAAAGGATGAAGTTATGAATACAATCATTAAAACAAACACACCAGCACTCCTAATGAGCATTATGATTAGCGTAATCTCATTCAGTCAGGCTGCCGTTGCGGCTGATGAAGCAGCGGCTAAAGCAACACCTGAAGCTCCTGCACTTGTCAAAACTGAAACAGTGAACAGCTCAAAACACAAAACAATGCCACTACCACTAGTGACTGTTTACAAAAGTGCGACCTGTGGTTGCTGCAACGCATGGATTGAACACATGAAAGACAGTGGTTTCCCTGTTGAGGCACATAACTCAAACAACTTAAATGAGTACAAAATTAAAGCCAAGTTAGGCGCAGGCTTAGGCTCATGTCATACCGCGTTTGTTGATGGTTATGCCATTGAAGGCCATGTACCAGCAAGTGATGTGAAACGACTGTTAGCAGAAAAACCAGACATCTCAGGCCTAACGGCTCCAGGAATGCCAATGCAGTCACCGGGAATGGCCCCTAAAGGCAGTAAGCCAGCAGGTTATGATGTGATCAGCTTTAAAGATGGCAAAGCTGTTGGTGTGTTTACCAAGTACTAATCCTGTAAGAGTCTCAACTCAACGTGCTAGCGTAATAAACTAAGGAATTGTGATGAAACATAGTTATCGAGTATCTGGAATGACTTGCGGTGGTTGCCGCTCAACAGTTGAAAGTACTCTTAATGCAATTGAAGGGGTAACACTTGCGACCGTTACCCTACCCGATCAAGCTGAAATCGAAATGGAGACGCATGTCGCTATTGAGGTCATGCAAAGTGCTTTATCCAGCGCGGGAAATTACTCAATAGAGATGTTAAATCATAGTCATGAAAAGGTCGATACAGCAGCAGATAAACCCGCCTGCTGTGGTAGCACCTCAAGTCATGACCATAGTCAGCCTGCACCTGAGTTGGGAAAAGATGCGGCGGGTAAATATCATTGCCCAATGCATTGTGAAGGCGACAAAGTTTATGACAAGGCAGGCGGCTGCCCTGTCTGCGGTATGGACTTGCTCAAAGTTCCAGACTTAACGCCTAAGACCGTGCAATACACTTGCCCTATGCATGCTGAGGTTATCCAATCTAAGCCCGGTTCTTGCCCTATTTGTGGTATGGATTTGGTGGCAATGCAGCCCACTGATGACGAGGAAGACCAAGCTTATAACAGCCTAATGCATAAGATGAAAATTGCTATTATTTTCACCTTACCCATCTTTATCATCTCCATGTCTGAAATGATTTCAAACGATCCATTGAACGCTCTCCTGTCTAAAAAAAGCTGGGACTGGGTGCAACTGATTCTCTCATTGCCCGTTGTCTTTTATGCAGGCTGGATGTTCTTTGAGCGTGCTTGGAAGTCAATCACGACACTCAACTTAAACATGTTTACGCTCGTTGGAATCGGTACGGGAGTGGCATGGACGTTTAGTGTGGTGGCGCTACTCTTCCCTGATATTTTCCCTGACCAATTTAAAACCGAATCCGGCACTGTCTTTGTCTATTTTGAAGCGGCGGCCGTTATTCTAACGCTCGTGTTATTAGGTCAGCTACTCGAAGCAAGAGCGCACAGCCAAACAAGTGGTGCGATAAAAGAGCTTTTACAGCTTAGCCCTACCGAAGCAACATTGATTACACCAGAAGGCGACAAGGTCATCTCCATTGACCTAATTAAAGTGGGCGATCTGTTACGCGTAAAACCGGGTGATAGAGTGCCTGTTGATGGCCAAATCACGAAAGGACAGAGTCACATCGATGAGTCGATGATTAGTGGTGAGCCAATCCCTGTTGATAAGTCGGTGGGTGATGAAGCCCACTCTGGCACGATCAATGGTAATAAGTCTTTTGTGATGAAGGCTGACAAAATTGGGGCTGAGACCCTACTCTCACAGATCATTCAAATGGTTAACAGTGCCAGCCGGTCTCGTGCCCCCATACAAAAACTGGCCGATAAGGTCGCAAAATACTTCGTACCTGCAGTGTTGCTAGCCTCGGTGATTACATTCATTGTCTGGGCTATTTTTGGGCCTGAGCCTGCCATGTCATTTGCTTTTGTAAATGCGATTGCAGTGCTGATTATTGCATGCCCTTGCGCCTTAGGTTTGGCTACTCCGATGTCAGTGATGGTGGGTATCGGTAAAGGTGCAAAAAATGGCGTGCTCATCAAAAATGCCGAAGCATTAGAGAACCTAAACAAGGTCGATGTATTGATTACTGACAAGACAGGCACGATTACAGAAGGTAAGCCTTCCGTTGAAAAGGTAGTCGATGCTAAAGGTCAGTTTGACGCTACCCTCCTCGGCTACATTGCGACATTGAATCAATACAGTGAGCATCCTTTAGCTGAAGCTGTTATAAAGTTTGCCGCTGAGAAATCAATCTCGTTACTGTCATCGACGGATTTTGAGTCAGTGATAGGTAAAGGTGTCATGGGAACAGTTGATGGCAAAGAAGTTGCCTTAGGTAATAAGCACCTTATGGACCAAGTCGGTGCAACAATCCCATCAGAAATAGATCAGCAAGTCATCGCTGAACAAGCGTTAGGGAAAACCGTTTCCTATATTTCAGTTGGGAAAGCAGTGCTTGGTTTTGTCACCATTACCGACGCTATCAAAGAAACCAGTAAACAAGCAATTCAAAGTTTACAAGCTCACGATGTTGAGGTGATTATGCTGACAGGCGACAACCAACGCACAGCAAAAAGCGTTGCTGATAGCTTAGGCTTAACGAGCTTTCAGGCAGAATGTCTTCCAGAAGATAAGCTCAAGTTTATTAAAGACCTACAAAGCAAAGGCAAGATTGTAGCAATGGCGGGGGACGGTATTAACGACGCTCCAGCACTAGCCCAAGCGGATGTGGGTATCGCAATGGGGACTGGGTCTGACGTTGCTATCGAGAGCAGTGAAGTCACGTTAGTCAAAGGTGATCTACTGGGAATTGTGAAGGCTAAGAACCTAGGTACGGGAGTGATGCAAAACATTAAACAGAACCTGTTTTTTGCCTTTATCTATAACGCACTTGGTGTGCCTATCGCAGCAGGCGTGCTTTACCCTTTCTTTGGGTTATTGCTGTCGCCAATGATTGCAGCATTCGCTATGAGTTTAAGCTCGGTGTCGGTTATTACTAACGCGCTGCGTTTAAATAGAATCAAGTTGGACGATGACTAAGAGGGAAAAGTTTGAAGTGGTTGGGTCGCTGATCAGCTTTACCACTTAAAAACCAGCCGCTGCTCGAGAGTGAGTAGCGACTGGTTCAATGAACTAACTATTTATAAACGCTAGTATTACATACCGCCCATCATAGGTAACGGATTACCATTGATAAGTAGCTTGCCGTCAGTGATTTTCACATCAGACTTAAACGTCTCACCGTCTAAAGTAACAAAGTCAGCAGCCATCATTTGAATCATTGGCGTTACGCCTGCTTTGTCAGTAATACCTTTAGCCAAAGACACATCACCACGACCCACTAAGATAGCCAATAAACGACTAGGATCTGGCGCACCCATTAGGCCCATTAGCTCAGTTTCGCTTAGCTCTAGACCTGGCTTAAAGCCAACATCTACGTCAGCATCCAAGTCACCTTCAGTCGACTTAGCGTGGATTTCTAGGTTAGCTGAACTTGCGTTCTTTACTAGCAACTGAGCAATACCCAGTGCTTTACCTTGAATCGCTTCTGCAGCTGCTTGACCTTGGTCACCTGCTTCAACTAACTGCTCAATTAATGCTTGATACTGCTCCATAACTTCTATAGAAAAGCCTTTAAGCTTGATGCCAATCTCAGCGGTTTGTACATCTACAGGAGAGCGCATCATTTGCATGAGGCTTGGGTCTAAAGTCGCTGAATATTTCGCATGGATATCGAAATCAGTACCACTGTTTTGCTCAACTGCCGAACTAAACGATAGCTTAGGCAGCTTAATAGCTTCTGGTAAGTTTTCACTCTTAATCTCTATGTCAGAGAAAGATACCTCAGCACTTCCCACTGAAAAGACATCTGTTCCTTCTGCATCTTTATAGGTGCCTTTTGCGTCCATTTTCTGCAACGAAAAAGAGCCTTCATCATCTCCGATTACACCTTCGATAGCACTAGAGCTAACAGAGTAAGTACCGCTACTTAAATCAGCTTCACCCTTGCCTTCCATATCAATAGTAAACGGCTTTAATACAAAAGCTTCGCCATTAGAAGGAGTAATTTTTAGCTGTTGAATTGCCGCATCACCTGTAAAGGTAGATCTGTTCTTTGCATCTGGCGAAACACTGTTAATAACAGCACCCGCAAAATCTAGGTTTGCGCCATCATTTTCAAATGAGATTGGAGCAATCACCGCATTATTTTTCATATCGCCCGCAAAGCCGATAATCGTACTCATGATAATCGTGTCTTCGTTGATTGATTCAGGCAAGTCAAAACCAGATAAGTCAGGACGAGTCACAATGCTTGAAGCACCAAAGCCTGCGTCACCTAAATAAGGGCCATGCTTCACATCACTTGTAAAAGGAATCGTGTAAGTCTTAGCGCCGTTAAGATTTAAGTTAGCCGTAAACGTTACTTTTCCTGTCGCTTTAGCATTTAGGTAACCTTTCTCGTAAGAGTCTAATTCAAATTTAGCTTCTGACAACTGAGGATTCGCCGCTAAAGCTTTTTCCATCTGCTGGTTTCCCAACTCGATGTACTGCTTTGCTGCACTTTCAACTTTTGATCCAATAACAAACGGAGCAGCAGCACCGCCAACGATTGCAATTAGAGGAACCGCAATTAATAGCTTTTTCATGATTATATTTTATATTTAAGTGAAGTGATTACAGACTATAGCTTGCTCGTTTAGATCGAGCAAGCAGCCACTTGGTAACATTTTTCGTGGAAATAAGACTGAAAGTCATCACGTCAACTCACAGTTAGATCAGCGGTTAAGCAACTTGGATTAAATTAACAAACTGATTATTTATTAGGCGAAACGGTTTTGAGCATCAATACTCAATCCCATTGCAACACTATTAAACACATCACCGTTGACTATCCGTGCGTCTGAAAATTCACTCATGACCGTTTCTTGTAACTTCTTAATGCGCGTTGTTCCACCCGTGAAGAAAACCGCATCAACCTGTAAGGCAACAATACCAGTATCTTTTAGCAGCTGATTAATGACCGTATTGATCTTATTCAGGTCATGATTGATCACGTTTTCAAAGTCACCCTTAGCTAAATCTATACTCAAGCCCTGCTCGATAAAGCCCAACTCTAATGTCGTTTTAACCTCGTCTGAGAGATACTTTTTGCCATTCTCAACCATCTGCAATAAGTGATGACCTTCACGCTTTTCCAGTAAGGTTCTCAGTCGCTTTGTTTTGGCTTGATCATTCGAGGTGGACAGAAAACGACTCATATCAATCATCGCTTCTCTGCCATACATATCATTTATTTTGTGCCACGTTGATAAGTTACGGAAGTATGACGTTGGTATCTCAATGTCACTCCCATTCATCGTTCGCACTGTCGTGTGCAAGCCAAAACTAGGCATGACATGGTTGTAGTTAAGTAAGCGATCAAAGTCAGTTCCACCAATATGCACACCAGAAGAGGCCAATATATCGGTTTTAGTGCCGCTTGCTTCAGGAGAAATTTTGATGAGTGTGAAATCAGACGTACCACCACCAATATCCACAATCAGCGCCAACTCTTCTGTTTTAACCGTTTGCGCGTAAGACAAGGCTGCGGCGATAGGTTCGAACTGAAACTCTATGTTCTTAAAGCCTTCTTTTTCCGCAATATTGCGGAGTGTATCTTCTGCTAGCTTATCAACGGTATCGTCATCGTCGTTGAATCGCACAGGACGGCCCAATACAACGCTATCAATCTCGTGACCCTGCACGCTTTCCGCTTGGCGCTTCATATTCTTAATAAAGAAACCAAGAATATCTGAAAATGGCTTCATTTCATTAAAAATATTAGTTTTTTCTTCCATCAACGACGAGCCCAACACTGACTTGAGCGAGGTCATCAAACGACCATCAATGCCTTCGATGTAGTCTGCTATTGCCTGTGTTCCAAATACAATCTCATGCTCTTCCGCATTAAGGAATATCGCTGAACGAAGGTACGTTTTGTCATCATCCAACATCACCATTTGTAACTCGTTATTTTTATAAATACCGATTGTCGAGTTACTCGTACCAAAGTCTAAACCACAAAATGACATAGAAAGTCCTAAAGGTTTTTTTAAATTGACCGAATAGTTTACCTGATATTGAGCATCTTTTTACAATCAAAAACGCTAATTACGAATGAATCACATAATTCATTCAACCTTCATGCCAATAGTTTGGTTAATACTCAATAACCACCTATGATGTGGGCCACTTGAGGTAGGTACTTACCAGATGAAAAACAAACAATTTACAGTGGATGACCAAGCGATTCTTGAAGAAATCATGCTGTACCGTCGAGACGTACGCGGTAATAAGTTCCTATCAACCCCTGTCCCACAAGAAGCCATACAGAAAATCCTCATGGCTGCATCGCTCGCGCCTTCTGTAGGATTCTCTCAGCCTTGGGAGTTTTTAGTGATTCGCAATGAGGAGACTAAAAACAAGGTGGTGGAAAGTTTCGAGACAGAAAACCAAAAAGCTAACGTACTCTTTGAGGGTAAGAAAAAGTCACTCTACTCTCAGTTAAAGCTCGAAGGCATTCGTGAAGCGCCTGTCAATATTGCAGTTTACTACACCTCATCGAAGAAGCCCGTGTTAGGTCAAACCTCGATGAAAGAAGCGGGCGAATACAGTGTTGTGTGTGCTATTCAAAACATGTGGTTGATGGCTAGAGCCATGAATATTGGTCTCGGCTGGGTAAGTATTATTGACCCAGAAGTGGTGAAAGGAATTTTGAAGTCATCGCCAGATAGCAAACTCATCGCATACCTGTGTATTGGTTATGTCGATGAGTTTTTGGAAAGCCCTGAACTTGAGATGCTGGAATGGGAAAAGCGGAAAGAGCTGCAATCCGTTGTGCATTATGATGACTAAACCACTTTAAGGTCTAACCCAACCGTGACTTACCTCGTCATCTGCCAGCCTTAGTGCTGGTTAGCCAAGTACTAAGTTCCAATCCCCTACTCGCTCCACATCTTCATCTTGATGTGTCACCAGCAGTACTGTTTTGTTTGTCGCCTTTGCTGTCTCACGTACCCAGTCATTAGCAATCAGTCGTGTGGTTGAGTCTAGCTCTGCAAATGGCTCATCAAGTAACACAATCGGCTCTGGCCTAAGCAACGTACGCAAAATAGCGATACGCTGACGTTGACCGCCTGACAGTTGCATCGGTGGCTTGTCTAATTGCTCAGCAATTTCTAATACTGCCGCTGCTTGCTTTATCCGTTCGCTTATATCTTCGCCCTGCAAGCCAAACTGTAAGTTTTGCCACACGCTTAAGTGTTCAAATAAATTATGCTCTTGGAACAACATACTGACAGGACGCTGTGTCACTTTTTTATGGAGTAGCGACTCACCTTGCCACGTAACATCACCGCTGTACGCTTTTTCAAACCCTGCAATAACATTGAGTAACGTGGTTTTACCCACACCACTGCGTCCTTGTATCGTAACGATCTCGCCTGTTTTGACGCTAAAATCGTAATCTAATACCACCTTTTTTAAGCGAACTTGTAACTGGCTAACCTTCAACATGGTGGCGACTCCGTTCAAAATACAACACAATAAAAGCACACATCAGTAGCAAAACACCTGACGCTAAAGCAGCCTCTGCCAAACGGTAACTCCCCGCATAACTGTAGATCAACCAAGGTAACGTCAACCATTTATCATTCCCAAAAATTGCGAATATAGCGACATCACCCATAGCAAATAAAAGCACCAGAGAAAAGCTAAACATCACGGTACTTTTCATCCACGGCCATTCAACTTTAAAGCGCGACCAGCCTGTTAGTTTTAACGAGTCAGCCAAGCGACTGTACTGCTGATCAAACTGCAATAAGCGTGGTCGTAAATGTTGTGACGAAAAAGGTACGATAACCGCCGCATTAAGTAGAACCACAAAAATGATGCCCCAGTTATCCAAGTCGACTCTCGTTAATAGATACACATATAAACCGACTGATAACACCATCGCTGGAGCGAGCAAGGTGTGCATGGCTAACCACTCATAAACCAACTGTAAATAACGTTTCTTTTCAATAGCAGCCTGCCTGAGCGGCAATAGCGTCGCGTAAGAAATCACCAAGGCTAAGCTTGCGCTCACAGCCCCTATCAGCAAAGTCATTAGCGTTGGCTTTAGAATGGAAAGCCATTCAAACTTTTGCCAGTTCACTTCTAAAATACTTGGGATGAGTGATAATAGTGGTAGTAATAACACTATCCAGACAACAGCATATAACAGTGCATGGCAAACGTTGGTCAACGCACTGACTTGAGGGGTAAAACGTCGAGCAGATGTATCCGCTGATAACCAGTTTACAGAGCCCCAGCGAGAGACCATGATGTATAAAATGCCCGTAATTGAGAATTGTACCCACGCCAAAGCGAGTGCTTCAGGAATATTAAAATCATACTTTAACGCTTGGTAGACAGCGACTTCTAACGTCGTTGCTTGTGGCCCACCACCCAAGGCGAGTACCACCGCAAAACTATTAAAACACAGTACCGCTATGAAGCTAAACAAGCGTAAAAAACTACCTTTAAGCGCTGGCCATTCAACCCACCGCAACCGCTGCCAGCCTGACAATTTAAGCTGTGTTGCAAGCTTCAAACTCGTGCCAGGTATGTTAGTCATTTGCTGAAAAAGCACCCGTATAGCAAACGGCATATTTAAATAAATATGGGCGATCAAAATGCCATGTAGGCCGTATAAGTTCCAGTCATCACTCAGCAAATAAGTAACAAAACCTGAACGCCCTAGCAACACCACGAGACCTGTAATCAATACCAAGGTTGGTAACACAAAACACAGTAAACAGAGGCTTAAAAAACTAGAGCGAAACGGCAACCAATTAGAATAATAAAGTGCGCGCGCAATCGGCCATGCTAAGACAACCGACAGTAAGGCACTAAGTCCAGCCTGCTTTAAAGAGAAGCTCAGAATTGACCAAAAGTAGGAATCGTGTAATAACGACCAATCTGCGCCGCTGCCACTGTGGGACGCGCCGTAACCCATCAGCCCGTAAAATGCGAATACGGTCAGGGAGGTCAGAAATAGAAGACTAAATTTGCCAAAAAACTCGGTCATTTAGGCGCTCAATAAGGCGAAAACGCGATTATAAAGCAAGCGATGAGAACATACTATGCAACCCGATTGGCAACAGTACTTAAACCTTAAACACGGCAAAGACTATCAATGGAAAAACTTTGCTAAAGGCAGTAGCAATACCCTATACCGTGGCGTGTGTGGACACGATAATTTAGTGGTGCGAGTCAATGCGTCAGCTGAGCTAACACCGGGTGTTGACCGTGCTCGAGAAGCGTCATTATTAGAAATAATTACTGGCAATACTTGGTCACCTAACATCATTGAAAATCAACCTGAGTGCGGCTGGTGCGCCATGCAGTGTTATGTGCCATTTACTGAAGAGGTATTATCCAAGCAGCAAAAGTTACAGCTCATCAAGGCAATGACTGATTTGCAATTAATAGATATTGAAAACCTTGAGTCACCACAGGCGCTCGCTATTCAATACGAAACGCTGTGGGATACACTCTATTTGCCCGAAGCAAAGCGTCAAAATAATTTTCAGGCGTTAGTCTGGATAGCGAAAATCAAACGACTGCTGAAAACACTTCCCGATGTCCCTTTTTGCTTTGTTCACCACGACCTGCACATCGGTAATCTAGCCGTGAATATAACCACCTCACCTGAAACACTGGTTTTATTAGACTGGGAGTATGGTGCTATTGGTAATCCGTGGATTGATGCAGCAGCATTGAAGTCGTTATTAGGCATTTTAGATGAAGATATTGCGACACTTCCCGCCTTTAATAAACTCTCAAAAGCGTCATTCGAGAAGGGGTTGGCTCAAGCGATTGAACTATACAATACCATCGGTAATATTTGGCACTGGCTAAGAGCTCAGAATAATACCTGAGCACTTTCAAGCCTTAGCCCATCTTAGTCCAGTAGCGGCTTAGTAATTTCACCTAACTGTTGAAAGTCCTTATCTCGCATTGCCACAAGGATAGAGTCACCATTCTCGGCAACTTTAAACTCACCGAACTTAGCATCTTCATATAGCAACGCTTTACCTTCTTGAAAGAAGAAAGCATTAGTTGCAAAGTTGATGCTGTTATTACGCTGACGATACAACATACGTAGCTCATCACTTGCCAGCGCTTCGCCATTATCTAGACGAATAAATTGACCGACACCACGCTCGTCTCTTTTCAGTACGACAAAACCATCTTTCTCAGTCGCTGCTTTTATCGTTTGTCTTGCTTGGCCAGTCACTGCAAATCGCAATGCCATATAGTCACCCTGCATTAAAGAACGCGGGTCAACAGGTGCGAGCTCAAGATAAATACTCTGGCCGCTACTCACCAACGCTTCTCTAGAGTAAATGGTGTAATTTAACAGGCCCAAAATCAGCAAGCCGCAGACTAACACTAAGACTTTACGCATGCTTATTTACTCCTATTGGCCATACATAATTCATCACATAACGCACAACCAATAACCCCAAACCACTCGCGACTAACAAGCCTGATTTTTGTAATAAATTTAACTCAAGGTGATAATAGAATTGGAAAAAAAACACAACGAGAATGACTAGTCCCAGACCCGACAACACTCTATTTGAATGAGCAAAGCCTATCAACACAAGTATGATTCCGACGGTAAAGCCCGGTACAAACAATCCTATGTAAACCGCTAAGATCGACAATAATATAGCGGCAATACCGATGCCTGAAGCCCAGTTACCCGCACGTTTTAATAGCACTAACACTAAGCCCAATAGCACCGCACCTGTTGATAATGAAAATAAGCGCACCGGTAAAACATCGACTGAGCTTGATAAACCAAATGCACGGCGCCAGAAACCTGAGTCAAACCAGAGATAACTCTGATGATCAGACCAAAGAAATGTTTGCACAAATAACAGAAGAACGCTGATAAACACCAGCGCATAAGCGGGTGTTGTGAGCTTATTACCTAAGGTTGCCCAATTAAACTCTTGTAGCCATAAACCCACGCCTCCAGCGAGTAAGATACTCAGTGTAAACGCATGCAACCCATACATATTCATGAGAAACATGACTGACAAGGTTATTAATAATGCTGACCACATACGATGCAGATAATTAGGAATCACAAAAAACAGCAGTAACTGCAAGCAAATGGTCACCATCGATAACATACGCAAGCGATCAGAAAAATTATCGCCACTACCGAATATATTCAGTTCGCTCAGGATACTAAACACCAGTAACGACTGCCCAGCCAAACTAATTGCAAATGCAAACTGCGCTAGAAAGTCATTTTTCTTTCCTGCGCGATAAATTAGTACCGCCACCAAACAAGCGCCTAGACCTAAGATACCGGCTGTAGATGTAAAACCAATCAATAAGCCGAAGACACTAAAAACTGCACCCAGTAGGAACAAAGCGCCAAACCAACCTGCGATACCCAGCATGGTTCGTACGTACCAAGGCGAATTATCATTAGCGACAACCGGCTCCTCACCACTAACAAGACCTTTATGCGTTAGCTCCTGCCATAACGTCTGACTCATGACTGCTCTCCTAACACAACGCTGCGTAACCAATAGGCTCCGGCAGCTGACAAACCAATAATCACTGCGCTCATTATTAACAATGAAGCAAACGCATCGGCACCAGAAAATAAGAAGCGCCCTAAGAACACACTGACGATGGCAATCACAGACAACACACCAATCGATAACACGTAAACATCTACCTCAACGTGTCGATACCAATAGTAAGCCAGCGCCATCCAACCGAGCCAAGCTAATACACCATACTGTGAAAACGATGACTCATCAGAGCCTAACAAGTTTAAAATCGCTAGCGTCGACGCCAAACCACCACTCACTGTCGCAAGCAAACGCGTCATCCAGCGGACTTTACGACGGTCAGCGCCTTTCGTAACCACCCACTCCCAAATCAGCAGAGCAACGGTATTCACAACGAACAGTATCCAAAGCATTTGTTCGCCACCTAACAAAACATGAAATAAACCGCCAAACACTTGATAATAGAGAGAGATGCTTAAATTGAGCAGGAGTAACCAAAAGACCCACAGCACATCGAAGCGAGCTAATAATGCCCAAGGTAAAATCAGTACACACCAGACAGTAAATAGCTCATAGGGGTCGGCACCTGTTTGATAGGTCTGCCCAATCAACGCGAGTAACACACCGACAAAAATGGCGGCCATCATTAACGATATTTTCCCTGACAGCTTTTCTAAACCTAACATCCAAAATGCTACCAAGGCAGCAACGATAGCGCCCTGAACTAATGCAAACTGGGCGAACCGACCAAGGTCATCCCAGTTGTAGGCAAAGAAAAACACAACCCCGCTAGCTACAAACAAAGCGCCTACATAGAGTAGTAATTTGTCTAGAAACCCGCGCCAGTCACTGACTGTCGGTAAAACGCCACCCACATTTAGCGCATCTTTTAGCTGTCGGCCATCAATCGACGACTGTTCAGCCCACTCCAGCAATAACTGGCGATTCGTTTTTCTCATTATTCGTAACTATGCTCAGGGCCAGGGAATGTTCCGGCTTTAACTTGTGAGTGATACAGGGCAATCGCAGCTTGAATATCACCGTCGGTGTCTGCCAAGAAGTTCTTAACAAACTTCGCAGGACGACCTGGCCACATGCCAATAAAGTCATGCCATACCATGATTTGTGAGTCTGTTTTAGCACCTGCACCAATCCCAATAACAGGAATGTGCAACGCCTTAGTAATACGCTCCCCTAACTCTTCTGGGATGCATTCCAACAACAGCATACTTGCACCAGCTTCTTGCAACACTAACGCTTCATCTACCATCGTCTGAGCGGCATCTGGGTCACGGCCTTGCACCGAATAGCCACCTAAGTGATTAACCGATTGTGGGGTTAAACCCATATGTGCACACACTGGAATACCGCGCTCAGATAACAAACGTGTTGTCTCAGAGAGCCATGCTCCACCTTCTAGCTTCACAATATGAGCCCCTTCGCTCATCAATGCCGCTGCATTTTTCAAGGTGACATCTTCTGAGTAGAAACTCATGAATGGCATATCCGCCATGATCATACTGCCCACGTTACCGCGACGAACGCAGCGAATGTGGTAAGCAATATCATCAATCGTCACTGGCAAACTACTGTCATGTCCTTGGATGACCATACCCAACGAGTCACCCACCAAAATAACTTCAACACCCGCCTTACTAACCGCATAAGCCGAACAGTAGTCATAAGCCGTTAGGCAACTAAACTTTTCGCCCTCAGCTTTAAGCTTTGCCAGTGTTTTTATAGTGACCGTTTGAGGTGTGTTGTGTACAGACATGATAACTCCGTATGCTAATCAAAAAATTTAATAGTATCAGCCTATGTCGGTAGGCTAATTTTATACAGCAATAACCTGTATTACTTTTTTCGTAGACCCAAAAATAGACCTAGACCTGCCATGGAAGCAGATGATAAATTGGCTGTCGCAAAATTCTTTAGTCCACCAAGGTGTGGTGTAATCCAAGTAATGATGCCGTTATAAACCGTTTCAAACCCCGCCCAATGTACCTCAATCATGCCGTTGTACTGCAGCACAAATAAGATAAGTAAGATTGTCCCCACTAGAAAAAACATAATCTTTAAGAAGGTCTTTACCGCAAAACCGATGGCAAATCCTACGAAAAAACTAAACCCCATATACGCCGCTAACGCGACCCAATTTCCAGCTTCAACTGACTGTTGTGGATCCATTATTATTATCCGTCATTAAATATCTCTAATAATTCTATCGTGTTCGGTTATAATTTGCCTCTTTTAAAAAATCGGCAACCGCTTTGATAGACTCCCCTAGACGCTATTGCGTGGCCCCAATGCTAGATTGGACTGATCGCCACGACCGTTATTTTTTACGCCTAATTTCCAAACATGCCTTTCTGTATACAGAGATGGTAACGACTGGTGCATTAATACACGGTGATTCTGATCGTTATTTACGATTTAATAATGAAGAACATCCTGTTGCACTACAATTAGGTGGTAGCGACGTTGCCGACATGACTGCCTGTGCTAAAATGGCAGAAGATTTTGGCTATGATGAAGTCAATATTAATGTCGGTTGCCCAAGTGATCGCGTACAACGTGGGGCCTTTGGTGCCTGTTTAATGGCTCAACCTGAGCTGATTGCTGAGTGTGTTGACGCGATGCAACAAGCCGTTTCAATTCCTATTACCGTGAAGAACAGAATAGGAATAGATGAGCAAGATGAAGAGGTTAGCTTACGTAACTTCGTTAAAGTCGTTGCTGACTCTGGCTGCAAAACATTTATTATTCATGCACGTAAAGCATGGCTAAAAGGCTTAAGCCCAAAACAGAATCGTGATGTCCCACCATTGAATTACTCACTAGTATATGAGATAAAGCGGGAATATCCTGATTTAGAAATTATCATTAATGGGGGAATAACAACGATTGAAGAGTGCCAAGAGCACCTTAAGTTTGTTGATGGAGCAATGGTTGGCCGGGAAGCCTATCACAACCCATATCACATGATTGATGTCGATGCAGCGCTATATAACGACCCCCATCCTATAGCGACACGCCAACAAATATTACAACAGTTTATTGAATACACCGAGGCACACCTTAGCGAGGGAGTCCCTCTGAAACATATGAGTCGTCATATTCTTGGATTATTCCAAGGCCAGGTGGGAGCCAAGGCATTTCGACGCCATATCAGCGAGCAAGCACACAAAAAAGGTGCGGGCATTGAGGTATTGATAGAAGCAGGAAGCTTTATCAATCATTCGGAGTAGTAGATATGTTATTTTCGAGACGAGAACAGCTGCCAACATTAGAACCCAGTTTTACGCAACGTTTTTCAAGCAAGCTTGGGCAGTACTTAGCGCTATCAAATACCCGAGAAGTGAAGCAACCTAAGAAAAAACAGATGCTTAATGTGCATGCCTGTTATGCACTACTGGGGGAAAAAACAGAAGACAAGCAATATAAGCTGACCGACCTGCAACAACAGCTTGAGAAATTAGCAAAATTATATGAGAAAAAGTCAAATCGACGACTTGGACTTGAACAGCTTGCCTTGGCAACGCTAAAAATAGATGCTGAAAAAGAAGCGGAAATATTACGTCACCGCTTTTTTAATCAAAACTTTATTGATTGCAGACTGTTTAGTAATACAACAACCTCACCGCTCCACTTAGCCCTTCTCTCTGACGCACTCAATATCACAACATTTACTGACACAACGGCTCAAGCGCCGGTGCCCGAGTTTAAGGCTTGTCGTCATATGCTAAATGTGATGTTAAATGATGTGTCTATGCAAGACATCGAAACTTACTACCGTGACTTACGCGAGTCTTGCTCTGAAGTGATGAGTGAACGTGGTGTAGACGCAGAGTCATTGCAGTCAAATTGGCAGCTACGTATGCGTTATGACAATAGCTCGAATAGCCTGCTGATGAAGTGTATGCCTATTGATATGCTTCGCGATACGTTCAAAAGACAACACAAAGCAGCGTTTGGCCAAACAAACTCTAACCAAGATATTCTGATAGAAGCCTTAGAAGTCACCGTTAGCAGTGAAGACGAAGCTGCACCTGGTGCACCCGCTAATAGCAACTATGTTAAGCGGTTTATGCAAGCTTGGCAGATAAATACTGACTTAACGTGGTCTAAAACATTAGACACTACGATATTAGATAATGATATTAGTTACTTAGAGTGCCCTGTTCTACATAAGATAATATCTTCACGACTTAAAGAATCCACAGAATCAAAAGTTTCCGACTTTTTTATCCAAAAAATCTAAAAAAGGTGTTGACGAAAACAGCATCCGACACTAATATACGCCGCTCAAACGATTCCTTAGTAGCTCAGTTGGTAGAGCAGTAGACTGTTAATCTATTGGTCGCAAGTTCGAGTCTTGCCTGAGGAGCCAAATTTTGAAAAGCCCGCTTAACAGCAATGTTAGCGGGCTTTTTTTATGCCTAAAATTCAGTGCTTATTTAGCAACTGCAAAACACATAAACAAACCAGTACCACCCGTTGTAGTCAACGCTTCTGGGCTACAGCCACGCGAACCGTGTGCTGAGTTCCAAGAAGTGTTACCGCCACCATGTCTATCGTGATGACCCACCGTTGCACTACCCTTGTCTGAGCTCGTCCAGTTACTACATGTCTTATCTGCAGTCTCTGTTGGGAAGTAAGCAGTTCCGTCAGACATTGAGCCTGTTAGAAGGTCATGTTTGTTTGGCGCATCACCACGACCATTCACTAGCTCACCATTCTCATTCAATGCTGTCGTTTTAAAGATATTTGGAGAGATATGTAAGTCATCTAGGTTCGTTGCGATTAACTCACCTTTTGCATTGTGCCATGGACCTGTTCCGATACGGTCACGAGCAGAAACCCCACGCTTGCCCTCTTCCTGTGTACTTAGGTATGCCTTCCATCCTTTACCTTTCACACCAGCTGACTCTGCTAATGTTGTGCAATGCTTATCAGCACCTTCAAGACCACCTAGATCACCACCTTTACCAGAACCTTCACTGGTCACAAAAAAGCTCATTGCTGAATCGCTGTCAGCTTGAACAATTGATCCTGCAGTAACAGCCGCAATACTTAGGGCTAATACGATTGATAATTTCATGCTCCACCTCTATTTTGTGTGATTGTATACTTGTGCATACTAACGCCTATAATAGATGTGTTTTGATCGTTTTTTTTAGACACACATCGCCTATTTCACCAATGGCATTGGCGTGATTTATCACTAATTAGTGTTCGGACTATTTACTTACTATTCAACAATATAGAATTAAATATCCATTCAAGATGCATGAATAAATACATGAGTGGCACTTATTTGAAACAAGATTTCATCAAATTAGAAGAGTTTTGGATTGTTGTACTGGCATTATTAACCGCGTGGACATTAGCGGCTCATCAAGATGCTTATTATGCAATCTTTGGTGTCCTCGGTAGTTACCTGTACTGGACGTTCAGAATACTCATCGAGACTGCATTTCTTACCGCTGTTTTATTTGCTGTAGAGAAATACTGTCATCGCATATTGCCGACTTGGGCCCGCTACGTCAGCGCTATTCTGCTTAGCTTAATACCTTTCACTTTAGCCATCACAGCTTTGGACTTGGTAATGGGTCTCCCTGAACTTGGGCTCGATAGCATAGATCTGCATTCAGGCTCCAGAGGTTGGGCATTTGGGCTAGAGCTATTCTATCTGCTGGATAATCACATTATTCTCAGTGTTATTTTATTGCTGCCACGCTTATTACTTCAAATAGGTAGTCAAGTAGCCAACGTAACCGAGAGTGATTTAAAAAAAGAGACTACTGCACAAGCCAGTTTCTTTGACTCAATTAACCCACCATTAGATGGCCGTGTTTATTGCATGGAAGCTCAAGAGCACTACATCTCGATCACAACGAGTGATGGCAACCGGATGGTATTGCATCGATTTTCAGACGCCGTCAAACAAACGCCAAGTACCCTAGGTATGCAGGTGCATCGTTCTCATTGGGTGGCACATGCAGCGGTGAAAGATGTGGTCATCGAGGGACAAAGCATGAAGCTAAAACTTATCGATGATAAAGAGGTACCTGTTAGTCGATCATTTCGCACGACCGTTGATAAGCAGCTTAATAATTAGCCTTTATAAAGTCCCCGTTCAGCTACGCGACAACTATTTACAAAAGACTGTAAAACTCTTAGAATTAGGTATTGACGAAAGCAGCGTCTGACACTAATATACGCCGCTCAAACGATTCCTTAGTAGCTCAGTTGGTAGAGCAGTAGACTGTTAATCTATTGGTCGCAAGTTCGAGTCTTGCCTGAGGAGCCAAATTTTGAAAAGCCCGCTTAACAGTAATGTTAGCGGGCTTTTTTTATGCCTAAAATTTAAGAACGGGTTATATTCACTAAGATAACTCAGACTGACATACTACCCCTTCATTCAAAAAACTAGCCCTACTGGCTAAACCCAACGTCTAACCTTTGCCTTATAAGCTAAGTACTCTTCACCAAACTTTCGCTCCAGATAGGCCTCTTCGTTTTTAATCGCGACAAAGTAGACGACCACAGCCGCCGGTAAAAAACTAAACATCACCCAGAAGCTTCCATAAATAAGGCCAACACCTAAGGTAATAACACCCAGCGCGACATAAATAGGGTTTCGAGAGTAAGCAAAAAGACCATCACTAACGATTGCAGAAGTCGGCTTCCATGGTTCAATCTCAGTATCCACTTTATCAAAGCTACGCTTAACAATAAGTATCGCTATCAAACCCGCCAGAATATCCATTGCGCCAAGCACTTTAAAAAATAGATCACCTGAAAATGACAACGGCCAGTATTGTTGAACAAGCGCGGCAATAATTATAAAGCTGACGAATATGAGTGGTGGTGGGAATTTAACGGCTGGGCCTTTTGAATCATTTTCTACTGACATTACTTCTCCTATCGGTTAAGTGCTGCGCTTATATAATATGTGAAACGTTGATACTTAGCGTCTATAACTTTCTTATACAGCAAAAACGTAATGTCATGCACCCAGCGGTAATCTCAACGTACTTTATTAATATTTCATTACTATTTCTAATCTGATTATCATTCTTCTTTAAAATAGACTCTGATGTAGTCATACACACTAAACTAAGAGGATTCACTGCATGCCACAGACGACTCATTCAACATCGGCACTATCCCGCTTGAAGCAGCAACTCTCCACAGTGACTAAGCAATTTTGGCAATTGCCCTTGTTAGTCTTTAGCTGCCTAATATTCACCACAGGCAGCCTGCAAGCTGACGAGACTGCCGCCTTAAAGTCGCTCAAATCAGGTAATCACTTTGCGATTATGCGCCACGCTCTCGCGCCGGGGATGGGCGACCCTTCAAACTTCGACCTACAAGACTGCTCAACCCAAAGAAACTTGTCGCAGCGAGGGATTGATCAAGCAGTGAATATTGGTAAACGATTTCGTGACAGTGGCATTACCGAAGCACAAGTATTTACCAGCGAGTGGTGTCGCTGTATTGATACGGCTAAGTATTTGGACCTAAACACGCCTATCGAACTACCACTGATTAGCTCATTCTTCGAGACACGCGAACAGGCATCTCCGCAAACATTGTCACTAAACGCATGGCTATTGAAACAAGACCTCTCAAAGCCGATCGTCCTCGTTACTCATCAAGTCAATATCACAGCCTTAACGGGTGTATTCCCTGCCTCCGGTGAAATAATCATCGTTAAGCGCGAAGAAGATGGCACATTAACAGTGGCAAATAGAGTGCAAACCGATTAGGTATTCATAAAGCGCTGCTAAATATCCTGTATCATACGCGCATCGTTTAAAGCACCACCCTCGTGGTACACCATTTAGAGAATAAACATGAAATTATTAATACGAAACATCGCCCGCAACATTACACAAGCTGACTTGACAGAAATGTTTGAGAAGTTCGGCACAGTTCAGTCATGCACATTAGTCATGGACAAAGAGACTGGCGAATCAAAAGGGTTTGGTTTTGCAGAGCTACCAAAAATAGGCGATGCTAAAGCAGCGATTAAACTACTGAATGGTAAAGAATTCTCAGGCAGTAAACTACGCGTAAAGAAAGCAGACGATTAATTTTTAGAACTGTCATGGCCTTGTAACAAAGCACCCATATAATCTTCGCCAGTCATAGCTTTTACCACTCACTAGCGTCGATTAATAAAAAATAAAACAACTTTGGTTGTTATGACTATAGCCATCCTAAAGCGCCGCACTCTGTCATGAGTGTGTGGCGCTTTTATTATTTCTGGCAGTCAGAACAATAGAATGTCGAGCGCTGACCTTGTTTAATTTGTTTAATAACTGACTCACACACCAAGCATTTCTCACCTGCTCGACCATACACATTGAGTTCCTGCTGGAAATAACCTGGCTTACCTTCTGCTTGAACAAAGTCACGTAGTGTCGTGCCACCTTGTTCAATGGCGCGAGCCAGTACTTGTTTAATGCACTTGGTGAGTAATTCATAGCGCTGCTTTGAAACTTTATTTGCGGCACGCTTAGGCGAGATACCAGCCATAAATAACGACTCACTCGCATAAATATTACCAACACCCACCACTACTTTACCGTCCATAATGAACTGCTTCACGCTCATTGATCGATTATGTGCAATCTTGTGCAAGTGATTCATATCAAATGCATCGGTCAGTGGCTCAGGGCCGAGATGAGTAATAAGTTTATGGTCGTCAGTATTTTCAGTCGTCCAAAGCACAGCACCAAAACGCCTAGGGTCATGCAAACGTAACGCTTTACCCGAGTCTAAAACTAAATCGACATGGTCATGCTTATCCGGTGCTAGCGTCGCGTCGACTAGTCGCAAGCTTCCTGACATCCCCAAGTGAATCATTACTGTGCCAGTCTGTGCCTCTAAAAATACATACTTGGAGCGACGTGATACCGCATCGATACTTTGCCCAACAAGGCTTTGAATACTCTCAGGGACTAACCAGCGAAGCTGTGGCTGTCGCACGATAACTGCCGTAACCTTTCTGCCTTTTGTATGAGGCTCAATACCTCGGCAAGTCGTTTCGACTTCTGGTAACTCTGGCATTACTTTTCCTCTTTAAAACCGTCAACACCACGGTTGAGCAGTTCATAGACCACTTCATTGGCCATCAAAATTTTGTTTTCTAACAGAATGTAACGCTGACGATTAACCGGATTTAACTTTCCAAAGACATACTCGACATCATTAAAGGTCACTCGAATAGCAGCATCGCCAAGGTCATAAGTCTCAAGTGCTTTTCCCTCAACTTCATAAGTCTTCAATATTGGTTCAGCCATCATTGTTAACAAGTGCCTCAGTGACTTTGGGTTCGCTTTGGCTTGAATAGGCTGAGTGATAAACCAGTCTTCGCCCTCTGCTGACAACACAAGCTCATCCTTCCCTGGGACTAAGATACGAATCTCTCGCATAGTGTCACCAATCGTATCGGTATAGAGAGTGTCCACACCCGAATTGTCCTTTTGAACTTGCTGATAAGCCATCCAACCTGCACCTATTACTAAAGCAAGTAGGCACAGGTTTATCAGTAGTCGCTTACGTGTTCCTGTCATTTGTTGTTTGCGCTCTTATTAATCATGATTATGAGACTTGTATAACATACATTCTCTTGTAAAGACTTCGTAAAAATACCACCACTTGCATTAAGACTGCGTTATTATTTTTACATACTAAGCGCAGTTAGCGCCCAACACTGAAATAAGAAGGCTCACTCATGGCACAAGCTCACATTTTATTAGCAGATGACGATACGGTACTCGCTGAACTATTAGCCGAATACCTGCAAGGTGAAGATTACCAAGTTACTGTCGTTAATGACGGCGAAGCTGCACTTGCTGCCAGTAAAACACCAAAAGACATGATCATTTTAGACATCATGATGCCACGTATGGATGGCCTAGATGTCCTCAAAGCTGTGCGTCAAAACGACAATGAAACACCAGTGATTATGCTAACCGCTAGAGGGGATGATATTGACCGCATCCTAGGGTTGGAGCTTGGTGCTGATGACTATATGCCTAAGCCATGTAACCCTCGTGAGTTACTGGCACGCATCAAAGCTATCCTTAGACGTGCATCGACGACGGATAAGAAACCAGCGACACCTACGGATAAACTGTCTGTTGGTGACCTCCACATGAATCTGCACAACCGCCAAGTGACGATTAAAGAAACTGCATTGGTTTTGACTCAAACTGAGTTCGATATTTTACAAATGCTTGTACAGACACCTGACGAGCTGATTAGTAAGAACCAAATTTCTGAAGAAGTACTGGGCCGCAAGCTAGGCGCTTATGACCGAAGCATTGATGTTCATATCAGCAACCTACGCAGAAAACTGACTGAGTCAGACGTATTATCTATTCAAACCGTTCGTGGCAGCGGCTACTTGCTTCACATCCAAAGAGATGAAACATGACACGCCTATTTTTAAAAATCGCAGGGTTAATGATTGCCGTTAACCTCACCCTATACCTTTCCGGCATGGGTGCTAGGCTGTGGTTAGAAAAAGAGAAAGTGATTATCACTCCCCAGCAAGCACCAGAAGTGCTGGCTGAGCGTGTGGTCGAGGCATGGAAAAATGATACGCTTGAAAAATACAGTGCAGAACTTAAAGATAGCGGCACTTCTATTGCCTTATTTAATTCAGACAATATTGTTCTGTTTACAGAAACAGGTTTAATAAAATTCATCCAGCGCAATAATCGCCGTCGTTTTAACCAACGTCGCGATGACTCAGATGAGAATGCAAAAAAGCGAAGCCCTAGACCCAACAGAAATAGATCACCGTTTGCTGGTGTTCAATTTACTCAAGATGTCACGACAGATAACGGTGAACTTTATACTGTTATGGTTCGCAGTCAAAATGCATTGCATCAACTACTACCGCAGCCTCAAATCAAGCGATATGCGTCAATACTCATTCCATTGCTTGCGTTGTTACTGTCTAGTTTGATCATCAGTTATTACATTACCCGCCCTATTCGTAGCTTACGTCGTACCACGCAGTCGTTTGGCGACCGGGATTTATCAGCGCGAGTAGACTTGGATGTTGCCGAAAGAAAAGATGCGATTGGTGAACTAGGGAGAGACTTTAATAGTATGGCGCAGCGACTGGATGATACGTCTAGAAGTCAGCACCAGTTATTACGTGATGTTTCTCATGAGTTACGGTCTCCACTGGCGCGGATTCAAATGGCGAACACGTTAGCCGAGCAAAAGACAGGCACAAGTAATGAGCTTGCACGCATTGAACAAGAGACGCTTAGACTGGATAGTTTGATCGAAACTATTCTCCGCCTTACCCGACTCAACGACATGCCTGAGCTCGTGTTTAGCCCGCTAAACCTAAGTGATTTATTAAATGAGATCGTCAATGATGCTCAGTATGAGTACCAAGATACTAACAAGGCGATTGCCATTAATATCGCAAAAGATCTAAAACCACTCAATGCTGACTATGACTACCTAAGCAGTGCGCTAGAGAACATTCTACGTAATGCCATGTATTACACTGCTGATCCAAGTACGGTCACTATCACAGCACAATGCTTCCAAAACATCATGGAAGTGAAGATTATTGACCAAGGCCCTGGTGTTCCTGAAACTGACTTGAAGCGCTTATTTGAGCCTTTCTTTAGAAGTGACTCCTCGCGCAATGAAAAGACAGGAAGTAATGGTGTTGGCCTTGCAATTACCCATCGCATTATCGAGCTTCACCAAGGTAAGGTCTGGGCGAAAAACAATGCTAACGGTGGCTTAAGCGTTACTGTGCAGCTACCTCTAAACTTAGCCTAACTATTCAAAGTCAGGGCTCTTGCCCCTTAGTGCCTATGGTCTATAATCATGGGCACTTGTTATTCAGGAAGACCCCATGAAGCAGATCCTTTTTTTCGCTTCCATCATCGCGTTTGTCGGTGGATTGGTAGTAGCACAGCAATATTTATCAGACCCTTCAAAGCCAAGTAAACCGATACCTATTGCAGGTAAAACGTTTGGTGGTGACTTCACGCTAAATGAAAAAGGTGGCACGCCTGCATCACTCAGTGACTATAGAGGGAAAGCGGTTGTTATGTATTTTGGTTATGCGTCATGCCCAGATGTATGCCCAACGTCACTTGCGGTTATTGGCTCTGCTATCAAAAGTCTTTCAGAAAAGGAGCAAGAGGATGTTGTCGGTCTTTTTGTTAGCGTTGACCCAGAGCGGGACAATGGTGAGCGCCTAAAGAAATACGCACAGTATTTTCATAAGAACTTTGTCGGCATAACAGGAACGCCTGAAGAAATTCAGAAAGTCGCTCGCCAATACGGAAGCTACTTTGCAAAGGTAGATAGTGAGTCGGCACTAAGCTACTTAGTTGATCACACATCGACAACCTTTATTATTGGCCGCGATGGTAAGTTCGTTGCCTCTCGCCCTCACGCATCAACGGCTGCAGAAATCGCCGAAGGAATACGTGAGGCACTCTAAGCACTAGAGTGGAGACTTGGAAATAGCAGCCTTAGAAAAGGTCTGCTATTTCTTCTAATTCGGGATGGCCTTTTAAGATTTCTTCTTTATCCATGCCACATAACTCATGCGGGAACACCAACCACTCGTTACTTTCACGCACAAAATAGTCAGGTGTAATGCTCACAGCCTTGTTAGACGGCTTATACCAAGGGCAAGCAATTCGAATATCACCCGGCATATTCAAACGTGACAGCTTAGAAATTTCTTTCATCAGCGCATCAACACTACGACCTGAATCAAACACATCATCAACGATCAACAAGCTATCGCCTGCATTCGCGTTTTCGATGAGATAATGAAGACCGTGAACTCGGATTTCTTTAGCCTGCTGGCCAATACCGTAGTAAGAAGAAGTACGAACAGCGATGTGATCAGCATGGACTTCTTTATAGTCAAAGTACTCTTGCACAGCAATACCAATCGGTGCACCACCGCGCCAAATACCGACAATAAACTGTGGGCGAAAACCATCTTCGTATACTTGTGCAGCTAAGCGGAATGAGTCACGTAATAACTCGCCCGCTGTAATAAATTTCTTTTCCATCGTGCTAACGCCTCAAAAAACAATGCCTCATTTAATGAGGCATTGTTTCATAGCTACGCAGGGATCTAAACTTTTTTAAGCAGATTTAGGCTTAAATGTTAGCGCCAATCCATTCAAGCAATGGCGCATACCTGTTGGCTTTGGACCATCGTCAAAGATATGACCAAAGTGACCGCCACAGCGACGGCAATGTACTTCTGTACGTACTGAGAAAATCAAACGGCGATCTTCACGCGTCCCTACCGCATTAGGCAGTGACTCATAAAAACTAGGCCAGCCTGTTCCACTTTCATACTTTGTTTTTGAATCATAAACGGCTAGGTCACAACCTGCGCAATGGAAAATACCTTCGCGCTTTTCACTCAGTAGTGGGCTCGTACCTGGACGCTCAGTGTCTTCATGACGAAGCACTTGGTAACTTGCATTACCCAATTGAGCTTTCCACTCTTTATCTGTTTTCACGACTTCAAACACTTCACCAGTCTCCGCCTGAACCGTACCGCTAGCCACTACAACACTTCCTGCGCCGATGACTGCCATACGTAAACTATTTCTTAAAAACGATCTTCTCGATACTGTATTTTCATTATCCATGATTATAACTCCGGATTTGTTTATATTTGATGATTATCTATAGATACGTCATCGACACTTTATTAGTTTCAAACACTTTAACTTATTTCATCATAGCTTTGCTTAAGTCGACGAAAGGTGAAGGAAACTTAACAGCAATGTAATAAAGGATATTGAAAAAGTGATCGTTACGTATGACACTGCAACTCTTCATAAAATTCCGTGATAACCAAGTAATAAACGCGCAATAACGTCATCAAGGTAAATACAGAATGGATTTAAAATTAAAAGATAAAGTCATTATGGTTGCAGCTGCTAGCTCAGGCATGGGTTATGCCATTGCTGAGCGTTGTGCAATGGAAGGTGCAATCGTTAGTATTTGTAGTCGTCGTACTGATGTTATCGAAGCTGCCGCACAATCAATCCAGCAAAAAACAGGCGCGACTGTTAAGGCATATACAGTCGATGCGAGCAAAAACGATGATATAAAAAATTGGGTGGATGGCACGGTTGCTGACCTTGGTAGCCCAGCAGGCATATTAATTAATGCAGGCGGCCCACCTCCCGGACAGTTTGACGACTTTGATGATGAAGCATGGAATGCTGCTTTCAACCTGACACTGATGAGTGCAATACGCATGGCACGTGAAGTACTTCCTCATATGCGCAAGCAAGGCTACGGCTCTATATTGACCCTAACTTCTTCGTCAGTGAAAGAACCGATCAGCAACTTAATACTGTCTAATGTAATGCGCTCTGGTGTGACTAGCTTAGTTAAAAGCCTTTCCAAGCAGCTTGCTGGTGAAAACATTCGCGTGAATAACATTATTCCTGGCCGCATCGACACACCTCGCGTTCAAGGTATGGATGCTAAGGCTGCAGCGAATAAAGGAATTACCCCTGAAGAACAGGCGGCGATTTCAAAGCAAAGTATCCCTGCAGGCCGCTATGGTGAGCCTGAAGAGTTTGCCAATGTCGCGGTATTCTTGCTGTCAGATTCAGCCAGCTATGTCACTGGCTCAACACTCGTTGTTGATGGCGGTATGACTAGCTCGCTATTCTGATCCGAAGTACAACTGATCTTCTAGGGTTCGGCCATTAACCAATTGACGGTATGGCCAACCCTTATCAGATAAGCACTGCATAATGGTTAAATCTAGTCCTGCTTGGGCTGCATCATATTCAATGACAAAACGATTTGGCTCGTTAAATGTAACGTTATTAACGCTAGGCAAGCTTTTCAATGACGCTATTATAATGTTTGCTGCAACAGGCATCTCTGCCATGACAACCGTGTAGTAACCGCTGCTTCGAGACTGAGCAATATCAACCACACCTTTTAACTTACCCTGCTCTAGATGCACCACGCTCTTACAGACACGCTCCAACTCATCTAAGTTATGTGAACTAATAATAAAGGTCGCATTATTTGCAGCCTCAGCAATCAGACTCCGCATGACTTTAACATTGGGTGGGTCAAGCCCAGCCGTAGGCTCATCTAATAGTATCAACTCAGGGCTACCCATAAGTGCCTGCGCCAACATCACACGCTTACGCATACCATGACTTAACGCTTCAGGCTTCTTTACTATCACTTCAGGCAAGCCAACTTTGTCTAATACCCGCAGCACTTCTTTATGAGCGACGCCACTCGACATGCCTTGTAAACGTGCGAGCATCGTCAGCTGGTGACCGACCGTAAAACGCGGGTCAAGGTTTGCATCCTGCGGTAGTGCGGCTAAGCGACCGTGCAAGCGACTATCACTGGCTGAATAACCCATGATTTTCACATCACCACTACTCGCGCGTAAGAAGCCACACAGCAAACTAAAGAGTGTTGTTTTACCTGCACCATTCGGGCCGATCAACGCTATAGGAGCGCCAGCTTCCAGTGATAGCGTTACACCGTCCAACGCCAAGGTACTGCCATAGCGTTTCGTAATATTGTCACATTCAATTAAGCTCACCAGTCACTCCGTTGCATAATCATGCGACCTAAGAATAATAAAATAACCGTCTGCACTATGGGGATCAGCGCCAACGATAAAGTATTCCACCCTGAAAGTTGTAATAGAGAAGAAACTTGGGAGCCGGGTAATACCATATCCAACACCCACAACTCAGGGAACTGCCGCGATAACCAACCCGCTAAGATAGAACAAACAATCCAAATGATTACGGCATAGGTAGTTGCCTGACGTGCAGAGCGCGCCATTGAAGAAACCCAAGCCATCAAGGCGGTATAAGGCAACAACACTAACATGAGGTTAACTAAAACGATGCCCGACAAGCGCAAGGCTGGGAGTAACTGAGTGCTATCTCTCATCATGACTAGTATTAATGTAGTCGCTAGCGCAATTATTATGAGAAAGAATAGCACTAGCAGCTGACCAATAAAGCGCCCAAAGAAGATACCGTCTCGACTCGCACGCAGGTGCAATATTCTTAACGTACCTCTTGCACGATCAGAAGCGGTTTGATCAGCCGCTAACATCACACAAAATATCGGTAGTAAATACAACATAACTACCCAGAACATCGCAATTTCTGGGACTTGCCACGACATGAGGTTATTAATGATGTTGGAATTAAATAAGCCAGCAATAATCCCCCCGACTTGATCAACACTAAAAAACTGAGCTGCACCATAAATCGCATAGCGTAAGATCAGAAACCATACTAAAGCGAATGCTAATAATGACAACAATCCACGTTTAGTTAAAAATAAGCGATATAGCTCATACCAAGCAATTAATGCGACTGATCTCACTCAACAACCTCTTTTTTGATAATGTATTTACGGAATAATGACGCGCTAAAGTTACAACCACAAGTTCTAAAAATGCTATTTTTTCACTACCACTAATCCTGAGATTTGGAACGTTTTTCACTTTATTCATACTTATCATGAATAAAATGAACCTGAGAAACAGTAACAATAAGACATAAGATAATGACTAATTACCTAGCAGATTACAAAGCAATCACCCGAACATGCTAAATGTTTACATCCTGTCCGCATGGCCGTATTATTGAGCCGCTCGTAGGGGGTAGGCGAAAACAGCAACCAATCATGCTTGTTTCTGTCTAGTACTTTTATATTTTTAAAGAGTGTTTAACTTGCAATTACATTACATACTATGAATACTTTATGTCTAATGTTGTTAGAACCATTCCGAATGCTGAGGGGCATGACGGTGATTCATATGCAGTTGATTCATTCTTACCATTTATGGAGCTCCAAATCTTGAGTTCTCGAACTAAAGAAGCGTCAGTTAAAAATAATAAAAATTGGGATGACGTATTAGCACGTTTCGACATTCAAGACCAAGATGACAAAGATCTTGCTTTTGACGCCCCATTAACTACAACGAACGCAGAAACAACTTCAAAAGAGCAAAACCCTGGTCGATGGGCGACACGCGCTTTTGTCTTATTTGGTTGCTCAGTAGCACTAGGTAACGTACCGCTACAGTCATTTTTACCAAATTCGGCGACAGGCCTGTTTGAAATCACATTAAACTCTAATGCTACAAACGTTGAAACAGAGATTTCTCCAACAGTAAATATAAAGAAGGCTCCTCAAGTTCAACTAGCGAGTGTTAGTAAACTTAAAACAACATCAACCGTTCTGACGCCGGTAGCTATTGACCAACCTACCACAGAGTTGACAGATGTTGCTGAAGACATTGTAGAGCTTCAACTGCCTCCTCATGCGTTAGAAACGTATACAGGCCACCAGTTGATCAATACAGAAAGTGTTTGGAATACATACACTGTTCAGCGTTATGACAATCCTTACAATGTTTTCAGCCAAGTTAAGCAGAAGAGTCTGCATAACAAAGTTAAGAAGATTGCACTGATTGCTAAAGCCCTTAAAGATATGAAGTTAGGCACGATTGTTCGTGCAAAATCTCATAACGGCGAAATTGAGCAACTTGCTTTCACACCAGATAACAAACGTTCTTTCGTTATCACACCTGACGGTCAAGGCAGCTACAAAGGTGAGTGGCAAGAAAAAGTATTTGAAGTACGTCAAGCGCGTGCAACATTTGCGGTTAAGAACGGCCTATTCCTAGATGGGAAAAAGGTTAATGTTCCTAGCAATATAACTCGCCAAGTCGTGAGCGTATTTGATTGGGATATCGATTTTTCACACGATGTTCGGGTCGGTGACCAAGTAACCGTTGTTTACGAAACTATTTTTCATGACGGTGACTTGGTCGGTAGTCAAAACTTACTGGCTGCGGAGTTTATCAACAAAGGTAAAATCCACCGCACCGTTCGCCATACAACAGATCGTGGTTTGACTGACTTCTTCACACCAGAAGGTCGTGAAATGAAGCGTGCGTTTATTCGTACGCCAGTTGAGCACGCTCGTGTGTCTTCACACTTTAATCCTGGACGCTTCCATCCTGTACTGCATAAAATTCGTGCCCACAAAGGTACCGACTTTGCAGCGCGTCGTGGTACGCCAATCATCGCTACTGGTGATGGTGACGTTAAGTTCTTAGGACGTAAGGGTGGCTACGGCAACACAATTATTCTGAAGCACCGTGAAGGTTACACAACACTTTACTCTCACTTGTCTAAGTTCAAGAGTAACTTAAAGCAAGGCCAAGTGGTTGCTCAAGGTGATGTGATTGGTTATGTTGGCTCTACAGGTCTAGCGACCGGCCCTCACCTTCATTATGAGTTCAGAAAAAATAACATTCCAGCGAATCCTTTGACTGTTGAGTTACCTAACAGCATGTCATTGACTAAGAACGAGCTTAAGAAGTTTAAAGTTGATGCGATCAACATGAACTTGCAGCTTAATGTTCTTCACCGCTTTGCAATGGAAAAGTTTGATATCAACAGCGCTACTGGTGGCTGATCAAATCGAACACTACATTGGTATTATGTCGGGAACCAGTATGGACGCTATTGACGCCGTACTGGTTCGCTTCAACACCGACAATACACTAGATACTATCCACACCCATTCTCAGTCCTTCCCTGACTCACTCCGCCAAAACCTTATCGAACTCATACAACCAAGCTGGACTGGCTCACTAAGTGACATTGCTAGTTTGAATGCCGAACTCGGTTCAATCTATGGCGAAACGGTTAATCAGCTATTACGTGATTGCGACATTGCTAAAGATGATATTACCGCTATTGGTAATCACGGCCAGACCATCTGGCATCAACCAGAACATGAGCATGCTTATAGTTGGCAGTTAGGTGATGCAAACCGCATTTCGGAAGCGTCTGGTATAACCACTGTTGCTGACTTTCGTAATCGGGATATTGCTGCTAGTGGTGAAGGCGCTCCATTAGTTCCAGCGTTTCACGAAGCTGTTTTTGCACACCCTAAAGAAACTCGCGTCATCGTTAATATTGGCGGCATTGCAAATATCAGTCTGTTATCACCTGACAAAGATGTAATTGGTTTCGATACTGGGCCAGGCAATGGCTTAATGGACGCTTGGTGCTTAAAGCATCTCGGCAAAGCCTATGATGAAAATGGCAAATGGGCAGCTCAAGGAAGTATTATTCCTGAGCTACTAACGCAAATGCTTGCAGACCCTTACTTTGCTCGAAGCTTCCCTAAAAGCACAGGAAAAGAACTGTTTAACCTAGCCTGGTTAGCACCCTTTCTTAGTCCTGAAATGGCCGCAGAAGATGTTCAAGCGACGTTATTAGAACTTACCGCTCGCAGTATCGTTGAGAGCGTTAAAGCTGCTACCGATGAAATAACGACGATGTATGTGTGCGGTGGCGGCTTCAAAAACAAACAACTGATGGCACGACTACAAGCACTATTAGGTGACACAAAGTTAGATCTAACCACGTCACTTGGCGTTGATGCTGAATGGGTTGAAGCGGTTGCTTTTGCTTGGCTAGCCCGACAAACCATCTTAGGCTTACCGGGCAATCTGCCTTCTGCAACAGGTGCTAAAGGCTTTAGAGTACTCGGTGCTATCTATCCCGCTTAAGTAGCTAGCGTCACCGGCACATTATCAATCAATCGAACATCACCCAAGAAAGCCGCTGCCAAAATAACTAACTCACTATCTCCCTGCTCCGCTAGTTGTAACGTTTTTGCATGACAGACTTTAATGTAGTCAGGCTTAAATCCAGCTTTAGCAAGCTCACTGATTACCTCTTCCTGTAATACCTCAAATGCCTTATTACCTTCAAGTAACTTAGCCTTTAGTTGTTCCAACAACTTATTCAATACAGGTGCTATCTCACGCTGCTCAGATGTCAGCCGGTTGTTCCGTGAACTCATCGCTAAGCCATCTTTTTCACGTACTGTTGGCGCGCCGATAATCTCTAACGGCATATCTAAGTCAGCGACCATTTGACGAATCACCATAAGCTGCTGAAAGTCTTTTTGACCAAAGACCGCCAGATCAGGCGCAACAATATTAAATAGCTTACACACAACCGTCGCAACACCACAAAAGTGCCCAGGCCGAGAACTCCCCTCTAATAAAGAACCAATCGCAGGAACATCAACTTGGGTAACCAATCCACCATATGGGTACATTTCTTTAGGCTCAGGACAAAAAACAATATCAGTCCCAATTGCTTCTAGCTTTGCTAAGTCAGCTTCCATCGTGCGCGGGTAAGCATCCAAGTCATCTGCACGATCAAACTGTGTAGGGTTAACAAATATAGACACTACCGAGCACTGAGCCTTATCAGATGCACGCTTTACTAAATCTAGATGTCCTTCATGCAGATTCCCCATGGTTGGCACAAAACCGACTGTATGGCCCTTAGATTTAACGGTGTTGATAGCTTTTCGAAGCTGAGCAATGCTAGTAATGACTTGCATCATCATTTCCTCATTAGAACGTGAGCGATAGAATAATTAGGTTAAGTGACTGACTTCAAACGGACTAAAGTGTCATCGGACACTTTCTTTAAACAGTCTTTTAATGACTCTCCATCAGGTAGACAGAGGTCAGGTGCAAGCTCATAGAGTGGATATAATACAAACTCACGTCGAGTCATCCAAGGATGAGGCACTGTAAGACGAGGTGTATTAATGACTTGCTGGCCGTATAAAAGAATATCGAGATCTAAAGTGCGTGCAGTCCAACGCTCTCCCGTTCTCACACGACCATATTTTTGTTCGATGGCTTGCAGAAGGTCTAGTAATACTTCAGAGTCTAAACTAGTTTCAAAGCCCGCTACCGCATTGAGATAGTCAGGCTGATCTTGAGGGCCGTGTGGTTTACTTTGGTAGTAAGACGACACCTCAATATGTTTAATAGCATCATTCGACTTCAGTGCGGTTAAGGCGGCAGCTAAAGTGTCTTGCGACTCCCCTAAATTACTGCCCAGACCTATATAACACTGCGTCAAACTCATGTACGCGGTTTGCCTCTACGCTTACTGCTACTGCGACGACGTTTCTTTTTAGCTGAAGGTGCTGAGTTACACATTTCTATTTGAGCTTCTGAATCTACTCTTTGGAATTCTTCCCACCAAGCAGCGTCAGCCTGTAACTCAACATTTTTTTCAGCCACTGATCGTAAGCATAAGAAGTCAAAAGCTGCTCTAAAACGACGAT
Source organism: Leucothrix arctica (assembly GCF_003172895.1). Taxonomy (GTDB): domain Bacteria; phylum Pseudomonadota; class Gammaproteobacteria; order Thiotrichales; family Thiotrichaceae; genus Leucothrix; species Leucothrix arctica. Next base: position 42,845 of record NZ_QGKL01000012.1, on the reverse strand, counting down.
TATCCAAGAACCCCATCGCACGGCGATGACTCTTTTGCTCAAACCGTGACTGTTGCAACCAGATCTCACGCGTCACATTACTAAAGCGACGTGGCACAGCCGTACTTTTAACCTGCTGAGCAAGTATATCGCTAGAGGCTAACTGCATTGCTTGTAGGTCAGGATACGACTCCTCACGATAGGCTGCTTCCAACTTCTTCATTGGCTTCCACAACATCACTGCAAACAAAAATGCTGGCGTGACTGACATACCCGCATTTATGCGCGTATCCGTGTTGTTTAGAGAGTCATAAATAAGCGCTTTAAAGAAACCATCTTTGTCTTTGCCGAGTGCTTCTTCAGTTGCAGGGAACAAACATTCAAACAAACCATATTCGCGAAGTAGCTCAAGCACGGGTAACGCTTTACCGCTATGAAACAGCTTAAGTGACTCGTCAAATAAGCGTGCAGAAGCAATATTAGTTAACAACGGTGCAAGCTCACGAATTGGGGCTTCACTTTTCTCTTCAATACTTAGCCCTAACTTACCTGCAAAACGAATCGCTCGCAGCATACGGACAGGGTCTTCTCTGTAGCGTGTTTCAGGATCACCAATCAAGCGTAACTGACGCTTTTCGAGGTCATCCATACCACCTACAAAGTCTAGAATTTTGTCGTTTTGAACATCATAGAAAAGCGCATTAATCGCGAAGTCACGACGCACTGCATCTTCTTCTATTGTCCCATAAACATTGTCATGAGTAATACGACCTTCTTGACCGACCTTACCCTTATCAGAACTATCGTGCGGCGCTCTAAACGTTGCGACTTCATAGTACTCACGACCAAAGTGCACGTGCGCTAAACGAAAGCGACGCCCAATGATTCTGGTACTCGGTAGCACTGACTTAATTTGTTCTGGTGTTGCACTAGTCGCAATATCAAAATCTTTTGGCTCTGCCCCAAGCAAAAGATCACGTACGCAGCCACCCACAAGGTAAGCTTCATACTTTGCCTTGGTCAGTGCTTTGACAATAGTTAATGCTTGAGAATTGATTGACGTTGATGAAATGCCTAGCTTGGAAGCAGACAAAGCCAATGCCTTATACTTTTTATTTTTCAATATTATTCTTCCCGAAAATCACAATCGACGCCCTAAATCCCTTTTGTGCGAATAATAACATATATTTATGAAATTATGCTCTTTGCCATGACTAAAGCATCTTCCCGGCCATTGCTGGCAGGATAATAGTTTTTACGCATGCCTATTTCGCTAAAACCTTCCGACTCATACAAGGCTAACGCCGACGTATTGGAAGGTCTAACTTCAAGAAAACACATATTGGCTTGGTACTGATTAGCCGCTAAGTCAAAGGTTCTATGCAGCAGTTCTCGCCCCCAACCCTTGCCTTGAATACTGGGGCTTATGCAGATATTTAGAATATGCATTTCACCGACCACAACCGACATAAACAAATAGCCTTCGATCTTGCCAGCTACTTCTAGTACAAAGCAATGATAGTGAGTCGTCTGCAAGCACTTCTCCATGACCTGCACTTCCCAGGGTTGTGGATAAGCCAACAACTCAATCTTCATTACTGTGGGAATATCACCCTTCTCCATCGGACGCATCATCGCATCCGCTGCGCTTGCAACATCCACGTCACTCATGACATCACACGCTTTGCATACTGTAAGTCTTTCCACGTTTGTACCTTTAAACGTGGCTGCTTCAATAAATAAGCAGGATGATAAGTCGCGACCATAGGTGCAGCGTAACCATCAACCTGATGCACTTGTTGGCGCAACGCTGACATCGGTTGATTACTACCTAAAATTTGTTGCGCGGTATCTCGCCCCATCAAAATAACCAACTCGGGCTTAACCAAGTCAATCTGTCGACGCAAATAAGTGTTACAACTTTGAGCTTGATAGTCCGCAGGTGAGCCATCTAACGGCGGTCGACATTTCATTAGGTTTGTCACATAGACCGAGCTTGGGTCTAGCGACAAACTAGTCAGCATATTGTTAAGCATTACGCCCACTTCACCACTAAACGGTGACTGTTCTTGCTCATCTTGCAAGCGTGGAATATCGCCCACAATCATCCACTGCGCTTGAGTATTACCACGTGCAAAAACGGTTTGCTTACGGTGCGTACTCAAGTTGCATGCGGTACAGCTTGTCACTGCTTGCTGTATTTCTGCTAACCCTAACTGACTTAAATCTTGAACAGGGATAGCTTCTACTGCCGCTGACTTAGTGTCAGCATCCAGACTAGCCGCCAGATCCGAAATGCGTTGTTTTGCTTGACTCACGCCGCCTAAATCTCGAATCAAATCATTCGCGACTTTGAGAGAGCCAGATGACGCTGGGGGCGACACAGGCGCATTTGCTGTTGGTCGAGCCGTTTGAGCAGAAGGTGTTGGAGCAGCGGTCGTTTGAGCGTCTAAGTGAGTCGCATTTAACTCAGCCGCTATCGTACTCAGGTCGGTAGTGACTGCGCTCTCTGCAACAAACTCCGTTAAAACAGGCGCGTCAGGCACCTCAAGGTCGCGGGAAATCCAAACAGGAATTCCCATCGCTTGTAAGTAGTCGAGTTGCTGCTGATTAACGGACACTAATATTCAACCTTACTCGTCATCAACTTTTGGCAACGTAATCACAGGCATTGCTTTGACAATACCGAACTTACGTAATATGCAATACACAGGCCCAGATAATGCGTAAATAAAGAACACAGTGAATAACACTTTAGGTGGGTCGATTGCAGTCAAAGCAAACACTAACACGACGGCTAAAATAGCGAGATACGGGACTTTACTTCGATAGTCGAAATCCTTAAAGCTATTATATGAAACATTGCTGACCATCAATAAGCCTGCCGATACAGTCATTAGCAACGCAATAATCTGTAACGAATTACCGGGTACTTCAAGGTCATGGAAAAACCAGACCAAACCCACCAAAATACCTGCTGAAGCTGGGCTTGGTAAACCGACAAAATAACGTTTATCAACTTCTTCAATCTGTACATTGAATCGAGCAAGACGCAATGCCGCACAGGCTGCATAAATAAATGCGGCCATCCAACCGACCTTTCCCCATGCAGGAGAAACCGTTGCCATGTGTACCAGCGACCATTGATAAATCACAAGCGCAGGCGCCACACCAAAAGACACCAGATCTGACAAGCTATCGTATTGTTCACCGAACGCTGACTGAGTATTTGTCCAGCGCGCCACTCGTCCATCTGCCCCATCAAGAATCATCGCTATAAATATCGCTATAGCGGCGTCCTCAAAGCGACCATTTATAGACGCTATAATGGCATAGAAACCGCTAAACATAGCTGCGGTCGTGATTAGATTAGGGAGTATATAAACTCCTTTAGATGGTGCATTTTTTTGTGGATTCATAGTTACTATTATTAGCACAATTGATGATAAAAAAAAACGCTCAGTAGCAGCTTCAAAGGAATGATTTCTGAAGAATGAAGGCTTTATTCAATTTACTATAAGCGGCGTGTATAGTAACCGCTCCATTTGCAGTTGTAAGCAATAACACAATATAAATTTGAGTCTCACTAGATGCCTAGCAATAAGTCACTTTCGCCACCTGTCGCTAATAAAATCCCGTCCAAAAGCAGTGTCCATAACCATGAGCGTACGGATAACTATGCGTGGATTCGTGACAAGGAATCTAGCGAAGTAAAAGCCTACTTAGACGCTGAAAACGCGTACACACAATCAGAAATGGCACATACCGCATCACTGCAAACAACTTTATATGACGAGATGCTAGGTCATATAGAAGAAAACGATGCTTCAACACCCGTCAAAGTGGGTGACTATTTTTACTATCATCGCATTGATGAGGGTAAACAATACTGGGCACATTATCGTAAGCACCTGACTTTAGACGCGCCAGAAGAGCTATTACTCGATGAAAACGAATTAGCTGAAAGCGGTGGTCATGATTACTTTGAATTAGGTGCTTTAGAGATCAGCCCAAACCACAAGCGACTCACCTACTCTACCGACACGACGGGTGCCGAGGCTTATACAATTTACACCAAAGATTTAGCCACTGGTGAACTATTCGCTGAAAAAATTACGAATAATGCAGGCTGTGTCAGCTGGGGTGATAACGACACGTTGTTTTACACAACGGAAGAAGATGAAACTAAGCGTAGTGACAAACTGTTTCGTCACACCCTCGGTACTTCGCAAGCTGATGATGTTCTCGTTTTTCATGATAAAGATGGGCTGTTTAATGTATCTGCGGCACTAAGTAAGGATGAGCAATACCTGTTTGTCTCTACCGGCAGTATCGAAACGACTGAGCAGCACTTCATTGCCACTAACGACATTGAACAAGCACCGACGGTTATTCAGAGCCGCACTGACGGTCTTCGTTACTCAGTTGAACATCACAATGGTTTATTTTACATCGTCACTAATGCTGATGATGCAATCAACCAAAAACTGGTTACTTGCCCTGTAGCAACACCTTCACGTGAACATTGGGAAACGATGATTGCGCATCGTGATGATGTTCAACTAGAGCACGTGGAGCTATTCAATGAGTTCTTAGTGAGTCTTGAGCGCTCTGAAGGTCTTTATCACATGAAAGTGATCAAGCTTTCAGATCAAAGCAGTCATATGATTAGCTTACCAGAAGCTATTTATAGTGCAGGCCCAGCGGCTAACCCTGAGTTTAATACTTCAACACTACGCTTTGTTTACACGTCACTTGTGACACCCATGTCCACTTTCGACTACGACATGGAAACCCGTGAACGCGTATTGAAAAAACAGAAGGTAGTCCCTAACTACGATGCAAGTTTGTATACCAGTGAACGTATTTTTGCGACAGCAGATGATGGCACACAGATCCCTATTTCGCTGGTTTACAAAAAAGATGCATGGAATGGTGAAGCAACCTATTGCCACCTTTACGGCTACGGATCTTACGGTCATACCATCGAGCCTGACTTTTCAACAACACGTTTGAGTCTGCTTGATCGCGGTATGGTTTATGCGATTGCACACGTTCGTGGTGAAGAAATTTACGGTCGTAGCTGGTATGAAGATGGCAAATTTCTTAATAAGAAAAACACCTTCACCGACTTCATCAGCTGTGCAAAACACCTGATTGAAAAGAACTACACCAAACCCGAAAAAATGTCTATGGAAGGCCGTAGTGCGGGCGGCCTGTTGATGGGTGCAGTGTTAAATATGGCGCCTGAGCTATTCCATGTTGCGCTAGCAGGTGTGCCATTTGTAGATGTGGTTAATACCATGCTTGATGAGTCTATTCCACTCACTACCGGTGAGTTTGAAGAGTGGGGCAACCCAATGGATGAAGAGTATTACCACTATATGTTGTCATACTCACCTTATGACAATGTAACCGCTCAATGCTACCCTGCAACGCTTGTAACGGCTGGTCTAAACGACCCTCGCGTTCAATATTGGGAGCCGGCTAAGTGGGTTGCAAAATTACGTGACTTAAAAACGGATAACAATGCGCTATATCTGCACATGCACATGAGTGCTGGGCACTTTGCCTCATCTGGGCGCTATGCTTACTTGAAGGACTTGGCGTTTGACTATGCCTTTGTATTGGATCAACTGGGTATCGGTGATAATAACTAGTATACTAGCGCACTGACAAAAACACTGCTTTGCAACACATTCAGGGACGATTACATGCTCAACAACATCAAGAGAACGCTGTTCTTTCACTCGCCACTATTACTATGCCTTTTCTTGGGTATCATATTTTATTACACCAAGTACTCGTTTCATCACAATGGGTTTGATCTTTTTCAGTTATCAATCCTTCCGCTAATCGCGCTTTATTTCATTGTGCGTCATTTTTGGCGTAAACATTTAAATGAAAAAGGATTGTTTAAACGCCATAAGCTCAGTATTTGGGCGGTATTTTTTACGATCATACTGACGGTATTTGTCATTTACCTTGCCTTTATTCCACCTGAGCAAAAGTTTGTAAACTATCACCCAGAACATCCTACACCTGATCGCTTTGCTGTGAACGCTAAGCTTAGTGACTACATGAAGACCTTCTTGGATCAGATGTTAGTTTGCGGTTACCTAATGCAAGAAAACGAGACTGCTGACTGTGAAGTCATGAGTACCGTTGAGTTAGATAACAACCCTAAGACATTCGAAGTGTTCATTTTGGATAAAAAGATCGACAACTGTAAACAGAACTCATGCAAGCTGATGCTGGCTCAAATGACGACTGACGACATGGACAAGGCGAGATCTCACCAAGAAGAAAATGCACCACCGTCTGTAGGTAAACTCATTAACAGTTGGACTGTTAATGACCCTGACATTCTCATCACACCTGAGCTTCACAGTGGCTGGTTTACCTTTGAGCTAAATATTGGTGATCTGCTTACGGTCTTTGAATATGACGAGACTAGCAAAAGCTATATTAGACGTTAAACGTTTACGCTAGCTGTGAGTCATTTCAGTTAGCCATAACGCAAAAAAGGAGCTACGCCTTAGGCATAGCTCCTTTTTTTTAGCTATAAACTATTATGCACTCAAGTGCTTTTTGAAGTGTTCAATCGTACGGCTCCATGCAAGCTCTGCATTTTTCTCGTCATAACGACCTGTTGAGTCATTATGGAAACCGTGGTTAGCACCTTCATAGATAAAGGCTTGATAATCTACTTTATTCGCTTTTAGTGCTTTTTCGTAGTCAGGCCATGTTGCATTAACACGCTTATCTAACTCACCCAGTTGAATCATCATTGGGCTTTTAATATTTGCAATCAAGTCAGCTTTTGGTGGTGTTCCGTAGAAAGGAACCGCTGCATCAACAACATCTGGTAACGATGCTGCAAGCATATTGCTCACATAACCACCGAAACAGAAACCAACAACACCTAACTTACCGCTGCTTAACTCATGTCCTTTTAGGAATTTAGCCGCCGCTTTAAAGTCAGCTTCAACTTTAGCTTTATCCAGTGTCTTCTGCATTGCACGACCTTCGTCGTCATTTCCTGGGTAACCACCTAGCGTGTGCAAGATGTCAGGTGCAAATGCGATAAAACCATCTTTCGCTAAACGACGAGCAACATCTTTAACATAAGGGTTTAGACCGCGGTTTTCATGAACCACTAGCACTACTGGTGCCTTACCTTCTAAATTTTTTGGTACTACTAAATACCCACGACCTTCACCCAAACCTTCTGGTGACTCGAACGTCGCGTAACTAGCCGTTAGATCTTCATCGTTAAATGACACCTGCTCCGCTAGTGCATAGTCTGGCAGTAGCGCGCCTGAGACAGCAGCCATCGTCAAACCAGCAACCGCTAGCTTGCCCAAAAACGTACGGCGATCCATACCACCATGTGCATACTCGTCGTACCAGTCAAAAGCTTCCTGCGGGATTTCAATCTTAGCGGGATGGTTCATGCTTAACACTCCAATTCGGGTAAATTTAAGGTAAATATCGATATAATTACCATCCAAGATTATCACAGCTTTTACAAGCCTAATAATTAACTCTAATTTAACAAGTATATATCTACTGGCGAAAATCCAATCTAGATTCATAAAAAAAGCCAACTACAAACGCAGCTGGCTTTTTTATCTCATTATGACGTCAGTGACGCTATAACAGAGTTATCGCTTAACGAAATGCCGCTTTAAACGCCATTCCTAAAACATCGTCCATAATCGAACCATCTTTGTCTGAATCCAATAATGAACCCAAAATTCCTGATGATTGCTGACGAGCTGGGGCAGTTGTACCGCCACCCATTAGCTTCTTACCTAAAGAACCCATTACCATCGTTGCAACAACCGGTAACATTTTCTTTAACAGAGTAGAACCTAGACCAGTCTCTTGAGCAGCATGAGTTGCCACGTTACGGCTGACTTCCTTACTACCAAAGATATGACCCAGAATAGAGTTGCCATCTTTTGTCGTTTCAGAACGACCAAGTACACCTGGATCATCGATATATTTCGAGTGATCACCCTGACCTAACGCATTGATCAAGCTATCTAGGCCTGATGATTTTTCCGTTTGGTGCTGCATACCACGTGCTAGCGATGGCGCTAAAGAAGCAACTGCACCGCGTGCCTGTTCTTCTGTAATACCAAACTGACGCGCTAGCTCACTGACTGAACCAGAGGTCTCTTTTCCCATTAGCAAATCTGTAATATTCAATTTTTTATTCTCTCCTTTATTATTAGTAAGCAGCTGAAAACAACTGTGTTATTACTATAATGTTCAAACACAGTCACTTCCAGCATTATCCGTCTTAATAAATCCAGCGCGTATGCGTGCCTGAATTACCACGTTGTGGTCTAGTTGTTCTACCACGGTCATTTCGACGATCATCACGACGAATTTGCTGACGTGGTTGTTGGTAACGAGGTTTCTTATAGTGACGAGCATATAAACGCTTAGGCACATAGCTATTACCTAACACGCTCCAAACACGGTAGTCTCTAGAACGCTGCCAACCAGAGTTATAATAACGGTAGTAACTACCATTATCGTAATAAGTATTTGCTAAACCAACAACGACATACATACCCAGTGCGCTGTTATAAGTAACACGGTGTCTATGAGGTGTGTGAGTTAGGTATCCGCCATGATGGCCACCCACTCGTGAACCGAGGTCAGCTGATACTCTGACACGAGTATCGTCACAAGCGGTTAAAAACACGCTTGATAACACGATAGTTGCTAGTATCTTCAGGGGAAGTTTTTTTGTGTTCATTTAGTCAGTCTCTCCATTATATGGCTGTACTGTTTATACGACAGTTACTGGGTTTTAGTGCCCAATTGTTAGGGTTTAGTTCCCTTTTTTTAAAATAATCACATCTCGCCTGATTATCTCTAACTGTAAATTCCATCGCTTTGCTATCCACTCAAAAGTGCTATCAGAGTAAAAAACAATGTGGGTTAAGTCTCTCTTATAATGCCAGCCAGCAAACTTCTCAATCGGGGGTAATAAGCTGGTCATTATGCCAAGGTATGCACCCGGCTTTAACATACCAATCAGTTGCTCTAAGACCACTTTTGGTTCACGCAGGTGCTCAATCACTTCCGTTGAAGTAATGAAGTCGTATGATTGGTTTAATAACGATTCGTCTGCCGCGTAGTATTTATCGTAGCAAACCATCTGAAAGCCTTCTTTCGCCATCAGCAACGACAACGTTGGCCCCGGGCCGCTTCCAAAATCTAGACCTTGGGCATCTTTGGGTAAACGCTCCACTAATGGCGTGAGTAAGTGCTTCAGAAAAAGACAGTAGCCTTCATCCTCAATACTGTTTTCATGGTCATCATAACGCTCTTTTTCATCTTGCTCATTGAGGTGAAACTCAGGCGGGACAAACACCAAATCACACACATCGCATTGCAGATAATCACGTTGATCACGGAAATAATGAGTCGTCGAATGAGATTCGCAAAGCGGGCAAACAGAAGTACTATCAGGCATTAGAAGTTCAGTTGGTAAGTATCAATATTAGAATTACTGAGATCAGGCTTAACGTAGCGCCAGCCATGCGTTTTATAAAACGCCAAACCACGCTCATTACTCGACTGAATCAAGATGCGTGCGCCATTACAGCCCTGCTCTCGCAGTGTATTAATCAGGTATTTATGCATCAATGTACCGATGCCTCGCCCACGTTCAGATTGAATGAGGTAAAACATGGAGATAAACGCCTTGTCCATGAACAACTTTTCAATACGAAAATCGATTTGACCGATAATTTCATCGCCACGTGTCACGTGGATAACGCCGTAAGGAAATTGCTGCTGAAAGTCGATGAGTCGAGATGCATAGTCAGCACCGCCCTCACCCATTTCAGTCTTAAAGGACTTGTCAGAACCGTAGTTGATTTGAAACGAATCGCGCCTAAACGCAATGCAACTTGCCATGTTCTGAGCTAAATCAGCAGGTATAAACTCGATCGATGAAGGATTAACCACAATACTCTCCCCAGCGTGAATCTCGCTCACTCAAAAGAGTAAGCCCGTAATGCTAAGTGTGCTCCAGACCGTAAAGGTTCGAAGCACACTTCATACTACATCAGAAAATTCACTAATACCTTGCCGTTTGACGGGTATTATTTTTTAGCTAGGTGCTTTTTTCTCATCTTAATGTTTACCAATTCCACACTCAGTGAGAACAGCATTGCAAAATAGATGTAACCCTTTGGAATATGGAAATCCAAACCTTCCATCATCAGTGTCAAACCAACGATGATCAGGAATGATAATGCCAAGATTTTGATCGTAGGATTATTATCAACAAAGTCACTAATTGCCTTAGACGCAAGTAACATAACACCCACCGCAATAACGATTGCGATAGCCATAATAGACACGTGATCAACCAAACCAACGGCTGTTATGACTGAGTCCAAAGAAAATACGATATCTAGAATAGCGATCTGCGCTAACACCATTCCCATACCAGCAGCAGCTTTAGAGACAGTCACTTCGTCTTCGACACCCTCAACACTGTTATGAATTTCATGAGTTGATTTAGCCAGCAAGAACAACCCACCCAAGATGAGAATAAGATCTCGCCCTGAAATATCTTCGCCAAATATCGTAAACCAAGGATCGGTTAACCCCATCACCCAAGAAATAGAGAACAGTAACGCTAAGCGCGTAACCATCGCAAACATAATACCCAAGCGACGGGCTTTATCACGTTGCTCGTCTGGGAGTTTTGCCACCAAGATTGAGATGAAAATAATATTATCAATCCCCAAAACAATCTCTAACGCTGTCAATGTACCCAGCGCGATCCATGCTTCGGGACTAGCAAACCACTCAAACATACTCTCTCCTAATCTTTTTTAACGATGAATATCGTAATGTTTATTTCTGAGCACGCGATCGATCACGCGCTTGCTGCGCCTGAATGGATTGACGCTTTTGTTCACGCGTCATTTCAATCGATTCAGCCACATCACCACCAATATGCGAAATACCACGTGCTTTGGCTAATTGAATTTGTTTTTCACGCTCTGCAAAGCGTGCTTTCTTTTCTTCAGTCAACGAGTCATGACATGATGGGCAACTTACACCCGGCATGTACTTCTCGCTTGCTTTATCTTCGTCTGTAATCGGTAGTCGACAGGCATGGCACTGATCGTATCCACCACGCTCCAACTGATGATTAACCGTCACACGGTCATCAAATACAAAACACTCACCTTCCCAAAGACTTTCCTCTTCAGCAACGTGCTCTAAATATTTCAGGATACCGCCTTTAAGATGGTAAACCTCTTCAATACCTTGCTCTTTTAAGTACGCAGTCGACTTCTCACAACGGATACCACCGGTGCAAAACATCGCAACTTTCTTAGGCTTTTGTGGCAACACATGATCACTGACGTACGCTGGAAACTCACGAAAACTGTCAGTTTTAGGGTTGATTGCATCCTTAAACGTACCGACTTGGTATTCATAGTCATTACGCGTATCAATCAACATCACATCTGGGTCGCTAATCAGACTATTCCAATCTTCAGGAGCAACATAGGTACCCACAACACGCTGAGGGTCAATGCCTTCAACACCCATCGTGACAATTTCTTTCTTCAGTTTAACCTTGGTGCGCTTGAATGGCATTTCATCAGTCAGTGACTCTTTACTGTCTAATGTTGCTAAGCGAGGGTCTGAACGTAACCATGCTAATACGGTATCAATCCCCTCACGAGAACCTGCAACCGTACCGTTGATACCTTCTTGGGCTAATAACAAAGTGCCTCGCACCTCGTTATCTAACATGGTTTGTAAGAGTGGCTGACGAAGCTCAGCGAACTGATCTAGAGTGGCGAACTTATAAAGTGCGCAAACGACTGTTTGTGGCATAGTGCATCCTTCTGCTGTCCAGAGCGTAAATCTGGCGCATTAAAAAAAGGATGCATTATACAAAAAATTAGCGAAAAATCATCTTATTAGACAATATTGCACACGCTAGTGTTTAATTAAATCCGCTGAAACAGAGTTAGCACAGCTGTTATCTCGATCAATATCGCTAAGGTTTTGAAGTGTCGTTTTGGCAATACTTTCTAGCGCATCGCTCGTGAAAAATGCTTGATGACCTGTTACCAACACATTGGGGAACGTTAATAAGCGAGCAAATACATCATCTTCTAGCACCTTATCTGAAATATCTTCGAAGAAAATATCCCCTTCTTCTTCGTACACATCCAAGCCTAAATAACCGATCTGACCTGATTTAAGTTGACGAATGACCGCTGCGGTATCGATCAACCCGCCTCGACTGGTATTAATCAGCATGACGCCTTTTTTCATGACCGATATCGTTTCATCATCAATGAGGTGTTCTGTTTCTGGTGTCAGAGGGCAGTGCAAACTAATAATATCAGATTGCTTTAACAGCGTATCCAAATCAACATACTCAATGCCTTGCTTGAGGCACGCTTCATTTGGGTACATATCGTAAGCGATTACACGGCAACCAAAGCCTTTCATAATAGAACAGAAAGCTGCACCTATCTTCCCCGTACCAATTACACCCACTGTTTTGGTGTTGACGTTAAAGCCAAGCAACCCCTCCAGTGAAAAGTTACTTTCTCTAACTCGGTTATAGGCGCGGTAGGTTTGTCTGTTGAGGGATAGTAATAAAGCAACCGCATGCTCAGCAACGCCATGCGGCGAATACTCCGGCACACGCACAACATTAATCCCTAGAGAAGCAGCCGCTTCAAGGTCTACGTTATTAAAGCCTGCACAACGAAGCGCAACGGTACCAACCCCTACTTCTGACAGCGCTTTTAAGCAGTCTGCATCAATGTCATCATTTACAAACACACACACCGCACCAAAGCCTTGAGCAAGTGGAGCGGTTAACGCATTTAAGTGAGCCTCGATAAATACGAGCTCGTGTCCGAAGTGTTCATTTTCTTTAGAAAGATACTTACTATCGTAAGATTTTGCACCAAACACTGCTACTTTCATCACTAGTTACTCCTTGTATATATGCGTTTTGAGTGACTAACATCATATACTTTTGGTGGAATGACACCATAGTGAATAGCGGTTTAATACGCTTTATTTTAAATCAGTTTAATCTTGTTTTAATTGCTAATTTTGGGGAGCCAAAACGCTATAAAGATCATCGAATATTAGGCTAGGACTGACCGGATAACCTTTATAGCGCTTACTCAGGATACCTTTTTTATTGAACAAAAATACCGTATTGAGATGCCCAATTCTCCCTTCGGAAGGTGGAATACCAGCATTCAATGTTTCGAGTAACGTACCTAATGATGTTTTATCCGTGATCGCTAAGCGCCAGTTTTTGGAATAAATGCCGTAACGCTGCGCAAACTCTTTTAACTGCTGAGGCGTATCTGTTTCGGTGGCCACCGAAATGGATAAAAACACAATACCTTTATCTTTTTTTTCTAGCTGGTGATCAAGGTAAGCACGGCGCAACGCAACCGTTTGGACCGGGCTACAGCCGTTAAACATGAAGTTGAGTACGACTGTTTTCCCTATTAAGTCACCTAGTTTAAATAGTTGCTGATCGTGGTCGGTGAGTTTGATCTGACTTAAAGCAGGATTATTAAAGCCTAAGGCCTTTGAGGCACTCTCCTTCTCATCCGCTACTGAGGTCAATAACAAACCGCCGACGACTGTGAGCACAATGATGACTAAGAGGGTTTTCATACTTAAGCGATACAACCGTTACTTTTATAATCCGTAAATTATAAAGTGCGGGTTCATAGCTGACTATTCGCTTAAAGAGCAGTGGTGTAAGGTCGCCTACGAGTGGCTCATAAGCCTACGCTCAGTCGTCATATTTCAGTGTATAAATATTTATATCGTAATCTTCTTGTGATGCACGCTTCGAAAAGCCTAAAGACTTCATCAACTTATCCATCGCTGTATTTTTCTTAAGCACAGTCCCTTCAATTACCTTCAAGTCATGATCTTTAATATGCTCAATAAGAATCAGCATCAACTGTCTAGCCAAACCCATTCCCTGATAATTATCATCAACGACAATTGAAAACTCACAGCTCTGCTTATCTGGATTAATCGCGTAACGGCTCTCACCCAACAATATATCCTCACCTTCTTTTTGCATGAAGGCACCAAACGCCATCTCTCTGTCATAATCCATCTTAGTGAAGTTAGACAGCATTTCGGGAGTCAGCGTGTTCACTACATACATAAACCTAAAGTACTTTGACTCTTTAGACATATTATCGATGAATTTCATCTCAGCCTTCGCATCCTCAGCACGAATGGGACGCACTTCAACTTTCTGATTATCTTGAATGACGATATGACGGTGCCAATCCGAAGGGTAAGGATGAATAGCCAAATGGCTAAATAACTTATGGTCCTTATTTACCTTTTGCACAACGACCTGTGCACCGCACACTACCGCTTCATGCTCACCTAGCATTAAAGGGTTCAACGTTAACTCAAACACCTCGGGTAAATTAGTCGCGATCTCTGAGACTCTAATCAACACACCTCGTAGCTTTTCACGGTTGACCTTAGTTACATCGTGAATAGTATTCAATATCGTCGTGACCTGAGCATCATTAATCAGGCCTTCAGACAATCGTCGGTTCAACGGAGGCAGTTGTATGGCACTGTTTTTAAGTGCTGATGACATCGCGCCACCAAAACCTAGGCTGATGACAGGCCCAAAAATAGGATCATTTAAAATAGAGACTTTAAGTGACCGGTCTGAAAGAGGAGATGCCGACGCTTCAGAATGTTTTGTAAAATCACATTTGATATGGAATGCTTCTAACAACGCTTGCGTATCAACCATTGAAAGCACATAAGTTTTGTTTTTTAGACTCTGTTGAATCAATGCTCGTGAATCTGTCACCTTAGGCGGCTGCATCTTTTTTAAAGCAAACGGCACTTGCAGCAAACGCTGTCTGTTAGCAAAATGGTGACAAAGAAACCTAAAGGCTTCCATAGCAGACTCAGGTGTTCTGTAATTAGATATTTTCTCCTGAATCAAAGCCTTACGGCCTTTACCCGCGTTATTACTACCGAGCCACACAGCTAAAACTGGCTTTTGTGCGCGCTTCACTACCTTAGCTACTTCAAAGGCAATGGCTTCCGCATCAATCATTGCCGATGGTGCTAGAAAAATGGCGACAGCATCTATTTCCTTACTCGCCAATAATCGTTTAACATTTTCTGCGTAGACTTCGGCGATGTCTTTCCTATTCGAGATCATAATCGCATTTTCAAAAAACAATAGATTATCAGCAGTATTTTTTAAGTCTTTAACAAGCTCAGGACTTAAAGTCGTTGTCTGAATACCTAAATCTCTTAACCTGTCATTCGCAAGCATTACAGGGCCATAGCCATTGGAAATAATACCTAACCTTTCACCTTTAGTCTTCTGGCTACTACCTAAGATTTTTGCAGCCGCAAACAAGTTACTGAGGCTTGATACATGGTCAGCGCCTGCTCTTAATACCGCAGCAAGGAAAATGTCGTGCATCACATGTACATTTGGAATTTTAGTGAATGCGTCACTGTAACTACCGTTTTCATGAGCAGACTTAAGCACAATCACCGGCTTAATCTTTGCCGCAGCACGTAAAGCACTCATGAAACGTCTAGAGTTATGAATATGATTAATATAAAGAATGATACTATTTGTTCGATAGTCACTCGACAGAAAGTCAAGAATATCGGCAAGGTCAACATCTACACCTGCACCATGAGAAATTATCGATGAAAACCCAACTTCTTCGGTTTCAGCCCAATCTATAATACTGTTGCAAATAGAGCTTGAACGCGACACCAAGGCTAGTTTACCCGGTAAGATCGAATTAACCGTTGTGCTGACATTTAGTTTTGTTGATGGTCTGATCAAAGCACTTGCATTGGGCCCTAGTAACCTAACACCCAATTCTTTAGCGACGCTATCAAGTGAGGCTATCGCCTTCGTTATTTCTCCTCGATACCGACTCGGAAAGTGAGTCATCACTAGAACATTTCGTATCCCTTGAGCAGCACATTGCTTAGTCACTTTTTCAACCGACTTTATTGGACTCACAATAACCGCTAGGTCGATCGAGTCTTCTATAGCTTCGACTGACTTGTGACAGGTTCGCTCTAGAATGCTCTTATGCTTCGGGTTCACAAAATACAATTTACCGGTAAATTGTTCCTGTAATTTGGCCGTGATTGCGGCTGCTTGAGTGTTCACAGTTTCACTTGCGCCGATAACGACTAGTGAGGCTGGATCAAATAATGCTTTTAAGTAATGTTCAGACATAGTTCAAGGATAGCAAAACATGACTGGATTAAACCTACAATTTTAAGTTATTTTAGATAGGGATCTTACGTTACAAGATAAAAGGAAATTGTCTATGCAAACTGCTTACATCACTCACCCTGATTGCTTAAAGCATGAAATGATCGAGCACCATCCAGAGTGCCCCCGACGCATTAGTGCCATCGAGGATCAGTTGGCTGCGAAAGGGTTAATGGACTTTTTACGCCACTTTGACGCGCCAAGTGCGACGATACCTCAGATCGAGAGAGCACATGATAAAGCCTTTGTTGAGGACATCTTTAACAACTCTCCTTTAGATGGTTTCCGCAATGTAGATCCTGATACTTGTATGAACCCTTTTACGCTAGAAGCTGCACAACGCTCCGCCGGTGCAGGCATTTTGGCAACTGACCTTGCGGTTGCAGGTGAGGTAAGACACTCATTTTGTAATGTTCGACCACCGGGACATCACGCAGAGAAAGGTGCCGCTGGAGGGTTTTGTTTTTTTAATAATGTAGCCATTGCCGCATTACACGCGGTCAATCATCACAAACTCAAACGCGTAGCGATTGTTGATTTTGATGTGCACCATGGTAATGGCACAGAAGATATTTTAGCGCACAACCCTAATGTGCTGTTTTGCTCAACTTACCAGCACCCATTTTATCCGGGCTATGCAGGAAAAACAGTCGACGACTTAATGGTCAATGTACCGCTGCCAGTTGGGACTAAAGGCTCAGACTTTCGAAAAGCTATTCAGGATGAATGGTTACCTTCATTAAAAAAATTCAAACCTGAAATTATTTATATTTCAGCAGGTTTTGATGGGCATATTGATGATGAGATGGGCGGCTTTAGCCTTATGGACAGTGACTACATTTGGGTAACCGAAGAGGTTTGCAAAGTAGCAGACGAATTTTCTCAAGGGCGAGTAATCTCTATGTTAGAGGGCGGCTATGACCTCGTCTCATTGGGACGTTGTGCTACTGAGCATGTTCGGGTTTTGATGGGGCTAAATTAACTAGCTGTGCAAGTAGCTGCGCGCTTGCTATCTATTCTATTACACTAGTTCACAAAAATAAAACGAGCGCAGAATGAAAGTCAGTCATTATAATTCTAATATAAACAATGTATTCCTTGTGAAACGGTTCCGCCAGCTGCTTTGGGTAACCTTAGTATTTTCACTACTGTTTATAGTGAATATTCTGTTCTCTGGTAGAGATTTGACCGGAACGCTTGTAATCATCTCTACTATTGTTTGCGCCATCCTCTTGTCTTTTTACCTCTTAAAAACAGAAAGAGAACACTTAGCAAGAGGCATTACGTTATGGTCGATTACCATTGGAATAACGTACATAACATGGATGAATGGCGGGCTACGTGATTCATCAATTTTATGTTACCCCGTCATAATCAATTTTTCCGCACTGCTGGGCGGTGTGAAAATGTTTCTTTCGATACTCGCTTACCTAATTGTCGCCATCATATTCCTAGGTGCCAATAGTATTAACAACTGGACTCCTTCTCCCTTAACGACACTAGGGGCAGAGCAAGTCGTTGATATTGTTTTGATTACCATATTATCTGCCTATGTCGCATGGGTAATCAATGCAGATATGAAAGTCACACTGAAACGTTTAGGCCTCGAAAATGACAAAGCGACTGCCTCACAACAAACCATCCAACTATTACTAGAGCAAGAGCCACTAACAGGACTGCTCAACCGTAACGCCTGTGAAGATTATTACCAGAAACTGCTGGCGCAAATCAAAGATAAAGACGAACTCATTACGTTGTTATTCATAGACCTTGATAACTTCAAAAACATCAATGATTCGTTCGGCCATAATGCAGGAGATGAGCTTCTCATCGCTATTTCAAATGAGTTTAAGAAGTTACTGCTTCCGACTGATGTTGCCTGCCGCCTAGGTGGAGATGAGTTTGTTTTAATTATCAAGCGAGATAAACAGTTTGATATCAATAAATTCGCCACTAGCGTAATGCAGGTCATTGCTACGCCCTACTACGTTTTTGAAACCTCTATTCGAATGACCGGCTCAGTGGGCATTGCGATAGCGCCTATTGATGGTAGAGAGTTTGATGAGATGCGTAAAAAAGCGGATATCGCAATGTATGAGTCTAAGCAGCTTGGTAAAAATACATTCAGCTATTACTCCAAAGAATTACACGAAGAAGCCTTACGAAAAACGTCAATTTTGACTGGCCTGAAAGACGCTATTGAGCAGGAGTCATTCGACCTTCACTTTCAACCGAAAGTTAATTTATCAAACGGTAAAGTGGAAAGTGCGGAAGCCTTATTACGCTGGAGCCGTGACAACCCTAGTGGTTTCATGCCAGATGAGTTTATCCCTATTCTTGAGTCTACCGAACTGATTCACGAAATTGGTAAATGGGTAATTGACGAAGCGTGCCGCGTTTGTAAAAAATGGCATGATGCTGGCTTTGATCAACTGTGTATTTCGGTCAATGTTTCATCCGTACAGTTCATGAGAAATAGCTTCAAAACGCATGTATTTAACGCCTTAAAAAAGTATGACTTAGCCCCTGAGTTTTTAGAGATTGAACTGACTGAACACGTATTGATTCAACACAATGCAACCATCACTGCTCAATTAAAGTCGTTAAAAGACTTAGGTATTCAACTGTCAATTGATGATTTTGTTACGGGTTACTCAAACCTTAGTTACTTAATTAATTTCAAAGTCGATACGATCAAGCTTGATAAGTCCTTTATTTTGGAACTCAACACCTCTAAAAACCATTTTGCAGTAGTTAAAGCAGTCATACAGATGGCTCATATTTTAAACCTAAATGTCGTTGCAGAAGGCGTTGAAACAACCGCAGTCAGGAACATACTGGTCAATCTTAAGTGTGATTTTGCACAGGGCTACTTATGGTCTAAGGCAGTACCTGAAAAACAGTTTATAGACTCCCTAGAGAGTTTTAATAAGGTCTTAACCGTTAGTTAAAAGAGTAGTTATTAACCACTCTCTCCCTGCGTTGCCAGCGCTTTAGTCAAGCTATCCCATGCGACCAACGAATTCTATGGTGACCCACTCCAATCAACGGTAGAATGCCTTCATTGCAGGAACTCCTGCTTGAAATTAATTTATAGGACGACACACGATGCTGGAAATCGGGCGCATCAATACCCTTCAAGTCACTAAACAAGTGACTTTCGGAATGTATATGGACGGCGGCGAAGCAGGCGAAATCTTGCTACCCACGCGCTACGTACCTGAAGGCACTATCGTGCAGGACTGGCTAGACCTCTTTATCTACCTTGACTCAGAAGACCGCTTAATCGCGACCACTGAAACACCTAAAGTCATGGTTGATGAGTGTGCTTGTCTAAAAGTTGTCAGTGTTAATGCTGTCGGCGCATTTCTTGACTGGGGTTTACCAAAAGACTTACTAGTGCCATACAGCGAGCAAGACAGCCCGATGGAAGTTGGCAGATCTTACACCGTTGTTGTAGCGCTAGACGATGCAACTAACCGCATTATGGCGTCATCACGCCTTCACAATTATCTTGAAGAAGAAGCAGACGAAGACCTCGTCGTTGGCCAAAAAGTTGATTTGATCATTTCGGGACAAACTGACCTTGGCTATAAGGCAGTTATCAACCATGACTATCTGGGTCTGATCTTTCGTAACGAAGTCTTCCGTGACTTGCGTATGGGTGACGAAATGAAAGGCTTCATTAAAGCCATTCGTGACGACGGCAAAATCGACTTACGCTTAGACCCTGGTAAAAAAACGACGGTTGAGCTATTGGAAGATAAAGTCTTGCAGCACTTAAAAGACAATGATGGCAGTTCAAAAATTACGGATAAGAGCCCACCAGAGGCGATTTATCGCAGCTACCAAGTCAGTAAGTCTAACTATAAGCGTGCGTTAAGTAGCCTTTACAAGCAGCGAAAAATACTGATTACACACGAATTAATTACGCTAAGCGAAGAAGAATAATATGCACATTCAATGGTTTCCAGGCCACATGCACAAAGCCGCGAAACAAGTTCGTGAGGCTTTGCCAGAGGTTGATATTCTGATTGAAGTGTTGGATGCGCGTATTCCGTTTAGCAGCCAGAATCCAATGATTGCTGAAATAATTGGCGATAAGCCCTGCATTAAGCTACTCAACAAAAGCGACATGGCCGACCCTGAAATGACGGCAATTTGGCAGGAGTACTTTGAGAAGAACGATAATGTTCGGACCATCGCAACGAATGTGAAAGGCTCAGGACAGCTGCGTCAGATCACTGACCTATGTCATCGTATGGTGCCTAACAAAGGCCGTGCGGGTGATCACCGAGTCATCAACGCGATGATTATTGGTATCCCTAACGTCGGTAAATCAACGCTGATTAATGGCTTGGCGGGTCGCACCATTGCTAAAACGGGTAATGAACCTGCCGTTACGAAGCAGCAACAGCGTATAAAACTAGAGCACGGCATTATTCTTATTGATACACCGGGTATGATGTGGCCAAAAATCGACCATGAAAACAGTGGCTACCGATTAGCCGCTACTGGTGCAATCAAAGAAACGGCGACGGATAATACCGACGTAGCGTTTGCAGTAGCAGAGTACTTATTGGAAGCTTACCCAGAACGTTTGGTTGATCGTTATAAGTTGGAGTCTGTTCCAGAATCTGAAATCGAGTTGCTAGAAGCTATTGGTCGACTTCGCGGTAGTTTGCGTTCGGGTGGTTCTATACTGCTTGAAAAAGTCAGTAATATTCTAATTTCTGAGCTTCGCTCTGGTTTCTTAGGACCGATTACAATGGAAGACCCTGCTCGTGTTGAGAAGGAGCAAACTGAAGTTGTTATCGCCAAGGAAGCTAAGCGCATTAAAGATGAGGCAAGGAAGAAGGGCTTTAAGAAGAAGCGACGTTAGGTAGCTCTAGAACACACCATATTCATTAAAGATTCATGCGCAAGGTATAGAGTCTTGGGTAGACTGACGGGAAAAGCCACATTATAAAAGAACTAATGGCTTTCCCTTCTGCACGACCTTACTCTCAGAATAACCGCACTATCCCCTATCCTGAGTGTTACCTGTCGTACTAATGTCTCCTAATAATGACTTGGTAAGCTAGTTAATGAATAAGAATACTCACCATAAAAAGAACGCCTCTAATCATAGAGTAAACCCTGCTAAACAGTTGGTTGAAGACTCAATGAATACGTCTGAAGATGCTAATAAACTATCTACTATTCGTGATATTTTGTTTGGCGAGCAAGCGCGTGAAGATGAAGAAAAGCGTAGTAGTCTACATAAAGAACTAAAAGCTAATCTTGGCCAGTTGCAACAGGAAACTCAAAACCAGTTTGAGCAGGTGTCTTCAGAGCTTAAGAAGCTACATAGCCTTATTACTAGTGAAACAGAGCAGCGCATCGCAAGCGGCAAAGGCGCAAGCCAACACATTACACAGTTACAGCAGTCGTTAGATGAGTCGAACCAGACCCACCAATGTGCGCAGTCACAACTACAAAAAGAGTTTACTCAAGCTACTGATACGCTAGACGTTCAGTCTAAAAAGCACTATGAAGCGCTTTCTCAGAAGCTTGAAGTTGCAGCGAAAGAGCTACGCTCTGATAAAACAGATCGAGGAGACCTTGCTAAGTTACTACGCGGTATGGCGGAACAACTCGCTACCGAGGAAAAGTAACGCGATGTCTGCCGCAATAAACACTCATCCTAAGCAAGCACAAAGCGAGTTATCACATGATGACCTCGAGACTTTGCGCAACTTGTTATTAGGGCCTGAGTATAAAGAATTATTACGGCAAAAAAACATACAAGAAGATCCTGCATTGCTTGCAGAACATATGTCATCGGTTATTACCCAAGCGTTAAAAACGCGTGAAAAAGATGATGGCAGCATCCTAAAGTTTTTTACACCAATTTTG
Source organism: Leucothrix arctica (assembly GCF_003172895.1). Classification (GTDB taxonomy): domain Bacteria; phylum Pseudomonadota; class Gammaproteobacteria; order Thiotrichales; family Thiotrichaceae; genus Leucothrix; species Leucothrix arctica. The sequence goes on along the minus strand of NZ_QGKL01000012.1, from coordinate 20,611 downwards.
CAGAAGTCACTCTCAGAGTCAGTAACCGTAAACCCGAAGCCTATTGCTGATGCGCTCTACCCTATTATTGGGCCTGCTATTCGCAAGTCAATTAATGTCAGCATCAGTCAGATGGTGCTCAACATGAATGAATTGTTGGAAAATAGCCTCTCACCAAAGTCATTTCGCTGGCGCTTTGACGCTTGGCGAACAGGCAAAAGTTATGCTGAGGTTGTTTTTACAAGCACCCTAGTCTTTCAAGTTGAACAAGTTTTTCTGGTTCATCGAGAAACAGGGCTACTGCTTCAACATGTGGTTACAGATAACGCGGTGAGTAAAGATCCAGATCTAATATCTAGCATGTTAACGGCTATTCAAGATTTTTTGAGAGACTCGTTTACCACAGAAAAAGATAGCGACCTAGACACCCTAAAACTAGGCGACTTGACCCTATTAATAGAATATGGCCCTACGGCAGTTATTGCTGCAGTCGTTAGAGGTATCGTACCTTCGGGCATGCATTTAACACTTTCAGAGACAATGGAAGCAATTCATCAGGAAGAGTCACTACAGCTCGATGGTTATGACGGCGATTCAAGTCAGTTTGATCACTTACAGCCGCTTCTCATGAATTGCATAAAGAAGCAGTCTCGTGAGACGCCTGACAAAGCTGAAGAAAAACTGAAGGAAAGTTTTTCGAAAAAGCAAATGATTTTTGTAGGGATTGGTTTTGCAGCTATCGTTGGCATCGCTTACCTAAGCTACTCGAACTATGTTGAAAATAAACAATGGAATAAGCTACAGCAGGTATTTCGTTCTGAGCCAGGCATCATTTTATCTCATACCGCCTATGAAAATGGTACTTACCAACTACATGGGTTAGCAGACTCAACGGCAAGATCGCCCGAGTCACTGATTAATGAGTACGCGCTAAATAAATTATCAGTCAAAAGTAACTTTAGACCCTACCTATCGCTAGAACCAGAACTCGTTCAACAACGCATAGAAAAGGCGCTATTACCGCCACCAACGATCCAGTTAAATCTAAATGACGAAGTACTTTACGTCAGTGGTTTTGCTGAGCCGAAGTGGCTAGAACAGCTAAAAATAAACGCGCCATTATTTGCTGGCGTCAATAGTATTAATCTCGACAAACTAGAAACAATCCGTACTCAGTAAGTTGCTACATGAGTGACGTTAATAATAAGGTGAACGCTGTGTTACAAAAAAAGATATGTATGTTGGGCGCATTTTCCGTTGGAAAATCGAGTCTTGTTACGAGATATGTAGAGAGCATATTTGGTGATAAATATCATACAACTGTGGGCGTTAAAATCAGTAAGAAAGAACTAACTGTTGAAGAGCAGGAAGTAAAACTGATCATTTGGGACCTTGCAGGACAAGATGACTTAACGAGATTGAGAACATCCTATTTACGCGGCACATCAGGCTATATTTTGGTTTGTGACGGTACGCGTCCCTTCTCACTAAAAGTAGCTTTAAATATGCACAAAGAAGCTCGTGAATATTCTGGTGATATTTCTTTTGTGCTCATTATTAATAAATTTGACCTGCAAAGTAGCACTGATTGGGAGCTCGACCAAGAACAGCTATCCGCACTTGAGGCGTCAGGTATTGAGGTACTGTATACCAGTGCTAAAACAGGTGATGGCGTTGATGAAGTCTTCCAGAAGCTAACTAAAAAGATGCTCCAAGAGCACAATGTATTGGAAAACACATGAGCAAGATACTGTACGGCCTCTATGACATGATGAATATTGCGGCATTTCGCCTCAATCAAGATGATCAATTTGAGCTGATTACGTTGTCCCCTACCTGGTTAAAACACTTTACACCTGTCGGCACCAATAAAGGTAGCATCGTTCACCTAGATGGTATATTCCCATTTTTGGACTGCTTTGTTGCTGAAGCCTTTGAAGTATGGGAAGCCCAAACAGAGACACCACATCGCTCTGGCCCTTGGGTTGACTTTACACCTGAAGGGGAAGAATTCCCTCTGGAAGCTACTGCTGTTTGTATCGATGGCGAGTGTGTTTTAGTTATCCAAGACCTTGGAGAGGAATACTATACTGAGGCATCACGCTTACAGACATTCCGCGATCAAGCGCTTGAGAAGGAACGATTAGAAATAGCAATTACCGAACAAACACAACAAATCAGACGTCGTGAAGAAGAGATTGCAATGACACTGCTTGCAGCTTCTGGTCATCGAGACCATGAAACCGCGGAACATGTCCGTCGTATCGGGCTATACGCTGAAGCGCTTGCAAAAGAACTTGGCTGGGACCTTGAGAAAGCCGCTGACTTACGTATCGCCGCGGCAATGCACGACATTGGTAAAATCGGCATCCCAGATAGTATTTTGCTAAAGCCTGGCAAGCTAACGCAGGAAGAATTCGAGATAATGAAGGGTCACCCAGCAATAGGTGCTGACATGCTCAACAAGACCAGAATCCCATTACTGAACATGGCTGCACAGGTATCACTTTGTCATCATGAACGCTGGGATGGAACGGGATATCCAAAAGGCTTGAAGGGAGAAGAAATCCCTATTGAAGCGCGTATAACGACTATCGTGGATGTATACGATGCTTTAGTTCACAAGCGCGTTTACAAGAAAGCCAGTAGTGAACAGGCCGCACTAAAACTAATGGCACAAATGGTCGGCAAGCATTTCGACCCAGCGTTATTTCAATTATTTGTTAAAAACCTGCCTAAAATGCAGCGTATTAGACAGGCTTATTCTGAACCGACCCGCAGGACAACAATCTCCGCTTAATTAGAGAAGGCTTGCCCCATTTTTACAGGTAAGCCTTCTTTCAAAAACTCGCCAATCGCTGGGTCTTTTGACTCCATCAACATAACAATGGTTGAGCCCATGTTAAAGCGCCCTAGTTCTGCCCCTTTATCCAACGTAACATCACCTTGCTCGTAAGACTTACGAGAGATCTTCTTACCTTTTGGTGGCGTTACTAAACCATCCCAAACCGTTTCGATTGCAGCAACATTGATTGCACCCACTAGTACCATCGCCATACGACCGAACTCTGTGTCAAAGCTTGCAACGACACGCTCATTTCTAGCGAAAATACGTGGCACTGTTTTTACAGTATGTGGTGCCACACTAAACAAGCGACCTGGTACATGCACTTGCTCAACTAGTTCGCCTTTAAATGGCATGTGAATACGGTGGTAATCACGTGGCGACAAATAAACCGTCGCAAACTGTCCGCGATCATAAATACCGGCTTCTACTGCACTGCACGCTAGTAACTCTTGTACGGTATATTCTTGGCCCTTAGCTTGGAAAATACGACCTTCTGTAATCGCGCCAGACTGACTAACCGTTCCATCAACAGGACTTACAATGGCTGTATCAGCAATTGGACGTAGTTCTTCTTTAATTTCACGGGTAAAGAACTGATTAAAGCTAGGGTAACTGGCAGGATCTGGCTGCTTAGCTTCACTCAGGTCAACACCAAATGCTTTAGTAAACCACTTAATAACAGGCAGTACTTTTGGCGATTCAATACGGGTCAGTTTATAGACGACTCTAGAGATTGCATGATGTGGAAGCGCGTAAAGAGCGCCAGACTTTATATAATCAAGTATTGATGCGTTCATTTTTAACCTTAATTAAGTGACTGCCTTTTCAGGGGCGGAGAATTAAGCGATGATACGCGATTCGCAAACTGGAAAAAACCCTATGCCCTCTTTCGACGAATTTAAGCAATTACAGACCGCAAAAGATATCATGCGCTGGGCCGCAAGCCGCTTTAGCGAGGCTAACCTTGATTTTGGCCATGGTATGTCAACAGCAATCGATGAAGCCGTCTACTTGGTGCTACGTGGCTTACACCTACCTGTTGATACGTCGTCGGTCTACTGGGATGGCATATTGACGACTTCTGAGAAAGAGCAGCTGTTTAAAATCATTTCTCGTCGCATAGATGAGCGTATTCCTGCCGCTTACATCATGCAGGAAGGTTGGTTTTCAGGCTTATCTTTTTATGTTGATGAGCGCGTACTGGTTCCTCGCTCTCCGATTGCCGAGCTTGTAGAGTCACAATTTTCACCTTGGGTTGACCCAGAAGAAGTCACTAGTATTTTGGACTTATGTACCGGTAGTGGTTGCATTGGTCTTGCCAGCGCTTACGCATTTCCTGGCGCAAAAGTAGACTTAGTCGATATTTCAGAAGACGCACTTGAAGTGGCTAACATCAATATTGATCGTCATGACTGTAGAAACTTTGTATCTGCAGTCGCATCGGATGGGTTTAAGAACTTAGACGGCCGCATGTATGACATCATTGTTAGCAACCCTCCTTATGTTGATGCAGAAGACATGGATGCGTTGAGTGCTGAGTACAAGCACGAGCCAGAACTAGGATTAAGCTCAGGTCATGATGGTTTGGATTTGACGCGCCACATACTGACAGAGGCTGCTAGCCACTTAAATGAAAACGGTATCTTGGTTGTAGAAGTTGGAAACAGCCAGTACGCATTACAAGAAGCTTACCCACAAGTACCTTTCCAGTGGTTAGCATTTGAAAGAGGTGGTGATGGAATTTTCTTACTGACTAAAGAGCAGTTAGAAACCTTCTTTTAAACGGTTCATGTATTCAGTCTCTCGTGATATTGAGAGACTGAATAACAATATTTTAGTTAGCGAAAATCTCTTCTTCTAAGGAAGAACCCAAGTAATAACAATAATGAAGTACTCAAGACGGTTAAGTAATTACCGTATTTCACATAAGGCGTCGAGCCGCTCATGATCTTCACTTCACCAGATACAACACCTTGTGTGTACTCTGGAATTGTCTCAGTAATCTTACCTTTATGATCCACTATTCCTGACACGCCGGTATTTGTTGCACGAAGCAAATAACGCCCTGTCTCAAGCGCCCTAAAACGCGCTATTTGCATGTGCTGAAAAGGCTGGAAAGATCCGCTAAACCAACCATCATTGGTGATATTTATTAGGAAGTCAGCCTCAGGTAAATCGGCAATAATCTCCTCACCAAACGCATCTTCATAACAAATACTCAACTGCGCCTGATATTGCCCAACTGACAGCAAACCATCACTACCACCTACTGACACATTGTCGAATGGGATATTCATCCAACGACTAAGCCATTGTAAATATTTCAGTAACGGAATGTATTCGCCTAGTGGAACGAGATGACGCTTAGAATAGATGTCTGCCATATTATTTGGCTCACCGACAACCATGGCACTGTTCTGAACTTGTCCATCATCTGTTTGGTAAAAACCACCTAAAACAATTCTAGTATTATTGGCGACCGCTTCACTGTGCATCGGCGTGATAACTAAGTCAGTGTACTGAGCTAATATGCCCGGAACAGCTGTCTCTGGCCAAACAATGATATCGCTTTCCCAGTTAGCGCGTGTCATAGACATGTAACGCTCCACTGATGGGACTCGCTGCTCGGGAAGCCACTTTTGATCTTGAGTAATATTGGCCTGTATTAAACTCGCTCGTAACGTATCACCCGTGTCTTTGACCCAAGAAAACTGATTGAGTCCCCAACCACCTGCGACCAATGCCGCGATAACAGTGAAGCCGATGACACGGCAATAGTTTGAAAAAGGCTCTTCAACACGCATGAAGTGCGCGCCAGGAATACCTGAGTTATAAACACGCTCAGCATTTGGCCCCGCCAGAAGTAGCACAATGCCTCCGGAAATCAGTACAACAACCCAGCTGACGAGTAACACACCACCTACTGGCGCGTACTGGGAAAGCCATGTATCTATCTGCGAATGGCCTGCATATAGCCACGGAAAGCCTGTTAGTACCCAAGCGCGGCACCATTCAACAAACACCCAAGCGGCAGGGAATACAAACAGCAGCCGAACGATTAACAAACTTTTGGTGAAGAAAGAAACGATAAAGCCAAACAGGGCAACGAGCAGTGCTAACACCAGCACAAACAGAAAGGTCAAACCACCGGCTAAAATGACCGGAGCTTGCGCAAAACTATGCATACTCTGAAAAACCCAAGAGGCACCTACACCAAACAACCCGATACCAAACGCCCAGCCCAACCCAACCAATTGACGTCGTTGAGTAGTCTGCAACATCAAATAAAAGAGTATTGCTGGTGAAATAAACGCGATTGGGAAGAAGCTTAATGGTGCAAAAGAAAGCACCATACAAGCACCAGCAATAAGCGACATTAAATAATGACGCTTCTTAATAACAGATTGCATGTTGTGAGCCCTTACGCTGCCTGTGCGGTATTAACCTCAAGAAGCTGAATCCGACGACTATCACTGCGCAACACTTTAAACCGCATTGTTTCGATTATAAGCTCTTCATGCTGCTTAGGAATTTTGCCAAACTCGTTGGTTACCACACCCCCAACCGTATCAAACGCGGTATCAGGCAGTGTTGTTTTAAAGTAATGATTAAAGACACTTATTTCCGTGCCTGCTAGCACGGTGAAACGCCCATCACCGTGTTTTCTAATATCTAATTTATCATCAATATGATCGTGCTCATCGTCTATTTCCCCAACGATTTGCTCAAGCACATCTTCTATCGTCACCAAACCGGCTGTTCCAGAGTACTCATCCACCACAACGGCCATATGATTACGGCTTCTACGGAAGTGAGCTAACAGACTTTCTAATTTTTGACTCTCTGGTACGACGATGGCTGGACGAAGAATGTCATCCATATCAAACTCATCTTCCCTACCCACATATTTCAGTAAGTCCTTAGCGAGAAGAACCCCTTCAACATCATCAAGATTTTTATCTAGAACGGGATAGCGCGAGTGGCCTGAATCAAGAATACGCGTCAATATGTCATGATATTTATCATCGTGAAATACAAACTGTATGTGTGAACGTGGGATCATAATGTCCCGCACCTGTAGGTTATCTACTTGGATAACCCCTTCCATCATGCTGAGGGAGTTTGGTGCTAAAATATTTTTTTTCTGTGCAGAGCGTAAGCGTGAAACCAGTTCATCACTAGTCTCTGCAGATAAGTCGAACTTATCTAAAAACCATGTCTTTAACCACGACGGGGGTTTTAATTTAACCTTTTGGTGTTTCATTGTACGGGTCTGGAACTCCTAATTCACTAAGTAGTTTAATTTCAAGCGACTCCATTATTTGAGCCTCTTGTTCTTCAATATGGTCATAACCTTGCAAATGTAATACGCCATGTATTACCAAATGCGCCCAGTGGTCAGACAATGTTTTTTGTTGCTGCTGTGCTTCATCATAAACAACTTCAGTACAAACCACTAAATCACCTAGATAACCGGCTTCCTCTTCATCCAGCACACCTTCGGGTAAATCACCGAAATCACTAGGAAAAGACAGTATGTTAGTGGCGTAATCTTTCTCACGATAGTCACGATTGAGCGTTTGAGCCTCATCGCGACCAACGATTCGTAATACCGCCGAACCCTGCTCACTGTCACCGCTATAAGCTTGTGCTGCGCACTTCTTCAGCCAGTCAGCATCCACGACCAATGATTCATCACACTGAACCTCAAGTTGAAACATTAGCGGTTATCATCCTTGTCGTAAGCTTCAACGATCTTTTGTACCAACGAATGTCTAACAACGTCCTTCGATTCGAAGAAGCAAAACTCAACCTCTTCAACACCTTCAAGTACCTTGATCACATCTTTAAGACCTGACGTTTGATGCTTGGGCAAATCGATTTGCGTTACGTCACCAGTGACAACCGCTGTAGAACCAAATCCAAGTCGAGTCAGGAACATTTTCATTTGTTCTGTCGTCGTGTTCTGAGCTTCATCCATGATGATGAATGAATCATTCAAAGTACGACCACGCATATACGCTAACGGTGCAACTTCAATGATTTGCTTTTCAATCAGCTTATTCACTTTTTCGAAGCCCATCATTTCAAATAAAGCGTCGTACATCGGACGTAGATACGGATCTACTTTCTGTGACAAATCACCCGGTAAGAAGCCTAGCTTCTCCCCTGCTTCTACCGCAGGACGAACTAAAATAATGCGCCGGACTTCATCACGCTCCAGCGCTTCTACCGCACAAGCAACAGCAAGATAAGTCTTTCCTGTTCCGGCAGGGCCCACACCAAAGGTAAGGTCATTTCGCTGAATGCCACGAATGTAACCATTTTGATTAGGACCACGACCACGTATCACACCTTTTTTGGTACGAATAATTGCTAAGCCTTCTGCGTCGCTACTATCTTTACTGGTGGATTCGTGGAGGTGTAAGTGAAGACCTTCTGACGTAATTTCTTCACCCGTACCAGTGAGTTGATACAAATGCTGTACCAGATCAATCGCTTTATTCACTTCGGCTGGTGAGCCTTTAATAGTGAACTGGTGACCTCGGTTACTAATATCAACGCTTAAGCTCGTCTCGATTTGCCTCAAGTGCTGGTCAACTGGACCACAGAGGTTCATCAAGCGTTCGCTGTCTGCAGGCTCTAAGTCAAAACTGACTGAGTTCGTTTCTGCGTATTCATTATTTGAATTTTTCAAAAAGTACGGTTTCTCCGAAAGCGTAATTATTGTTGATGTTAGACCTAAGCATAATGTAAACAAGGCGACATTGGGAATAGCCAATTTACATTATTTGTATCAATTAGTTTTAAACTGATACAAATCAAAACAAAAAAGGCACTGACTGTTTCCAGTCAATGCCTTAATTCTAGCAACTTTTGATTAACTAACGCTTAGCCACCAAAGTCATCTAGCATGATATTGTCTTCTTCGACACCAAGGTCGTCCAACATATCAATTACCGCCGAGTTCATCATTGGAGGTCCACACATGTAGAACTCACAATCTTCTGGCGCTTCGTGCTTATTCAAGTAATTCTTATAAAGAATGTCATGAATGAAGCCCGTGTAACCTGTCCAGTTATCTTCAGGCTGCGGATCAGATAGACCTAAGTGCCAAGTGAAGTTCTCGTGCTCTTCTGCTAGCTTATCGAACTCTTCAACATAGAACGCCTCACGTAAACTACGTGCACCGTACCAGAAACTGATCTTACGCTGACTAGCAAGACGACCAAGCTGATCAAAGATGTGAGAACGCATTGGCGCCATACCAGCACCACCACCCACAAACACCATTTCATTGTCAGTCTCTTTTGCAAAGAACTCACCAAATGGTCCAGAGATAACAACGTCATCACCCGGCTTCAGATCGAAGATATATGAAGACATGATACCTGCAGGAATGTCAGAACTACCAGGAGGTGGCGAAGCGATTCGCACGTTGAGCATAATAATGCCCTTCTCTTCTGGATAGTTAGCCATCGAGTAAGCACGTACTGTTTCTTCTTTAACGTTTGACACATTGTCCCAAACTTTAAAGCGATCCCAGTCACCACGATACTCTTCTTCGATATCAAACGTCTTGTATGCCAACTCATGTGGAGGACACTCAATCTGGATGTAACCACCTGCTCGGAAATCAACGTTCTCACCCGTAGGTAGCTCGATAACCAATTCCTTGATGAAAGTTGCCACGTTATGGTTAGAGCGAACTTTACAGTTCCACTTTTTAATACCAAAGACTTCTTCAGGAACTTCAAGGTTCATGTCTTGCTTAACAGTTACCTGACACGCTAGACGATCACCACAAGCTGCTTGCTTACGATTGATGTGTGCTTCTTCAACCGGTAGTAGCGAACCACCACCATCATGAATCTGTACACGACACTGCGCGCACGTTCCACCACCACCACAAGCTGATGCTACAAATAGACCATTCTCTGACAGCGTGCTTAGTAGCTTGCCACCAACAGGTACTTTGATCTCTCTTTCATTGTTAATCGTTAGTGTCACATCACCACTTGGAACAAGCTTAGAGCGAGCAAACAGAATAACGTATACCAGTGTTATTACGATTAGGGTAAACAACACAATACCCAGTACTATTTCTAGTGCCATGATTGTTAATCCTTAGAGTTGTACGCCGGAAAATGCCATGAAACCCATAGACATCAAACCAACCGTAATAAATGTAATACCAAGACCTTGAAGACCTTTTGGTACGTCACTGTACTTAAGCTTTTCACGTACACCGGCAAGCGCAACAACTGCTAACGCCCAACCTAGTCCACTAGAAATACCGTATACCGCACTCTCACCAAATGTGTAGTCACGTTCAACCATGAACAATGAACCACCCAAGATCGCGCAGTTAACTGTGATCAAAGGCAAGAACACACCCAGCGCGTTGTATAGCGACGGCATGAACTTATCCAACACCATTTCAAGAATCTGAACCATCGCTGCGATAACACCGATGTAACTGATTAGACCCAAGAATGTAAGATCAACACCTGCCATTAACGAGCCGTCTTTCAACAGGAAGTTAAGGATCAAGTTGTTAACTGGAACTGTAATAGCCTGAACTACCGCTACTGCGATACCCAAACCAATTGCTGTTTCGATCTTCTTTGATAGTGCCAAAAAGGTACACATACCAAGGAAGAACGATAAAGCTAAGTTTTCTACGAAAACCGCTTTAACAAATAAACTTAAATAAGCTTCCATCAGTGTGCTTCCCCTGTGCTGTGACTATGAGATTCGTGAATCACAAAGTCAGGCGCTTCATTTTGCTCTGGCTTCCATGCACGTATAGCCCAAATCATCAGACCGATGATAAAGAACGCACTTGGAGGTAGTAGCAACATGCCGTTAGATTGATACCAACCACCTTCGGTAGTTAGTGGTAGGATTTGGTAGCCTAAAAGCGCACCAGCACCTAACAATTCACGGAAGAAAGCGACAACGATTAGAACTAAGCTGTAACCCAAACCGTTTCCAATACCATCTAGGAAACTGAGGCCAACCGGGTTCTTCATGGCATATGCTTCAGCACGACCCATTACGATACAGTTTGTAATGATCAAACCAACGAATACAGACAACTGCTTAGCAGTATCGTATGCAAAGGCTTTCAACAACTGATCTACCACAATTACCAAAGAAGCAATGATCGTCATCTGAACGATGATACGAATACTGCCAGGAATGTGATTACGAATAGCACTAATAGACGCGCCAGAAAACGCAGTTACTAATGTCAGCGCCATAGACATCAAAAGAGCTGTCTTAAGCGAGGTTGTTACCGCTAGTGCTGAACAGATACCCAGTATCTGAAGCGTGATTGGGTTATTACCAATCAGCGGGTCTAATAAATTACTTTTTGCTTCAGGGCTCATTTTCATGACTCGCCTCCTGTTGCACGGACTTTATTTAGGTACTTTGTGAAGCCTTGCTCACCCAGCCAGTAGTGCAGCATATTTTCAACACCAACACTCGTAAGTGTTGCTCCTGATAAGCCGTCTACTTCATAAATTGCTGTTTTGCTAGCAGGGTTAACCGCCCCTTTAACAACATCAATCAATACCTGATTATCAGGGCCGTAAACTTCTTTACCAACCCACTTAGCTTTCCAGCCAGGATTATCAACTTCACCACCTAAACCAGGTGTTTCAGCATGCTCGTAGTAACCAAGACCAACAACTGTCTTAGCATCAGCTTCAAGCGCGATAAATCCATAAAGTGTAGACCAAAGACCGTAGCCTTTGATTGGCAAGATGTAAGACTTAACCGCATCACCGTCTTTAACTAAGTAAACCGAAGCATACTTAGCACGACGTTTGATACCAGCAACATCATCAGATTTATCAATCAACACGTTTTGTGCAGGATCGTTAGATGCTTTGCGTTGGTCGTAAGTCGTCGCATCAACATCTGCAACATATTCACCCGTATCAACATTTACTACGCGAGGCTCAATCTGCTGGAAAAGCTCATCAACTGACTTGCCTTCCTCCATCAAACCTGCGATTTGTAGAATGTTACGTTTCTTATCATATGCCTTGTTTGCTTCTTGCATAGGCTTTAGTGCAACTGCCGCAACAGATACTAAAACTGAACACACTAAGCAGGTAGCAAGCGCAACGAAGATTGTCTTTTTCGTACTGTCATTTGACAACGCTAGCATTTCATTAAATTTAGCTTTAATCATGCTTTGCCTCCTTCTAGACGCTTTTCACGGCGGCCAATATTTGCTTTCACGACACAGTAGTCGATCATCGGTGCAAATATATTTGAGAACAGGATCGCCAACATGATGCCTTCTGGGAAAGCTGGGTTGATTACACGAATCAAAACCGTCATGAAACCAATCAAGCAACCGTAGTAGAAGCGACCGGTGTTTGTCATAGACGCTGACACAGGGTCAGTTGCCATGAAGAACATACCGAATGCAAAACCACCAACAACTAAATGCCACCACCAGCTCATACCGAACATTGGGTTTGTGTCACTACCGATAAGGTTAAATAGTGTTGCCGTTGCCATCATACCGAAGAAGCAACCTAACACGATGCGCCATGAAGCAATCTTAGTTGCTAGCAAGATACCGCCACCAATCATGATAGCTAGTGTTGAAGTTTCACCGATTGAACCCGGCACCATTCCAACAAACGCTTCCCACCAAGTGAACTGCGCTTCAACTGCTGCCATACCTTCTGCTGCAGCAATACCTAGTGCTGTTGCACCCGTGTAGCCGTCAACTGCTGTCCAAACCGCATCGCCTGACATCGATGCAGGGTATGCGAAGTATAGGAATGCACGTCCAACAAGCGCAGGGTTTAGGAAGTTTTTACCCGTACCACCGAATACTTCTTTACCGATCACGATACCGAATACGATACCTACGGCAACCATCCATAATGGAATGTCTGGTGGTAGTGTCAAAGAGTAAAGGATTGATGTTACGAAGAAGCCTTCGTTAACTTCGTGACCACGTACTAATGAGAATACTACTTCCGCAACCGCACCAACGATAAATGTCGTTAGGTAAATTGGAATGAAATAAGTCATACCGTGGAAAAAGTTGGCAAAGAAGCTACTAGGATCGTAACCAATACCATTCATAAAGAAGCCACGCATGCCTTCAGTACTAGTTAGACCAAGCGTCTGCATTGCTTCATTCGCTTGGTAACCTGTATTGAAACAAGCCATGAACATCATTGGGAAGGTACACATCCAAACCATACCCATAACGCGCTTAAGATCTAACGCATCACGGACGTGTGGACCGCCAATAGTTTTGTTTGGCGGGCTGTAAAACAGCGTATCCACCATTTCGAACAGCACGTAGAAACGCTCGAGTTTACCACCTTGGGTAAAATGAGGCTCCGCGCCGTCAAGTAGTCGACGTAAACGACTAGGACTTGAAGAACTCATTATCCATCCCTCTCGATCATTTCTAGACAAGCACGTAGTGCTGGACCGTATTCATATTTACCGTGGCAAACGAAAGTACAAAGCGCTAGATCATCTTCATCTAACTCAAAGCAACCTAAGCTTTTTGCAACTTCTGTATCGCGTACTAATAAAGCACGTAATAACTGTGTCGGTAAAACATCCAAAGGCATGACTTCCTCGAAGTTTCCAATAGGAACCATCGCACGAGGAGAACCATTTTGCGTACTGCTCATTGGGAACAACTGACCCTTTGCTCTAGAAAACGCGTTAAAAAACACATTCATCACAGAGAACTGATTCAACGTTGGGTTAACCCAATGTAGTAGGTTACGCGGCTCACCTTCAGCAATTACAGACACTTGAAGTGTGTAATGACCTAGGAATTCGCTCCAACCTGCTGCACGGAAACCACCTAGTACAGAACCAGAGATAACACGCGCATCGCCTGTTTCTAGCTCACCACTAATGATTTCAGAGGTGCAAGCACCGGCACGCGTACGAATCAAACGAGGGTTCTTAACTTTAGGACCCGCTAATGAAATAACACGCTCAAGAGAAGGCTTACCTGAAGTAAAGAAACTACCCAGAGCCATGACATCTTGATAATCCATGTGCCACATTTCACGATCAATGCTCGCAGGCTCGATCATGTGCATGTGTGTACCAACTAAGCCTGCTGGATGAACACCAGAGAACTCGCGATATAACACAGAGCGATTCGTTACCTGTGGAATAGACTTGCCAGACTCATGACAAACGTAAACATTACCTTCACTCAGCTTAGCTAGAATCGCCAAACCATTTTGAAAGTCTTCTTCACGCTCATTGATGATCAAGCTAGGCTCAGCCGCTAATGGATTAGTATCCATCGCGTTCACATAGATATGAACTGCTTTAGCATCTGCCTGAGGTACTTTACTGAAAGGACGCGTTCTTAGCGACGTCCAAGCACCAGACTCAAGCATGTTACGACGAATATCGCCGGCATCTAGGTCTGCAATCTGCTCAGCAGAGTACTTTGGAGAATTAATAGACTCTTCACTGCCATCCAATTCAACAATAATTGACTGTAGTACACGCTTCGCACCACGGTTAACTGCTGTAATTGTTCCAGCACCCGGCGATGTGAAGTTCACACCCGGATTCTTTTTATCAGTAAAAAGGGTTTGGCCAATCTTGACCGTATCGCCTACCTTGACTTGCATTGATGGACGGAGACCGTGAAAGTCTCTTCCCAAAATTGCCACTTTGGTAATTGCAGGTGATACAGAGTCGATTGACTGTATAGGTTGTCCCGATATAGGGACGTCCAGACCAGTTTCAATCTTCATGTGCTTATTTCACTCAATTTTAAAATCGTTTCTGTCGTTATCATACTCACTGTATACATAACGCTTATTGAACAGGTGTCATAAGGCGATTATCATCTTCAACCGCTATTACTTCACCTTTCAAAGAATTTCTATACGCTTCAGTAACTTTCACATCCACAAATCTACCTATTAAACGTGGATCACCCAAAAATGTTACTGAACGATTATTTTCTGTTTTGCCCGACAGCTCCGCTGTGTCCTTCTTAGAAACATGTCCTACTAGAACACGTTGTACACTTCCTAGCATCTCTTGGCTAATACTCGTAGCCATTTCATTGATTCTATCTTGCAAGCGTTGCAAGCGTGCCTTTTTAACATCCATCGGTACATCATCTTGCAGCGATGCTGCTGGAGTACCTGGTCGTTGGCTGTATATAAAACTAAAACTATGATCGTAACCGATATCTTCGATTAGCTTCATTGTGTCTTCAAAATCTTGGTCAGTTTCGCCAGGAAAACCAATAATGAAGTCTGATGATAAACTAATGTCTGGTCTAACTTCACGCAGCTTTCGTATTTTAGACTTGTATTCGATGGCCATGTGGCCACGCTTCATCGCTGCCAAAATACGGTCAGAACCACTTTGCACAGGCAAGTGCAAATGACTCACTAACTCTGGTACTTCGCCATATACTTTAATCAAGCTATCACTAAACTCAACCGGATGTGACGTTGTGTACCGAATTCGGTCAATACCTTCAATTTGTGCAACATAAGAGATCAACATCGCTAAATCCGCAGTTTCACCATCATGAGTGACGCCACGAAACGCATTTACATTTTGCCCAAGTAGATTAACTTCTCGAACACCCTGCTCAGCTAGCAACGCTACTTCCGCAACTACATCGTCAAAAGGACGTGAGATTTCTGTTCCACGTGTGTAAGGCACAACGCAAAACGTACAATACTTACTGCAGCCTTCCATTATTGATACAAAAGCTGATGCGCCATCAGCCTTCGGCTCAGGTAGATTATCAAATTTCTCGATTTCAGGGAACGAAATATCCATCACCACTTTCTTTGTAGTTTTAGATTCCTTGATCAACTCAGGTAAGCGATGTAGTGTTTGAGGGCCAAAAATAACATCCACAACGGGTGAACGCTTACGAATATTGTCACCTTCTTGACTTGCTACACAACCGCCAACACCCACAATTAAGTTTGGGTTTTTCTCTTTAAGTTTTCGCCAACGCCCTAATTGGTGATAAACCTTATCTTCAGCTTTTTCGCGAATTGAACAAGTGTTTAGTAATAAAACATCTGCCTGCTCTGGATCATCTGTTAGCTCTAACCCATCGGCGTCTTTCATAACTTCTGCCATTTTGGCGGAGTCGTATTCGTTCATTTGACAGCCGTGCGTTTGCACAAAGATTTTGCCGGTCATAATTTAACCTTGTTCAGCGGTAAGCAATATTTAGCCGTGTATTATCACGAATTGTAACTACCTTGTAAATAATGGAATGCGATAGCTAAGCCGTTCATTTTTTAAAAAACAGCTTAAATTACTATCCCATTGAAAACACTAACAAAAAGAAGAATAACTATGAAAAAAATAATATCATTATTTTTGGGGGCTAGCTTATTCATGGTAAATCTATCTGCTTATGCGCAGACAACTTACTACACTACAGCCGGCATACCCGAATCTAGCACTTTAACATTACGTGCTTGGCCTAGTCATGTCTCTCAACCTATAGCCAATATTCCACACAATACGACTGAAATTATACCGACAGGTAAAAATATTTTACTCAACGAAAACAACTGGTTGCAGGTTGCCTTTGAAAATCAAGTTGGGTGGGTTGAAGCTTCCTACGTATCGGAACTTCCAGCAGAGTCGGCCGCACCTACTCAACAAGCAGCAGTATTTGCAATGCCTGAGCCTGAAGCCGAAACTTATACCGAAGCCGCACCAACAACTGAGCAATACGATAGCGCTGCAGAACCTACTCTAGATTCTGTTCCTTGGAGCGCGAGCGCAGACAGTATTTATGAAGACCCTCATAATACGACTCAGCAACCTAAAGTCATGACAACGACACACTCTGTTGTCGTTATTCCTAACACCGCTGAAGAAATTGATCTTCGCAACGAAGGTGTTACGCATAGCCGCTACAGCAGCATAGATGCATCTATATCTCTTCAGTATGAGCAGAGCCAATAAACACTGCACCAAAGAAAGTGAGCTGCATTAACGTGGCTTACTTTCTTTATCTGTCGTGAGCCTCAATCACTGCAATAAAATCCACTTCACATAAATGTAATCGTAAGTGATCTAAAATCAGTAATACCTTGAACGGTGTGTCTTTGATCAATCGCTTCATAAAACGAATCAACACCTTCTGAGTGTTCTATTAGATTATAGGGCTGAGGAGCCATTATCTAACAGAGGAAACTGACTTCATGAGCCATGCACTACACATCAAGTATCCTGCCATTGCTGACTTAGCTCGCCAAGCTAAGCGTCGAATTCCACACTTTGCCTGGGAATACTTAGACAGTGGAACAGGTATTGAAGACTGTGTACCGCGTAACCGAGATGCTTTTTCAAAGGTGTTAATGACGCCCGAGTTTATGAAAGGCTCGTTTGAACCCAACGTACGCACTCGCTTATTGGGTGTTGAATATGACCAACCCTTTGGCGTGGCACCCGTCGGTTTTACAGGGTTAATGTGGCCAGAAGCAGAAAAGATATTAGCAAGCGCCTGTGCTAAACATCGCATACCCTACAGCCTTAGCACCGTTGCCACCGAAACGCCTGAAACTGTTGGCCCACTCAGCAATGGTATGGGATGGTTTCAACTCTACCCGCCACACCGCAAAGCGCTTCGTCAGGACTTGTTAAAACGCGCAAAAGACTCTGGCTTTACCACGCTAATCGTTACCGCTGATGTCCCTACAGGCAGCCGTCGAGAACGTCAAACTCGTGCGGGTGTCACAGTTCCACCAAAAAAAGACCTACGAATGATCTACCACGCCGCCATTCGCCCGTTTTGGACAA
The DNA here is from genome assembly GCF_003172895.1 of Leucothrix arctica. GTDB lineage: Bacteria > Pseudomonadota > Gammaproteobacteria > Thiotrichales > Thiotrichaceae > Leucothrix > Leucothrix arctica. The sequence continues at coordinate 2,955 of NZ_QGKL01000012.1, read as the reverse complement.
TGGCAACTTTGCGCTATGGAGAGCCGTCCTTTCGAACACTAGAAAAATACCTCGACGCCAAAGACATCCAAAACATGACTGCATTCATGGCAAAGGAGCTGGCAGGCACTTTAGACTGGGACTATTTAAAAGCCGTTCGTGAAGAGTGGGATGGCCCTATTTTGCTAAAAGGCATCCTTAGCGTCGAACAGGCTATTCAAGCGCAACAAGCAGGACTTGATGGCGTCATTGTATCAAACCACGGTGGTCGACAATTTGATGCAGCCCCTGCTTCAATCGACATGCTACCGCTGATCAAAGCGGCTGTTGGTGACCAAATGAGTGTATTGCTGGATAGTGGTGTGCGCTCTGGATTAGACATCGCGCGCGCCATCGCTTTAGGTGCAGACTTTGTACTAATGGGCAGACCCTTTATATATGGGGTTGCAGCGCTTGGCGAAGCGGGAGGTGATCATACGATTGAAATCTTAAGTGAAGACCTGCGGAACAATATGATTCAGCTGGGTTGCCGTAATCTAAGCGAATTATCATCACGTCTAATAAACACCAAGCAAACTATTCATAAGTAACGCATTAGGTAACTCCATATCGAACATCGCTAGAGCTTGCCACTTCTTATCTTGAGCGCTTTGTTATGCTTTGGCTAGTTGATTGCATACTTTAGGGACCGCCGCGTATAGACACGTATAGTGCGACAAGCCTTGCATTGTCTCAAGGGTTGTCGGCCCTGAAATATTATCTTTAAGATAATTTGCCATATCGATAGGAGACCAATTATCACTAGTACCATGCCAAATATGGGTATTAACGTTACATTTGAGGACGGACTCTTTCCAAGGACTCACATATTGATTAATTTCTCTAATATAACCCTTCACATTAGGATTGAAACAATGGGTTAAAAGAGGAGTAGCATAGCCTATAAATGCTGAAGTTTTAGATAACTCTTTATCTTTACCTGCTGCACTAGCAAATAACATTTTGAATAATACACTGGGAAGTAACTTAGCCAGTAAAGCTTGCCAATAAGATAGCAGAGTAAATGCAGTTGAATGCTTCATTGCCATCAAAAATACCATCTTTCCGGCCATGCCATCAAGAAAGCTTGCAGCATCAAGTGGTGCAGCCGCGGATATAAGGTGAATATTACGAATTTTACCTTGTAAATAAAGACTAGTTTCAATCGCCGCATGACATCCAATGGAGAAACCAATTAGATCAACTTGCTGACCATTAGCTTTATCTATAATGGCATCTGCCAGCTTTTGATAATAAGCCTGGTTCTTTAACGATGAGTTAATAGAAAAACGATCATAACAAACTATATTTAAATTGTTTTCTTTAGCAAATCTGTCAAATATTGCGCACTCTTCAGGAGCTCCGGGTGCACCATGAAAATAAATAACAGTTTTACCTTCTGAATTCCCATACTCAACTGATTTCAATTCATTCTCCTAGGCATAACGCCCTGTTATATGCATTTTTCGAAGTACTGAACTGGCATATTTTGATAGTAACCGTCACCACACGGCTTGAAACCAAGTTTAAGAAGTATATGCTGAGAAGGCATGTTTTCAGGCTCAGTTAAAGCAAGAACTTTCGTATAACCAATTTGACTGGCAAAAGAAAGAACTGCGGAACTTGCTTCGAATGCATATCCTTTACCTCGAGCTGAAACCTTCAGCCGATATCCAAGCTCGACTACACTTTCGCCTCTATAGTTAAATGATTCTATCCCACAATAACCGACTAGCTCGCCAGTCGTACGTTCCACTACACAAAACTTTCCAATGCCCTTGTTTTGAAATGCACTAACAAGCTCTTCAAAATGCATATCTGCTTGGTCATGTTTCATTGCGCCAGTTGGAGAGAACGCCATAAAATCAGCATTTCCTAGTAATTTTATTACTTCACTACGGTCTTGCTGAGCAAACTTTCTAAGCTCCAAACGTTCCGTTTTAATCACTGGATACCTCCATGCATATAACGCCTTGCACAGCGGGCGGAGCGTAGCGACGTTCCGATGATGCAATTTGTTAGGCGCTTTTAATAACTTTAATGACATTATTTATAGTATTTTTCTGATCAATCTCATAATCCTCTAGATATTCTTCTTCTGAATATAATCGGCCGGCTTCTTTTAACCATACTAATGAATTTTCTAAGTCGCCAGACTTAAATAAAAACAAACCATAATTAGCCGCTTTTAAACATAAAAAGCTATCATGTTCTCCTAGTTTATTTTCCTCTAAATCTGTTGAATTAAAATACATTTCTGTAATATCAGTTAATCCGTTAATTTTATTAAACCAAGGTGAAGCCTGCTCCATATATTTTTCTATGGCAAGATCAACACTTTCTTCTATCTGTACCTTAGTTCCATTTGGAAAACCTTGGCCAGAATTATGATGAAGTCTGTGCGATAGACTATATCCTAAATTCTTTAAATTGATTTCCTCATCAAATGGTTCCCAAAGGTTAGGGACGGAGATTCCATAATTGATGTAAAAGAAATCATTACCATATGAAGATGCTTGAAGTGAAAACCCTTCAAACCAACCATCACGTTGTTTTATATAATTAATGCCACTGAGTTGTTCATATCCCAGTTCTTTTGCCATTTTTCTAAAACGTGATTTTGAAACAGAAGAAAAGCTTTTATAGTCTTTAGTCACAGAGTTCCTTATTTTTGACGCCTAACGTTAAAGCATTTTATACCGAGTGCGGCAGCACTGGGGATAAATGTCTGGTTGAGCAAAACCGCGTACTACGGAGTCCCACACCTTATTATTAAGGGGATTGCTTTTCATGGTCTCACCTCGCCTTAAATGACTTATCTATTTTGGCCCATTAAACGACCAGACTCGTCGTCCAATTCAGTCTCATAGTAAGCCTATTCGTTTAAATATATCACAACATCTGCTGACTTTCTTCCCGTTTGAACCGTCAGACAAC
>NZ_QGKL01000011.1 GCF_003172895.1 Leucothrix arctica | reverse complement strand
ATAAACAGCAAAACTTGGCATGGCTTCTGCAATGTATTAATCAGATAGTTAATAACAACTACATAATAAACTTAATAATAAGAGAGATATAAAAATGAGAAAGCAACTCCAGAAAGGTTTTACACTAATTGAATTAATGATCGTAGTCGCAATCATCGGTATTTTGGCTTCAATCGCACTACCTGCTTATCAAGATTACATTTCTAAGTCACAAGTAACTGCTGCCTATGGCGAAATATCGAGCATGAAAGCAGGAATGGAAGCGGGTTTACTTGATGGAGATGAAGCAGCACTTACAGATATTGCTAACTATGGCTGGACTGATAGCTCTAACATGATGGCAATCACTGCTTTTACACTGAATACTGCTGGTAACAATCAAATAAACGTTGTTGGTACTCTTTCAGGTTCTGTTGCCGGTGCTGTTAAAAGCGCAACAATTACGCTAGATCGTGATGTAGCAGGTAAATGGACTTGTGCAATTGTTGGTACAGCTGCTAACGGCTTTAAAGATAGCTACAAGCCAAAGAACTGTCAGTAATATCTATAAGTAGTACAACAAAATAAGTTACATCGTTTAATAAAGAGGCTCCCTAAAAGGAGCCTTTTTTTTGTAATAATAAATCAGCACTATAACGCTGTATTAAGTGTAGTGCCTTACTAAATCTGGCCATCTATCTAAAGGTAATATTATCACCCTACACTATCATGCGAGAACTAATGACTCACTGAAAGAGGTGCAACTTTTCACCCAGGCTTAGACTTGAGTGTGCATAACTATTTTTTGATCAAAAACTACTCAGCCAAAGAAGCGACTGAAGTAATGAATGCCTGTAAATCAACTATTGATACTTGCTCTAGAACACGGCCTGCTCAATGTGCCGGAACAATAATACAGGGAATTGCGATAGCACCTTATCAGCAAAGAGTTAAGACTTTTAAGAAAGCTATCACACTTTTTATTTCAATGCCCCGGTGTCTGTCAAGAATGTTGTCACCCGTTGCATAATAATTACCCTGGTATTTTTAAAGGCTCTACCGCATCAATATCTGGGTTTAACATCACTGCACCAATGGGATCACAATTCCTAACAGAACCTGACCATCTAAGCGGGTGTAATTGCCGTGCTTTCTCTAAGACCGCTTTACGCGCAGTCAATATCTCGGCGTCTAGCCCTTTGTGACGGTTAGCGGGCGTCATGTAGTTAATCTGACTGTGCTTATGTTCATTGTTGTACCAATCAGCAAAATGATGCACCCAATCTCTGGCATCCTCTAGGCTCAAAAAACCATCCGATGGCCAGTTACCTCGGTACTTTAAGGTCTTAAACAGTGATTCAGAGTACGGATTATCATTGCTAACTCTGGGGCGACTATAAGAACTGATGATACCCAGCTCTTCCATTTTTGCTTTCAATGTAAATGACTTCATTGGCGCACCATTATCAGAATGTAACACCAATGAATCAGGCCGATTAAAGCACTGTTCTTTTAGCATACAGCGCTGTAACAGCTGGGAATCCAGCTCACCACATTCTTTTTCGTAGACCTCATAGCCAACGATCTTACGGCTATAAATATCTTCAAACAGGTAGAGATAATAATACTGCCCCTTCACCGGAGAAGCTAAATAAGTAATGTCCCAAGACGATAGTTCATTGGCTTTAATCGCTTTAAAACTCGTCGGTTTATGGCGCTTCTGAGATTGGCTAGTACAGCCTCGATAGTTCAGCTGACCCGCTTGCTTTAGCACTCGATAAAAACTGGATTCTGATGCGTAATAGATCCCTTTGTCTAGCAGCGACGGGACTATCTGACTCGGGGGTAGATGGGCATACTCCGCCTGATTACACGTTGTCAGTATCATTACCTGTTCCTGTGGGGTTAACTTATTGACGGGTGCTGTGCGATCGCACGAGGATCGTTTGTCGGCTTGAACAACACCCGCTTTAAACCAACGCTTATACGTTCTAAAGCTGATACTCGCTTCCTCGCAAGCCCGTTTTAATCGTGCACCTGCGGCGAAGGCTTCCCGAATAAGGGTGATCAATTTTTTGCGTTCTGAGAGAGAACTTAGCTGTCCTCGTTGTCTTGCTCCCAAAACGCATCCAGCTTTTTTCTGAACACCAATAACGCGGCCGTTTCAGCTAAAGCCTTCTCTTTATAGCGAAGTTCTTTCTTAAGCGTTTTGATGCTCAATTGATCTGCTTTGGCTTGCGTAGACGCGTCTTTTTGTTGCGCTTTACTCAGCTGAAAACCCGTGAGGCATTGGATTTTCCAGGATTTAACCTGATCGACATAGAGCCCCTCTCACGGCAGTATTGACTTAATTCTGACTCAGATAACAGCGCTGTTTCAATCACGGTCGCTAACTTAGTCTCTGCTGACCAATCGTTGGTGGTCGGTGTTTTTCCGGGCACAGGGTGTCCTGATTGTCTTGCTTTTTCACGCCATTGATAAAGGGTATTGACCGACAATCCCTCTGCACGGGCGACTTCAGCAACGGTTTGATTAACAGGTGGCAATAGTTTCTTGAGGATTGCCTCTTTTCGTTCGATGGAATAAGCCATTATTGACCTTATTCGACCCACTCAGTTTAAGAGAATTTAGGGGTGGCAACAATCCTGACACAGGGGGGCCCCTTAGTGACACCAGGATGACAAATAATGACATTTTAACCGATAAAATATATTAGCGTGTCATGTAACAAAAGCAACAGAAAATAAATTAGTTACCTACTTTCAACAACTTAAGCTATAAACAGCAAAACTTGGCATGGCTTCTGCAATGTATTAATCAGATAGTTAATAACAACTACATAATAAACTTAATAATAAGAGAGATATAAAAATGAGAAAGCAACTCCAGAAAGGTTTTACACTAATTGAATTAATGATCGTAGTCGCAATCATCGGTATTTTGGCTTCAATCGCACTACCTGCTTATCAAGATTACATTTCTAAGTCACAAGTAACTGCTGCCTATGGCGAAATATCGAGCATGAAAGCAGGAATGGAAGCGGGTTTACTTGATGGAGATGAAGCAGCACTTACAGATATTGCTAACTATGGCTGGACTGATAGCTCTAACATGATGGCAATCACTGCTTTTACACTGAATACTGCTGGTAACAATCAAATAAACGTTGTTGGTACTCTTTCAGGTTCTGTTGCCGGTGCAGTTAAAAATGCAACAATTACGCTAGATCGTGATGTAGCAGGTAAATGGACTTGTGCAATTGCTGGTACAGCTGCTAACGGCTTTAAAGATAACTACAAGCCAAAGAACTGTCAGTAATATCGATAAGTAGTACACAAAATAAGTTACATCGTTTAATAAAGAGGCTCCCCTAAAAGGAGCCTTTTTTTGTAATAAGAAATCAGCACTATAAAGCTACTGAATCAGTGACATTGAATAAACGATAAAATCACCCTTCAGTCCAACTCATTGGCCATAATTGAATGAGTTGGACTGTAACATCTTTTTCTTTTCAATCGTTTAGGCGGCTTTATCAGAATCTTTAGTGATAACTCAAAGTAGCTCTAGTAGACGCGATTATGCCCCTAATGAGGCAACTTCATGTTACGTGTGATAGGTAAATACAAGACAACTTTGTTCCTAAATATCAAAACTCCCACTGCAACCTTTAAATGAATTTGTACTTGGGGTTTGAACCTAATCAATTTAATGTTGCACTTATTGACTGATTTTAGGTTTAAATTTTAGATACATAACAAAAATTAGAGTTATCTATGCGCTTCAATCAGTTCTTTTACTTATACTACTGAATTAACAGCTACTTGAATGCTAAGTTTAAAAAATTATATGCTGAACGGTGCGAGTTCCAAACTTGACTAGCGACAATATATGTTAATGTATGGTCTCTTTTTAACAAAAAGTGACAATACACACATAACTAGAAATAAAAAATCCTTTTATTTCAAAGTCTTATATAAATCGAAAAGTTTGGCTCGATTCATGCTTGGTATTACTTATAAAATAATTAAAAAAAATATTAAGGGTAATAATGAAAAAGCAAATACAAAAAGGTTTTACTTTAATCGAATTAATGATTGTTGTTGCAATCATTGGTATCCTAGCATCTATCGCCCTTCCTGCGTATCAGGATTATATTGCTAAATCTCAACTCACTTCTAGTTACGGGGAAATTGTAGGTTTTAAATCGGGCATGGAAGCTGGCATATTAGAAGGTGATATTGTTGCTACAGCCTCTGGAGCTGCTGCAGTCACAGCCGCAAAAGCATATGGCTGGACAGGGAGCTCAAACTTGTTCGAAATAACGAGCTTTGAATTAAATGCAAATGGTACAAGTAATACAATACAGGTCGAGGGCACCTTATCAGGTTCTGTAGCTGGTGCAGTTAAAAATGCAACAATTATACTTGACCGCGATAATACTGGTAAATGGTCTTGTACCGTCAATGGTATAGCAGCAAAAGGATTTAAGGCAACTTATGCTCCTAAGGTATGCACTACAACTGCATTATAAAATAAAGAAATTACCCTTATACAGTTTACCTACTAAATACTAGGTTGTAACATCATGAAAACTAAGTTGATTTCACCACTTAGTTTATATGTATATTGAACTACCAAATCACAGCAGTTTTTTAGCTACACTTGAGAAAAAAATATTATTTCCTGTTAATTCTCACTTAACTGTTATACAGAAAATATTAATGAATTTTTACCACTATCCGTTGGTATCATTTTAATATGGAGAGGGCAAAAAATTACCTAGCGTATTTATAAGTTTAACCTGAACAAGGGTCTTTCAATTTTTTAAAATCCTATTTATCAGAATCAATCACCATTTAACTAATTTATTTAATAAAGATTTGATAAAATCAGTTAATAACAAAGATGTCTTCACGTCAAAAATCGCAGGTGATGGTAAGCAGATTATCTAGTATTAAAAGAAATATCTAACGACTGAATGCTCTTGAACTAGTGGTATCAAATAATTACCATGTTTACTTTATTTGGATGAAGCTCTTCACGAGCTTTAGACGTTATACAAACGCTACCATGAACATTTATGTTAACTTTTCATTCTTTTAAAGTCTTTCATCAATTAACTAGCATTTTTTAGCTTATCAAATTTAGAGAGACCATAACCGATAGGGTCTATACACCCAATGACAAAAACCATCCTCTGCATAGAAGACGAGTCCTCCATCCGAGACATGCTCCGCTTCTCCCTTACCCGCGCTGGCTACAACTTCACCGAAGCTGAAAACTCTGCGCAAATGTCAGATAGAATCAGCGAGCAACGCCCAGACCTAATACTAATGGACTGGATGCTCCCAGACTCCTCCGGCCCAGACCTTGTTAAACAACTCCGCAAAGACCCACACACCCGCGATATACCCATCATCATGCTAACTGCCAAAGCAGAAGAGCAAAACATGATCCAAGGGTTAGAATCTGGCGCCGACGACTACATTACAAAGCCAGTCTCACTAAAATCCCTAAATGCACGCATCAAAGCCCTACTTCGTAGAACCGAACCTGCTGTTACTGCAACTGAAAGTATCAGCTACGATGCAATAACACTAAACCTAGCAAGCCAAACGCTAGTCGTTGATGACGAAGAAACGCCAATAGGTGCGACAGAACTCAAACTCCTGCGCTACTTCATTCAAAACAAAGAGCGCGTACTCTCACGTACACAACTACTTGATCACGTTTGGGGACAAAACAACTTCGTTGAAGAACGCACGGTTGATGTCCACATCCTAAGATTACGCAAGCTGCTCAAAGCGCGCGATGTTGATCATTTGATTCAAACCGTCAGAGGCAGTGGTTACAAACTTTCGAAGTAAATCCAAATTCCCAGCGTTTTGTCATAAAGATGTCATATAAGAAACTTATAGTGCCGTCCATCAACTAATGACAAACACAGAGAGATGGATATGAAAAAATTACCACTAATCATTGCTGCTGGGCTAGTAGCAACTGCATCTGCTGCTTCTGCACGTGATTACATTGAAGTCGTTGGCTCTTCAACGGTTTACCCTTTCACTACTGTTGTTGCTGAGACTTTCGGTAACAAAACTAAATTCAAGACACCTAAGATCGAGTCTACTGGTACTGGTGGTGGCGCTAAATTGTTCTGCGCTGGCGCTGGCATCGACACACCAGACATCACTAACGCTTCTCGTCGCATGAAGAAGAGTGAGTTTGATACTTGCCAGAAGAACGGCGTTAAAGACATCATCGAAGTTCAGGTTGGTTTCGACGGTATCGCTTTCGCAAACTCTAAGAAAGCACCACAGATGACACTGACTCGTAAAGACATCTACCTAGCACTTGCTAAGACTGTGCCTGGCAAGAACCCAGGTGAATTAGTACTAAACCCTTACACGACATGGAAAGATGTTAACCCATCACTTCCAGCAACTAAGATCGAAGTACTAGGTCCTCCACCAACTTCTGGTACTCGTGATGCATTCGCTGAACTAGCACTTGAAGGTGGCTGTAAGACGTTTGACTTCATCGCAGACTTCAAAAAGTCAGACAGCGCACTATACAAAGCAACTTGTCACGAAGTTCGTGAAGATGGCGCTTTCATCGAAGCGGGTGAGAACGACAACCTTATCGTTCAGAAGCTAGAAGCTAACCCTAACGCACTTGGCGTATTCGGCTTCAGTTTCCTAGACCAGAACTCTGACAAAGTACAAGGTTCAATCATCGATGGTGCTTCTCTAACTTTTGACACTATTGCTGACGGTTCTTACCCTGTATCTCGCCCACTTTACTTCTACGTAAAGTCTGCGCACATCGGCAAAGTACCTGGCATCAAAGAGTTCCTAGCTGAGTTCGTTTCTGAAGATTCTTTCGGTGATGACGGCTACCTAGTTGAGAAAGGTTTGATCCCACTTTCTGAAGAAAAGCGTGCTGGCTTCCGTGAAGATGCAACAAAGATGACTTCTCTTTCAATGTAATCATCTAGATAGATTGCACGAATAGCAAAGGCCCGATTTATTTGGGCCTTTGTTGTTTTCGAAATAAGTTTATTCTGGACTGAGTCAATAAAGTCCAATCATGTGTAAACAAATATATTAATGGCTCAGACCTGAGTAAATCTATTGTGCTAATTGCTAGCATAGTAATATATAATTTCCGACCAATTCTGGTAGAGGGTGGATTTTCCGGCATGTCACTAAACACAATTCTTATAACGCTACTGGCATTACTGGTATTCAGTTATGTCATTGGTAGAGGTCGATCCTTAGCGGTCGGCAAGCGCCAGAGCAATGGGCGTCGCAATTTACATTCATTACCATCATATTATGGCTATTTAGTTGTAATTTGGACGGCGATACCTGCATTAATCATTTTAGCGCTTTGGACATCGTTTGATGGCAAGCTAATTTCAGACATGACCTTTTCATCGCTACCTGCTGAAATGCAAGCTCAAGGCGCTGATACAAAAGGTTTATTCTTAAATGAGATTGTCAATCTGGCAAAAGAAGGCCAAATCGATCAAATTGAAGATCCTGTCAAAAGAGCCGCTGCAGAACGTTACGCCAGCTTACAAAACATCAGCAAACTAGCAAAAACAGTTGTCGTTCTAGGTGTTGCAATACTAGGCCTTATCTTAGGGTTACGCTTAGTTAAACCAGAAACTCGCGCTAGAAACAAAGTAGAAACAGTGATTCGCTGGTCAATGATTCTTTGTGCGTCGATTGCGATATTAACCACCGTTGGTATTGTTTTCTCAGTTATCTTCGAGTCGATTATCTTCTTTAAGACAGTACCCGTTTGGGACTTCCTTTTTGGTACCAAATGGAGCCCACAAACAGCAATACGTGCTGACCAAGCAGGAAGCTCTGGATCATTTGGTGCGGTACCGCTATTTGTTGGTACCTTATTAATCTCGCTGATTGCACTAATTATTGCCGTACCACTAGGCTTGATGTCCGCAATCTACTTAGCAGAATACGCAAGCCCTAAGTTTCGCTCTTTTGCCAAACCAACACTGGAAATCCTAGCGGGTATCCCGACGGTTGTTTACGGCTTCTTTGCTGCACTGACGGTTGCGCCATTCATTCGAAACCTGGGTGAATCGATTGGTTTAACCGTCGCTTCTGAAAGTGCACTGGCGGCTGGTTTAGTGATGGGTATCATGATTATCCCATTCGTATCTTCACTGTCAGACGACGTTATCACTGCCGTTCCTCAGTCACTACGTGACGGAGCATTCGGAATGGGTGCAACTAAGTCAGAAACAATCAAGCAAGTGATCATCCCAGCTGCCCTACCTGGCATCATTGGTGGTGTACTGCTAGCAGCATCGCGCGCTATTGGTGAAACCATGATCGTTGTGATGGCGGCAGGACTGTCTGCCAACCTAACATTCAACCCAATGGAAGCGGTAACCACCGTCACTGTTCAGATCGTGACACTGCTGACAGGTGACCAAGAGTTTGACAGCCCCAAGACACTAGCCGCATTTGCACTAGGCCTTGGCTTATTCCTGATTACCTTGATGCTTAACGTAGTCGCACTTCACGTCATTCGCAAATATCGCGAACAGTACGATTAATTCCGGGAAATTCTCATGAACAAAAGTACACAAATAGTTGAAGCCGGTTTGAAGAAACGCTATGCGCGTGAAAAGCGATTCCGCATGTTTGGGCTTATTTCGATCTTAATTAGCTTGGCTTTTTTGGTCGTATTACTGACGGATATAATTAGCAAGGGCTACCCTGCCTTTCAGCAAACGTATATCAAAGTAGACGTTACGATAGACAGTAAGACTTTAGGTTTAACTGCGGATTCAACAGAAGATGAGCTATACACTGCCAGTTATTCTCGGATTATTCGAGATTCACTGAGAGCTAAGTTTCCTGAGGTGACAGATCGTAAGCAACGTCGCGCACTAACCAACTTAGTGAGTAAATCAGCGGCTTACGATATTCGCGATAAGGTTATTGCTAACCCATCGATACTGGATACCACTGCATCATACTGGTTCCTTGCTAAGGACGACGTTGATGTATTCATGAAAGGTAATATTGATCGTGACCTCCCAGAAGATGATCGCCGCGTTAAGGATTACCAGCTTGGGTGGATTGACCAGCTTGTAGCAGAAAACCGTCTAGAGAAACGTTTCAATACGGTGTTGTTCACAGAAGCTGACTCACGTGAGCCTGAGCAAGCGGGTATCCGTGGTGCCTTAATGGGATCACTTTTCACCATGCTAATCACAATGTTCCTAGCCGTCCCTATTGGTGTAGCGTCAGCAACGTACCTAGAAGAGTTTGCACCACAAAACAATAAGTGGGTTGATATGATCGAAATTAATATCAACAACTTAGCGGCTGTACCGTCGATTGTTTTCGGTCTGTTAGGACTAGCGGTTTACATCAACTTCTTTGGTGTACCTCGGTCGACCCCGCTGATTGGTGGACTTGTGTTAGCGTTAATGACGCTACCTACCATCATCATTGCCAGTCGTGCTGCGATTAAAGCAGTACCACCGTCAATGCGTGAAGCGGCACTCGGTTTAGGTGCTTCAAAAGTACAAACCGTTTTCCAACACGTATTACCCACGGCAATGCCGGGTATACTGACAGGTACTATCATCGGTATGGCGCAGGCGTTGGGGGAAACTGCACCGTTACTAATGATTGGTATGATTGCGTTCGTCTCTGACGTCCCTCAAGGTATCTTAGATCCTTCAACGGTAATGCCAGTACAGATTTATCTCTGGTCTGACAGTCCTGAGCGAGCGTTTACAGAGCGTACCTCTGCTGCAATTATGGTGTTACTCGCGTTCTTGATCACGATGAACTTGATTGCAATTATGCTACGTAAACGCTTTGAGCAACGTTGGTAAGCCTTCGGGCTACCAACTTTTAAACAGACATTGTTAGACAATAAATTAATTTGGCAGGACATACAGAATGAGCACAGATACAGCCACAAAAAAACGTGACGAGTTTGATGTAGAAATACTTGATACTGTTGGACAACCACTACTAAAAGACCAAGCAGAAGTTAAAATGGCCGCTCGTGGTTGTGATGTTTTCTACGCAGATCATCAAGCAATCTTCGGTGTTGACCTAGACATCGGTAAGAATGAAATCATTGCGATGATCGGCCCTTCAGGTTGCGGTAAATCAACCTTTTTACGCGCACTCAACCGCATGAACGACACCATCGATATTTGTAAAGTGACGGGTGACTTAACGCTAGATGGCCAAGACATCTACGCAAAAGACCAAGACCCTGTGCTACTTCGCGCACGTGTTGGTATGGTGTTTCAAAAACCAAATCCATTCCCTAAGTCTATTTATGACAATGTGGCTTATGGCGCACGTCTACACGGTTTGGTGACAAACAAGTCTGAGCTAGATGACTTGGTAGAAGCAAGTTTGACTAAAGCGGGTCTGTTCAAAGAAGTAAAAGATAGCCTACTAAAGCCAGGTACTGGCTTATCAGGCGGTCAGCAGCAGCGTTTATGCATTGCTCGTACTATCGCAGTTGACCCTGAAGTTATCTTGATGGATGAGCCAACGTCAGCACTTGATCCAATTGCAACAGCCATTATCGAAGAGCTAATGGATGAGTTACGTCACAACTACACTATTGCAATCGTAACTCACTCAATGCAGCAGGCAGCACGTATTTCACAACGTACCGCCTACTTCCACCTTGGTAAATTGGTTGAAGTTAATGCAACGAATACGGTGTTCACTAACCCTGAACACAAACTCACTGAAAATTACATTACTGGCCGATTCGGCTAAGCTTACAGGAGACAGCTATGGAAGACGGAGAACACATTCTTCAATCCTATGACCAGGAGCTTGAAGAAATTCGTAGTAAAGCCCTAGAAATGGGTGGTTTGGTAGAGAAGCAAGTTAGCAACGCATTGATCGCAGTACTTGAGCGTGACACTGAGCTAGGCGAGCACGTTGCTGCTTCTGATGATGAGATTAATGAACTAGAGGTTGCGATTGATGAAGAGTGCGCAAGCATCATCGCTCGTCGTCAGCCTGCTGCTGGTGACTTACGCTTACTACTCAGTATCATCAAGATCACTACTGACCTTGAGCGTATTGGTGATGAGGCTGAAAAAATCGGCCTATATGCCTCGCAGTTAGGTACTCATGCAAGCAACCAAGGCATGAGCGCACAGTTACAGCACCTAGGTACACTCGCTCACTCACTGCTAAAGCTAGCACTAGACGCATTCGCTCGTATGGATGATGAGCAAGCAATGGAAGTCGCTCGCAAGAGTCGTGATATTGGTAAAGAGTTTGATGACTTATCTCGCGTATTAATCACTCACATGATGGATGACACCCGTAACATCAAAAATGCATTACGTGTTATTTGGTGTGCGCGTGCATTTGAGCGTATCGGTAATCACTCAACTAATATTTGCGAATTCGTTATCTACCGCGTTAAAGGTAAAGATATTCGTCATACGAGCCTTAAAAAGATTCGTAAGAAGCTATATCCAGATATGGCGAAAGACTCAGATAAGAAAACCTAATTAAGCAATTAATGCCCCCTACTCTGCTTACCCACAAGCAGAGTAGGGTCTCATTGTAAATAATTACCTTCCCCAAGATAGATCACTCAGTGCCAGCTCAGAAACTAGATAACCACTGCTAGGCAAGAGTTTTGACTCTAGATAGCATCAGCTATCAGTGACACTGCATTAAAAGGCATTCTCGCATCTTCAAGTACCTTAACGCCTTTGTCCTTAGCCAGTAAAACAAGATGATTTACATTTTCATCCTTGAGATCTCGCACAATTAGCAATCGAGGAATGCGTCTCAGCATCACGCGTGTCGCTTCAGCAATACCGGGTTTAATTCGATTACGATCTTTTACATCGTACTTCGCCATCAGCCCTTCAATGTATTCAAGCATGACTGCACGTCGTTGCTCAGCAGACACTTGAGCAACTTGGATTTGTCGCGGTTGGCACTGCTTAAACAAACCTGAAACCTCATCAACAAACCAATTACTCAAGTCATGTTCTTGCAATTCTGTGTACATTACACACTGATGAAAACCGTGGTACTGTGCCAATAGTATTGAGCGTGAAATAAGCCCTGAAACAGTGCTATTCAAAATACCAGAAGGAATCACATAGTCTTCTGTCGTTGCGACAATATCAGCCGTTCCACCAATATCCGATACCACACACAAATCATCAGGTATCTGATAATCATGGTGCGCATTCCAGTGGGCAACAGCAGTTTTTAACTCATGCGTAATGACTCCTTTCGCCGTCCAGCCATCAGCAAAGATTATGCTTTCAGCGGGGCGACCTGCGGCTTCAATATATTCCAAGGCTGCTTCGTCAATACCCTTATCACGCACAATTGAAACAGAATAATGCTCAACCTCCGAACCATAATAGTGACGCAAGGCGCGAGTGAGCAGCACACCAATTGGCGTTCCTGCACGAGCCAATGAAACGACGGTAACTTGCCCGCCCTTTAACTGATTCACTTGATAAGCTAAGTCTGCAATTTCTTGAGCTAGACGGTGTCGGTATTGCTCTACTAGTGCATAAAAGACATCCAGATAAGCTCGACTGGGCGCGGCCTCTTGTGAAACCATCTCAGAATAGTGTTTCTTCCCAGACTGTAACTGTCGTTCCTTCTCTTCCACACTCAACATGGTTAGTTGGATGGGTTGCAATAAAAACCGACAATCTTGCTCCGTATAACTACCCGTAATAAACGTTAAATCTGTTGTCTTCATTGTTATAGTCTTTCTTGAGTAATTTGGCTGCGTTGAGGAATAAGCGAAAAGTCGCAGCTATTCATATAAGGAAGGTCTGAGCAACTATCACCCGCCGCTAGAAAAAGCACACCCTCTTCTGCAGCCAGGTACTGTTTCTGTAAGAACTCAACCGCTAGTTTCTTGCAGGCATAAGGTGGCAGCAATGCCATATTGCCTCCATTCAAGTGGACGCGAGCATTGTCACCCAAGGCACAAAAACTGCTGGAAAAATTATCTAATCGAGATAAGTCACCCACCTCACCCTTGATGGATAAGTAACATGGAAAGCCAAAATCACTAATAACACGGCATCGAACACTCAACCTTTCCTGATCAATAAATGCATTAATGTCAGCATTATATTGATTCAATATTGGTAGCCAGAGCTGACTTAGTTCTTGAATATATTTGACCCAATCAGGTAACAACTCATCATTAGCATCCAGAACAACCGCGCCATGAGACACGACTTTGAAGCTTTTAAAGGGAATGTTGATACGATCCAAGCCCGCTTTATTACGACCAGTCACAGGGATAAGCTCATGAGCTGAAAACAATTCAATAAGGCTACGCTGATGTTGGGTTGTATATGAGCTTGAACGCTCGCCTGCGGGCTGCAAGACAGCATCATTCGGACATGCCGACTTTGCCGCTATCAACGTATCGTCAATATCCGAAAAAACAACTACCTTCATGCTGATTCCAACCTGTCACTTAAAATGCCTGCCGTCGCATTAATGCTCGTACGCACTGGACATTTTAAATATTGGTCAACGGTTTCATACAGCATAATTGGTTTCCGTGATACGCACCGGTTATAAAGATGCAGCATTCCATCATGACTTTCATCAAAGAAGCTCTCTTTACGGTCAACGCCTTCCCCTTCCAAAATGGGTGAGCGTCCCGTTGACTGCATCAACACATCCAGCCCATGTTGCTCCATTTCTTCTGCAAACAGGAAAGGTTGAAAAGTAAACTCTCCGGTTCCAATAATCATATAAGCCTGTTCTGGGTCAAAGTCTGATACAGCTAATACTTGTTGATTAGGACCTACGAAACTAAAGGCTTGAGAGTCAGTGACGTGATAGCCCGTTCGACTTTTCTGAGCATGGATTGACTCCTCGCTCTGATCAATAGAACAAAGGCCCGTTGCCGTTTTTTCTGGTAATCCTAGTGCGACATCCTCATTCGGCTCAAACTGAAAGTGACCACTGAGTAAGCTACAAAATACTAACTCTAATTGAGGAACACTTGCTTGGAGCTGCGCTCGTCGATCCTCAGAAAGCCAATTAACCAGACATACCCAAATCACTTTCTTCAACTTTGGATTACGATCACATAGCTGACGAGTTAACTGCTCAAGCGTTTGTCCGGTACTAATCTCATCATCAACAATGACCAATGTTTCAATATCAATCGATTGTAATTCATCGTCCAACTCATAAATTATATGTGACGGCGCATGACTATGAACCTCACTAATGGAAAACGAAATGGGATTTTTCAGCTCATAACGACTGGTATGACTATATAACAATGAAGTATTTGTCTGACGCTGAAGTTCTTGCGCAACCCCTGCACCAAGACCTGTTGCAGTTTCAGCAACACCTAACACCCGAATATTTCCGTGCACGCCTTCTTTCAAAATAGTGGCGGCTAATTGTTGATAAGACCGTCTCATTACTCTGGGGTAACAAGGAACGTACTTACCCAATACCTTTGAAATGAATAGGTATCGTCGCTTTGGATTTTGTCTGGCACCAAAGGTTAATAAGTCATTTAAAGGCAGCTGTTCATCCGTTACCGTAATGTCCAACTGCCCCGTTATTAACGTTGCCCGATGCTGATCAAGCATACGTTTCAAAACAATCAAGCAGGGTATTAACCAACACTAACACCGTATTGTTTTGCCATTGGGCTTAAGCCGCCAGCGAAACCTTGTCCAATTGCCTTGAACTTCCAAGCGCCGTTGTGACGGTAAAGTTCACCAAAAACTAACGCAGTTTCAACAGAGTAATCCTCAGATAAATCATAACGAGCAACTTCTTCATTATTATCTTGGTTCACAATACGAATGAACGCATTCGAAACTTGGCCGAAGTTCTGACCTCTAGCTTCACCGTCATGAATAGTGACACCCAAGATGATTTTTGAAACATCTGCTGGAACAAGTGGCAAATTAACTTTAACTGACTCATCGTCACCGTCGCCTTCACCCGTTAGGTTGTCACCAGTATGCTCAACTGAACCTTCAGTCGACTTCAAGTTGTTGTAAAAAATAAAGTCACTGTCGCCGCGTACTTGGCCATTTTCGCCAACCATGAATACAGAAGCATCCAAATCAAAATCTGCACCATCTGTCGCGCGCGTATCCCAACCTAAACCTAAGACACACTTTGTCATACCTGGAGCAACTTTCTCTAAAGAAACGTTGCCGCCTTTTTGTAATGAAACACCCATTTTTACTACTCCTTTTTTATTTGACTTTCAAAGTTCGAAATCACTCGGGGAAAGATTTAACTCAACCGCGATTTTTCTTGCAACTGCTTTTTCATTATCGTCAAAAACGCCATCTGCTGCTGCAACAGATAAAATCAAGCGCATCACTGTACGGCACTCAACCTCATTACCTCTAAGAAGATTAATCGCCTCATACGCTTTTGACTCACCAATATCTTGGTCAAACTCAAAGTTCTCAATGTACTCTTTGAAAGAACCAATCACTTCCGATGTTTTAAAGACAGATAGTGCGTCATTACTTTCAATGAACTTGAGCATCTTCTTCTTTTCTTCAGAATCCAATTCTCCATCAGCCATCGCAATTAGCGCTGCACCTGCTGTGGCAGCATTGAGGAATTTTTTGTTTTTAAATTTCGATATTTCGTCTTTTAAACCACTTGCCTTGTTTTTCAAATCAGACATAAAATTGGCAAAGCTCATAATGACTCCCTTAAATTTATTTTAAAATTACTGTGTTTGACGCCATTGCAAACCCCAACCATACGCTTGATCCATGGAAGGTAAGTTTTCAAAGTATTCATTCAATGGCGTTAGCTCGGTATTTCCTTGATCAAACTCCAGCATCGCAACCGCGTGAACTGGCTTAACCATCAGAGAATCGGGGGTTAATATCGTTGGCTCCACACCATCAACCTGAACGTTGATTTTGATATTGTGTGCCTTCCAATACCCATACCCTTCAACCATGAAGGCAAATATTAAGTAACGGTGTAACTTATGCTGGTATTGCAGATTAATCTTCAACTGCTCAAAATGCTTATCCAGCTCTCGAGAGGCTTCTATATACGGTACACCAATAAAAGATCCCGACTCACTTTTTTCTATACTATGCGCAAGCCCAACCTGACCATTGCGTAGCTGGTAAAAACAACCAATACGAAAATCAGAAATCACATTAAACTGACTACCAACGTATAGTTTTTGTGGAGAATGCTGACTCTCTTCAGCCATATCCCAACTCATCTCGATACTTCCCTTACCATTATTCACAGCAGGTTTTGTTCGTTGAGGTGCTGGTTTATTTAATGAGTGACTGACCGGCCTATTGAGTTTATACAGACCTAACAAACGGTCTAAACCCTCAACAAAACCCTGACACACACAACTTACCTTCCACTTACCCTTATGTTGGTACATTTCTAGTAAATTCAATGCCCTTTCTGAACGAGATTGCTGTTCAAGTAAAATATTGAACTGTGCTTGATCAGATGACCCTGGATATAAAGTCGTACTTAGCGCCTCAGTGTTCAACTCATCAGAGGCATTGGTATGAATAAAAATGACTATCCTTTCGATAGAGGAATCCAAGCTCTGAAAATCAACCATCAGTTGATTACCATCACGCGTTAACCCTAAATCATCAGACGACAAAATAGCAGAGTGACCTGCTTTAAGCACAATCACCCCCCACTGCCAACTGGATATATCTATCTGCAATCGATAGCTGACATCCGTCAACGCCACTTTTTGTCCTGAAATGAGTCGTTGCATCATTCAGTCACCATCAAAAATATTAGAGGTATGAGCTAGCAGTTGTTTTCAATGTGTCTTCTAGGCCTTTGTCTTGAGTAGGGTCACCTACTGCTTTAAATTTCCAGCCTGAGTTATGGCGATATAACACACCTAAAACCATTGATACTGCACCTTTGAACTTTGCGTCATTAGCAATATTGTAGTCTGCTAAAACACTGTCTACTCGCTCAGGTGTACCTTCGTACAATCTCACTGTAGCGAATGGAATCGTCGCAAAGTCATCACCTTGGAAGCTATTCAATAGCACAGCAACATGTGCAACTTCTGCAGGAACACGGTTCAACTCAACCGTAATGATTTCGTTATCTAGGCCATCATCACCATCAACATCGCCAGTACGGTCATCACCACTGTGACTCACTGAACCATCTTTGCTCTTTAGTTGACCGAAGTAGACGACGTCCATTAAGGTCTTATTTGCATCAAAGAAGCCAACGCTAGCATCCAAATCAACCGCTTTTTTCTTAGTCCCAAAGAAACCTTTTTTCTCTATGGCACCCCAGTTCACACCCACGCAAACACGGCTTAATTGTCCACCATTTTTTTCTAAACTAACTCGTTGGCCTTTCTCTAGACTGATTGCCATTGTCGTGATCTCCTATTTGAAAATTAGTAATATTATTTTTAGGCTTAATTCGTTTGTTCTTTTCTTTTGAGCATAATTGAATGAATAAATGCAACACAGATAAAACCAGCACCAATTAGCCCTGTTAACACCTCTGGCACATGCCCAACTGTCTTGATGAACATGATACTTGCTAACGCAACAATCGCGTAAAACGCGCCATGCTCCAAATACACATACTCTTCTAGCGTTCCTTTTTCAACTAACATAATTGTCATGGAGCGCACAAACATCGCACCAACACCCAAGCCAATTGCAATAATAAAGATATCCGTTGTAATTGCAAAAGCACCTATTACGCCATCAAAACTGAAGGATGCATCAAGTACTTCAAGGTATAAAAACATGGCTGCACCACTTTTTGCGGCCTGCTCTACTGCACGTTTTTTCTCAATATGCTCCATATACTCAGTTATTTTTTCAATAACGAAAAACACCAATACACCCGAAACGCCAGCGGTTAAAAAAGACTGAGAATCCTCTCCTGATAACACTAAAAAGCCCATCACTGCGACGATCAAAAGCGCCAAAATATAAGCAACAAAAGGGATATTGCTGATTCTAGACAAAGGATTTTCAATCACTGGAATCCAGTGGTCTTTGTCATCATCAAAGAAAAAGCTTAGACCAACCATCATCAAGAAAGCACCACCAAAGGCCATGATGGATATGTGGGCAGAGGTCATATAAGCCGCGTATGCATCAGGATCATTCACCGCTACTTCTAAGGCTGCCCAAGGCGATAGCCCTGAAACAATACTGACAATCACGACAGGAAATACAATTCTCATCCCAAAGACAGCGATAAGAATCCCCCATGTCAAGAAACGGCGACGCCAGACTTCACTCATGTCTTTCAATACAGTAGCGTTCACCACCGCGTTATCAAACGACAACGATATTTCTAAAATACAAAGGATCAGGATGATAAATACGGCCTGCATTCCGCCAAGAAAAAAAGCAGCCACAATACCGAGAAAAAAGAGTAAAAAACTGCCTTTATAATACTTAAAAAGTGTGTCCATTAGTAAGCTGATACCTATGAAGAATGGGGGGTTTATTTTTATTTGGAGTAAACCTAATACTACATTTAATTAGTTATAAGCCACTATATTTGATGGCGCGAATCATCTCAGCAAGCCATGAAAGTGTCAATATAAACACCGATGAAGTATAACCTATAGCCAAATACCGTCCCAAATTACATTACTTATTTACTCACTTTGAGTAATAATACCTGCCTTGTCACATAGCTGACACATAGCTCTGTTGTAATAGCTGATCTGATAAAGCCACATAGCAGAAGTTATTATGGAAACTATACTTCTAGTAGAAGATGAGCAGCCGATCCGTCATATGTTAGGTTTTGCACTTAAGCGTGCAGGCTATAACACCATTGAAGCGGGCGACGCTCGACAAGCTCAGTGTCAACTAAACGAGACACAACCCGACCTCATTCTAATGGATTGGATGTTGCCGGACTCAACAGGTATCGAATTAGTTCGAAGCCTAAAGAAAGACAAATTTACCAGCAATATTCCCGTCATCATGCTGACTGCTAAAACGACAGAAGATGATAAAATTACCGGATTGAACTCTGGTGCTGACGACTACGTTAGCAAGCCGTTTTCACCTAAAGAACTGATAGCACGTATTCAAGCGGTGTTGCGTCGCAATACGTTGCACAAAAAAGATGATGAGGTTTTAACAACGTTAAACCTTCGCTTAGACAAAGCAAGTCATCGCGTCACAGTGGACGATAATCTTTTAGAGTTGGGTCCGACGGAGTTCCGTCTGCTAAACTTTTTAATGGAAAATCCAAACCGTGTTTATAGCCGAGGTGCCCTACTTGATCATGTGTGGGGGAGAAATACCTACGTTGAGGAACGTACTGTAGATGTACATATATTGCGCTTACGAAAATCATTGGCCCCTTGGCAATATGACAAACTCATCCAAACCGTTCGCGGTGTTGGCTACAGACTCTCGCCAACTCAATAGGCACACTAAATGAGTTGGGGCACGTTCTTTAGCGAAGTCATCACCAGAGAACTGAAAATAGTTTTTGCGATCGTCTTTGCCTGCGCACTTCTATATACCACTGGTATACCTATTACCGTTTTGCTACTGGTCGGCTTGGTTGGTTTCAGTTGCTACCATATCTACCAAGCAAAGTTGTTACTGGAATGGCTCAGCTTGAGAAAAAGCCACGGCCCTCCGGATGAGCTATTTGGCATTTGGAGTTTATTTGCGAGTAAAGTACATCAAAAAAATAAAGCCCACCAAGCAAGCGACATCCGCTCTCGCGGGCTAATTGGGCAATTTCGTAAAGCCAGCTTAGCGTTACCCGACGGTGTCATTATTCTCGATGAGCTCAGCCGCATCGAGTGGTGCAACGACAAAGCTGAAGCCTTGTTAGGGCTACGCAAAAAAGAAGATATAGGCAGTCACATTACTAACTTAGTACGTGACCCTAGTTTTATTCACTTCTACCAAGACAAAGTCATTGGAGAAAATCTGCGTTTAGACTCACCGTACGACCCTAAAATCAAACTTGATATTCGAATGATTAACTATGCTGACAAGCACCTTTTAATCATTCAAGACTTCAGCAAACTACACCATATGGAACAAGTGCGTCAGGACTTTGTTGCCAATGTTTCGCACGAGCTACGAACACCGCTGAGTGTCATCGTTGGTTACATCGAAACCTTAGATGACGATGATCAACCCGAGCTAGAAGCTTACGCACCTATCTTCCACCAAATGAAGCAGCAATCAGACCGCATGACTCGTTTGGTAGAAGACCTACTGACATTATCAAATTTAGAAAGTGAGCAAAGCAGTAACCACCAAAATGAAGTCCCAGTGCCTGATATGCTTAAGGGCATCGCGGATGACGCCATCATTTTAAGTGGTAGCAGAAACCATGACATAAAGTTGGCCATAGACTCAGACCAATGGCTACTAGGGAATACTCGCGAGCTTCATGGTGTATTTTCTAACCTGATCGCCAATGCTGTTCATTACACACCAGAAGAAGGCACTATCACCATTCGTTGGTATCAAACAGCAAACAACGCGGTCATGGAAGTGGTCGACACAGGCCTTGGTATAGAAGAACAACACATCGACAGACTGACTGAACGTTTTTATCGTGCAGATAAAGGTCGCTCTCGTGCCGAAGGTGGCACAGGTCTTGGTTTAGCGATTGTTAAACATGCGCTTCAAAGGCACGATGCGGCACTAAAAATCACCAGCCGAGTCGGTAAAGGAAGTACTTTCCGCTGCACATTTCCGATTGAACGAGTGATGGATCCACCTTTCACAAGTGACGAGGAAACACCTATACTGGACGTTTAATAACAGCACATAAAGAGTCTCCACTATGAATCCTATCGAAACGGCCTCACCGTTACACCAGCAGATGATTACGTGGAGACACTGGCTGCACCAGCACCCAGAACTGTCCTTCAAAGAGCTAAAAACAAGCGACTACATTGCACAAATTTTAACATCACTAGACATTCCTTTTGTCCGAGGTATCGCGGTGACGGGGATCGTCGCCACTATAAAAGGCACAGAAGACGGTGATCATATTGGTTTAAGAGCAGACATGGACGCGCTGCCAATACTAGAAGCCAATGACTTTGCTCATAAGTCGCTACATGAAGGCCATATGCACGGTTGCGGTCATGATGGTCACAGTACCATGCTACTAGGTGCGGCTGCTTACCTGATCAAAAACAATCAATTCAAAGGCACGGTACATTGCATTTTCCAACCTGCTGAGGAAGGTGATGCGGGTGCAAAAGTTATGATTGATGAAGGTCTATTCGAACGTTTCCCCTGTAAAGAAGTCTACGGCATGCACAACTGGCCGGGACTAGCAGCAGGTGAATTTGCGGTTCACGATACGGCGGTTATGGCTGCAGTTCGTACGTTTGACATCAAAATAACTGGCCATGGTGGCCATGCGGCAATGCCGGATAAAGTCACTGACCCTATCGTTGCGAGCGCACAGTTAATCACTGCACTGCAGAGCATTATCTCTCGTAACAAATCACCGTTTAAGTCTGCCGTATTAAGTATCACCAAAATAAACGCAGGACATGCCCACAACGTTATCCCTGACGATGTAAACATCTCAGGCACCATTCGTTACTACCATAATGAAGACGGTGATATGTTGTTAAAACGCATGGGTGAAGTGATAGATGGGATCTGTGCAACCTTCGGTACGAAAGGTGAGTTAACACTAGTCAATCATTACCCTGCGACGATCAACACACCGGAACATGCGGGTTATGCCGCGCAAGCTGCTAGTGATGTTGTTGGCGCTGAGCACGTCCAACGTGACTTACACCCAAGCATGGCTGCAGAAGATTTTGGTTATATGCTGGAAGCCCTGCCCGGTGCGTATATTTGGGTCGGCAATGGTGAAGGCGAAGGTGGCTGCATGCTACACAACGCTCACTATGACTTTAATGACGATGTCTCAGCGCTGGGTGCAAGTTATTGGGTCAAGCTTGTGCAGAACCGTTTAGCTTAAGCTTCGCTAACATCTCCGAAAACTCATCGGGCAACCCTGCTTCAATATGCAAAGGCTCACCCGTCATTGGGTGGGCTAACTGTAGCGACTTCGCGTGTAACATCAAACGCGATAGTCCAAATGTATCCCGCAAAAAGATATTCTGTTTACCGTCTCCATGCGACGTGTCGCCCACAATCGGGTGAAAAATATGTTTCATGTGTCGTCTAAGTTGGTGTTTGCGCCCCGTCTTAGGTGATAGTTCAACCAGCGTGTAACGTGCCGTCTGGTAGCGCCCAACAGGATAAGATAGCTCACTTTTATTTAAGCACTGATAGTCAGTTACTGCCTCTTGTGGTGGTTTGTCTGGAGAAACTAAACGATCTGTCATTTTATCCAGCTGTTCTTGTAATGCGTAATCCACAACCCCACTATCTTCCGTATAACCACGAACAACCGCCCAGTAGCGTTTGGAAATGGCCTTCTCGGTAAACTGCTTTGTTAGCAAAGCGGCAACCTCTGAAGAAAGTGCAAACAGCAACACACCCGACGTGGGTTTATCCAGACGATGAACAGGGTAAACATGTTGGCCGATTTGATCACGTGTAAGCTGAATTGCGAAGCGGGTTTCGTGCCTATCGATAGGACTACGGTGGACCAATAAACCTGAGGGTTTATTAATCGCCACAATGGCCTTGTCTTGATAAAGAATTTCCAACATATTGAGAATATTACCTGTTGTGCCTTTATAAATATTTTTTAATCAAACGGAAAACATTTAGTAATGAAGTGCATGACAATATTTCACGCAACAATAATCCAGTGGAGTTTACAATGATTCGCCAGGCAATTCAGCCAACAACAGTTAAAGCATTCAGTACGATGCTCGTCACCGGCCTATTAATGGTCGCATCAATTCCTGCAATCGCCGACGGCTTGCCTAACCTCATGGATGTGATCGAAAAGAATCGCAACTCTGTCGTTAATATCGCAACCAAAGGAAGCGCTAGCCCAACGGCAGCCGCCAGCAGCGGTTTAGACCTTGATTCACTGCCGCCACAGCTTCGAGAATTTTTCAAAAACATGCCGCAACCTGACTCAAACAGTCAAGGTCAAAGCAGAGCACGTCCTTTTAATTCATTAGGGTCCGGCTTCATAACATCTTCAGATGGTTATGTTGTAACGAACGCTCACGTAATTGATGACGCTGAAAGCATTCGTGTGACACTAAAAGATCGTCGTGAACTAGATGCAAAGCTGATTGGTGTTGATGAAGCTAGCGACATCGCATTACTAAAAATTGATGCTAAAGACTTACCAGCAGTAACCATTGGTGACTCTTCTAAGCTTAAAGTGGGTCAGTGGGTTGTTGCAATTGGCGCGCCATTTGGACTTGAGCACAGTGCTTCACAAGGTATTGTTAGTGCACTAGCACGTAGCTTAAACCAAGCAAACACGACGTATGTTCCATTCATTCAAACAGACGTTGCGGTAAACCCTGGTAATTCAGGTGGCCCACTGTTTGATTTGAAAGGTAATGTTGTCGGTGTTAACTCGATGATTTATAGCCGCAGCGGTGGCTACCAAGGTATTTCATTCTCAATCCCGTCAAATACGGTTAGAAATGTTATTAACCAGTTGAAAGAAAAAGGCTTTGTTAGTCGCGGTAAGTTGGGCGTACACATTCAAGATGTAAGCCAAGACTTAGCTGACTCGTTTAACCTACCAAGCCCAACCGGCGCGCTAGTGTCTAAGATTGAGAAAGGCAGTGCAGCAGATAAAGCAGGCTTCCAACACGGTGATGTAATCATTACTTATGACAGCACTCCGGTTTACACGTCATCTGACTTACCGCCATTAGTGGGTAATACTGAGATCGGTAAAGTGGTTTCTGTAACGGTTATACGTGCAGGTTCTGAGAAGAAACTAGACGTAACTGTTGGCACTCTGACTAAAGATGCTAAGGCTGAAGTTGTCTCTGACGCACGTACTAAAGGATCGTTAGGTGTTGTTGTTGGCGTACTGTCACCAGAGCAGCGCGATAAGATTAGTGCAAGTTATAAGGGTGGCGTCGTTGTTAACCAAGTCATGGCTAACAGTATTGCCCAAGAAGCAGGTATCGTTATCAATGACATCATTGTGTCGTTCAACAAGCGCGAAATCACTTCTGGTGACGACCTTAAGCAAGCAATGAAGGACGCGCCTAAGGGCAAAGCGGTTCCTCTATTGGTTATTCGTGAAGACTCTGCACGCTACATCACTGCCTATATTCCGAAGTAACACTAAAGACTCTCCATAGTTGTACCCTTTGCGTCCCTTTTTAGGGGCGCTTTTTTATACCCTAACATTGTTATAAGCGACTGTTTACCGCTTAGAAATAAGTTATTATTTAGTAACAACTAAGCACATCATTAAGTCACTTTTTGAGATTACGACGCTATGTACATTGACCAGAAAGACAAAGGCGCAAGCTCCCGCGGTGAGAAGATATTTATTCTCATACTCATTGGGCTATTCCTATTTATGATGACCATGGAGTTGCTCAGCAATTACGAACCCCGCAAACTCTCCATCGTGTTCTTTCTAGCCTTTTGGGTACCACTATTGTTCTTACACGAGTTCGGTCACGCACTCATGGCAAAACTGTGCGGTTGGAAAGTCAAAGGAACGGTAATTGGTTTGGGTAACATCTTTCACAAAACCACCCTATTCGGTGCGCCAATGGAAATCCGTATGATTCCGTTGGAAGGTTTTGTGCGGATTGCACCGCTAAATATGAGTGGTGTACGCATCAAGCACGCACTGATCTATTTCGCTGGCCCCGGCATCGAGCTATTGGTGTTTTTTGGGATTATGTTGTTCTTAGGGACAGACCAAATGTTTTCCCAAAACGACAACTACCTACAAATAGCACTACAAAGCCTAGGCTTTGCTGCACTAGTAGGTGCCGTCATTAACCTAATACCGCTAGGCATAAGCACCGAAAATGGCACATCACCTAACGATGGATTAGGCATTATCCTAAGCTTGCTCAGCTCAAAGTCTGACTATGAACAATGGGTTCGTGAAAGCAAGTAAGCGCCTAAAAAGGCTTACGTGCCACCAACTGGACTAACTCTGCATTTTTTTTCTTAAAGCTGCCTTCATTTACGTCGCGCACGACTTCTTTGATATGAAGAAACTCCAAACCAGCTAACTCTTGTTTTAGTTGAGATAATGATGCAAGTAGCTCTGAACGATACGCTTCCATTATAAAAATTCCGCCAGGCTTTAAGCCAACAACTATTTTCTTATGAAGACTAGTACGTACGGCTGATGGTAAATGGCAAAAGATAGAAACAATGCCACTCCAGCGCTTAGGCTTAATGACATATTGGCTGAGCTCTGCAACCTGAGTATTGATATCGACATAACTTTGATCAGCTAAACGCTCCGCATTTTCTAGAGCAAGTGGAGAAGAATCCACCGCTGACACATCAAAACCTTCACGGGCCAAGTAAACGGCATTGCGCCCCTCGCCTTCACCTAGGCATAACACCTTATTTCCTTTAACGAAGTTACTGACGCGGTACAAAAAATCATTGGGCATGGTGCCGCAGACATAGACATCTCCGCTATAACGGTCGTTCCACATGATAAACCTCCTGATTGTTTTTAGAATTCCTTTCGATCCAACAATTGGCGCTGTTTAGCGTGTATTATAGCCACCTACTAATACACGTACACAATGGATCGCAACATGGCAGAGAAAACCTTATTCTGGCACGACTACGAAACGTGGGGCGTCAATCCTCGGAAGGATCGAGCTTCACAGTTTGCAGGTATTCGTACCAATATGGAACTAGAAATAATTAATGAGCCAGTTATGATCTATTGTCAACCAAGCGTTGACTTCCTACCACACCCAGAAGCAGTACTTATTACAGGTATAACTCCACAAAAGGCCGCTGCTGAAGGATTACCCGAATCAGAGTTTTACAATCGCATACATGAAGAACTAGCCAAGCCTGGTACTTGTGGTGTCGGTTACAACAGCTTACGGTTTGATGACGAAGTCACCCGCTTTGGCTTTTATCGTAACTTCATCGACCCTTACGCTCGCGAGTGGCAAAATGGCAATAGCCGTTGGGATATACTCGACCTTGTACGTATGACTCATGCGCTACGCCCTGAAGGAATCGTTTGGCCTGAGCGCGAGCCTGGCGTAACTAGTTTTCGCCTAGAGCTACTCACCGAAGCAAACGACATCGAACACGAAGGTGCGCATGATGCACTGGTTGATGTTCGCGCCACCATTGCGATGGCAAAACTGATTAAAGACAAGCAGCCTCGCCTATTTGACTTCTACTTTTCATTACGTGAAAAGCACAAGGCATCTGACTTATTGAGTCTGCATAAGCAGCAGGTCGTGTTACATATTTCAGGCATGGTGCCTGCGGAACTAGGTTGTATCACGCCTGTTATTCCACTCATGCAGCATCCTGTTAATAAAAACGAAATAATCTGTTTTGATCTGCGCCAGCACCCTGACCAGTTATTAAAATCAACACCAGAAGAAATGGCGACTAGCCTCTACACACCCAATGCAGAACGCACCGACGATATGCCACCACGCCTTGCGCTAAAAGGTGTTCATATCAATAAATGCCCTGCACTAGCCCCCCCTAAAACACTGTCAGCAGAACAAGCTGAAAAATGGCAAATTGATTGGACTGTCATTGAAGAACATAAGCAAATACTACTAGCGGATACTTCGCTGCTAGACCGCCTAGCTGAACTTTACGGGCAGACGCGTGACCATGGGCCTAGTGACGCTGACTCAGCACTCTATAACGGCTTTATCAACGCCTCAGACCGTAAGCTATGTAACTTTGTTATTAATCAGTCTGCTGAGCGCCTAGCCAGTGAAAACATCGTTTTCTCTGACCCCCGCTTACAAACACTGTTGTTCCGTTACCGTGCACGTAACTTTCCAGAAACACTCGACCAACAAGAACAGTGGCAATGGCAGGAGTTTTGCCGCGCGCGCCTACTTGATGGCGAATACGGTTGTGACTTTACTGCACAAGACTTTCAAGATTCCATGCAGGATATTTCTCAACGAGACTTAAGTGATGAACAGAAAGAAACGCTTCAGGGCTTATTAGACTGGGTACAGGGCTTACAGTAAGCCCTGACGTTCTTTACAAAATCCTTACGCCTTGCTTACCCAACTTAATATTTACTTCATCCATAATTCTCCCATCGACGCAAAACATGTCGAACCTACTAAAACAAACTGAGAATTAAAAAATGAACAAGACATTATTAGTAACAATTTTAGCAAGTACTTTGACACTTGGCGCATCTGTAGTAAACGCAGCAGAAGACACAACAACGACGACTGAGCAGTCGAGCAGCTACTCAAAGCACAAAGACGGTAAAGGTGGTAAGCACCACGGCAAGAGCCATGGTAAGCGTAGTGGTAAAAGCGGCCATGGCATGAAGCGCATGATTAAAAAGCTTGAGCTAACGGAAGCGCAGCAAGCTGAGCTAAAGACACTCCGTGAAGAGCAAAAAGCTGCATCTGCGCCACTACGTGAAGAAATGAAAGCGCTTCGCACTGAAATGAAAGCACTCGATACCTCTAGCGCTAATTACGATGGCCAAGTAGCTGCAATTGCAGACAAGAAAGCAAACCTAACGCGTCAAACGTTTATCCTGAAGAGCTCTGCACGTCAAAAATTCCAAGCAGTACTAACTGCTGAGCAACTTGCGACAATGAAGGAGATGAAAGAAAACCGTAAAGGCAAGCGCGGTGGAAAAGGCAAAATGGACAAAGGCGAATAATACTCCCCTTTAAAGCTTACTAGCCACCCTTCCAAATTAAGCTGGTAAAGATTAGGCGACTCATTGAGTCGCCTTTTTTGTGCCGGTGATTCAGCCCTTCTCTAGCAAGAACTTTATACACTCCTTTTGAATAGTGTCTTTTTGACAATTAATGATTGACTTAGGGATCAACTACGTCCACTATTTAACTTAAGTGACATAAAGACACTTACCAAGGAGCACAACATGACCATCACAGTAACCAACAACCAAAACGACAACATTGATATTAGCGTAATTTCGTTTTCAGGCGGCGAACGCCACGTACAACTTGGCAATATCGACAGCCTTGCAGCGACGAGTCTTAACGTTACTGCCCGCATCAACAGCGCGACAGGCATTATGGATTTGTTATTGGTGGTCAATGCTTTACGTCACCGCTTTGGGACTGAGGTCGCGATTGATGTAACCATTCCTTACCTACCTTATGCACGTCAAGACAGAGTGTGTGCGGCAGGCCAAGCGTTTTCGTTGGAAGTGTTTGCCGCAGTGTTAGCCACTATGCCTGTTCGAAGCATCACTACTTGGGATTGTCACAGCACGGTCGGTATTGAGTTAACAGGTGCAATTAATGTGATGCCTGAAAAGATCATCGCTAGTAGCCCTGCTCTAGTTGAAGTGTTAACGGCAGACAACAGTGTTTTGATTTGCCCAGATGAAGGTGCGAAGGCACGCTGCGAGGCAATCAAAACCGAATTAAACATTAGCGATAGCGTGCAGTGTTACAAAAAACGAGACCCAAGCACTGGCAAGGTTTTATGTACCGAGGTCAATATCGACTCGCTTGCAGGTAAGACCGCGATCATTACCGATGACATTTGCGACGGTGGTTACACCTTTATAAAGATCGCAGAACAGCTAAAAGCCAAAGGCGCTGACAAAGTAATTTTATATGTGACGCACGGTATTTTCAGCAAAGGATTAGACGTTTTCGATGGTTTGATTGATGAGATCTACACCACAGACAGCTTTGAACGTGAGGCAACTGACCCACGTATTAACCAGATTAAGTTCGCTTAAAAAATTAGAGAAAGGAGTA
This sequence comes from Leucothrix arctica, assembly GCF_003172895.1. Lineage (GTDB taxonomy): Bacteria > Pseudomonadota > Gammaproteobacteria > Thiotrichales > Thiotrichaceae > Leucothrix > Leucothrix arctica. Next base: position 96,537 of record NZ_QGKL01000011.1, on the reverse strand, counting down.
TCACCATGAACCCATTAACAGCTATCGACTTTTACAAAGCGGACCACAGACGCCAGTACCCAGAAGGTACGGAGTATGTCTATTCTAATCTAACACCGCGTTCTTCTCGTTTAGCCCCTGTGCTTGATGGTTTTGATGACCGTGTTGTGTTGGTTGGTTTGCAGGGTTATATCAAACGTATTTTGATGGATGCTTGGGACACACACTTTTTCCAGCAGCCAAAAGGAAAGGTCATCGCTAAGTACAAGCGCCGTATGGATCAAGCCTTAGGCAAAGATGCGGTGCCCGTTGATCACATGGAAGCGTTACACGACTTGGGCTATTTGCCATTACGCATTAAGGCATTACCTGAAGGTAGCCGCGTAAATATTAAAGTACCGATGTTTACGATGGTGAATACTAAACCTGAGTACTTTTGGTTAACTAACTACCTTGAAACTAGCATCAGTGCTGAAGTTTGGAAGATGTGTACAACGGCAACGATTGCTTATGAGTACAAACGTTTGTTAACTGAGTTTGCCGTGAAAACAGGTGCGCCTTTGGACTTTATCCCAGTGCAAGGACACGACTTTAGCTGTCGCGGAATGAGTGGTTTGGAGGATGCTGCACAATCTGGGATGGGGCACTTAACTAGCTTTATCGGCACAGATACTGTGGCTGCTATCGACTACGCGGAAGACTATTACAACGCTGACGGTGTGATTGGTGTTTCAGTACCTGCAACAGAGCACAGCGTTATGTGCATGGGTACACAAGATGGCGAGATAGAAACATTTAGACGCTTGATTGAAGACTTATACCCTTCTGGCGTGGTGAGTATTGTTTCTGATACGTGGGACTTTTGGCAGGTGATTAGCGAGTTCGCCAGCGAGTTGAAAGAGACTATCTTAGCTCGAAAAGAGAACGAAATGGGCTTGGCTAAAGTTGTGTTCCGTCCAGACAGTGGCGACCCGATTAAAGTGATTTGTGGTGATGCAGATGCTGAACCAGGTAGCCCCGCTTACAAAGGTGCTGTTGAGTGCTTATGGGAGATCTTTGGTGGGGAGGTCACTGACGAAGGTTACAAGGTACTAAACCAGCGTGTCGGTGTGATTTATGGTGACTCTATTACTTTGCAACGTGCGCAAGCGATATTGGAAGGCTTAGCGGCGAAAGGCTTTGCGTCTAACAATATTGTATTTGGTATCGGCAGCTTTACTTACCAGTACTTAACTCGAGATAACTTTGGCTTTGCGCTTAAAGCGACTTGGGGTCAGGTGAATGGCGAGGCTCGTGAGATCTTTAAAGACCCTATTACCGATAATGGTGAGAAGAAGTCAGCGCGTGGTTTGTTGCGTGTTGAGGAGACTGAAAACGGCTTTGAGATGTTTGATCAGCAGACGGCTGAGCAGGAGAAGCAAGGGGCGTTTAAGGTTGTGTTTGAGGATGGAACGTTGATTATTGATCAGAGTCTTGGGGAGATTCGGGCTCGGTTAGTAGGATAGTAGACACACCTATCGCATGTGACCTGAGAAGCTAATTTTCAGGTCACATCTAACTTTTAAGTCAAGGTAATAACACAATAGTCTTTTTCATATTTTTCTTCGATCTTTTTCATCTCAGAAAATAACTCCTCTTTCTCTATGACATCACTAACTGGCGAAATGAATTTACGTTCAATTGAGATATCAGAGGTATTGAGTTTAAACCTTTCACCTTCGACTTCTTTTAAATGGCCCTTAGCAACAAAAAAAACACAAAAATAATGACTACCTACAGCAGCATGAAAAAATACAACACATGCATAGAGTTGATCTGTATGGAAATCATTTCTCTTCATTGAAAGCTCTACACCGAAGTTTTCATTAGAACCAGAAACAAATGCCTCTAATCCGCATATTTCGTTCGAGAACCTAGACATTTCAATGAATGAGGCATTCACAGGCTCACTGACATTAAAAATAGACATTAATTTAGTAGCAGAATCTAATGCCTTCATTTCCCTCATGTAATCAAAGTCCCTATTAACACCACCTATCGTGAACTTCAGTGGAGGTAACTCTTTGGCTTTGAACTCTCCCAAGGTCTTCGAGCTGTTCTGGTAAATATTAGATAGAAGCTTAACCGCATTTCTAAACTCAAAAATAGGAAACCTTTTATCTTCAAAAAATGAAAAAGTGATTGTGGCTTCACCATTAAATGGGTTGAAGCTCAAACCAAAGAAGTCGCTTTCAAACCTCATTTTCCACAGCTTTTTATCAGAAAAGCTGTTAAATGGTGAATTATACAACCGACAATCAAAACCTAAACTGGTAGAAAACTTACTTTCTTTGAACTTAATTACCCCCTCTGCGAAAGGTTTCAAGTTAGGCATCTCTAACCTACCCATCAGTGTATCTAGAAAAAGACTACTACTTTCTACACCAAACCTAGTCTTTACTGCTTGAATAGATGACACTTCAACAAAGTCTTCAGCACCGATTGAAACATCAATTAGTTTCTCGAGATTTTCTTCACCTATTGCAGTAAGAGTCATTTTGGCAAAACCATCTTCAAAGCCAGAACTTGTTAAATGTTTCTTTTTGCTGGCAACATATTCAGACATGCTTGACCCAACATATTCAACAATTTTTCTCTCCAGACACCTTCCATTTAGAGCCTCTAATCGGTTAGATTCACAATAGTGAACTGTCATTTTTCTTTTATTAAATTTATTCTCTTGGTCGCTCTGTTCAACCTCATGCAATCTCTTTAAAACTTTTGAAATCAGCTTATTATCCACATGAACAACATAAGCGCTCTGTGGTTCTGATTTACCCTCAAACTCAAGAAAAACAAAAAAAGCAGGCATTTGAGCTGTAACTAAGCGTCTAAGGTTAGATAGCTTAATAGACAACTTCCTATAATTTTGGTCTGTTGCTTTAACTTGGACCTTGCACTCTAAGGCAGAGTTATGGACTCCGCATGGGTCATTATTGTTTTTAAAAGGAAATTCTACAAAAAAGTCCCAACCTGTCTTATCTATTTGAGAAACATTAGCTACTAGCCCAGCATCTGCGCACCATAGAGAGAATGTGCTTTCTCCCATTGAACCTAAATCTCTCATGTCACACTCCCAGTGTTCTAATTGCAGCTATATCGAAGACTCTAATCATTTGGGTATGTGGTCTTCCAGCAACTAAGAATAAGTCAGTTATAATAGCTTTATAATAAGAAAAAAGTCATTATGTAATAAAAATATACTTTTATATTCCCCTCGTATGAATCAAGTAGTTAACATAAACACAAACCTTTACACCAGACATATCCAAGCATAGAGTTTGGATATGTCTGGTGTAAAACGAAATCTCGAACAAAAAATCAATCGCCTACTGACGCTGTTTCCAGTTGTCATGCTCATTGGTGCTCGTCAAACAGGTAAAACAACGCTGAGTAAAATGCTACGTCCTGACTGGAAGTACATTGACCTTGAGAATGCGTCTGACTTCGACTTTGTAAGTCGTGACTATGACTTCTTTTTTAGTGAATACCCGCAGCACCTAATCATTGATGAAGCACAAGAAGACCCAGCGCTGTTTCGTCATTTGCGAGGTGTGGTAGATGCCGACCGAAACAATAAAGGTCGCTTTATACTGACAAGTTCTCACTCGCCTGACTTACTGGAACAAGCCAGTGAAACACTTGCAGGTCGTATTGCTATCGTTGAGATCGGTACGTTAAAAATGAATGAGGTCGCAGAACAACCGCTGCCCTCTTTCTACGAGTTATTTCAGCAGCCAATCACCGATGACTCAATCCTACAACTCAAGCAGTTAAAGCCTGAGATTGATGACACGTTACCCTACTTTCTTCGTGGTGGTTACCCAGAGCCGATTCAAAGTGCGGATGACTTTGGCTATAACGTGTGGATGGAGAACTATTACCAAACCTATATCAACCGTGATGTTAGGCGCTTGTTTCCACGCTTAGACAGTATTCGTTATCGTCGCTTTATTAATACGCTAGCCTCTTTGTCGGGCACGATTATCAATAAAGCTCAGCTTGGGCGCTCGATTGATGCCTCTGAAACGACCATACGCGACTATTTAGAAATAGCGGATAAAACGCATGTTTGGCGCACGATACCGTCTTATGAAAACAATAAGAGTAAGTCAGCACTTAAAATGCCAAAAGGTATTTTGCGAGATAGCGGCTTTACACATTATTTAGCGGGTATCGACTCAAGAGAAGCAATGCTGCGTTCTGCTCAGGTTGGACACAACTTTGAGTCCTTTGTGATTGAAGAGATCATCAAAGGCATTCAAGCAACCGAGGTCACACGTTGGGATTACTATTACTTCAGGACGAAGAATGGCGCGGAAGTTGATCTAGTACTGGAAGGCAAGTTTGGATTATTGCCTATCGAGACTAAGTTCGGGCATCAAACTAAAGTGAAGCAGCTGACCTCATTGCAACAGTTCGTAAAGCTGCATGAGTTACCACTAGGTATCGTTATTAATAACAGCAGCGAGGTTAAAATGCTGACGGACAATATTATTCAAATTCCAGCGGGGTGCTTGTAGCTAAGACTGACACGATTCTTGTGCTAAAGTACTGATCATAAAATGAAACACACCCCATTAACTGATTAATGCCAACTAGCTATTATGATGAAAATGTCACCGCAAGGAATCCGCACCCTCATCGACTCCGAAGGGTCTATCAATACCATTTACGATGACCAAGCAGGCTTACCCACCATTGGTGTTGGCCACCTACTAAAAAAGTCAGAGCTATCCAGCAGCAAGATCGAATTATCAGACGGTTCGATTATTGATCTGCGCAAAGGTAAAATCAGCGACCGAAGTGTTGAACGGCTACTAGCTGACGATCTCATTCCACGCGAAAAAGCCGTCTATGACTTAGTGGATGTGTCATTAGAGCAAGAACAGTTCGATGCGCTAGTACACTTTGCATTTAACGTTGGCATCGGTGCATTTCGCAAAAGCACCCTACTCAAACGTATTAACGCTCGTGACTTTGACGCAGTTCCCGCTGAAATCAGAAAATGGAATATCGTAACCGTTGGCGGTAAGAAGCAAGTCAGTCGAGGCTTGGCAAATCGCAGAGAAGTCGAGTGCGCTATGTGGGAAGACAATTGTAAACCAAGCAGTGTATCGAGCAAGTCCCGCACTAAAAAGAAGACTCCTTCTACTCGAACAAAATCCACCAAAAAAACGCGTAAAACCAAGACTCAAACGAGCAAACCCGCTCACCAAAGCAAGATCATTACACTCGCAGTAACCACTGGCGTTGCTTATCTGGGAACCAAGTACGGCATCGATATTCCTGCTGAGTGGCAGACTGAAATTGAGAGTGGCATTGTCGTTATCGGCTTAGGTGGCATTGCGGTTCTTCGTCGCTGGTATACCGACCAAGACCTTCATTAATACATTACACCAGTAAAATCCGAGCGTAGCCCTTGGATTTTACTGGCATATAGTCGACACCACCGCTCGCCGTAGATAAATACCGCGTTCTCAAGCTATGCTAATATACAAAACGTCTAAGCACAGGAACTAACAATGTCCAAAAAATACCTAGTCCCACCTCATGGAAACTTTGACTACAGCGCACTTTCGACGGCTCCAGAGGGTAGCGTTGATGATAAAAAGTCACTAAAAAAACAACTCAAAAAAGAAATCGCACTCATCGCAGAGTTACAACACCAGCTCTACGCAGAAGACAAACACTCCATACTATTAGTCTTTCAAGCGATGGATGCCGCAGGTAAAGACAGCACTATTCGTTCGGTTCTTACAGGCGTTAACCCGGCTGGCTTCCAAGTGTTTTCATTTAAGCAGCCATCCAAAGAAGAGCTAGATCACGACTTCCTATGGCGCACTCATTGCAAAATGCCTGAGCGTGGACGCATCGGTGTGTTTAACCGTAGTTATTACGAGGAAGTGCTGGTGATAAAAGTACATCTTGAGTACCTAGCTGGACAACACATAGAGATCCCAGAGGGCGGCGCTGACGACTTTTGGGACGATCGCTATGAATCTATTAACAACGCAGAGAAACACCTCGTAAAGAACGGCACAACCGTTCTCAAGTTCTTTCTAAATGTGTCTAAAGAAGAACAAAAGCAACGTTTCTTATCGCGCATTGAAGAGAAAGACAAAAACTGGAAGTTCTCTCATTCTGACTTAGGCGAACGCGCCCTGTGGGATGAATACCAGCAAGCTTATAATGACCTGCTGAATGAGACATCAACCGACACTGCGCCATGGTTTGCGATACCTGCAGACAACAAACCCTACATGCGCTTACAAGTTGCGAAGATCGTTCGCAAAACACTTGAAGATATGCAGCCGGAGTACCCAACCGTTTCTCAGAAAAACTTAGATCGTCTGGTCGAAGCTGAGCAATCATTAAACGCTGAGTAAACAAAAAAGCCCACCACTGTGACACTCACAATGACGGGCTTTTTTAAAGCAGAACGACTTATGCGCTTGCGTCTGCTTTCGCTTTTTCTAGCTCTACTAATAATGAATCTGGTAGCTCAAGTGCTGCTGCTAATGCATCTAAGTAAGCGCTTTCCATTTCATTTGTCTTATTGATCATGACTGATGAGATCAAGTAAACCTCAGCCGCAACTTCAGCAGTATCACATTGAGCAGCAAGCGCTTCCAAGCTACTAGGTGATGCAATTTCTGACTGAATAAAACCTGCAATATCACCCGTCAAACCAAGCTCTGACACTTGCTTTTGAATGTCTGCCATTTCTTGTGCGTCAACCTGACCATCTGCTTTTGCCGCAGCAATCATCGCCTTAAGCAATAACATACTGCGTTCATTAGCGGCTGCTTCTGGTAGGTTATCTATCGCGACTGGCTCGCCATTCTTAGCCGCGTTTTCATTATTAGTCGACCAGTTATTGTAAGCTTGCCACGCAATACCACCAACAGCCGCTAAGCTACCTAGCTTGAGTGCTGAGCCAGTCACATTACGACCAGTCTTAGTCCCTAGCAACAAAGCCATAATACCAGCAGCCATTGCACCGGTTTTTAAACCAGAAATAGTCGCGTCACGCTTCTCTCCTGGCTCTTGAATATCTAATTTTTCTTCTACCACGGCTTGGCCTTTTGCAGCCATTTCGCGCCCTGTCTTTAACAAACCTTCCAATAACGATTTAGCGTCCATTAGTAAACCTCTTGCTTGGTAATCAGTAAATTAATTCTTAGTTATTAAATTGGGTTTAATTACGAAGAATCAAGGACTTGTTTTACAAAGGGTATTGTAATTTTTGATTGGCGACGAATACTTTCTTGATCAAGCACATCCAAGATAGTCAGCAAAGACCCCATATCTCTTGGGTAATGGCGACTTAAATAATCCATCACACGCTCGCTAATAGCGAGATGACGAATCTTAGCGCGATGCAGTAAAGCATCCTGCTTTTCGTCATCGGTTAACGCATGAAGTGTGTAAGTCTCACCCCATATTAAACGCGACGCGAGATCAGGCAACTCACATTCTAAGTACCGCGGGTTTTGTGTCGAACTAAACACTAGGCGCTGTTTGCCCGTTCGGCAGTGGTTGATAAGGTCAAATAATGCCTCTTCCCAGTCTGCGTTACCGAGTACACGATCAACGTCATCAATAACGATCAAGTCCATACTATCTAGACCACGTGCCGCAGTGCTGCCATACGTTGCTAAGGTTTTCATTGGCAAGTAGGACACACGCTGGCCACGCTCGGTCGCATGGTAACAACATGCTTGCAGCATGTGAGATTTTCCTGAGTGTGTTTCGCCCCAAAGAAAAAACTGCTTCCGGTCATAGCTTTCGGCAAACGCCGTTACTAGTTCGAGTACGTCCTTATTCTCTTCGTTAGCAGCATAGAAAGAGTCAAAACGTAAACTGTCACGTGAGGTGACATTTAAAATCATCTGTTGCTGAGTCATTAGAGCCTATATATCTGGCTTTCGAGATAAGAGTCGTGCGCGTGTCTGAGTAAGACAGCTAACACAGCGGAGATAGGAAGTGCGAGTAAGATACCAAAGAATCCAAACAGTTGGCCACCTGCAAGCACTGCAAAAATAACAGTGACAGGGTGTAAACCGATTCGGTCACCTACTAGCATAGGCGTTAAGAAGAAGCCTTCGAACACCTGTGCAATAACGAAAACGGCAACCACACCACCGACCATAATGAAGCTTTGCGTTTCAACAATGGCTGAAATAGCAGCGATAGAGATGCCGACAATGAGTCCCATATAAGGAATAAAACTAATGATGCCAGCAATAATGCCAATCAACAGTGCGAAGTCCACTCCAACGACGCTTAAACCCACACTATAAATTAAGGATAGTGCAAACATAACCATCACTTGGCCGCGTAAAAACGCACCTAGCATTTCATCTGACTCTTTAGCTAACTCAGAAAATTTAGACTCTACATTGCGTGGTAACAGCTCTCGGATGTAAGCCACTAGACGATCCCAGTCACGTAGCAAGTAGAACGTAATCACAGGGATAAGTAATGCATTCACTACCCAACCCATCACTGCGATACCTGACTTAGATAGCGCACCGATTATATTCTTTAGTAAACCACCAGTTACTGACCACTCTTTAGTCAGTGCTTGTCCGAACTTTTCAATGTCTACCTGTGGAATAGCGATTCCAACAGACTCCAACATTGGACGTAAGGAGTCCCCTACCCATTTAATATAGTTAGGTACTTTAGTGATAAATACTTGAATCTGATCTTCTAATAATGGAATTAGAATAATGAAAAAGGGCAGTAATATGCCTAAGACCACCACAAAGACAATCACAACTGAATTGCTTCTTGAGATGTTATAGGTCTCTAGACGATCAACTAAAGGGTCACCTAGGTACGCTAATAAAGCACCGACTATAAAGGGCAATAAAATAGGCGCTAATAGGTATAACAAAAGACCTGTTACGCTGAATATCGCTAACCAGAACCATCTTGTATTGGCTGTCATACTGCCTCTCGGGTTTAATTCAAGTCGAGCACGTCCTGCATGCTGTTAACGCGTGGTGACTTATTATCAGCCAACCAATTCGCTGCACGAATAGCGCCTTTTGCAAACGTCATTCTGCTAGATGCTTTATGAGTAATTTCGATGCGCTCGCCAATATCAGCAAACATCACCGTATGTTCTCCAACAATGTCACCGGCACGAATGGTTTCAAAGCCAATCGTTTTGCGGTCACGCTCACCAGTCACACCTTCACGGCCATACACTGCACACTCTTTTAGGTCACGGTCTAATGCTTTTGCAAGCACTTCCCCCATACCTAAAGCTGTACCAGATGGCGCGTCAATCTTGTGACGATGATGCGCTTCAATCACTTCAATATCAACCGTGTCACCAAGGACGCGAGCAGCCATATCAAGTAATTTGAAGCAAAGGTTTACACCAACACTCATGTTTGGCGCAAACACAATAGGGATACTCTTCCCTGCCTCAGTAATTAGCATTTTTTGCTCATCACTAAAACCAGTGGTTCCAATAACAATCGCTTTGTTATTGGCAACACACCAATCTAGGTGTTTCAGTGTTGACTCTGTCGTTGTGAAGTCGATTAGAACATCAAACACTTCTGCATCATCCAATGAGCTGACTAACGCAACCGCGTTTTTGCCAACGCTGGCTAATTCGCCGGCGTCCGCACCAACCAATGAACTAGAAGGCGATACAGTAGCAGCTGTTAGCTGACAGTTATCATCAGCGTGGCACGCTTCGATAAGTACCTTACCCATGCGGCCTGCACCACCGACAATCGCTATTCTATTCATTACTTTTTGTCTCCATCAAACCAGCTTTTCACATTATCAAAGAATGAAGAAGTCTTTGTGCCCCAACCGTGCATTTCAGGGTTATGCTTCTCTTTACCTTCGATCAAGCTATTCTCAAGATCACGTAACATTTGGTTCTGATCTTTTGTCAGGTTGACTGGTGTCTCTACTTGGATTTTGCAAAACAAGTCACCTTCGAATGCGTCACGAACTGACTTCACACCCTTACCACGCATACGGAAGACTTTTCCTGACTGCGCGCCAGCTGGAATCTTTAAATTCACTTTGCCGTTTAGTGTCGGTACTTCAACTTCGCCACCTAGCGCAGTCGTTGTAAACCAAACAGGGATAGTGCAGTGAAGATCACTTCCGTCACGTGTAAATATTTCATGTGGTTTCAAGTTCATCTGTACATATAGATCACCAGATGGGCCACCATTAATACCGCCCTCACCTTCACCCGTTAAACGAATGCGATCGCCTGTATCAACACCCATTGGGATTTTCACATCAAGGGTCTTGTTCTCTTCAACCTGACCTTGACCGTGGCATGAGCTACACGGTGACTTGATGATTTTTCCTGTACCTTGGCAAGCAGGACACGCCTGCTGCACGGCAAAGAAACCTTGCTGAATTCTTACCTGACCTTGTCCATGGCATGTGCCACAGGTTTCAGGGCTTGTACCATCTTTTGCACCAGAACCATGACAAGGCTTACAGTCTTGCATAGTCGGTATGCGAATATCGACGTTTGTACCGAAAACAGCCTGCTCTAGTGTTAAGTCTAGGTTGTACTGTAAGTCGTTACCACGGTAAGCACGGTTAGGGTTTCCACCACCGCCGCCTCGACCGCCACCAAATATCTCATCAAAAATATCACCAAATCCGCCGCCACCGCCGCCACCAAAGCCGCCGTGTCTACCTGCTGAGCCATCAACACCCGCGTGGCCGAACTGATCATAAGCAGAACGCTTCTGAGGATCTTTTAAAACCTCATATGCTTCCTTAATCGTTTTAAATTTAGATTCAGCCTCTGGGTCATCTTGGTTACGGTCAGGGTGAAACTTCATGGACAGACGTCTAAAAGACTTTTTAATTTCACCATCGCTAGCACTTTTTGAGATGCTTAGCGTTTCGTAATAATCCAGCTTTGCCATAATTTAACTCGAATTCTTTAACGTAAATATTATTTCTCTATACCAAAGAAGGCGCGCAAGGAAAACCTTACGCGCCTACTCTTACATCACAGCTAAAGTAGATTACTTCTTGCTGTCATTTACTTCTTCAAACTCAGCATCAACGATGTCATCGTCTTCCGCTTTCTTTTTAGCTTCTTCAGCACCTTCTGGACCTGCTTCGCCGCCAGCTTGCGCTTGAGCTAATGCACCAGAAGCTTCCATCAACGCTTGAGACTTAGACTCGATTAGGTCTTTGTCTTCGCCTTTGATTGCTTCTTTAACTTCGTCAACCAATGCTTGGATCTTAGCAAGTTCAGCACCGTCAACTTTGTCGCCAAAATCTTTAAGTGACTTTTCAGTTGCGTGAACCATGCCGTCTGCTGAGTTACGAGCATCGATTAATTCACGTAGCTTCTTGTCGTCTTCAGCGTGAGCTTCAGCGTCCTTAACCATTGCTTCGATCTCTTCATCTGAAAGACCAGAAGATGATTTGATCTGGATAGATTGCTCTTTTCCAGTCGCCTTATCTTTAGCTGATACATTCAAAATACCGTTAGCATCAATGTCTAAGCTAACTTCGATCTGTGGCTGACCGCGTGGTGCTGGTGGAATGTCAGTTAGATCAAAACGACCTAGTGACTTATTACCAGAAGCCATCTCGCGCTCACCCTGTAGCACGTGAACCGTTACTGCGTTTTGGTTGTCATCTGCTGTAGAGAAAACCTGCTGAGCTTTAGTTGGGATTGTAGTGTTCTTCTCAACTAGCTTAGTCATCACGCCGCCCATAGTCTCGATACCTAGAGACAGTGGAGTAACGTCAAGTAGTAATACATCTGTAACCGTACCACCTAGAACACCACCTTGAATCGCAGCACCCATTGCAACGGCTTCATCAGGATTAACGTCTTTACGCGCTTCTTGACCGAAGAATGCTGTAACCGCTTCCTGAACTTTAGGCATACGAGTCTGACCACCAACCAAGATGACATCGTCAATCTCAGACGCTGACAAACCAGCATCTTTAAGTGCCGTTTGGCAAGGCTTGATAGTACGAGTAACTAAATCATCAACTAGAGACTCAAGCTTAGCGCGAGTTACTTTAACGTTAAGATGCTTAGGACCCGTTGCATCAGCAGTGATGTACGGAATGTTTACGTCAGTCTGAACTGAAGAAGAAAGCTCGATCTTCGCCTTCTCTGCTGCTTCTTTCAAACGCTGTAGCGCAAGAGGATCATTATGAAGATCCATGCCGTTATCTTTTTTGAACTCATCTGCAAGATAGTCGATCAGACGCATGTCGAAATCTTCACCACCAAGGAATGTATCACCATTCGTTGCTAGTACTTCGAACTGGTACTCGCCATCTACTTCGTCGATTTCAATGATAGATACGTCAAAAGTACCACCACCTAAGTCATATACAGCAATGTTCTTGTTGCCTTTAGCCGCTTTGTCCATGCCGTAAGCAAGTGCAGCAGCAGTAGGCTCATTGATAATACGCTTAACGTCTAGACCTGCAATTTTACCTGCATCTTTAGTCGCTTGACGCTGTGAATCATTGAAGTATGCAGGAACAGTAATTACTGCTTCTGTTACTTCTTCACCAAGATATGCTTCAGCATCTTTCTTCAGCTTCATCAAAATACGTGCTGATACTTCAGGCGCCGACATCTTCTTGCCGTTTACTTCAACCCATGCATCACCATTGTCAGCTTTAACAATGTTGTAAGGCACTAGTTTAATATCTTTTTGTACTGCTTCTTCGTCAAACGTGCGTCCGATTAGACGCTTGATTGCGTATAGAGTGTTAGCAGGGTTAGTCACTGCTTGACGCTTTGCTGAGTGACCTACAAGTACTTCTTCGTCAGTGAAAGCGACGATTGAAGGTGTTGTACGGTGGCCTTCTGAATTCTCAATTACTTTTGCTTCTTTGCCTTCAATAACGGCAACACATGAGTTGGTTGTACCCAAGTCAATTCCAATAATCTTACCCATTTCTTTTTCTCCAAAGAAAACTTTTTAACATGAGAAATAAATGCGGTTCATTTCTCAAAAATCAAGTGTTGTTAGTATCTAATCGTTAAATATTTTTTAACAGATACTTAGTTTTTAACAACCATAACCATTGCTGGACGAATCAAACGACCGCTAATAGTGAAGCCTTTCTGCATAACAGCCATTACGGTGTTATTTTCCATCTCAGGATTCGGCTGCATTGCCATTGCTTGATGCAGTTCAGGATTGAATTTTTCGCCCATTGGGTCGATTGCTTCAATGTTGAACTTTTCCATGACCGACTCTAACTGCTTAAGTGTTAGGTTCATGCCCTCACGGATTTGAGTAATATCACCTTCTGCCGTCATTCCCATTTCTAGGCTGTCGACAACAGGCAATAACGCCTCAACGAATTTTTTAGAACCGTACTTATGCGCGTCTTCAAGTTGCTTATCGCTACGCTTACGGTTGTTCTCTATTTCCGCTTGTAGGCGAACGAAGCTGTCCCAGTTCTCATCAGCTTTTTGTTGCGTCGTTTCTAGCTGCTCGCGTAACTGTACGATTAGATCTTCACTGCTTAACTCAGCATCAACTTGCTCGTCGACTGCTTCAACTGATACGTTTTCTACGTCAGCTTCAGGTGCTTGCTGGCTCTCAGGTGTTTGTTCCGAATTACTCATTGCTTTCGCTCTCTAAGATAATCTTTGACTGTATAATTTGGGTAATGATTGCGTTTTCAAGCAAATAGGCCAAAAAAAACAAAAAAACCCTGCACGAGGCAGGGCTGGGAAATTTGGTGCATATCTTAACGCACTCTAAATGTTAAATCTCGACGTGTTTAATCACTCATAGTCATTAACTAATATTTGATCGTAAAGCCGCACTAAGCAGTCGTGACGTTATATCCACAACTGGAATAACACGCTCATACTGCATACGTTTAGGACCTATCACACCTAAGACACCAATATGTTTATCGTCAATACTGTAGGGCGCAGTCACCAAACTACAATCATCAAAAACGGCCTGCCCTGACTCACGACCAATAAATATTTGCACGCCCTGTGCCTGAATACAGTTATCCAACAAACTCAGCATGTCGCGCTTTTCATTAAATGCGTTAAATATTTGACGTAGTGTGCTCATATCAGCAAAGTCGTCGTATTCCAGCAAATTCGTTTTCCCAACCACTAAACAGCTTTCTTGCGCTGGCATTTTATCGGGTATCGAATCGAATGTTTTCTCACCTAACTCAATCGCCGACAGCATCATACGGTTGAGCGCTTCTCTATCTTCACGCATAGCGTCCAACATGTGCGCTCGCGCTTTCTGCAAGTCCATGCCGTTTAATTGTTCATTGAGATAATTACCGTACTGCTGCAACTCGCTGGAGGTGTATTCTCGGTCAGTTTGAATAATGCGATTTTGTACGTCGTTATCATTCATCACTAACACAGTCAGTATTTGATCCTTAGACAAATACAGAAACTCGATATGACGAATTCCCACCGTTTCAATACTAGGCAGCGACACAACCCCGGCAAGCTGGGTGATATTCGATAACAAGCCGGAGGCTGTTTGAATCAACTCGCTATTGGTATATCGGTCACTAAAACGAGACTGTAAAGAGCTTAGGTCTTTTGCATCTAGCTCCCGCACACTGACCAGAGAGTCAACAAACAAGCGATAACCCAGCGCGGTAGGCACACGACCAGCTGATGTATGAGGCGCATGTATATAACCCTGATCTTCAAGGTTAGCCATCACATTACGAACAGTTGCAGGGCTCAATTTGAGACCACTACGCTTAGCGAGCGTGGTCGAACCGACGGGCTGTCCGTCCAAGATATAACCTTCGATTAGGACTTTTAATAGTTGTTGTGCGCGTTCATTTAGCGAATTTTTTTCAGTTGCCATACCGCTGCCCAGTCTAGTTTTATAACTCTATATTACTTCTATATGGGGATGATTGTGAATGCTTGCAAATAGAATTCGCAGACTTGCATTTGACTCCAAGGTTTGCCACTCTAGCTCAACTACTCATAGTGGACTTTGTATGCGCTCATTTAGCCGGATCGGATTATTTTCAAAACAACAAGACCATCGAATCGTCGACACTCTTAACGAGTTACAATCCTTTCTGTCAAAACACGACTTCACTGTTTATGCAACGCATACTGTCGCTGACTTTTTAGATATTGAAGGCCATGACGATGAATTTATCGCTGATAATATCGACCTTGCTGTCGTGGTTGGTGGTGATGGCACGTTACTCAAAGTTGGTCGATTACTGACCCCTAAAGATGTGCCGATTATAGGTATTAACCTAGGCCGTTTGGGCTTCCTTGTGGATATTTCTTCTGTCAACCTGAGCAACCAGCTAGAGACAATGCTTGACGGTAACTTCACTGTGGAGTCGCGCACGTTACTGCAAGGCCAAGTGTACCGAGATGATGAGCTTCTTGGTGAAGGTAACGCACTAAACGATGTCGCTATTCATGTGAGAAATGATGTGCGTATGATTGAGTTTAATACTCATATCGACGGCCACTTTGTTAATACTCAGCGTGCAGATGGCCTGATCATCTCAACACCGACAGGCTCCACCGCTTATTCATTATCAGCGGGTGGGCCTATTTTGCACCCAGGTTTAGCTGCAGTGACGCTAGTGCCGGTTTGCCCACACACACTGACTAACCGCCCTATTGTTGTTGGCTCTGAAAGTGTTATCGAGATTTTACTCTGCGAGTCACGAGAAGTTGACTCACGTGTATCGTTCGACGGTCAGTCAAATGTTGAGATGCAAGCGGGTGATCGCATTGTTATTCGCCAACACCCTAACAAGCTAAAACTGATTCACCCTGAGAGCTATGATTATTATCATATTTTACGCTCCAAACTGGGCTGGAGTGCGACGCCGCCTAGCTAAACACTATGCGTCTGCACTTAGTTTTCAAACGGTGTCACCTATGATCTAGCGATGCTATGCAAAGCTATTTTTCGCTGGCACAATGTCCCCTCATTTACTCCAAGCAGTCCTCTATGTTAAGCCATATCTTTCTTCGTGATTTTGCCATTATTGAAACGCTAGACCTTGAGTTTGACCAAGGCATGACCGCATTGACCGGAGAAACGGGTGCGGGTAAATCGATCTTAGTTGATGCGATTGGTTTAGTCCTTGGTGACCGTGCTGATAGTGGCGTGGTACGACACGGTGCTGCAAAGACTGAAATCACGTTAGCCATCGATATTTCTGACACACCAACCGCACTTAAATGGCTGCAAGAACAAGATCTCGATCAGGATGATGATTGTATTTTACGACGTGTTATTACTAGTAGTGGTAAGTCTCGCGCGTGGATTAACGGCACTCCAGCCAACCTGACAATGCTGCGTCAACTGGGTGAACAGGTTGTTGATATCCATGGTCAGCATGAGCATCAGTCATTGATGAAGAAAGAAGCGCAACGTCAGATGGTTGATGACTACGGTAATCACACCAAGCTACTGAAAACGCTCAACGAAGATTATAAAGCGTGGAAAGTACTGAACGACAAGCTTGATCAGTTGCAAAACCAAAACAGTGATCATCAAGCGCAAATAGATTTATTGAGTTTTCAGACACAAGAGCTGGAAGCGTTAGAGTTAGTCGAAAAAGAATATGAGCAACTTGATGAAGAACACGGCCGCTTATCTAATGCGGGCCAGTTATTAAGTACGGCATCTGATGGTCTTGAAAAGCTATATGACGCTGAGCAGAATTCAGTTTACTCGATTATTAGTCATTTAATTACTGACCTTAATGAGCTAAAGAGTTTGGATTCAAGCCTTGAAGAACCTCTCGCTTTATTGACTGAGGCTCAGATTCAAGTTGAAGAAGCGAGTAGCATTTTACGTCATTACCAAGATAGCTTGGAGCTTGACCCACAGCGCTTAGAGTATGTGGAAGGACGTATAGCATCCCTTCACCAAATGGCTCGCAAGCATAATGTGATGCCGGCAGAGCTACTGGGTAAGTTTCAGGATTTATCCGCTCGTTTAGCCAGTTTGAGTGGTGATGACTATGATTTAGATGCTTTGAAAGAGAAGCTTGAGTTAAGTCAGCAAGCTTATTTGAAGCAAGCTGAGAAACTACATACTTCACGGACGAAAGCAGCTAAGCAACTCAGCAAAGGTGTTTCGAAAGCGATGCAACAGCTTGGCATGGATGGCGGTGTTTTTGAAATTCAATGTGCCTTCGACGTGAACAGTAAATTTACGGCTCATGGCTTGGATGATATTGAGTTTCAAGTAAGCGCTAACCCTGGTCAGCCGTTGAAGTCATTAGTTAAAGTAGCATCGGGTGGTGAGCTGTCACGTATTTCTTTGGCTATCCAAATGATTGCGGCACAGAAAGTGACACTGCCTGCATTGATCTTTGATGAAGTCGATACTGGTATTGGTGGTGGTACGGCGGAGGTTGTTGGACAACAACTTCGCAAGCTAGGTAGTAGTCGACAGGTGCTTTGTGTGACTCACTTACCGCAGGTTGCTTCACAGGCTCACCAGCACTACAAAGTGACTAAAGTTAAAGGTAATACGAGTACTAGTACTGGCATGCTGACTTTGGAAGGCGATGCTCGTGTTGAAGAGATTTCTCGCATGATGGGTGGTATTGAGATTACCGACTCAACTCGCGCCCTAGCCCGTGAAATGCTTGAGAGTGCTACCAGCGAATAAAGCAATCACTTAGAGTTTAGGGAGATATTAATTTCTTTAAACTCTTAATTCGCTTTTAGCTATTGTGCCTATACCTAGCCAACCGTCACTCTGCTTTTGTCACTATATTAAAGCCTGTTGTTTTCTCTTTGACTGATTGATTGGATTTGTTTTTTTCGTCATACAGTACAACGACCTTGGCGTTTTCAGCGGTCGATACACCATCACTATTGTCTAAATAATCTGGCACACCGTCCCTATCGGAATCTTTCTCTGCTCCTTCAAGCTTCGTCAAACGAGAGTCGCCATCGTCATTCGCATCTAGGTAATTCGGCACGCCATCTTTGTCTGTATCGTCATTGATTGCTTGACCATTTCTATCGATATCTTCGAGCTTGGTTAATATACCGTCGTTATCATCATCGTCATCCAATACATCAGGCGTTCCATCTTGGTCGCTGTCTTGTGGTTTTTTGTTATTACTGCCTATTTCAATGAAGTCAGGTACGCCATCACTGTCACTATCATTACTTGTTGGATTCATCCCTAACGCAAGCTCAACTGCGTTAGATAACCCATCGCCATCAGCATCGCCTGTGATTTGGATTGCTCCACTACTCTTCTGTTTTGTTACTGGGGATAGCTTAGAAGCAACGTCTGTAACAACAACTTGTTTTGGCTCTGTCTGAGGAATTTTTTTTGGGGAGGCCGTCTGATTCTCTTGGGACTTAATAACAGCCTTGAATACGGGCTTTGGTGCATTTTCTTGAACAGGCTTTGTAGCTAGTTTTGCTAGCTTCTTTTCTATTTCTGGCTTCACTACGGGATGCATTAAGGTAGTACGCGCCACTCTTACTTTGCTATCAAGAAAATCCACAATGCCATTATTATTAGCATCACTTAAAACGACGCTATCATCGATCCCGTCGCCGTTATCATCTTGACCTTTGGTGAAGTCCGCATCAAACATGTTGTCTACACGGTCTCGGTCTGCATCACCTAGTGTTAGCCCTACCTCATTATGATCTAAAATACCGTCGCCATCTGAGTCCAAGTCTAAGTAATTCGCTAAGCCATCTTTATCAACATCTTGACTACCTTCGTAAATAGTCGGTATCCCATCGCCGTCATCATCTTCATCTAAAATGTCTGGTCGGCCGTCTTTATCGTGGTCAAGAGTATTTTTTTTTTGAAGTTAACTTCTAAACCGTCAGCAATACCATCGCCATCCGTATCACTTAAAAGTACTTCTGAGCCTATTTCTCTCTCCCAATAATCAGGTAAACCATCACCATCTTGGTCTCTTTCTAAAGAACCTTTTTGAAAGTCAGTTGTTAATGCATGCGTAGATGAACGCTTGATTTGATCAGAGCTAGACACGACATGAGGTATTTTTTCTGCAAAAACAGGAATAACGTAAAAACCCAATAAAAATAGTGCAGCACTCGCAAAACCGATCGTTGCAACGTGCGCTACAATTTTTATAAGTAAGTTGAATTTTTTCCGTAGACTAGCAAAAAAGCTGATTAAATATTTCACGATACACCGAATCCCCCAGCAGGCTCAGTTAGATACTGACACTGCGATTATTTTTATTATTGGAGAATAATATTGCATACTGTGCAAAAATTAGCAAGATAAAACACCGTTTATCTGCTATTTAATTAACCATAATAATACAAGCAGTTTCTTACAGAAGGGAGTTGCTCATATTAAATAAGCGTTCATATTCCTTAATTGCAAACCGGTCTGTCATACCTGCAATGTAGTCTGCGACTACTCTTGCGTAATCTACTTCACCACCACTAAGCTGCGCGGCTTTAGCGTAAATTTGGTGTTCTGGTGGTAACAAGCGGACATCATTGATGAAAGCATCAAATAATGACTCGATGATTTGATGAGCTTTGCGAGTCATCCGGTAGACTTGATGGTGAAAATATAAGTTTTCACGTAAAAACTTCTTCATAAGCCTGCTTTGTGAAAACATTTCTTCACTAAAACAAATTAGCTTTTCTGGGTGCGCACGAACATCATTAATCGTTTGAATACCGGCTTCTTCTATCTTAGCTTTACTGGTATTAATGAGGTCGGCAACTTGCTCACCTATCATACGCCGAATAGTCTCATGAACGCTTCGATTTTCATCTAAATCGGGGTACTTCCACTTAACTTGATCAAAGTGCTGCGAAAACAGATCCGTATCACGCAGTTGCTCAACAGTAATCAAGCCAGAACGAATACCATCATCAATATCATGGTTGTTATACGCCACCAGGTCGGCAATATTTGTTAACTGCCCTTCTAAGCTAGGTTGCGTTTTATCTAAGAAGCGCTGACCAACATCACCTAACGCTTTAGCATGACTCAAAGCACAATGCTTCAAGATACCTTCACGCGTTTCAAAGGTCAGGTTTAATCCATCGAAGTCAGCATATTTATTTTCAAGATGATCAACCACACGCAACGACTGCAAGTTATGCTCAAAGCCTCCGAAAGGCTTCATACAGGCATTTAACGCATCCTGTCCTGCATGGCCAAATGGGGTATGCCCAAGGTCATGAGCCAATGCGATTGCTTCTGTTAGGTCTTCATTTAGACCTAACGTCCTTGAGATAGACCGAGCAATTTGGGAAACTTCTATCGAGTGCGTTAAGCGTGTTCGATACAAGTCACCTTCATGGTTAACGAAAACTTGTGTTTTGTATTCCAATCGGCGAAAGCCTGTCGAGTGGATGATACGGTCGCGATCCCGCTGGTATTCTGAACGAAACGTTGGTGCAGCTTCTTCAAATCGACGACCTTTACTGGTCTCAATACTGGCGGCATAGCTTGCGGTCATACTCTCTCCAAAACTTCCTGAAATGCTTGAGCATCGTAGTCGCTCGTTTGAATACACTCACCTAACTTATGCATAAGAATTAGGTTCATCACGCCATCTTTCGTTTTCTTATCACGCATCATATGAAGACGATAGTCATCAGCGGTTAATTCACTGGGTGGTTCTATCGGTAATTTAGCCAATGTAAATAGGTGCTTCACATAGCTTAAGTCAGCTTCCGAAATCCAACCCATCTTCATTGACAACTCAGCAGCCATTACCGTACCTGCAGCAACACCTTCACCGTGCAACCAATTACCATAGCCCATTCCAGTTTCGATGGCGTGGCCAAAGGTATGGCCTAAGTTAAGCAGTGCGCGCTGCCCTGCTTCACGCTCATCCGCAGCCACTGTCGCCGCTTTATGTTTGCACGATATATAAATCGCATAAGCTAACGCTTCAGGGTCACGAGCGAGAAGTAATGACATATTTTCTTCTAACCACTCAAGAAACTTGAGGTCATTTATGAAGCCATATTTAAGTACTTCGGCAATACCTGCACTTAGCTCCCGATCACTTAACGTATCTAGTGTCTCTGTATCAATTACAACACATTGTGGCTGATGAAATGCCCCAATCATGTTTTTACCAAGCGGATGATTAACACCTGTTTTTCCGCCGACAGACGAGTCCACCATTGATAACAGTGTGGTTGGAACCTGGATAAAGTTAATACCACGCTGGTAACTTGCAGCCGCAAAGCCTCCCATATCACCAACGACACCACCACCTAACGCGACTAACGTCGTTTGACGATCACAATGGTTTTCCAGCATTCCAGTAAATATTTGGTCCAAAACGGTTAGTGTTTTGTAAACCTCACCATCTGGCAGTTCAACACTCGAAGCTTTAAAACCTTCTAAGCTTTTATTGAGCGTCTCAGCATAGAGCGGTGCAACCGTTTCATTACTCACTGTAATGACACTTTTACCCTTAATGAAGTCTGGTAATAAGTCCGTTCTTTTTAGAAGTCCTGCGCCAATATAGATTGGGTAGCTTCTATCGCCTAATTCAACGGTTAGCTTTTGCATGACTTCGTCTTTCCTTTTTTAGTGCTTGATCGATGCGGTGCAATACAACGCCGATCTTTTGATTGCCTGTTCTGATCACAATATCGGCAGCTTCTAGATAAGTAGGTTCACGCTCCGCAAGCAGATCTCTCAATGTTTTGAGTGGGTTCTCTGTTTGCATTAATGGTCGCGCTTGATCGTGTTTGATTCGCGCATAAAGACGCTCGGCAGAGGCCCTTAAATACACGACACATCCGTGCTCTTTAATGATGGCCTGATTTTCGGGGCGAGTTAAACTTCCACCACCCGTCGCAATCACGCAACCATTGTAGCCACTAAGCTCTTCAATGACTTGCGTTTCACGCTCACGAAAACCTTCTTCGCCCTCTATTTCAAAAATGGTGGCTATTGGAACACCTGTACGATCAACGATGACTTTATCTGAGTCATAAAATTCAACCTTTAGCCTTCTCGCTAACTGTCGACCTACCGTTGATTTTCCAGCCCCCATAAGGCCTACCAAAAATATATTCTTGTTCACCGGCGACTGAGCCACTCTATTCTAATTTGATTTAAGCATTCTAAACGCTACAGGTCGGGATTGCATGGCAATTTTCAGGCAAAAAAAAAGGAACTCAAATGAGCCCCTCTTTTATTCAACAAACTAACGTAATAATTAGTTCATAATTTTCGGTGTTACAAAGATTAGAAGCTCACGCTTGTAAGTACTCTTACTATTATTTTGGAACAACTTACCTAGGTAAGGTAGGTCCGCTAAAATAGGTACTTTAGTCGTATCTTTGTTACTCGTTTCCTCATGAACACCACCTAATACAACGGTCTGCCCATTATCGACAAGTACCTGTGTATTGATTTCACGCGTATCGATACTAGGTACATCTGAGTAAATTGAGCCAACGCTATCTTGGTTGATTTTAAGATCCATAATGACATGCTCATCAGGCGTAACTTGTGGCGTAACTTCAAGACTCAATACAGCCTTTTTAAAGGATACACTCGTCGCTCCACTTGAACTCGCTTCTAGGTATGGAATTTCCACACCTTGCTCAATTGACGCCTTTTGCTTATCCGCAGTCACAACTCGAGGTGTGGAAACAATCTCACCTTCACTTTCTGCTTGTAATGCTGACAGTTCAAGATCTAACAAATAATCTTTCGCTAATAGTGAGAAGCCTAATGTACCCGCCGCACCCGTAACTGGAAGGCTTACATTCAATCGATCTGCAAGACTAGGAATACTTACGTCACTATCTGAAGAGATCTCGCTCGCTATAGAACTAGTAGAGTCTAGTGATCCAGAGGTGATACCACCGCTACTTCCAATCTTAGTCACACCAAAGCGAGCACCAAGCTCTTTACCAAAGCTATCGCTTGCAATAACTATCCGCGCTTCAACAGAAACCTGCTTAACTGGAACGTCTAAGCTTTGAATCATATTTCTGACTTCATCAACTCGTGAAATCGTATCTTGTACTAAAATGGTATTCGTACGTTGATCAACAGAGACACTACCGCGATCAGACAGCATTGATGCTGTTGAGTTAGCGTTATTAGTATTAGATCTATTGGAACTGATCAATTGAACTAACTCTTCAGCTTTAGCAAAGTTCACAGCAATATACTCTGTTACTAATGGCTCTAGTGCTTTCTTACGCTCAAGCGCTTTCAGCTCTTGCTGCTCTTTAGCTTGAAGCTCAACTGCTGGAGCAACCCAAATTACATTTCCATTACTACGCATCGCTAGCGCTTTTGACTCAAGCACAATATCCAATGCCTGATCCCAAGGGACAGACTTCAAACGTAATGTGATATTGCCTTTTACACTATCACTCACAACGATATTTTTATCGGTGAAGTCTGCTAACAACTGCAACACGGAACGAACTTCAATATCCTGGAAGTTCAATGATAACGCTTTACCAGTGTATTTTTTGACTTTTGGTTTCAACGGATCTACCGCCTTAACCACTCGCTTCACGCGGTTTAAGCTGACGCTATACTTATTACCATCACGCCTCACTGCGTGCTCAAAAGCAGTGTTACCAATTAATTTAACTAAAAGATCTGGCCCTTTACGTTCGATGTCGATAAAAGATAATGGCGTTGCAAAATCCAAAACATTTAAACGTTTTCTTGGCTCTTTACTTGAAGTGTCTTCAATAGTGAGCACAACCATGTTGCCGTTCTTTACTGCTGTTACCTTCGTTGATGTATGTGGCAACGTAATATGAGCAGTACCGTTACCTTTAGCATCACGCCTATAATCAATAGGGGCTAAATTTCTAACAGTCATCACCGCTGGCTTTGGTGCTGCCACTCTACGCTGAGCTTGAGCCGCCGCTGGTCGTTGAATATAGTTACTGGCTTGTGCTTGATGAGAAACCGCACGCTGCTGAACAGCCGGCCCTCGTTGGTTCATGTTAGCAACAGGTCGTGAAGCTGGCGCTTCACGACCAAAAGTAACTGACACCTGAGAGCCATTTACCTGAGCCTTGTAAGCAACCTTCTGAGTCAAAGCCACCATAACGCGTAGCTTTCCGCCACCTCTAGCTGTTCGGACACTTTTCACATAAGGCGACTTAATGAGTTGCTTTCTAACACCCATTGCCGACTCAGCATCATGGAAGTCTAGAACGACCATGTTAGACGATGGCATCGCAAAACTTTTTGGATTAGTTACAGCAGAGTCAAAAAAGAAGCGTAATACAGTATTTACGTTGCCTTGACTCACTGCATCAACTTTTTGTAGTCGTGCCGTTGCAAGAGCCTCTGTCGAGGCTAATAACCCTAGAGGTAATACAATGGCAGTCATTAGACGCGTTATTGTTTTCATTTTCGGACCTATTTATTTTTATTCGCTTTAGTCACATCAACACCCTCTACGGGGCTAAAATTTTTATTCTTATTGCGCCAACAGCAATCTGTTTTCTTGCTTCTTGTAACCACCAAGACCGTTTGATACCGTCTCAGATAATGCTAGCTCAGCTTCAGATACGGATAAAATCTTTCCGTAATTCTGACCTAAATAATTTCCTGCTTTAACGCTTTGTACGCCACCATCAGGAATCTTAATCAAAGCCCAAAGCTGCTTATCTTTATCGACCGTACCCACCATCTCTAAACTGTCTAATGGGAAGCCTTCTAGAAACTCTTTTACGCGTGTCACATCGACTTGTACACCTGACTCGACAACTGGCACTTCACTCGGCGCTAGCATCGACACATCAAAAGGATCTTTTTCATTAACCGGATAAACATAACGTAGATAAGGCTTCACCTCAGGGATAGGATCTATCGCCCTAATCGGTTTAGCGCGATGCAGCTCAAAATAAGAATCCAAATCAGAAGTATCTTGAATACACCCCGTTAGAAACACACCAAGGGCAATCGGCGTCATCAATAACCGTAGATTTTTTTTGTAATGAATCATTATCAATTCCCCTCTTCGTTTTCATCAAGGTAGCGATACGTTTTAATAACCGCCTGCATTGTTAAGCGAAATGGCTGTTGTTTCTTTTTTTCTATTTTCTTGTCATCTTCTGGAGCCAAGCGGATATTTGAAATAGTTACTATACGAGGTAAACCAGAGATATCACTAACAAAAGCCGCTAACTGGTTATAAGTACCCTTAGCCTTCAACTCAATTGGTTTTTCAGCGTAGAACTCTTTTTGATTTTCACCTTTAGGCTTAAACAATTCTATTTCAAGACCGTTAGATAAGCCCTTTTCTGAAATATCTAGAATCAAACCAGGTATCTCTGTTCCACTCGGCAGTTGCTTCATTAATGAACCAAATGACTGCTGCATTTCCTTTAGCTGTGCACGAAACGCTGGAAGTTGATTAGCTCGCGCCTGTTTCCGTTCGTAGGTTATCTTTAATGAAGACTCTTTAGAGACAACATTATCTAGTTCGCCCATTTTATCAATGACGATCATTTTGTAACCCATGAACAACACAAGCCCACAAATGATCAAAATTGCCAGTATCTTTACCGGTAGTGATACATTTGCCGGATCATCAACAAGGCTGTTAAATTCCTGTAAATCAATAGCCATTACTGAGACTCCTCTTCTTCACCGCCGGACTTTAGCAACTGAGTCACACTCAAACTAAAGTTACGTAATCGTTCTGATTTTTTCTTTCGGGTATCGATTTCGATAACATTCAACGCAGAAGAACTAAGCCATGGAGACATATCCAAGCGATTCATGTAACTAGAAACACGTGCATTTGACTCCGCTTTACCAGCTAACTTAATGGTACTTTCTTTCTGCTCTAACTCGGTAAGGTACATTCCCTTAGGTAATGACTTCACCATCTCATCAAATAGATGAACGATTCCTGGTCGCGTAGACTGCAATCCTTCGATAATCGTTATCCGATCAAGTAGTGCCTTACGAGTCACATCAAGCTTCTTTATTTCAGCAATCGTTTTATCTAGCTCTTTAATTTCAGACTCAACGTACATATTTCTTGTTGATTGCTTTGTAATTTGATCTTGATAAAAACTATAAACACCAAAGACTGCAATTGCGGAAATAGCAACACCTGCTACGGCCATCATAAAGAACTGCTTTTGACTCTCTTTACGGGCAGCTTCACGCCACGGTAATAAATTTAAACCTGCCATTAGGTGAGCCCTCGTAATGCTAAGCCGGTTGATACCAACATCGCTGGAATATCACTGGTAAAACGAGCGGGGTTTACACGAGAATTAAGAACAATATCTGAGAATGGATTAGCGAGTGTCGTAGAGATACCCGTTGCATCTTGTATCTGCTCATCAATACCAGGAATACTTGCACAACCTCCAGACAGCAGGATCTTATCCACACTACCCTGCTGAGTTGACGCATGATAAAACTGAAGGAAACGCTGTACCTGACGAACCATATTCTCTCTAAACGGATCTAGTACCTCAGGAATATAGCCTTCTGGTAAATTACCGTTTTTCTTTGCAAGTCCAGCTTCAGAATAAGGTAAACCGTAACGCTGCATAATCTCTTCTGTTAACTGCTTTCCACCGAATGCTTGTTCTCTAGAGAACACAACACGGCCTTTTTCGAACACGTTAACACCCGTCATAGACGAACCAAAATCGACCAGCGCTACTGTACTGTGTCTTGAGACATCGTCTACCAAGGTACTAAACAGTAACTCTATAGCATGTGACTCTAAGTCAATAATATCGACCGTTAAGCCTGCCATCTCTGCAGCGGCGAGTCGTATTTCGACATTTTCAGTTCGGGTCGCTGCTAGCAGTACATCTACCATTTCTGGTGATTGACTTGATGGGCCTAAGATTTCAAAATCAAAGTTCACTTCTTCCATCGGGTAAGGAATATATTGCTCAGCCTCAAGTGTTACTTGAGCTTCCATTTCCGATGCAGGAATAGAAGCAGGCATTGCAATAACCTTATTAACCGCCATGGAAGATGGAATACCTAGAGCACAATGCCTAGTTTTAGTCCGACTTTGTTTAAGTACGCGCTTGATAGCTTCACCAACTGGATCAGCTTCTACGATGTCACGCTCATAGGCCGCACCTTCAGGCAATGAGGCCACACCATAACTATCAACTCGATAGGTGCCGCCTTTGTATGAAAGTTCGATTAGTTTGACAGCAGAGGAACTGATATCAATACCTAAGAGCCCACCCTTTTTGTTGAAAGAAAACACAGAATAGATACCGCCGTATTATTTTTATTGTTATATACTTCCGACTAGTGCGGAAATTTAGATTTCTAACTCAATGGTAGCGACAAGCATTTAATTAGTCTACCCTCAACCATCTGATTGGACGACTCTCTAGACAAACGGTTTGCGAGAATAACGTCCAATTAACCGACTGTTAATAAACGATTAAGACATGTCAAACATCATAAAAATATTCTTTAAAAGCATCCTCTCGCCCTTAGTTTTGCTCTTTACACTAAGTGTCACGCTCTTCATTGCAGCGTACTTTTTTTACGAACCAAATCTACCTAGAACTGAACAACTAAGGAACACTCAGCTACAGCTTCCTATTCAAGTCTATAGTAAAGAAAATCAGCTAATTGCTGAGTTTGGCCAGTTTCGTAGAAGGCCTGTCACTATAGACGAGGTCCCAAAAGATATGATTAATGCGTTCGTCTCTATCGAAGACGCTCGTTACTGGGAACATGCTGGGGTTGATTTCAGAGGTATCGCCAGAGCAGTTGTGAAAGCGCTCAGGACTGGCTCAGTGTCCGAGGGTGCAAGTACGATTACGATGCAGCTCGCGCGAAATCTATTCCTAACGTCTGAAAAAACAGCTGATCGTAAGTTACGAGAAATGTTTTTAGCATTTAAGATCGAGAAAGAGTTCTCTAAAGAGGAAATTCTTGAGCTTTATGTGAACAAAATCTTCTTAGGAAATCGTGCCTACGGAGTGGGATCAGCTGCTGAAATTTATTACGGCAAGAAGCTATCCGAACTTTCTCTCGCTCAAATGGCAATGATTGCTGGGTTACCGAAAGCGCCTTCACGCTACAATCCAATAAGACAACCTACTCGTGCAAAGCAGCGTCGTGACTATATTCTCAAGCGTATGTACGAGCTTGACTACATCACACAAGACCAATACACCACTGCAAAAAATGAGTCTGTATCAGCAAAAGTCTACCAAGTAGAGTCTGAAACCTACGCACCTTACATCGCCGAAATGGCTCGCGCTGAAGCAGAAGAACGCTACGGTGTTGAGAACATGTATACGCTAGGTCTTAAAATTTACACGACATTAGATAGTCGCCAGCAAGATATCGCTCTAAAAACAGTGCGCAAACACCTAATTAGCTATAGCCGCCGCCACGGATACCGAGGCCCTATCGCAAAGTTAGACTTAAATAAATTTAACACGCCAGAAAGCCTAGAAAAACAGCTACAAAGTTATAACAACTACCAAGACCTAATACCTGCGGTTGTTTTAGAGTCTAACGAAGAGTCTGCAACACTTGTGCGTCGAGGCAGTACAACACCCCTTACACTGGATTTAGACGCTGTTAAGTGGGCAAGAACTTACCAAAGTAATAACCGACGCGGCCCTACGATTAAAAAGGTCAGTAGCGTTCTATCTAAAGGTGATGCGGTTTGGGTGAGTCAAAACAGCGACTCAGAATGGGAGCTTACTCAACTACCAAAAGTAACCGGTGCCCTAACCGTTGTAGACCCTAAAGATGGTGCCATAGAAGCAATGGTCGGTGGCTTCGACTTTACTTATAGTAAGTTTAATCGAGCTGTTCAGGCAAAGCGTCAACCAGGTTCCAGCTTTAAGCCTTTCATTTATAGCGCAGCACTTGCAACAGGTAAGTACTCACCTGGAAGTGTTGTTGAAGATGAAGAAATCGTTATCCCAGGAAGCACTTGGTCGCCACAAAACTATGACAAAAAATACCACGGGCCAACGTTGCTTCGTGAAGCGCTGAGAAAGTCTCGTAACATTGTGTCAATCAAGCTACTACAACAAATCGGCCTTGCTCAAGCAACGAGTTATGCGCAACGATTTGGCTTTGATGAGAAAGCAATACCGCAAGATCTCACACTGTCATTAGGTTCAGGATCTGTGACACCACTTGACCTAGCGACGGCTTATGCGAGCTTTGCAAATGGCGGCTTTAAAGTTGATAACTATTACATTCGTGAAATTAAAGATAAAGACGATAGAATATTATTCGAACATAAACCTGCAACTGTTTGTACACAGTGCCCTATTCCTGCGTTAACAGAGCTAGAAGCACCTAATATGCCGACTAGCATTAATGGCAACCCTGTCGCAAAACGCATTATTGAACCTTACGTACATTACCAAATTACAAGTATGTTACGTGATGTTGCGAGATCAGGCACTGCAGCAAAAGCGAGCCGAATCCTACAGCGTACTGACCTTGCGGGCAAAACAGGGACAACCAATGACCAACGTGACTCATGGTTCGCAGGCTTCACACCTAAAAAAGTAACGACCGTGTGGATGGGATTTGATAATCTAGCCCCACTTGGTCGGGGCGAAACTGCGACACGAGCCGCACTGCCATTATGGATTGATTTCATGAAGGGAGCACTTGAAGGTACAGAGAGTGCTGCATGGGCACCGCCACCAAAAGGTATGCTCAACATCACGATCGATGCTAGGAATGGCTTCCCTCCTTCGGAATTAACGTTAGATACAATTAATGAATTAGTCATTGCATCTCAAATCCCAACGGAAGAAGACTTAGCACTCTATAAGGAACTGCACCCTGAAGAGTTCTTGATTACGGTAGTAGACTTAGCTCAACAGCGACAAAATGATCGCTTACGTGCAGAGTATCAACAACAAATCGACAACTACAATCGTCGAGTTGCTGCACGTGAACAAGAAGTTGCCCGACTACAATCTATTGGCAGTACCTTTGTACCTGCACAACTAGCTCCACCTCCAGAGCCACCAGAAGAACTGGCAAAGTTATTTGAGGCGGAAAGAATACGTGCAGAAAGGCTTACTAAAGCGAATGGTGGTGTTCCTGTAACCACAACAGGAAACACAGCGGTAACACCGACTACTCCGCTAACAGAAGACCAAGAACTAATGAGAATGATTAACGAGCTCAACTTAGAATAAGTGGAACTATGAGCTAACCTAGACTGATATTGTCTAGGTTAGCCTTTCAGCTTGAGTCATCAAACTGATAACAGCTTAGCCCTTGCGGCCAAACTCATGAACACTGTCTACAACAATCTTTAGGTGGTCTGGATTCACATGCTGGTGAATACCATGACCTAGATTGAAGACATGACCCGTTGGCTTATCACCAAAGTCACTTAATACTCTCTTCACTTCAGTACGCATAGTTTCTTCGTCAGCATATAAAACCGATGGATCCATATTCCCCTGCAAAGCAACCTTGTCACCGACTGCTTCGCCGACTTCTTTCAAGTCACTTGTCCAATCAACACCAATAGCATCACAACCTGTCGCTGCAATAGACGTTGCCCAACGACCACCATTTTTAGTAAACAGTGTAACTGGGACTTTACGCCCTTCCGCTTCACGCTGTAAGCCATCTACTATCTTAGCCATATACTGCAATGAGAACTCTTTATAAACATGAGGGCTCAAAACACCACCCCAAGTATCAAAGATCATCACAGACTGAGCGCCCGCAGCAATTTGTGCATTCAAATAACTAATAACACTATCTGCTAGCTTATCTAACAGCAAATGAAGTGTTTTAGGGTCACTGTATAGCATTCCCTTAACTTTAGAGAAGTCCTTACTCGTACCGCCTTCAACCATATAAGTTGCAAGCGTCCAAGGACTACCCGAAAAACCGATTAGCGGTACGCGACCGTCTAAAGCTTTACGTATAGTACGGACTGCATCCGTCACATAAGAAAGCTCTAGCTCAGGATCAGGGATACCAATAGCGGCAACATCTGCTGCACTTCTAATAGGACGCTCAAAACACGGGCCTTCACCTTCTGCAAAGTACAAACCTAGACCCATTGCATCTGGAATTGTCAGAATATCGGAGAACAATATCGCCGCATCCAAGTCAAAACGCTCAAGCGGCTGTAAAGTAACCTCACATGCTAGCTCTGGATTTGTGCATAGATCCATAAAGCTTCCAGCCTGCTTTCGCAAAGCACGATACTCAGGTAAATAACGCCCTGCTTGACGCATAATCCATACAGGTGTTGTATCGACAGGTTCTTGAAGAAGTGCACGCAGGTAGCGATCGTTTTTAAGTACAGTAGAAGACATAGATTGGAAACCTTAAAAATATGCTTATGATTTGAAGGACGTTATCATAGAAAATGACATTGTCGTTTAAAGCAATACAATGTAAGAGGATACATTGAAAGTAGGCCGCTGAGGAATCTCTAAACCCCAGATACTAATAAACGCCAACAAAGGGCGTCTATTATACACATTTAAATGTGTTTGCCGCCGCACTATGCAGTGAAGCATAGTAGCGACAGAGAAACTGGTCAATCAAAATAGGCGTGTACGACGATTGATCTCACGCTTTAAGTTTTTGATGTTACGCTTAACCGCAGCAGCTTTCTCACGCTTACGGATAGATGTTGGCTTCTCGTAGAATTCACGACTTCTAACTTCTGCAACAACACCTGCTTTTTCACAAGTACGCTTAAAACGACGCAGTGCAACTTCGAACGGCTCGTTCTCTCTAATCTTTACGTTTGGCATAAAATTCGATTTCTCAATACAAAATATTCAGTAAGTAGCCGCGCATTATACCCCGAGTCACGCTAAATGCAAAAGTTGAAACGAATTTTATTTGACGAATAACATTAAATTTCACCCGATTGATGAAAAATAACCTTGCTGCGTAGGTCAGCTACGCTAAAATGATGAAAATAAAGTCCCTTAAAAAATATATCGGACTTCAAAATCTAACCCCCACTAAATGGACGCCATGAAGCATTTAATACTTATTTCCTTATTTATCGTAAGCATCTCTGGTTGCAGTAATTACAAGCCGACCATTCAGCAAGGTAATGCTTTAGACTCAACAACTGTTTCTCAAATAAAAGTAGGTATGAGTAAATCGGATGTCATACAGGCGCTAGGCTCACCACTTTTAACCGATGATTTTAATCAATCCCGTTGGGACTACCTTTATTATGTAACGGAGCGCGGTCAACGATCTGAGCAAAAAAACTTAACACTACAGTTCGATGGCAATGTAATTACCAAAATAAATTAACACACGCTCATCAAACCGCTTAACAACACCTTCCGACTAGTTTGCCTAACCGAGATAGGAATATAACGTGCGTAGAGACCCCCTTCTATACAGCGACCACAGCGAAGTCGAAGATATAAACACAATTGAACCGATTGAAGTAAAACGATCCTTTATGTTCTATTTCATTGTGCTTGCCAACACATTACTAGTAGTTCTCGTATTACTCATCATATGGTCACTTTTTACCAAGCCAGCAGATACCTCTTTTGATCAACAGCTAAAAACTTGGACACAAAATGTGTTTAGCTCTGGAAACGATGTTGCAGCTAAACCAGCAATTTCTCTTACAGCACCAGCGGTAAAGCAGGAAGATGTTGAAGCTATTAACGAAGCAGCGGCTGAGGCAGTTAAGCATGAAGAAGACTTGGCGGTTAAAGCTGAGACTGAAAAGCTAGAAGCATTAGCGCTTAAACTCAAAGAAGAAAAAGTCAAAGCTGCCGCTATTCAGCAGTCAATTAATGAAGAGGCTAAGGCAGTTATACCAACCAAAGTTGTCGTTGACGAAACACCAAAAGAGCAAGCTGTCGTCCCTAATGCCGCAAAAGATACAACAGAACAACCAAGTACAGCCGCTAAAACACAACTAGAACAGATACTTGAGACAATGCAAAACCAGTAAGCGTAAGCACTTCAAATACCTATCGAAAAAATCAGCTAAGGCGGTATAATGCCAAGCTGAAAGAAAATAATGATAAGCTAATACAAGGAATCAACCATGGCCAAGGGCATTAATAAAGTCATTCTGGTAGGAAATTTGGGTAATGACCCAGAAGTAAAGTACATGCCAAGCGGTGGTGCTGTAACTAACTTTAGTCTAGCGACTGCAGATAGTTGGAAAGACAAAACATCTGGCGAGCGTGTTGATAGAACAGAGTGGCACCGTGTTGTGTTCTTTAATCGTTTAGCTGAGATTGCTGGCGAATACCTTAAGAAGGGTTCTCAGGTTTATATCGAAGGGTCTCTTCGTACACGTAAGTGGCAGGATCAGAGCGGACAAGATAAATACACGACTGAAATAGTTGGCTCTGAAATGCAGATGCTAGGTAGTCGTACTGGTGGTAGCAGCGAGATGGATCAGTCATCAACTCCACAGCAACGCAGTCAACCGCAGCAACGTCCACCTCAACAAAGAAATCAGGCTCCTGCTCAGTCAAACCAAGCACCAGCAGCACCTCAAAACTTTGATGATTTTGATGATGATATCCCGTTCTAGGAATCAGTTAAAATCAAAGTATGACTTTATAAGTACGGGCACTCTGTGCCCGTACTTATAATCATTTAGAATAAACAAGCGGTGAAAGTGATATGTCCCATAAGAACAACCCCGTTATTGCTAAGAAAGGCCCTTACGTTGTTGAACTAGAGGAAGGTAAAACTTACTTTTGGTGTACTTGTGGCCATTCTGAGAAACAACCGTTCTGTGATGGCTCACATACAGTAACCGACTTTGTACCATTAAAATTTATCGCAGAAGAGAGCAAGAAGTATGGCCTTTGCGGCTGTAAACATACTAAAAAAGCACCCTTCTGCGACCGTGAACATAGCAAGTTAGACTGAGACTTCAAAAACCGAAGGCTTATTCTTGTTTTTACGATAGAGTAGAGCAATATTTCCAACACGCTGTACTAAAAGTACCTTATGCGTTTCTACGATTTGTTGAACTAATGCGTCACGCGCATCTCTATCACCAACACTCACTTTAAGTTTTACTAGCTGGTGGTAATCCAATGCGATTTCCAACTCGTTATTAATACTCTCTTTCATTCCATGTTGACCTACTGTAACAATAGGGTTCAATTTGTGACCAAGAGACTTGAGGTGCTTAATTTGTTTAGTATTCATATCCATCTAGGGATTGTATGACGTTATGGCTCGAAGCAAAAGCAGTACTGAGTGGCTAAAAGAACATTTTAATGATGAATACGTGAAACTCTCGCAAAAAGAGGGCTATAGATCACGTGCAATCTATAAATTAAAAGAAGTTCAAGAGAAAGACCGCATTATCAAACAAGGGATGACTGTTGTTGACCTTGGTGCAGCACCCGGTGGGTGGTGCCAATATGCTGTCGAGTTAGTAGGCAAAAAAGGGCGAGTGATTGGAAGCGACATTTTACCAATTGACCCGATACCATTTGTCGAGTTTATACAGGGTGACTTCACTGATGAGCGTATTCTTGAAGAACTTTTAGAATTAATTGGAAAAGATAAGGCAGACATTGTTATTTCTGATATGGCCCCCAACTTAAGTGGTAATGATGCAATTGATCAGCCTACGTCAATTTACTTATGTGAACTTACGTTAGATATGGCCCAACGAATACTGGCCCCCAACGGCTCGATGGTTGTGAAGCTTTTCCAAGGTGCTGGATCTGATGAATACCTTAAAGAAGTGAAGAAAAGCTTCCGTCAGGTAAAAATACGTAAACCAAAGGCATCCAGAGCGCGTAGTCGAGAAGTATACGTTGTAGCACAGCAGTTTTTTTCTACTAATTAATAGCGCCGAAAGTATTTAAAACAAACCGTGATAGAATGACGGTTAATTTAATACTCGATATACAGCTTAATAGAGGACTTTTTCTTGAGCGAGTTAAACAAAAATATTTTGATGTGGGTTGTAATAGCACTCGTGTTAATTGGAGTTTTCAGTAAATTTCAAGAACCTACAACATCAGCTAACAATATTCCATACTCTGCATTCCTTGATCGCATTAAGGCTAAGGAAATATCTAGAGTTGAAGTTAGTGGTCAAACAATCATCGGTTACACGAGCGGTTCACAGGCTTACAACACCTATGCGCCAACGAATGACCCTAAGATGTATGATGAATTACTCAGCAATAACGTAGAAGTTAAAGTTGACCCACCAGAAGGTCGCAATATCCTTGTCGACATTCTTATTAATACTATCCCATTCCTGATTATTGTTGGTTTGTGGATTTACATCATGCGTCAAATGCAAGGCGGCGGCGGCAAAGGCGGCCCAATGTCATTTGGTAAGAGCAAGGCTCGCATGATGACTGAAGACCAAGTAAAAGTAACTTTCAATGACGTTGCGGGTTGTCAGGAAGCGAAAGATGAAGTCTTTGAATTAGTTGAGTTCCTACGTGACCCGAGTAAGTTCCAGAAGCTTGGTGGTAAAATTCCACGCGGTGTTCTTTTAGCTGGCTCACCGGGTACAGGTAAAACACTTCTCGCTAAGGCGATTGCTGGTGAAGCAAAGGTTCCATTCTTTAGCATCTCTGGTTCTGACTTTGTTGAGATGTTTGTGGGTGTTGGTGCTTCTCGTGTACGTGACATGTTTGAGCAAGCTAAAAAGCATGCGCCTTGCATTATCTTTATCGATGAGATCGATGCGGTTGGTCGTAAACGTGGCGCTGGCATGGGCGGCGGTAACGATGAACGCGAACAAACACTTAACCAGTTATTGGTTGAAATGGATGGCTTTGAAGGTACAGAAGGCGTAATCATCATTGCTGCGACTAACCGTCCAGACGTGCTTGACCCTGCTCTACTTCGCCCTGGTCGTTTTGACCGTCAAGTTGTTGTTCCATTGCCAGATGTTCGTGGCCGTGAGCAAATTCTGAAGGTGCACATGCGTAAGGTTCCTTTAGGAAACGACGTAAAGCCATCATTATTAGCACGTGGTACACCTGGATTTTCTGGTGCTGACTTAGCTAACCTAGTCAACGAAGCGGCTTTATTTGCTGCTCGTGGTGATAAGCGTACAGTTGGCATGGTCGAGTTCGAAAAAGCTAAAGATAAAATCATGATGGGTGCTGAGCGCAGATCCATGGTGATGAATGACAAAGAAAAGAGTAACACAGCTTACCACGAAGCAGGACATGCGATTATTGGACTTAAAGTGCCAGACCATGACCCTGTTTACAAAGTTACAATTATTCCTCGCGGACGTGCCTTAGGTGTGACTATGTTCTTGCCTGAAGAAGAGCGCTTTAGTTACAGTAAGCAGTCTTTAGAAAGCCAACTATCTACACTTTATGGCGGACGTATTGCTGAAGAGATGATCTTTGGTAAAGACAGTGTAACTACGGGTGCTTCAAACGATATTGAACGTGCTACTGATATTGCTCGCAACATGGTGACTAAGTGGGGACTATCTGAAAAGATGGGTGCTATTGCTTATGCTGACGAACAAGGCGAAACATTCCTTGGCCAAGGCTCATCATCTAGCAAGCAAATGTCAGGCGAAACATCTAAGAATATCGATATGGAAGTACGTGATTTGATCGATAGAAACTATGATCGTGCCGAGAACATTCTGCGCGAGAACATTGATATCTTACACTTGATGGCTAAAGCACTTATTAAGTATGAAACTATTGATGCTGATCAAATTGCTGAAATCATGTTAGGCAAAGAGCCTACTCCTCCTGAAGACTGGAATGATGATGATCATCCAGAGCAAGGTGATATTGATGGTGGCAAAGCTGTTTCAGATGATGATAAAACAGATAAGAAAGATGGAACGGTTAGTGCGGACCCAGCAAGCTCACACTAAACTAATCTGACATTATCAGTTCAAAAAAGCAGCAAGGAGAAATTCTTGCTGCTTTTTTGTTTATGCGTCGGGTATTTTTGACTTCAGCTTATACAAATTGATACCGTGCACGATATGAATCAACCCAGATACTTGATCTACACATTGTATCTATTACAAATCTAACCACTAATAAAAAGGTATTATAATGGGAAGAAAATACTTCGGAACGGATGGAATTCGTGGCGAAATCGGCAAATACCCAATGACTCCTGACTTTGTTTTAAAGTTAGGTTGGGCCGCAGGTAAAGTACTAGCGACACAAAAAAACCCTTTGGTACTCATCGGTAAAGACACCCGTATTTCTGGGTATATGCTGGAATCAGCACTAGAAGCTGGATTGGTGGCTGCAGGCGTGAACATCCGCCTACTAGGACCCATGCCTACCCCTGCAATTGCATACCTAACAAAAACGTTTAGAGCCTCAGCAGGTATCGTTGTCAGTGCTTCCCACAACCCGTACCAAGACAATGGGGTTAAGTTCTTCTCCGCTGACGGAACAAAGCTAGATGATGAAACAGAAATAGCGATCGAAGAATACCTTGATCAAGACATCGTCACTGTCCCATCTGATAAGCTTGGTAAAGTTGTTCGTATAGATGATGCAGCAGGTCGATATATTGAGTTTTGCAAGCGCGCACTCCCCTCTCATATCAAGCTAGAAGGGCTGAAGATTGTTGTAGATTGCGCTAATGGTGCGACCTATCACGTAACACCTCATGTTCTAGAAGAGCTTGGTGCAGATTTGATTACTGTTGCTGACTCGCCAAATGGCTTTAACATTAATGACAAATGTGGTGCAACATCGCTAGACATGCTGTCAAAGCAAGTCACATTACACCAAGCGGATTTAGGCATAGCACTAGATGGTGATGGCGACCGATTAATGATGATAGACCATACTGGTGCAATCATTGATGGCGATGAGATATTAGCGATTATTGCTCAGCACAGATTGAAAAATGGTAACTCAGGTCAGCACATTGTTGGGACACTAATGAGTAACTTAGGTCTTGAGCAAGCGATTGAAGGTATGGGATTGAATTTCCACCGTGCCAACGTAGGAGACCGTTACGTAATGGAACAAATGTTGCAACACGATGGTCTTCTAGGTGGAGAGTCCTCTGGTCACATTATCATTCGTGATCGAATTGAAACAGGTGATGGAACAATTGCCGCTCTTCAAGTTCTGCAAGCTGTGATTGAATCCGGTAAATCGCTACATGAGCTTAAACAAGTGATGACGAAGTATCCTCAAACACTGATCAATGTTGATTTGAGTGGCTCCGTTGACCTAGCTAATAATTCACCAATCAAAGACGCTGTCAGTAGTGCTGAGTCGCAACTTGGTAAACGGGGACGTGTTCTTCTTCGTGCATCAGGTACACAACCGCTCATAAGAGTCATGGTTGAAGGTCAGGACGAGCAAGAAACATCAATGCTTGCCGCTGGAATTGCCGAAGTCGTAAAAGCTCAAGCCAGCTAGATCATAGCTAAAGTTAAATGCAGAAAGCTTATTTAGATCGTAGCCTTAATGCATTTAACACAACAAAAACAGAACTAAATGACATACCAATGGCTGCAGCCCAAGGGGCTAAATACCCCAATACAGCCATTGGTAATGCTAATGCGTTATAACTTAAAGCCCACGCTAAGTTTTGCAGAATAATACGTTTGGTACTTCCTGATACGCGCAATGCCTCTGGTAGTAACTCCAATCGATTAGACATTAACACCATGTCTGCACTCACTTGTGCCAACTGACTTCCCTCGCCCATCGCTATGGAAACATCAGCCCCTGCTAATACTGGCGCGTCATTTACACCATCACCCACCATCGTTACCACATTGCCTTGAGCTTGTAGCTTCTTTAAATAAGCCAATTTTTGATCAGGTAACTGACCAGCTATTACTGTACCAATACCTAACTTACGCCCTACTTTTTCAGCAACCTCGGGCTTATCGCCACTCAGCAATACCGTTTGATAACCTTCCTTCCCTAATGCTTGAATCGTTTGTTGTGCATCATCTCGAATTTGATCTTCTAAATAATAGATAGCCAATAACTCATCTTGCGATGCTAAGTAAACAATCGTTCTTAATGACTCTTGATTGATCGCTAACGGACCCGATTCAAACTCCTTATCATAGGCTATCCACTCACTAATAAAGTCTAAGGTTCCGATACGATAACTTTCCTGACCATAAACACCTTCAACACCCTTCCCAGGAACGTTAATTAAATGAGTACAGGTATATCTGTCTGCGCTTGCTGAATAAATCGCTTTTCCAATCGGATGTTCTGATGCACTTTCAAGCCCTGCTGCCAACATCAAGCGCTGTTGAGCATTTATAAACTGACTATCATTAGCATCATAGCTGTACTCATCGACGAGCATCAGCTTACCTGTTGTCAGCGTCCCCGTTTTATCGAATACAACGTGAGTGACTTTTGATAGCGTCTCTAAAGCTTGGCCTTGAGTAGTCAGTAAGCCCATTTTAGTCAAGCGGCTTGTTGCTGTCGTCAACGCAACAGGCGTTGCCAGTGACAATGCACAAGGACAGGTAACAACAAGTACTGAAATAGTGACCCAGAAAGCTTGCTCTGGCACTAAAACGTACCAAACAGAAAAGACCACCACTGACACGATTAAAACGGCAAAAACAAACCATGAAGCAACGGAGTCTGCCAAGGTTGCAAACTTTGGCTTATCCATTTGTGCGCGATTTAATAAACGCACGATTGAAGACAGCATTGTTTCTTCACCAAGCGCTTCAACGCTCATCATCAGGGGGCTTTCTACATTAACTGTGCCACCACTGAGTGAAGTACCTTCGTACTTCAAGACAGGAACGCTCTCTCCTGTCAGCATAGATTCATTCACACTACTTCTACCTTCGAGCACAACACCATCAGCAGGTACAACCTCCCCAGGCTTTATAGAGACAACATCCCCCAACTCAAGCTCAGAAACACTGATAAGTTTGGAGCTACCATCCGACTCAACTTTCGTTGCGGTTGCCGGTAATAAACGAACTAATTCATCCGCTACTTTTCCAGCTTGATGGCGGGCAGACATTTCTAAGTATCGACCCAGTAACAGGAAAAAGGTAAACATCGTGACAGAGTCAAAATAAACTTCACCAGTACCAGAAAAAGTAGCCCAGATACTTGCCACAAACGCTGCTAAGATCGCAATA
Organism: Leucothrix arctica; assembly: GCF_003172895.1. Classification (GTDB taxonomy): domain Bacteria; phylum Pseudomonadota; class Gammaproteobacteria; order Thiotrichales; family Thiotrichaceae; genus Leucothrix; species Leucothrix arctica. The sequence continues at coordinate 56,436 of NZ_QGKL01000011.1, read as the reverse complement.
CTGACAGGGACGTCCATACCTAAGTGTTTACGCCTTAAATCCCGCCAAGCGGCTTTAAAGAAAATACTTGAAGCAAAGATAACGACAGGCGTAGTGATGATAAACCCTGCCCATCTCAACATCTGCTGTGCAGACTCACTCATGCTATCAGCACCGACATATAGCGCCAAAGACGTCATCATTACCTGCATCATACCAATGCCTGCAATCGCAATACGTCTTAGTGATCGCTTTCGCTCATCATCATGTAATTTTTGTAAACGGCCAGTATCGAATGGATGTGCCTGATAGCCCACCTGTTGTACTTTAAGTAATATTTGACTAAGCACTAACTGCTGCTTATCCCACACAACAACGGCGCGGTGAGTTGTTAGATTAACTCGAAAGGAAATGACGCCGGGTAGTTTTTGTAAGTGATGCTCAAGCAACCAAACACAAGCAGCACAAACAACACCTTCAACAATAAGAGACGCTTCACTCTCATCATCACTTTGTCTAACAAATGTCTTTTGTACGGCATCATTATCGAACACCAAAAACTGCTCAAGCACATCTGGCACAACGGAATCTGGCCTAACGGATGGCTCTGTACGATAACGATAGAAGTCATCTAAACCATTATCAATGATTGTTTGAGCGACCGCTTGGCAACCCAAACAACACATCGGTTCTGACTTATCATCTATAACTATAGAGTAAGTCGCACCATTGAGCGGCAGACCACAATGAAAGCAGTCGTCCGGCTTAGCAACAAAAGACGCGTCGATCATTAATTGCCACGAAACTCTCGCCCAACATCGACGCTACCTTTAATTTCATGAACATCATCACCCCTAGCAATAGTGACCACTACGGTCCATCGCCCCGGACGATTTAACGTCGCATTAGCCTTATAAACCCCAGCACTCGTTCCAACTAATTCAATTTGATAATCTTGATCTGGCTCAGTTGTACTTAATAGTTTCGCTGTTACTGTTGCACCATCGATTGGCTGACTTTGCTTATCCAGCACCGTCATCTCAATAGGTTCTTTCACATTCAACTCAGGTGCTTTATCCCAACCGCCTGAAACCTGCCAGCCGCGTTGTTTTTGAATCTCTACACGGTCAAGGTATTCATTAAACTGGCCTGACTTTTTGCGGAAATCATGAGCAACAATACCCGGTGCATACTTCATTGCAAATGCAATGATATTTGAATCCACTATGGTTAAAATCAAAAAGAAACAAACGATTGTTGCAGGTGCCCAATGAAACCAACCAGCATTCGCCTTATCAGCATCGGTTACCGCTTCTTTTCTGTAGGTAACAATCCCCAAGCCATAAGCAGTCATGCTAAAGAATGAAAAGTGAATAGCGAATACGTCAATACCTGGCCAATAGAAATATGCTAACGGGAAGTAAATCGACCAAACCAACAAAATAGTCAACGTAGCAGAAAAACGCCCACTCAACTTTATAGCCAGATGAAATAGGAAGAACAACAAAAAGGTAGCGACAATACCGCAACCCATTGTGATCAATATATGAATATTTGCCATCAGGCGCCTCTAGGGTGTTATAAATTGAGAAGGATGAATAATCGCCTCCTCAAACTCACCCTTAATGGGTGTTAACTTAAATCGAATAGGCTGATTAGCATTACGCTTCACATCAGCACTTGCTTGTCTTACACGAACAGACACTCGTAACCCTCTACTCGCTTTTAGCTCGATATGTTTGAGCTTACCAATATCAACTTTAGCGTTAGGGAGTCCTTCGACACTGAGGTCAAAAGTAGCTGGCTTCGAGGTCATGTTGTAAAACTTAAATTTATAACTGTTTTGTATCGAGCCATCAGACAGAACAACATACAAAGGACTTCTAACATGGGCAATATCAACAGTCAGCTTGGCAGAGTTAACAACACTAAAGACTAAGAAAGCCCCCGCAATCAACGATGCCAGACCATATCCAATGGTTCGTATCCCAAAACGAGATGTCTTCTTTTTGGCTAAGGCATTTTCAGAGCTAAAACTAACAAGACCATGTGCCCAGCCCTGCTTATCCATAATATTATCACAAGCATCAATACATAAGCCGCAATGGATACAAGCAACCTGCAAACCATCTCGAATATCAATACCCATTGGGCATACTTGTACACAGTAGTTGCAATCAATGCAGTCACCTACACCAGCCTTTGTACGATCTTCTTGTGTTTTTAATGTCTTTAGTGGTTTAGCCCGACCATTCTCACCTTCACCACGTACTTTGTCATAACTTACTATCGCTGTGTTTTCATCAAACATAGCGCTTTGAAAACGAGAGTATGGGCAAATATGCATACAGATAACATCTTTCGCCATACCTGCTGCAAGAAATGTCGTTGTTGTTAAAATAGCGGTACACATGTATGCAGCTAGTGGTGCTTGGCCGGTAAAGAAGTCGACTAATAGCTGGCCGGCTTCTGACCAATACAATGTAAAGGTTAGTCCACTCCAAAATGCTAAAGCTAACCAAAGTGCTGTGGTTAAACCAACCTTTCGAACCTTTTCAAAGTTCCATTTTTGCTTTTTCAGTCGCAGACGAGTGACTCTATCACCTTGAATAAGTCTTTCTATTAGGCGAAATGCATCCGTCCAAATTGTTTGAAAACAGAAAAAACCGCAGAATACTCGGCCAGCTATGGTTGTAATGAAAAATAGAAAAGCTGCCGCAAACACCATCAAAATAGCCAAGGAAAGAATATCTTGAGGGTGAAGGACTAAATTAAATAGGTAGTATTTATGACTTGAGAGGTCAAATATAACCGCTTGGTTAGGACCAATGTCACGAGACCATGGAAGCCAAGGAAGAAGAAAGTAAGTGACAAAAGCCAATATCAAAATAATGGTCTTAATATTGCGAAATTGCCCTTTTACAGAGCGAGGCTCGATGATCTTCTGGTATTCAACAAACTTTAGAGGAACTTCGTTCATCTTAGTCACCGATATTTTGGTGCCACTAACGGGGAATGTTAGCGACACCTATCATAAGTTGTTATTACTGGTCGCCAGTAGCACGCTTGTTTAGCAAGTAAGCTGTCAGTACTTTGATTTCAGTATCACTTAAACGAGAGCTCCAGCTTGGCATGACACGGTTAACACCGTTATGGATAACACTCTTCACACGACTTAATTTCTCTTCGGGTGTTGTCGCACCACGAACATCAGCAATCGTCCAGATCTTATCCGTCAAGTTTGCAGCACCTTGAGACTTCAAACCAGTACCTGCACTTGTGTGACAAAGATGACAACCACCGACTTGACCCTGAAATATTTCTTCACCGGCTTTAGCTAGGGTTGCGTCGTTTTCTTCACCAGACATACTCAACACATAACTAGCAACCTGAGTTAATTGCTCTTCATTGAATGTTTCTTCAAAGGCTGGCATGAAACCTACACGACCCGCTTTGAGGGTAGTTTCGATTTCTGTTGAACTCCCACCCCACAACCAATCATCATCGATAAGGTTAGGATATTCACCGACAACTCCACCAGCACCAGACTGATGACATGCCGCACAGTAATCACCAAAGACACCGTTACCATAAGACTCAACAAACGCCATTTTATCAGCATCTACTGCGATATCATCGTAGCTAGAGTCTTCAATAACCTTAAGATAAGTCTTTTGTGCTACTGCACTTTTACCGGTCTGCATGTCACGCTGTAATAAAGCACGCGTATTCCAGTGAGAAGTCACCTCTTCACCAGCATCAGTTTGGTAAGTAATGGTCGTCAATCCCTTCAGGTAGCTAGATGCTACAGGCCAGGATGGGTACATCGTCCAATAAACAATCGCAAAGATAACTGTCGCATAGAAGCTCCATAACCACCAACGAGGTAGTGGATTATTAAACTCTTGAATGTTGTCATCCCAAGTATGGCCTGTTGTTTCAGCACCAGTAAGCGGATCTCTTTCACCCATTTTTTCTATCACCTTTAGTCATATTCTCGTGAATATCATCATCTAGCGGAATATCTTTGTAAGACTCTAACCGTTTACTGCGCTTTTTATCGCCATAAACATAAAGCAGCATGCCAGAGAATAACGTAAAGAAAATCAGCAATGCCGTTATCTTGCTATTCGCTAGGTCAGACATCCATAACCATATATCTGTCATACTCAATACTCCTTAAAACGTGATACTGCTAATTAGCGTGTTTTGATGAACTCATGCTCATCATGTGCTTTGAAGTCAATCATCGTTCCAAGCACTTGCAAATAGGCAACTAAAGCATCCATCTCTGTAATACGATCTGGAAGGCCGTCACGGTTATTATTTTCAGCTTCAGCAATTAAGTTTTCATCTGCGCGAGTGATATCTAACTTGTCTGCAACAGCTTGTCCAAACTGCTTCACATTCGCCTCATACTCTTCTTGCGTTGACGAATAGGGCACACCCACTTTTTTCAGTGCTCGCATTTTCGCTTGCGTCTGTGAGTAATCTAAATCGTTCTTCTGCAACCATGGGTAGTTAGGCATAACTGACTCAGGTACAACCGACCGTGGAGCAATCAAATGCTTCACATGCCAAGCGTCAGAATACTTCTCACCTACTCGAGCCAAATCCGGTCCAGTACGCTTAGACCCCCATTGGAACGGGTGATCATACTGAGACTCTGCTGCTAACGAATAATGACCGTAGCGCAACGCCTCATCACGGAATGGGCGAATCATCTGTGAGTGACAGTTGTAGCAACCTTCACGAGTGTAGATGTCACGACCGTGCTGCTCTAGTCCCGAATAAGGACGTACAGATTGCGTACCATCCGCATTACGTACATCCTCGACCGTATCGTTGATATAAAACAACGGTGCGATCTCTACTAGACCACCGATACTGATTGCCAACATAGTAAAGACGATCAGCACACCAATATTCGTTTCAAAAATTTCGTGCTTAATTTTCATGAATAATTTCCAGCTTTCTCTGATCTTTTAGGCAGTAACTGACTGTTCAATTGAAGCACGCTCTTCACGCTTCGCTTGGCAGATAGTCATGAATATGTTGTAAACCATCAACAACATTCCTGTTAAGAAGAACATGCCTCCAACAGCGCGCACAACAAATGGGCCATGTGACATAACTACTGTTGAGATAAACGTATTTGCTAAATTTCCGAACTCGTCAAACTCACGAAGCATGATTCCTTGACCGATACCTGATGCCCACATTGCTGTGATGTACAAGATAATACCAAGCGTCGCCAAGAAGAAGTGAGCCTTCACTAGCTGCATGTTATAAAGTGTTGTATTCCACAGTCTTGGGATCATATGGTAGAAAGAACCAATAGTGATCATCGCCACCCAACCCAGCGCACCAGAGTGAACATGACCTACTGTCCAATCCGTGTAATGCGAAAGTGCGTTAACTTCTTTCAGTGCCATCATCGGCCCTTCGAAAGTAGACATCCCGTAGAATGATAATGAAGTAATCATGAACATCATGATTGGGTCAGTACGTAGTTTGTCCCATGCACCTGACAACGTCATAATTCCGTTGATCATTCCACCCCAAGATGGCATCAACAGTAGTATCGAGAACACAGCTGCTAGCGATGAAGTCCAATCAGGAATCGCAGTCCAATGAAGATGATGCGTTCCAACCCACATATACATAAATCCTAGCGCCCAAAAGTGAACGATCGACAAACGATATGAATAAACAGGACGGCCCGCTTGCTTAGGTACGAAGTAGTACATCATTCCTAAGAATGCCGCGGTTAGGAAGAACCCAACGGCGTTATGCCCATACCACCATTGCGTCATTGCATCTTGCGCGCCTGAAAACAGACTGTAAGATTTAGCGCCAGTGAAGCTAACCGGCATAGCCAAGTTATTGAATATGTGGAGAATGGCGGTAGCAAGTATGAACGCCATGAAGAACCAGTTCGCAACATAGATATGCGGCTGATTACGACGAGTAATCGTTGTCACGAATACCCAGAAGTAGACAACCCATACGGCGGTAATCATGATATCCACATACCATTCAGGCTCTGCGTACTCACGCGCCTGAGTTATACCCATCGTATAGCCTACAGCCGCTATCACTAGCGCAAGGTTCCAACCGATAAATAAGAAGTTATGTGTAGTGTAGGTACCGGCTAGACGCGCCTGACAGGTACGTTGGACAATGTAGAAAGACGTTGCAAATAACGCATTACCACCAAAGCCAAAAATAACACCGCTGGTATGAACTGGGCGCAAACGACCAAAACTGATCTGCGCAATATCAAAATTCAGAAAAGGCCAAGCCAATTCTGAGGCAATCCAGACCCCAGTAAACATTCCCAATACACCCCATACAAGCGATGCTATTGCGAATTTCTTTACAATGTCATAGTTATATAGCTCTGTTGAGCTGGCACTACTATGAACCATGCTATTACCTCAATTTAAATTAATCCGTAACTAAAGCTAGAAACAAGTAGGTCTCTAGCGGGCGAGCATTCTAAGGGTGGCAATCATACAATACAAGAACAGAATTAGTCATTGCTTACTGCCCCTAAAAACATAATTAATGATAATTTTCTTTAAGAAGTGATGATTAGAATCTAATTCTTAAATAAACCATCGCCTCCTCAGAACAATATTACAGCACACCATATAATTAACGCATTGATCGAAATCAATAATACAGCAGATGATCCCATATCTTTTGCTTGACCAGACAGTACATGTAACTCTCCACCAAAGCGGTCAACCACGGCCTCAATAGCGGAGTTTAGTAATTCAACAACTAATACTAAAATGATACTACCTATCAATAGTGCAACTTCAATAGCTGTGTCACCTAGCCAAAAGGCGAGAGGTACAGCGAGCACTAATACAGCAACTTCTTGACGAAAAGCCTCTTCACCTTTGTAAGCGGCTTTCAGCCCTTGCATAGAAAAGCCAAATGCATTGATTAAACGTTTTAACCCAATATTTGTACTTTTAGCCATGCAAGTTCTACTCTTTTCAAGTTAGATGATTAACGATAAGCATCTATACTAGGGCAATCACACACTAAATTACGGTCACCATAGACGTTATCTACACGGCTAACAGTAGGCCAGTATTTACTCGTTTGCAATACACCTTTTGGAAACACTGCGTCAACTTGAGTGTAAGGGTGATCCCAAGCTTCGGTTAAGTCTCTTAATGTATGAGGTGCATTTACAAGCGGGTTGTTATCCGCTGGCCACCCACCTGCTTGAACCTTATCAATCTCTTGCTTAATAGCGATCATTGCATCACAAAAACGATCCAACTCACCTAGAGACTCTGACTCAGTTGGCTCAATCATCAGCGTTCCCGCTACAGGAAATGACATTGTTGGCGCATGGAAACCGTAATCCATCAAACGCTTTGCTATATCTTCTTCTGTAATACCTGACGCTACTTTAATTTGGCGTATATCAATAATACACTCATGTGCTACTCGATTCTGAGCACCCTTAAACAAAACAGGGTAATGAGGCGCCAAACGCTCCATGATGTAATTAGCATTCAAAATCGCTAATTCAGTTGCACGCTTGAGACCTTCAGCGCCCATCTGTTTAATGTAAATCCAAGTGATTGGCAAAATAGCCGCACTACCATAAGGCGCTGCAGATACTGCACTATTACCTTCAACCTTATCATCAACCGCACTAACTACGTGACTAGACAAGAACGGTGCAAGGTGTGACTTAACACCGATCGGCCCCATACCTGGACCACCGCCACCGTGAGGAATGCAGAATGTTTTGTGTAGGTTTAGATGAGAAACGTCAGAACCAAATTTACCCGGCTTAGAAAGACCGACCTGGGCATTTAAGTTCGCACCATCCATGTAAACCTGACCACCGAACTGGTGTGTAATTTCACATAGCTCAACCACCGCTTCTTCAAACACACCATGCGTTGAAGGGTAAGTGATCATAACGCTTGCTAGGTTATCAGCATGTAACTCAGCCTTCGCTTTGAAGTCTGCTATATCCACGTTACCGTTTTCATCACATTCAACAATGACAACTTTCTGACTCAGCATCGCAGCCGAAGCAGGATTAGTACCGTGAGCAGAACTTGGAATCAGACAAATATTACGATGCCCTTCTCCGCGACTTTCGTGATAACGACTAATTGCGACCAAACCAGCGTACTCACCTTGCGCGCCAGAGTTTGGCTGCATAGAGATTGCATCGTAACCGGTGATTTCTTCTAGACTTGTTTCCAAGTCCGCAATCATTGCACGATAACCAATGGTTTGTTCTTTCGGAGCAAACGGGTGAATATCTGCAAACTCAGGCCATGTCACTGGCAGCATTTCACTCGTAGCGTTCAACTTCATGGTACAAGACCCCAAAGGAATCATTCCGTGAGTCAATGAGAAGTCTTTATTCTCCAAACGTTTCAGATAACGAAGCATCTCTGTTTCTGAATGATACGTGTTAAACACAGCATGCGTTAGATATTCACTTTCACGCACGTACTCAGCGTTAATACAATCAGCATTATCTGCTGTGCATGCTGCATCTAGCGTATCAACTGAAAGGCCATGCCCCTCACCCAAAATTACATCAAATAACATTTCTAGATCTTGGCGAGTTTTACGCTCATCAAAACTGATACCGACTTGATCATCACCCATCAAACGTAAGTTGATATTTTTAGCTTGTGCCGCCGCGTAAACACTGTCGCGCTTATCACCAAGGTTAAGTGTCAATGTGTCGAACCAAGTGTCGTTAGCTAATTCAATGCCTTTTTGCGTCAAACCAAGTGCTGCAATACTTGCCATACGATTAATTCGCTGAGCAATCTGCTTTAGACGCACTGGGCCGTGGTATACCGCGTAAAAACTAGCCATATTCGCTAGCAATGCCTGCGCAGTACAAATATTTGATGTCGCCTTGTCACGACGGATATGTTGCTCACGCGTCTGCAATGCCATACGTAAAGCAGCGTTACCTTTAGTATCAACCGACACACCAATCAATCGACCTGGCATGGTGCGCTTGAACTTATCACGTACTGCGAAGAATGCGGCATGAGGACCACCGAAGCCCATTGGTACTCCGAAACGCTGAGCAGAGCCTAAAACAACATCCGCCCCCATTTCACCTGGAGACTTAAGTAGCAATAAGCTCATCAAGTCAGCCGCCACACAAATCAGTGCTTTTTGCTTATGTGCTTGATCAATTAATGGCTGAAGGTCTGTAATGGCACCCGTCGTATCGGGGTACTGAACCAACACACCAAACACTTCATGTTCTACTAACTCAGTCGCAGCATCGCCAATGATCAACTCATAACCAAAATGGTAAGCACGCGTCTTAAGTACATCTAGTGTTTGTGGATGGATATTTTTATCAACAAAAAACTTGTCCGTTTTAAGACGATTTGAGCGCTTACACAAAGACATTGCTTCAGCAGCTGCCGTTGCTTCATCCAGTAGAGAGGCATTAGCAATGTCCACCCCTGTTAGATCAGTCACTACTTGCTGGTAGTTAAGTAATGCTTCTAAACGACCTTGAGAAATCTCTGGCTGGTAAGGCGTGTACGCCGTATACCAACCAGGGTTTTCTAATACGTTTCGCAAAATAACGGGCGGAACAACCGTATCGTAGTAACCCATACCAATGTATGACGTCGCTACGATATTTTGGTCAGCCATGGCCTTTAATGCTGAAAGTGCTTCTTGCTCACTACATGCACCACCCAGTGCTAAGCCTTGATCCGACAAGATTTTTTTAGGGACAGTTTGGTTAACTAAGTCATCCAAGCTATCTGCACCAATAGTAGACAACATATGTTCAACATCTTGCACTCTTGGACCGTTGTGCCGTCTTACAAAATCATCGTGTTGTTCAAGCGTTTGTAGCGAATAAGGAACAGAACCTTTCATACATCAGACCTTTAAATTTTAAAACAAATTACTCGTCGCAAGACTCTTTGTAAGCTTCAGCATCCATAAGAGTATCTATCTCACTCTCATCAGAAGGTTTAATACGTACCAACCAACCTTCAGCAAAAGGATGTGTATTAACTTGCTCTGGTGCATCTTCTAAAGATTCGTTTACTTCAACGACTTCACCTGAAATTGGTGAGTAAACATCTGATGCTGCTTTAACTGACTCAACAACCGCAAACTGCTCTTCTTTACCAAATGACTCGCCCACTTCTGGCAACTCAACAAATACCAAGTCACCTAGCGCGTCCTGTGCATGATCAGAAATACCCATCGTGATCGTGCCATCGTCATTCTTTTGAACCCACTCATGTGAACTCGTATATTTTAAATCTGTAGGAAAATCACTCATATTTTTTTGCTCCATAGCATTACGCTGATAAATAAATTACCACCGTAAAGTTAATTAATAATTTTAAGAATCGAGTTGCGATTGCCCGTTACGAACAAACACTGGCTTAACCACTGTTGCGGCAAGTAGCTTGCCGCGAATTTCTACTTCACACGCACCGTCGATGCCGACAGGTACACGCGCCAAAGCAACTGACTTACCCAGTGTTGGCGAGAATGTACCACTCGTGATTTCACCTTCACCTGCCGCACAATATACCTTTTGATGCCCACGTAAAACACCTTTACCCGTCAGTACTAAACCCACTAATTTTTGAGTGACGCCGGCTGCTTTCTCAGCTTCTAGTGCTTCACGACCGATAAATTTACGATCTGAAGGCTCCCAAACGATTGTCCAACCCATGCCTGCGATGAGAGGAGAGATAGTCTCATCCATATCCGAGCCATAAAGGTTCATACCTGCCTCTAAACGCAAGGTGTCACGTGCGCCCAAACCAATCGGTGCAACACCTGCAGCTAGTAACTCATCCCAGAAATCACTAACCTGCTCATTAGGCACCATTATTTCGTAGCCCTCTTCACCGGTGTAACCCGTGCGCGCAATAAATTTACCTTCGACTTCAGCAGCATAAAAAACACCTAAGCCTTCAACGGCTTTGCGGCTTTCTTCTGATAATAGAGACTGAACAATACTGATTGCTTTAGGGCCTTGAACGGCCAGCATAGAAAGGTCATCACGCACTAGGATATTTAAGTCGTAAGACTGGCTTTGCTTTTCGATCCAAGCTAGATCTTTGTCGCGAGTACCTGCGTTAACCACTAAACGATAAAATTCATCATCCATGTAATAAACGATTAGGTCATCAATCACGCCACCGGTTTCATTGAGCATGCCACTGTAAAGCGCCTTACCTGATGTTTTTAACTTGGCGACGTCGTTTGCTAACAAGTAACGTAAGAACGGACCGACCTCTTTACCCGTGATGTCCACAACAACCATGTGTGACACATCAAACATACCGGCAGCGGTTCTGACTAGATTGTGTTCTTGAACTTGAGAACCGTAATTGATTGGCATTTCCCAGCCTGCAAAGTCAACGATTTTGGCGTTAGCTTTGAGGTGGTTTTCATAAAGTGCAGTACGCTGTGGCATCAGTAATCTCCATAAAAAAAGGCGGCAGACGTTTATACGTCTGCCGCCCCTCTGTCCTGATACCTGAGATATTCCTCGCTTTGCGAGTTAAACCCTTCGGTAGGTATACTTAAATACCGTTCTCCAGAGCTAGCACACTGTTACAGTTCTTTTGCCTGAGCGTTTCCGGGCGGATTTGCGTCTTCGGCGGCCAACTTACGTCGACTCTCTTCTGTAAAGTGTGTTGCTAATATCTGAAGTATAGTCAAAACGGTTCGCTATTTAAAGCGCCATTCATAACTTACTGGTTAAACACAGTCTTTGGCTTTGCCTGCTCTAAAGTTGCAAGCAAACGATCCGCTGGCATATAACCAGGGATAAGCTGGCCAGACTCAGTTAGTAATGCAGGTGTCCCGTTAACGCCTAGTGCTTGACCCAACTCATATTGTGCTTTTACTGGGTTTGCACATGTCTTCGAAGCGACTGCTTGACGGTTCTTAGACTTAGTCATCGCACTTTGCTGATCATCTGCACACCACACACTAACAATCTTATCGTATGACGGTGAGTTTAGACCGGCACGTGGGAAAGCCATGTACTGAACAGTAATACCTAGCGCATTAATATCTTTCATTTCACGATGTAGTTTCGCGCAATAACCACAATCGATATCCGTAAATACGCGCAGTACGTGTTTTTCATCTTTCGCTTTAAAAGTCACCATTTCCGTTTCGAAATCGTCAACCATCTTCTTTCGAACACTACGCTGAGACACTTCAGTCATGTTCTCACGCGTTTTCAAGTTTAGAAGATCACCACTAATAAAGTACTTACCATCTGCACTCAAATATACGATTTCTGTACCATACATAACTTGGTACAAACCAGCAATCACACTTTCGGCTACAGAGTCAGGTTGAGACTTAAACGTATCAACAAGTACCTTGTTTAAGTTTTTAGTGACCGTGTCATCGTTACTAGTAGAATCAACAGCAGCGCTCGCAACGCCAGAAGCCAATAAACAAAAGCTTAAAGTGGCTGTCCATAATGTTTTTTTAATCATTTTTTTAACTACCATTATTTTTTAAATACGTTAATAACATTACGCTGTAAGCAGGCTGAATGGATGCAAATCAACCACGAGGGTGATGTTGCTTATGAACTTCCTGCAAACGTGCTTGCGCTATGTGAGTATAAATTTGTGTTGTTGAAAGGTCGCTATGGCCTAACAACATTTGTAGGACTCTTAAGTCAGCCCCATGGTTCAATAAGTGCGTGGCAAACGCATGACGTAATGTATGTGGAGACAAAGATTGCTCAATCCCTGCATTCACAGCATATCGCTTAATTAAATACCAAAAAGCCTGCCTCGTCATCCCCTTACCCCTGCGTGTTACAAAAGTTTCATCACACACACCTTGGCCTTGCATCAATTGAGGTCGAGAAATAGCCAAATATTCCGTTACCCAGTCAACAGCAACATCACCTAAAGGCACTAAACGTTCTTTATTACCTTTACCGACAACCCGCACAACCCCCATTTGTAGGTTAACTTGTGAGAGGTCTAAAGTAATTAGCTCTGAAACACGTAAACCTGAAGCATATAACAACTCCAACATTGCGCGATCTCTTAGACCTAACATATGGTCAGTATCTGGTGCTTCAAGTAGCGCGTCCACTTGGGCTTCAGATAATGTATTAGGTAATGAGCGGCCAATGCGTGGCGCATCGATCAAAGCAGTAGGGTCTTCCGTCATCAAGCCTTGTCTAACTTGATAGCGATAAAAGCGCCGTAAGCTAGACAATACACGCGCCATGCTGCTTGTCTTCGCGCCTTCCTTACCTTTAAATGCCAAATACTGCTGTAATACAATTGAGTCAGCCTCGAATAAACTCAATGATTTTTCAACGTCCAACCACTTAGCCCAAGCTTTCAAGTCTCGACCATAAGCGGCTAGCGTGTTTTGGCTTAACCCCCTCTCAGACCATAAGGCATCAAGGAAGTTATCAATTATTTGCGATGGCTCTATTAATTGGCTCAAATGATTATTTCAACTCGCTTCCACTAACTATTGCCCTATCTGCGGGTAATGAACGTAGCACTTTTCCTTTCAACTCACCTTTACCGTAAAAATCTACTTTACGGATACTTGGAAAAACTTCATTAAAAGTGATTTGCAAACTGTCAACCTCATCACACTCAAAGGTATAGACCAACTCAAAATCACTATGCCCTTTCGCATTACCTACACTATGAACGTCTTTTGGGTTAGATTTTTCTTTTTCGTTGTCTGTATGCTCATGATAATCAAGCATTTCTGAGTCCATGTCTGCACTGTAAGCCCAGCAAGTATTCGCAGGCGTAAACTTAAAGAGTTTCGATAGCGCTTCTTCTTTATATAGCTTGGCATACTGATCATTTAACTTCTTTTTTTGCTCAGGCTTTTTTGGAGAATCTTCAAAGCCCAACAAATCCTGAGCCGGAACGACCATTCTAAACGTTAAAAAACTGTCTTCTTTTATGAGTGCCACCGCGAGTGTCCCATGCTCATGAGGACCATGAAGTGGAACAGCAATTGCGGTAGAGATGGACAACACGCATAAGGCTGCCAAACGAGAAGTAAAAGTCATTTGATTGACCTCGTTAAATTTAAATATGACGCTAGTGTAAATAACGACACATTAAAATGACATTAAAATGATATAAATAACATGAATAATGCCTAAATTAGCTAAGTCACCTCCCCCCACATCCTTGTCATTTATCCTCAATATTGTTAACTTCGCCTGCGAAAAAAGGGCGATATAGATTACACTATCAACATCCCCACACCACTCTTTACACAAGGAATACGAATGTCACCGTTTCTAAAAATTGCAATCGAAGCTGCTCAGGCAGCCCAAGTAGTTATTGATAAGTACTATGCTGGCGAGTTCGAGGTTGAAATAAAACCTGACCAAAGTCCCGTAACTATTGCCGATATTGAAACAGAAGAAACGATCAAAAAGATCATTCTTGATGCGTTTCCTGACCATGGTTTTTTCGGTGAAGAAACAGGGAAAGTTAACGAAGACGCTGACTACAACTGGCTAATTGATCCTATCGATGGAACAAAAAGCTTTGTTCGTGGCTACCCTTTCTTCTCAACGCAAATTGCATTGATGCATAAAGGTGAGCTAATCGTTGGTGTATCAAATGCCCCAGGGTTTAAAGAGATGGCATACGCCGAAAAAGGCCAAGGCGCTTGGCTAAATGGCGAGAAGATTGAAGTGGGTGACATTACTGATATTAGTAAAGCAACGTTATCACTGGGTAATATCGCAACAGTCGCGTCGAAGCCACAGTGGCAGACGGTTGGTGAGTTAGTTCAAGAAGTGCACCGCATTCGTGGTTACGGTGATTTCTATCATTACCACTTACTTGCAAGCGGTAAAATTGACATCGTCCTAGAGTCAGATGTGAACATCCTCGATATTGCTGCATTATCAGTTATCGTGGGTGAAGCAGGTGGAACATTCACAGACTTGTCTGGTAACGCATTAACGCTAGATACAACGACTGTTTTAGCGTGCAACTCTGCAGCGACACATAAAGCATTACTTGATCGCCTAAACTACGTTTAAACGATCAATGAGGAGGTAACTCTACTCTGAGTTACTTCCTTTATCTGCTAAGTTCTTCTTATTCCCGCTCTTAAAGTCAGTCTCATACCAACCATCACCACTCAAACGAAAACCACTTGCAGACACCTTCTTCTTCAAAGCTGGCTTGTTGCATGCTGGGCAAACCGATAATGGCTCATCGCTGATTTTCTGTATCACTTCTTCAACATGCTTGCACTCTGCACACTGATATTCATAAATTGGCATAACTAACCTCGTAAAAAAAGAACTGTCTAACACACTACAATTATGGGCGTGAAGCATAGGCTTTCAAGTATATTGAAGCAACTAAAACAAGCACCTGCTTCTATTTCAAGCAGAGTAAAATATTAGCTATCACACGATAGAACGACAAGTTTTCATACACTTTTAAATAGCGACATACCATCCGGCTGGACTAAAGCTACCGTCTACAAGTAAACAGATTTCCAGTTGATGAGCGGTAGACTACAAATAGCGTATTACTTCATACCCCTGTTACATATTTAACTATCGATGAGGATAGACAATGGAAAAAGTGTCAGCTCAATGGAAGGCCTCTGACATCGACCTCGGAAGCAACTCGCTTAAACGTGCCATGGATATTGTTGGCTCCCTTACACTCATTACTTTATTTTCCCCCATACTTATTGTAATTGCTTTTTTGATTTACCGTGACGGTGGCTCTAGTCTTTTTAGCCAGTCCCGTGTTGGATATGGTGGGAAATCGTTTAAGTGCTTTAAGTTTCGCAGCATGATTATGGACTCTCAACAATTTTTGGAAGACTTTCTAGCTAACAACCCTGACGCTCGTGCCGAGTGGAAGAAAGATTTCAAGCTAAAGAACGACCCTCGTATAACCCGTATTGGTGGTTTTCTTCGTAAAACCAGTCTTGACGAGTTACCACAACTGTTCAACGTTTTAAAAGGTGATATGAGCCTTGTTGGTCCCCGCCCTGTCGTTGCAGATGAATTAGCAATGTATGGAGCACTTACCCAAAAGTACATGTCAGCTCGTCCAGGTATGACAGGTTTATGGCAAGTCAGTGGTCGAAATGACACAACTTACCGTGAACGCATCAGTCTAGATTGCTATTACATTGAGAACTGGAGAATGCATACGGATATGTTTCTTATGTTCAAAACATTAAGTGTAATATTTCAAGGTCGCGGCGCTTACTAAAATAAGCCCTGCTTCTTTCAAAACCTGCATTCTTTAACGAGGATGCAGGTTTTTGTGTATTTGGACTAACGACTATGTGATGATTTATTCTAATCATACAAATAGCTTTCTGTTAGGATAATTCGCATGAAAAATGTACTTATTACAGGTTGTTCAACCGGAATCGGTTATTGCACAGCCTTAGGCTTAAAAGTGAAAGGTTATCGTGTCATTGCGACAGCAAGAACAGAAAATGATATTGCCAAACTTGAGGCTGAAGGTCTTGAAGTTATCAACTTAGAAGTCAGCGACTCAGACAGCATTCACCAGGCCGTCAAAAAAGTGCATGAGCTTTGTAATGGCGAACTGTATGCCGTATTTCACAATGCTGCCTATGGGCAACCGGGCGCTATCGAAGACTTGAGCCGTAAAGTATTAGAAACTCAGTTTGCTACCAACTTTTTTGGCTGGGTTGAGTTAAACAACCTATTGATTCCTTTGCTTAGGAAACAAGACAAAGCACGCATTATTTTCAATAGCTCTGTACTTGGTATTATTTCACTACCATACCGTGGCTCTTATAACGCGAGCAAGTATGCACTTGAAGGTATGGCTGACACACTGCGCCTAGAACTTCACTCTAGTAACATTGATGTATGCCTTATTGAGCCCGGCCCAGTAGAAAGTGACTTTCGAAAAAACTCTCTAAAAGCCTTCAAAGCTAATATCGATATTGAGAATAGTCATCACTCGAAAAAATATTTGCGCCAGATTAAACGCATGGAAACCATCGGCCCTGCTGCACCCTTTACACTTCCCGCTGAAGCGGTATTGAAGAAAGTCATTCATGCGCTCGAAAGCAACAAACCAAAAGCACGGTACTACGTGACTTTTCCGACCTACTTGTTTGGATATTTGAAACGTATCCTGCCGACTCGCTGGTTAGACAAAGTATTACTTTACGTCTCTAAATCGGAAATGAAATAGATGTCTTACCTTGATCACATAAAACAATGTAACAGCTACCCTGCTGAAGATTTTTTACCTTTTTTCATTGGTAAAACCTGCTATGGACTGACTCATAAGACACATATTCAACACCTTATTGAGTGGCCAGAAGTTTTTAGTGCTGACAGTCAGGGCTTGTACTTAAACCCTGAGCTAAATACACCAGAGCTTCGCACTAACGCTGCTAATGAAGTCATGTGGGCGTTGCATAAAAAAGGTATCATTGACTCATGGGTTGGTGAGCAATACAACATTAGTGAAAGCTTTGACAGCCCTAGCGCGATGCTTATTGAACGCGCGGCAGTGGCATTTTTAGGTACTAGGGGCTATGGCGTACACTTAAATGGCTTAGTACGAAAAGCAGACGGTATTTATATTTGGATCGCTGAGCGCTCTTTGAGTAAGCCATTTTGGCCAGGCATGCTGGATCAAATCGTCGCTGGCGGTCAGCCTTTTGGCCTCAGCCCTCAAGAAAACATCATTAAAGAATCACAAGAAGAAGCAGATATCACACCTGAAGTCGCAGCGACTGCCACCTTTGAAGGCGAGATTCACTATTGCAATGCCGGCGAACGCGGTTTGCATAATGATGGTTTGTTTAACTATGACCTTTGGCTTCCTGAAGACTTCGTTCCACACAATACTGACGGTGAGGTTGAGTCTTTTAAATTAATGCCTATCGAAGAAATGGCAAAAATCACTGATGAGACAAGTGAATTTAAAAGTAACTGCAACCTCGTTAATATCGACTTACTAATACGCTTAGGCCTAATCGACTCAAGCCATCCTGACTATCAGGAAATATGCAGTCTGCTTTATGCAAAGCCATCCCCTATTCAAATACATACCTAATATATAGCCGAGTAACTTATATGCCTTATTCCAGTGACCTAAAAAATTCTTACATTCCCATTACTCCTGTTACTAAGAGTCAGCTTGAATCACTGATCGAGCACTCAAAGCCTGCAGTAGGCAACTGGATTCAACAAAGTGACTTTGAGGCAAAGGAAGGTGAGTACTGCCTAATTAGCAATGAAATGGGCGAGCTTGCTGAAGTATTGATTGGTGTGGCAAGAAAAGGTGATCGTCGATGGTCAATTTCTGGCTTACCAACTCAGCTACCCGTCAACCACTACGAGCTACAATGTAGCTGGACGACTGAAGAGCAAACTCAAGCGCTTATTGGCTGGGGCTTAGGTAGTTACAAGTTTGACCAGTTCATTGATAACGACAAAGCGATGCCACTACTTCACTTGCCTAGCGCTCTCAAAACAACGGTTACAGCGTTTTACGATTCGCTTTGCACGGTACGCGATCTAATTAACCTACCTGCAAACCACATGATGCCGGAGCACTTGTCACAAGAGCTAGAAACATTGGCAAATGAATATGATGCAGAGTTTAGCGAAATTGTTGGGGATGACTTATTAACTCAAAACTTCCCCACTATTCATGCTGTTGGTAGAGCAAGCGACCACGCGCCACGCTTACTGTCATTAACATGGGGTGAGCCAGAAAACCCGAGACTCTCGTTGGTTGGTAAAGGTGTTTGCTTTGATACGGGCGGCTTGGACATCAAGGGCTCTAACTTCATGCGCCAAATGAAGAAAGACATGGGCGGCGCTGCTCACGTTTTAGGACTAGCTAAACTCGTCATGGCTTTTCAACTTCCAGTATCACTTGAAGTTCTGGTCCCTGCAGTAGACAACGCAATTTCAGGCGATGCATTTAGACCTGGTGATGTGATCAAAACGCGTAGTGGTAAGACTGTTGAGATAGATAATACGGATGCTGAAGGTCGCTTGGTACTGTGCGATGCGTTATCTCTCGCCTGCGATGCTTATCCAGACCTAATCATTGATTTCGCCACACTGACAGGCGCTGCTCGTGTGGCACTAGGTACTGAAGTACCTGTTATCTTTAGTAATGACAATGACGTCGCTCAAGATATTCAACGCCAATCAGTCAAAAGTGAAGAGCTTATTTGGCAACTACCGTTATACAAGCCCTACTTTTACGGCCTTGAAAGCAATGTAGCTGATATGGTGAATAGCGCTAGCGGTTATGGTGGTGCAATTTCTGCAGCTTTATACCTTAACGAGTTTGTCGATGAAGATATTTCATGGGCACACATCGACCTGATGGCCTTCAATGTACGCAAACGCCCCGGCCGACCATTAGGTGGCGAGGCGATGGGTTTATTTGCTGTATTTGATTATTTACAGAACCGTTACCCAGCGTAACGCGCCTTAATTACCTGCTTAATACCACCAATGTTAAGCAGGTAACTTGCTACACCGTAACTTCCTAAGCCAACCACCATTTGTAATGCCAACCAGTCCCAGCCTCTTAAGTCTTTCAAGAACCAAAGACAAAAGCCCATGAATAACGTTGCAATGATAATTTTGCCGACTTCTTTTCCTGGAAATGGAATTGGAAAGACCTTTCTACCGTAGATAAAACCTAGCGCAGCACTAAACATAAACGACAAGAGTGTTGCTATCGCTGCTCCGTGCATTCCCATTTTAGGAATAAGCCAAAAATTCAGCGCAAGGTTGAGTACAGCAGTTGCTCCTGCAATACGGAAAATACCGAAGTTTTTATTACCAAGCTGAAATGGCAGGTGAAAGTAGAATGCACCTAGCCCCATAAAGAAAATAGCGCTCGCAACCCATGGCAATATCAAAGTTACCGACTCTCGGTACTCTTCTCCAATCATCATATCAACTAAGCCCGGCCCCACAAGAGACAGACCCATTACCGCTGGAATCGAAATACCGAGTAGCAAAATAACGTAAGTATTGAAGTACTCTAATGCAGCCTCTTTACCTTTTTGGTCAAGCAACTTAACGATCATTGGGTATGCTGCAAGGTTGATTGCATTCATCACCATCATGATGGAATTACCCGCCAAATCGTAACCCACTGCGTACTTACCTGCCTCTGCTTCATCGACCAACCATGCCAGCATGTAACGATCTGATAAGTTTGCGACTTCATCTAAGAAAAATGACGCCGCTAAGGGCATCCCGTACATCAATAGCTTTTGTGTGAGTTCTGGGGTATACAGAGTCCTGTCGAATAAAGCCCAACTTCTAGCACTAATAACTACGGCTGGTAATAACATACCGCAGGCAACACCTATTACAACGCCGGTAGGACCAAAGCCAAAGTAGGCAAGCGCTGCTCCGAAAGCTAACGCTAATGATGAATAGCTTATTGTCATGATCGCATAACGATTTGGCAACATCTGAGCAGACTGTAGTTGCTGGCCAATCGTTAAAACTGCGAAACCTGTCAGTAACAGCACACCTGCCATGATCTGCAAGATGTAATCCCACCCAAGTATTAGCAACGCTAGCACTATGATGACGCCTATGGGAGTGAGCAACCTTAGATAGATAACACCAAGTGTCGAGATAAAGGCGCTATCTTTGTAGGTACCACCTGGCCAAAATCGCATCATTCCGACTGGTAGCCAGTTAAACACCGCACTGTGTAAAAATAATGCTGCAGAGAATATTAAGGTGTAAATACCATACTCTTGAGGCGTTAATAGATGAGTGTAAACAGCTAATGCAGTGAACGCCATTAACCCAGGAATTGCCTTTGCCAGCACATAAATACTACTGTTTTTAACTAACATGAATGTTGTCTCTAATGCCCACGTCGGGCTTTGGCAAACTTGTGTGAGTAGTGATAACCATGAATCCCGATAAGAGACCAAATAAACCAGACTTCTTTTAAGTTCTGAGAATGTAGCGTCATCTGAGATATCGCTATCGTGACCCAAAGTGTGAACAGAAATATTTGATTTTCAATCCCACACTTGGTGATGTAGTAAAGCAAGCTCCCTATCATTGCTAAATAGATCAACAGACCAATAAGGCCATTCTCTGCTAAGATTTGAACATAGGCATTATGTGCCCATTTGAAGTCTTCATGAAGCGGATTCAGTACATAGCCAAGTGACCCTGTGCCATTACCTAGTATCGGATTATCTAACCATACCGAGAGACTTTTCGCCCAAAGCACTTCTCGATGGTTTAAGTCACCACTCTGAAGTGCTTTACCAATGGAGAATATACGCTCAACGGACTCTGGTGGTGCCAAACTAATCACGGCTATAGCAGCGCCAATCGCACCGCCAACATAAATCATTTTTAAGTTAAACGATGCTTTTCTCTGCGTAAATGCCAAATACATCATCCCCAACATCCCTGTTACCAAGCCTGTTCGGGTACCAGTCAAAAAGATGCCATAAAAAATGATAGGAATAGCCATCACATTAAGTAGCTTAAGCCACCACTGTTGATACTGGGTATAGAGCCAAACGGCTAAAGGGATACCAAACGACAACAGAATTGCCATATTATCCGTTTCAATATTCTCAACCGTATAGCGATTATAATAAGGGCCAGTGATGCCATTAAGGTAATTATTGAAAATAATTCCTGTCGCTGCCAAAGCACCTAATACATAAGCCTGATAGATCCAACGAAACTTATATTCACTGTTTATTAAGTAAGTAAACATGAATGACATGAGGATTAACATGACATAAGTTTTTACGATTTCTTTTGCCCACTCGAGATCTGGCGCCCACCAAACACCTACCAAGTACCAAACACCCAGTAATAAAGCAAAGAAATTAAAAGCAAAAAAGCGGCGATGCGTTCCCTCAAGAACCACCATAACAAGTGATAAAGCGATTGTCGGCATAGCCATGACCTTGGCCGCGCCATCATACAAACCCTCTCCCCATGGAATCAGAAATACCATTAACAACAAGCAGTACCATGCTAAACGATGGACAAAGCTCATTTTTGGTTTTGTCATTACAGATGGCTGTTGAGGTGCATTACTGTTACTTATCATTTTAATTATTGATGTTTTGTAAGCTGCTAGTTCCGTCACTCTACCCTAGGTGATGTATTAACAATCACTCAAGGGGATAAAGTCTGCGGTATTCCAGAAGGATGGTTTGCCACACAACCCACTATCGTGAATTTTCAACCATTAATAGACTCACCCACATGCATAGCCGCGCTTATCGTTACCATCTAGTTTCAGGTAATTTTAAAATAATGAATACTGACAATGAAAATACTAAAGAATATCTTATTTATAATACTACTAGGTGGCACTTTGCTGGCATTAACCGCTGCCTTGTTGATGCCTAAGGGGTTTTATGACGACCTGCTTTACCCAAAAACTCATACTGCTTCACAACCCTCCTCGCTAGCAAAACCTATAAAAACAACACAGCTGATCAAACCTCAAGCCAGGGATACACAAGTTGCTTCCAAGCCTCCCGCCTTCCAACAAGTAAAAGCTGAGCCAGCTAGACTAAATAGCCAAGTTGAGGTTATCGAGGGTATGGACTGGCGCTTACCTAGCTATGCTAAGCGCAGTAAAAACGGCGGTCTCATTTCCGAAACAGCAGGTGCTTCTGACTATGTTCGAGGTGACTTCCACATTGTTCGATGGGATAAAACAAACCCTAGTTCAGGACAATACAATTTCACAGAGCTACAGCGCGCATTAGATAGAGCACCAAACCAACAAATCCTGTTAAGGCCTGAAATTTATTCACGCTGCGAGGCACCCGCGTGGGCGCTTAAGCAATTAAGACATACCCAGCATGGTAGTTTAATATTTTGGGATTCACAGTATGCAGGTATTGTTGAGCCCTTCATTAAAGCACTCGCAAACTTTGTTCGCAAAAACCCTCAAGTCATTGGTGTCCAGCTAGGGATTGGAGACGGTGAATACAGAGGAGATTGTAAAAACTTTGCACTCAAAGATGGTTGGGGTGAATTCAATATGAACCCTCAAGAATTAAAAGAAGCTGAAACAAACTTTGGCTTCACACCTGAAAAGCTTGAGTCTTCTACAAAAAAAATCGTCAACGTATTCGCCAATGCATTTGGAGCTAATGTTTCTAAGCTCGTGTTTAACAACCTTGAACAGTTCTCATGGAATGCTATTGCAGAGCCATACAATCAAAGAATTCCTGTCATTGCTAAATACGTATTAGACAAAGGTATTGGCGCACGTGATGGACAAGTCGAACACTGGATGAGATACATGCACCGCATACTCGGTATGCAAGTGAAGCCTGCAAATAACGGCACATGCTCCCTCGATATGGATGAACGTGTTGCTGATCGGTTTTCGACCCGCTACTGGGGAACTGAAAATGAGTTTTATGGAGACCTAGATTATGTACGGGCTGAGCATGGAAGTTATCAAAACCAAGCCTACCGCTTTCTTATTAGCTCATTACGTGGCTTACAGATGCGTCGAAATTATTCGCTTATATTTGCACGTGGTATGGAAAAACTAGATCACCCTGTCTATAAAACTCAGGAGTTTTTGCGCTACCTTGATAAAACGATGGGTAAGTTAAAAAATGATACTCCGGATGCATTCATCCTTTTAGGGGAGCGCTATGTCGCTGATTATCGTTTAGCAGCAGAATATCCAGAACGTAAAGCCTGCCAAGTAAAAGACCGAGTAGCCTTTCGATCATTTGGACGCTGGATAACTGAAACAAGTGATAGTAAGCCTGCTATGCGCATAAATATGCCTGCTAGCGATAAGCTCTGGGGACAAGGTTACTACCTTCCTCAAGGGATTGATTATGAGTATGCGGCACGCTCATCACAGGCGTTTTCATTCAATTTAAATGACCAACTGACCAAAACTAGATGCAATGGCGACTGCCCTGTAGAGGTCAAAGTGACCTACCTTGATAGTCAGCAATCTAAACTATCAATACAAACTGACAACAAAAAAACAGCTGCGTTAGCTACAAAAGGTGATGGTAAATTGAGAACGGCCACGTTTAGGATCAATCTAACACCGAGTCATAATAATCAAGCTGACTTCAAGCTAATTGCAAACATTAACCCCGTCAATCTCATGCTATTAAGAGTCAATTTTTTACAGCAGTAATGACGAACCTTTAACCGAGCAAAGACATACGGATCATAGATACCGTATGCCTCGCTTAACCCTTCCGATAAATGCAGTCCTTCCCCTTTCATCTTGAAAACATTTACGTGTACAGCCGTTACTCTTAACATTGCTCACTAATTACTTCAATAATTCGACCTGCAGTTGAGTTTTTACCAATAATTTTCTTGGTAGATGACCATGCAAATATAATAAAGAATTAGGATCACATCATGTCTAGAGTACCAGTGGTACAGCAAAATGGGGCAGTCCCACAGGTGGGCGGAGCTCCGCATGTATCAGTTATGCATGCAGGCCCAGCGCCTTCTGTAGATGAAGGGCAATTGTCACTTCGTGATATCTTTTCGATATTAGGAAGGCGTAAGTGGACAATCCTGTTTACAACATTATTCACAATACTCTTCGCGCTTCTATTCACATTCTCAACAAAGCCTAGCTACGTTGCACATGCAACTATTCAAATTGAGAAAGAAGCACCTACAGTCGTTTCCTTTAGCCCTACTACGACTCAAGGAGCACCAGACTCTCTGCAAGACCCCTTCTTTCGTACTCGCTACGAAATGCTGAAAAGTCGAGCACTTGCTGAAACTGTTGTTGATCAGGAAAACCTAGAAACAAGCTTACGAACTGCCGGTGAACCACCTGAAGCGATGAAAGGCTTTTTCAGCCTATTTAGTGTTTCAAAGTGGTTAGGATCAGATAAGTCAGCAGCAGAAGTGGATGCGCAGCCTCAAGCAGATATCACTGAGCTTTTTGGTAAGAATTTACAAATTCAAGCTATCGATGCGACTCACCTTGTAAATATATTTTATGAAGCTAGCTCTCCAAATGAAGCACAGCGTACCGTTAGCGCTGTGATTAGTAACTTCATCCAAATGCAGATCGATACAAAAAGTGAAACAGGTGAGTACGCAAAAGAATTCCTAAGTCGTGAGCTAGAAAAAGCACGCGGTAATTTACAGAATGCTGAAAAGAAGCTCGTTACTTATTCAAATAAGAACGGCATATTGGCTATCGACAGCAATCAAACACGACACGTTAGAAAGTTAAACGATCTAAGCGCTGCATTAGTACAAGCAGAAATTCGTCGAACAGCAGCCGAAAGTCACTTTCGCGAAATGCAAAATACTGGTTCTGTCTCAACAGTCCTCAATAACCCAGTTATTACCAACCTTAAAGGTCGTCTAGTCCAACTTGAAGGCGAGTATCAAGAAAAGCTTAAGCTATTTAAGCCGGGTTATCCTGATATGCAGAGACTTAATCAGCAGATTATTCAGTTACGTCAAAACTTAACAAGAGAGCTAAGTACAATTAAAGGCTCTCTAGAGTCAGATTTTGAGTCTGCGCGCAGACAAGAAGACAAACTTCGTGCTGAGCTAAAAAGCTTCAATAGAGAACTTTATTCATTACAAGGCAAGGGCCTTGACTACAATACGTTGAAGCGTGAAGTAGACTCTAGTGGTGCGCTATATAACGGCTTATTACAACGCGTTGAAGAGTTTGGGATTTCATCTGCCGCTAATGCTAATACAAGCAGCATCAGTATTATTGATCCGCCACGTGAGCCAGTTAAGAAGTATCGTCCTAACCCAAAACTTAATGTGTTGGTTGGAACGCTTGCAGGTGTACTACTAGGTATTGGATTAGCTTTCCTTAGAGACTCACTGGACCAATCAATTAAGTCTCCTGATGATCTACAGAAGTTTACTGGCTTACCCGTTTTAGGCTCTATACCAAAACCAGATGGCAAAGCGAAAAAGAACCTTGCCCTCGCCTGTAAAACAGCACCCGATACTCAATTTGCTCAAGCCTACCGGATATTTGCAGCTAACATGAAGCTACAAGGCCATGAAGCAGATCAAGTACTCCTTGTCACAAGTACCATGGGAGAAGAAGGAAAAAGCACAACAGCGTGCAACCTTGCCTGCGCTTATGCACAGATGGGTATGAGAGTATTACTGATAGATGGTGATCTTAGACTGCCTTCGATACATCACAAGATAGGCATACAAAATACCACTGGACTGTCTGACTACCTAGGTAATGAAACAGATCTAGTTGGGATTACACAAACAATCAAAGCAATACCAAACTTGTTTGTTATTACTGCTGGAAACTTTAAAGCTGACCCTATGCAGTTACTGAGTAGTGAAAAGATGGCTTACTTAATTGCACAAGCATCACAGAGATTTGATTTTGTCATTATGGATTCTGCACCTGCTTCGGGGCTAGCTGAAACACTTGTTCTATCTTCACTTGCAACTAAGACACTTATGGTGACGAATGAAAAGAACATGAAAAATCATTCTGATCGTGTAAAACGTACAGTGGACTCACTCACACGTATCAAACAAAATGTGAGCGGGTTCTTAGTTGTTAATGCTAAAACAGCAGCACAGCAAGATCATAAGTATCTACAACGTTCACGCCAGCGTAATAACAACCGACTACTTGGCAGGTCCTAATCATTAATTTAGTGGTGACTCTCTAGCTATCCGAATGCATTTCTGATCTAATTTCAGGTCGTATGTAACCTTAGTTAGTAGAGTCAAAACTGATGACGCTTAAATCAATAATCTGGACTATTATAATTGCAGTATGTGTATTTTTTGCCGCTATCTATTTCGGCATGAAATACAACTGGGTAGAAGATGCAGAGCCCAAATTATCTATAAGTGATAGTGTTAAGCAATCTGACACTACTGGTTCAGTTTCTCTTGAAAAAGCCCCTCTTTTCACACCTGATAAAAACGCGAAAATTCCAGAGTTGATTGATGAGCCTATAGCAACGGACAAAAATCCAATTTCCTTAGGATCTTTAGATCTTACTATCGAAGATATTGTCTCTGAATGTCAAAGCCTTACCCAATCGGTAGGAATACCTGAAGCTCAAATAGAGCAAGCAACGATGGAGTGCATCAATCGCAACAGTGCCCATCTCACTCAAAATGAGCCTGACGTTGACGACAAATATATGGCAGTATTGGAAGAGTGCGAATCAGCAATTAGCCAACTAGAGTCGCTTTCACAAGAAGAGATAAAAATGTTAGTTGATGAGTGTGTAGCATCTAGTGAGTGAGCTTAAATTGCTTAAGCCCACTTCCTTGATTTACTCCTATTACTGCTTAAGAAGCTTTAAAATACCTTCAAGCTCAGTAATACATTGGCGAATGAGTTGCTTAGATTGATTTGTATCATCTTCAGCTTCTTCACCATTTAATTTCTGTCGAGCACCACTGATAGTATAACCATGCTCATACAACAAGCTGCGTATTTGACGAATCAATAACACATCCTGACGCTGATAATAACGACGATTTCCACGTCGTTTCATCGGCTTGAGATTAGGAAACTCCTGCTCCCAGTAACGCAATACGTGTGACTTAACGCCACATAGGTCACTTACTTCACCAATAGTGAAATAGCGCTTCCCCGGTATTGGAGGAAGCTCCTGATTATTCGACGGTTCCAGCATAGTTTTCTACCCGCTGCTTCAGTTTTTGTCCAGGTCTGAAGGTTACCACTCGTCTTGCACTGACGGGGATTGCCTCACCTGATTTCGGATTTCTTCCTGGACGCTGCTTTTTATCGCGCAGAGTGAAGTTACCAAAACCTGATAACTTTACCCCTTCACCGCGTTCAAGTGCACCACGAACTTCCTCAAAAAACATCTCGACAAGCTCTTTAGCTTCACGTTTATTTAAACCAAGTTCATCAAATAAATGTTCGACCATTTCCGCTTTGGTCAATGTCATTGTGTAGCTCCTAACCTTCGATTTTTTGAGAATATATTCAGATTGATAAAATTCATCATTGACGCAGTACCGCACCTGTTTGTTTTTCTAGCAACTGAACAATTTCATCTACTGATGAATTGATATCGCCATCCTCTAGAGTGCGTGAAAAGTCTTGAAAAATCAAGCCTAGAGCAAGGCTTTTTTGTCCGTCCTCTACCCCAGCACCTTCGTATACATCGAACACTCGGCTCGATTGTAAGATGTCGATACCGGATGCATTCAAGCAATTTTCAATGGCAGATGCAGTTACCGCTTGATCAACAATTAACGCCAAATCACGACGAATTGATGGGAAACGTGAGACTTTTTCATAGGCCGCTAGTGACTTCTTAGCCACATAACCTAGGTCTAACTCAAACATAAATACGCTTTGAGAAATACCAAACTTTTTCTCTAAACGTGGATGTAACGCCCCAACCCAACCAACAACATTCTCACCATCAGTAATTTGCGCTGACTGACCAGGATGCAATGCAGGATGCGCAACCGCGACAAAATGATATTTACTTCCACTTGCTTGAGCCAAAAGCTGTTCAACGTGACCTTTAGCATCAAAGAAGTCTACGTTATCTGGCTTTACATCCCAATGCTCAGTATTGCGCGTACCAGTAATAACACCTGCAAGCTGCTTACGCTGCTTCATGCCTGATTCGCCGTTTACAAAGTTCAGTCCCACTTCAAACAAACGAACACGTGACTGCTGACGGTTCAAGTTTTTAGCCAATGCAGGCAATAAACCAGACCATAAGGTACTACGCATGATCGCTAGTTCTTCAGAAATTGGGTTAGCCAAACGAATCTGCTCATGCGCAGGGTTTAGCATCAATTCAATCTCGGAAGGAACGAAACTGTAAGTCACTGCCTCACGATACCCTTCATCAACCAACAACTGGCGAAGAACATCATCATTTACTTCTGTTTCAAGCTTACGCGCAATAACCGGAGTCATTGGACGCAAACGAGAAGGAATTTTATCGTAGCCGTATACGCGCGCGATTTCTTCAACTAGATCTACTTCAATAGAAATATCAAAACGGAATACAGGAGGAACTACTGTCCAACTATCACTTCCTACCGACACATCACAACCGATACGTGTCAGGATATCCGTCACACGTGCCGCATCGACTTCAATACCAAGGTGACGAACGATATCGCTAGCCTTCAAAGTAATAGAATCGCGAGACAGTAGCTCTGGATTACTAATAACATCATTCACAGCAGCTACATCACCACCACAAATTTCAACGATTAACTGTGTTGCACGCTGTATTGCTTTTTCTTGCAAGTCAGGAGACACACCACGCTCGAAACGGTGAGAAGCATCCGTGTGGAGACCGTAAGTACGAGACTTACCCATGATCTTTTCAGGCACGAAGTACGCACATTCCAACATGATGTTTTGTGTCTCATCAGTCACTGACGAATCCAAACCACCCATGATACCGGCAAGTGCTAATGCTTTCTCATGGTCAGCAACAACTAATGTATCTTCACGCAACTTAACTTCACGCCCATCAAGCAGCGTCAGAGGCTCACCTTCGACACCGTTACGCACTTTGATACCACCTACAAGCTTATCAAAGTCAAAACCGTGCATAGGCGAACCTAGCTCGATCATTACATAGTTAGTCACGTCAACAATCGGTCCTAAACTACGGATATCTGCGCGACGTAAGCGCTCAACCATCCACAATGGTGTTTGAGCTTTAACATTTACATTACGAATAACACGAGAAACAAAACGCTCACACTTATCCGTTGCAATAATTTCTATTGGGAATTGCTCATCCGAAGCCTGAGCAACGGCTGTAATAACAGGCTCCGTCACTTCTGTTTGAGTCAATACACCCGTCTCACGCGCAATGCCTGCAATACTTAGGCAATCTGCACGATTTGGCGTTGCATCTAGCTCTAGCACTACATCTTCAAGCATTAGATATTCACGAATATCCATACCTACAGTTGCATCGCTCGCAAGCTCTAGCAAACCATCGATAGCGTCTTCCATACCTAGCTCTTTTGCAGAGCAAAGCATTCCAAATGATAACTCACCACGAAGCTTTGACTTCTTGATTTTGAAGCTACCACCGTCGCTTGTACCAAGCTTTGCACCGATCATTGCTAAAGGTGCTTTCAGACCTGTGCGTGCATTTGGCGCACCACACACAATCTGTACTGGCTCAGCTTCGCCACAGGCAACCTGACAAATACGAAGTTTGTCTGCATCTGGGTGCTTTTCAGTACTTAAGATTTCGCCGATTACCACTTTGGTAAAATCGCTAGCTACTGGCTCAATACCATCTAGCTCAACACCAGCCATCGTAAGCTGACTACCAATTTCTGCCGCATCAATATTAGGGTTAACCCATTCACGCAGCCACATTTCACTGACTTTCATTTTGTGTATCCCCTTAGCTGAACTGTTCTAGAACGCGAGTATCGTTGTCGAATAAAATACGTAGATCGTCTATGCCGTAGCGGAGCATCGCAAGACGCTCAACACCGAAGCCAAAGGCAAATCCCGTGTATTTATCAGGGTCAACACCTGTGTGTTTAAGTACTTCAGGGTGCACCATGCCGCAACCCATTACTTCCAACCAACCGGTATGACTGCAAACCTTACAACCTTCACCCGAGCATAAAACACACTGAATATCTGTTTCAGCGGATGGCTCAGTGAATGGGAAGTAAGATGCACGGAAACGTACTGGCAACTCATCAACTTCAAAGAATGCTTTGAAGAAGGCGTCTAAAACACCTTTAAGATCAGCAAAAGTAACATCCTTATCAACCATCAAGCCTTCAACCTGATGGAACATTGGACTATGTGTAATATCAGAGTCACAACGGTAAACACGACCTGGCGCTATAATGCGATATGGCGGCTCGTTGTCTTCCATAGTATGAATCTGAACTGACGATGTGTGAGTACGAAGTAGCAAACCATCATCAAAATAGAATGTGTCATGCATTGCACGTGCTGGATGATGCTCCGGCACATTTAACGCAGTAAAGTTATGGAAATCATCTTCAATTTCTGGCCCTTCCACTGTCTCAAAACCTAGTTGGGCAAAGATTGCCTCAATACGTTTGATCGTTTGAGTGATAGGGTGAAGACTACCTGCTTCGGCATTACGCCCAGGTAAGCTGACATCGACACGCTCAGCTTGCAAACGCGCATTTAACGCCTCTTCTTGCATGCTTTCTTTGCGTAGATCAAGAGCTTCAGCTAATGCTTTCTTAGCCTTATTAATCTCTTGCCCTGCTTCGCGACGCTCTTCTGGAGGTAATTGACCCAACTGCTTAAGCTGGTCGGTCAGTAACCCCTTTTTTCCCATGTAGCGAACACGCACTTCATCCAACGCAACAAGGCTTGCTGCTGCTGAAATTTCTTCATGCGCTTGGCCCATGAGTTCCAGTAATTGATTCACAGAAAAACTCCCAGTAACTTCTGTTTTTGTACTTATAAAAAAAAAGCGAGGAAAGGCATTACCTTTCCCCGCTTTTATTTTGACTCGATACTATTGAATCAAACAGCTAGGGCGGCTTTAGCCTTCTCTGCTATCTTCTCAAATGCATCAATATCATGTACTGCTAGGTCAGCCAGCATCTTGCGATCAACTTCAATACCAGCCTTACTGATACCGTTCATTAAACGGCTGTAAGACATATCAAACATACGAGCTGCCGCATTGATACGAACAATCCATAAAGAACGGAATTGACGTTTCTTCTGACGACGGTCACGGTATGCATATTGACCAGCTTTAGTTACTGCCTGTGTCGCAACACGATAGATACGACTACGCGCACCATAATAACCTTTAGCTTTCTTTAGTACTTTTTTGTGCTTAGCACGGGCTGTTACACCACGTTTAACTCTTGCCATCTTTTAAATCTCCTGATTAAGCGTAAGGCATCATTTTACGAACCGCAGGCGTATCACACGCCTCAATAACATCCCCTGCACGCAGGTGACGCTTTCGCTTTGAGCTTTTCTTAGTCAAGATATGACGCAAGTGTGATTGCTTACACTTAAATGTGCCATTAGCACGTTTGCGGAAACGCTTTGCAGCACCGCTGTTAGTTTTGATCTTAGGCATCTTCATACTCCGTTAGTAACGGGTTAATCAAACATCACTCAAGAGTGCCCTCCTTAAAGTGATGCGCTCGAACGCTTTAGCTTGTTACGGCTGTTGCTTATCTTTACTAATTGGAGACATCACCATAATCATCTGGCGACCTTCCATCTTAGGGAATTGCTCAACAGTACCGTACTCTTCAAGATCTTTCTCAACACGCTTAAGCATAGCCATGCCTAAATCACGATGAGCCATCTCACGACCACGGAAACGTACTGTAACCTTAGTCTTATCGCCAACTTCAAGAAATTTAATCATGTTACGCAGCTTGATATTGTAATCTCCAATATCTGTCACTGGGCGGAACTTGATCTCTTTAACTTGAGTCTTCTTCTGTTTCTTCTTAGCAGCACCTTTCTTCTTACTGCTCTCGAATTTGAACTTACCAAAGTCCATAATTCGACATACTGGAGGCTCAGCATTCGGCACGATTTCAACCAAATCAAGTGTCACTGCTGCAGCACGTGCCATTGCATCTTCATAAGATACAACACCAACATTTTCTCCTTCTGCATCAATTAACCTTACCTTCGGCAAGGTAATTTCTTCATTGACACGATTCTTTTTTAGGTTGCGAGCGATATGCTAGCCCTCCTTAATTATTAAAAAATATAAAAGACAAACCATTTGGCTTAGTCTTTCTGCACACCATTTAAGTCTGCACGCTGAGTAATTTCGGTTTGCAGGTGTGAAATCAAGGCATCAACAGTCATTGTACCTAGGTCTTCACCTGTTCGCGTTCTTACTGCAACAGAATCAGCTTCTACTTCACGATCACCAACCACTAATAGATATGGGACGCGTTGTAAAGTGTGCTCGCGGATTTTAAATCCAATTTTCTCATTTCTCAAGTCCGAAGTCGCTCGAATGCCAACTTTTTTCAGTCTATCGGCTACCGATTGAACGAAATCTGACTGAGAATCAGTAATATTCATGATAACAGCTTGATCAGGAGACAACCACAAAGGGAAACGCCCTTCGTGATGTTCGATCAAAATACCGATGAAACGCTCGAATGACCCAAGGATCGCACGATGTAACATAACCGGCACTTGGCGAGAACCATCCTCAGCAACATACTGTGCATCAAGACGCCCAGGCATAGAGAAATCAACCTGAACTGTACCAAGCTGCCAAGTACGACCGATACAATCTTTAAATGAGAATTCTATTTTAGGACCATAAAAAGCACCTTCACCAGGGTTTTCTTCCCAGTCTAAGTTTTGCGCATCTAACGCATCACTTAACGCTTTCTCTGCTTTATCCCAATTTTCATCACTACCTACACGACTTTCTGGACGTGTCGATAAACGATAAATAACATTATCAAAACCAAAGTCACGATAAACGTCATGTAAGAAGTCGATAAAGTCAGCAACTTCTGTTTGAATCTGATCTTCAGTACAGAAGATATGCCCATCATCCTGAACAAATCCACGCACACGCATCAAACCATGTAGCGCACCTGACATCTCGTTTCGGTGACATGAGCCAAACTCTGCCAAACGCATTGGCAAATCACGGTAACTTTTAAGACCCTGATTAAATACTTGCACATGACATGGGCAATTCATTGGTTTCAAAGCAAACTGCTTTTCATCAGATACCAGTGAGAACATATCTTCACTGTACTTAGCCGCATGACCAGAGCGTTCCCACAAAGAAAAATCAACTAACTGTGGTGTTTTAATTTCTTTGTAGTCACGTAAGCGTTGCTGCTCACGCATATAATTTTCGATTGTCTGATAAACAGTCCAACCTTTTGGATGCCAAAATACCTGACCCGGTGCCTCTTCTTGAATGTGGAATAAATCCAACTGACGACTTAGACGACGGTGATCACGTTTTTCAGCTTCTGCTACGTTATGTAGATAAGACTTTAGGTCTTTCTTGTTACCCCAAGCCGTACCATAGATACGCTGCAACATTTCATTGTTAGAATCTCCACGCCAGTACGCGCCTGCAAGTTTCGTTAACTTAATCGCTGGAATTTTTCCTGTACTTGGTACGTGTGGTCCACGACAAAGATCAATGAAGTCACCTTGACGATAAAGCGATAACGCTTGATCCGCGGGAATAGACTCGATGATCTCTGCTTTATATTCTTCGCCCATGCCACGGAAGAAGCTCACCGCTTCATCACGCTCCATTAGCTCACGAGTAACAGGGATATCTTGTTTGATGAGTTCCTGCATGCGCTTTTCGATGGCTTCTAGATCTTCTGGCGTGAATGCACGCTCATATGCGAAGTCATAGAAGAAACCATTTTCGATGACCGGGCCTATCGTTACCTGAGCCGTTGGGAACAACTGTTTTACAGCTTGCCCCATCAAATGAGCAGACGAGTGACGAATCACTTCTAGTCCTTCATCATTTTTAGCAGTGACAATACTTAAGCTAGCGTCTTCACTAATTACATAACTGCCATCAACAAGCTCACCATTAACTGTTCCAGCCAAGGTTGCTTTGGCCAAACCTGGGCCAATATCAAATGCTACGTCTAAAACAGTTACGGGTGCGTCAAAGTCACGCTGACTACCGTCAGGAAGGGTAATTACAGGCATATCTTTATCTCCAGTGGTGACCAATACCAATGGCCACATGATTTTTTCACCGTATTAATCGGTGTTGGTAAATTCAGAGTGCGAAGTGTAGCAACTTCATCGCGTTAGAGTAACCATTGTTTTTCATAAGTTTGTTGGTTATTACGACGCTATTTTGCTTTAGGAGATATGAACAAACGCTTTATCGAAGAGCATTGAAACCTCAGTTACCTATTATAGGTAACATAAGGCTTCAATGTTTGAAGCTTTTACTTAAACACGACAGTCTTATTACCCGTCATAAACACACGATGGTTTACATGGTACTTAACTGCTTTCGCTAGTGCAATTGTCTCTGTATCACGACCTGCAGCAGTCAACATCTCTGAATTGAACGAGTGGTCTACTACCTGTACTGCCTGCTCGATAATTGGACCTTCGTCAAGATCAGCCGTTACGTAGTGAGCCGTCGCACCGATCAACTTAACACCACGATCAAACGCTTGATGATAAGGCTTAGCACCCTTGAAGCCTGGCAAGAAAGAGTGATGAATATTGATTACCTTACCGCTCAGTCTTTTACTCAATTTATCAGAAAGAATCTGCATATAACGAGCTAGAACAACTAAATCAGTATTCGTCTCATCAACGATTTCAAGTAAAGCCGCTTCTTGCTCAGCTTTATTCTCTTTCGTTATTGGTAAATGCACAAAACGAATCCCTTCTCGCTCTGCCATTGGACGCACGTCTTGGTGGTTAGAAACAATCGCCGTGATATCCATTGCCAACTCACCTTTACGGTGACGATAAAGAAGATCATCAAGACAATGATCCAGCTTACTTACCATGATTAATACGCGACAAGGCTTAGTGCTGTCGTGCATGTCCCACGTCATGCCGAACTTATCGGAAAGAGCACCAAACCCTTCACGAATAGAGTCTATTGATACCTCATCAGAGTCGATGCGACATACCGCACGCATAAAAAACTCACCGGTATTTAAATCATCAAATTGATGCAGTTCTTTTATGTAGCAGGTTTTATCCCACAAATAAGACGATACTTCCGAAACAATACCCCCTCCTAGGGGGCATGTTGCTTGGAAAATAAATTCGTCGTTCGATAACGTTGATTCTAACATTGTTGCAATCTCTAAAAAGTTTAGTAAATAAATCTGTAATCACAAAAAACAGCGTATAACTGAGGCTTAACCTTTACCTCTCCATGGAATTGTCTTATCAATCACCCAACGCATCATCAGGTCAAATAACAATCCAAGTAATCCAAGGATAATAATCGTCGTCCAAATAATTTCGTAGTCCGACTGCTTACGTGCAACGTTCTCTACAAAACCAATACCCGTCGTTCCTGCGAGCATTTCAGCAGCGACCAACGTCCCCCAACAAACACCAATGGCAATTCGAATACCAGTCAGTATTTCAGGCAAAGAGTTTGGCAAAATCACTTTACGCAAAATCTGCCCTTTAGAAGCACCCAGCGAATGAGCTGCATGGATTTTAGAGAGATTTGTACCTGTCGCACCTGTTCTTGCAGAGACAACCATAATTGCGAAGGCAACCATGAATAGTAGGAAAATTTTTCCGTCATCTTGAATACCGAAGATCGTTAAGATCAATGGCGCCCAAGCAAGTGGCGGTACAGGACGATAAAGCTCGATAATTGGGTCAAAGAAACCTTTCGAAAATCTCGACAGCCCCATGAACAACCCTAATGGAACCCCTAAGAGAATACCGAAGAACAGTCCTGCAACAACACGGATTAACGAGTCCCAAACATGGCCTGCTGGCATCGGCACTTTAAATGAAACAAAATTACCAGTAACAAAGTCATGTACTTTACTCTTCAGGTTAGGCGTAACGACGCCATTCTCATCATGACGAGGGAAGTCACCAGGAACGAAAGAAGAAATAAAGTCTGGAACAACCAAGTCAACCATTTCACCAAACGGCTTCATTTTGTACCAAAGTAGTGGGTTACCTTTGTAACCAATTTCAGGGTTAGAGATACGCACAAATGTACGCAAAGTGTCAGATGGCTTTGGCAACCAACGCCCTGAACCTTGCTCACTACATGAGTTACTACCGGCACGAATTTCACCACCTGGCATCATTAATGCACCAAAATACTTCAACCCACCCTGCTGACTCTTTTGTTCACCATCTAGTGCTACTAAAGCTGTTTGAATGCCATTTAACGCATCTGGCGGAAAAATATTACCGTCATCAACACGTCGTAACACATGCGTTAAACCCTTAAAGAAATCAGCTCGATTCTCAACGAGTAGCTCATCTAAACCAGTGGCAGCTTTAGCTTTAGTATCAAACGCAGCTATCTGAGACTTAAGCTCATCAACCTGACCTAAAAAGTGCTCGTTGGTATTTTTTATCTTAATAAAGTCTTTAGAAATAGCTTTCATTTCTACTGCAGCAGCAGCGAACTTATAACCAAGAGGTGTTGCTGGTGCATATGGTATTTCGTTACCAGAATCACCCCAGCGTGCAATATTAGCAGCGGCTTCTTCTTGAGCTGCCGTTGGAGCACCTGGGTAGCCTTCATTCGCTAATTTAGCGGTTAGTGCTGTTATACGACTTTCAATATCTACAAATCTAGTTTGCGTTGACGCATCCAAATACTGTGGAGACGTTGCTCCCACAATAGCTAACCGCATCAAGCTGACAATCTCTTTCGCTTCCGCTTTTTCTGTATCAGAAAAGCCAAGGCGTTCGAGGTCGTCCGCTAAATCGCTTAATTGCCTATTTTCTCTAACTAATAGACTAGTGCCTTTCAAGAAAGATTTTTCCAGAGGCAAAACAGAACGAATTGGATTACCTGCTGATGAAAGCTTGTCTACTTGGCAAAACTCGTTTGCCGCTACTGGACGAAACGCCCTTGCTGCATCCCAAGAGAAGTAGAACCATAACAACAGGATAAAACTGACACCTGTAATTACCCAATGCCAACCACCTAATGCACGCTCTGGATTACCAAAAACAGCATCTGACTTTTCTGTACGCATGAGTTTACGGCCATAAAGCACAGCCCAGACAATAGTCGCAATTAAAGCCAGGAATAGCGTGCCTACGATGGGGCCTCGGTATGTAAATAAGAAATCTAACATAATTACGTCTGCCCCATAATTTCTTCTTCCATATCCCAAATCATGGTAAGAATCTCTTCACGTGTCTGAATAAATTCAGGTGTATTTTTGATATCGCGAGTGTCTTGAGTCACCCCCATTTCCGCAAATGGAAGATTGTATTCTTTATGAATTCGCCCTGGACGTGGCGCCATAACAAACAACCTTTCCCCTAGCAGTAACGCTTCTTCTACTGAGTGAGTAATGATCATGATGGTGGTTCCAGTCTCTTTCCAAATTTTCAGAACTAGAGCCTGCATTTTTTCTCGTGTAAGCGCATCTAAAGCACCTAATGGCTCATCCATCAAAATCAGATCAGGGTCATTAATAAGACAACGTGCTAATGCAATACGTTGCTGCATACCCCCAGATAATTGATACGTTGGCACATTACCGAAGCCTGACAAGCCAACAATATCCAACCACTCATCAACCCTTTTTTGACTTCCTTTTGATGTTCCACCCTTCATACGAAGGCCAAAACTAATATTTTCTGACACAGTCAACCATTCAAATAAAGCGCCTTGCTGGAAAACCATCCCTCGGTTTACACCTGGCCCTTCAATTTCTTCATCACCTAAGTAGACTGCCCCACCTGTAGGGCGGTTAAAGCCCGCAATGATATTTAACAGCGTAGTTTTTCCGCACCCTGATGGTCCCAAAACGGAGAGTAGCTCACCATTTTTCAATGTGAAGTTGATATTCTTAAGCGCATGCACCTGCCCCCCCGAACCAACATCAAAAACCATACTTAAGTCTTTCGCGACAAGATCACTCATATATTCCCTTTAAAATAATGAACCGCACTCTTCAGGTAACTATTAGCTAAGCAGGCCTAGCTCCGGCTACTATTAGTTACTGATCATCGAATTTTTTGATTAAAAAAAAGCGGCAGAGAGAGAACTCTCGCTGCCGCTTTTAGTAACACGACGATTATTACTTAGTTTCTAAAGTCTTTACTTTAGCTTCTAGTGACATAACACGCTCTGCTAGTGACTCTAAAGTCGCTGCTACTGCTGGTGTTGCACCAAGAAAAGATGCGTCAATCACAGCGCTGTAATCTGCTTTTGCAGGCGCTGCTGCTGTCGCAAACATCTTACCCATGAAAGGCAATAGCGTTGCAACTTTACCGTCTTTACTAAGGTACTCGTTTACTTGAACTTCTGCTGAAGGGAAGCTAAATCCAGCCATCTGCTTCTTCGTTTTGTCTACACTCATACCTGCATCGCTAGCGATAACAGATATTTTTGACTGATCTTTAGCAAAGTCTGCATTTGCTTGTGATGTGACTTCCATGAAAGTCTTCAGTGCTTCTGGATTCTCTTCAGCAAACTTCTCTGATACAGAAACAATGTCGTAACTTTCAATACCTGCCGCAGTCTTTTCCGCTAAGGTGAAGATTGGCTTACCAACTTCTTTCATCTTAGAAAGAGAGTTCTCACCAAAACCACAAGCCATTGCAACTTGACCATCTGTTAGTGATACCGCTGCGTCAGCTGGCTCTTGGTCAACCACTGTAATTTTACTTACATCAACACCAAGGTTTACCATTGTCATACGGAATTCAAAATCAGACATTGTATTCAGTGGTACAGCAACTGATTGGCCTTCTAACTCTGAAGCATTGTCCTTAGTGATACCTGAAGCATTGCTAACAACACAATCACCACCAGCACCATAAACAACAGCAATACCAACCGCTTTAAGTGGAGCATTCGCATTTATTGCGTTTACAAAAGGCGCCATACCTTGACTGAAAGAGATATCAATATCCCCAGATAACATCGCTTCCGTCATTGCAACACCTGATGCGAAGTTAACCCAGTTAACTTTTTCACCCAGTGCCTCGTCGTATGTTTTTTCAACTTTCGCGATTTGATTCGGTGTTGCCCACTCTAGGAAATATGCAACATTAATATCTGCGGAAGCAGATGCTGCAAATGTTAAACCGATTGCTGTAAACGTAGCTTTCTTTAAAAGATTTTTCATTGGTTTCATTTTATCCTCTCATTGCTAACAGTTAACCAAAGAGATACGACCTTGGCAGTAATCACCATCTTGTTACCAACACAAGCAGAACAGACCCGTATTCTTTAAGTCAATAAAGAATTGACCATGAAAACTTCTCATAAATCAACCCATATGACAAATGAGTAATTTAAATCAATGGTTCAGTTGACTAGTCCTATACCCACCAACATTCAGTGATTAAAAACAAATAAATAAGTATCAACCAAAACGATAAAAACCACTCAACAAACGCTAACCCCTACATTTACAGGGAAAACGACAATCCTTCAAGGGCAATAAACACACAACAATTTACTGCTTTTTTAAAACTTTATAACGACAAACATTCCCAGAAAAACTTGTTTTATATTTATGACATCTTCCATAGGATATTAAAAAGAACCGATAACTCGACTATTAAAAGAGCTTTAACAAAACGCAGGGTGCAAAATTCTCACCCTGCAAATTTGAACTATGCCTTATAAAACTTCCATTAACTCTGGAACGACATCAAACAAATCACCCACAATACCGTAATCTGCAATATTGAAAATTGGTGCGTCAGCGTCTTTATTAATCGCTACAATGATTTTACTTTCACTCATACCAGCCTGATGCTGAATCGCACCAGAGATAGCAATAGCGAAATAAATTTCAGGAGCAACAACTTTACCTGTTTGACCGACCTGACAATCGTTAGGCGCATAACCTAAATCTACTGCCGCACGAGATGCACCAACAGCTGCATTTAGCTTTTCTGCCAACCCTTCAATCACAGCAAAGTTTTCTTTACTGCCGACACCACGACCACCAGAAACAACAATTTTCGCTGTCCCAAGCTCTGGCCTTTCAGACAAAGTCACATCGCGACTAATAAATGAGGAGCCAGCAAATACATCAGAGAATGCAAGATCTTCTACTGCAGCAGAGCCACCAGTCGCTTCAACTGCATCAAATGCCGTACTACGAACAGTAATTAACTTAACAGTATCATTACTCTTCACCGTCATTAATGCATTACCTGCATAAATAGGACGTACAAATGTGTCAGCAGAAACTACTTCGACGATATCAGAAACCTGCATCACATCTAGCTTTGCAGCTACACGTGGCATGAAGTTTTTACCGAAGTTTGATGCTGGTGTTAGTACGTGACTGTAGTTACCAGCAATACTCGATACTAAGTTACCAATATTCTCTGCAAGGCCATCAGCAAGTGCCGCATTATCAGCGACCAATACTTTGCTCACACCTTCTAAAGCTTGAGCTTCAGTCACTACTGAACCCGCATTTTCACCGGCAACCAATACAGTGATATCACCACCGATAATTTTTGCTGCTGCCAATGTACTTAACGTGCCAGAAATCAGGCTAGCGTTATCATGCTCTGCAACTACTAAAATAGACATTATAGTGCCTCCGCTTCTTTCAATTTTTCAACAAGCTCTGCTGCATTTGCAACAATGATACCCGCTGCACGCTCTGCTGGTGCTGCAACACTTACAACCTCTAAGCGCGGCGCTAAATCAATCCCAAACGAATCTGCTTCATGCGTTTCAATCGGCTTCTTCTTAGCTTTCATGATTGCAGGTAGCTTAGGTAAACGAGGTGTATTTAGACGTAAATCAGTTGTAATTACAGCAGGAAGTGTAATTTTGATTGTCTCTAAACCCGCATCTGTTTCACGTGTTAGGTTTATCGCACCGTCAACATGCTCAGCGTTTGACGCAAAAGTACCTTGAGACCAACCTAGCATTGCAGATAACATCTGGCCTGTTTGGTTTGAGTCATCATCAATCGCTTGCTTACCCAAGATCGCAACCTGTGGCGACTCTTGTTCAACAACCTTAGCCAACAATTTAGCAATCGCTAAAGGCTCTAACTCTACGTCAGTTTTAATCAAAATCGCACGATCAGCACCCATTGCAAATGCACTACGTAACGTATCTTCCGATTTCTCATCACCAATACTGACAGCGATAACTTCGCTAGCAACGTCAGCTTCTTTCATCTGCATCGCTTCTTCTAGACTGTTCTCGTCGAAAGGATTCATCGACATCACAACATTGTCTTTATCGACACCCGTACCATCTGACTTAACGCGAATTCGCACGTTGTAATCAACAACACGTTTCACAGCAACTAAAACTTTCATTAATATTCCTCTTTTCAAAGTACTTAACCAATAGGTCTTACCTATTAGAAATTACCTAATGCAGGGTAGTTGCTGTATCACAGCAACTACCCTGCCACACTGATTAACCTCGAACTAATTCGTTCTTAGGGTCATACAAGCAAGTTTCAGTAACAACTGCTGGATACATCTCACCAAGTATTTCAATTTTCAACTCAGTTCCAACAACTGCAAACTCAGGCTCAACAAAAGCATACGCAATGTTTTTGTTAACTCGATGCCCGTAAGCACCAGAAGTTACTGTACCAACCAACTTGTCACCGTTGTACATAGAGTCACCTACGTGTGCAGGTGCTATATCACACTCAAATACGAATGTAGCTAGCTGCTTCTTATTACCTTCAGCGATCATTTTTGCTAGTGGCTCTTTACCGATGAAGCTTGGCTTATCCATCTTCACGAAGAAGCCGATACCTGATTCCATTGGGTTGCGCTCATAGATCAAATCTGCTTTCCAGTGTAGGTAACCTTTTTCCATACGCATTGACTCTGTCGCGTACATACCGAACTGGGTCAAACCAAACTTCTCACCCGCTTCGTTGATCAACTTATACGCCAAGTACAATTGCTCATT
The DNA here is from genome assembly GCF_003172895.1 of Leucothrix arctica. Taxonomy (GTDB): domain Bacteria; phylum Pseudomonadota; class Gammaproteobacteria; order Thiotrichales; family Thiotrichaceae; genus Leucothrix; species Leucothrix arctica. The sequence goes on along the minus strand of NZ_QGKL01000011.1, from coordinate 13,779 downwards.
TGGAACGTGTAACTCGTATGCAAGTTCACCAGAAAAACTGATTGTCATTGCCATTACTTTAGCGTGACCAATTGTCATTTCTTTCGCATTCAACCAAGGGAATGCTGCTTTTGACCAATCACAACGTGGTGATAGTGACTGCAACAATTCACGAGACTTAGGACCAGCAACCACAAGAATAGTATGTGAAGCTGCCATTTCAGTAATCGTTACTGTGTCTGGCTTATGCTTATTCAACCAATCTAAATCGTGCCACTCAGCCGCAGCCGCAGAACCGTACCAGAAATGATCTTCATCTAACTTAGCAAGTGTTGCTTCAGTTAGTACGTGACCATGTTCGTTTAGCAAGTAACACAGACTTACTTTACCGACCTTTTTAGGAATGTTGCTACACGTCAAACCATCTAAGAAGTCAGCAGCACCCTCACCTTGAATAGAGAAACGGTTAAAGCCTGAAACTTCCATGATGCCGACATTTTTAGTCATCGCTTTGATTTCTTTATCAACAACATCTTTTGTTGGTGTAAAGCGGAACGAATGCTCATCTACAAAATCAGGAGTTGGCTTGAAGAACAATGTTCTTTCCCAACCATTAACCACACCCCAAGCTGCATCCTTTTGATCTAGCACAGGATAAATAGGTGTTGTTCTTGCTAAACGTGACGCTGGACGATGCTCATGCGGCATGTGGTAATGGAATTCGTTCTGATAATCTTCGATCGTCTTTAAAGTCGTATGCTCTGTGTTTGCATACTGTGTGAAACGTCGTGGATCAACACACCAAGCATCCCACTCACATTCACCATGAACGATCAAGTCTGCCAAAATCTTACCGTGTCCGCCACCTTCACCGATACCCGCACGAAGACCGATTGCACAGTAAGCGTTTTCAATACCTGGAATCTGACCAATCAATGGCGCGCCATCAATTGTATAAGTGATTGGGCCATTTACTGTTGTGTGAATACCCGCTTCTTGTAGTGCAGGCATACGCTCAAAGATACGCTCCATGTTATCTAGGCAACGATCTAGATCTGGTGGGCATAGGTCACGTGTAAAGTTAGGATCGATACCATCCATACCAAACGTCTTACAATCTTGCTCGTAAATACCAACCAATAGACCATTCTTTTCCTGACGACTATAGAAGTCATCAAGAGGATCACGAATGATTGGAACTTGGAAATCTAGCGCTTCAAGCTCAGGTAAGTTGTCCGTTAGGAAGTACATGTGCTCCATTGATGTAACAGGATGCTCTACACCCAACATGTTACCTACTTCATTTACACGATAACCTGTCGCGTTAACTACTTTTTCACAAGTGATATCACCATTCTTTGTATGAACGATGAACTCGCCATTTTCTTTCTTAGTAATACTTTCAACAGGGTTTGAACGGTAAACCGATGCGCCTGCTTCACGTGCTTTACGAGCAAGTGCTAGTGTGATTCCTGATGGATCAATATAACCATCCAATGGATCCCACCAAGCCCCCAACATTTTATCAGTCGACAAAAGAGGATGACGTTCTTTAATTTCTTTAGGGCTGATGTACTCCATCTCAACACCCATACTTTTAGCCATACCAATGTAATGCTGATAAGTATCGATATGATCTTGAGTGTAAGCAGTACGCATACCACCCGTAATTTCATAATAGAATGGATGCTCAGTATCTTTAGCAAGCTCACGGTATAAATCAATACTATGACGCTTCAAACCAATCATCGTTTGATTTCCACCAAACTGTGTAACCTGAGCTGCCGCATGCCAAGTAGAACCTGACGTTAGCTCGTCACGCTCAACCAAAGCAACATCCGTCCAGCCTAACTGAGTCAAGTGATACAGCGTTGAACAACCTGCGATACCACCACCAATGACCACGACGCGCGCATGGGATTTAACTGAATCAACCATCTACATACTCCAAGCTATTTAAATATTGATTATCATAATGCACAATACGACACATGAATGACAAACGAAAGTTTCTGTTATATAGTTCAAATAAACTGACCCATACATTAAAGCCTTCCTCGCTCATCCACCTTCGGAAAACATGACTAATGAAACATTCACTCCCGCCACTTGAAAGTCTAAAGGTCTTTGAAGCAGCCGCTCGCCACTTAAGCTTCTTGCTAGCAGCCAAAGAACTATGTGTTAGCAAAGGAGCAGTCAGCTACCAAATTAGGAAACTAGAAGAAGACCTCCAATGCAAATTATTTAAACGTTCCATACGTCAAATTTATCTCACCGAAGCAGGGCAATTACTCTTCCAAACGACTCGCCGATTATTTCAAGAATTAGAGCACACAGTTTCCAAACTAAAAGTCAGCAAACAACAAGCAAATGTGACTATTGCAGCCACAACCTATGTCGCCGCACGCTGGCTATCATCACGCATTAGTCGCTTCAACGAAGCATTTCCAAACATCAACATTATGCTTCAACACACTGTAGACGCGGATGATTTCAAGCTCGACGATGTTGACTTAGCTATTATCTGGGGACCTCGTAACGATAAATTAGACAAAGATCGTTTTGCTAAAATTACCATGCCTTTATTTCCAGTTATAAGCCCACGACTATTAGAAACTCACAATATCAGCTCGACACAGCACCTAAACATCGACACCCTACTGAGCGGACCACTGAAAAATATTCCTTTGCTATGCGAAGATAGAGAAGAAGATATGTGGCAAGACTGGCTTGATGCATATCAACTGCCAGACAGCGAACTAAGACTAAACAATCCACGTCGAACACTGGGCGATGCTAATGTTCGCGCACAAGCCGCTGTCGATGGACAGGGTTTAGTTTTAGCGGATGAACTAATGCTTAACGAACTAAACAATGGCTTGCTCATACGACTATTCAAAAAATCTCTAAATAGTTACAGCTATGACTTTTATGCGGCATCAACAAGAATGTATTCTGATAACGCAATGATATTAAGGGATTGGATCGCGAAGGATCTTGAGCTGTAATTTGCTTGCTAATTTGGCCAATTGAAACAATGGTTAGCTCACACCAACCATTATTTCAAGTCCAAAGATTACATACTGCTGTATAAAGGACCACCACTTTCAGGCGTTGTCCATACAATATTTTGCGTCGGATCTTTGATATCACACGTCTTACAATGCACACAGTTTTGCGAATTAATCTGCATTTCTGGCACACCCTCCGTATGCTCAACTATTTCATATACTCCAGCTGGGCAATAGCGCGACTCCGGTGAATCATAGAGTGCCAAGTTAGTATCGATAGCAACACTAGGGTCTTTCAATTTCAAATGAATTGGCTGTTGTTCATTGTGGTTAGTGTTAGACAAATACACCGATGACAAACGATCAAACGTCAACTTTCCATCAGGCGCTGGATATTCAATCTTTTCAACAGCATCTTTATTCTTTAGCTGCAAATGGTCTGCATGATGCGTCATTGTCCAAGGCTCTTTACCTCGAGTCACATAGGCAGTGAAGCCAGCATTTACTAAACCGAACAGAAGACCTTTACTAAACGCAGGCCTGATATTTCTCACCGCATTCAGCTCATCAAACATCCAAGAACTACGGAACGCGGCATCATAAGAAACATCACCAACAGCCTCAGAATCTTCAGCAGTCACCACATCAAAACAAGCTTCAGCAGCTAACATGCCACTTTTCATTGCTGTGTGAATACCTTTGATTTTTGCAACATTCAAGAAACCTGCCGCATCACCAACCAGTAAGCCACCAGGAAAATCAAGTTTAGGCAATGATTGCAAGCCACCTTCAGTGATTGCACGAGCGCCGTAACTAACACGCTTACCACCTTCAAATGTTTTACGAATATCTGGATGAGTTTTAAAGCGCTGAAATTCTTCAAAAGGGCTTAAATAAGGGTTTGAATAATCTAGACCAACAACAAAACCAACAGCAACTAGGTTGTTTTCCATATGATATAAGAATGAACCACCGTAAGTATCACTCTTCAGAGGCCAACCAATCGAGTGTAATGTTCTCCCCTCTGAATGCTGCTCAGGCGACACTTCCCAAATTTCTTTAATACCCAAACCGTAAGTTGGTGGCGCCGAGTCTTTAGCAAGATCATATTTATCGATCAACACACGACTAACTGATCCGCGACAACCTTCTGCAACAATCGTTACCTTAGCGCGCAACTCCATACCTGGGTCATACTCAGGACCATGGGTTCCATCTTTCATTACACCTGTTTCACCCGTAGCCACACCAACAACTTTATTATTCTCATCGGTTAACACTTCGGCTGCAGCAAAACCCGCATATATATCAATACCCATAGCCTCGGCTTGCTCACCTAACCAGCTAGTCAAACGACTTAAACTAACAATATGGTTTTTCTCACCATGATTATCCATTGATGGCGGCGTCGGTAAGCGTATTGATTTTTTCTCAGTAAGATACACAAAGTGATCTTCCGTCACTTGAGTCTTGATTGGCGCACCCTTTTCGCGCCAGTCTGGTATTAACTCATCTAGAGCACGTGACTCTAGGACTGCTCCTGCCAAAGAATGAGCACCTACTTCAGCCGCTTTCTCTAACACTGTAATTGCTATTTCTTTGTCATTTTCTTGGGCTAGCTGTGCCAGACGAATTGCCGCCGATAAACCAGCAGGGCCAGCACCAACAATAACTACATCCACATCTATAGCATCTCTTTCACTCATGGCTTTCTCTCTATAATGTCTAAACTTAATATGTATTTAGGATCAACACGCTCCTCCATCACTTACCGCCGAAGCTTCACCAACACCACGTCTAAAACATAGCTTTTTCTTTGCGGAGCATGCTGACAAGGGTCACCTTTCTTGACTGAATTCTAAAATTCATAGGCTCGCCTTTCGAATAAAATTTAATTTGAAGAGAAAAAGAATAGCACCGAAAAATATTTTTAAGCTAGAGAAAAAATCAATTTTAAATAATTTACTGAAATTATAAGCACTAAATAGGGTGTTTTTATTCCGCCAAAATAGCTTTATGAGTGTTTTTTTTACTGACTATTTGAAGAAATTTTCACCTGAAAAACAGGCTTAAGAATACCATCGCACACAATGAAAAATCTTTTATTTAGGGCGCAGATAAGCTTGCTTACTGGGTAGTAACAAGGGTAAATTTAATTACAATTGATTGGTTTATTCGAACTGAATTTTACTGAGGATTAACTATGAGAGGATACTGCAAAAGAATGGTGGGGCGTGAGCGATTCGAACGCTCGACCAATTGATTAAAAGTCAACTGCTCTACCGACTGAGCTAACGCCCCATTTTGGGATTCTTGAGGATGGTGGGGCGTGAGCGATTCGAACGCTCGACCAATTGATTAAAAGTCAACTGCTCTACCGACTGAGCTAACGCCCCTCCGTCAAGAAGAGCCGTATTATAGACACCGCGATTATTTTTACAAGTTCTTTTTAAAACTTTTTACACTTTTTGTAATTGACGCAGTTTTTCTGGCAATAAGTGCATATCAACCAATGATGAAACTAACGCCTTTAAGATGTTAGATTCATCTTCATAGACCATTCCGTAATACTGGATTTTCATTGTTAAAGCACTACCAAAAACAATCGACGCAAATGTCAGAAAAGAACCCAACGCCAGCGTAGAGACCCCTGAGATTGCTTGCCCAACAGTACAACCCATCGCAAGCACACCACCAACCCCCATCAAGAAGCCACCGATCACATGAACAACGAAGTCTTTTACATTGTAGAACCACTCAACTCGAAACTGCTTCGTGACTAGTGAATATACAAAAGCTCCAGATAAAACTCCCGCAGCTGCACACAGCGCGAAAGTAATCATTTGACTCGAAAACCCTGTTTCAATCCATCTTAATAAATGAGCCGAAGGTTGCACAAAGGTAAATGATTGCGCACCCACCGCAAAAGGACGCTCATCCATCATTTCAACTTCATCTAATAGCTCAACACCTAACGTACCGGTTGTAACCCACCACGCTGCAACGATCACTACAGCAACCACAAGACCTGATAACCAATGATCAAATGAAGCAGTGAAGTCTTTAGAGAGAAACGCCCATAAGACAAACCCTCCACCGATTACTCCAGCAGTAACCATCAAGCTACGGTCACTATCAAAACCGCCTAGGGTGCTTATTATTGTATTCACGCCTTGGTCTGCAACACCATATTGACTGAGGTTAATGAAAGCGGGTTCCATCCACCCAATAAAGTAGTCATAACTAAAGTTAGTAAAAATCATCAAGTAGGAGGCAACTCCCATAACCAAGAGCACTACTACCGACTTGAGATTACCTCCACCAATTCGTATTAGCGTTTTATTTCCACAACCTGAGGCGATTGTCATACCCACCCCAAAAATCACCCCACCGAGTAAATGCCTAGGCCACGCAAACAATGGTGCACGGTAAGGAGGGTTTGCAGTGTCATTGCTAGCTGTCCATGACATATCTACATAACCCAACAAGCTTAAGCAACTAACACCTAGTATAGCTAGCCCCATTGCAAACAACCATGCACGCATACGGCCTGTATTACCGATATTAATTATATCGGACACAGCACCCATAGTACAAAAACTGGTTTTGGTGGCTACGACGCCTAAGATAAATGCGAGCCCGAAAGCCCAAAGAAGCACCTGAGTGGTGATTTCCATAATAAGTACGCCCTAAATATAAAGTCACTAGCAACAACAGCGCTAGACTAAGGACGGCATTATAAACGCTTTAATTAAAAAATTAAGCTTGAGTCACTTCACGAACGATATATGAGGGAAAGCCCCTAGATAAGAGAAAACGCGATTGCTTGGCTTGTGCGTCTCTGCCAACAGGGTAAGCCTCACCAAAGCGCTTCTCTCGCTGTTTTTCAGCAAGATCCCACCAATTAACATCAGCTTCTTGAATTGAGCGATCGGCCAGTCGACTATCAACCCCACGCTGGAGTAGTTGTTGGCGAATTTTATTCTCGCCCTGCCCTTTAATTATCCTAGATCGAACGAAGCTCTCAGCGTAACGCTCATCACTCTGATAGTTTGATTCTAACAGGCGATCTAGTAACCCTTCTAAATCAACAGACTCGGAAAAAGGCTTAAGTTGTAACTTTCTTTTAAGTTCGAGGCGCGAGTGTTCACGCCTCGACAAATAGTCAATCGCTGACTTCCAGCAGCGACTGACATCATCTAACTTATTCTGCTTCGTCAGCACCGTCTTCTTCTTTCTCGACTGGCTTCTCAGGACGACCGGCAGGCTTTAGCAATTTCTCACGAAGTTGCTTTTCAATCGTGTCAGAAATATCAGGATTTTCCAAAAGGAAGGTACGAACATTATCTTTACCCTGACCAATCTTATTGCTCTTGTAGCTATACCAGGAACCTGCTTTATTGATCAAACCTTCTCTAACACCAAGGTCAATTATCTCACCCTGCTGAGAAACACCTTGACCATAAAGAATTTCAAACTCAGCCTCTCTGAACGGAGGTGCCATTTTATTCTTAACAACTTTAACACGCGTGCTGTTACCAACGATCTCGTCACCCTTCTTGATACCACCGATACGGCGAATATCCAAACGAACAGATGCGTAGAACTTAAGTGCATTACCACCCGTTGTAGTTTCTGGACTTCCAAACATCACACCAATCTTCATACGAATTTGGTTGATGAAGATAACCATCGTCTTTGATTTCTGGATATTTGCAGTCAGCTTACGTAGAGCCTGTGACATCAAACGCGCCTGAAGACCCATATGAGAGTCACCCATATCGCCTTCAATTTCTGCACGAGGCGTCAATGCAGCCACCGAGTCAATGACAACCAAATCAACACTACCAGAGCGCACTAGCATATCCGCTATCTCTAGTGCTTGCTCACCGTTATCTGGCTGAGAAACGAGTAGATCATCAATTTGTACACCCAGCTTTTCAGCATAACCTGGATCTAGTGCATGCTCAGCATCGATAAATGCTGCTGTACCACCTGCTTTTTGACACTCTGCAATAGTATGCAGCGTCATGGTTGTTTTACCTGACGACTCTGGACCATAGATCTCGATGACGCGGCCACGTGGTAAACCACCTATGCCCAATGCGATATCCAAGGTCAGAGAACCTGTAGAGATAACTTCAATATTACGAGCAGCGCTATCATCGCCCATGCGCATAACTGCGCCCTTACCAAACTGCTTTTCAATCTGACCAAGTGCTGCGGCTAAAGCTTTCTTTCTATTATCATCCACGCGTAAATTTCCTTTCAGCTAACGGCAAATAGGATTGCCCGATTATTATAATTTAAGTTGTGACGCATTCTAAACGTATATGACTTACTTAGCCAAACGCAATGCGACACCCTGCAATGCATATTCTACTGCTTGCTGACGAACCTCGTCACGATCACCATCAAAATAACAAACCGTTGTTTCAGGATCGTTATTTTCTATCGCCCAACCAAAACAAACCATACCCACTGGCTTTGCCTTGGTACCACCCGTTGGACCTGCTACACCGGTAATTGATAGTGCAATTTGAGCATCCGTTCTTTGTACTGCACCCTGAGCCATTTCAGCAGCAACCTGCTCGCTTACTGCACCGAAAGCTTCTAAGGTTTTAAGTTGAACACCCACCATTTGCTGTTTAGCACGGTTACTATAAGTAACAAAACTTCCAGCAAACACAGCCGAACTACCCGACAAGTCAGTGATAATTTTACCAACCCAACCACCCGTACATGACTCAACAGCAACCAATTGATAATTTCTTTCAGCCAACAAGCTCATTACCTGCTTTGCTGTGTTTTGGAGGTTTAACTCATTCATCGCCATATCCTACCTAAAAAATTTGCGCTTAAAAAGCTTTTGTTCGCTTTTTGTTTCTTTTGATGACACTCGAACCATTAATATAATAAGAACCGACGCAAAAGTAGGCGACATCATTCACTGCTAGACCTACTCTCTACTAGAGGAACGATGCGGCATTCGCTATGATAGCGAGCTACCCCTTACGTCACTCAATAGAGTTAGCTTAGACAATGCCAGCAAAACCAAAAACAGCCAAACCAACTCATACCCCTATGATGCAACAGTTTCTTAAAATTAAGGCTGAGCATCCAGATCAAATGTTATTTTATCGCATGGGTGATTTTTATGAGTTGTTTTTTGAGGACGCAAAAAAAGCATCTGAACTACTCAACATCACACTCACCGCTCGTGGCAAGTCAAATGGCGAGCCTATTCCTATGGCGGGGATACCTTACCATGCCGCTGAACAATACCTGCCTCGGCTGCTGAAGCTCGGTGTTTCAGTGGCTATCTGTGAGCAAGTGGGCGACCCTGCAACGAGTAAAGGCCCTGTTGAACGTAAGGTGGCACGCGTTTTAACGCCCGGCACAGTGACCGATGATTTCCTTTTAGATGAAACACGTGACAACCTACTAATGGCCATTTTCCAAGAAAATGATGCTTTTGGTCTGGCTTATATCGACTTAAGTAGTGGCCGTTTCACACTTTCACAGCTTGAGAACTCACATTCTTTAATTAATGAAATTGAGCGCTTACAGCCCGCAGAGATACTTCTCCAAGAAGAACAAAACCCACTACACAAGACACAGCATTCAATTACTCGACGCGCCAGCTGGCACTTCGATGGTGACACTGCACTACAATTGTTGACTAAGCAGTTTGGAACTCATGACCTTAGTGGTTTTGGCTGTACCGACCTGCCGCTAGCCATTGTTGCTGCTGGCGCACTTTTACAATACGTCCAAGAAACTCAACGCGCTGCCCTACCTCACATTACAGGCATGCATATTGAATCGACCGATGACGGTATCGTGCTAGACGCTGCTAGTCGTCGTAATCTTGAGCTTGAGCAAAGTTTAAGTGGTGACCATAAGAACACACTGATTTCAGTGCTTGATCAAACGGCAACGAGCATGGGCGGACGCTTACTCAGTCGCTGGTTGAACAAACCGCTAAAGGACCAGAACGTGCTCCGCAATCGTCACCAATCCGTAGAGTGCTTGATTGATACTTATGGCTATGAAGACATCAAACCGCTACTGCGACAAATTGGCGATATTGAACGAATCGTTTCTCGTATTGCATTAGGGTCGGCACGTCCACGTGACTTATCAACGTTGCGAAATTCACTAACAATTGTGCCGCAACTTCATTCAACGATTGATCCTATTGATTTCAACTACATACAAGATTTACGCTTACAAATCGACTGTCATAGTGAGCTACTGGAATTATTAAGCCAGGCAATTATCAATGAACCGCCAGCCCTCATCCGCGATGGTGGCGTGATTGCTGAAGGCTATGATGAACAGCTAGATGAACTACGCAACCTTAGTCAAAATGCAGATCAATACTTACTCGATTTAGAAACACGCGAGCGCCAGCGTACGGGGATTTCAACGCTAAAAGTTGCGTACAATCGTGTTCATGGATTTTATATAGAAGTCTCTCGACTGCACTCGGATCAAGTCCCTCCTGAGTATGTAAGACGCCAAACTCTCAAAGGCGCTGAACGCTTTATTTTACCAGAGCTTAAGGAATTTGAAGACAAGGTACTGTCCTCTCGTGAACGCGCCTTGGCGCGTGAAAAGTCATTATACGAAAAGCTACTTCAAACACTCGCTGGGCATCTACAACCATTACGCACCACCGCTCAAGCTATTGCTGAGCTAGATGTATTGAGTAACTTTGCTGAGCGTGCCGTTACTCTAAATTACTCCCGCCCAGAACTGACGAATAAAGCGGGCTTAAACATCGTTGAGAGTCGCCACCCTGTTGTTGAAACTACGCTGGACGCACCTTTTGTTCCCAATGATCTTGTGATGAATACGAAGCGTCGCATGTTAATGGTCACTGGACCAAACATGGGTGGTAAGTCGACCTACATGAGACAAGTTGCGCTATTAGTACTGATGGCGCATGTTGGTAGCTTTGTCCCTGCACAAAGTGCAGTAATTGGCCCTATTGATCGTATCTTTACCCGTATCGGTGCACATGATGACTTAAGCACAGGTCGATCTACCTTTATGGTTGAGATGACCGAAGCGGCTAACATTCTTAATAATGCAACCTCCAACTCATTAGTACTGATGGACGAGATCGGACGCGGTACGAGTACATTTGATGGCTTGTCATTGGCGTGGGCATTCGCTGAATACCTTGCGATTCAACGAAAGGCGTTTACCTTGTTTGCTACCCATTACTTCGAGCTAACAGTTCTGCCAGATCAAATAAACAGTATCGCTAATGTTCATATTGATGCGGTTGAACACGCGGATAAAATTGTCTTTTTACACAGAGTTAAAGATGGCCCTGCCAACCAGAGTTATGGTTTGCAGGTTGCACAGCTTGCAGGTGTTCCAAAGTCAGTTATTCATCAGGCACAAAAGAAACTTCATGCGCTTGAAGCTGAATCATTGAAAGCACCTGAAGGCGGAACGTTACCGCTAGCGCTTAACTTTGAACCAGAGCCATTTCATGACCCACAGGCAGATGCCGTTAAGGCGGCACTTGCTGAGATTGATCCGGACGACTTGACCCCGAGACAGGCTCATGACGCACTGTACCAACTTCGCAAGTTGATAAAGTAATTAAACAATCAGTTACTTATAGTTACTAGTAAGGCTTCAGAATATAAAAGGCATTTAATACAGAAAGTATTGGAGTGGCGTCCCCGAGACGATTCGAACGTCCGACCCTTCGCTTAGGAGGCGAATGCTCTATCCAACTGAGCTACGGGGACTTAGCGCAAGTATTCTAGCAGCAAAACCTGTCAAGTTGAATCCATTCAAAAACTTTTGTGGCACATAACCAGTGAATCACCCGCCAGCATAAATAAGGGGTGAAATGTGAAAGCCTTCGGAAATAAAAAACGCCCTTTACCGGGGGAAGTAAAGGGCGCTAGGGGATTGAGATTGGCGGTGATCTTATTTTTATTATTTATAGATCGCTCTTCTCGGGGGCTTGCTGGTAAATCTTTTTATAGTTATTTTATTATTATTGCTCTGTTGTTGATTTATATATTGCAGTTAGCATGCCAACTTCCCACATAAAAACTCAAGCCCTTGTAAAGTAATAACTTAATACCTTTAATCACTTACAAAAAACAGGTTCTGAAAAACTGATAGTGTCACGTTACGACGTCACTATTTTGATACTTGTCACTTATTTACCTGCTGAGCGACTCAAAAGCGTGAAATATGAAACTAATTGCCCAATCAACAATTAAAGTTTAAAAATCCCCCACCCATTAAGATACCGTTCATCGGCTTTAACTTATAGTTCTCACATCGAGTAGCCAATCAGCCGAAGCAAAGAATAAGAACAAAATAAACAATAAGAATAAACTGGCTGAGAACAATAAAAATAAAACGCTACTTTGATAGATTTATAAAGGGCATAAGTAAACAAATAATATTGGGGTGTTAATTGCACCCCACCCCTTTCTCTCCTGCCCCCCCCCCCCTTAATGCATGCCAACACCTCTTCAGCATTTTATTTTACGCACAGTCACGTCCATCAAATATTTACACGCTATTTAACTCATTAAATATATAACGAAATGGAGCGTATAACTCTGAACTGCTTAAGTATTCTTTTAGTGTATTACTTAGATTTATAGGTCAGCTGACAATTCATACACTCCCCTTATACCGACAAATAATACTTTATTCATTTAGCTATTTTCAAAGCAAAAAAAAGCGGAGGATGCATAGGCATCACTCCGCTTTTTCCTACCATTACTGAACTATAAAGCTCAGTAATAATAATTAACGAAGGCGGTAGCCAACGTTAAAGTTTAGAGATGTATCAAGGTCATCAGCACCATCTAGATCAGTAATTGTAGCAACAAGACCTAGGTCTAACTGGTTATCCAACTCATAGCTAAACGCTGAAGAAAGATAGTTGTTAGTTGTATTATCTGTTCCAGAAACACCAGAATCTACAGAAGTAAGTGTCCAAGAGTTTTCCCAGTCAATCTTGTCACTTAGCTCATAAGTAAGCGTCATAACATTTTCAAAGTCGTAACCGTTGTCATCACCGTAGTCTGTCACTAGCTCAGCTTCATTAGAGAACTGTGTCTTACGGTTTAGTGGCTTGTGGTATTCACCAGCAAGAGTCACTGTTGGATCTCCACCATCTTCGCCATCAATACGGCTTAGCTCAACACCAACACCCGCTTGAACTTTCCAACCAATCTTACGAGTAGTGAAATACTCATTAGTTAGAACGTCATATGCCTTGATGATTGCGCCAGCGCCTAGTTGACCTTGGCCCAATGCTTTTTCCATGTCAGCAAACCAGTACTGCTCATAAACGTCAAAACCGTGCTTGCTCTTATAAGCAGTTTCGTTGTTGATGATGTTAGCAATTTGCTGGTGAGCAGCTGTGCTTGGTACAGACTTCAAAGCACCCTGAACACGAAGCGCTTCAACTAGACGAATCGCCTTAGCCATTGGCGTAGCGTTAACAACACGACCGTAACCTAGACCAACTCCAACAGTACTACCGAAGTCTTCCTGATCTTTTTCAGCATCTAGACTTGCAGCACCGAACCAAAATGCGCCTTTTGAATTAGGGCGGAAATATGTATCAACCTGACCAGCAATACCTGCATCGAAGTAGCTTACTGAGTTAGCGCCATCAGCAGAACCACGAGAAATAGAACCTGCAGCATCAGCTTCGATAGTTGTGTTACGGCTTGCAGAACTGAATACACGCTCAGCATCAAAACCTAGAGCTGCAGAGTATGAAGAC
>NZ_QGKL01000010.1 GCF_003172895.1 Leucothrix arctica | reverse complement strand
TCCCCACACAAGTTATTTGGTCTATATTGTTAATGTAGCGCCTGCGATCTCTACCGCAGGAAGGAGGCGAATTATATATAAGCCTCAGATCTTGTCAACGTTTTTTTGAACTTTAATTCGATTAAACACTCAACCGAACCGAACAACAAAACACCAACCTAATACTCATGATCAATCGAGGAAAAACCAAGACCTTTCAACTACTTAAGATGCAGTTCAACTGAACAACTTCCGTCTCAAGAGCGGCGCATTATAGACAGATCTGAGCACCCGTCAACCCCTTTATGAACCTTTTGTGAATTTAGTTTCAACGAAGCCGATTTGTCTCTGCAATTTAAGTAATACACATGACTTAAGTGAGTATTTGCAGCTGCATTTACATAACTGGCTATACATCAACAGAACTCCCTCACTCGTCAGTACCTATTCAACTTAATGACAGAATACAAGACCACTCGATGAGAGGATTAGGTACAACTGCTTAGCTAGACATACCTGCACCATCTAATAATTAAGATCAAAAATAATCACGCCATAAACTCACATACCTTAACTTTACATAGTTAACCCAACCAAGCACTTTGCAGGTAGAACTAAAGACGCTATTAAATAAACAGACACAAAAAAGGCGGTCACTATAAATAATGATCGCCTTTTAAAACCAAGAGTCACGCTTAGGGATATATATCTTTTAGTTTACGCGTTAGTGTATTTCTACCCCAACCTAGCAAGTCTGCAGCTTCCTTTTTTCGTCCCGCTGTTTGCTGCAAGGCAACCTCAAGCGCTAAACGCTCGAACTCTGGCGTTAAATCATCAAGTATTCTCGATTCACCCGCATTCAAACGTTGCTGTATCTCATGAGTTAACAATGCACGCCAATCACCTATGGGCTGTGACTCTTCAGCATCCATTAATTCCGGTGGCAAATCATCCATCGTAATTTCGCGACCAGATGCCATAACAGTCATCCAACGACTAACATTTTCTAACTGCCTTACATTGCCTGGCCATGACAGTGTTTGGAGAAAGTCACTAACCTCTGGGAGCAACGTCTTCCTCTCAACCTGAAGATCCTCTGCCGCCCTTTGCAAAAAGTGACCCAATAACAATGGAATATCCGTACTCCGCTCTCGCAAAGGTGGTATTTGCACTCTTATAACGTTTAAGCGGTGAAACAAATCCTCTCGAAACAATCCATCACGCACTCTATCTTCAAGATCTTGATGGGTTGCTGCGATCACACGCACATCGACATCTATGGGTACATGCCCACCCACTCGGTAAAACTTACCATCAGATAAGACTCGCAACAGTCTAGTTTGTAGGTCTGCAGACATATCCCCTATTTCATCAAGAAATAGCGTTCCATGATTCGCCTGCTCAAATCGACCCTTACGAAGCGCATGTGCACCTGTAAAAGCGCCTTTTTCATGACCGAATAACTCAGACTCTAATAGCTCTTTGGGTATTGCCGCGGTATTAATAGCAATAAAAGGCTTACCCGCTCTCGGACTATGCTCATGCAAAGCTGCTGAAACTAACTCTTTACCCGTTCCAGACTCACCCGTAATTAATACCGAGATACTAGATTTACTTAAACGACCTATCGCGCGAAACACACCCTGCATTGCTACCGACTTTCCGATAATTCCTGACTGATTCAGATCCTTATCTTCACTAACTGCAGGCGTGGTTTCTTGAAGACTCTTACTATGTTCAAGTACTCGCCTAGCTAACTCAATTGCTTCATTTATATCAAAAGGCTTAGGGAGGTATTCAAATGCACCGCTTTCATAAGCAGATACTGCACTATCCATATCTGAATGTGCCGTCATGATTATGAATGGCAAATCTACATATTGCTCACGGACACGAGCCAGCAACTCAAAACCATCGATATCAGGCATTCTAATATCACTGATTATTGCAGCAGGCTGGTCTCTTTTTAACGCTCGCAATAGGTCGCTTGCAGACTCAAAGCAACGTACTTCCATATTAGCTCGGGTTAACGCCCGTTCAAGGACCCACCGAATCGATTGATCATCATCAACAACCCATATAGATTCTGATTGATTCATTCTGCTTTACTCCTGAGCCTGTATGGGTAATAACAAGGTGAAACGTGTATCACCGGGGGTAGATTGAAACTCTATTAAACCGTCATGTGCATTAGCTAAGGATTGTGCAATCGACAAACCTAGACCCGTACCATCAGCCGAACCACTGACCATTGGAAAAAAGACTTTGTCTTTAATCTCTTCAGGTATACCGACACCGTTATCAATAATTTGTAGTTTTAGTACTAATCTGTGTATTTTTTGATTCATCAAAAAGCGTCGAATAACACGCGTTTTAAAGATCACCTCACCTTCATTACCAACTGCTTTCAGTGCATTGACCACCATATTCAATACTATTTGAATCAGCTTATCCTTATCTGCGCGCATTTCTGGAATGCTAGGGTCGTAATCAAAGCGAATATTTACCTTAGATGGAATATCGACACTGACTAACTTTCTTACACGCTCAAGCACTTCATGTATGTTGATATCTTCTTGAATGGTTGGGGATTGGGATCCCGACATTCGATCAACTAATACCTGTAGACGATCCGCCTCAGATATAATAATACTTGTGTACTCTCGCAGCTCCGGACTTGGAAGCTCTGTCTCTAACAGCTGGGCAGCGCCACGCAAACCACCTAATGGGTTCTTAATCTCATGAGCCATGCCACGAACTAAACTTTGCGTTGTTTGCAACTGACTAAGTAATGTCTCTTCCTGAGTAATACGTAGCTGCTGGTCAATGCGATACAACTCTATAAGTACAGCATCCAACTCCCCATCAATTAACATAGGACTTACAACAATATCTGCAATAACAATTCCATCGTGACTCGTTGTAAAGTGCAACTCTCTAAGTGACTGTACTTCTCTAGTATCAACTGACTTTTCAAGCACCCAACCTAGAATATCTTCTTTAAGTAAACGCTGGTAAGGCTTACCTTCCATGCGCCGTATACTACTACCAAATAATATTTCGGCAGATGCGTTCATATATTGAATATCAAGTGACTGTGTAAGCATTAATACGCCCGTAGCCATTGCATCCGCTATATCAATAAATTCTGTTTTCATTCATTCCCTTTTGATCTCTATACAATCAAATAAATGACTACTTGTTTTCAACTATTGTAACAAGCAATTATCAGGCCAATCAGGCGTGACCTTATTACACCCACACAATGCACCATAAAAGACACCAAACAGGTGCAATGGTAGCACCATATAGCACCAAGATGGTGCTTAAGCTCTTTTTTGGCGCACCAACTACAGCAGTTCATCTCCCATCAAGCTTACTTTTACTAGCTGTATAAAAGTTGGCATGGGAAATGCTTAGAAACTATTAGCAACAACCTGTAGCACTTTGCTACTAGAAGTCTGGGCTATCTAGGCTTCGTTAAACGTTTGTTATTTTTTTACGATTCAGGAGAGTTTCTGCAATGAAGTTAATCACTGCAATTATTAAACCTTTCAAATTAGACGATGTTCGGGAAGCACTTTCCGAAATCGGTGTAGCAGGTATCACTGTTACAGAAGTGAAGGGATTTGGGCGTCAACAGGGTCACACTGAGCTTTATCGCGGAGCTGAATATGTTGTGGATTTCCTACCTAAAGTAAAAATCGAAGCAGCTGTTGGTACTGATCTTGTCGACAAGGCAATTGAAGCTATTACTAAAGCAGCAAACACAGGAAAAATCGGAGATGGAAAAATCTTCGTTACTCAACTAGAACAGGCTATTCGTATCCGTACTAACGAAACTGGCCCAGCGGCATTATAAAGACAGGAGTTTGACCTAATGGAAAACAATGTATTTGAGTTGCAATATGCAATGGATACCTTCTACTTCCTAGTGTGTGGTGCACTAGTAATGTGGATGGCGGCTGGTTTCGCCATGCTTGAAGCTGGTTTAGTTCGAAGCAAAAGCACAACTGAAATCTTAACAAAGAACGTTGCACTATTCGCAATCGCTTGTACTGCTTACCTTGTTGTTGGTTATGACATCATGTATGGAGACGGTGGTAGCACTTTATTCCTAAGTGGTATTGCGCTTGATGGTGCAGCTGATGCTGACTCTCTAACTGCTTCTGTACTAGCAGCATCTGCTGAAGCTGGCTTTAGTGGTGACTCTGTTTATTCTGACGCTTCTGACTTCTTCTTCCAGGTTGTATTCGTTGCTACTGCAATGTCTATCGTTTCTGGTGCGGTTGCTGAGCGCATGAAGCTATTCTCTTTCCTAGTGTTCGCACTAGTAATGACGGCATTCATTTACCCAATGGAAGGTTCTTGGACTTGGGGTGGTAAATCAGTATTCGGTCTATACAGCCTAGGTGATGACTACTCTTTCACTGACTTTGCTGGTTCTGGTATCGTTCACATGGCTGGTGCATCTGCTGCACTTGCTGGTGTTATCTTACTTGGCGCTCGTAAGGGTAAGTACGGTAAAGACGGTAAGATCACTCCAATTCCTGGTTCAAACCTACCACTAGCGACACTAGGTACATTCATTCTTTGGATGGGTTGGTTCGGATTTAACGGTGGTTCTGTACTTAAGCTTGGTGACATTGCTAGTGCAAATGCTGTTGCAATGGTATTCCTTAACACTAACGCTGCTGCTGCTGGTGGTGTAATCGCTGCACTATTCGTTGCTAAGATCTTATTCGGCAAGGCTGACTTAACAATGGTACTTAACGGTGCATTGGCAGGTCTTGTTGCAATCACTGCTGGTCCTGATACTCCTACGCCTCTATACGCAACGCTTATCGGTGCGGTTGGTGGTGTAATTGTCGTGTTCTCTATCTTGTTCTTTGACAAGATTAAGATTGATGATCCAGTAGGTGCTATCTCTGTACACGGTGTAGTTGGCCTTTGGGGTCTTCTAGCTGTTCCTTTGACTAACGATGGCGCTACATTTATGGGTCAGTTAGTTGGAGCAGGTACAATCTTTGTTTGGGTATTCGTTACTTCATTCATCACGTGGTTATTGATCAAAGCGATCATGGGCATCCGTGTGACAGAAGAAGAAGAATACGAAGGTGTTGATATTGGTGAGTGTGGTATGGAAGCATACCCTGAGTTCACTAAGCGTTAATAACCTTATTACTTAAGTAGTATCTAGGCCGAAGCAGTTAAATGCTCCGGCTTTTTTTATGGCTGAAAATAAGTACAGAATGCCCATGCTCTCACGGCTTAATCATACACAGTCAACAGAAACTCACCCTTCACAATAACGACTGACTAGCAGCAAGCCTTACCTCATTTAAGACAATCCGTTACACTGCCGCTCATGTCAAAAAATACATCCTTCTCCGAACGAGTCCTCACTTGGTTTGACCAAAATGGTCGTAAAGACCTACCTTGGCAGCACCCAATCACACCCTACCGTGTGTGGATATCAGAAATAATGCTACAGCAGACGCAAGTTGCGACCGTTATTCCATATTATGAAAAATTTATGGAGAGCTTTCCTGATCTTTACAGTCTCGCCAATGCGCCAACAGACGAAGTTCTAAAGCACTGGTCCGGCTTGGGCTATTACGCAAGAGCGCGTAACTTACATAAAGCAGCGCAACAAATTAGGGATGATTTTTATGGGGAGTTCCCAAGCACATTAGATGAAGTGGTTTCATTAAGTGGTATTGGACGCTCAACCGCTGGCGCTATTCTCTCGATTGCCTTTCAACAGCGCCAAGCAATTTTAGATGGTAATGTTAAGCGTGTCTTAGCTAGACACAACACAATCGAAGGTTGGTACGGCAAGACCTCAGTACAAAAAGAACTTTGGGAAATTGCGGAAGAGCTACTTCCTACTAATGTACCCGCCAGTCGTAATGCTGACTATACTCAAGCAATGATGGACTTAGGGGCAACACTTTGTACCCGCAGCAAACCAAATTGCTCAGCCTGCCCACTTCAAGACGATTGCCAGGCTTTCTTAACGGGAACCGTTACGAAATACCCGACACCAAAACCTAAGAAAGTTGTCCCTGAACGTAGTGCTGTCATGCTACTCATCCATAACTCATCGGACATTTACCTAGAGAAGCGACCACCTACTGGTATCTGGGGTAGTCTATGGTGTTTCCCTCAGTTTGATGGCATTGATAGTGCAAAAGAGTGGCTTAGCGACAACGGTTATGACTCAAGCATTATTGATACTGCAAGCGCTTTACCGAACTACAAACATGTATTTAGTCACTTCAAACTGACCCTAACACCATTGCTCATTCAACAACCAAATCAGCAAATTAGCACGGTTAGGGATACAGACGACACTGTTTGGTATAACATAAACGATGAATTTGAAGGGGGTCTTGCGACACCTGTTCAAGATTTATTGATGATATTTAAGGAATTAAGATTATGAGTCGAATGGTAAACTGTGTTCTTCTAAAGAAAGAAGCAGAAGGTCTTACACGTGTACCCTACCCTGGTGATTTAGGTAAGCGTGTTTTTGAAAATGTTTCTCAAGAAGCATGGACTCAATGGGTTAGCCACCAAACTATCCTAATGAATGAGTACCGCCTATCTCCTATCAATCCTAAAGACCGTAAGTTTTTAGAAGAAGAAATGGATAAGTTCTTCTTTGGTGATGGCCCTTCTGCGATAGACAACCTGACACCACAAGGTTAAGTAGTCTTATGCCTTCCGCATTCCTTTCAGCAACGGTGATTGAAAATTTCAAATGGGCAGATAACCTTTTTTCACTAAAGTTATCTGTTGAACTTGGACCTTCTAAAGCTGGCCAATTTATTCGGCTCAAACTGAAAGTGGGCGATGAATACATTGCTAAGCCCTATTCATTAGTTAACCCACCCAATGAAAAGTATGCGGAAGTGCTATATAACACAGTCAAAGATGGCGTAATGTCTCACGCTTTATCGACCTTAAAATCTGGAGATATGATTGAAATATCCCAACCAGCCGTCGGTTTCTTTGTTATTGAAGAAGTACCTGACTGTAAACATCTTTGGATGATGGCGACGGGTACAGGCTTAGGCCCCTACTTATCAATCTTACAAGCCCCGAGAGTGTGGGAACGTTTTGAAAAGATTGTTTTGGTGCATGCTGTATCTTATGAAAATAACCTAGCTTATGAGCCACTGATCCAACAACTGAGCGACCAACACCCTGAACAATTAAGCTACATACGTATAGTTAGTCAAGAAAAGACAAGCGATGCGTTGCAAGGACGTATTCCAGCGTTGATCGTTAGCTGTGAGTTAGAAGAAAAAGCAGGTGTTACAATTTCGACTGAAAATAGTCAGGTGATGCTTTGTGGTAACCAACACATGATTGCTGATACACGGGCTCTATTAAAAGAAAGAGGCTTAAAAAAGCACCTACGACGTAGCCCCGGCCATATCACAACAGAACAGTATTTTTGACTGGCAACATCTATGAATAAAACGAACATTCTTTGGTTACGTAAAAATTTACGAATGCACGATAACCCGACGCTACTGCATGCGAGTAATCACTCGGAAAAGTTAGTCTGTGTATTCATATACGATGAAGTCATTCACTACAAACAGCATGGCGTCGACAGCCTAGGCCCTTACCGTGCAAAGTTTCTCTGGGAAAGCTTAAGCTCGCTAAAAAAATCACTACAGGCTGTAGGTAATGACCTTCTTATCCTTCAAGGTGATGCTGTTGAAATATTAAAATCACTACATGAAGAAGTGAATGCAGCGACTATATTTACTCAAACTGAGTGCGGACAATGCGAACAAGAGCAGGAACAAGCTGTTTCGCAGTTTTGTAACCTTGAAACGATTAATATCACGACTTTGCTCAATTGTGACCAACTTCCTTTTAGCAAAGAAACATTGCCCAATAACTTCATTGTATTTCGTCGCTTGATTGAACAGCAGTGGGAAGCACAGAAATCGATGGTTAGCAAATGCTGCGAAACACCGAAAACACTTCCTCCTGTACCTGACACACTTAAAACACAATCACTGTCTGTAAACCCAGCCTCAGAGAGCAAACCTCAGTCAGCTAAGGCCTCTTTTCTCTTTAAAGGTGATGAGCAAAGTGGGCTTGATAGAGTAGAGCAATTTATCTGGAACGGTACAGGACTAGAAAATTATCGTGATACCTGCAATCAATTATTAGGCGCAGATTACTCAAGCAAGTTATCACCGTGGATTGCTAATGGCAGCGTGTCAGTGCGTTACGTTTATCATGAAATTCGTAGATTTGAGCAAGAACGTATAGAAAATGACTCTACGCGCTGGGCCGTTTGCGAATTACTTTGGCGTGACTTTTTTCACTTTAACGCCTTAAAACATGGGTCCAGCATATTTTCAAAAGGTGGAATACAGTCCAATAGTTGCTCGAAAAAATCAATTGATATTGATCAATGCCACTTAGTCCAAAACTGGTGCAAAGGTGAAACAGGGAATCGTTTCGTTGACGCAATCATGAAAGAGCTATTAGAAACTGGTTACCTTAGTAACCGTGGCCGCCAGTCTATATCTGCATACTTTGTTAAAGAAATGGGTTCTGACTGGAGACTAGGCGCAAGCTGGTTTGAACATCTACTAATAGATTTTGAACCCTGCAACAATTACGGCAATTGGAACTTCCAGTCAGGTATTGGCCACGATGTGAAAAAGCTGGCTAACTTCAGTATTGACCAAGAAGCACAGCGTTATGACCCTCAGCAAGCCTATCAAAACTACTGGCTTGGAGATCATTCAGAAGCATAGGGATTTAAAGGTTTCTTATTTAATGTGGTACTTCTAAGTACAACGAACTTTATAGCCTCGCTGCTAATAAGCTTCCTAGATAATCTATTAATTATACTAACAGTGAGAGTATGACTACCTCTGTCTAGGTTAGTCATATTTGCTACTTTTGAAGTCCCTGTAAGCACCTCTTTTCCATCCAGATTAAAAACGATTTTATCACCCGGCCGTAGCTTGGGTGAAAATGATAATGCTACAGATACATCACCATCGTTAGCTCTAATCGCCTGACTTTGTTTAGGTGCAATAACGTTTAATTGTTCATATACAACTACTTTAGGTTTGCTAACTACCGCTCTACTTGCTGGAGGCTTCGCCTTCATTTCAGTTTCAGCAGCTTGATAACGATCAGCAAACCCTTCTAAAACTGTTAGCTTTGGAGGATTCAATGGTATCGCAGTCACTCCCTGAGGTGGTGTATCTCCGAAAACAAGATTCCCCGACTTATCCGTCCAACTGAACATGCCGGCCATTAAAATACTAGGTGCGCACGCACCAAGGATTAGCAATAAGTAATTCCGCATTTTATTAAACCTTATCTGTTACTATTTCTACTCACAGTTTAGCAACATATTGAAAAGCTCGGGAAAAATCCCGACAACAGGACATTGATTAGGAGATATGAATGGCAAAGGCACTGAGTAAAACTGAAGAAAAGACATGGGCGATGGCTGCTCACATGTCGGCATTATTTGGCTTAATTTTTCCACCGGGGCTAGTGCTTGGTCCTTTATTGGTTTGGTTATTCAAGCGAAATGAAAGCACAGTAGTCGATAAAAATGGAAAAGAGGCGATTAACTTTCAGGGAACAATTTTAGTAGGTACTTTTATACTAGCCATTCTCTCTGCCGCGTCTACTATATTTTTATTACTAACATTGATTGTTGGTATTGCAGGACTTGGACTGGCCGTTTATGGCGGTATTCAAGCAAAGAAAACAGGTTCGTACACCTACCCTTTCGCAATTCGCTTAATTAAATAAATAGTGGGCCGCTGATACTAGTGGCCTATTTTTACTTTTCACGAGTATTTTATGGCTGACTTGGGTGCAACCAAAACCATAAAAATAGCGTATCATGTAGTGTCGACATTTTATTACCCAATGAATTTATGCCCTCTACAGCTATAGCAAATCCAACAACTAGTGCCTCTACACCATGGCTTTGGCCTTTGCTAATTCTTCTAATTATAGCAATCCCAACAGGTGTAATTGTTTATTCTCAGAAGATCTCGAAACAAGTTGATAGCATTGAACAAGAGCAGGTATCTCAATACCAGTCTCGGGATTATTTATTGGCACAATCAGATGCGCTAAACATCAACTGGATGAGGACACTAAACTCTATTGCGAAGGATATAAAGGGCGATATTGTTTGGAGCACGTCGATTCAAAAAGGCATCATGCGCTTTGTAAACTTACCTAAGCTACCTAGCGATAGGCAGTACCACTTACTTGCCTATGACTTACAAAGCAGTAGCCAAGATCCTATATCAATCGTGAAATTCACACCTGAGATTAAAGTCCCAACAGAGATGCTAGTACCATTTACCACTGACCGCACCATTGGTAAGCCGTATAAGTTTATGGTGATGCTTGACTACAAAGACAGCTCTCTCACTGACGAGCCATTACTCTTAGCACAACCTTAGTTGTCGATGAATATTATGCGTTCGTGAATAACGATAGGATAAGTCTGAATTGCAACTTCACCAGGTTCTGCAGTTGGTAGTCCGCTACGTACATCAAATCTAGCGCCATGCAAAGAACATTCAATATCGTGCCCTTTCAAACAGCCATAAGACAATGGAAAGTCTTCATGACTGCAGAGGTCTTTAACGGCGTAATATTCCCCAGCTACATTACAAAGTAACAGTGTATCACCATTGCTTGTGATACGCTTTATTGCTCCAGGCTTTAGCTCATCTAGCTCTGCCACTTTAATCATTGGATACTTACCTTGGAAAATTTTTGGATTATCGGGTGCGGTGACATTGGGCGCCGAGTAGCTTTAAGACTCAAAGACTCAACACAAAATAAGCCGTTCAAAACCACTGCGTTAGTTGTGTCGGATAACTCAGTTAAGAGTTGCCAGTCATTAGATATACCCACACTACAGCATGACTTGGATAGTACCGAGCCACTTTACACCGCTGAGTTTCTAAATGGAAAAGTATTTTATTTCGCTCCGCCACCAAAGGATGGAGAGACAGATACTCGCTTAGCCAACTTCTTATCGGAGGTCGGAGACGCTCCAAAGCGGATAGTTTTAATTAGCACTACAGGTGTTTATGGTAACTGCAATGGAAGCTGGGTAGACGAAAATACACCGCTAGATCCACAGACAGGACGTGCTAAACGCCGTGCTTCTGCTGAGCAATTACTACAAGAATGGGCAAAAAAGTATGATCGTGAATATATTATATTACGTGTTCCAGGCATCTATGCCTTAGACCGACTACCTCTAACCAGACTAGAAAAAAAACTTCCTATTGTAAGAGCATCTGAAGCAGCTTTTACCAACCGCATTCACGCTGATGACTTAGCTGAAATTTGTATTCAGGCAATGCAAAGCTCATTAACAGGAGAGGTTTTTAATGCAACAGATGGAACACCTGGCACTATGGTCGAATATTTCAACCAAGTCGCTGACTACGCGAACTTACCTAGACCAAAACAAATAAGTCTTAAAGAAGCAGAAGAAAAATTAAGTCAAGGTATGCTGTCATACGCACTTGAGTCGCGACGTATTGGAAATGAAAAGTTACTTAAATTGTTAAACGTTAAACTGAAATACCCAACATTGGCTGACACTTTAAAAACGCCTTAATCACCTAGCGCTAACCACTCTTTTACAACATATTCTGCGGATAAATGACGCACAGAGCTCAGTGCATTTTTTTGACAGTGGCGTAACAAAGTCTCATCATTAAACATTTGATCCATCGCTTCAGTTAATGCGACTTGGTTGCCGTTTTCAACCAACAAACCATTTTCACCATCAATAACAATTTCGCGTGGGCCTGTAGGACAATCTGTCGCAACAACTGGGCACGATAAAACCAAGGCTTCAATGAGAACCATTGGAAATGCTTCAGTACGACTAGATAGCACAAGAAACTTTGCGCCTGTTAAATACTCGAAAGGGTTTGACTGAACACCCGTTAAAATAACTTTATCTTCCAACGATAAGGATTTTATCTGTTGCTCTAGTCCAGAACGCATTTCGCCCTCACCTATTAACAACAAATCACACTCGTCTTTTAATTTGGACTCCGCATAAGCGTCTATTAACAAGTCTAAACGCTTAACTTCATTTAAACGCCCCAAAGCAACAATATAGGGACGTTCATGTTTATAAAGTAATTGGCCTTGCGCTTGTATGTCTGCAAACGACACTAGATTATAAATACGCGACACACTCTTCATGTTGAAGTCTTCACGCAACAGTGTTGCGACATCTTCAGATACGGCAACAATATGTTTAGCTCGCGGATACGTGAGACGCATCAACGTCGCTTCGTATTTATTCAACTCATGAGGATTGCAATGAACCGATAAAATCGACTCTTTAGATGCTAAAGCCGTTACAAAATTAGCGGACTCCATAAAACTAAAGATAAGATCGTATTTTTCGGCTCGGAGATGTTTTTTAAGTCGCCATGTACGTTTAAATATATTCAGCGCTTTACCAAACGTACTCTGCTGGTCTGGGCACTCTATATTAACTATTCGGCAAGGGACGTCATATTGACGATGCTGGTCCTGAAAAACAATGACAGATACATCATGATCTTTAGATAGTGCAGCAGCAAGGTTCAACGCAGAGCGCTGACCACCACCGAGTACTAAGTCTGAAATCACTATGGCTATTTTTTTCATGGATTAACACGTCAACTTCAAAGTTTTTTATACATTATTAGAGACGCCAAAGAAAACGTCTAATTCCCAATCATGCTACTGCTTTGCAAGTTTTATGTAAATATACATAGGACAAGCTGCACTTTGATAATGATCAACGAGGTTGATTAATTTTAGTATGTTAAATGATAATCAATTTTCTTAAGCCAACTCTTCTCTCGAAGTAAGTCGGCCTCCAAAAGCTCTCGATTTTCATGACCTTTATTATATTTAATAGACACATTATAACCTTCAACAGCAACATCTGGAGTGATCTCGTTCATGTCTCTACGGCGGTGTAACAACACCGCTAACCTCACCATAATACTAAGACGCATGATGGTTTTTTGGTTTTGCTCAGATATATCTTGGTAGCGACTAAAATCGACTTTGCGGCGGTGAGACTTAACTAGAGTAGCCAACCACGCTTGTTCTCGCTTTGAAAAACCGGGCATGAAAGCATACTTCAATATATGCGCACCCTGAAAGTGGTGCTTATTATGTGTGATTGCTAAACCAATTTCATGCAAACTAGCCGCCCAGCATAATAACTGGCGATGGTTTGAAGTTAAGGACCAATCTTTTTTCACTTGATCAAATAAGTGTGATGCTGTTTTGTGAACATGATGTGCTTGAGCTTTATCGATATTAAAGCGTTGGCTCAACTCTTCTATAGTCCTATCTCGAACATCTTCATGCCTAATTCTGCCGAGCATGTCATAAAGCAACCCTTCACGCAGTGCACCATCAGATACAGTCATCTCTGTGATATTTAAAGCTTCAAATACTGCAATCAAAACCGCTAAGCCACCTGCATAAACAGGCTTTCTATCATCACTTAAGCTAGGCAAATTAAGATCATCAACTGATCCTGCTTTGATCATACGATCTCGAATACTGTAGAGCGCTTTAAGCGTAATTCCAAAACGCTCCAACTCGAGCGCTAAAATAACATTGAGTGTGGTTTTGATTGTGCCTGAGGAGCCTGTTGCTAATGACCAATATTTTTTGGCATAAGCCTGCTCAATAGGTAAAATTTCTAAGCGAATACCAAGACTGGCTTTCTCCCAGCACTTCTTGCTTAAATCACCGCCTTTAAAGAATCGCTGAGTGCTACTAGCCGCACCAATATCAAGGCTCTCTAATTTTAAAGGATGGAAGTCTGCACCGATAATAAACTCAGTACTTCCGCCACCAATATCAATAACTAGCTGCTTACCGTGATCATTTGATAATGTATGAGCGACACCGAGGTAGACAAGACGAGCCTCTTCTTGACCAGACACAATTTCAATCGGGTGACCAAGGAGCTTACTGCCTTTGCTTACGAACGCGTCGGATTGACGCATATTTCGCAAAGTATTTGTTCCAGCAACACGAACATTTTTTGGATCAATGTTACGTAAGCGATCACTAAACCGTTGCAAGCATTGGTACGCTCGCTCTTCTACGATTGGATCTAGCTCACCCTTTTTATCTAGGCCACCACGAAGGCGAACCATTTCTTTTTCTTTATCGATTAGGGTTAGATTGCCGTTTTCGTCTGCTCGAGACACAATCATGTGGAAACTATTTGATCCCAAATCAACGGCAGCTAACATTTGCCCCGTTAATGGGTTGTTACTTGGTGAATTAGCCATACGCCCCTTTAATCTTCTAAAACAAGATTGTCACGATGAATCAGCTCACTCTCTCCCATGTAACCCAATTTTTCTGGAAAAAGCTGACTCGGTGTTTTACATATTTTTATCACGTCGTGGCTAGCGTAATTACACAGCCCTCGCGCTATTATTTTACCGTTACCATCGACACAATTAACTCGATCGCCTCGCTTAAACACACCTTCACAACGAACCACCCCGACGGCTAATAAACTTTTTCCTTTATTAGCCAGCGCTGACGCAGCGCCTGCATCAAGATGAAGTGTTCCTTTTGCTTGAGTTTGCCCAGCAATCCACTGCTTACGAGCCGCTAATTTTGTCGCTTCTGGCATCAGCAGCGTGCCTATATTTTCACCATTTCGCAAGCGAGTAAGCACATTTTCTTCACGCCCAGAAACAATCACAGTCGCACAACCTGATTTAGCTGCTCGCCTTGCAGCTTTGACCTTAGTGGCCATACCACCACTACCAATCGCAGTACCAGCAGCCCCAGCAAATTTAACATAGTCAGGATTCATAGCAGAACCTTCACTAATAAACATTGCATCTGGGTTTAAACGCGGATCGCTGTCGTAAAGGCCTTTTTGATCCGTCAAAATAACCAATAGATCAGCCTCAATCAAACTAGCTACCACAGCGCCTAAGGTATCATTATCACCAAGACGAATTTCTTCGAAAGCAACCGTGTCATTCTCATTCACTATCGGAATTGTGCCTAAGCGAATCAAGGTACGTAGTGTGTTTTTTGCATTGAGGTAACGAAGACGATGACTCACATCATCATGCGTCAATAGAACTTGCGCCGCTTGTGCACCGTACTTTTGAAACTCAGTTTGATAGGCCTGAATTAACCCTGCTTGACCGACTGCCGCGGCTGCTTGAAGTTCAGGCAGCGATGTTGGACGAGCGGCCCAACCCATGCGACTCATACCTTCGGCAATAGAGCCGGAGGAAACCAATACGACTTCGATTCCCTCCTCTCTTAACTGAGCAATTTGCTTCGCCCAATCAGCGATAGCCGTATAATCAAGTCCCTTACCATCTTGCGTTAGTAAGGCACTGCCGATTTTAACAATCCAGCGGTGACTCTTTTTTGTGTATTTTATACGGCTCATATCGCATTATTTTAACTGTTGTGGCTAGATGGCTCGACAATCATTGCCTGCTCATCAATGTACTGCATGATTTTATAACCCAAGTCTTTTGTTCCAACACTTGTGGCTGCTGAAATAATAAACGCTGGGCCTTTCCAATCAAGCTTATCAATGATTTGCTGACAGTGTGCTTCAGTTTCATCATTAGGCAGTAAATCAATCTTGTTCAGAACCAACCAACGCTCACGAAGGCCTAATTCATCACTGTACTTCACTAGCTCATTTTCGATAACACGAACCGACTCAACTGGATCGCTTTCGTCAACCGGCGCCACATCAACAATGTGTAATAGCAAACTAGTACGAGAAAGATGCTTAAGGAAGCGCACGCCTAAACCTGCCCCTTCTGCTGCACCTTCGATCAAACCCGGAATATCCGCAATTACGAAACTCTTATAGTTCGCAACCTTCACCACACCCAAATTAGGGTAAAGCGTCGTAAACGGATAGTCTGCAATTTTAGGTCGAGCTGATGACATACTAGAAATCAGCGTCGACTTTCCTGCATTAGGTAATCCTAATAATCCAACATCTGCAAGTACACGCATCTCAAGACGAAGCTGACGTAACTCACCTGGCGAACCAGGCTTTGCTTGACGAGGTGCACGGTTTACAGAACTTTTGTATCGCAAGTTCCCCAGACCATGAAAACCACCCTGAGCAACCAAAATGCGACCACCATCTTCAGTGATATCACCGATTAGCTCATCAGTTTCATCATCGTAGACTGCTGTACCAATAGGAACTTCAAGCTCCTTATCTTCGCCACGATGGCCCGTCATATTACGACTCGCGCCATTTTTTCCACGGCCCGCTTCAAAATGACGTGAGTGACGATAGTCAACTAGCGTACTTAGATCTTTACTACCGACCAAATACACACAACCACCATCGCCACCATCACCACCATCCGGTCCACCGTATTCGATGTACTTTTCTCGGCGGAAACTGACGAATCCATTACCGCCGTCTCCGGCTTTTATCTGAATACGCGCTTCATCTACAAATTTCATTGAATTATTATCTTAAAACCTAAAGGTTATTTCTTAGTGCTGGTGTCCACCAGGACCGTGTGGGTGACCATGGCTGATTTCTTCTTCAGTCGCATCACGCACATCAAGGATATCAACATTGAAATGCAACGTTTCACCCGCCATCGGGTGGTTGCCATCAATTTTAATAGTATCGCCGTCAATTGCAGCAACCGTAATGATTTCAACACCTTGATCTGTCTGTGCTTGGAACTGTGCACCAACGACCATTTCTTCGTCAGGAATGTTACCAAACATGTCGCGAGGAACGTCTTGAGTCAAACTTGGGTTGCGCTCGCCATAAGCGGCTGCTGGCTCAATAGACACAACGATGTTGTCGCCAGCTTTACCTGACTCAAGCGCTTGCTCTAAACCAGGGATCATGCCGCCAACGCCGTGCATGTATAAAAACGGGTTGTTCTCGTCCGCTACGTCCAAAATTTCACCCGCGTCATCTTTAAGCGTGTAATGAAGTGTAGCAATAGAGTTTTTTACGATGGTCATGCTGCTGTCCAAACTATGAGAAAACAACGAATTTTGACACACTTGCTAGTTGAACGATAGTAACTGGTCGGATTTAAATGCAGCTTGTCGAGTGGTAGTTCTCAAGCAGTCAAAGCAAATGATAGAATATTCATCAAATAACACTAATAGCTAATAACAAATATAAAAAGGTACACCAATATGGCTAAGCTATCTGAAATCAAGGGTATTACAATTCGTATATCCTACCTGATCGAAGCTCAAGGCATTAAAACAGTTGAGTCTCTACTAGATTATTGCAGTACTCCTAAGGGTCGTAAAGACTTATGTGAAAATGCAGGCCTAGAACACAAAGACGTTCTCACATGGGCTAATCGTGCAGACCTTGCTCGTATTAAAGGTATTGCAACACAAAATGCTGACTTACTTGAAGCCGCAGGCGTAGACACCGTACCAGAGCTTGCTCAGCGTAATCCTGAAAACCTTCATGCTGCCATTTTAGAAGAAAACAACAAGCACCGTATTGTGTCTAAAATGGCCAGTTTAAACCAAGTTAAGGACTGGGTTTCCCAAGCGAAAGAATTGCCTCGTGTAATCAACTACTGAGTTTGGCACAATGGGCACGGCTTCATTTTCTCTTGGAATAACTCATGTCCGTGTATCTTCTGCTCTACTCATTGTTGTGGTATGTACTGTGCCCTATCATCTTGATTCGTCTTTTTTGGCGCTCTCGACAAAATAGTGCCTACCGTCAGCATTGGCAACAACGACTTGGATATATCAAGCTTGATAAAAAACCACGTATTTGGCTTCATGCGGTTTCGGTTGGCGAAACCGTTGCAGCCAAACCCTTGGTTGATGCACTCATAAGTCGCTATCCTACTCACCAAATTCTTGTTACAAACACAACACCTACCGGCTTAGAAACGTCCGTTCGCCTCTATGGTGATAGCGTTGAACATAGCTATTTCCCTTATGACGCTCCACATATGGTGAGCCGTTTTCTTAAACGAGCTAATCCTGACCTACTAGTCATCATGGAAACAGAGATTTGGCCAAATCTAATTTCTGCCTGTAATAACCATAACGTCCCTACCTTAATTGCTAATGCTCGCTTATCTCAACGCTCCACCAAGGGATATGCGCGACTCAGTAAATTGATTGCACCTGTCCTTAAAAAGGTTTCTCATATTGCCTGTCGTAGTGAACAAGATATTGAGAACTTTATAACTATTGGTGCTAATCCAAACTCACTGGGCATGGCTGGTAATATCAAATTTGATATTTTAAACAATCAGAACACTGACACTAAACCCGCACTAAAAGAGCAGTTAGCTAGTTCTTGTTTGGTCTGGGTCGCTGCCAGTACACACAAAGGAGAGGATGAAATTATCCTCGACTGTTACGCAACACTTAAACAACAATTCCCATCCCTTATTTTGATTTTAGCACCGCGCCATCCAGAACGTTTCAATGATGTTTATACCCTTTGCTCACAAACGCCCTTCACTACCGATCGTCGTAGTGAGAATAAAGTATTTAGTACCAACACTGAAATAATACTAGGCGATAGCTTAGGTGAAATGGCGTACTGGTATGCAGCAGCAGATGTAGTTTTCGTCGGAGGCACATTAGTAGAAACCGGTGGTCACAACCCACTTGAAGCATCAGTCTTTGGCGTACCGGTTGTAACAGGGCCCGCAGTATTTAACTTTGAGGATGTGTTTAAAATATTAACGGAGGCGGATGTTGCTTGGGTGGAGCACTCACCAAAACAATTAACTGAGCGATTAAGCAGCCTATTAACACTGGATATCGAGGATAAAAACGCATTGAAACAACGCGCGATTAAAACACTTGAAACAAACCAAGGCGCTACTCAACTTATTATGGAACAAGTCGAGCAGCTACTGCCCTAGTCGTTTGGCTATAAGGAATTAACTACTTCCCTGCTGCTTTGGCTTCTCGCTCTGCTTTCAAACGAAGTAGCTCTTCTAGCTCTTCGTCTTCAGTCATGACTTTATCTTCTTCTACAACAATTTCTTCAAGAGATAGACTACTCAACTCTTCCGCTCGAGCTTGCTTCGCTTCAGCCGTATCTTGACCTGGAGCATCTTGCATAAGATTGATTTTCACCTTCATGTTATTAGGTGAGTCGGCATTTTTAAGCGTTTCATCAAGTGAAATACGTCCTGCCTTGTAAAGCTTGAGCAAGTGACTATCAAACGTCTGCATACCTAACTCTTCAGACTTCTCCATGATCTCTTTCAAGGCATGAACATCACCCTTCATAATCAAGTCTTGAACCATCGGTGTACCAATCAAAATTTCGATAGCTGCGACACGCTTTCCATCAATAGTGGGAATAAGACGCTGAGAGATAAAAGCTTTGATATTTAGTGAGATATCCATCAACAGCTGCTTATGGCGCTCTTCTGGGAAAAAGTTAATAATTCGATCTAACGCTTGGTTAGCACTGTTAGCATGCAAGGTAGACAGACATAGATGCCCTGTTTCAGCAAACGCCAAGGCATGCTCCATTGTTTCTTCGGTACGGATCTCACCAATCAGAATAACGTCTGGCGCCTGTCGTAATGTATTTTCCAGCGCGTCCTCATAAGAGTCGGTATCAACACCTACCTCTCGCTGACTCACTAAGCATTTTTTATGCGGATGCACGTACTCAATAGGATCTTCAATCGTGATGATATGTCCTGTTGAGTTTGCATTTCGGTGATCAATAAGTGCAGCCAAAGAAGTTGACTTACCAGACCCCGTTCCACCAACAAATAAAATCAACCCTCGCTTATCCATGATGACTTCTTTCAGCACCGCTGGCAGACCTAAAGAGTCGGCATTAGGAATATCAACTTTGATATTACGTATCACCATCGCTAAGTGTGTACGTTGTTTAAATATGTTAATTCGGAATCGACCAATCCCCGGCTCATCAAGCGCTAGGTTCATCTCAGGCTTTTTTTCAAACTGCTTCTGTTGATCTTCATTCATCAACTCAGCTGCAAGTTCATTCAGCGTTTGGGCATCCAGCTTATCGGGGCCAAGTGCACGTAATGTGCCTTGGAACTTAGCCGCTGGAGGTGCATTAAACGTGAGGTATAAATCAGAGCCATCGTTTTTCACGAGGATGCGAAGTAAGTTTTTGAAGTCCATTGTGATCACCGGATCTTGTTATTATATTTACAGTGTATAAGGAGTTAGAAAATAATGAGTTATTTTCCGACAAACAGAGCATTAGTCACTTCTGGCTGTGTTCAAACAAAAAAGCCGCCACACAATACTGTAAAAACTACAGCACCACGTGACGGCTTATGTATCAGCTGTCGCTGTTACTCAACGCGTACACCAAAGGTAAGTGATACCGCGTCTCCTGCAATAACGTTTCCAGCATTTCCAGCAACCATACCTGTGTCACCCTCTGGAGGCTGAGTGGTAATCGTACCCACAGTTATTACTGGTAGAGTACCACCGTTAGTGAAGTGAGTCGTAAACTCAGGAATCGAATCATCAATTCTCACGTTTACAGCTAAGCCAGCACTCTGATTAGTCGCTGTTAACTGATACAGCACGCAAGTATTAGGGCCCGCTTGGAAAGTATCAAAGCTAAAACTGAAACCACTATCAACCGCACCATCACAGTTAGCATCCGGACCTTGACGTTTAGCTATCGTCATATTGCTTTTAGCTACATACGTCATGTCTTGCGCTGAAACAGTTACAACAACTGGAGTACTACCACCCGCATCAGTTGATCCTGAAGCAGTGATACCCGTTAAGTTAGTTGCACCTAGTGGAGCACTAGAGGGCGCAAATACCTTAGCAAAAATTATCTGAGTCTCACCCGGAGCAAGCGTATAAGTTCCAACTGGCTGATCAGCTGATGACAATACACCGTCACCATCAGTATCTTCGTATAGCTTAGTTGTCCAACCTTCAGCAGACAGTGTGTCAGTCGCAGCAAGGGTAATATCTGTAAACGTAGTATTACCTGGATTATGCAAATTATGTACATAAGTCTGCGTTCCACCTGGCTCAACTTGAGCGTGGTGATCAGGCTCTAGAATCAATCTATGGTCTGCAGTCAAGTACACCGCATCATGCTTGATATCACTAACGCCTGTTAACGGTGACTCAGCTTTAAAGTAAATACTAACCGCATTTCCATCAAATGCTGTACCTGCTGCAACACTCACTTGAGCACAGATTAACTTACTCGTATTTGGTGCAATGATTGACGTATTACTAACAACTGGCCCAAGTACTGAACAGTCAGTCGCGCCGGCATCAACATGGAATGAAACACCCCAACCTGCTGGTAATGATCCTTTAGCAAATGGGTCATCTTTACTGTAGCTAAGGTCAAAACTATCAGCGACGTCACTGATGTTATTGATGTAAAGCTGGAACACTCCTGACTCGCCCGGCGCAAACACTAACTGCGTTTGAGCGGTTGTTTCAGGCCCTATGCCTTCACCCTTGACACCTGCACCACCAATTGCTGCAACGTTAGTAATATCGACGCCACTACCCGTAATTTCAACGAGGTGATCTGTTACTGAGCTAGTTATAGATGGGTCGGTTGTTGACGTTGCTGTCTTAGTTACGTCAAATCCCAAACCACTATTATCTCCAACTGAACTGCCAGTCATTGGTAGCTTAGCTTTCAGTACAACATTATAGAACTCGCCAGCACCTAAAGGGCCTGTATCAGCCACGCTTGAGTTGTCGGTATCTAACAACGGTGTAAAACCATCACTTTGATACAGCGTAAACGTCGTTCCAGCAGGGAATGTAGAAGCAACCTCGTCTACACTAATATCAAAAGTATCCGTGCTATTACCACGATTCCAAATAATATTATCAAACGCTACTGTACTACCTAATGTGCCTGTCGCTTGATTGACTGGCTCTTCAGCACCTTCAGTATTAATAGTATCCGATCCGTTAGCGACAACACCCGGTGTTGAGATAACTTCTAATGGCACTGTATTCGTTTCTTGGTCTGCAATGACTACGCTACCGTTATTGTAGCTAAACTCACCCGTATTCAAAAGAGTCTGAGCGTCAATATCGCTATCCAACTCTACTTGGAAGCTAATCGTACCGCTATCGCCCGAAATAACCTGAGCTATGACTGCCGTTACTTGATCTTCTATATTGGTACAGCTTGTATCATAAGCACAATAAACAACGGTATCAGTACCGACACCCTGTGCATCACCTGGGTTAGCATCCGTAAGTACAACAGCACTCCCAGTTAAGCTCCACTCAGCTGAACCATCAACATAGGTCATACCTACTGGCAGCTCATCGATTAACGTTACGTCTGTAGCGTCACTCGTGCTTTGGTTACCATACGTTAGCGTTACCGTGTATGGACCAGTTCCTGCTTCACCACTATTAGCGCTAATGCTCTTAGTGACAGTAATAACGGCTTTATCAGAAACAATAACTTCATCTGTGTTTATTATTGTCTGTAGTGTCGGATCGAATTCACTGGTACCCGTCACATCAAACTCACCAGTATTTCCATCCAATGCAGTCAATGGCACTTTGGCACTAACAACGAAGTAGAATGACTCACCGGCTGCTAATACACCTGTTGTTGTAATTGGCGTATTACTGTCAGCAACACCATCTTGATTAGCATCAGGATAAATATTGATCGAGTCGAAATCAAAAGTATCACCAGTGTTATCACTGGCGCCTAGTGTAAAGGAGTCATCTCCATTACCTGTGTTAGTTAGAATATGTGGGAACGATGTAACTTGATCCGCAATTCCATAACGCGACTGGCTTTGCTCTAAAGCAAATGCACCAACCTGCTGTATAAGTGTTTCAACTAAGTTAGACGTCGTCGTTTGTTCAATGCCTGACGAATCTTTATAAGTTGCTGTCGCTTGGTTTTTAATGACAGTACCTGCAGCGGGTGCTGCTGCTAACACCGGCCCTGAGATCAATAAAAAGAAGACCATCAGGTAGTTTATTAAATTACGACTTTGTTTATTTTTAATCATTTTACAAGCCTATTATCTTACGTTGTAAGCATATCCCCATACCCACTAATTAAGGCCTTACCCAGTAGGCAAGACCTTAATTGTGTACTATCTACTTCACTGGTGCTGGAGCATTAAAAGATGTACTTTGTGGTCGAATAGTTAGACTCAAAGGACGTCCCGCTGCATCAAGCAACATCAACTCGACACGTCGATTAATGACTCTCTCATTCGTGCTATTACCAAGAATCGGCAACTCTTCACCCAGTGGTGAAACAAGAATACGATCTTTTTCTAAGCCTTTAGCTATCAGGTAAGATTGAACTGTATTTTGACGTTTTAATGCCAACTTACGGTTATAACTTTCAGAACCTTTACTATCCGTAAACGCTTGAATACTTAACTTCAACTTAGGATTCTTCTTCAATACCAATAAGTCACGATCCAATCGAACATGCTCTTCCACATTCAAGGAAGCTAAGTCAAAGCCGAAGTAAACTGCAGGCTCCCAGACTTCGCCCAACATCGGCTGTTTGATGTACTTATTAACCGTTTTAACTCTCTCAACAACTTTGACCTTCTCAACAATCTTAACCTTCTCAACCACTTTAATGGTTGGAACCTCTTTAATTGTCTCAACGATCTTAATGGTTGGAACCTTCTGAATACGATCAACGTATTTAATGGTCTCAACAGGTTTGATCTTTTCAATGATGCGGTCTTTATGAACCACTTCTTTGACTATCTTAATACGTTCCTCTACCTTGGCCTTTGGCACTTCACATAGGTCTTCGTACTTAGCGTACAAATCACTGGTGCTTGCACACCCACCTAAAAGTGTCATCGCACCGACTACCGGCAGGATACGCTGAGCTAACTTGCGACGTTTCATTATTATTTT
This sequence comes from Leucothrix arctica, assembly GCF_003172895.1. Lineage (GTDB taxonomy): Bacteria > Pseudomonadota > Gammaproteobacteria > Thiotrichales > Thiotrichaceae > Leucothrix > Leucothrix arctica. Next base: position 163,569 of record NZ_QGKL01000010.1, on the reverse strand, counting down.
TCTCCTGTCAGCCAGTTGAGGCTATTTTCATCAAATTTATACTGAAGACCGATATGTAGGCCTTCATCGTTGTAGTTTTCTGGGTCTAGATCTTCATCTTTAAAGCCAACGACATTATAACCAATACCCAGTCTTAGATTTTCTTTAACCAAGTAGTTAACACCTGCGCCTAGTGAGTACAAAGTTTCACCGGCGCCATCAGTCGCTAACGCTCCAGCATGAAGGTCTATATCAAATCGGTTTGTGATATCCCAAGTTAGACGGCCATCCAAGACAACTGCTTCACTAACGTTACCGTCACAATCTTCTTGCTTTCCACCCAATCTTCCAGAGATAAGTACATCCTCTTTAATTGCGTAGTTTTGATGTGTCGACAATATATGCGTACTACAGTCGCCATTATCACCACCACGCTCTTCAATATTTTGGTAGAAGAACAATCCGTGAAGCTTGTTCTCAGTACGAGGACGGTAAGCAAAGCCGACAGTTAATGTGTTATCAACTAAGTCATCACCCTCATCTGGTGCCTCGTAACGAAGCGTGTCTTTAAGCAACATGCTCCAGTTAGTATCAAGACGCTTTACATAGTTTGCCTGTAATCCGTAGTACTCTCTGTCATCGTCATAACGTGTCTCTAAACGAATACCTGCTATCTGGTCTTTAAACCGAGAGTCTTTAACTGCAATAGATGCAGCAACCGAATCTCCTTCAGTACCATCTAAACTTTTCACGTACTCCAAGTGAGGTGCAATAGACAAGCCCTTAGTAATCTCATAAGTACCTCGAACACCCGATGCAGTCTCAAGATCTCTACCATCGATAGCACCACGAACACGATATTCAGAGTAAAGCTCAGTAGACTTCAAGATGTCCGACTTAACACCAATAGAGAATGTATCTTGAGTACTTGTTGATGATGAAAGCCCACTTACACCCGTAAGACTATTAATTCGCTCACCTGTTGCGTAAAGCTTAACTTTGTCATGAACCTGAATATCAGCGGTTATAGCGACACGACGACGGTCTGTATCATCAAAGTCTTGCTCATACTCGGCACCGATAGAACCTTTTTTACCCATAATGTCTAGTGCACGCTTTGCACCAACAATGAAGGTCTGGAAGCTCTCGTCTTCAGTAGAGTTTTTCTGCTTAATATGGCGTACACCACCTTTAAGCGTCCAACCCTGGACTTTAACGTCTGCTGTTACTCCTATACTTTGCTCAGTATCATCCGTATCTAGATTACGACTATGAATAGCTTCAAGTTCAGCACTGATATCTTCATATATACGTTGTTTATGCTTTAAACGTAGCTCTTCACGGTTCTCAGAAATACCCGCTGCACTATTTGTGAAACCTTCTGTAGCACGACCAATCGTCAGTGATGTCTGACTGTCTTTAGTCCAGTCTTTCGACAAGTACATACGAGCCGCTCGACCTTGCGCTTTTGCCCCATCTTCATGAGTCATTTGAGCAATACTGCCTCGAACGACAAGTCCCTTGTCATCTTTATAGTCCAACAGCGCACCATAAACTTCGAAGCCTTCTTCAGCATCTTGGTCAGTGGTATAGCTCAGTCCAACTTTAAAGTTTTCATCTAGCTTATGAGTAAAGCGAGCGCCAGCAACAATATACTTATCGCCACCGTCATCTAGGTCATAACTCGCGCGGATATAGATAGGGTTTAAGTCCTCATCAATACTCGCAACCGTTTCACTAAAGCTCAGCTCACCAGTTACTTCATCCAATGTGTAGTCACCAAAGCGACTTAAGCTCTCAGTACTTAGAACAACACCAGGGTTATCTCTAGATACAGTGATAATCTCGATAGTTTCACTGTTCATAACCAGCGGTGCTTTAGAAAGCTTGTAGTTCAAAGCAACACCCTTACCACGGATCTGCTCTACCACATGCTGTTCATCCTGCTCCGAGATGAAGAACTGCCATTCATTTTTATCACTTTTGCTTATTACGTTAGCGCCAGTCAAAGTACGTTGAACACGTGTTACATCTTCATTGATGGTATTACCATCTGTAACAAAGTCACCCCACATAATGCTGTCGTCATCTTTCTCAAGCTTCGCATAAACCTTACTACGACTCTGGGCTTCATAACCACGCTGCGAGCTATCACCATGTATTGGATACGACTTGTTAGGATTGATATCGCGGAACAACTCAGCATCATCTTCTTTATCAGTATCAACTGACATTGTCAGATGCATATCACCACGGATACGTCCTTTCAAAAATCCAGAAACTCGACCATTAATATCTTTGTCATCAATTACATCTGGTGAAGCATCATCTCTGTTGAATCGATTAGCACCGATCTCCACAAGACCAATGGCAATCAATGGACGTAGCGGTGCAATTTGAGTGATTTCTAACTCATCTCTCATTGACCCATCCGTTACACGGATACGCACATCACCACTACGCTCTGAACTCTTAAGGTGAACAACACGCAAACCGTTAATGACTCGAATCTGGCGCCCTTGGATCTGATCCTGGACGTCACGCTCAACCCACTCACCATCACTTGCTTCGATAGTAACAAAGTTCACTCCACGAGCTAGATAACCATTAGCATCAAGTAACTTGATTGTTACTGGCAGGTACGAACGGCCGCCATCTGCTGGTAACTTCTTAACTTTTGTCACAACTTCTATTTTTTCAGCTGAAACAGGTCTAGTGAAAGTACCTTTAGCTAGTACACGCTTGTTACCAAACATGTCTTTAGCAACAACCTCTAGCTCATTTTTACCTGGCTCTAGTTGAACACCATACCAAGCAGCAACCTGTGCTTTCTCACGACGGTTTTCAATCTGCTCACCAAGCTGTGATTTAGGTACTGCCTTACCATTCACCATCAATGTAGGTGAAAGACCTTTTCTTACTGTGACCATAAAGCGGCCATCAAAACTCACATCTGTTTTAGGCCATAACCAAACACCTTCTTTAGCTTGTTTATTATTAACAGACTTAATCGCTTCTTTTGCTTCTATCATTGTCTCGAAACCGCGCGGTGTTTCTAATTTATCCGCAACTTCATCTGAAACCTGTTCATAGACAGTAGGAACAACTCTTGTCCCAGCACCTAAATTTAATGTTTTATTAAGTACTTTCATTTCTTGCTTGTACAAAGAGAAGCCGTATCTAACCGTGAAGAAGTCACCAGCCTGATGAACAAATGATGCTTTACGGATATCAATTGGTAGTTCAGACAAGGCTTTCTGAGCTAATGCCTTCTCTCTGAACTGCGACATTAAAACAGAGTAACCCGTTGTTACCGATTGTTTTTTCAGGCGCTTTCCGTTAGTACGTAAAAGACCAGTTTCACGACTATCAATACCGTTAGAAATATCGCCATCTGTTTCTGACTTACGCTGCTCATCAGTGGTCAGAACTTTGTCTGGGTCATATTTCTGTGCATTTTCAAGCATCCAATCAGTCTGGCCTTGATTACGCGCTTTAATTTCTGAATAGATCTCTTCACTGTTTTCTTTTGGACAAACTGCTGCAAAGTCAGCACGATGAAACTCACCATCCTTCAAATCAACTAAACGACTATTTGGGTCAGCCATTTGACGGTTATCAGTTGGCTTAAAGATAAGACCTTCTGGCAAAGTTATCGGGTCCATCTTGATAGCATGGTTACCAGGACTTAGCCCATAGATGCTGTACTGACCGTTAGAGTCGGTGATTGCCCATGTACCATCCTGAAGGTATAGCTTAACCCCACCAATCGGCCACTCACCACCATTGTGGATATTATTGCAATCAGCATCGATAAATACCTTACCGAATACAATACCCTTATCTGAAAGTACACCATCACGTTGAACTTCAACCGTGGCACGACTAATGTTTGATGTCACCAAAGCACTTGTGACTGTAAATCCTGTTGCTTGAGCTGTGTTCACGCCATCGCTACCTACTGCTGCAGCTGTTGTACGAACCCGATAGGTTAAAGTGTGCTCGTTAAGTGCGGCCATAACACCAGGCTCACCTGGCTTATCTTCCATAAATGGTAGGTTAGAAAATATCAAATTAGGTCGTGGAGCACCTTCTGGTTCATAGTCACTAAGGTCTCTTCCATCTAGCGTTACAGTTCCCGGAATAAGGTTAAAACCTCTTGGTAAAGCATCATATATTTTGACTGCACTCAACTCATCATTCGAATAATTATTGATTACAACAGTGTAAGTGACAGACCCACCAATACTTACCTCTGTTAAGGAGGCGGTCTTATTAACCGTTAGGTCCATATCAAGCTCAGGATCTAGTGGAATATCAGCAATCAACAATGATGTTAGGAAGAACACACCACTATTCTCAACTTGGTTAAAACCATCTTTACCATATGAGTACTGATTAACTTCTCTTGTAGGGAAGCTAGTTGCGTCCATGTAGCTTGGGAACGTATATTGTTCTGGCGGTGTAACATCTAAGTAGTAGCTTTGATTTGGATATAGGAATGGGAATTGATATACACCATCCGCACCCGTTACTTGAGGCTCATACTCTTGATCTGTCAATGGATCAGTTGCTACCGAACCATCAGCGTTACGAATAATAACAGTCGCACCTTCAACTGGTGTGTTGTAAGCCGAGTCAAAAACAATACCCAGTGGATCAACTAATGCCGCGTCTTTTAGGACTTCGACTGTCTGCGTGTCACTCAATGTAACTAATGCACTTACGTTCAGATCACCGCTTGGGCTAGCGTTTAATACACAATTATCATCAGTTACAGAGTAGTTAGGCGTCAAGCTCGACCCTGCTGGGCAGCTTCCACCCTCACCACTATCGCTATTACTCATACGAATAGGTGAAAGACTACGGAATATTCCAGTGTTTGGCCCTGTCTCTAATAATGTAACTAATAAAGTATCACCTGTTCCAGATGTGACCGTTACAACGATCGACTCAGCAGTGTCTTCACTTGTGTTAACAGCACTAGAGTTAAGCTCAATGTACACACCATCTCTGATAGCGTCGTAGTCTGTTAGTGAACTATCCAGTCTGTAAAAATCAGCATCTTCAAAGTTACTGTCATTATAAAAGTCTGGAGTTGCATTGTTATTAGTAATATCACGTTTGGTGTCTAATGTAGGTGCCAAGAAGCGAATCTCAGCGTCAAACTGAGTATCAGGCTGTCCACCCTCATCTCCTCGCGTATTACCTGGCTCGATTGTGCTACATACAGTGTTACTTACAAACTCTGCTTCTCCACCAGTCACTAAGTCAAACTCAGCAGTGTTATAAATATTTGATGTTGTTACGTTAGCGTTTACTGTTACTTCGAACTCAAGCTTACCACTCTGATTTGGCTGCATTTGTTCTTCAGGAATATATAGACCTAGTTTTGAGATAACATCCGTACCATTCCAGCTTGAGAAACGAGTCCAACGATCAGTGTCTTCGTCTTGTGCTAGCTGTACAAGTGTAATGCTTAAGTTTGGCGCTACTATTGGAGATAGAGTATTTCCTAGCGTTATATTAGGCGGCAAAGTATCTTCAAGAACGACACCTTCGATATCATCACCATCAATGCTGATTACTTTAGTAACAGGAACTGCACTACCAGTATTATTGAAGTTAATGCTGTACGTGATTGTCTCACCCGCTTTAACTGGCACACCACAAGATGGCGTCGCTGACTTTGAGATAGTTAGGACAGCACCTTCTACGATATCAATTAAGTCATTATTTACCCAATGGCTAGGCAACGCAGTTGATGCAATAGCATCGATAAATTCTGATGTTACATTTCTTGCTACAAGGTTTTCGCTAGTAAGCAACTCTTCATAGTTATAAGGAAAAGTACGGATATTTATCTTGTACTCGTCATCAACTAACGCATTTGTTGGTGTAAAACCAGTGATAACAAATTCAGTAATATCATTAGGGTCCATCTCTGGCACAAAATAACAACTAACATTGTCTTCTAATGGCTCACAAGTAATCTCTGACCACTCTGGCTCACCCGCATTTGTTAAACCATTACCATTAACATCGCTAACCACTTTTAAATCAGTTAAATCACCTTCATCACCCGAGTCATGGCGAATTCTAATCTCATACTCTGAAGCTGTATTACCTGTATTCGTCAAACGATGAGGCAAATCTACCTTCTTACCTGCCTGTGTATGACGAACGTTATCAGGCACTAAAATTAAGTCATATTGCTTTTTCACAACTATCTGTGAAACATTGGAATATGCCTTATATATAGAACCGTCATTGCCATACCAAGAGATGTCTGCTTGATTGGTAATTACAGTACCCGCAGCTGTTTTAGCTGACAAAGGTGACGAGAAAGCCACAAGAAGCAAAATGATGAAACTAAGGGATTTGAAGCCCAACCAATCAGTAATTCGCATTATAAACTACCACTTTATTATATTTATTATGTCTCAGAGTGAATCCGACTTGATTGCCAAGCCATGACTTTTTCAATTTCTGAATACACCCGTGTGAGCAGATGTATTCAGAAATCCTCTCAAATAAGTTTGAGAGGAAATCTGTCAGTCGATACTAATTACTCAACTTCTACCGTGAACTGACCTGTTGCTGTTTGACCAGCGATAAGATCACCTACTTCGAAAGTAACTACGCCTGTACCAGCATCGTAAGCAGCATCTGCACTTCCAACGACTGGAAGACAACCATTACCATGACAATACTTCATTGTACCGTCACCATTAGTAGCGTCTTGTACTAGGAAGGTATACTCAGGAGCAGCATCAGAAATAACAACGTTTTTAACTGTTGTACTACTTTCGTTAGTTGCTGTTAGCTCCCATACGACACATTGTCCTGGCTCTACTTCAGCAGACTGAGTCGCTGCAAAAGAGTTAGCATCATCAGCATCACCGTCACAATTAGCATCAATTGCAGCTGATTTATCCAAACGAACCTGACCATCAACAACTGTAGTATTATCTTCAGCCGTTACAGTTAATGGATCACTTAATGGTGTTGTGGTAACAGCGGTTATTGTAGACAAATCAGTCGCACCCGCTGGTGCATTAGATGGAGAACTTACAGTCGTTGTAAAGTCTACATTTTCACCTGGCTCAAGGTTTAGAACTGGAACGCCACCAACTACTGTTACTTCAATATCAACAGGAGCGCCATCTTCATCAACACCTGAAATAATAAAGCCACCTGGATTTGCACTTACTAAAGAACTTAGTACTGAATCAGGAGTGCCATCGCCATTAGTGTCTACGTTAATGATTGTAGACCAGTCTGAGTTACTGTTATCAACAGTAAGCTCAACCGCTTCGGTTTGGTTACCGTTGTTTTCTAGCTTGTGACCATAGTCAACCGTACCACCAGCCTGAATCTGGTTTTGACCATTAGGAGTGATTGCAACTTCACGCTCTGGTGCAACATCTACAGCATTTGTAACTGTATCGCTAAGACCAGCTGTTGAAGTTGAAGTAGCACTGAAACTTATTTGATAATCATTATCCGTATCAGTACCAGCATCAGTAGATGCATTACCAATAGAACCATTATCAGTCGAGTCATAACCATCTACATCGCCCACTCTATCTGAATCACTTTTAGCTTCAGCAGGGTCTGATGAAACTGTTACTTCAGCAGTATATGCGAACTCTCCGCCACCAGGTACTAATGTCGTTGTTGTAATAACATTACCCGACAAGTCTTTAAACACAACATCCCAACCTGTTGGAACATTATCTGAGCTCAATGTAAATGAATCTGGGTTACCCGACTCATTAGCAAGTATCAGGTCAAAAACAACTTTACCACCAGTAACAGCATCGGCCAGAACAACAGGACCTTCGTCTTGTGCATTTACTGAACCATCATCATTAAAACCATATAGGTTGCTTGGTGTAACTGTATCACCTTGGCTCGAGCCAACAGGAGATGTCACGTTTGCAATATCAACCTGTGCTTCCGTGATCACACCAAGAGTAAGAGTCGCTGTATCAACAGAGCCATTAGCTACAGAAGCATCAGGGTCTTCTGAAGAAGTTGCCGTTATTGTTGCAGTGAATGGGTCACCACCAGCAGCTGTACCATCTACGCCAGCTGGAAGGTCAGCTTTAACTACGATAGTCGTTGGATCCAATTGATCTGGCCCGATAACACCAGTATCTGGAATACCGTCATTATCAGTATCTGTCAGTTGAACCGTTCCAGTAGCATCCCAAAAAGTAAATACTGTACCCGTTGGGAAAGTACCTGGATCAATATCCAAATTGAAGATATCGTCGCCATTACCATCATTGGTTACTTCATGAGTGAATAGAACGACAGAACCTGTTGCAGCAGAAGTTACATGCTGGATATCGTTCTCTGCACCATCATCATCAGCGCCATCTGTTGCTGCTGCATCACCGGTATCTTCTATTTCAACGCCGTAAGTCTGAGGGATCACATCAACTGTTGTATTTGATGGGACAGTTACAGTGTCATCAGTAGTTGGGTCACCATCATCTTCTTCATAAAATGCATAGAACGTGTTCTCGACTTCATCATCAGCTAGCAAATCATCAGGGTTATACTGGACAGTGTAGGTTACTGAAACCTCTGTATTTGCTGGCAAGCTAGCATCTTCAGCAAGAATGATAAGTAGGTTATCGTCATCACCTGTAACGCCGTTAGTATTTAGGTCACCATAAGCGTGACCTGATGCAGCTATTGATGTTGTAGTTGGAGCAATATCACCATCAGCAGTGTTTACTAGACCCTGTACATAGATAGTTGACCCTGTAGCTAGCGCTAACTGAGGATCAACAGTCACACCATCAATTGAACCACTGTTATCCGAATCAGCTTGTGGAAGAGCATCTACAATTTTTACGCCTTCAGCCGCACTGCTACCATTATTTTTAACAGTAAGAGTATAAGTAATAGTATTAGCATCTTCGTTATGAACAGAAGACTTATTCAATACTAGTACTGGACCCGTTGTTACAGTCGCAACGTTATCTACTGTAGCTTCAGTAGTATCGCCATTATCACCAATATCGTCTACAACAACACCACTTGCAGCGGTTGTTGTTAACTTGCTTGTGAAGGTATCTCCACTCACTGCATCAGTATCAATAGGCAATGCAACTACGACGTGTAACTTTTCACCAGCTGCAACTTCGATTAAATCAGTTGGAGACAATGCAGGCTCACCCGGATCAGGCTGACCATTATTATTTACGTCGTGATAAACAACACCAGCATCAGCAGCAAAAGAGTAAGAGTCAGCCGTGTTACCTGTGTTGCTTACTGTATGAGGGAAATATACTGTTTGACCAGGAGCTGCTGTCAAAGAGTTATCATTTTCAACAGTCGCACTTGGTACAGGAGCAACTGTTACAACAGCTTCATTAGACTGAGCTGAGTATTCATTACCATTCTCATCTTCATAAGTTACTGTCGCTAGGTTTTTGATCAAAGTACCAGCAGCAGTCGCTGCAAATGCTTGAGCACCAAAACCGGCCATAGTACCTACTGCCAGAGACGTGGCAATCAGGCGTGCCAACGGCTTCATTTGATTTTTAGTTTTCATTATTTGTTTTTCTCTTTATCAATTATAATTTTAAAGAAACGATCGCTGGGCAAAGACAAAAGACAGTCCACCCGTTGAAAATGTAGTAATGGTAAGATCAAGGTTATTTTTTTATTGACCAATCAAACATGACTACGGGGTCTATTGTGAAATAAAGCTTATTTCACCTGAACGCGGTAAGAGTAAAGCTGCTTACCCAGTGAAGAGATTGGCTGCTTAACTTTCCAACGAAGGTTTGTGTACTTATCTGCAGGTACAACAACAGTCTTCATCTGACCGTTCGCCATTCTTTCTTGACGACGTACTGGCTCAGATTCAAACGTTGCACCACCATCAATACTGACTAGTAGATCAGCTGGAACGCCTGTCTTAGCACTTTGACCAACATACATAGTATTAGCAGGGATTGGGCCGCTAACAACTAAACCACTTAGTGGCTTCTTCATTTGGTTTGTATAAGTCAGGTTGTACTCAAGTACTTGGCCTGGCTCTGTTTGTTTTGCAGGTTGACGATACTCTTTACCTTGAGCATTCGTTTTAACTAAATAAGCCTGCATATTGCTAACTAAAGTCGGCTTATTCTTCGCCGTAGCGTTAAACATTACACCAGCAGATACAGCCACTAGACACAATGCAATTGCAATTTTCTTCAACATTTTCTAACCCCAGATTTGTTTTTATTAATTAAGTCTAATTTTGACTACAGTCTATATTTAACAACTATACCAAATATAGTCAGCCTTATAAGCCGCAAAAAATGCAAAAGATCAGCAATTCATGCAGTACAGGATTAAGCATAAGGGTTAGATGCTGAATGGATTATTAACTTGCTATGAGATTATTGGCACTGCGACGAACAGTACCAATTATCCTATGTTGGCTTGTTCTAACGACTTATTAGCTACTCAAGTAGGCGAACCATTTTTTATACAAATCCTTACTCGGTGACGCTACAACTGAACAAACTGTCTTCTCAATATTGAACACAGGCTCACCTTCTAAAGTTGATGAGTAGCCTCCCGCTTCACTAAGTAATAGAGTACCTGCCGCACAATCCCACAGTTTCAATTGACCATGAAGATACAACTGACCCCTTCCGGCAGCCATCCAAGCCCACTCTAAGACACTAGAACCTAGGTTACGTTGAGAACGATAAGGTATCTCCTCAACTATTTTAAGCGTTAAGTGCTTAGGTAACCTTTTGAAGTCAACGATAGCGACTGATGATTTAATATCGTCCGTTGGACATCCACCCAGCAAGCGTACGCCATTCAAATAAGCCCCCTGCCCTTTAACAGCTGTAAACATTTCGTCACGGTTAACATCGTAAGTAACAGCAATTACAACTGCCCCATCTTTAATAAGTGCTAACGAGGAAGAAAATAATGGAAAACCCGCTGCGAAGTTACTGGTGCCATCCAGAGGGTCTAAACACCAGATCTCTGGCTCAGTTTGCAATAGCTGAGTCTGCTCAGACTCTGTCATTTCCTCACTCATAAATGCGATGTGAGGATAATGTTGTTTCAACAGTGATTGAATTTTCCGGTCAGCGGATAAGTCAGCTTCAGTAATTAAACTTCCATCTGCCTTAAGCTCATAGCCAATCTTGTTAAAGCGTGGCAATATCTCTTGCTGTGCTGTTTCATGGATAATTGTTTCTAGTATTTTTATATCTGGCAGCATCTTAATGTCCCCGATTATCGTATTGGCCTTATGGCCCAAATGAGTTAAAGAATATGAGCAGTTTATTCGTCATTATATTGTTAGCGCTGTTAGCATGGTTTTGGTTTGATTCTGCTCGAGCGAAAGAAACAGCCACCACCGCTGCAGCACAGGCATGCCAAACAATACAAGCGCAACTGCTGGATCAAACAGTATCACTTAAAAAGTTATCTTTTGCGCGTAATAGCCGTGGTCGAATAGAAATTGAGCGTACTTATAACTTTGAACTAAGCATCAACCGACAAGATCGCGCGGTTGGACGCGTCTTTTTATTAGCGCAAGCTGTTGACAGCATCCAACTAGATCATGAGGATGGTACCACCATCCTTTAAACTTTTTCAGACTCTCTGACAGCCTATCCATGCCGAATTTGTATCCTATTAATAAGTAGTGATATGCTATTCGTTCCTTAAAATAAATATAAACGGAGTCTTACAATATCTATCGCAAAAGTTACAGAAATCACCTCTACTTCCACTAAAAGCTTTGACGACGCTGTTTCAGATGGTATTGCTCGTGCTAATAAGTCACTTAAAAACGTCACTAGCGCATGGGTTGCAGACCAAAAAGTAACAGTAGAAGACGGAAAAATTACTGGTTATCAAGTACGCATGAAGATCACTTTCATCCTACAGTGATAATCTGACATACCCACTAAGGTGTTGCTCTCAAAAAGACGACAACACCTTGGTGGTTACTTTTATTGTACCCCCCCTCTCCAAGCCTTATCATTACCCGGTTGATTAAACTGAGTTAAAACAATGGGATGACCTAGATGTATTAGTGCATGCCATTGCATTTGCTCCAAAATAGCAACTTGCAGGCAGCATCGTCGATAATACGACTCGTGAAGGTTCTGCTGTTGCTCATGAGTGAGTGCTTACAGCTTCTTAGCAATGGCTAAATATGCTCGACCAATGATGAAAGATCGTGGCGAAATTACTTATGTAGATAGTGGACATAACACCGTCGGAATGACAGACTGCGTTGTAGCGGAAGACTCGTAAGTCGCTATGCATTCAATCCTAATACACAATTTTTTTGTTTTTTAGGAGAAAAAAAGCTGCATTTATATGCAGCTCTTTTCGTTGTTTCTCTTAAGAAAAGCTCGTACTAGCGATGCCTTGCGCACCGTACTCTCGAGCTAAATCCAAATCTTTATCACTCAAGCCACCTGCGGCATAAACAGGAATGTTTACTCTCGAGGCTAAGCTTTGGAACATTGGCCAACCTAGTGCCTCACGTCCACTTGAAAACAAGTTCATCAAGACTGGCTCTATCAAAATAAAGTCCAAACCTAAACGCTGCGCTTTAAACAACTCCCCAGGACTGTAACAACTAGCAGAAACTCGGTTTGCTACAGGTTTTTCATGGATTTTTAATAGGGCTTCAGAGTCTAAGTGGATACCAAAATCACTACGAACCAAAGCAGGTGGAGATTGAAAAATAACTTCCGCATTTTGCTCTGCAGCAGTATCTAAAAACCAATTTAACTGTTCATGACTAATCGGCTGTTCATCATAATTATGTAGAAATAAACGATAGCCAGATGAGAGTGAGGTAGAAATTTGATCTCTAAAAGCACCATCAGTAGCGACTGGCTTTAAAACCTTTAACAGTTTTGGCAAGCAGACAGCATCAATAATTGGCGCATTGGCAGCAGGAAATTCAAAATTCTTTAGCTCATCAGGTTCAAGCCATTTAATCGGCTGACCCTCACAACCCAAAGGTTCCCCTTCCCAACTTGTCACCTCATAAACATCCAGATAAATCGACTTGTCTTCATACTCATGATAAATACTAATCAACCGCGTACTGCTAGATATTTCGATACCAAGTTCTTCATTAAGCTCTCGTCCAAGCGCTGAACGCCTAGACTCTCCTTTCTCAACCTTACCGCCGGGAAACTCCCATTTCCCGCCCTGATGTTTATCAATGGGGCGTTGCGCAACCAACACTTTCCCATCTTCACCACGTATAACGGCTGCCACTACTTCTAGCGGCTTAATTCCCTCTTCTTCATCCACTTATTTTACTCGTAAGTCTTTTTTGAAATATGTTAACGGTACAAAGTCCGCTGCACATCGCATCGTTGGAATCCAACGTGCTAAGTTATCAGCAGTATAAGTACGGCCCACATGCTCATTTTCAAATACACCATCATGGAACAAGATAACACCAACACGTCCTTTGCCGGCACACATTTGAGTCATGACATTATCTAAAATCTTATCACCCTTTTGGTGATCAGGATTCCAGTCGTAAGCAGTCATTTCCCAACCGATATGTTTAAAATTGTTACGCTCCAACGCAGCCATCACTTGTGGCTTTGTCTTTTGATTAAACCAGCCGTCGCCATAAGGTAAACGGAAAATAGCAGGCTCAGTCGTGAAGTAAGGCTCTAAAATAGCGCGTGATTTTCTAATATTGTATTCAAGTAACTGTGCCGGTAACTCAGAATGACGATCATGCTTATAACTATGAGAGCCGATCATATGGCCTTCATTTTTAATACGCTTAAGTGTATGTACACGCTGTTGGCATAGCTGAAATGACTGACAAGACTGACTTTCTGGATTTGTTGAGCAGTCATTTTTGTAGATACTACAATTGACCTTATTACCCAACACAAAGAATGTGCCTTGGATTTTTTCGCGATTAAGTACATCTAATACTTTAGGTGTCACATCAGCGACACCATCATCAAAGCTTAGTGTTATTTTTTTCTTTTCTATTGGGCATTGGTACTTTTCACGTACTTCTGCACAATCAGCTGCAAATAAGCTACTTGAGAACGCACATAACGCTAAAACAGTTAGTAGTGCTGCAGCTTTTTTTCTTATATTTATCATTAACTTCTATACTCCGCATTTATAGTTACATAGTCATGCGATAAGTCAGAAGTCCAAACCGTTGTAGCAGCAGAACCTTCATTTAAGCTAACACGCAGGGTTATTTCCAACTTATCCATCTCAAGTTGACCTTGTTCTTCGGTATAAGTTGCAACAGGCTCACCTGCTTCAATTAATTGGGTATCACCTAACCACAATGAAAGTTTACTCACATCTAAAGATTTCACAGGTGCACGGCCGATAGCCATTAGGAAACGCCCCCAGTTTGGGTCGCTTGCAAACAGTGCTGTTTTAACTAATGGCGAACGAGCAATAGTGAAGGCAATTTCACGAGCTGTTTCCATATCAGGTGCTGTATCTACCTCGATAGTCACAAACTTGGTCGCACCTTCAGCATCACGAATGATCGCTTGCGACAAGTACTGACACACCTCATTTAGCAGTGTGAAAAACTCAGGCTGATTAGCGTCATTAACAACAACACCCGACTTGCCTGTAGCAATTAGCACTAGCGCATCATTAGTTGAAGTATCACCATCAACCGTAATTGAGTTAAATGATAAATCAGTCGCTTGCTTTAATAATGACTGCAATAGCGCAGGCTCAACTTGAGCATCTGTCGCCACATAAGCCAACATGGTTGCCATGTTCGGTTCAATCATCCCCGAGCCTTTCGCCATCCCGGAAATAGTAACCGTTTTACCATCAATTTCTAGTTGCTTACTAATGCCCTTAGGTAAAGTATCTGTAGTCATGATCGCTTTTGCAGCGTCCAACCAGCAGTCTTCAGACAAACCTTTTAAGGTAGCAGGAAATGCTTTCTTGAAAGGTGCTACAGGTAATTGCTCACCAATAACACCCGTCGAAAATGGGAGAACCTGTTCTGTTTCAACACCCGTTAAACTCGCCAACTCAGCGCAAATTTCACGTGCAGCGTCCAAGCCTTTTTGGCCGGTCACTGCATTAGCATTACCTGAGTTCACCACCAAATAACGTGGTGAGTGAGATTTTAAAAACTCTCGACACAATAAGACAGGTGCAGCACAGAAACGGTTCTGAGTGAATACACCCGCAACAGAACTGCCTTCGGCAATCTCAACTACCAGTAAATCGTCACGTCCTTCGTAACGAATACCAGCTGCATGAGTTGATAAACGAATACCATCTACCGGCAACACTTTTGTTGCCGGGGTGTAATTCACAGCCATACTTATTTCCTTATCTGGTAACTTACTTCAATTGACCATGACATTGTTTGAACTTCTTACCAGAGCCACAAGGGCAAGGGTCATTACGTCCAACTTTCTCATTATCACGCTTGAATGTATCAGAAATTTCAGAACCTGCTTGGCTATCCTCTTCGCCTAAAACACTTGATGCTTCAGCATGAGAATATTCCATTGGTGTTGCTTCTGGCTCTGGTGGTGCAATGTTTTCTTGTGCTTCTTGAGTGATTTGGATTTTCGTTAAGAAGCTAATAACTTTCTTCTTAATGTTAACCAACAAGTCTTCAAACATTTCAAATGCTTCACGCTTGTATTCTTGCTTAGGGTTCTTCTGAGCATAACCACGCAAGCCAACACTCTGACGTAAGTAATCCATTGCGGCAAGATGCTCTTTCCACTCTTCATCAAGCACGTGCAACATCACATCACGCTCAAGCTTACGCATATTCTCAGCGCCAATCAGTGACTCTTTGTCCTTCAGCGCTTTATCAACAGACTCTTGAATACGCTCACGCAATGGCTCTTCGTGAAGCTTGTCGTCCTTATCTAACCAACCTTGAATATCTAACTCAACATCAAAGTCTTCTTTCAATGACGCAGTCAAACCAGCGATATCCCACTGCTCATCCAAACTCATTGGAGGAACAAAGCGACTGATTGCATCATCGATTACGTCATAACGAATTTCTTCGATTGACTCTTGAACATCTTCATCTTCCAGTAACTCTGAACGCTGCTTATAAATAACCTTACGCTGGTCATTGGCAACATCATCGTACTCAAGCAAGTTCTTACGAATATCGAAGTTATGCCCTTCAACTTTACGCTGTGCATTTTCGATAGACTTAGACACTATTTTCGCCTCAATAGCCTGACCTTTTTCCATACCCAAACGCTGCATAATGCTCTTAACACGATCAGATGCGAAAATACGCATCAAGTTATCTTCAAGCGACAAGAAGAAACGAGATGAACCTGGATCACCCTGACGACCTGAACGACCACGTAACTGATTATCTACACGACGAGACTCATGGCGCTCAGTACCTATAATGTGCAAACCACCTGCTGCCAAAACAGCATCATGACGTTTTTGCCAATCAGCTTTGAGTTCAGCTTTCTTAGCCTCATCATCACCAACCAACTTCATTTCAGCTTCTAACGAACCACCCAATACAATATCCGTACCACGACCGGCCATATTTGTCGCAATTGTTACTGCGCCGGGAAGACCCGCGTTTTCGATGATATGCGCTTCACGCTCATGCTGCTTCGCATTTAGAACTTCATGCTCGATTTTTGCTTCAGTCAATAAGTTAGCAAGTAACTCAGAGCTATCGATCGATGCCGTACCAACAAGTACTGGTTGGTGACGTTTTTGTGCATCACGAATATCTTCAACAATCGCATCGTATTTTTCTGCATGCGACATATAAACCAAATCGTTCTCATCAACTCGAGCGGCAGGTTTATTAGTTGGAATAACGATAACTTCAAGGTTATAGATAGACTGTAATTCGAACGCTTCAGTATCAGCCGTTCCAGTCATACCCGATAACTTGTCATATAGACGGAAATAATTCTGGAAGGTAATAGAAGCCATTGTTTGGTTTTCAGGCTTAATTTCAACGCCTTCTTTTGCTTCAATCGCCTGATGTAAACCTTCAGACCAACGTCGACCTGGCATTGTACGACCAGTAAACTCATCAACGATAACAATCTCGCCATCAGTAATGATGTAGTCCACATTCTTCTGGAACAAAGTGTGAGCACGTAGGCCAGCGTTTAAGTGATGCAATACCGACACGCTTGCGCTGTCGAACAAACCTTCGCCTTCACCTAAAATGCCTGCTTCTTGAAGTAACTCTTCAGCACGCTCATTACCTGCATCCGTTAAGAATACTTGCTTAGACTTTTCATCAACTGAGTAATCACCCGGACCTTCTTCATCTTCCTTAGGCTTCTTCTCATCTTCTTTAGCCTGAGGCGTCAGTTGAGGAACGATTTTATCAATGACTTCGTACAAGTTTGCGGAGTCACTTGATGGACCAGAAATAATAAGAGGTGTTCGTGCTTCATCGATAAGAATCGAATCTACTTCATCGATTACCGCATAACTAAGCTCACGTTGAACACGCTCATCTTGGCTAAATGCCATATTGTCACGAAGATAATCAAAACCAAACTCGTTGTTTGTTCCATAAGTGATATCGCATGCATATGCCGCTTTACGCGCAGTCTGATCGATACCGCCAATGATTACGCCCGTCGTTAAACCGAGGAAACCATATAGCTTAGCCATCCATTCCGCATCACGACTCGCAAGGTAGTCATTCACCGTAATAACGTGAACACCTTTACCCGGCAGCGCATTCAAGTAAGCCGTTAGTGTTGCCACTAGCGTTTTACCTTCACCTGTACGCATTTCAGCAATACGGCCTTCGTTGAGAACCATTCCACCAATCATCTGTACGTCGTAATGACGCATACCCATAACTCGCTTTCCGCCCTCACGAACAGTAGCAAATGCTTCTGGGATTAAAGAATCAAGTGTTTCGCCTTTTTCTAGGCGTTCGCGAAACTCTACAGTTTTAGCCTGCAGTGCCTCATCAGTCAGCTTGCTGTACTCATCTTCCAACGCGTTAACTTGCTTAACAACTTTAGCGTAACCTTTTACAACTCTGTCATTGCGACTACCGAAGAGTTTCCTAGCAACCGATCCTATCATGATATGTATTTTCTCCCCGGATGATCCGGTGTTATCTGTTCCCGTAGATTACGGTTTAAGCGTGTTTATCGCCCCCGAGGCATAAACACCTTATGAATTTTTTACTTTAGTAAATATATTGGGGGTTTTACCTTGGATTACAAGGTTGAACTAAGACTTTTACCTATCCCCTAAGAATCTTTACCTAGACCCACATGTTGCCGATTATAGTATAGATCAGCTGATAAATTCACGCTTAACGGTAGGTATCGCTATTTATTATTCACAGATAACAAAGGGGCATTCCGACCGAGATAGTCGATGGGGTTAACATGCTGTTTTTTATTGATAATTTCTAAATGCAAGTGTGGACCAGTCGATCGACCGCTACTACCAATTTTCGCAATTTTATCACCAGCGTTGACCTTATCGCCTTTTCTGACCAGGTAGGAGTCAAGATGTGCGTAGCGACTAACCACATCTTTACCATGATCAACCTCAACAACTCGGCCATAACCACCGTTACGACCAACAAACGATACTATCCCAGCAGCAACACTCATCACAGGCGTACCACGCTTCGCCGCAATATCAATACCGTCGTGCTTTCGTAAAACACCTGTAAATGGATCTTTGCGCCAACCGAAGTTTGATGAGATATAACCTGAAGCCACTGGCCACTCGGACAAACTCACCGCACCACCCAATACTCTAGACTTTAAAATCAACTGAATACGCTCAAGTTGATTACTGTAAGCCAGCATTTTTTGGTCTAACTCTTCAATATCATTACCCAAGCGCTTTAAGTTAGGTAAATTTCGATTAGATCGAAAATCTCCCCCACCTTGACCAGCCGCTTTATCAAAAGCAAATACGCTGATATCGACATCCGCTAAGGTCGCCATTTTTTGTGCAAATGCTTTTAAGCGCTGACTTTCACCATCAAGCGTTGCCACTTTCTGGCTCAACTCTCGCATCTGTGTTCTCTGCTTTAAAGAACTAAACTGTTGATTAAGCCCCAAATCACCAGTGTTTCGTTCGACTAAAAAGGAGATACCAATAATAAACAGGCTTAGAAAAATAGCAGGCAGCAGCAGTTGTCGCCCGAGCGCTATTTCTAGCACAGGCATCTGTCTGTTTTTAAAGCTGTCAAATTGAATTTTCAAGATAGGTGCCTTCAGCACTCGTAGCACAGGCTTATTAAAGTAAGTTACACTCACACTATGAAAGATATCGCCACACTTCCCAATACTTACTTGAATCAAAGCATCAATAATATTGATAAGCTGTCAGAAACTGTACGAACACACTTGGGAATAGTGAATACTCAAATGCCACTTTACGTCGTAGTGAAACAGCAAGTAGTATCATTAATTGTTGAAAGTCCTATCTTAGCTAACCAGTTAAAGTATCAACAAAAAGATATTTTGGACCATATTAACCGCACATTCTTGAGAGAGTTCAAGCAGATTAATGTGAGGTTGGCGCCACCGGTGATGCAGCGAAAGAAAGTCACTATCGAGCACAAGCCTTTATCAAAAGGTATAACAAATATGCTCGATAGCATTAGAGATGAACTCAATAATTAAGCCGTAGCGTAACCCAACTCACCTGCATAACTCACGGAAGACTCTTTTTCTTCTTCCATCGTCGTAAGCTCCCACGCATCAGGTTGAGCAATCAACTCACGTAGGAGTAAGTTATTAATCGCATGTCCCGACTTATGACCGTGGTAACCACCGATAATACTGTGGCCTAGCACGTACAAATCACCGATAGCATCTAGCATCTTGTGTTTCACGAACTCATCTTGATAACGCAGACCGTCTTTGTTTAAAACACGGTATTCATCAAGAACAACCGCGTTACCCAAACTTCCACCTAAGCCTAAGTTTTTCGAACGAAGCATCTCAACATCACGCATAAAACCAAAGGTTCTAGCCCGACTGATCTCACGGCTGTAAGAAGCTTTAGATAAGTCGATAGAAAAAGTTTGATTAGTAGACTTTACTGCTGGGTGATCAAAATCAATTTCAAACGACACTTTAAAACCATCGTAAGGTGTTAATTCTGCCCAACCATAATTGTTTTCAAAACGCACCGTCTTTTTGATCCGTACAAAACGTTTTGGAACGCCTTGTGACTCAATACCTGCTGACTGAATCAGATAGATAAATGGTGCGGCGCTACCATCCATTACTGGGATTTCAGAAGCCGTTAGGTCTACATACGCATTGTCAACGCCCAGACCAGCAAAGGCTGACATGATATGTTCAATCGTCTGAACCCTAACACCATCTTGCAATAGCGTTGTACTCAGTATTGTTTCACCAACCATTTCAGGCTTACACACGATGTCGACTGGATTTTCAAGGTCAACTCGTCGGTAGACGATCCCCGTATTAGGTGCTGCAGGATGAAGAGTTAAGCCTACTTTCTGTCCTGAATGTAGGCCAATTCCGACGGTACTAACCGTACGTTGTAATGTTCTTTGTTCTAGCATATATGCCCCCGATATCGACCTATAATTATTATTGTCGCCGATAAGATTGTGTTGGGTAATTCTATTTTAAAAATCAAAACCTAAGCTTAACGTCCGCTAAACCGTTTTGAATCATGCTATAAAATCAATGAGCTGTCTATAGACTGACAAGCTTTGAGGACTCTTGGGATACGTACTTACCCGACCCAAAGGCACATACTTGCTTAACAATTCCTTCCGCTGAAAGACCAATTTCAGCCAGCTGACCTTCACGCTCAGCATGCTCTATATAGCTATCAGGTATACCTAAGTGAAGTACCGACACCTTTAAATCGAGTTTTACTAACACCTCAGACACAGCACTCCCCGCACCACCCTGAATTGCATTATCTTCAACTGTTACGATTAAGTCATGTGACTTCGCCATCTCAGCAATCATCCCTTCATCGATCGGCTTTACAAAGCGCATGTTTATTAAAGTAGCATCAAGCGTTGCTGCCGCAGCTTGTGCAGCATCAAGCAATGAACCAAACAACAATATTGCGATTCGCGCTTTACCTTGTAGTAACGGCTTAGCCTTACCTACTTCCAATGCAACCATCTCGGCTTGCGGCTCTACGCCAATACCTTTACCACGAGGATAGCGAATGGCCGTTGGGCCATCTTGCAAGTAAGCGGTGTATAACATCTGGCGACATTCATTTTCATCCGCCGGCACCATCACCATCATATTCGGTATGCAACGCATGAATGAAATATCGTAATTACCAGCATGGGTTGGACCATCTGCACCCACTAAACCGGCACGATCAATCGCAAAAATAACAGGAAGGTTCTGAATGGCTACATCATGAATCAATTGATCATAAGCACGCTGTAGGAAAGTCGAGTAAATCGCAACAACAGGCTTTAAACCGTCACACGCCATACCTGCCGCTAATGTCACTGCGTGCTGCTCTGCTATCGCCACATCATAGTAACGATCTGGAAAACGCTCGGCGAACTCAACTAAGCCAGAGCCTTCGCACATAGCAGGAGTAATACCTACTACTCGCTCATCTTTCTCGGAAATATCACACAACCAGCGCCCAAATACCTGAGTATAAGTAGGCGTAGATACACTCTTGCTACTGACAATACCCTGATCTAAATCAAACTTAGAAACACCATGGTACTTACAAGGGTCAGCTTCAGCAGGTGCATAACCTTTACCTTTTTTAGTCACTACATGTACAAAGCGCGGCTCGTCAATATCACGAATATTTTCGAACATCCGAACCAGCTCTAGTACATCATGTCCATCGACAGGGCCGTAGTAGACAAAACCCATTTCTTCAAACATCGTGCCGGGCATTAACATGCCTTTCGCATGCTCTTCCGCACGACGCGCAAAGTCTTTCATGCTTGGTGTGCCTGAGAGTATTTTTTTACCTTGTTCTCTAATGCTTGAGTACAGAGGGCCAGACAACAAACGTGCTAGATACTTACTGAGTCCGCCAACGTTGGAGGAAATCGACATATCATTGTCGTTGAGTACAACCATCATGCGAGCATCCAAATCACCTGCGTGATTCAAAGCCTCATATGCCATACCTGCGGTTAGTGCCCCATCACCTATAATAGCGATAGCTTGACGATCCAACCCTTGCTGTTTAGCCGCCATCGCCATACCAAGCGCAGCGCTAATTGAAGTGCTTGAGTGCCCGACACCAAATGTATCGTAGTCACTTTCAGAACGCTTTGGGAAGCCTGATAATCCGCCTTGCTTGCGAATACTCGATAGCTGATCACGTCGTCCAGTCAATGCTTTATGCGGGTAGGCTTGATGCCCTACATCCCATACTAAACGATCTTCTGGCGTATTGAAAACATAGTGAAGTGCGACTGTTAGCTCAACCGTTCCTAACCCTGCCGAAAAGTGACCGCCAGAAGCGGATACCGACTCTAAAAGAAACGAGCGCAACTCCTCACACACTTCAGGAAGTTGCTCTTTTTCTAAAAGACGGAGTTCATCGGGGGTTAAAATTTGATCTAGCATAGACATCTACTTAATACGCTTAACAATAAATCGAGCTATATTCCTCAACAGATCGGCTTCTGAGCCAAATCCACTTAACGCAGTTAGTGCCTCATCATGAAGCGATTCTAACTTTTGCTTTGCACCAGCCATCCCGAGGATTGAAGGATAAGTTGGTTTATTTGCTGCCAGATCGGAACCTTGTTGCTTACCCAACGTTTCCGTATCACTCTCAATATCCAAAATATCATCTTGAACTTGAAACGCTAGGCCAATGGCATCGGCATAGCTATTTAAGGCTGTTCTTTGCTCGTCTGTAACACTATCGTTACAATAACTTGGCATCATCACACTAGCATTGATCAACGCACCGGTCTTATGGGCATGCATAACTTCCAACTGCTTTTCAGTAAGAGATATGCCTACCGATGCTAAATCTATCGCTTGGCCTCCCACCATACCACGGGAGCCGGAAGCTGCTGACAAAACCTTAATCAATTTAAGTTGATGCTCTGCTTTTATCCCTTCTATTGGTTCACTCAACCAATCAAAAGCATAAGCCTGAAGTGCATCGCCTGACAAAATTGCCGTTGCTTCTCCAAATGCCTTATGAGCTGTTGGAAGACCACGTCGAAGATCATCATCATCCATAGCCGGTAGGTCGTCGTGGACCAATGAATATGCATGAATACATTCAATAGCAACCGCAATTCGATCTAATGCCTGGATGGGTATATTGAGTGCCTGACCGCTTGCGTACACCAAACTTGGCCTAATACGCTTCCCACCCGCTAAAGCAGAATAACGCATCGCCTCGTGTAACTTTGATGTTCCTATTTCCTGCAAAGGTAGGGCTTCTGACAACACCTGCTCTAGACGAATACGGTGTACTTCTGACAAGTGTAAACTAGTCATCACTTAAAAAGTCTTCCTCACCATCAGCCGTTAACAAAGTAACACGTTGCTCTGCCTCAGCTAATAACTGCTGACACTCACGACTCAGACGGATACCTTCTTCAAAAGATTGCAACGCATCCTCTAAAGACATATCGCCTTGCTCCATCTTTGTGATTGTTGCTTCTAAGTCAGAAACAGAAGTTTCGTAATTGATTTTCTTTGTTTTCTTGCTCATGAAAATTATATTGATCTTTCAGTTAATGAATTGCAAGCAGATAGTGGATTAGAAAAGCCAATCATGCAACTTGAACTCACTATTACAATCCACTACCATTAAAAAAAATTATTAAAGTGAGTATTATTATGTTCGATCTAAAGTTCGGCTTCCCTATGCTACTTGTTGTATTGCTTATAGCTTTTTCGTGGTTTAGCTTTTTTTCAGTTATTTTCTTTGGCTAACACCAAATTCGAAGATAAAAAAGGCCGCATAAATGCGGCCTTTTTAGTACTAGCTTTCAACTTTTACTTAAGCAGCAACGCTAACTTTTAACTTTTTAATTGCTGTACTCTCAAGCTGACGAATTCGCTCAGCAGAAACACCATACTTATCAGCCAAATCTTGTAATGTCGCTTTCTTATCTGACAACCATCGCTGAGATAAAATATCCTTACTACGGTCATCAAGCTCAGAAAGTGCGCCATTAAAGCGTGACTGAGTATCGTCCTGCCAGTCTTGAGCTTCCAACAAATCAGCAGGATCCTGACTTTCTGGTGCTAACAAGTACTGACTCGGTGAGTAAGCCCTATCATCATCTTCCTGCCCAACAGACAAGTCGAATGAAATATCTTGGCCACTCATGCGTTTTTCCATTTCAACAACATCCTTACTCGTGACACCAAGGTCAGTTGCAATGTCGTTAACTTCAGCCATATTCAACCAGCCTAAACGCTTCTTACTGCTGCGTAAGTTGAAGAACAACTTACGCTGCGCCTTGGTTGTTGCAACCTTCACAACTTTCCAATTACGCAAAATAAATTCGTGAATCTCTGCACGAATCCAATGTACCGCAAACGATACTAGACGCACATTAACTGAAGGATCAAAGCGCTTCACCGCCTTCATCAATCCTATATTACCTTCTTGCACAAGGTCGGCTAATGGTAAACCGTATCCACTGTAACCACGGGCAACCTTGATAACGAAACGCAAGTTATGCATAACTAATGTTCTAGCCGCTTCAACATCACCGTGGTCAAATAACTGTGTTGCGTATTTTCTTTCTTCTTCTACGCTTAAGACCGGTACTTCATGAACCGACTGGACATAGCTCTCTAGGCTACCTGTAGTAACAACTAATGAAAAACTATTTAATGCCAGTGACTGAGTCATAATGTCTTATCTCCAAATTTCATGCTTTTTAGCACTCAAGCAATGAGAGTGCTAATCTTCGGGTTAGTTCCGAATAAAGTCAAGTTATTGGCCCTTTATACCGCCAAATGGTAACAATACTCATAAATTTACGAATACTTTACGCGCTGCGGCAATGGTATTATCAATATCTTGATCGGTATGCGCTGAGGATACAAAGCCCGCTTCATAGGCCGAAGGCGCTAAATTTACACCCTCTTGTAACATGCCATGGAAGAAACGATTAAAGCTTCCAATATCACACTGTTTTACTTGAGAGAAGTTAGTGATCAACTGTTCTTTTGAGAAGAACAAACCAAACATAGCCCCCACTCTATTTGATGTCATTGGGACGCCATTATCGCTGGCTGCCAATAACATGCCCTTAACCATACGGTCAGTTTTGCGATCTAGATCTTCATAAAAGCCATCACGGCTAATAATCTCTAGTGTTTTTAAGCCAGCGGCCATTGCAATAGGGTTACCTGATAGCGTACCTGCTTGATAAACAGGACCTGTTGGCGCGAGCTGCTGCATGATGTCAGCACGACCACCAAAAGCACCTACTGGCATACCTCCGCCAATGATTTTCCCCAAGGTTGTGAGGTCAGGTTTAATATTATAATAGGCCTGTGCACCACCTTTAGCAACACGGAAGCCTGTCATCACTTCATCAAGAATAAGTATCGCACCATACTCGTCACACACCTTACGCAAGGTTTCTAAGAAACCTGGAACAGGTGGAACACAGTTCATATTTCCAGAGACTGGTTCGACAATAATGCAGGCAATAGAGTCACCTTGAGCTTTAAACAACGCCTCAACCTGTTCACTATTGTTGTAATCCAATGTCAGCGTGTGCTTTGCAATATCAGCGGGCACACCCGGAGAATCTGGCTCGCCCAGGGTCAAAGCACCTGAACCAGCTTTCACCAACAGCGAGTCGGCATGACCATGATATCCCCCTTCAAACTTAAGGATATTGTCACGACCCGTAAAGCCACGCGCCAAACGAATAGCTGACATAGTCGCTTCAGTACCCGAATTAACCATACGAACCATTTCAATTGACGGCATTATTTCGCAAATTCGCTCAGCCATATCGACTTCAATACTGGTTGGCGCACCATAACTAAGGCCATAATCAACCGCTTCTTTAACAGCCGCAATAATTTCAGGGTTAGCATGACCCGCAATCATTGGCCCCCAAGAGCCCACATAGTCTATATAACGCTTGCCATCAGCATCAAAAAGATAAGCCTGCTCTGCACGCTCGATAAATAACGGCGTGCCACCAACACTTTTAAATGCTCTTACTGGCGAGTTAACGCCACCTGGTATAACTTTCTGCGCGCGCGCAAATAACTGCTCTGAATGACTCACACTATTCCCCTAGTCTTGAAATACAATTTAGCTATTATCGCCATCTGGACGACTGAAATTATCATTTAGCTTCTGTACAAATTGGTCTACATCATTTCGGATGGCAAATAATTTACCACTGACTCGCTTACTCCAACCAACTGGACCACTCTTTAAAACACTAGTCCAAGGTCGAGTACTCTTCATAAATGCATTCGACACATCGCCATAGACGGCTTCATTACTTAATTTCTTAGCAACACCTTTTGCTGCCCATCCACGAATAACAAAGTGAATAAATAGAAGTAGCAGTAGGAAAGCGACCAATAACCCTAGGCTAAAGAAGTCAGTCAACAAAGAGAGTGGGTTAGTAAGCCATTGTGGCAACCAACCGGTAGTCCATGCTAGCGCTCCTAAACCAAGTGTTACTGAGCCTAGTGCAATTGCATCAAAAAAGAACACTCTCTTGCGCCAAGAATCACGCGCCACACTAACCAAAGGCACTGCCTGCTGTTCGATCTGGTTTGACAGTGTTTCGAGGTTACCTATGAGTCGGTAGACTCGCTCAACATTGATCTCTTCCATACGTGCGGTAATCGCGGCGTAATCCGTATCACGTTTTGAGACATAACGATTCCAAACACCTTCATCTTCAACGGGTACCGCTAAATCTTTGTTAAACATCACGTAAAAACGACCGGTGCTTAAACCACACTGCACAAGTGCTTTATGCCACGAAGCAACAATTGACTCTAAATTGTCTTCTTTTGCAGATGTATCAATTTGATTCAAGATGAAAAGAAACTTACTACTATCATTTCGACGCTGCGCGCCTTTTACTAAATGCTCAAGTGTATCCTGCATCGCACCCGGCTCTGGGTGACGCGCATCAAAGAACACTAATACTAAATCTGAAAGATCAATAATATGGTCTGTTAACTTCAGCGTTGATTTACGCTGCTCATCTGCGTCAAAGCCAGGAGAGTCGATTAATATCTTTCCGCGAAGCGCCTCACTTGGAACAACTTTCATTTGAAGATAATTATCAATTTTTGCGCCTTCACCTTCAGTGACTTGCTCTATCTCTTCACTAATTTGATAGAACGGAAAACGTGGATCACCATCCAATGCAATACCCGGTAACGTACGACTCTTATCATCAGAGCTATATGAGATAACGGTAAAACGGTCATCTACCGCTTGATTACCTGTATCTTGTAACTTCATACCCGTATATGAGTTTATGAAGCTAGATTTTCCCGCTGAAAAAGTACCTAGCACTGAAATAAGCGGCCACCAAGAGATCTGAGTCGCATATGACTCACCTGGTTTTAATAAGCCCATCTTTAGCGCGACAGCATCAAGTTTTTTGTAGCGGTCAACGACAGCTACTAACACAGGGTTTTCTTTTTTTAGATGAGTTTGCAAGCTCTCAAGGCGTTGCTTCATTCGCTGCGCAGGAGTCATTGTAGAAACCTTCTTATTTGTAATTTTAAGGGTAATCGATCGGAGTCGAAAGGCAAGAGTACTTATAACAGTATACGGTAGCTACGATAGAGGCATAAGCAAACTAAACGCAATTTAATGCAATGTTAACCTATACAAAAAAGCCGAGACTCACTTTCGTAAGACTCGGCTTTTTAACAACGCTTAGCAATTAGTTCGCGGCTAGTAGCTCACGAATGCTTGCTGCACGTGCTGGGTAGAACAACCCAATAAAACCAACCATGTTGGATACTCGCTCGCCATTACCCTTCTCAATCATTGGTGCTGCAATCTCAGCATATAATTCAGCAGCTTTAGCAGGGTAGCCTTGTTTCCAAAGTACATTACCAAGCTCACCTTTATGCTCAATCACATTAGGCTCACGCTCAATTAAGAATCCGTAAAGCTCTGCAGCTTCATCTAGACCGTTATTCCAATAAGCTTCACGTGCCATCATTAGGATGTCATCGCTAGACTTACCTTCAACACTCGCTGAATCAAGTACCGCTTCTGCTTCTATGCTTTCTACTGCCAAAGCTTCTTCTACAACAGGTGCTTCAACAACTGGAGCTTCAACCTCAGTCACCTCTGCTACGACTGCTTCATCTGTAGCAGGAACTTCAACCACGACTGTATCTACTACTTCTGTTGAAGCCTCAGCAACTGCTTCTACTGGAGCAGCTTCTTCCTTAACTTCTGTAGAGACTGCAGCAACTGCAGTTGTTACCGCAGCGGTTGCAACAGCTGCTTGTACAACAGCCACTGGCTCTGCAACAACTTCAGCTTCCGCTACTACTTCTATAGGACTAGTTTCAACTGTCGCATGCTCATCCGCAGACTTTGTGCCGCCGAAAAGAAATGCTAATGCAACAGCCAAAAGTCCTAAACCCCAAGCCACTTGAACAACAATGTTCGAGGCCAACCAACGTATCATGTCCATCAATATTCTCCTTACGCCCTGCGATTATTATTTAGTTGTCTCTACAGCTTCTTCAGTAACAACAGGATGGTGCTCTGCCATCATGTTAGACATATCCATAGCTGACATACCGTGATGCTGACCGCCCATGAACTGAGTACCCATATTCATACCAAAAGAATAAGCAGGAACTGGGACAATAATTACACGCTGAACTTTAGTTACTTTGCCATTATGTGCTTGTGGCTGAGCATTCTGCTGTACTAGCATTTGATTGAAGTAGTTCATCATAGTCTGCTGCTGCATCATCATTGCCTGACGATACTTAGCTTCCATACGCTGAAGCTGCTGTTCATGACTTAGTGATGTGGTACTAGCTACTGCTTGAACAGGTGCTGGAGCCGCAACGTCCTCAAGAATAGCGTCTCCTACTACCGCTGCAACAACTTCCTCAGCAATAACTTCTTCTACTACAGCTGCAACAACTTCTTCAGTAATAATTTCTTCTACTACCGCTTCAGCAACTTCCTCAGCAATAATTTCTTCAACTACCGCTTCAGCTACTTCCTCAGCAACAACTTCTTCCACTACCGCTTCAGCTACTTCTTCAGCAACAACTTCTTCTACTACCGCTTCAGCTACTTCCTCAGCAACAACTTCTTCCACTACCGCTTCAGCTACTTCTTCAGCAACAACTTCTTCTACTACCGCTTCAGCTACTTCCTCAGCAACAACTTCTACTACTACCGCTTCAGCTACTTCTTCAACAACAGCTTCTGCTACTTCCTCAGCAACAACTTCTTCCACTACCGCTTCAGCAACTTCTTCTGCTTCAACTTTGTCTTGGAACGGACCTGGAGGAGGTGGAGGTAAATCTGCGCTAGCAACCTGCTCAGTATCAGCTAATGCTTGAACTTCTTCAGCTACAACCGCTTCTTCAACTGCTTCAGCTACAACTGCCTCTTCCACTGCTTCAGCTACAACCGCTTCTTCAACTACAACTGCCTCTTCCACTGCTTCAGCTACAACCGCTTCTTCCACTGCTTCAGCTACAACAGCCTCTTCCACTGCTTCAGCTACAACCGCTTCTTCTACGGCCTCAGCAACAGCTTCTTCAGTCGCTTCTACTTCAGCAACCGCTTCCGTTACTTCATCTTTAGCTTCTTCAGCACCTGACGCTACAACTGCTGTAGTAGCCGCCACTGCACCAGCAACAGCTGCAACCGTAGCTGAGCTAGTATCGCTTACTGCTTCTTTAACGCCATCAATCGCACCATCTACAGAGGCGACATCAGCAACTTTTTCAACTGCACTTGTCGCAGCAGCTTCTACTGTTTCAACAGCATCTGTTGCACTAGAGGTTACCGCGTCTACAGCTGTTGTTGCTTCAGCTTTTATCTCAGTAACTACCTGAGAAGCTGTTGCATCCGTAGCAACTTCACTAACAGTTGACTGAGCAACCTGTGGAGCGTCACTGTCAGTCATTAATATTGCGCCTGAGGCTAAAATAGTTGCACCTGCAACTGCTAAGACACCTTTCTGCATCGATTTCATAACGTTTCCTTCATGCTAAAATTTAAATTTAGTATCCGCCGCGAACAAAGCGCGACCAGGAACTTTCATAATTCTTGTAGGGTGAAAGTCGTAAAGAATGACTATCAATCTCATCAAAACTCGATGAGTTAGTGGGGTAAACCCTCTCTTTTGGTTCATCCATTGTAAGCTGCAACCATTATAGACAAAACTCTTGTCAATTGTCGCCTTCGTTGCCCTAAATATTTCTATCCTAGGGCAGATAAAACAGTTAAATATACAAATAGTTAAAAAAACTAATAGTAAAGTGGGAGAACGCGGCGAATTTGACCCCAACGCTCTGTTGTCAAAATAACTTCAACACCAATCGGTAACTCATCAACTTTAGTCCAATCATTAACCTCTGTGCCACTAGCTGGCAAAAAGGACAATTCCACATCAGTCACGCCATCCATCAGCGTCACTGCAGTCGATTCAATATCTGAGTGATCAACCAAACTCCATGTCATGCGCTGGAGCTTCTCTTCCTCTAAAAGGTAACGTACGCGCATTAAACTACTGCGTTTCAAATTTGTTGGGTTTGAGTTTCCCGCACGAGTAAACTCCAAAAAGCCAGTACTTGTATCATCGTCAGCATTCAGTGGAGGGAGCAGACTAGTTGAATAACCATCATTACGTGTACGTATGGTTACCTGACGCAAGTCTTTTTCAATAAACATCATTGTTCGCTGTAAACGCTTTAAATCAGTCTCATGGTCCGCAGAGATTTTATCATTAGCCATGATCGAACCGATACCGGCATACGCCACCACCGTCATCATCGAAAATATAGCAATTGACACTAATAACTCAATAAGTGTGAAGCCACGCTGACTAATATGCTTTTTCATTGTAATTTTGCCACAAAGCCTGAAACAGAGGCACTTAGGTCATCGTCATCAGCACCTTCTAAACGAACATCAATAGTGACACGTATTACATTATCATCTGGTGTCACTTCAGCACGCTGCTCCCACAACCATGTGCGTTCCATCATATCTTCTTCACCGCTCTCTGAACGAACAGGCCACTGCCGCCTAAGCTTTAGTGTAGACATTTGATTTAAACCGACCCATTGAGCAGCGGTCTGATCAGCTCTTACAGCACCCGAATTAGCCGCTCCCAACATGATTTTAGTTGCGGTACCTAAGGCAGTTGCAACAATCAACAAAGCGATAAGCACTTCAATTAATGTAAAACCAGAACTAGAGGTAAGGCGTTTATTGAGATTCATCGACAGACTCCCGTACAACTTCACCCAATAAGTTGTACTTCAAGCGAATGAACTGCTGTTCCGATAAGGCTAGTTGGTATTCAAACGGACTAATTTCACCACTAGAAAACAATATAACCGTCGGCACAAAAGCCTCCTGAAATGGATCAGGCTCAACTTCACCACCTTCAACGTATAAAGTTTGAGTTAAATAGTCTTCAAGCTTCTGGGGACTTAAAGGGTCTGCGTCCATAGCTTCCCAAGTACCTGCTACTTGCTTCAGAAAACTATAGCTAGAACCCTCAACCATCAAACCAAAGTCTTGTGACTGTAAGATAGCTTGAGTTTGAGCATAAGAGATTAAAGATTCAAACCGATCAGCATCGGTGCGCATGCGTTCGGTTTTATCAGTAGGGATATAGGGCAAAACAACAGACGTAATTAACCCGATGATTGCAATGACAACCATCAACTCAATCAGCGTATAGCCTGCTGACTGAGTTTTTTTATAGAATCGACTAGCTGTGCAAGTAGTCAATTACTTTAGCTGCCAGCTTCCAATATCATCATCACTCTTACGACCATCTTGGCCATAAGAGAAAATATCGATATCTTCATGTGTACCTGGATTTAAATACTGGTAAGGATTACCCCATGGATCTGTCGGCACCGATTCCAACTGCTTTTTCCAACGAGCACTAGGCTCAGGTGACCCGCTCGGCTTAGTAACCAACGCCTCTAAGCCCTGCTCTGTACTTGGTAAGTTAAAGTTTTCTAACTTATAAAAACCCAGAGTTGATTTAATACGCTTAATTTCTGTTCGTGCCACATCTTCCTGAACGCCAGAGAATTTATCAATAATATTAGGGGCGACAATCGCACCGATAATGGCAATAATTGTTACGACCACAATGATCTCGAGAAGCGTGAAACCCTTCTGCAAAGACAGTCTGCGTATATTATTTGTTCGCATGTATTTCAAACCTGTTATTGTTTAATAATTTATCTTAATTGGCATTTTGCCATAGTTATTGCACTTACCCAACCACATGAATATCAAACTCATATCCACTATTGTTTCTATCGCTTTTGTGAGTTTTATCATGCAATGGTGGCAAGCAGATTTTATATATACCCGTAAAGCGATGGAGCTTGGTCAGTGGTGGAGAATTGTCACAAGCCAATTTGTTCATACAAACTGGGCACATTACTTACTAAATATGAGCAGCCTTGGACTTCTCGGCTTGCTATTTTATACCACGCTTCACGTTAGAACCTTTACGATAAGTTTATTTTTGTTAGTTTTATCGGTAGGTACTTGCCTTCATATCTTCGTAACGTCACTTCACTGGTACGCAGGTCTATCTGGTGCGCTCTACGGACTCTACGTTGTCGCTGCTTACTCAGCACTTAAGAAAAAAGATTACTTTATGGGTATTAGTGTCGGCTTACTCGTCAGTGGCAAAGTTGCCGCAGACCATTTTTTCGGTGCTATTCATGATAACTCGTCACTGATTGATGCACACGTAGTGATCGAAGCTCATAATTACGGCGTATTGAGCGCCTTTGTTTTAATTGCGCTTGATGCAATTTATAACTACATCAAACGCAAGCCTAATAAAACTATTTAGCTTTTCGCTTCACGCTCGACAGCTCTGTAACCAATATCATCTCTATAATAAACATTTTCCCAGCTAACTTTCTTCGTTAGTTCATAAGCTGCTTTTTGCGCCTCAGTAACATTTTCACCCAAACCAACAGCACATAAAACACGGCCTCCAGCGGTAACAACATTATCACCCTGCTGCTTTGTACCCGCATGAAATATCTTTGCGTTATCGTCTGATGTCGTAGGAATGCCTTTGATAACAGTCCCCTTATCCCCACTTTCTGGGTAAGTACCCGCTGCCAAAACAACACCTAACGCTGCACGAGAATCCCACTCGCTTGTCGCTTGATCTAGCGTGCCATCAAGTGCATGCTCAAGAAGATCAACGAGGTCAGAGCGTAAACGCATCATAATTGGTTGAGTTTCAGGGTCACCAAATCGCACATTAAACTCTAGTACTTTGATTTCACCATTTGGAGAAACCATAACGCCAGCATAAAGGAAGCCTGTAAAGGTATTACCTTCGTCGGCCATGCCTTTAATTGTTGGCTCGATAACCTCTTCAACAATACGGTTATGGACTTCTGGAGTAACAACCGGCGCAGGAGAGTAAGCACCCATTCCCCCAGTGTTTGGACCAAGGTCGCCATTATTGCGTGCCTTATGATCTTGAGACGTCGCCATTGGCAAACTATTTTTACCATCCGCAATAACAATAAAACTTGCCTCTTCACCTACCAAAAACTCTTCAACAACGACACGGTGCCCAGCCTCGCCAAAAGCATTACCTGCAAGCATGTCGTTAATAGCCTCAATGGCTTCTTGCTCAGTTTGAGCAATGATCACGCCTTTACCTGCCGCTAAACCATCAGCTTTGATAACAATAGGTGCGCCAACTGATTTAACGTAAGCCACTGCTTCGTCTATATCAGTAAAGTTCCCATAAGCCGCTGTTGGAATATTGTGACGAGCCAAGAAGTCCTTAGTAAACGCTTTTGAACCTTCTAGCTGTGCAGCAGCTTTAGTAGGACCAAAACAACGCAAACCTTTTGCCGCAAATATATCAACCAAACCAGCTACGAGTGGCACTTCTGGGCCAACCACAGTTAGCTCGATATCATTCTCAATCGCGAAGTTTAGTAGGCCATCATTATCATCAACCGAAATTGATACGTTTTCGACGCCTGCTTCTAGCGCAGTACCTGCATTACCTGGCGCAACAAACACCTTAGATACCTTAGGTGATTGAATAATTTTCCATGCAAGGGCATGTTCGCGCCCACCATTACCTACTAATAAAACCTTCATGAGTCTCTCGTATATTTGGCAAAAATCAACGCAGATTACTATAACTCAATTCATAACAATACAGAACTTTACTTGTTAGTCCTCCCATACATTTACTTAGGCTTTATCAAAAACCCACTAAGACCTGCTACACTTCTAATTTTGACAACTCAGCACTTTATTATGCAAGTTACTTTAGCCAACCCTAGAGGTTTTTGTGCCGGCGTTGACCGCGCCATCGATATCGTTAACCGTGCAATAGAGCTACTTGGCGCACCTATTTATGTCCGTCACGAAGTCGTGCACAACAAGTTTGTGGTCGACAATCTTCGTAATAAAGGTGCAGTCTTTGTTAAAGAGTTAGATGAAGTGCCTGATGACGCGACCGTTATTTTCAGTGCACACGGTGTCTCTAAAGCCGTTCAAGATGAAGCCAAGCGACGCGGCTTAAAAGTGTTTGATGCAACCTGCCCACTAGTCACTAAAGTTCATATGGAAGTTGTTCGTTACAGTCGTGAAGGTCGCGAAACTATATTAATTGGTCACAAAGGACACCCTGAAGTTGAAGGTACGATGGGCCAATATGACACCAGTTACGGCGGTGCTATTTACCGTGTTGACTCTGACGAAGAAGTAAATGCGCTAGACATCAAAAATCCTGAACAGATTGGCTTTGTGACTCAAACAACGCTGTCAGTAGATGACACCAATACGATTATTGATGCGCTTAAGGTTCGATATCCGTCAATACAAGCACCTAAGAAAGACGATATTTGTTATGCCACTCAAAATCGCCAAGACTCGTTAAAGCAGTTAGTTGATGACTGCGATGTGGTACTTGTTGTCGGGTCTCCAAATAGCTCCAACTCCAATCGTCTGCGTGAAATTGCTGAAAAACGTGGCATTCCAGCGTACTTGATCGATGGTGCTAGTGATATTGACCCTGGCTGGCTGAAGGACAAGAAAAGTGTGGGCCTCACCGCTGGCGCTTCAGCACCAGAAATATTAGTACAGGAAGTGACTCAGCGATTGACTGAACTAGGTGCAAATATCAAGCCTGACACTCAAGGAATTGTTGAAACGGTCTCTTTTGTACTGCCTAGAGAGCTACGAGGGGATAATTAGTCCACAGTAGTTAGTTTTGCGCGCCCTGTTACTGCGACAGTGATTTTACGTTTTGTTGTTGCAGTATCAGGGCCGATGTTAAACGTCAAAGTACTAGAACCTCTTCCGGAAAGATCATACGAATAAAAGTCTTTACTAGTGCTTGCTGCAGATACAATTGAGATATTTTTTAAACCATCATTAACCCTCAACAATCTGTCTGGATCAGCCGTACCGTCGCCATCCAGATCACAAGTTGTTGCTGTGGTATCTAGCACACCATCCTCATCGCAGTCGGTAAAAATCAACCAACCCTTAGCGTAGTCATCCAATGAAACCGCGCAAGTTGATCCGTTATCACTGGTGCAAATACTGACGGTCTGACTACGTTTAGCAGCTTCACTTCTGGTAAATATCAATCCGGCTAAAAAGTCATTAGCGCCGGAACTAAGTCGATTACTCTCAACCATACTTGCGAAATTAGGAATAGCAATACTGGCTAAAATAGCGGCGATACTAATCGTGATTAGCGCTTCAATTAGCGTAAAGCCAGAAGCATGTGATTTGGTTATTTTCATTATTATTGTTATCCATTAGATACCTTTTAATTTAAACACAAATATAGGCACTAAAAGTAACCGTTAGACAGGCGGTAAAAACGCTTATTGACGCCAGAACATGGGTGTTAAGACCACCAACAAAGTGAATATTTCTAAGCGACCTAACAGCATAGCAAAGCTAAGTAACCACTTGGCAAAATCATTGATAGGAGCAAAGTTACTCGCAACATCCCCTAAACCCGGGCCCAAGTTATTCAGTGTTGCTGCGACCGCTGAAAATGCAGTGACCTGATCCAACCCACTAGCCATGACTAGTAGCATCAAAATCACAAAAATCCCGATATAGACCGAGAAAAACCCCCAAACTGCTTGAAGCACTGCGTCTGGCACTGGCTTACGATTGAGCTTTACCGATATTCTCGCACTAGGATGAATGAGTCGTATAATTTCTCGTATACCCTGCTTAAACAGCAGCAATACTCGAACTACTTTCATTCCACCTGCAGTAGAGCCTGCACAACCACCCATAAAACTGGAAAATATCAACAATACAGGGAGGAATGAGGGCCAATAGGCATACTCCGCCGTAGTGAACCCAGTTGTCGTGATCATTGAGACTGCTTGAAATAGTGATTTATAAACCGTTTCACTAATTGAGCCAAAGAAATGGCCTATTTGGAAATATACGATACACGTCAACGTCACAGCCGCGATGCAATATAAGTAGAAGCGGAACTCAGAATCTTTAAAATATAACGCTGGACTACGCTTACGCCACACCAAAAAGTGCAAACTAAAGTTAGCGCTCGATAACAGCATAAAGACGATCGCCACACTATCAATCGCATGACTCTCGAAATATCCCATGCTTTTATCGTGTGTTGAGAATCCACCGATCGCTACTGTTGAGAAGCTATGACCAATCGCATCGAACCAATTCATCCCTGCCACTTTATATGAAATAGCACACGCGACGGTGAAGCCAAAATATATTAACCAAAGCAGCTTAGCTGTCTCTTTAATTCTTGGAGTAAGCTTGGAGTCTTTAACCGGCCCAGGTGTTTCAGCTCTAAAAAGCTGACTTCCACCAACGCCTAAAATAGGAAGAATTGCGACAGCCAGTACGATTATTCCCATACCACCTAACCACTGCAGTTGTTGACGATAAAACAATATCGATCGAGGCAAGTCATCCAGTTTTGTGATTACCGTCGCGCCCGTTGTCGTCAATGCGGAAATAGACTCAAACACTGCATCCGTTATTGATATATCAAGCTGCTTGGACAGCAACAACGGTAACGCACCTGACACGCCCAGCACCGTCCAAAATAGAATAACGACTAGAAAACCATCACGTAAGCGTAACTCACTACTGTAAGACCTAACCGGATACCAAGCAACAGCGCCACCGACTAGTAACACAAAGAATGCTTTTAAGAATGGCGTGACGTCCACATCACCGCACAACCATCCAACAATCATGGGCACTAGCTGAGTAAAGCTGAATAGCATCAGCAACAAACCAAGGATTCTAAGTATAACGAAATATTGCATGAGGTTTACAGGTAACCCATTCCGACTTGGAACATTTTTTCAATCACTGGGATGTAACGCTTGTCCGAAAGGAAAATAATCACGTGGTCATTCTCCTCAATAACAACAGAGTTACTTGGCAAAACCACATTACTCCCTTTCACAACAGCACAAACTGTAGAGCCGGGAGGAAGCTTTAATTCAACTAACGTTCGACCGACGACACGAGATGTTTGTTGATCACCATGAGCGACAACCTCCAACACTTCTGCAGCACCTTTTCTCAAGGCATGAACTGAAACAATATCACCCTGACGCACATGCGCCAGCAATCCACTCAACGTAATTTGCTGTGGGGAGATGGCCATATCGATAATACCACTCTCCACCAAGTCCACATAACTGGGTCTATTAACTAATGCCATAACCTTACGTGCACCTAAACGCTTAGCAAGCATCGCCGACAGTATATTTGCCTCGTCATCATTAGTAACCGCGCAAAAAACATCTATATTGCTAATATCTTCTTCTTGGAGCAGATGTTCATCCGCTGCATCACCCTCTAGTACCAAAGTACGGTCTAACTTCTCAGCGAGGTAACCTGCGGTCTCAGGGTTCTGCTCAATAATCTTTACTTGGTAGCGTTCTTTTTCCAACAAGCTAGCCAAGTTACCCCCCACATTTCCACCACCAGCAATCATGATTTTTTTGTATGGCTTTTCAACAATACTAAGCTCACTCATCACCACACGAATGTGCTGAACACTAGCGATCACAAAGATCTCATCATCAACTTCAATGACAGTGTCACCGTCGGGTAGTATTGCGCGCCCTTTGCGGAAAATCGCAACAACATGCACATCCACATCAGGAATATGATCAGCAAAATCACGAATTTCATGATCAATTAATTTCCCACCCAACTGTGCTTTAACTGCAACTAACTGGACTTTCTTATTCGCAAAATCGAGTACTTGAAGCGCACCGGGGTGAGACATCAGCTGATAGACATGTTCCGTAATTAAACTCTCCGGACTAATTAATACATCAATAGGAATAGCGTCTTTGGAGAACAATTCCTGATGGTCTAAGTAGCTTACCGAGCGTACACGAGCAATCTTTGTTGGTGTGCGAAAGAGTAAAAAGGCCACCT
Organism: Leucothrix arctica; assembly: GCF_003172895.1. GTDB lineage: Bacteria > Pseudomonadota > Gammaproteobacteria > Thiotrichales > Thiotrichaceae > Leucothrix > Leucothrix arctica. The sequence goes on along the minus strand of NZ_QGKL01000010.1, from coordinate 124,908 downwards.
GACACGCAATCATATTGACTTCGTCACTGCTTGTGACGGCAATAATCATGTCCGCATTAATCACATTGGCGCTTTCTAACACATCAGGCTGGGATGCATTCCCTTGATAGGTATCAATATCTAACTTTTCACGTAAATACCTTAGGCGTTCTGCGTTCTTGTCGATAACCACCACGTCATTATCTTCAGTAGCTAGACTTGCAGCCAAAGAACTTCCCACCTGACCCGCGCCAATAATGACTATATTCATGGTCTACTTACTGTACTGTTTTGGATCGATGTTTAACGAACGCATTTTTCTATATAAATGAGTACGCTCCATTTGCACACGCTCCGCAAGCTGACTGACGTTGCCGGCACATTGCTCCAACTGATAACTCAAGTAGTCATGCTCAAATTGCTCTCGCGCTTGACGCAACGGTAATTCAAACAAACTCACAGGTAGCTTCTCAACACCTTGACGGAAGATTGGAATACTGCGACCCAGCACTTCCTCAACCTCTTCTTGAGTAATTTCCGTATCAGTACCCAATATCAATAAGCGTTGTACTAAGTTGCGTAGCTCACGAATATTGCCTAACCAACGGTAATTACGTAAATAGTTTTGCGCCGCAACAGAGAAGTGACGATAAGGAAGACCATCTAAGGCAATCAACCGGTCGACATAAAAATTCAATAACTCCGTTACATCTTCAGAGTGCTCTCGCAATGCAGGAATCATTAAAGGCACCACATTGACTCTGAAATACAACTCTTCAGAAAAGCGGCCACACTCAACGTCGTCACGCAAGTCATGCTGAGAGGAAACAATCAACGCAACGCGTAGATCAATTTTATTCGTCCCGCCAAGTCGCGTGTAGTTTTTATCTCGAAGTGTTAACAGCAATGCTTCCTGTGACGCCGCATCAAGCGCAGGAATATCGCACAAATAAAGTGTGCCATCTTGTGCCTCGTCAAATAAACCCGGTGTGATTTTACCGTCTTCTTCTCGTCCGAATAACTCGCTCAGAAAATTATCTGAGGTGTGGGACGACACAATGGATTTAATAAACTGACTATTAGAGCGGTCACTTTTTCCATGAATATAGCGAGCAAAGACCTCTTTACCCGTACCCGACTCACCGTACAAAGTTACAACCACATCAGTATATTGAGCGATACGTTCAGACTGTAAGCGCAAGTCGCGCATAGCCGTACTAGAACCAATTGGCTCAGATGGCGCTAGTACCTGCTTTTTTAAGCCTTTATTCTCCTGTTCAAGCTGATTAGCGCGCAAGCCATGCTCAACGGACAGCAGTAACTTTGCCATAGATAATGGCTTTTCAATAAAGTCATAAGCACCAAGACGTGTCGCCTCCACAGCCGTTTCAATCGTTCCGTGACCTGACATCATTATTACTGGGCAACCCAATACACCGCTTTCATACCAACTTTTCAGTAAGGAAATACCATCTTCACCAGGCATCCAGATATCAAGTAATATAAGCTCTGGACGACTCACTCGCACTTGCTCACGTGCCATTTCAGCATTTTCAGCAACAACCACTTTATAGCCTTCATCCTGAAGGATCTCGCTTACTAGTTGGCGAATATCTGGCTCATCGTCAACAACAAGTATGCGGTGTTTTTCCGTCAATTTAAGTGACATGCTTAACCTCTAGGGACTGACCCTTCTTTAATTTCACCCCAGCTTCAACTGGGAAGTAAATACTAATTGTCGCGCCATGCTGTTCATTATTTTTTGCAATGACACGCGCAGAATGCTCTTCAACGATCTTTTTGACGATGGATAGACCTAAACCAGAACCAGCCTGCTTGCCACTCACATAGGGATCAAACAAACTCGGTAAAATATCATTCGGAATGCCAGAACCCGTGTCTGACACTGAGAAACACACTTCTGGACTATCCTCATTAGAATGCAAATACTTGGTACAAAGTGATACCTTGCGGTACTCCGTGTCACTTTCAAGCGCCTCAAAGGCATTTTTCAGCAAATTAACAACCAACTGTCTTATCCTTCCTGAATCTAGATAAATCGTCGGTAATTCTTCTAAATCTAGCGTTACATCAATGTGTTGATCGTTGATACGATACAACTCAGCAACTTCACTGACGAGTGCATTCAAGTCAACCGGTTGCAAGCGTAAACTCGGTGCTCGTGCATACTCACTAAACGCATCCACCATGCCTTTCAGGTTATCCACCTGATTCATAATGGTACGGCTCATCCGTTGTAATAAGTCCGCAGACTCCTCGCTTAACTCGGGAAGCAATCGATGCTGCAAGCGCTCTGCAGATAGTCGAATAGGCGTCAATGGGTTCTTAATTTCATGAGCTAAGCGACGTGCAACCTCACTCCAAGCAGCTTCATGCTCTGCTTGAACAACATCCGTAATATCATCCAATACTAATACGTGACCTTTCGAACCATCAATAAGTTGTGGCAAGGCCGTTCCACGACAAACCAACATCTGACGACCTTGCGGCAACATCAAACTGATTTCACACTGCCACTCACTCTCTTGCCTAATAAGATAAGGCTGAATGACTTCCAGCAATGGTTTTAGCGCCTGATGCGTCTCTCCGACTTCAAACAGTCTATTGTTTATAAACTCCGACAACGGCACCTGCAATATCTGCTCAGCGGCAGAGTTAATCCGTCGTATCACTTGCTGATCATCAATGGTAATAACACCTGACGTCAGGTGATCAAGAACCGTGTTTAAGTAATCATGCTGGCGCTGAACTTGCTGCTGACTCTCCTCACTTTCCTGACGTGCATCAGACAAACGAGTCGTCATGGTGTTAAATGAACGCGCCAACAGACTAAAGTCATCTTTATCAGATACGGGTAACTTCTTATTCAAGTCTCCGGAGGCAACGGCTAGCGTTCCTTCCAACAGCTTACGAACAGGGTTAGTTAGTCTGCGTGAATAAACAAAGGCTCCCCAGACAGAAAACAGGATCGACAACACCATGATTAGAAACAGTGTTAAACGAAAGCTTTGTTTAATTAAGTCACGCTGATAGTTAATATTTTGGTATTGATTTCGCGCTTCCTGAACATTATTCGACAGACTACGCTCTTTATCTGAAAACGGAAATAGCGCTGTTAATATCATCGTGTCGCTAGTCGCACTCGGGCGTAAAGTAATCGCGACTCTAGAGTACAAACTGATACCACCAACATATTCCAAGCGACTCATATAACCACGACTAGATAAGCTACGTAAAATCTCATCCGCAGGGAAATGCGGGATAATAGTCCCAATCTCTGCATTATCACCACTGTAAACTAAGACTCGCTTACTTTTACCCAATAGCACCATCTCGTAGGCACCAAGTTGTCGCATACGGGACTCTATCGTTGATGCGTAATCTAACTCATCAGTCACGGTTAATTCACGTGCAACCTTTTCAACATTATAAAGATGCTGACGGGTTCTGACGGTCAGTGAATTTCTCGCAAGCTCCAAGGAGTCATCTAAAGCGCCCTCAATTTTGACATTGAACCAACTATCGATTCGATCCCCAAGGAAGTTCATTGAGAAGTAAGACACGATCAATACAGGGAATACAGTCAGTACCGAAAACGCCATCATTAAGCGCAGGGTAAACCGTGAACCCGCTTGCTGAGTCCTTAGACGAATAACGGCTTGGTATAAATTAAACAACACCAAGAAACTGAGTATCAGTAATATGGCGATATTTAACGGCGCCAACCACCCAATGATGTCATCAGATGACTCCGGGTTTCGCGTCGATAAATTTAATATAAAGAGAGAGATGCCCAATAAAATGGCCGTAAGCACGACCGGAGCAATCTGGAATACAACAGTTCTTACGGTAATGGCCACGAAATGACCTCGCTTGCCATACTATATTGACTACTAAATAGTGATTGAATACGTAGCGGTAACCGCAATGTCGCAGGTGACAACCTGATATTCATATAAATGTAGTGCTCACCATCCTTAACTCTCGGGGATAGTTCAGGCAACTTATAATTGACGACGCTCCCCATTTTTCGCAGAGCAGTCGATAGTGAACGGTAGTTCCAATTTTCATGAGTATCATTTCGCGTCAGCAGAAAGTGACGGCTGAGCGCATGATATTTAATTTGATAACTAATAGTGCTGAGGTTGTCGGTCTCATTCCACCACCACCCCCGTCGCTTACCTAAACCAATGAACGTGTTGACGTTAAGTAACACGCCATTTAACAGCGCCTGCTCTAGGTAAGGTGATAATTTAAAATCAACTTGAGCACTCACCAAATACACGTTTTTAGTCGCATCAACCATATGTATATCATGGCGATTGAAGTAAATACCGGGCTTATCCTCAGCCAAGCTCGGACCACTGAGACTGAGCAGTAGTAAGAGTATCGGTAGGCACTTCAATATTCGGAGAGTGATCAAGGTTTTCATATTAAGACTTTTCGATGACTGCGTAGTAGAAACCATCCATATCATCAATACCTGTAAGCACTTGTCGACCGTATTGCTGAGCTAATCCCCACTCGGCTTCAATCGGTACAATCTTAGCTTCTGGATGGGACTTAACAAACTCAGCAACAATCTGCTCATTTTCAGCGGGTAGAATAGAACACGTCGCATAAACCAAACGGCCGCCATCATTCAATAATCCCCACATCGTATTTAAAATACCGATTTGCTGTTCATGCAACTGCTCAATATCTTCTTTCCAACGTAGTACTTTAATATCTGGATGACGACGAATAACACCCGTTGCAGAACAAGGCGCGTCCAACAAAATACGATCAAACCCAGGTTTAGCCCATTCATCCGAAGGCTCACTAGCATTACCCACCGTAATTTGAGCCTCTAAACCTAAACGCTCAAGGTTTTCACCAATGCGCAGTAAACGAGTATCAACATTATCAATCGCGACTAAATCCAAACCCTCAGTCATCTCCAACAAATGACCTGTTTTACCGCCGGGCGCAGCACAGGCATCCAAAACACGCATGCCTTTCTCGCACTTCATCAAAGACGCTGCAATTTGTGCGGCAGCATCTTGAACAGATAGGAAGCCTTCATTAAAACCTGGAAGCTCAAATACACTCATCGGCTTTTCAAGCATCAAAGCAGACTCAACAAATGGGTGCGCTCTACTCTCAATTTCTTCTGCCGCTAAAGCTGCCTGACACTGCTCTCGTGTTTGCTGTGACAAGTTCACTCGAAGCGTCATCGGTGCACGCAAGTTACTCTGCTCTAAGATTGACTCCCAATGTTCCGGCCAAGCGTCTCTTATAGATACAATCATCCATTCAGGAAAAGCGTACTTTGCCGTTTCAATGGATTCTATCTGGTGCAGCATCGACTCTTTACGACGTAAGAATGTACGTAAAACACCATTAACAAACTTAATCGCCCATGTCTTACGCAAACCTTTAACGGCAGCAACCGTTTCATTAACAGCAGCATATTCTGGCGCGCTTTGGTAAAGAATTTGATACAAGCCAACACGTAATAAACACTCGACGTCTTTATCTTTCGCTTTTAGTTTTTTGGTCAATAGTAGATCAAGCAATGCACTTAATCTCTCATGCCAGCGCAGACTTCCAAAACAAAGGTCTTTAACCATCGGGTCAATCGAATCATCATTGTCTGATAAAAGCTGACTGAGTGACGTGCCACCGTAAATTACTTTGTCTAATATAATAGCGGCTGTTGCACGCGGATTTCGTTGACTCATGAGGGAAATTTTTCTCCAGATAAACTGCGACCATTTAAGAACTCGCTAACCGACATCGCTTTTTTACCGGGTAGTTGTAAACGAGAGATAGAAATCACACCCTCGCCACAGGCAATTTGAATGCCCTGTTTGTTTTCTGCAAGTACCGTACCTGCTTCTGCACTCGTCTTTTCACCCTCTACTACGCTAGACATCAACAAGCGCATCGCTTGCCCATTCTGCTTAGTGTAAGCCACTGGCCACGGGTTAAAAGCACGAATACGACGATCAATTTCAACCGCTGATTGAGACCAATCAATTTCAGCTTCTGCTTTGGTCAACTTTGACGCATAGCAAGTCAATGACTCGTCCTGAACTTCTGGGGCCAGTGTACCTGTTTCTACCTGTTCTAACACGGTCATTAAGGCACTAGCGCCATCGGCAGCCAAAGCATCATGAACGGTTGCGCCCGTATCTTCAGCACCGATCGTATAATACGTTTTTAGCAACATGTCGCCAGTATCTAAACCTGCCGCCATTTGCATAATAGTTACGCCCGTTTCTTTGTCGCCCGTTTGAATAGCACGGTGTATTGGTGCAGCACCGCGCCAGCGAGGCAGCAAAGACCCGTGAATATTTAAGCAACCATACTTAGGCGTATCTAACACCACTTGTGGCAAGATTAACCCATAAGCAGCCACCACCATTACGTCGGCGTTATAGTCAGCTAACGTTTGACGATCAGCCTCTTCACGGAAATTCACAGGTTGCTCAACAGGAATACTAGCATCCAAAGCGACTTGTTTTACTGGGCTAGGTTGTAACTTACGACCCCGCCCTGCTGGACGATCGGGTTGCGTATAAACAGCCACGACCTCATGTCCTGATTCGATAAGAGCGGCCAATGCTGGCACTGCAAAATCAGGCGTACCCGCATAGATAACCCTAAGGCCATTACTCATTTGCCGCCCTGCTTTGCTAATTTCTCTAATTTTTTACGAACACGCTGCTGCTTTAGAGGCGAAAGGTAATCAACAAACAATTTACCGTCTAAATGATCCAACTCATGCTGAATGCAGATAGCCAATAGACCTTCAGCGTCTATTTCATACGCTTCACCGTCATAACCCAAAGCAGTCAAGGTTACTTTTTCTGCACGCTCTACCTCAGCATAATACTCAGGCACCGACAGGCAACCTTCTTCTGAGATTTCTTTGCCAGACTTCGCTGTAATCTTAGGGTTAACTAAGTAAAGCGGATCATTTCCATCTTCCGACACGTCAATAACAACAATTTGTCGATGAATATCTACCTGAGAAGCGGCCAAGCCAATACCCGGTGCTTCGTACATTGTGTCTAGCATATCGTCCATAATTTGACGAACTGCATCATCCACTGTCTCAACTGGCGCAGCCTTAGTGCGCAGACGTGTGTCGGGAAAGCTTAATACTTTTAAAACTGCCATTTAATAAATTACCGTAAGTCTGAAAAACATGCGTGCTTGCTAGGCCCTAAGATACTATAGCTGACATAAAATAACGAATAAGAACGAGAGGACAAACCATGTCTTTCACTATTTCACGACAGATATTTACATCTGTTATCGTGCTTGGAACCATTTTACTGGGCGGCTGCGACAAAGACACGATTAAAAGTAATTTTTCGTCACCTATAAAGCCGGCGGCCAAATTTGACGAGCGTCAATTCGATAGCTACTACGGCATGCCTCCTGGCGCTAGTGGTTACAATGACAAAGGCCCTCTAGTTAAGCGTACTGTCACTCGTACCAAAGGTGTCCTCAAAGGGACTGCCCCAAAACGTTATAAAGTCCGCAAGGGCGATACGATGTGGGACATCGCAAACAAATTCTTGAAAAACCCTTGGTTTTGGCCGGAAATTTGGGACAAAAACCAACGGATCACTAACCCGCACCTCATTTATCCTGGCGATGTTCTTTACATCTACTCAGGCCCAAGACAGGTGCGCGGAAAAGATACGGTCACTATTAAAGACCATATGAAGCCTCAAATTCGTGTTGAGCGTACTGGTGGTGTTGGAGAACCAATTTCAACACTGGCTCCGTTTTTAGCTTTCCCACGTATAATGAACGAAGGTGAGATTGATAACGCGCCGTATCTGGTCAAAGGGCAAGATACAAATATGCTCATGATCTCCGATAAGAATATTTACATTAAAAACTTCCGTGGCAAGCCTATGGAACGTTATGCGGTATTCTCAAAGGGTAAGGAAATAGTCGACCCTGAGAATGGCCAAAAACTTGGCTTTGAGGTGAACTTTGGCTCACATATCCAAATTGAAAAGGTGGGCCCTATTTCAACCGCTAAACTACTCAATATGAAACGAGAAGTCCGCGTAGGTAACCGACTCCTAAACATGGTCAATCAGGAGCAAAACCTAAAAGCACCAATGCTAATTCCACGTCAAAAAGTACGCGGATCAGTGATGTCGCTTTACGATGCAGACCTAATAAGTGGTAAAGGCATGATCATTACCATCAACAAAGGGAAGCGCGACGGGATAAAACCTGGCTATATGCTTGGTGTCTATAAACCTAGCTACATGACTATAGACCCTTACCCAACGGCCAAAAAAGGCTACGGATCACTGACAGACAAGGTGAGAATACCGCCTGAAAGAGCCGCTACAGCTGTTGTTTACAATGTAACTGATCGCTTTAGCTATGCCCTGATCACAAAGTCTGATCAAGAAGTCAGAAATGGGTATAAGATAGGTAACCCTTAACGGAACCGATAATAACTCGTGACTGATAATAACTCTCTACAAGCTTGGGTCTCGCTATGGCGGGCCCCAGGTATCGGCTGCCAAGCATTTCATAAACTACTCGCTCACTTTGGTGATCCGACGGCAGTTCTTAACGCCAACTCAAGTCAATTAGAAAAAGCCGGCCTCAGTCGCAAACAGAGTGACGCCATTACCTCCATATCATTGGACGCGGCTAAACCTGACATGCTCTGGCTTGAAAAAGAGGACCACCATCTAATTACCTTTTTAGATGACGACTACCCTCCTCTATTGAAACAGATCAGCGCAGCACCACCGCTACTCTATGTTCATGGAAATACTCAATTATTAAGTGACCCACAAATTGCCATTGTCGGCAGTCGTACACCTACACCTAATGGCGCTCATAATGCTTTTGAGTTTGCAAAACACTTTGCAAATATGGGCCTGTGCGTCACAAGCGGCCTTGCCATGGGTATTGACGGTGAAGCACACAAAGGTGCACTTGCCGATGGCGGCGTTACTATCGCTGTTACCGCCACAGGCTTAGATCGGGTTTACCCTGCCAAACACCGCCAACTCGCTTATCAAATAGTAGAACAAGGTGCCATGGTGAGTGAGAACCCTATCGGTACAACCCCTAGAGCGCAAAACTTTCCAAGACGAAATCGCATTATTAGTGGTTTGAGTCACGGTTCGTTAGTTGTTGAAGCCGCACAAAGGAGTGGATCACTCATCACCGCTGATTACGCTAATGAACAAGGCCGTATGGTATTCGCTATTCCTGGCTCTATTCACAACCCGCTAGCTCGAGGGTGTCATAAGTTGATTAGACAAGGCGCTAAACTAGTCGAAACAGCGAATGATGTAATGGAAGATTTAGCAGGCCAAATTGACCTAGAAATTCTTACTCAAGACACTCCTAAAGCAGATGCAAACGCAGCAGCTGAAACGCCAGAAATAGAACGAAATGACGATAACAGCCGACTACTGGCGGCAATGGGTTATGAACCCGTATCAATTGACCAATTAGTCATACAGACGGGATTGACCCCTGCATCGCTTTCATCCATGCTTTTAGTCATGGAATTGCAGGGCTTAATTGCTTCCAACGGTAGAGGTAGCTATACACGCTTAGGTGAATAGCTAAGCTTGCCGTTTTTTGTTAATCAGCCCTTGCCAACACAATGGACTGGTGACTTAAACAAAATGAATACCAAAGAAACTACATTGGATGTGCTTTTTTATTTATTCGAAAACTACTCTGATGTCGATGACGTCTCGCAGAACAAAGATGCGCTTCACAGCTACCTTCAAGAAGCGGGCTTTCCTCAAAATGACATTAGTAAGGCATTTGACTGGCTAGAAAGCCTAGCGGACAAAGAGCAAGTCTATATTACTGAACCTAGTGAGAAGACAACGCGTATTTTTTCACGCTATGAGTCACGTTACCTAAACTTCGAATGCCAAAGCTACTTACTGTTTTTAGAACAATCTAAGGTTCTGACACCTGAAATGCGTGAGCGCACTATTGATCGCATTCTTGAGTTAAAGGACAAAACGCTAGACCTAAACAAGCTTAAATGGGTAGTTCTTATGCTACTACTTAATCAGCCTGACTCTGAAGCTTCTTATATATGGATGGACTGCGTTGCAATGGGCAACGAACCAATTTGCTATCACTGATAATAATGACTCTATTTCACTAAAAACCGTCATTATTGGCATTAATAAGTAAGTAGTTTCCGTCCTAGCCTCTTTACTACTGTTCTGAATACAGTGTATGGTTGCCACAAATTTATAACCGTGACTGATAGTAATATGAGTGAAAATCTCGTCATTGTAGAATCACCTGCTAAAGCAAAAACAATCGAAAAATACCTAGGTAAGGGCTTTGAAGTGCTTGCCTCGTATGGACACGTGCGTGATTTAGTCCCGAAGACAGGCGCAATCGATACCGAGAATGGCTTCATTATGAAGTACGAACTCATCGACAGAAACAAGAAACACGTCGACCGTATCGTTAAGGCTCTGAAGAAAGCAAAAACCCTACATCTTGCGACCGATCCGGATAGAGAGGGTGAGGCTATATCGTGGCACCTATACGAATACCTAAAAGAAAAAGGTCTTCTAGAAGGTAAAGAAGTAACACGAGTTGTATTTTACGAGATAACTAAGAAAGCGGTTCAAGAAGCCGTCGCTAATCCTCGTGAACTCGCTATGCCCATGATTGATGCACAGCAAGCACGACGCGCATTAGACTACTTAGTAGGTTTCAACCTATCTCCTCTACTTTGGAAAAAGATCAAGCCGAGCCTATCTGCTGGTCGAGTACAAAGTCCTGCGCTCCGTATGATCGTTGAGCGTGAAGAAGAAATTGAAGCCTTTGACCCGAAAGAATACTGGACACTTGAAGCAAGTGTTGAGAAAGGCGATCAGCCATTCACCGCTAAGCTTCATACGCTTGCCGGTAACAATTTAAAACAGTTTGATTTAAACAACACTGAATTAGCGATGGGCGCTAAGAACACTGTTGTTACAGAATCAGGCTTAGTCGTTAATGCCGATGGCGAAACAACGACAAAGGGTAAGTTAACAGTTTCTCGCTTAGAGAAGAAACAACGTAAGCGCCACCCTTCAGCTCCATTTACAACGTCGACACTTCAGCAGGAAGCTTCCCGTAAGCTTCGTTTTACGACACGTAGAACCATGAGCGTTGCTCAGCAGCTGTATGAAGGAATTGACTTAGGTGACGGCCCTGTTGGTTTGATCACTTATATGCGTACCGACTCCGTGTCTTTGGGTAACGAAGCACTGGAAGATGTACGTGGATTGATTGATAAGCGCTACGGTGCGGACAATGTTAATCCTGAAATACGCGAATTTAAGACTAAGTCTAAAAATGCACAGGAAGCTCACGAAGCGATACGCCCTACTGCTTCTGCAAATATTCCTGATGACATCAAAAAGCACTTAACTGACGAACAATACAAACTGTACAACTTGATTTGGAAGCGTACAGTTGCAAGCCAGATGATCCATGCGACACTGGATACTGTATCTGCTGACCTTTCTAGTGGAGATGGCAACTTCTTCCGTGCAACAGGTTCAGCTGTTCGCAACCCGGGTTTCATGTCTGTCTACCAAGAAGACGTTGATGCGGATAGCGACAAAGAAGACGGTAAAGAAGTTAAGGAAAGCAAAGAGAAGATACTGCCATTAATGGAAGAAGGCGATGTGCTCGACCTTCACGCTGTTTCGGCTGATCAACACTTTACGGATCCACCACCTCGCTTCTCAGAAGCAAGTTTGGTTAAAACGTTAGAAGAGTTCGACATCGGTCGTCCATCTACTTACGCAAGTATCATCTCGACACTACAGTCTCGTGAATATGTAGAACTTGAAACTCGACGTTTCTACCCTACTGATATTGGTCGTATCGTTAATCGATTCTTGACTATGCATTTCACACAGTACGTTGACTACAACTTCACTGCGAACCTTGAAAACCAGCTAGATGAGATATCTCGTGGTGAGAAAGAATGGATTCCTGTACTAGAAGAGTTCTGGAAGCCGTTCCATGAACTAGTTGTAGACAAAGACGAGTCAGTAACGCGCGAAGAAGTTATGCAAGCGCGTGTTATCGGTACTGATGAAAAATCAGGTAAGCCTATTTCTGTACGTATGGGCCGTTTTGGACCGTTTGTACAAATCGGTCATCGTGATGACGAAGAAAAGCCACTATTTGCAAGTTTGCGCCCTGGCCAGAAAATGGACAGCGTTACTTACGAAGATGCTTTGGAGCTATTTAAACTTCCACGTTCTTTAGGTGAAACTGAAGAAGGCGAAGCAATCAGTACTAACTTTGGTCGTTTTGGACCTTACGTAAAGTACGGTAGCAAGTTTGTGTCTTTGCCTAAGGAGAATAATGATCCTTACGAAGTAACACGCGAACAAGCGCTTGAGTTGATTGCCGCGAAGAAGAAAGCTGACGCTGAAAAACTTATCCAAGACTTCCCAGATGAAGGCATCCAAATATTGAATGGACGCTGGGGACCTTATGTCACCGATAAGAACAAAAACGCACGTGTTGCTAAAGATGTCGATGCTAAAACACTAACACTTGAAGACTGCATTAAAATGCTTGCTGAAGCACCTGAACGTAAAGGTCGAGGCAAGAAGAAAGCGCCAGCTAAGAAGCCTGCTGCTAAGAAAGTTCCAGCGAAGAAAAAGCCAGCCGCTAAAAAACCGGCAGCGAAAAAAGTCGCGACTAAAAAGACTCCAGCCAAAAAAGCCGCTGCGAAGAAACCTACTGCTAAAGCGACTGATGACGCTACGACAACAGCTAAGAAAGCACCTGCCAAAAAGCCAGCGGCAAAGAAAGCTGCTCCAAAAAAGGCCGCGCCTAAAAAAGCAGTTACAAAAGACACACCAGCATCTAACTCAGATACTAGCAGTGACTAAATACTATGTTGGTTACTTGCGAAATATCTGCCATTGCTGAGCAGGCAAAACAAGGCAAAGTAATTGCTTATCCAACTGAGGCCGTTTTCGGCCTTGGTTGTTTGCCTGATAACAAACAAGCATTACAGCGTTTGCTAGATATCAAGCAACGTCCCATTGAAAAAGGTTTGATTCTAATTGCTGCAAACTTTGAGCAAGTTAGACCCTACCTCGCACCAAATATCCAACCGACGACAGAGCAAATGACCCCGAACAACATTACTTGGGTCTTCCCTGTGGCGGACAATGTATCACCGCTTTTACGAGGCCGCTTTGACAGCATTGCGATTCGTATTAGTAAGCACCCTTTAGTTCAAGCTCTCTGCAACTCATTAGATAGCCCACTAACCTCAACCAGTGCGAACATCACTGGAGAGTCGCCTTGTTATAGCGCGCAAGCCGTAGTGGAACAGTTTCAAGACCAGCCATTAGCACCAGATGCTGTATTGGATGGACCAACCAGTGGGCAATTAAATCCTACTGAAATCCGCGATGCTATTAGCGGAAAAACTCTTCGTCACAGCTAATAATTATGCCTTTACTAACTTTACAAAATGTCCAACTCAGTTACGGCGGCCCTGCCCTACTTGACGGTGTTGATCTAACTATTGAGCCGGGTGAGCGCATCTGCCTAATCGGCAGAAATGGTGCCGGTAAATCAAGCCTAATGAAAATCATCAAAGGCACGCACAAACCAGACTCAGGTAACCGAGTGCTTGAGAAAGGCACTGTTATTACGCAGCTTGAACAGGAAGTGCCACACCACCTTGGTGGAACTGTTTATGATGTTGTAGCTGATGGCTTGTCAGAAGTTGGCGCACTCCTTAAAAAGTATAACCAGCTAAGCGCACAACTAGATAACCACGATGAAAAGTGGATGAATGATCTAGAAAAAACTCAACAAAAATTAGAAGCCTGTGACGGCTGGAAATTTGGCCAAAATATTGATAGCACCATCTCGCTATTAAAACTCGATCCTGCTGCTGACTTCACTAAGCTATCTGGTGGTGTAAAGCGTCGTGTGTTACTTGCTCGCGCTTTAGTACAAGACCCAGATATTTTGTTACTTGATGAGCCAACCAACCATCTTGATATTAGTGTTATCAACTGGATGGAAGAATTCTTATTAAGCTATAAAGCAACGGTCGTATTCATTACCCATGACCGTAGTTTCTTACGCAACCTAGCAACCCGTATCGTTGAGCTTGACCGTGGAAGAGCTAATAGCTGGCCAGGTGACTACGACAACTTCCTACGTCGCAAGCAAGAAGAGCTAGAAGCTGAAAGCGCAGAGAACGCCCGCTTTGAGAAAAAGCTTGCTCAAGAAGAGATATGGATACGCAAAGGTATTAAAGCGCGTAGAACCCGTAATGAAGGCCGTGTACGTGCATTGAAAGCTATGCGTGTAGAACATCAGAAGATTCGCCAAGTACAAGGCAAAGCTAATATTCAAGTAGAAAGTGGCGAACGTTCTGGTAAACGTGTAGTTGAAGCTGAAAATATTAGCTATAACCCAGCGGATAAAAACCTAGTCAATAACTTCTCGACGCTAGTACAGCGTGGCGACAGAATTGGTTTAATCGGTCCGAATGGTGTGGGTAAAACGACCCTACTGCGTCTCTTGCTTGGAAAAATCGAGCCTGACTCCGGTACAATCAAACTAGGAACAGGTCTGGAAGTTGCTTACTTCGACCAGCTGAGAGATCAGCTCGACGAAAACAGCACTGTAAAAGCCAGCCTAGACCGCGGCTCAGACAACATCACCGTTAACGGCAAAACTAAGCATGTGATTAGTTATTTGCAGGATTTCTTGTTTACACCAGAGCGTGCAAACTCCCCTGTTAATGCACTGTCAGGTGGTGAGCGAAATCGTCTGCTACTTGCAAAGCTATTCATCAAGCCAGCTAATATTTTGGTACTCGATGAGCCAACCAATGACCTTGATGTTGAGACATTGGAGCTACTTGAAGACCTACTAACAAACTATGAAGGTACTGTACTTATCGTAAGTCACGACCGTACCTTTATTAATAACCTTGTTACTAGTTGCATGATCTTTGAAGGCAACGGTGTTATTCGTGAGTATGTTGGAAGTTATGACGACTGCATGGAGCAACAAGCTGAGCGTGTTAAGCAAGAAACGTCTAAGCAAAAAACCGTTACTAACAAACAAAAGCAATCAAAGAACAGCGCGCCTGCAGCTAGCGAGAAAAAACTTAGCTTCAAAGTGCAGCATGAGCTAGATAGCTTGCCTAAAGAAATCGAAAAGCTAGAAAAGAAAATTGCAGCAACGGAAGAAGAAATGGCTTCAGCAGCTTTCGCAGTGAAAGACCATAAATCAGCCGCAGCAGTAACAGACAGCTATCAGGCCTTGCAGCAAGAGCTAGAACAGAAGTATGCTCGTTGGGAAGAACTTGAGGGTTAATCCTAATGAAGATTGCAGATTATCGAAGAGAATATACGCAGAGCGGTTTGTATCGAGCAGATTTAGATACAAACCCTTTTCAGCAGTTTGATCGCTGGTTTACCCAAGCGATTAAGTCTGATTACCCTGATGCAAATGCAATGACACTGGCAACAGTGTCAGCAACAGGGAAGCCGACTCAGCGTACTGTTTTACTGAAAGGTTATGACAGTAAAGGGTTTGTCTTTTTCACTAATTACGACAGTGGAAAAGGTCATGATATTGCTGAAAATGATCAAGTGTCATTATTGTTTTCATGGTTACAAGTGGAGCGCCAGATTGAGATATCAGGCACTGCGGTCAAGCTTTCGAGTGCTGACTCAGCGGAGTACTTCCACTCTCGCCCAGAAAGTAGCCAACTAGGCGCATGGGCTTCTCACCAGAGTCAGAGCATTGAGTCACGAGAAGACCTATTGAAGCAGTTAAATGAAGTCACTGAGCGCTTTAGTGGCGATACTATTCCTTTACCTGAACACTGGGGTGGTTATTTAGTCGTACCCAATACCGTTGAGTTCTGGCAAGGGCGTGAAGGACGTTTACATGATCGTTTTGAATATACGCTAAGTGATAAAGAATGGCATATGAAGCGTCTGCAACCATAACGCTAAGCACTTTATTTTAAGCATAAAAAAACCCGACCTAAGTCGGGTTTTTTTATGCTGCGAAGACAGTGAAGTGGATTACTTCAACTGCTTAGCCAGCACCATACTTTTCAGCACACTAATCGCAGTGTATAACTGGAAGTCTTCTTCAACTAAGTTATCGCTCTTAGCTTCAGCAAGCTTCTTCTTTTCTTCGTCAGTTATTTTGTCGTCTTTAGTCGCTTCTTTTGCAAGATCTTGAGCCGTCTTAGACTTATCATCTTCTTCACCCGATGGGTTCGACAAGTGACCTGCTAAATCTGCTTCTGACAAAGGCGCAATCGTTTCTTCATCATCCGTCTTCTTCTTACCATTGGTAAGCTTCAGCGGCTCAGCCTTAATGTCTGGCTCAATACCTGTCGCCTGAATCGAACGACCAAGAGGCGTGAAGTAACGCGCAGTTGTCAATTTAACCGCCGTAGACTGATCGACAGGCAGTACAGTTTGTACCGAGCCCTTACCGAACGTCTTAACACCAACGATCAAAGCACGCTTGTGATCTTGTACCGCGCCAGCAACGATCTCCGATGCCGATGCAGAACCTTGGTTCACTAATACAACTAAAGGAGCACCTTCAAGGATATCGCCTTTCTCAGCGTCATAACGCATCACAGCGTCTTCAACACGGCCTTCAGTGTAAACAATCTTGCCTGACTCTAGGAATAGATCACTAACGCCAACAGCACCGTTTAACACGCCACCTGGGTTATTACGCAAATCTAGAACCAAACCTTTCAGCGCGCCATCATTCTCTTTAACTAACTCAGCGATACCTTCAGCAACACCTTGTGTCGTCTTAGACTGGAAGCTTGAAATACGAACATAGCCGAAACCATCTTCAAGCATACGCTGCTTAACACTCTTCACGCGGATAATGTCGCGAACCACTTTAATAGTGAACGGACGATCTTTACCTTCCCGAACAACCATTAAGTTAATCGGTTCGCCAGGCTTTCCACGCATCAGCTTAACTGCGTCACTAAGGGTCAACCCTTTAACAGGCTTATCATCTAGACGAATGATCAAATCACCCGACTCGATTCCCGCTTTTTGTGCAGGCGTATCATCAATAGGTGAGATAACTTTAACAAAGCCATTCTCCATCCCTACTTCAATACCTAGTCCACCAAACTCACCCGATGTACCCACTTGAAGTTCTGTAAAAGCATCTTCATCAAGGTAAGCAGAGTGAGGATCTAGACCGGTAAGCATGCCACTAATGGCATCGCTCATTAATTTCTTATCATCCACTTCTTCCACGTAATCACGCTTGATACGCATATAAACTTGAGTGAATTTTTGTAACTCCTCCAGAGGAACTGAAGTAGCCTTATTATCTTTAAACGCAGAAACACTTAAACTAGCAGTAAATGCTACCCCTAATACAGCTCCAGCAATAAGCCCGGTAGTTAGTGTTTTATTGGTTTTGATTCGCATATTTTCTCCAAAGTAAACACCTGCAGTTATGGCAAATGTTAAAATCTCGCTCGTTTTTATTCTATAGTTAATTGGCGGCTCAAAGAGTGTAAGCATTAAACAAAGTTTTTGCACTTCGTTTCTTAAGAAACATTAACAATGTCTTTACTTACGACACTAATATCCGACTTTTAAGGGTTATTTACACCAAGCCGCAGGGTTTTTAGGTACAGATCCCTTACGAATTTCAAAATACAACGCCGTATCTTCATCTTCACCAGCATTACCTACCGCAGCAATAACATCTCCAGCTTGAACAATATCACCTGTCTTACGGTAAACTGCTCGATTGTACGTATACAGTGTGCGGTAACTTTTATCGTGCTGGATAATAACTACGTAGCCGTAACCACGTAATGGACCCGCATATTCAATTTTACCACGCGCCACCGCATGTACTCGCTGACCACCTGGTGCTTTAATAAGTACACCTTTCCACTTCTGCTTTTGGTTTCTAGCACTGCCGTACTTCTTAGAGATCGTTCCTTTAACAGGCCATGACAAACGTCCACGTAACGATGAAAACGGCTTATTGGCCGTAAAGTTCAACGTTGTCCGCTTACCCGACTTTTTAGTACTCTTTGGTGCTGCCTTTGGTGTCGCTTTCGGAGCAGCCTTTGCTACTTTAGCAGGTGCTTTTTTAGCCTCCGCTTTCTTCTTCGCTAGCGCAGCTGCTTTTGCTTCTTTAGCAGCCTGAGCTTTTTGTGCTCTTATCAGTTTTTCAAAGACAGCTTGCAGCGCAGCTTCTTCCTTTTTAAGAGTGTTGAGCTTCTTTTGCTTACTCACTTCAACACGCTTAGCCTGTTTTAGCGCCGCAGCATTTTTGTTCAACTCACTCTGTAGGCTTTTTCTGTCATCACCCAACGTCACTCGTAGCGACTTCAAGCGCTCTCTGTCTTTAGAGATATCACCTTCAATTTTCTTAACACGTGTCAATTTTTTACGTACTGTCTTAATTCGGTCAATACGACTCTTATTCAAATACTCGAAGTATTTCGTGGTTCTACTAATGTCAGAAGGGTCATCCTGCTTTAACAATAAGCGCAAGTGAGACTCTTCACCTGAGCTATACATCGCCAACAGCTGCTTAGCCAACGCTTCTTTTTCAACCTCAACCTCTGCTGTTAACGTCTGCTTTGTCTTATTGGATTCGATTAATTGCTTAGTAATGGATGTAATTTTGTTTTCAGCATCGTACTGCTTGCGCGAGAGTCGATTGATCTCGGACTTATTTTTGTCGATGACCACTTTAATGTTATTCGAATTATCTCGAGCCTTTTTCAAGCTACTATTAGCTTGTGTTATCTCAGCCTTAATTTTTTGGCGGTCTGTCTCGGCATACGACACAGAACAAAAAGACGTCAAAAAAATAACACTCAAAACTAGAAAACGATAAGACAAAACAAACACCTAAGACATAATTATTTTAGTAGGCCTAGCTTATAACTTTAGTTGTTTCATATATCAAGTAACTTGAACATTAAACAATGCTAATGCACTTAATCCAAAACACCAAACTGCCCGTATTGTGTAAAAGTTTGATACTTTACACTGATGCGAGTGCGTGAAGCTTTACCAGCGACCAAGCAAACGGTATCTTAACGCCCTATCAATTCACCACATGGTTTCAAGATGCAAGAATATACTGCTTTTTTTCAAAACAACCTCATTCTATTTCTCGGCTTCTTTGCCGTTCTAGCGGTTATTATCTGGACTGAAAAGACCCGCATGAGCCGTAAATATCACTTAGCTTCAATTAACGAAGCCGTAAAACTAATGAATGACGACAGCACAATCATTGTTGATGTACGTGAAGACCGTGAAATCAAAGACGCTGTAATCTCAGGCTCTACACATATTCCAATGACTGAGTTTGCAACTCGTCACTCGGAGCTGGTTAAATTCAAATCAGCCCCCATTGTTGTATATTGTTCAAGCGGTAACCGCTCTGGCGGCGCATGCAACACACTTACAAAAGAAGGCTTTGAGAACGTCCACAGCCTAGTCGGCGGAATGGCAGCTTGGGAAAAAGCAAGCCTACCTGTTACTAGACGATAAAAACGAGAACTAACCTATGCCAGCACAAGTAGTTATGTACAGCACACGATTTTGCCCTTTCTGTATGCGAGCTAAAAGCTTACTGAAAAGCAAAAACGTCGAATTTGAAAACATTGACGTTGGAAACGACAAGTCACTGTGGCAAAAAATGGAAAAATTAAGTGGCCAGAACACCGTTCCACAAATTTTTGTGAATGGTAAAGCACTTGGCGGCTTTGACGACATTAATCACCTTGACCGACAAGGTAAATTAGACGCATTATTAAACACTGAAAAATAAAGGATAGACCCATGGCAGAAGAAGAACAGGCAGCAGCAACGACACCTAAGGCAGAACCACAGTTTGTTATTGAGCGTATTTACCTAAAAGATGTGTCGTTTGAAGCTCCAAACAGCCCTGCAATCTTCACAAAAGATTGGGAGCCAGATACTAATCTACAGCTTAATACTCAAGTAAACCCTCTAGGTGATGGTCACTATGAAGTTGAACTGATGATTACTATCACAGTTAAGAGCAAAGAAGAGACTGCATTCTTGGTAGAAGTAAACCAAGCGGGTGTTTTCAACATCTCTGGCTACCCAGCAGAACAGTTGAACCACCTATTGGCAAGCTACTGCCCTAGCAACCTATTCCCGTATGCACGTGAAGCGATTGCAAGCCTGATCTCTAAAGGTAGTTTCCCAGAAATGCACTTGTCTCCAATCAACTTCGACGCGCTATACGCACAACGTCAAGCTGAAGAAGCAGCTGCTGCAGTGACTGGCGGTACAGAAGAAGCTTAATGACTAATAAGTCTACTAGCTTTTCAGTGTACGGAGCGGGGTCTTGGGGCACCGCTCTGGCACTACAACTCGCGCGAAATGACATTAGTGTTCAACTTTGGGGTCATCGACCTGACAGGCTTGAGCAATATAAAAACGCGAGAGAAAATACTGACTATCTACCCGGTGTTGCATTTCCTGACACACTGACTTGTCATAGCAGTATCGAGTCATTAGTCGCTCATAGTGACTACCAACTCATCGTTGTGCCTAGTCATGGCTTCCGCCAGCTACTAGAACAACTAAAACCACTCCTTACCTCAGAACACAAAGTACTTTGGGCAACCAAAGGCTTAGAGCTAAGCAGCGGTAAACTACTACACGAACTTGTGGAAGAAGTCCTTCCTCAAGTCAAAGAATACGGTCTGGTATCAGGCCCAACCTTTGCCAAAGAAGTCGCTGAAGGCCTACCTACTGCAATGACGGTAGCGGCCACAGATGAACAACTCGGCGAAGCAGTCGCAAAGGCATTCCAATCAGAAAATTACCGCGTATACACCAGTACAGATGTGATTGGTGTAGAACTCGGTGGTGCAGTTAAAAATGTTTTAGCCATTGCCGCAGGTATTGCAGATGGCCTTGGTTTTGGCGCTAACGCGCGTACCGCAATTATTACTCGTGGGCTTGCTGAGATTTTGCGACTTGGTAATGCAATGGGTGCACAGTCAGAAACACTGATGGGACTTGCAGGAATCGGTGATCTCATACTGACCTGTACGGACAACCAATCACGTAATCGCCAACTAGGCCTCGCACTGGGTGCAGGTAAGACATTAGAGCAAGCGATTAAAGATATTGGTCAGGCGGTAGAAGGGGCTAAAACGTCCCAAAGCATCAACTTACTCGCTGAACGCGCAGGTGTGGAAATGCCTATCTGTAGCGCTGTACAACAAATTCTTTATGAAAATCTTTCTCCTAGAGAAGCCGTAAAGACGCTCATTTCACGCAAGCCTAAACCCGAATTTTAAGCCACTGAGATACAAGTTTTCTTTAGGTTTTCAGGAATCTATGGTAAAAAGTATTCAGTGAAACATGTAGTTAACATTCCTACATCAAGGTATCTAATCCCTCAAGGAGACACTGAAATGCTAGACAATCTAAATATGAGTGATGCTGTAACACTTGGTAACGGCGCACTAATCTTGATCGCATCTATTCTTACAATGATCAGCTCAGGCTTCATTTGGCTACTTGTTCTTATAGGTGCAGGTATTATGCAGTCTGCGTTTACTGGCTTCTGCCCAATGACGATGCTTTATCAAAAGTTGAATTTGTTTACTGATAAGTAAATAGATTAACTTTAGATAGAACACAAAAAAGGGACTCGTTTGAGTCCCTTTTTTTATGACTAAGCCAAAGCTTACTGATCAAAGCCAAACAAGATTGACACAAGGTAACACTAGTTGTTATAAATTAATTATAATTTTCAAACTCCTGAATTGCAGGTACTAGATATGACAACCATCAAACTAACAGACGAAATTATCAATGATGTGAAGTTCCTTGCTGATGAACAAGGTCGCTCACCTCACTGGGTCATGCTCGAAGCAATTAAGAAATACGTAAGAGAGTCAAAGCAAGCTATTGAAGACGAAAAAGCATGGCTACAATCTGGTGTAGATGCTTTAAAAAATGCCGAAGAAAAGGGCTATGCTTACACAGCAGAAGAAATGAATGATGAACTTGACCAGCTAAAGAACACATTACAGAAGAAGTAAATATGAGCTATTCAATTCGTTATACTACTGAAGCCGCTAACGACCTACGTGAGTTGATTACGTTTGAAGTTCAAAATACAGGTGAATCCAAAGGTGTAGATCATCTAAGAATGATGTTGGAAAACCTAGCTGATAACCCTAAAATCGGCACGAAGTATGAAGAACATTCTGGTATTCGTCAAATCCATATTCCTTATGGAAAGTCTGGCTACTCTGCGCTTTATAAAGTGCATGATGTTGTGGAGATTGTGGGTATTCTTAGAATTAAGCACCAAAGACAGAATAATTACACCTGACCTTAACAGGAACACATTGTTACGTGCTCGAGGTATCAACATGGAAGGGCATAAGGAGCTGCTTAGGCTGTGAATCACTGAAACGAAAGTCGTTTATTTAGCGATTTAGGAAGCCTCGAATTTTAGTGTGTTAAGTCTAAACAGAAAAAACATAGTTATTTCTTATAACTTCTAATTGACCTTACTGCATTTAATCATACGCATACCAAGATTGATATGTATTAGACGTGGTAGGGCTACCCGCTCTTTTTTTATTATTACACTCTCTACATAAAAGCTGAATATTGGAAATATCATTGAGACCATGTCTAGCCAGCGGAACTATATGATCATAATTTTCTAAATTTATTAACCCGGAAAGATCTTTATCACACAAAACACACCGCCCTCTATCTCTAAAAAACACGGCTCTTTGAACCCATTTTGGGATTGTTTTGCGCAGTAGCGTCCCGTTTTTTTTAAATAGCTTACTCACACTGTCAGGAATGCCATCTTCAACTTGATACTCTATATTTCTTGAAACCATATCATTGAAAAGCAGCATTAATTCCCTATTCTGGTACAACACATGAAAGACTTCTTTAACAGTTTGGTCGATTAAAGCTTCGTATTCGCCAGTAAATCGAAGCTCAGCCATATAATCATAGATATCATCTTCATCACAACTCAAGAAATCCTTACTCTTCCCAACCAAATAAGCCTCAAATGATTCATGCTTAATGTTGTGAAATTCCAGAGCTAACTCAATTGGCAATTGCCTATACTCATCACCTCTTAGGGCAGTAGGAAGACTAGATAATCGTTCTAAGTTATTTTTTCTCTTATCTAAATCTACGGATGACGCATTTTCATAAAAAACATCATCTACTATAAACTCGATAAATTGATGAAGTGAAGAGTACCTATCAAACGGACCTACTAGATTTATGTAAGCTCCATCGCCATAGAATTCGTTTAAATTCACAAGATAAGAAAACTGGTCATGCAGTATATTTCGTATAATATTGCAGAAGTAGTATGTTTCATAAAATTTTGCTTGTATCAACAGTCTCTCCTAGAATTCAATATTTCGAATATCAATTTAATGTGACTAACGCCCGCATAATTCGATCATTTAAAACCCTGAGAGCACCACTCAGAAAGAATACAGACTGCTACTCAATAACCTCAACCATTACACAAGACTTTCAAATTGCTCAAAGCGGTTACGGTAAACTGGTGGCCAGTGCGATACACCCGAAATCATGTGCTTTCTAACTAAAAAAATCTGAAAACACCACCAGCACCAAGTACACAACCATAATAGAAACCTTACAATTCCAAATACAACTTTATCTAAGCCTTAATTTATTCTCTGTCCCTAATAGTAGTCTTCGGATATTTTCCCTATGTTTAAAAACAACCATCGCAGTCATGAAACAAGCAAAAAGGTTAAAATAAAAGGTACTTTCAAATACTGGGAAAAAAGAGAGAACTACAAAGAGCATAGCTGCGCATACTGAACCAAGAGAAACGTACCTTGTTGAAGCAACGATTAGTACGAAGAAACCAAGGCATATTAGCGCCATAAGCCAGTTCACCATAAACAATACAGTGACCGCTGTAAGCACTCCTTTACCGCCTTTAAATCCAAAAAATACGGGCCAGTTATGCCCTACTACAGCACCTGTGCCAGCAATTAGCAGACTTATACAAACTTGTGCACTTTCAGAATAGAAGTAGACACTGAGGTATAACCCAATTAAACAAGCTATTACCCCTTTTAAAATATCACCGACTAGAACAAAAGCCGCCGCAGATTTCCCAAGCACTCTAAGTGTATTAGTCAGCCCAGCACTTTTGCTACCATGCTGCCTAATATCTTTTCCATAAAAGCGGCTAACAATCAAAGCAGTATTTAGGCTACCTAGTAAATACCCAGAAGATAGGGCTAGCATTAACTTCACAATATCCACCAACGTCTTACCCTTCTAAGATTTATTTACTTCATCGCTAAACAACAACGCTGTTATAGCACTTTAGGCACTGTCATCACTGCTTGAACATAAAGCCACATTTAGAACAAGTATATTTCGGCTTAAGAAGTAATAGCACCAAACCAATTGGAAACAGAATGATTACAAAAAACCAGAGCCAGAAACCTCTTTTCCCGTTAGATATACCTGCACACTT
The DNA here is from genome assembly GCF_003172895.1 of Leucothrix arctica. GTDB lineage: Bacteria > Pseudomonadota > Gammaproteobacteria > Thiotrichales > Thiotrichaceae > Leucothrix > Leucothrix arctica. The sequence continues at coordinate 100,293 of NZ_QGKL01000010.1, read as the reverse complement.
AGGACATGATAACTGCGCCATAACCCCCCTCCAGAATTTCTCTTAAAGTCAGTGCTAGCTGAATGACAGAAGGTATTCCACCCTCAACTAGCACAACTCACTACCTAATCAACCAACCCAAACACGAGCATTACGGAACATACGCATCCACGCGCCATCTTCCGCCCACTCATCAGGAGCCCAAGAGTTAGTCACAGCACGCTGCACACGCTCAGGATGAGGCATCATAATCGTCACACGACCGTTATCACTACACAGACCTGTCAATCCGCCCACAGAACCATTCGGGTTCTCAGGATAGTGTTCAGTCGCCTGACCTTGTGCATCAACATAACGTAGCGCTACTTTCTGTGCAGCCACTAGTGCGTCAATCGACACCTCAGTATCAAACACAGCACGACCTTCACCATGTGCCACAGCAATCGGCATCTTAGAACCAACCATGCCTTGCAAGAATACAGACGGCGACTCAGTCACCTCAACCATAGCCACACGTCCTTCAAACTGCTCAGAGTGGTTACGGTAGAATGATGGCCAGTGCGATGCACCCGGGATCATGTGCTTCAACTGAGACAACATCTGACAACCGTTACAGACACCCAGCGCAAACGTATCTTCACGTTCAAAGAACTCGCTAAATGCCTGACTCGCTTTCTCATTGTTCAAAATAGTTTTTGCCCAACCGCCACCAGCGCCCAATACGTCACCGTAAGAGAAACCACCACAAGCAACTAAGCCCTTAAAGTCAGCGAATGACACGCGACCGCTTAGTACATCAGTCATGTGAACATCAACGGTACGGAAGCCCGCTTTATCGAATGCTGCTGCCATTTCGATCTGACCGTTAACGCCCTGCTCTCGCAAGATCGCCACTGCTGGACGATTACCAGACGCAATCAAATCAGCCGTAATATCTTCATTTACATCAAAACTTAGGTCTGCGAACAAACCTGTATCTTTTGCATCTGCAATGCGTTCAAATTCTTGATCGGCACACTCCGTGTTATCACGTAGCGACTGCATACGGTAACTAGCTTCTGACCAGAACTGATGCAAGGTCACACGTGCGTTACTGTAAACAGTCTCGCCAGCCAAACTAAACTCAACCGTATCTTGGTCGTTTAACTGACCGATCACGTGCGTGTAGTCTGCCAAACCAGCATCAGCAAAGGCTGTTTCAACGGCTACTAGATCACTAGCTTTCACTTGAATAACTGCACCAAGCTCTTCGTTGAATAAAGCCTGTGTTGCATCAGCCGCAACCTTATCTAGCTCAACACTCACACCGGTATGACCTGCAAATGCCATTTCAGCAACAGACGCCAATAGACCACCGTCAGAACGATCGTGATACGCCAACAACTTGCCTTCAGCACTTAATGTCTGAATCGCTTTAAAGAAACCAAGCATCATGTCAGTGTCTTTAAAGTCAGGTGCGTACTTACCGACTTTCGAGTAAACCTGTGACAACGCAGACGCTGCCATGCGGTTCTCGCCTTTACCCAAGTCGATCAACATCAACTTAGTGTCACCTTTATCAGTGCGTAACTGAGGTGTTAGCGTGTTACGAATGTCTTCTACACAAGAGAAGCTCGTCACAACCAGTGACAATGGTGATGTCATTTCACGTGGCTCATCGCCCTGCTGCCAAACTGTCTTCATCGACAGAGAATCTTTTCCAACAGGGATACAGATACCTAGCTTCGGACAAATCTCTTCACCCACCGCACGTACTGTGTCGTAAAGTGCTGCGTCTTCACCGTCATGACCTGCTGCGGCCATCCAGTTTGCAGACAACACCATGTTAGACAACTCACCGATGTTTGCTGCTGCAATATTCGTAATCGCTTCACCAATCGCCATACGACCCGATGCTGCTGGATTAACCAATGCAATCGGCGTGCGCTCACCTAGCGCCATCGCCTCACCTGTATACGACTTATAATCCGTTGCTGTTACCGCAACGTCTGCCACAGGCACCTGCCAAGGACCAACCATCTGGTCACGATTAACCATACCCGTGATGCTACGATCACCGATAGTGATTAGGAATGACTTAGACGCAACCGTCGGCATACGAAGTACACGCTCAATCGCTTCAGCAAGATCAATACCCGAGTAATCAAACTCTGGCTGCGTGAATTCAACATGCTTCACGTCACGCAACATTTTTGGCGGCTTGCCAAGTAGTACGTTCATTGGCATATCAACAGGCTTGTTGTCGAAGTTTGAATCAGCAACTAACAAGTGCTGATCTTCTGTTGCATGACCCACAACGGCATATACCGCGCGCTCACGCTGACAAATATCTTCAAACTGCGCTAGCTTAGTTTCATCAACGGCCAACACATAGCGCTCTTGCGCTTCATTACACCAAATCTCCATTGGTGCCATGCCCGGCTCAGCGTTTGGTACAGAGCGAAGTTCGAACTTACCACCACGACCTGCATCATGAATAATTTCTGGAATCGCGTTAGAAATACCACCCGCGCCCACATCGTGCATAGACAGTAACGGGCTATCGTCACCTAGTGCATTACAACGGTCGATAACTTCCTGACAACGACGCTCCATCTCTGGATTACCCCGTTGTACCGATGCGAAATCTAGCTTCTCAGCACTAGTACCACTCGCCATTGACGACGCTGCACCACCACCTAGACCGATCAACATCGCTGGGCCACCTAGCACAACAATCGGAGTGCCTTCTGGTAGCTCTTTCTTCTTAACGTTGTCTGGACGAATGTTTCCTAAACCACCTGCCAACATAATTGGCTTGTGGTATCCGCGCAACTCCATGCCTTTAGGGCCAGGCACTTCTGCTTCAAAGCTTCGGAAGTAACCACACAGGTTAGGACGACCGAACTCATTATTAAATGCTGCCGCACCAATCGGACCTTCCAACATAATGTTAAGCGCCGAATCAATACGTGCAGGACGGCCGAAGTCATTTTCCCACGGCATTTCATATTCTGGAATTCTTAAGTTCGATACTGAGAAACCACACAGACCTGCTTTCGGCTTAGAACCGTTACCCGTCGCGCCTTCGTCTCGAATCTCACCACCAGAACCTGTTGCAGCACCGGGGAAAGGAGAAATAGCTGTTGGGTGGTTATGTGTTTCAACCTTCATCAACATGTGAACAGGCTCATCGTGATGCGCGTATTCATTGCTACCAAATTTCGGGAAGAAACGACTTGCTGCTGGGCCTTCAATAACTGAAGAGTTATCACTATAAGCTGTCAGTACGCCTTCAGGTGAACACTTGTACGTGTTACGAATCATGCCAAATAGCGTTTCTGCTTCTGGCTTACCATCGATAATCCAGTCAGCGTTGAAGATCTTATGACGGCAATGCTCTGAGTTTGCCTGTGCAAACATCATCAACTCAACGTCTGTTGGGCTACGCCCTAGCGCTGCGTAGTTATCCGCTAGGTAGTCAATCTCGTCTAGAGAAAGTGCCAAACCTAGCTCAGTGTTTGCATCGCTTAGTGCTGTTTGAGCGTCTGTGCCCAAGTCAATAAAGCGTAGTTCAGCAGGTTCTGCGTGACTAAACAGATCATCTACACCTGAGTAATCAAACTGAACACTTTCCATCATGCGGTCATGTAATTCCGCACAGATTAGTGCTTTCTGATCTTCGTTAAGCGCTGCACTTGATTCGATGTAGTAAGCCGTTGCGCGCTCCACTCTTGAAACAGTGGTTAGACCACAGTTATGAAGAATGTCAGTTGCTTTACTCGACCAAGGAGAAATCGTACCTTGGCGAGGCGTAACCAAAAACAACTCACCTGACGGCGTCGCTGTATCCTGTTCTTCGCCGTAGCTTAGTAGGTTTTCAAGCAATTCTAATTGCGTCACATCTAGGTATTGCTCTACATCAGCAAAGTGCTGGTAGCGTGCGTGTACTGCCGTCACAACAGGCACATCGCTTTGTAGTTTTGTCAGTAACTTAGATTGAATAAAGTCAGAAAAGGCTCTGCCACCGGGGATAATTAGCATTGGTTGGCTACATCGTTAGGAATGGAGCGGCTATAATAGTGCATCTAGCCTTTAGGTTGAATGCCGATTTTTAATTTTTTCGTGCAAATACAGGGCAGCTTACCTATCATGTGCCGCTTATCTGAATTCAAGAATGGCTGAACACCCCCAATATGCGTCTAAGTAAGATCAAACTGGCTGGATTTAAGTCCTTCGTTGACCCAACTACCCTCGATTTCCACAGTAATTTGACCTCAATTGTTGGTCCGAATGGCTGTGGAAAATCTAATACCATCGATGCTGTTCGTTGGGTTATGGGTGAATCCTCCGCAAAGCACCTTCGCGGTGCGTCGATGGAAGACGTTATTTTTAACGGTTCGTCCTCTCGTAAAAAAATTGGTCAGGCTTGGGTTGAGTTAGTCTTTGATAACTCAGACGGCAGTCTTGGTGGCGAATACGCTCAATACAGTGAGATATCGACCAAGCGACTTATCAGTCGTGACGGCAAGTCTCAGTATTTCTTGAACGGCACACGCTGTCGTCGTCGTGATATTACCGATATTTTCTTAGGCACAGGTCTTGGTCCACGTAGTTACGCGATTATCGAGCAAGGCATGATTTCTCGCCTGATTGACGCGAAGCCAGAAGAGCTACGTGTTTATATTGAAGAAGCGGCCGGCATTTCAAAATACAAAGAACGTCGTCGTGAAACAGAAAATCGCATACGCGCAACTAAAGATAACCTCGAACGCCTTGATGATTTACGTGAAGAAGTTGATAAGCAACTCGGCACGCTAAAACGTCAAGCCAGTGCGGCTGAGCGTTATAAAGATTTCCGTGATACTGAGCGTCGTCTTCATGCAGAGCTATTATTTTTACAGCTACAAGCGATTGATCAAGAGTTAGAGATTCAACAAGCTCAAATTACCGAGCAAGCAGCAGAGCATACTGAGCACTTCAAAGAGCAGCGCGCAATTGAGTCTGACCTAGAGGCACTCCGTAACAAGCAGACTGAAGCCAATGCCAACTTTAACCAAGTGCAGGCCGGCGTATATGAAGCAGGTTCGGAAGTCTCGCAACTGCAACAGCAAATCAAACATCAACATGAAATTGTTGAGCGCGATAAGTTGCAACGTGAGCAGGTAAATCAAGAATTACAAAGTGCGCGCACTCACCTACAGCATGATGAACTTCGCTTGTCTGACGCCCTAGCCTCTTTGGAGTTACTAGAGCCTCAAGCTGAAGAAGTGTTGGAAGTACGTGAAGCACAGCAAGAAGCACTAGACACCGCCGAAGAGTCACTCAACAATTGGAAACAGCAATGGGCGCAGGCGCAGCAACAGCTGACAGAGCCAACACGCCAGTTGAGTGTTGAGGCAAGTAGAGCACAGCAGTTACAGCAGCAAATTAGTCGTAACCAACAGCGCCTTCAACGTTTAGAGCAACAACAATCTGAACACACTGAAGATGCAAGTTCTGATGAAGACATTGAAGCGTTAAACGAACAACAGGCGTTACTCTCTGAGCAGTTACAAGAAGCCGAGTTAATACTTGAAGATATTAAAGAACAAACCTTAGCGCAGCAGACGAGTCAACGAGAACAACAGCAGCAACAAGACCAACTTCGTAGCACTTTGCAGCGCGCAAAAGGACGTTTGAGTTCTTTAGAGACACTGCAACAAGCTGACTTAGGTAAAGACAAGAAGTCACTAAACCGTTGGTTGTCAGAGCAGAACCTCGACAATTTGCCGCGTTTAGCTGAGCAAATTAAAGTGTCGTCTAAGTGGGAAAAAGCCGTTGAGGTTATTCTTGGCCCAACGCTTGAAGCACTTCAGTTGCCTGACAAGCAGAAGCTAGAAAACATTATTAGTAATGGCTGCACTCAAGCGTTAGAACTGTTAATTCCGAATACATCAAAAAATGACTTCAGTGCTGATAGCTTAGCTAATCAAGTGATTGCGCCTGAAACATTAAAGCCATTACTAGCAAATATTATTTGTGTGAAAGACCACAAAGAAGCGTTAGTGATGCAAGGTAGCTTGGCTTTTGGTGAACGCTTGATTACGCCAAATGGTGATTGTTACGCAGCTAACTGGGTGCGTTTTAGCGGTAACAAAGACAATAACGAAGGCGGTGTTCTGGCCCGTCAAAAAGAAATTGAGTCGTTAAAAGCGCAGATTGATCTTGATGAGGCGGCACTTGCTGAAACAGAACAGCAATTAGTCACACTTCAAGAAACTCGAAAGCAGTTAACTGATAAGCAGCAACAGCAACAGCAGCAGCAACAGCAGCTTCACCGCTCTGAAAGTGAAGCGAATGCGCAATTGCACAGCCTTAAGCAGCGCCAAGAGCAGCAACAACAGTTTGCCGCTCGAACCTCTGAGGAAGTAGCTGAGCTTAAAGAACAGCAAGAGCAAGATGCGGAACAGCTGACGACGTCAGAAGAAACTCAAGAATTAGCACAAGCGCAGATTGAGCAGTTAAATGAATCACTTGAGCAGTTGCGTGAACAGCAGCACTCGTTAGAGCAGGCAGTGAGTCACTGTCGTGGATCTTTGCAGTCAAGTCGAGATCAGCATCAAGGCTTACAGATTCAAATAGAAACACAGCGCAATAATAGCCAGAACAGCCAGCAACAACTGACTCGTATTACCGATCAAATTGAAACACTGCAAGCACGTCAACTGAGTCAAACCGAGTCACAGTTAGATGACAAGTTGATTGCTTCGTTACAGCAGCAGTTAGATTTGATGGTGGCTAAGCGTGAAGAAGTTGAAGAAGAGCTGATGCAAGCGCGTCAGTTACTGAGTGATATTGACCAAAATATACGTGAGCAAGAGCAAGCTCGCGGTAAAGCAGAAGCTAAAGTTAATACGCTCCGTGAAAAAATAGAAACACTTAAGCTTAGCTGGCAGAGTGTGAATGTTCGCCGTGAGACACTGGTTGAGCAACAAAACGAAATAGACTATGAAGTGGATTCATTCCAACAGGAAATGGATCTTGAGAAGCACATTAAAACTCACCAAGATGAGTTGATTGCGATTAAGCAAAAAATACAGAAGCTGGGTGCGATTAACTTAGCGGCTATTGAAGAGTTCAGCGCTCAAAACGAACGTAAAGTTTACCTTGATGATCAGCATGCTGATTTGACCAAAGCGATGGATACACTTGAAGCAGCTATTCGTAAAATTGACCGTGATACACGTGGACGCTTTAAGGATACGTTTGAGAAGGTCAATGAGCGTATTCAAGATATGTTCCCTCGCCTGTTTGGTGGCGGTAAGGCTTATCTAGAAATGACCGGGGATGATTTACTCACCACGGGTATTGCGATTATGGCTCGCCCACCAGGTAAGAATCTAAGTAGCATCCAGTTGATGTCAGGTGGTGAAAAAGCGTTAACCGCTGCGGCGATGGTATTTGCTATCTTTGAGCTAAACCCTGCGCCATTCTGTATGCTTGATGAGGTTGATGCACCACTGGATGAGGCTAACGTAGGGCGCTTCTGTGCACTGGTAAAACACATGTCTGAACGAGTACAATTCATCTTTATCACACACAATAAGACAACGATGGAACTGGCAGAAAATCTCATTGGTGTTACCATGCGTGAACCAGGTGTATCACGTATGGTCTCGGTTGACGTGGACGAAGCTGCAAAAATGATTCAAGAATAATTGCTTAAGTTGGTAGGCTAAGGAAACAATATGGACATAGTTAGTATTCTAATTACGGTGGCGCTAGTCATCCTGATGATTGCGTTCTATATCATGGGACGTATGTCACAAAACAAACTCCCTCAAGAACACGATAAAAGTATTCCTCGTATAAATGATGACTTCGGTGAGGTGACCTCTTCTATAAAGGAAGATGTAGCTGCAACTGACGGCTCAACACCCGTTGTTATTGAGAACGACTTTGATGTACTTGAAGAAGAAATCACTGAAATTAAGCAGGCTGCTACGCCACGACAGTTGGTGTTATTCATTGCGGCTAAAGAAGACAGTTCGCTGTCTGGCGATAAAATATTAGAAGTGCTTCCTAAGTACCAAATGGTTTTCGGTGAGATGGATTTATTCCACTACCCTATCGAAAACGGTGGCGAGCCTTCTAAGCTATTTAGTATCGCTAATGGTGTTGCACCTTGGACGTTAAACCCTAAGGACATGGCTGGTTCAGAGACACCTGGGCTATCTATCATGATGCAATTACCAAGCGCTATAGATGACAGAGACGCGATTGAAATATTGGTTTCAACGACTCAGTTAATCTCCAAAGACATCAACGGTATTCTGAAAAATGATAGCCAACAGCCTTTTAGCAAGCAAGATGCTGAAGCGTTAATGGCATCATTGGACGACTGATATAACTAGATAGACGGTAAGCTGGACTAAGCATTGGTTCAGCTTATCTGAATGATAATCGATCAAAAGAACACTCAATAATTACAATAAAAATGCCATTGAGGCAAAGTGAGTAAACTATGATCGGTACGAATAAAGAAGTCTTAGACGAAATTTTCCAGTCGGCAGATGTACCACCAAACACTGGATCTGATGCAGATCAAAAAGAACAGAAGATTAAGCCTCACATGCTGAGACGAAATATTGAAGACTACCAAGAACGTAAAGCGCTTGAGCGAAAGCTACTTGATCTATTTGATGATGACTACCCTCTGGACTAATCACTCATGCTAACGATGGAATTTGTTAGCTTCTGACGTGATATTGATTATCCGTTAGAAGCTAGTTTCTATAATGCTCTGATTAACGCAAAACTCCCATTCCCGAAGCTTCTAAAGTCATACCCGCCTGCTGTATTTACTCTTTAAAAAAGCTTACTTCACTCACAGAATAATCATTTATTTTATCCAATGTATGGCGTGCTTTACGCTCCCCGTCAATCAACCGAAGTACATTTTGTTGAGCCTTATCATCAGACATATACGATAGTTTGAAGTCAACCTTATCACTATTTTTTGGCATACCAATAACCTCAAAGATCATCGATGTAGTGTGATTACCGAGTTTAATACGCCCTTTCCCAAGGCTAAGTTGGATTGGTTTTTTTGTGATTTTTCCACCTTTATCTACACGCTGTAACGCAGTGACATCAAATCCAGATTTTATATAAGCAACAATCAGCTCCTTATACTCCTTGCTACCAGCAACCAAATCTTTCTTATTGTCAGCATTTATCTGACGCATTGATCGATCTAAACCGTAAAGCGGTGCATTTAGTTCAAACCCCCATTTGCCGCTACTCAGGTGAATAAACTTTAAAGTAGCCACGTTGCTATCGTGCGCAAGCGCGGCTGAAGACAGACTTAGTAACACAACTAAAACCATACGGCATAAACGTTGAATCATATGCACACTCTTAAAATTGGAGTCAAAAAAAGCGCGTGCTTCGAGCTAAGCAGTTAACTTAAAGGCACGCGCTAGATACGTTGAAATGACTTTATCGAACAGTTACATCGTTCTCAACAAAGCTACCTGTTAGACAAGCAGGAATATTTGGCGCAGTGTTTTCGAGGGCATGATAGTGATAAGCACCTGACGTAAACTCCGCTGTTGCGTGTGTGTGACCATTACACTCATCTACTGTTGCAACGGTATCTGGCAGCACATTTTCATCATTTACTGAATCATAAGCACCATAGATTGGGTAACCATCTTTAGCTAGACCAGAGAAAATTGCTGGCTCATCAAAAGCAATTGTCGAGTTGCTACAGGTCATACCGTAGTCTTGAGTATAGCTATACTGATCTGACTCAAGCACTGTATTCGTTGACTGAGGAATCATGTGCCAGTGGTAATAACCGGATGGGTCGGGATGTCCTCCACATAGATCAAGCGCTGGAATATTTCCGCTACCTGTTCCACGGACAGCAGGGTCAGTAATCGTAACACTGGGGGGGTTACCTTTTAACGGAACACCATTTAGACCTACACCCACACTAGCAATCGTGCCAATCTCGTAGACTTCAGAACGAACTTCTGGCGTTATTGGTATCAGATAAGTCACTTCTAAATCTGACTCAAGTGCTGCTGATACGCAGTAATTTAAAGAGGTATCACCCATACTTGTTGCATCATTGAAGTTAACCGTTCCGTCTTCATTTACAACATCATAACCATCAGCATCCATCGACTGAACAGCATCGATCAAAGACTGAAAACCTGGGTTTGTATCGCCGTCATAGATACCCATACCGGTATCACTTCGAGCGACGGTAATATCATCTGGGCAATAAGGACCAACAGTCCCTTCACCTTCTGTATCACCCGAACCGTTGGCAGAAAAGACCAACACGTTACACAGTGTTGTGCTGCCATTTTCTAGCGTACAGCTGGCTTGGGTAACACTTTTTAATGCACTACCAAACATAGCACTGCTGAAGAAAGTAGTGGTAGTAGTCGTTTCACTGTCATCGGTTGTTGAGTCTGAGTCACTAGTTTCGGTACTGTCTGTAGTATCTGTAGAAGTGACGACTGGTTCAGACTCAGAAACACAGGCAGTCAGCATCAGACTTATACCAACAACACCCATCAATAAGGTGGGGCGAACGGACGAAATGAAACGCATAATAACTTCCTCAATATTAACTTATTTTAATAGTCACAGTACGATAACGGAACAATGTGTAGTAAGTATGGAAGATTATCAACATTACGCTTAATGGTTAAGTAATGGCTTAAAAGTATTTGTTTATTTTTTATTAGCTACTTTTGATATTTAGTAAATACGAGAGGTTTTCGTTTAGCTTTGATACGAATCCAATTGATAGACTTGAGGACTTTGGGCATCGTCACAATCTTTTCGATGAGATCATGCTTACCAGAAAAATCTATTAATCCGATTCCTAATAATATGGTTAGTAAGCCCTGTCCGGGTAATACCAACATCAATATGCCCATGACAAGTAACATTAACCCTAATAGATTTTTACCCGTGATGAGTAATGTTCTAACAACAGGATGATGTTTCGCCCATGGCTTAATATTTTTTCGAGATACACTGAAGTAATCATCCGGTATACGGATAACGACAATTGGAACAATAAGCAAGGAAAGTACAAACATTACTGCCGAAGCAATGCCTACCAAGACTAGCCATTCAGAATTTAATTGTTCTAAGTTGAACATAAAATACCAAAAAACCGCTGGTGGCGGCAAGGCCACCAGCGCAAATATTGAATTGGTATATCAGTCAAAGCAACTTAGTCAGCTTGATTACGCAAGAAAGCTGGAATGTCTAAGTAGTTCTTGTCAGAACCCGCATCTTTCGCTGCTGGCTCAGATGTAGTGTGGTTAATGTCACTACCTGCAACTTTCTTTTGCGTCTGCTCGATTTGAACAGGACGTAACCGTGTTGTTGCTTGACGCTGCGTAGTAGGCACTGAAGACTCATTCAAACCTTCTAGACCAGTCGCAACGATAGTTACACGGATCTCATCAGTCATCTCTGGGTCAATTACCGTACCAACAACCACTGTCGCATCGTCAGAAGCAAATTCGCGAATCGCGCTACCCACTTCTTCAAACTCATGGATACCCATGTCTAGACCAGCGGTGATGTTAACCAAAATACCGCGAGCGCCATTTAGGTTTACATCATCAAGTAGCGGGCTAGAGATAGCAGCGTTAGCCGCTTTAGTTGCACGCTCTTCACCACTTGAACTACCGGTACCCATCATAGATAGACCCATGCCGTTCATAACAGTTCGAACATCCGCGAAATCCACGTTGATCAAACCAGGGCGTGTAATTAGCTCAGCAATACCCTGAACAGCGCCTAGTAGTACATTGTTAGCCGCTTTGAAAGCGTCCAATAATGTGATGTTCTTACCCAAAGATGTTAGTAGCTTAGCATTTGGAATTGTAATCAAAGAGTCCACACTCTTAGATAATTCAGCAATACCTGCTTCAGCCATTTTCATACGCTTAGGGCCTTCGAATGGGAAAGGCTTCGTCACAACAGCAACGGTCAAAATACCTAACTCACGTGCTAGTTCAGCAACAACAGGTGCAGCACCTGTACCTGTACCACCACCCATTCCAGCAGTGATGAATAGCATGTCTGTACCAGCAATTAATTCTTTAATACGTTCACGATCTTCAAGTGCGGCTTCACGACCAATTTCAGGATTGGCGCCGGCACCTAGACCTTTTGTTAGCGAGTTACCAAGCTGAAGAATTGTACCAACACCTGAACCTTCAAGTGCTTGAGCATCTGTATTTGCACAGATGAAATCAACACCTTCGATTCCTGAGTCGACCATGTTCTTAACAGCGTTACCGCCACCGCCACCAACACCAACAACTTTAATAACTGCGTTCTGACCTTCTGAATCCATTATTTGAAACATACCTTTTCTCCTTGTACTACCAATTCAATGTGACTAACAATTGACCTCTAGGTTTTATTCGTCCTAGATGGCTTCCCCTCACGAAAGACTAAAAGTTTCCGTTAAACCAGCCCTTCACTCTTTCCCATATCCCTACAGATGGGCCTGTTACAAATGCACCGCCTCTACCCGCGGCCATTTGCTGTGCTCCATAAATCAACAGACCAACACCTGTTGAATGGATAGGGTTGTCTACTTCCCCTTTTAAGCCACCCACTTTACGTGGAGATCCTAGGCGAACAGGCATGTGGAATATTTCTTCCGCAAGCTCTACCGCACCTCTAATTTTAGATGATCCACCTGTTAAAACGATACCGCCACCAATACGTTCGGCATAACCACTGCGACGTAACTCTGCCAAGATCAGTGAAAACAGCTCTTCATAACGAGGTTCAATCACCGATGCCAGTGTTTGGGTGGAAAGCGTTCTCGGCTCTCTCTCACCCACACCCGGCACCTCTATAATTTCTTCATCAGTAATCAACTGGCGCAATGCGCTGCCATGTTGAATTTTTAATTGCTCTGCAAATTGCGTCGGCGTACGGACTGCAACTGCGATGTCATTTGTAACTTGGTCGCCCGCAATTGGGATAACCGCTGTATGTTGAATCGCGCCATTTAAGAAGACGGCGATATCACTAGTACCACCACCGATATCAACTAGACATACACCTAGCTCTTTCTCATCTTCTTCTAGCACTGCGTAGCTTGAAGCAACCTGCTCTAAGATCAGGTCATCAACATCCAAGCCACAACGCTCAACACACTTAATAATGTTTTGTGCCGCACTTTGTGCACCTGTTACCAAGTGAACACGTGCTTCTAAACGTACACCCGCCATACCGATTGGATCACGAATACCGTCTTGATCATCAATCACGTATTCCTGAGGAAGTACGTGCAAAATACGCTGATCAGCAGGAATAGCTACCGCACGTGCAGCATCCATGACGCGCTCAAGATCAGCTTCAGTCACTTCTTTGTCTTTAATCGCCACAATACCGTGAGAGTTCAAACTACTAATGTGGCTACCAGCAATACCTGCGTAAACAGAGTTGATATTCACACCAGCCATTAGCTCAGCTTCTTCAACCGCTCGGTTAATTGACTCAATCGTTGAATCAATATTAACCACTACACCTTTTTTCATGCCGTGTGCAGGGTTCTTACCGATACCAATAATTTCAACTTCACCGCTAGCGGCTACTTCACCAATAAGCGCCACGACTTTAGACGTTCCAATGTCCAAAGCGACTACCATGTTTGTTCCATCTGCACGTGACATACTGTGTACTACCCCTTTTTCCGGCTGGCTTCTTGTTTTATCTGCCAGTTACTCTTCCATTTCACTGCAAAACCGTTGGTGTAACGCAAATCTACGGTATGAATTTTCTCAATACTATCCACCAACTCACGTTTGTAACCAACCACAAAACGTCGTAAGCGTTTTTCCTGCTTTTCACGGCCAATATTTACCGTCAAACCATTCTCTAACTTCAACTGCCACGAGCCACGCGCATCCTCACGAAACTCAACAATCTTGACAGGAAAGTCTCTTGTCCATTGCTGCACTTTCAAGTAGTTCTCAACCATCATTCGCCCGTTATCTTCAGGGCTAAACAACACCGGTAACTGTCCTACTTTATCTGGCAACTCAGCATCAATGATTTCACCATATTCATTAAGCATACTGCCCTCGCCCCAAAAGGCGATTGGTCGCTCTTCGTATATGGTGACCTCTAATTTTTTTGGCCACATTTTAGTCAAAGAAGCAGAATAAACCCACGGGTTAAACTCTAACTCTTCTTCTAAACCTTTTGCATCCAACATAAACAAATTGGTTGCTACAAACGGCTGCACGATAGGGCGAAGCTCGTCTTTCGATAAATACTGCAAGCCATTCACTCTATCTGAACTACCAATCGTTACCGACTCAATCGTCAAATTTTCAGGACGATTAAACCAAATATAACTCGCACTAATCAGTAGCACTGGCGCCAATACCAATAAGGTCGTCGATAAGCGCTTCAGGCCTTGAGCCGATACGCTTGGTTTTTTCCACGACATACCACCACTGGTATTAGGCTGCTTTACCGTCTTACGACGGGTAGCTTGTGGGCGCTTCTTCTTAGTGACTTGAGTGGCCATAATGCTACCTTGTCGTCTCTAATATTTTCACAACGAGTTGCTCAAAACTAATACCAACGGCAGCTGCTGCTTTTGGCACTAAGGAATGACTTGTCATGCCTGGCGCCGTATTCAATTCGATCAACCACGCTTGACCCCATCGGTCTTGCATAAGGTCGATTCTTCCCCAACCTGTTGCACCTAGTAAGTCAAATGCTTGCTTAGCCAATACTTGTATTTCTTTCTCAGCCTCTGCTTCTAAGCCACACGGTATTAGGTAACGCGTGTCATCCGACTTATATTTTGCTTCGTAGTCATAAAAAGCACTGTCAGTTTCAACACGAATCACAGGTAACGCTTGCTCACCGACAATCGCGATGGTGTACTCAGTACCCGTCACCCATTGCTCAGCAAATACTGAACAATTGTACTGACTTGCTAATTTATAGGCTTCTGGAAGCTGCTCTGCCTTAGTCACTTTCGTCATACCGACGCTAGAACCTTCATCAGCAGGCTTAACCATCAATGGCAAACCGTATTCAGCAACCACTGCATCAAAATCGGTATCATCAGTTAAAATCGCATAAGCAGGTGTTTTCAAACCACAGCCCGTCCAAATGCGTTTAGTCATCAACTTATCCATACTGATCGCCGACGCCATAACGCCACAACCGGTATAAGGAATTTGTAATAGCTCTAGTGCGCCTTGAAGTACACCATCTTCACCGCCACGACCATGTAATATATTGAATACACGATCAAAACCGCCAGCCTTAAGTACTTCTGCTATATCTCTTCCTGCATCAACGCCATGAGCGTCAACACCTGCAGACACCAATGCTTTAAGTACTTCAGCACCACTATTTAGGGAAACTTCGCGCTCTGCGCTCCAGCCACCCATTACTACTGCAACTTTGCCAAAATCACTCATTATTCGCTCGCCTCAATTGATAGCTGCTCAGGTAACGCGGCTGAAATAGCACCCACACTTCCTGCGCCTAATGTTAGTAACACATCACCATCCTGAAGCTGATGCTTCAAGTTTTCTAAGATATCGTTATTGTCTGCGATAAAGACTGGATCAACCTTGCCGCGGTTGCGTATTGCGCGTGAAAGAGAACGGCCGTCTGCCCCTGGAATCGGCTCTTCACTAGCTGCATAAACATCCAACAATAATAACACATCTGACTCTGAAAGCACCGCTGCAAAGTCTTCAAATAGGTCACGAGTACGCGTAAAACGATGCGGTTGAAACAGTACCACCATGCGGCGATTCGGCCATGCAGTTTTCACCGCTTTCATCGTCGCAGCCATCTCAGTTGGATGATGTCCATAATCATCCACTAACATCACTTTGCCGTTCTCTGTTGCTAGGTCACCATGTACATAAAAGCGACGACCCACACCTTGGAATTTCGCCAAGCCACTTTGAATCGCTTCATCACTGACGCCAACTTCTGCTGCAACAGCAATCGCTGCCAATGCATTTTGGACGTTGTGCTCACCCGGCATGTTTAGCTCAATAGACAACGTCTCTTTGTCTCTGCGCTCAACATCAAAATAACTCTTTGGTCCGTCATAACGAACATTCACTGCGCGAACATCAGCGTCAAAGTGAATACCGTAACTAACAATCGTACGTGACACATCTGGCAAAATTTCACAGACATGCTCATCATCCACACACATTACAGCGATGCCGTAGAAAGGCAGGTGATGTAAAAATTCGACGAAGGTTGATTTCAGCTTTTCAAAATCACCACCGTAAGTGTCCAAGTGATCAGCATCGATATTTGTAACGATCGAGATCATCGGATTAAGCAATAAGAATGACGCATCACTCTCATCCGCTTCTGCAACCAAGTACTCGCCTGTTCCTAAGCGTGAATTACTTGCTGCGCTTTTTAGCTGACCGCCAATAATAAAGGTTGGATCAAGCCCACCTTCCTCTAACAAACTAGTCACTAGACTGGTTGTTGTCGTCTTACCGTGCGTACCTGCCACTGCGATACCGTTACTGAAACGCATAATTTCAGCTAACATTTCTGCGCGCGGTACCACTGGAATGCCATTCGAGCGTGCTTCGATAACTTCTGGGTTATCGTCACTCACTGCTGAAGACGTTACGACTACATTTGAACCATGAACATTTTCAGCGGCATGACCAATGTGAATCTTTACACCAAGATCTTTCAAACGATCAGTCATTGGGCCCTGAGCAATATCAGAACCTGTTACGCGATAGCCAAGATGCGAAATAACTTCCGCAATGCCACCCATACCCGCACCACCGATGCCAACAAAGTGGATCTGTTTGATGCGTCTGCGCGCTAATTCATTCGCTGGCTTCATGCCGTAACTCCAGTGTTAAACGTGTAATTTGCTAGCTCTGCAACGATTGCTGCAACTTCTGCTGTTGCATCAGGCCTTGCTAATTCTTTGGCTTTTTCGCCCATTTGCAGCAAGCGCTCAGGCGACTGTAATAATCGCGTTAGATGCTCTGCTAATGAGGCAGCCGTTAAATCTGTCTGTGGTAACAAAATCGCTGCACCATTCTCAGATAAATACAAACCATTCGCTGTTTGATGATCGTCTACCGCATAAGGGTATGGCACAAGTACCGAAGCCAAACCTGCAACGGCAACCTCTGCCACTGTTAATGCACCTGAGCGACAAATTATTAAGTCAGCCCAACCGTATGCCTCAGCCATATCTTCAATAAAAGGGGTAACCGTTCCTGTTACGCCTGATTTTTCATATTCAGCAATCGTCATTTCATCTTTGTTACGACCCGCTTGATGACGAATCACAGGACGAGTCGCTTCATCTAATAATGAGACTGCTTGCGGCACTGTTTCGTTAAGCGCTTGAGCACCTAAACTGCCACCAATCACTAACAGATTAAAACAACCTTCACGACCCTTCATTCGCTCTGCTGGTGTCGGTAGGCTAGCAATATCTTTACGCACTGGGTTACCCACAGGCACCGACTTAGCTTTTGCCGAGATAAAACTGCCCGGAAAACCCTCCAATACTTTGCGACTCAACTTACTTAACAAGCGATTTGTTAAGCCAGGAATTGCATTTTGTTCGTGAATCACGACAGGTATGCCCATCAATGACGCAACCAAGCCACCCGGCCCTGCAACAAACCCACCCATACCTAATACGGCGACTGGCTTGTGTTTGCGCATAATACCCACTGACTGATAAATCGCTTTAACCAGTTTAAACGGAGCCAACACAAGTGCTGCTGCGCCTTTACCACGTAAACCTGAAACGTCTAACCACGCCATTTCGATACCCGCTTCTGGGATAACGCGTGCCTCTAAACCTTTATGCGTACCCATCCAAATCACAGGAATACCCTGCTCTTGAAGTGCACGAGCAACGGCTAGTCCAGGGTAAACATGTCCACCTGTACCGCCTGCTGTAATCAATACTGGTCGCTTACTTTCCACCGAGCAGACCTCCAAATATTGATGTTGATTTACGCTTTTTCATCGTTTTTGCTCTCTTAGCGGGCACTTTACGTGGCGTTGCTGCTTTATTTCTTTGTTTCTGACGGCTTAACTCTTTCTCAGACAAGCCGAATAGCGCGATTTGTGTATCTCGATGCACTCGCATCAACAAGCCCATCGCGATCATAATACTGAGCAAACTACTACCACCGTAGCTCACGAATGGTAGCGTAAGTCCCTTTGGCGGCAAGATTGCTAGGTTTACACCGATATGGAATAACACCTGAAAACCAATCCAAAAACCGATACCGTAAGCAACATATGCGCCGTAGTGTAGCTTCGCTTTATCTGCATTAAAGCCGATAACAAATGCGCGTTGTACTAACCAACCAAATAGCGCCAGTGTTACCAAAATACCAACGAAGCCAAACTCTTCTGCTAATACTGCAAACACATAGTCATTATGTGCTTCTGGTAGGTAGAATAATTTTTGTACGCTAGCCCCTAAGCCAACACCAAACCAACCACCATCACCAATACCCATTAACGAGTGAACAGTTTGATAACCTTTACCCTGTGCATGCTCCCACGGGTTTAAAAAGGCAATCACTCGCGCCACACGATAACCACCTGCCATTACCATTCCCACCATTGCGACTAGCGCAATCATAAAAATAAACAGCAAGCGATGTAACTTTACACCACCCAAAAATAACAGCGACAAACCGGTTGCCGTTACCATGATGACGCTACCAAAATCAGGCTCTAAGATAAGCAACGTATCGATTATCGCAACCACCATTAGGGGGATGATTAATGGCTTATAAGATTTTGACTCTGCAAGCGCTTTACCATGTCGAACCAAATAGCCCGCCATGTACAAAATCACACTCACCTTAGTGATTTCAGACACCTGAATTGATACAGGGCCAAAACCTAACCAACGTGAAGCGCCGTTCACTTCTTTCCCGACTATCAATACAGCGACTAGCATCAGAAAGATCGGTATTAAAATAGCGGGGCCAGTACTTTGCCAGACCGTCATACGGAACTGGTAAACCACATAAGCCGACAGGCAACCCAGCGCCAAAAACACCATTTGACGATTCAAGTAAAAGAATGCCGAACCATTATTTTTCTCAGCAATAGCGATAGATGCTGAGGTCATTACAACCGTTCCAAACCCTATCAATAGAAGCAAATTGATCAGCAATGCACGATCAACGTAGCGCTCCCACTCAGGGTAAAAATCAGCAAGAATACGCTTTAGCATTGAAGTTCCTTCTTCACCGTGTCTATAAAGACATCACCGCGATTTTCGTAACTAGTAAACATGTCAAAACTTGCGCATGCAGGTGAAAGTAAAATGTTGTCACCGATATTTGCTAACTGATGTGCCTGTTTAACCGCACACGTCATATCTGTTGCAAAAACAATAGGAATATCGCCTTTCAGTGCTAATGCAATCTGCTCTGCATCTTCACCGAATAGCACCACTGCTCTTGCATAATCTTGTACTACATTAGCTAACGGCGTGAAATCGGCGCCCTTGCCCTGCCCACCCGCAATTAAAACTGTCTTATTTGGAAGACCTTGTAATGCAGCTACAGTCGCTCCAACATTGGTTCCTTTTGAATCGTTAAACCAGTTGATACCGTTACTTTCTGCAACCCACTGTGTGCGATGCGGTAAACCTGCAAAGGCACGTAATACTTGTAAGCATGGCTTAAGTGGCAAACCTGCCGCTTCTGCCAATGCAAGCGCTGCCAATGCATTTGTTTCGTTATGACTACCGGCAACTTTCATATCAGCCGTCGATAATAATTTTTTCTCGCCTTTAGCTAACCACTTGACGCCATCAGTAATAACTAAACCGTAGTTATCTCCAGTCGGAGCATCTGCTCCAAATGTGATTGCATAAGCATCATTCGCCAACGTCACGACTAACTCATCATCACGGTTAACAATCTTGTTTTGGCAACGATCATAAATCTTCGCTTTAGCGGCAGCGTAAAGATCCATTCGACCCGAGTAGCGATCCAAATGGTCTTCAGAAACATTCAAGATGCTCGCTGCTTTGCACTTTAAGCTATGCGTTGTTTCAAGCTGAAAACTAGACAACTCCAATACATATAACTCAGTGCTTTTTTGCGTCAGTAACTCTAGTGCTGGCATACCGATGTTTCCACCAGTCCCTGCTTTTACGTTCGCTTGTTTCGCCATAAGGCTTAGTAAGGTAGCAACTGTCGTTTTACCGTTTGACCCTGTTACTGCAACAATTGGCTTCTTAGCTTCGCGAGCAAACAGCTCGATATCGCCAATCACTTCAATCCCTAAAGAGCGCGCCTTTTCAATCTCTGGTGTCGCCAAAGCAATACCAGGACTAGCAATGATTCTAGTCGCAGCACACATAACGTCAGCGTTTAAGCTACCGAAGTAACATGCCGTCTCTGGGAATTCACTCAGTAACTCATCTACATTTGGTGGTGTTTCACGAGAGTCCATGACCGCAAAACTCACACCTTGTGCCGATAAAAAACGCGCAACCGATAGCCCAGTCTTACCAAGACCGAGTACCAATGTATGCCAATTTACCTGCTCAAACTGCTTCATGTTTTAACGTACCTTTAGGGTTGCTAAACCAACCAAAACTAGAACAATCGTGATAATCCAGAAACGAACAATAACCTTCGGCTCTGCCCAACCTTTTAACTCGAAATGATGATGAATAGGTGCCATGCGGAAAATACGTTTTCCTGTCATTTTGAATGAAGCCACCTGCAATATCACAGACACTGCTTCCATTACAAAAACACCACCCATAATCGCTAGCACCACTTCTTGACGCACGATCACGGCAACAATACCAAGACCTGCACCTAGCGCTAACGCACCTACATCACCCATAAATACTTGTGCTGGGTATGTGTTAAACCATAAGAAACCTAAGCCAGCACCAAAGATCGTGCCGCAAAAGATAACCATCTCACCGACGCCTGCGATGTATGGAATGCCTAAGTAGCCAGCGAACACACTGTTACCACTCAAGTAAGCAAAAACACCCAAACCTGCTGCAACCAAGATCGTTGGCATAATCGCCAAACCATCTAAGCCATCTGTTAGATTTACTGCATTACTAGAGCCAACAATTACCAAATAAGCCCAAGGAATGAAGAAAATACCCATGTTAAAAAATGCATCTTTAAACACAGGAATATAAAGCGTTGTCTCTGTCTCTGTTGGCGCTAGTACATACAGTACTGTGACACCAATGAAAGCAATCAGAGAAAGACCAAGGTACTTCCAACGTGCTGACAAACCTTTACTGTTCTGATACTTCAACTTTAAGTAGTCATCTAGACCACCAACCACACCAGAGCCTAGTGTTACGAACAGTGTTACCCAAATGTAGTAGTTACTTAGGTCACCCCATAACAGCGTTGAAACACCAATCGCTAGTAGGATTAACGCGCCACCCATCGTTGGTGTGCCCGCTTTAACCAAATGCGTTTGTGGGCCATCATCACGAATGCTTTGACCAATTTTAAGTTCCGTCAAACGACGAATCATCAATGGGCCCATCGTCAGACTAAGGCTTAGCGCTGTTAAGACACCTAAAATCCCGCGTAACGTAAGGTATTGAAAGACAGCAAAGAAACTAAAGTATTCCGCCAACCAACCAAAAAGAAGAACTAGCATGTGATAGCTGCCTCTTGGGTTGCTTCCGTTACTTCTAATGCTTCGATCACTCGCTCCATGCGCATGCTGCGAGATCCTTTCACCAATACCGTCATATTATTATTCATTTCTTGTTTTAAGTTTTCCAAGAGCGGTTCTAGCTCAGCAAAGTACTGTGCATTTTCCCCGAACGCCTTGGCTGTTTCTGCCGTGTACTGTCCCAAGCAAAACACTTGGTCAATATTTTTTGCACGCGCATACTCACCAATCTCTTGGTGTAACTCAATCGCATTTTCACCTAGTTCGCCCATATCACCCAAGACCAATATCCTTTCGCCTTGACTGAAACTAGACAGCACATCAATCGCTGCCTTTGCTGATGATGGGTTTGCGTTATACGTATCGTTAATTAAGCGCGAACCCTGTTGCCCATTTACCGAAGCTAAACGACCTTTTACCGGTTGAACTGCTTCCAACCCTTGCTTAATTTCAGCAAGTGTCGCACCAACGGCTATTGCCGCACTCGCCGCTGCCAAAGCATTGCGAGCGTTGTGGAGGCCTAACAAGCGTAATGTAATTTCTATAGACTCATCGTCTGTAGAAAGTACCAACGTCCCTGTTGGTGAGACCTCTCCATGTACTGTAGCGGCATTGTCGATACCGAAACTGATCACACGTCGCTCTGTATTGCATGACATCCAAAAGTCAGCATAAGTATCGTCGGCATTAATCACCGCAACACCCGTCGCTGTTAACCCGTGGAATATCTCTGCTTTAGCGCGTGATACACCTTCAATGCTGCCAAACCCTTCAAGATGCGATGCCCCTGCATTATTCAGGATAGCCACATCAGGCTTAGAAATTTGAGTTAAAAATTCTATTTCACCGAAATGGTTAGCGCCCATTTCAATCACAGCAAAGTCATGCTGCTCACGAAGTCGTAACAACGTTAGCGGCATGCCTAGGTCATTGTTTAAGTTACCCATTGTCGCTAGTACTTCGCCTTTAACGCTCAAGACTTCACTTAGCATTTCTTTAACTGTCGTCTTACCGTTGCTGCCCGTCAAACCTACTAAAGGCTTTTTGAACTGCTGACGCCAAGCGGCTGCGAAATCAGCTAAACCTTTGCGCGTATCCTGCACAACGATTTGCGGTAAATCACAGTCTATTTTCTTATGTACAAGTGCCGCGCCTGCTTTACCTGCAAGACCTTCAACGAAGTCATGTGCATCAAAACGCTCACCGGCTATCGCAATAAATAACTGATCTTGCCCAACAGTCCGTGAGTCAGTCGCAACAGAGTCGATACAGGTATCTTCGCCGTGTAACTCGCCATTCGCCATTACAGCTATTTCAGAAAGCATCCAAGTCATGCTATCGCTCCCTTTAATGAATCACGAATCTTTTCACGATCATCAAATGGCAACTCAGTACCATTAATGATCTGCACTTGCTCATGACCTTTACCAGCCACCAACACAACATCACCGGCTTGCGCTTGCTCAACAGCAAGTTGAATAGCCGCTTCACGGTCATGCTCAATAAATACTTTTTCAGGCTGTTTAAAACCTGCAATAACGTCAGCCATAATTGACTCAGGGTCTTCTGAACGAGGGTTATCGTCTGTTGCAATCACAACATCAGCCAAACACTCAGCCACTTCTGCCATCAAAGGACGCTTGCCCTTATCACGGTCACCACCACAGCCAAACACACAAATTAGTTTGCCCGAGCAATGCACTCGTAACGCACCTAACACAGAGCTTAGTGCGCCCGGCGTATGTGCATAATCAACCACGGTTAAAAAGTCCTGAGACTGATCAGTCGTGACTTTCTCAATACGTCCTGGCACAGTATGTAGCGCTTCTAACGCTGCAACCGCATCTGCTGCTGTGTAATCTAGTGCGATCAATGCACCTGTTACCGCCAACAAATTACTCAGATTAAAGTCACCTAATACACCCACTCGAAGTGAGTACTGCTGACCTTGCCAATGAATACTTGCACTTAAACCGTTATGGTCATAACTCGCACCCGTTGCAACTAATGTTGTTTCAGAGAAGTCGCTTGGCTGACCAATTGCGTAGCCAATTACTTTCGTCTCAGATCCAACCAATTCAGCCGCTAGCTTCACACCAAACGCATCGTTTAAGTTAACGACCGCAGACTTTGGTGAGTGCTCTAAAAATAGTTTTGCCTTGGCATCCGCATACGCTTCGACCGTCCCATGATAATCAAGATGATCACGGGTTAAATTTGTCAACACAGCCACATCAAAACCAACACCCGCTACGCGTTGCTGGTCAAGAGCATGTGAAGAGACCTCCATCGCCACACAGCGACTCCCTCGCTTACTGAGGCGTTGGAGACTTTCATGAACAGTAATAACATCAGGAGTGGTATGCGTCGCTTTTTCTAAAGCGTTGGGGTTACCAATCCCTAGCGTTCCTATCACAGCACACGACCCACCACAAGCATTCATTGCTTGTGCTAAAAAGTGGCTTACAGAGGTTTTTCCATCGGTCCCTGTTATTCCGACAATCTGCAGTTGCTGACTCGGATAGTCATAAAGACGGGCTGCAATTCCGCCTAGGCTTGCTGGTAAATCTTTTATCGCAATCACCGGAATCGTTAACTCAGGCACTTCAACAAACTCGTTAAACTCCCAAATTATCGCTACTGCACCTAAGCTTTGTGCCTTTAGTGCGTAACTTAAACCGTGCTGCTGTGTACCTTGCAAAGCTACAAACAAACAACCTACTGTTACTTTTCGGCTATCTAATGCCATTGACGTAACCTGAGTTTCATCAACACTAGACGACACACCACTAACACCTTCTAGTAAGTAACTTAGAGAGCAACTCATCAAGATGCTCCCTTTTTAACACTGACAGCAATTTGCTCTTTACTTAAATTATCCGGTGGGATATCCAAAATACGCAAACTGCTAGACATAATTTTTGAGAACATCGGCGCAACCAAACGGCCACCCGTAGCTCTTTCAACTCTTGGTTCATCAACGGTTACTGCAACGATCAAACGAGGATTGCTTGCAGGTGCAAGACCAATAAAGCTCACTACTCGACGGTCTGTACGGTATTTTTTATTAATGTACTTGTAGGCTGTTCCTGTTTTACCGGCAACCGTATAGCCTTCGATCATTGCACGACGCCCTGTTGCACCTTCTTTTACAACAGCCGTCATCATTCTTAGTACTGCATCTGCATTTTCAGCCTTCATCACCTCAGTACCTTGAGGTCGTTCACTAAGCTTAAACAGTGTCGACGGGAACATCACACCCTGATTTGCAAAAACAGTGTAAGCCTGAGCCAACTGCAGCAAACTAATTGAAACGCCGTAACCGTAACCATGTGAAGCACGGTCAACCTCGCCCCAACTATCGTAATAACTTAAGCCACCATTAGTTTCAGATGGCGCACCCGAGTTAGGTCGCATACCAAAACCAACACGGTTTAAAAACTTCCAATGTTCTTTCGCTTCCATCAACAACGCGATCTTACTTGCGCCAACGTTACTAGACTTAGCCAACACCATATCTAGTGTCAACGTGCCGAAGTTACGAGGATCTTTAACCGTTACCTTACCTAATTTAATCGTACCCGGTGAGGTATCAATCGACACATTAGGGCCAATGACACGTGCTTCCAAAGCCGCGGCAATAGTTAAAGGCTTAATCGTTGAACCTGGCTCATACGCATCCATCAACGCACGGTTACGATAATTCTCAGCCTTTAGAGAGCCACGTGCGTTTGGATTAAAGCCTGGCATGTTAGCCATTGCTAACACCTCACCCGTCTTCGCATCCAACACAACCACAGAGCCTGCTTTAGCACTCAACTGGTGAACCTGTTCTTTTAATACTTTGTACGCTTGATATTGAATACGGCGATCGATGCTCAACTGAACATCTTGCCCAGGAACCATACGTTCAACCTGCTCAATATCCTCAATCAGACGACCCGCGCCATCTTGAATAACTTTCTTCTCGCCAGACTTACCCGCCAGCAATTCATTTTTTGCAAGCTCCACACCTTCAACACCACTGTCGTCGATATTGGTAAAACCAACAACATGACCGATTGACTCAGCCATAGGGTAAAAGCGTCGATATTCTGATTTAGAACCAACAGCAGGAAGTTTCAACTCATCAACATCTCGACCCAAAGCAGGCGCAGACTGTCTTGCTAGGTAAAGAAATCGTTTACGCTTGTTCGTTGTTAACAGCTTATTCAACTCGCCAGACTTCATATCTAGAAGCTCTTCAAGTCTAATAAGGTTTACATCTAAGTTGTCCAGGTCATCCTGTGCTTCTGCCGCTTCTTCTGCGTCATCACTTTTAGATAATTTCACTAAAGCCGCGCGTGCACCGAAGAATTTAACAGGGTCACACCAAATAGACTCAACAGGTGAGCTAATTGCCAACGCTTCATTATTGCGGTCAACAATCATGCCGCGATAAGGAGGGATTCGCATGGTACGCATCTGGCGCTTATCCGCTTGAACCTGCAACCACTCCTGCTGGAAAATCTCTATATAACCGGCACGAAACAGCAGCACGACCATACCGGCGAGCAAAAATAGCAACAAAGCCAAACGCCTCCCCCTATAAACGGGCGAAGCTAGTGCTGTATGTTTAGCGCGACGAGTCACTCTTTAATAATCCTTATATCTACTGCACGAGGGATGTGCATTCCTAGTTCACGACGCGCCTGTGCTTCCACACGCACCTCATTTAAATCAGTACCTTGCTGTAACTTCAACTGACTCCATTCAGCAGTCAAAACGTTACGCTGTTGTTGCGACTCTTGAGACTCAACGAATAATGTACGTGTGTAGTTACGCTGAGTAACCACTTGAATAGCTGTAAACATCACGCCTACATACAAACCCAATAACACATACAGTTTCCAATGCCTCATGCCTTCCTCTCTAAAATTCTCATTACCGAACTACGTGACCGGATATTCTCTGATACTTCATCCGTGCTCGGCTTTATTGCTTTTCCTATCGTACGAAATGGTAGCTCGATATCACTTTCTAGAATTGGCAGCCCTCTCGGAACTGGCTTTGGCGTTGACTGTGCCTTGAAGTAACGTTTAACCATTCGGTCTTCTAAAGAATGAAAACTTATAACAACCATGCGACCATTCATTACCAACGCTTTAGCACCGTCTTCTAAACACTTCTCCAAATCCGCTAACTCTTGATTAATGAAAATTCTAATCGCCTGAAAGCTTTTTGTTGCTGGATTCTTTTTCCCATGAAATTTACGAGGTACCGCACCAGCGATTAACTTAGCCAGTTGCATAGTTGTTACTAACGGTTCTGTCTCGCGAGTTTCAATAATCTGTCGAACAATACGGCGAGCAAAACGTTCATCCCCGTACTTCCACAACACATCCATAATTTCCGTGTCTTTCGCCGTCGCTAACCACTCTGCAGCTGACATACCTTGCTCAGGATTCATTCGCATATCCAACGCACCATCACGTTGAAAACTAAAACCACGCGTTCCATCATCAATCTGTGGTGATGAAACACCTAAATCCAACAACACACCGTCCACCTCCTGTGGCCACCCTGCATCTGCTAGCGCCTGATCAAACTCCGCAAACGAACCATGGTAAATACTTACTCGTGGATCATCGCCGTATAATTCTTTTGCAACTGCTATAGCCTGCGGGTCTTTATCTACAACTAGCAAGCGCCCCTCTGCTCCTAATTGCTCAATAATTTTTCGTGTGTGCCCGCCCCGGCCAAACGTACCATCGATGTAAATCCCATCAGGCTTTACTGATAGTGCGTCGACGGCTGCATCTAGCAACACCGTCACATGTTGAAAGTCATCAGCCATGTAACCTATTTCCTGCTTTAAAGTGAGAATTGATCCAAAACGTTATCGTCGTCAGAATCTTCTTGAGCTTCAGTAAGCCATATGTCTCGTTGCGACAACCATGTTTCCTCACTCCACAATTCAAATTTATTAGCTTGTCCAACTAATACCACTGGCTTATCAACACCAGCGTATTCCCGTAAGGGAGCAGACAACCGAATTCGTCCTTGCGTGTCTAACTCAACCTCAGAAGCATGACCCAACACCAGACGCTGCATGTTTCGTACTCTTCTGTTGCTGTTCGGTAAACGCATAAGCTTTCGCTCAACGTTTTCCCATTCATCCATGGCATAAATCAGTAAGCAGCGATCTGTGTGATCCACTGTTACAATCATTTGGCCTGTTGAACTTGACTGAATCGACTCACGGTAACGCGAAGGGATCGCGATGCGCCCTTTCGTATCAACATTGAGATTGGATATTCCACGAAACATTGTGTTGTTTTCCGATTCAGCGGGAGTTTCAAGTAGAGGAAAACCACAATTCCCCACATAACTCCACTTTTTGCCAATATAGCTACCTAAGCCCCACAGGTCAACACTGTTTTTCTAAAAAACATCTATAAAAGACAAATACTTAGGGGAAAAAAGAGACAAGAAAACTGAATGAAAATGAGATTGTTTTTAATAAACATAATAGTGTTGGGGCTATTTAAGGACGCACATTACGCTAAACAGCTAAACTATTGATTTATATAAAAATGGCGACTTTTTAGAACAAAAAGTCGCCATTTCAAAAGAAGTAAGTCGAGTTAGCCGATAAGCCGGGTTCTGTCTTGGACAATCATTCATCTGAGTATACGTCGCCGCATACTTCAAGCAACCTACCCGGGTACAACGCGGGTCGCGCCATAGTACCCCTATTTGGTCTTGCTCCGGACGGGGTTTACCTTGCCACAAACTGTTGCCAGCTGTGCGGTGCGCTCTTACCGCACCCTTTCACCCTTACCACTTACGTGGCGGTCTTCTCTCTGCTGCACTTGCCGTCAGCTCACGCTGCCCAGAAGTTATCTGGCGTCCTACCCTATGGAGCCCGGACTTTCCTCCCAATCTAGGCTGAAACCTAAATTGCGCGATTGTCTGGCCAACTCGACGCGGGATACTAACAAAGAAGACTGATGCATCATAGCTCTTTCAGCGCCATTGCCTTTTTATAACAGGCGTTTTTGTTTTCACCGGTGATTTTGGACGCTAAACCAGCACTTTGCTTGACTGATAGCTCAGCCATCAACAGCTTCAATAACGGCTCCAATGCCATGCCCGATGTTTCTTCGGTGGGGAGCGCGCCCTGAATCATCAACACAAACTCACCTTTTTGATGATTTGAGTCAGATTCTAACCAATCTAGTAACTCTGTAGCGGTTCCCGCGAATGACTGTTCAAACAACTTTGTTAGTTCACGACACACTACAACCTGCCGATCTAGCTCAATAATATCGATCAAGTCACGCACACTCGCCACTATGCGATGACTTGACTCGTAATAAACTTGAGTACACGTTTGCTGCGTCGCCTTTTGATACATCTGCTTACGACCAACCGTCTTAGCAGGCAAGAAACCTTCAAAGACAAAACGGTCAGTCGCCAAGCCAGCAACTGACAAAGCCGCGATAATGGCGCTTGCACCTGGGATTGGGACAACTTTGACACCCTCTTTACGCAGATGCTGCACAAGATGATAACCAGGGTCACTAATTAATGGCGTACCGGCATCACTTATAAGGGCCAAGCTCTCACCCGCTTTCAACCACTCTGTCAACTGGCCAAGCTTATCTCGCTCATTATGGTCATGTATCGCCACAAGCGTTTGCTGAATACCAAAATGAGTTAATAAGCGTCGGCTATTACGCGTATCCTCAGCGCACACTTTATCTACACCAGACAATACTTCTATTGCACGATGCGTCATATCACC
This sequence comes from Leucothrix arctica, assembly GCF_003172895.1. Lineage (GTDB taxonomy): Bacteria > Pseudomonadota > Gammaproteobacteria > Thiotrichales > Thiotrichaceae > Leucothrix > Leucothrix arctica. Next base: position 70,808 of record NZ_QGKL01000010.1, on the reverse strand, counting down.
CAAGTTACCGATAGGAGTCGCTACTATATATAAAGTGCCGGCTTCGATTTGCATACCATATTTCCTGTCAAAAGTGTCTGGCGTAGCGTCACATGCTAAGGTATTTAACACTATAAAAATAAACGACGTACACCCATGAACGAGCAGCAATATACACCAAAAACCACTGCCGCTGCGACCACTCGCCAACTTAAAGGCGAGTCACAAGAGCAGCGAGCGTGTGAATACTTACAAGCACAAGGACTCACGCTGATCACCCAGAACTTTAGCTGCCGCATGGGCGAGATTGATCTCATTATGCAGCAGGGTGAAAGCTTAGTATTTATAGAAGTGCGATTTAGACGGAATAAAGACTTTGGAGGGGCGGCAGCGAGCGTTACCCGAAGTAAGCAACGAAAGATCATTCGTACTGCACTTTTTTACCATCAAAAGTATGCGCCAAAGAGTTGTATGCGTTTTGACGTTGTCGCCATCGAGGGTGATAATGAAATTAATTGGATCCCTAGCGCATTTGATGGCTTTTAGGGCTACTCACCACTTACAACATAGTCGAACCAAACATGTCATTCAATCACAGCAGCTTAGTTGGTTTCTTTCGGGAAGCCGCTCCCTACATTCACATGCATCGGGGAAAAACGTTCGTTATCGCCATTTCGGGCAGCATTTTACAACATGACGCGATTCGTAAGCTGCTTAGTGATGTAGCCCTACTGTCAACACTTGGGGCTCGCATCATTCTCGTTCACGGTGCACGCGCACAGATTGAGGCACAGCTAACTGCTCATAAACACCAAGGTATCATTCACAACGGCTTGCGGATTACCGACGACAAGACACTTGAGCTATCCAAGGCTGCGATTGGTGCGGCAAGGCTCGAAATTGAAAACCATCTAAACCGAGCATTAAACCGACCACCTATTGTTAACAACAGCCTAGGTATTATCTCTGGGAACTTCTTAACCGCAAAACCGGTTGGTGTTATTGATGGCTTTGACCATCTGCATACTGGAAAAGTACGTAAAGTTAACGAGCTACAACTTGAGCAATTACTGGAAAACGGCAATATCGTATTACTCTCGCCATTGGGCTATTCCCCTACGGGACAAATTTATAACTTACGGTTTGAAGAAGTCGCGGGCTTTACTGCCAGCAAGCTTAAAGCGGACAAGCTTATTTTCATTCACGACAAAACAAACTTGCCTGAACTACCCGAAGAGCTAAATCTAAAGAAGCTGGATGAAATCAAAAGCACCTCTAATGAACAGATGTTCCAAGAAATCAGCCACGCCATGCGCAATGGTGTTGAGCGCGCCCATTTGATCGCAGCTGATACAGATGGCGGGTTACTGCTTGAGCTATATACCCGCGATGGTACTGGCACCATGATTGACAACAGTCAGTATGACGAGCCAAGAGAAGCTAGTATCGATGATGTACAAGGAATTTTGGACCTGATTCGGCCACTAGAAGATCAAGGTATTTTAACCAAACGATCAAGGGAACAAGTAGAGCTTGATATTGCAAACTTCAGCATTATTGAGCGTGATGGGAAAGTAATCGGCTGCGCAGCGCTATACATCATTGAAGAAAACAGGTCCGCAGAGTTAGCTTGTTTAGCAATACACAAGGATTACAGATCAGGACAAAGAGGAATAAAACTAGTCAGCCATATTATAGCACTGGCTAAAAAAGCAAACGTTAAAAAGCTAATATGCCTTACCACACAATCAATAGATTGGTTTAAAGAACGTGGCTTTGTGTCAGATAGTATAGAGAACCTTCCATCACACAAAAAGGCCCTCTATAACTCCAGTAGAAAATCTAAAGTAATGTCTAGAAACATATGACTCTTACAAAAAATTATCGTCTGCCATTCAGATTAACATAAGCTTCGCGTAGCCTATGAACATTTGCTTTTAAGTAAGCAGGACTTAAACGTTGATTCTCATAAAAATCATCTTTGAGATTTTTATGAGATGCTGGGTTCTGAAGCTTATTTAAACGAATAGGGTTACCGCCACTCACTAAAGGGTCTTTAATAGTTGAACCTTGACTATAAGACCAGTGCTCATTACCTCTTACGAGTAAAGCCCCACGTTTGAAGTCTTTTCTCGGTGTCAAAGGTAGGGTAAGTTGAAGCCCTGCCTCAATATTATCTGTATCAAGATATTTAACGTAGCTAGAAACATCTGCGGCACCAAATTGTCGAGTAAGGTCTAACCTAATTCCGGTATCTTCTTCAAAGAACTTACCATAACCAAGCTCTACACTCGCCGCATACTTCGGAAAATCCTGTCTCACAGAAACCAAACCCACATTAATTAAATCAGAGTCACTATCATCCTTTGATTCAAAAGTAGCGGCTTTGGCATATATCCCCGAATTTCCTGAACTTGACGTCAAACTAGCTTCTGATTGCAAGGTATAGTACATATCGTTTTGTACTTCCAATACTCCTGCACTACCAGCAACAACAGAAGTACTTGAAGGTTTAATCACCTGCTGAATCAAAGCTTCATTTAAACCTGACTGTTGGCGCGACTGGGCAAAGACACGCCCATCATCAAACAGAGTACTATTTGAAACTGGAGCAGAGCCTGCAACATGCAAACTAGCACCACGCCACAAAGGCACATCAAGATCAGCTCTTGCAGCCAATGAGTATTCACCCTCAGACCACTCATGACCTATAACAGTCTTCACCTTAGGTTGAATGCTTATATCAAACCAAGTTTTATTTTTTGAAGCCATACCCTCAAGCCACTGAACGCGCTTAGGCGATAAAAATGCCTGCGTTGGGTACCAAACCCGTAACCGATCTGTAAACCGCGCCCTGCTCTTTAGATCATTTTTAACAAAATAATCCTTAAGCGTCACCAATGGAAATCGCACTGCAAGCTTCGCAAGCTGATTATCGAGTACAACCAAATTAATCATTGTATCGTGCTTAACATACCTAAGCGCCGCTCCAGCAACCAAGGCCATACCATCTAAATAACTATGATTATAAACTTTATTTTCATAGGCAATCACTAACTCACCATTAGCAGTTTTACCCAATGAAATCCTCTCTAAACCATAAGACTTAAGCGTTGCCAGCAATGAACTAAAATCATCACCTTTACTGTCAAAAGATAATGGGGTTTTATTAGAAATTTCATTATTTCGCTTATCTGCTGTTATAGACTTCGACACAGACAATCCAACTACTAACTCGTCATGGTCATCGTTTTCTGAACCAAAAGGCATACTTGCAGTGAAAGCCACGGGTAACTTCAATAACTGGCTAAAATCATACTTTGCACCAAGGTTATACTTATCTGACGCGTACTCTGCCATAACGCTAAAACTATTGGTTACATCATACTTTGCACTTGCAAAAGCACCTTCTAACTCAGGATTATCCCCAGCACCATAACCTATGGAAAAGACACCTTTTCCTAGCTCTTTCGTACCCACAATATATTGACTACGAAAATGAACAGCTTGACCCGCAATGTCATTCGCCCCTATGGCAAAATCTGGCAGACCATAACCAAGCTTAGGTAACTTCACCTTAACATTAGCGGACAAATCTCTTCGTCCTGCATTAATACCGTTATCTTGGACCTGACCAGGATTATAATATTCGGTTAAACGCCCCCCTATTTCTAAAAAAGGCGTTAACCCTATCGTCATAACGTGATTAAAGGTTTCACTGTACTGATCTTTATAAAATTCTTCACCGAAGTTATTGTACTGATAAGCAAATCGCCCTTGCTCCAAGGTATTAGCATTTGGTAAAAACAGGGTACCAGTTGCGCCCGTATAAGTTACATCATCGGCCAAGAGAACATCGCTACTCAGCACCATCATCCCTAGAGTTAGTGAACTCAAATATTTAAAACTCATCTTCCAAATCCCTCGAAAGTTATCTTTTTACAACCAAAAAAGGCAACTCTGTTTCCAGAGCTGCCTTTATTTTTTATACCAAACTAATTGGCATTAGTTACCACCAACACTACCAGTGGTGACTACACATTCTTGCTCAAAGTCAACAACAAGAGGATCAGATGCGGTACCTGGTGTAAATGGTATAACTACCGGTGGGCCAAACGTCACACTATCTGATGCAAAGATATTGTAAGCCGTGTTTTCATCCAAACCAGAAAATGTCAACAAGCCATCGGTATCAGACTGACTCGATGAAACTACACTCTGACCAGCCTCATCAAGTAGATACACCGTTGAATTAGCTACTGCCTGAGGTGCTTGAAATTCATCTAATGACTCATCACGACATGATGTTTCAACCTGAACATTTACATCAACCGTAACGGGGGCGGCTTCGAGAACAACATTTTTTAGAAGCTCAAAATCAGTTGGACAAAAGTTATACCCCACTTCAGGACTATATTCGTTACCGTTAACAGTAAGAATATCAATATCTTCCCCTGATGCTCGGTCATATACTGTCATTTTCACATTCTCTCGCGGAGATCTAATGCTTAATAAAAAGCCATCACCGTTAACCCTTGTAGTACGTGAATAACCCGCATCTAACCTTGTATTTACAGACAATTGGCGGCGATCAACAGCACCGTCTGGCGTCCTAAATACAACAACATTTATGCCAAAGCAGTATGGAACACGAAATGCTAAGCTCCAATAACTAAGGTGAGTTACAGCAAATCTTGCTCTCAGGTTATCACTATCTGCCTCTTCAAAAACATTAGCCTCACCGTCATAGGTCCATTTTGCCGTCTCTTCATCATAGCTCCACACAGGAATTGAATCGCCAATAGCAACCAGTTCGTTAGTATTTGGGTTTATTGTTTCTTTAGATACTAAGGAAGTAAGCAGCAAGCCTTGCTCTTCAACCCCGTCACCATCTATATCCACCCCTGTTGAGCCATCGAACTGAGTAATATCCTTACCCTCAGAATCAGTTACTTCAAGTGATACAAAGCCAGCAGAAATAAAGCCTGTTGTATCTGACTCTTGAGCATCATCAGAAACGATAACCTCAGGTGCCTCAGACTCGTTCTCTAGGCTATCGCCAGCTTCAAGACCACCTGGAAAAGCGTCCAAAGCTACATCTGAAGAGTTTTGATAGACTGCGGCGGTTACAGTAATCTCACCAACAGAGGGCTCTCCGTCCTCTGTCTTTAACTCAACCAACTCAGGAACCAAAATCTCAGCGACCACTGTGCTTTCTTCACCTTCATCTGCCGTCGTCTCTTCAATTCGAGACACACTACCTTGGACTGATACGGCAATACCTTCATCATCAACAACTTCAACAACTTCCTCTACAAAGGGCTGCTCAGTGGCTAATGAAATAACTTCTTCAGTTTCACCTTCATCATTAACCTCAACGATAGCAGCTGTCTCTCCAGCTTCTGGTAAAGCGGTAAGTGTTAACAACTCTTCGACATCAGCTTCTTCACCAAGAATGACTTCTTGAGCTACTTCAACGAAGCCTGGGTCATCTACTGTAACGAGTAAACTACCCGAGCTAACACCATCCGCTAACACAATAGAGACGAAGCCAAATTCATTCGTTGTCAATTCAGCACTAGCATCATCAATAAGACCTAAGTCACGATCATCAACGGATACTATTACTCCTGCTACACCTGCCCCAGTCTCATCTTGCAACCTAAGAGATACCGTTGAAGCTATCTCATCAGGGGTGACTTGCAATACAGCCTGCTGAATTTCTTCAGGATCATTACTACTACTACATCCCCCCAACAGGATAGAACCCGCTAAGAAAAAACCTAATTTATTAAATTTCATTTTAAACCTCATACACCTTTATTAATTACGGACTTATAAGAACACACAATAAAATCACCCTACGAGAATAATTATAACTCCGACCAAAACGCAAAGTACATAACGGGACTGATAATATTTATTATTGATACAACAAACATAAATAACAAGCTAAAAAACCTATTTCAACTCACCAAAAAAACAAACCACCAAGAAATAAACGATTTTTCTCAATAGACAGACACAAGTGGAGAGCAGCCACTATTAAAAATAAACCACTTAGAGAAACTGAAGTTAATTAACAATTAAGAAACTATTTATTTAAGGAAAATAGTTAAAAACCTAAAAACACTATCCGGCCAATTTTTTATTATTCTCGCCATATTCGTATTGGTAAACATCACCGTAGTACGATGAATAGCCATAGCCATCTTTAACTTTGGTGAACAGAACACCTAATAAGTTCGACCTTGCCTGCTTCAACTTCTCCAAAGTTATTTGAATCGCTCTTTTATCAGCAGCATCAAACGCAGAAACGAGCACAGTCGCTTTCGCTCGGTTTGAAATCACCAAAGCATCTGCTAAGCCAATAACAGGTGGAGAATCAACAATTATGATATCGAAACGATCAGGGGCTAAATCAAAAATACTCTCCAAACGCTTACTTGATAACAACTCGGATGGGTTTGGCGGTATCGGCCCAGATGTAATAGCAAAAACGCCATCAACAAGCGTTTTTTGAAGAACATCTTCAATTTCAACCTGATGAGACAAGAAGCTACTCAAACCTAGAGAGTTATCTAACTTCAATTGTTTATGAACTACCGGCTTTCTCATATCAGCATCAACCAATAAAACACGGCTACCCGCATGAGCAAAAGCAGTCGCAATATTCATGCAGCTACTAGACTTACCCTCTGAAGGAATAGAACTTGTCACAGCAATGACTTCAGGAACACCATCAGCACTAGAAAAGAGTAGGTTTGTTCGTACCGCACGGAAAGCTTCAGCACTACCCGATGATGGATGATCAAATGTTGCTAAGAAGTGACTCCCCGCTTTCCCCTTAACCATAGGAATAATACCAAGTAATGGCAACCCCAGAGCCTTCTTAAGCTCCTCACTAGACTTAATCCCATTACTCATAAACTCAAGTAAAAAGGCAATAACCACCCCTAACATCAAGCCTAAAACCCCGCCTAAAGCGAAGTTCATTTTTAAATTTGGTGACTGAGCCTTGTATGGCAAAATGGCGGAATCAACTACAGATATATTATTTGTACCTATCCCAGCCGCTATCGATACCTCGGTCGCACGTAGCAACAATCCTTCATATACTTTTCTCTTAATACTGACCTGTCTTAACAAGCTTCCGTACTCAATTCCTTTATCACGCTCAGTCAGTAACAAATCTTTTTGCTGACCTAACGAAGACTTTAAATTCGCCTCTTTCTCTTTAGCGGCTAAATAAACAGCCTGCAAAGAACCTCTTGTCGCTCTTTTAATGGCCGCAGTCTCAGTCTCTATTTGTTGTTGGAATTGATAAATTTGCTTCCGCATACTGATCATTAATGGGTAGCCTGACTTATACTTTTGTAAGTTTTTTTGATACTCCCCTTGCAACTCAACAACCGTCTGCTTTAACGACTGCAAAGCAGGGCTTTCAAGCGCTCTTACCACCCCTTGAGAAGAGCTAAGCTCACGATAACGCGCCTCAGCCTCAATTCGCTCACCCTGAGCTATTGTCAGTGCAGCACTCAACTCTGCAGTTTTTTGGGCACTTAAACTCTGAGAGCTCTCACCATCGATCTGAACAATAGATTCCTTTTTCGCATAATCAATCAGAGTTTGCTCCAACAACTCCAAGTCACTAGCCGCTTGAGTCACTTTTATGTCCAAAAACTTCTGCGCATCCTTCGCAGCATCAAAACGCCTAGCTAACGTCATTTCAATAAAGTGCTTAGAAATAGAATTAACAATATTCTTCGACAGTTCAGGGTCTGAACTATCGTAGCTCACCTTTACGATTTGAGACTTCTTAACAGGCGCAATCGTCAAGCCAGAGATAAAACGCTCCTCTGCTGGATACTCTCCCAGCGGAAACCCCGCAGCTTTTTCCTCGCCATACAGAGTCGCTTTAGAGACTTTTACAACCCTATCCAATAGCCCACCACCACTCGTTAAACCTGAGCTGAAGTACTCCTCTAACCCTAGGTCATCAATAACCTTGCTAGCTAGCGTGTAACTCTTTAATAATTCGTACTGTGTTTGGTAAAATTCATCATTGCCACTTTCTCCAAGTGCCACATCAAAACTCAATACCTGTCCGCTATCTTCCGATTCAATCTGGATTTTTGCTGACGCTCTATACGTTGGCTCAATGCCTAACGTAAAAACAAAACACGCCGCAAATACTAGAAACGCCACAAGGATAATCAACCAAAGGCGCTTTCTTAAAACAATGAACAACTCCTTAAGGTCAATTTCATCGTCACGATCACCCTCAGAAGGCGTTGGCATTACATGCTGAGGCAACTCTGAAGACATATACAGCTGCTTACCGTCATTACCATTGTTAATGACAAGATGTTGGTTATCCATTCAAACAATCCATTAAAGAGAAATATATCTAGATTTAAAGCAAGCCATTAAGCAAACTAAGCGGTGCCAAAACAGTTGAAGCTTCTTTCAACCAGTAACGACTATTAGAGCGATGGACAACAATACGATCATCGTGAGCAATATAAGGATCAACACTTTTACCTGCACGGATAGCAGATAAGTCAACATGGTATAACCGCTCTTCACCATTACTCCGTCTAAACAAAATAATCTTTTCTGGCGCAGCAAGCCCAGTAAGACCACCGCCTAATGCAATTGCCTGCAACACCGTCATTTTATCTTTATAAGGGTAGACACTCGGCCTAACGACCTCTCCCTCAAGCGTCACACGCTGCTCTAATCGGCTAACAACGATACGGTCCTCATTTTTAACTAAAGGGTCACCCTGCTGACCATTTCTAATCGCGCTCAGATTAACCGAATAACCCCTCACACCTGAGTTGCTCTTTCGGAAAAGCACGACAGAGTCAGCCACCGCAAACTCTGCCAAGCCACCTGCTGTTGCCACGGCCTGAAGCACTGTCACATTTCCCTTAATTGGAAATACGCCCGGTCTTTTAACTTCACCCTCAATGGTCACCCTCTGAGCAGTGTGCTCTACAACAAACACCGTTACCTTAGGATTTTGAAGCAAATCTTTACGAAGCATACCTTCTAAGCGGTGCTCTAATTGTCGCGAAGACAAACCAGCGGATAACACACTACCCAGCAAAGGCATACTGATATAACCTCGAGCATCTACCCTTGTTGTTAACGTCAGCTCATCCGCATCAAATACTTTAATATCCAGCAAATCAAAGAAACCAATTTTATACTCGGCACTTTCTCCTATACCCTTCCCAATCAATGGTGGGTATTTAATAGTTGCAGCCCGAGCAGCGCTCACACTTGGCACATCTCGATAACTCGGACTACTTTTTTCGCTATTACTTTTGACAGGCATACAAGCAGTCAATAGTGAGTAGCAAAGGCACACTAAAAGAATTTTTTTCATAGAAAAGCCAAACCTAAATATTGTTATCTAATTTATCGTCCAAGAAAACGAGATAACCATCCCGCTTTAGACGTTAAAAAATAAGAATCACGCCTCTAAAAACTGACTAATCTCAGCAAGCTTTGACGCCATCAGCGCACTATCGCCGCGCGTTTCTAAGTTCAAACGCACAACAGGCTCAGTGTTAGACGAGCGTAAATTAAAACGCCACTGGTCAAACTCAAAACTAATCCCATCGGTCGTATCAAAGCTGATAGCTAATGGCTCATAGTACTTACGAACTGCGTCAATTGTAGACTGTGCATCCGTTAAGCGGAAGTTAATTTCACCCGGAGATGGATAAGCACTGATACGCTCATTCACTAACGCTGATAACGGTTGCTGCTTTACACATATCAGCTCAGCCACCAGTAACCAAGGAATCATGCCACTGTCACAGTAAGCGAAGTCTCGGAAGTAATGATGAGCACTCATCTCCCCCCCATAAACCGCATCTTCAGCGCGCATACGCTCTTTGATAAAGGCATGACCTGTCTTACACAACACCGCAGTACCGCCACTTGCTTCAACGATATCAATCGTATTCCAAGTCAGTCGTGGATCATGAATAATGTTAGCGCCAGGCTGCTTTTGCAAAAACGCCTCCGCCAACAAACCAACAATGTAATAACCCTCAACAAACGCCCCTGTTTCATCAAACAAGAAGCAACGGTCAAAGTCACCATCCCACGCTATCCCCATGTCCGCACCATGCTCGATCACTGCACGACGCGTATCCTCTCTGCACTCTTGCAACAAAGGATTAGGAATACCATTGGGGAAATTACCGTCTGGCTCATGGTGAATCCTGATAAAGCTCACTGGTATTTGCAAACGATCAAACGCCGCTGCCAAGGCATCAACCACATGACCTGCGGCACCATTACCTGAGTTAACCACCAACTTTAGCGGTGCAATATTGGAAGGCGTGATATATGTCATTAGGTGCTCAACATAACTCGCCAAGCATGACTGCTTAGTCAGTGACCCACGTGCTGTCACGTCAGGAAACTCATTTAGCTCAGCTGCGTGCTGGATCTCTTTCAGCCCCGTGTCACCACTCACAGGTCGTGCACCCTCACGTACTAACTTCATCCCGTTATAGTTCATCGGGTTATGACTTGCCGTCACCTCAACACCACCCGCAACACCCAAGTGGAAAGTCGCAAAGTAAATCTCTTCCGTGCCTGTCATGCCAAGATCAATAACGTCAATATCGCTATCCATCAAGCCACTTGCCAAGGCCTGTTTAAGTGACTCAGATGTCAAACGAATGTCACCACCCACCACAACCGACAAACGCTCATCACCAGACGTATTGCTGTGCAGCCACACACCGTAAGCGCGACCGATACGGTACGCTACATCTTCATTTAACTCAGTGCCTAACTCACCGCGAATGTCATACGCCTTAAAGCAACTTAACTGACTCATTACTAATCCCTTATCCATATCCATCATCTATCGCGCTTACGACTGTTAAGCTGACTTCTTATCCGAACGACCATATCGATCTTCAAATCTCACAATATCGTCTTCACCCAAGTAGCTACCCGACTGCACCTCTATCAACTCCAACAATACCTTGCCGGGGTTAGACAAACGATGAGTTGAGCCTAATGGAATATAAGTCGACTCGTTTTCAGACATCAAAAACACATTTTCATCACACGTCACTTCTGCCGTACCACGCACCACAATCCAGTGCTCAGCTCGGTGATGATGCTTCTGTAACGACAAAGTCGCACCCGGCTTAACGGTGATGCGTTTCACCTGAAAGCGGCTACCACTATCAATCGAGTCATAAGCGCCCCACGGACGGTTCACTTCACGATGAATCGTCGCTTCCGTGCGACCTTCATCTTTCAATCGATCAACGATTTTCTTAACGTCTTGAACATTATCTTTATGAGCAACCAAGATCGCATCTTTCGTATCAACCACGATTAAGTCATCAACACCGACCAATGACACCAAACGACGCTCACTGTACACAAGGTTGTTCGACGACTCGTGCAGCATCGTGTCACCCCGTAGCACGTTACCGTTACCGTCTTGCTGTCCCACACTCCAAACGGCTGACCATGCGCCTACGTCATTCCAACCTGCATTTAGCGGCACAACCACGGCGTGCTGAGTCTTTTCCATCACGGCATAGTCAATAGAAATATCTGGGCATTGCTCAAACGACTTCGTGTCTAAACGAATGAAGTCACCGTCAGAATGTGTCTGTACCATCGCGCGCTCACAAGCTGCCAATACCAACGGCTGGTACTCACCAAGCGCTTGTAAAAATGAATCCACGCGGAACATAAAAATACCGCTGTTCCACAAGTAGTCACCACTGCTCACATAAGACTCAGCCGTCTCGTAGTCAGGCTTCTCAACAAAGCGCTTAACCGCACTCGCAGTAGTACCCTGACCTTCTGCCTGAATGTATCCGTAACCCGTCTCAGGCTGTGTTGGAACGATACCAAACGTCACCAACTTACCAGCTTTAGCCTCTACTTCTGCCAGCTCGATCGCTTCATGAAACGCCGCTTTGTCTTCAATAACATGGTCAGCGGGTAACACCAACAACACCGCGTCACTCTGCTGCTCACGTGCTTGCAACGCTGCCAACGCTATCGCTGGTGCAGTGTTACGCCCTACTGGCTCTAACACGATACCTTGGTTGTCTAGGTCAAACTCACGCAACTGCTCTGCCACCATAAAGCGATGATCTTCGTTACACACCACCAACGGACTCTCTAAACCCGCAATGCCTTGTAAACGTAACAAGGTTGATTGAAATAACGTCTCATCACCTACGACAGGTAAAAACTGCTTAGGACGCTGCTTGCGTGACAAAGGCCAAAGTCGAGAGCCCGAACCACCTGATAAAATTACTGGAATCATGTCTTACCCTCTTTATTTACGGTAATCGTTTTGATGCTCTAAGAACCAAGCGTAAGTCTGCTCAAGCCCCTCTAACAAAGAAATATTCGCTCGCCAGCCCAACTGAGCCAAACGCTCAACATTCATTAACTTACGAGGTGCGCCATCTGGCTTCGATGCGTCAAATGCCAACTCACCTTCAAACCCAATCACTTGCTTTAAACTCTCAGCTAACTCACGGATAGTGCAGTCAACACCGGTACCTACATTGATATGAGACAGCATAGCTTGTGTATGTGACTGATAAGTTTCAGTATCTAAGTCCATCACATAAATACTGGCAGCTGCCATGTCGTTAACATGCAAGAACTCGCGCATAGGCGTGCCAGAGCCCCACACAACAACCGAACTATCGTTGTTTAGCTTCGCCTCATGAAAACGACGCATCATCGCAGGGATAACGTGACTGTTCTCAGGGTGGAAGTTATCGTTTTCGCCATATAAGTTCGTCGGCATGACACTACGATAATCAACACCATGTTGGCGGTTATACGACTCACAAAGCTTGATACCGGCAATCTTAGCAATCGCATACGGCTCATTCGTCGGCTCTAACACATCCGTTAGGAGTGCTTCTTCTGACATTGGCTGTGAGACCGCTTTTGGATAAATACAACTAGAGCCTAGCAATAACAGTTTGGTGACACCTGCTTGGTAAGCTTGATGAATGACGTTGCACTCGATCATCAAGTTGTCATAGATAAAATCTGCGGGGTAAGTGTTGTTAGCGAAGATACCGCCAACCCTAGCGGCTGCTAGGTAAACTTCGTCAATCGACTCTGTTGCAAAAAAGTCTGCAACCGCTTGTTGGTTTGTTAAGTCTAGCTCAGCGTGCGTACGAGTGATGACTTCTACACCACCCGCTTGCATTAGTTGCCTGACTAAGCCCGAGCCAACCATACCTCGGTGTCCTGCTACATAAATGCGTCGCACGAGTTACTCCTTGGCTTGTGTTACGGCAAAGCCATTGTCGGCTAACAACTTATGTCGCTTCGCTTTATCTAAGTCAGACGCGACCATTTCTGAAACCATTTCTGGCAAGGTAATTTGAGGCACCCAACCTAGCTTTTCTTTTGCTTTTGTTGGGTCACCTAGTAGCGTCTCAACCTCAGCAGGACGGAAGTAACGAGAATCAACCTGTACGACTACATCACCGACTTTTACGCCTGGTGCGTCGTCACCTGTTACAGCGATAATCGTTCCTTTCTCTTCGACACCTTCGCCACTCCACTCAAGCTTGATACCAAGCTCAGCTGCTGAGAACTCAACAAACTGTCGTACCGAGAACTGAACGCCTGTTGCGATAACGAAGTCATCTGCAGTCTCTTGCTGAAGCATAAGCCATTGCATTTCGACGTAGTCTTTTGCATGACCCCAGTCACGAAGTGCGTCCATGTTACCTAGGTACAAGCATGGGCTTAGGCCTTGTGCAATGTTAGCCAACTCACGAGTTACCTTACGTGTTACGAAGGTCTCACCACGACGCTCTGACTCATGGTTAAACAAAATACCATTACACGCATACATGCCGTAAGACTCACGATAGTTAACCGTTATCCAGTAAGCGTACATTTTAGCAACGGCATATGGAGAGCGTGGGTAGAAAGGTGTTGTTTCTTTCTGTGGTGTCTCTTGTACCAAACCGTAAAGCTCAGACGTTGATGCTTGGTAAAAGCGAGTTGTCTTTTCGAGACCACACATACGGATAGCTTCTAGCAGACGAAGTGTACCTAGCGCGTCTGTATCCGCTGTGTACTCAGGGCTGTCAAATGAGACTGCAACGTGACTTTGTGCACCTAGGTTGTAAACCTCGTCTGGACGAACCTTTTGGATAATACGGATAAGGTTACTTGAGTCCGTGAGATCACCGTAGTGAAGAATTAGGTTTCTTTCGTTTACGTGCGGCGCTTGGTAAATATGGTCAATACGAGAAGTATTGAACGATGAAGCACGACGTTTTATACCGTGAACGATGTAGCCCTTTGATAAAAGGAACTCGGCAAGGTATGAACCATCTTGGCCTGTTATGCCAGTGATTAAAGCGACTTTATTAGACATTGTTAAACCCAATATTTGAAATATTGTTAAAAAGAGAGGAGATGTAAAATTTTGAAACTAAAGAGTTAAGGAACTCGTTTTTTTACCGGAACTGCTGGGCTTCCGACGCAAATCATTCCAGCAGGCATATCTTTAAATACGGAGCTTCTCGCTCCAATCACAGCACCTTTACCAATCGTGACACCCGGTGCGATATAAACATCTGTTGCGAGCCATGCTTCGTCTTCAATCACAATAGGCTTTTGATAAATATCGAAAGAGTCAGACTGATAATCGTGGCTACCGGTACATAGGTAAGACTTTTGGGAAACCACCGCATTTTTACCAACCCGTATGTCACCAAGAGAATATAAATCTACGTGATCTCCTATCCAAGAGTAGTCGCCAATTGAAAGCTTCCAAGGGTAAGTAATTCTTGCGCTTGGCCGAATGATAACGCCCTTACCAATCTTTGCACCAAATAAACGAAGTAAGTAGCGCCTCCATCCATACATAAACTGAGGCGAACAAGCAAAAAGAGTTGACTGAATTAACCACCAGAACTGGACATGAAATACTGATTTTCCTCGAAAATTACTGGATAATTTAAACTTACTTAAATCTTGATCACACATCATCAAAATACCAATATAAAGGCTATCTATGGCCATTAAATAGAAGTCTGGCGATATTACTTCTCTTAACAACACTAAAATGAAAAACCCAAGATATGAAAAAAACAGACGAGACCAGCAGTAAATATTCTGTAATCGCACCTAAATAAATATTAGAAAATAAAAAAACATAAAAAAATATCAAGAGTGGCTGGTGCAAAATATAAATAGTGTAGCTAGCATCTGAAAGCTCTTTTATTAAGAAAGATTCACGACAACCCAGCATATAAACTAGCGCTATTAAAAATATAACTAGAGATCCAACATACATTACATCTACCATATTATTAATAGTATTCGAAGAAAAGCTATCTAAACTTGAAAAAGCGTAAAGAGTTAAAAAGACAAAAAAAGACAAAACAGCATACTTAATATTTAAAATAGACACGAAAATATCTTTATTTACAAAACAAATAATTCCGATTAAAAAATAAGGGAAATAATAGAATAGCGGATAGAAAGAAACAAATATAAAATTACCATCATAAATAAACTTTGCAATTGCTAACCCAGTTAAAGATAACACTGGCAAAATAAAAAATAAAACTAGCAGCAATGAAAACCTACCTAACCTAACCCTATAAAAAAACCCGCAAAAAAAATAGGTAAGAAAAAAATAAATCAACAAATTCCCTAAGAACCACAAATGACCTAACCACTGACCACTATAAAAATAATTTAAATCAAAAGTAAAAGACTTGTTGTAGCTAAAAAAGTGCATTACTGGGTTGATAAAAAGACCACAAAAGAAAAGCGGAACAGCAACCCTAACTAATCGACCGGATAAAAAATTAGGCTTAGACTTACTAAAAACAAGCATATAAAAAAAGCCTGATATTAGATAAAATGCTTCCATTCGAAACATGTGAACAAAATTAGCCAGGAAACTTATTAGTTGCGATCTCTCATCTGATACCACATTCCAGCTATTACCGTAGCCATAAATCAACCCTGCATGATAGAACAGACCTAAAACCATAAAAACTGCTCTACAGAAATCAAGACCATGAAGTCTGTTATAAGGCTCTTTCATATATTCTCATCTTTAATAATCTAAAACAGCATTAAAAACGCTTGTTAATCACTTTACCTTCCCAACTACTTATCATTGATGGGATTGAGAAGTATTCTTTAAAACACAAAAACGCCTTATCTTCCTTTTTGATTTTTTCGTCATTAGATAAAGCGAGCCAACTCTCTAAGTTGCTCTCAGTACCAGAGACAGTATCGTCAGAGACAAACCCAGCACCACTAAAGTTGACCTCTTGATGTATGTTAATTTTATTTGATATTAAAATTGCTTTCTTACACGCGAGAGCTTCAACATTTGCTATTCCAAAGTTTTCTTGATGACTTGGTAAAACAAAAGCTTCACAGTTGTAAAAAGCACCCCATTTAGATTCACCAGATAACATTCCTGGAAAAAAAACATTCGACTTAAGTAGCTTGCTTTTATTCACTCTCTCCAAGATAGATTGACCATAATTAGTTTCTATACCTGGGCCTGCTATAACTAACATAGGAACCTTCAGCCTATCTTGAAATTTATTTGTAACAACGTTTTCATAAGCGTCTAACAAAATATCAACACCTTTTTTCTCATGTATTCTACTGAGAAACAAAAAATAAGGACGTTTTTTTGGAAAATCACAAGCGTCAAAAAATGAAACTCCCATACTTTCTTTGTAAATAGGTGGTGACTCAACACCTAAACCAACAACAGTTTCAGCTCTAGGGTAATAAGGAGAAAAAGATTGCCTTGCTAAAATCATTTCTTCTTCACATGTAAATAAAACCCCATGTGCTTCATTAACAATACGCCCCTGAACAAGCTTCCAATAAACCCAATTTCTGATTGACTTAAGACGCCTATCTTTTGCACTCTGAAAATAAGGATCAAGCATGCCATGAGGCATAACAAAAAACCTAACAGCTTTGTTATTTATCTTTTTCAATACTTTTCTAACGGCATATGCATTATGTAACCATAAACCATGAATTATCACGTAATTATATTTATGTGCATTTTGCAACAACCAAGGCACAAGAAGCTTGTTATATGACCATGAGTTATTGACCTTACCTAATGCATAGATATTAAGGTTACTTGAGCTAATAAAGTCTTTTTCTTCGTCATCAGAACTAACGACATCATTATTAACAACAGCACTGTTTAAACTTGTAGCTATTGTATCGACAGCTTTACTAACCCCACCTAAAACCGGATCCATGCTATTTACAACGTGCAATATATTAATCATAGTTACTGTCTTTAAGTAAAACTTTTTTGTATATAGATTCAAACCCATCAATTACTCTCGACTGGCTAAATCTTTCAATATTATCTATTCCTTTTTTGATAATTTTAGATTTTTCTTTTTCGTTCAATGTCGTTACTTTTTCTAAAATACCAGCAGAGTGTTTTTTCCAAAAATCAAGCTCCTCGGGATTGTTACGAGGCATAAGGTCTATATAAAATGCTGCATTGCCACCAACCTCTGTCATCGGAGCCTCATTAGTAGTTATTACAACCGCTTCTAATGCCATTGCCTCAGCAATTGGCCAGCCAAAACCTTCCGCCAATGATGGAAAAAGAAAGCAAGATGATCCACTATAAAACTTATCTAAATCATCATCTTCAACACCGCTTAAAAATATTATATCTTTTTTAAAATCAGACGATTCTGCCTCTAACAAAATCTCTTTGCTGGGTTTTTCCCCTACTAAGATAAGTGGTAGAGACTTTTCAATATACTCTTTACGCCAGCTATCATAGATAGTTACAACACCCAGCCTGTTTTTGTACCACTGGTTACCACCCACATGAAGAACATACCCACTTTCTAATTTCAAGTTATACTTACCGCTCAAGTATTTCCTAGATAGTTCAATACCAGAATTTACAAAAATTCTATTTAATCCGTTATAAACAACTTGTGATATTTCAGGCTTTTCCTTTAAAAAAAAATGTAAGTCAGATTGTGTACTAGTAGACACTGAAATAAAATTCCTTCCTTCAGAGTAACCATTATAAATATACTTTTGATATATTCTTCCGGAGAGCTTTGTGACGTTTTCAGGAATAAAACCTAATGCTGATTTTTGAGCTAAGAAATCATGACAATGTATAACATGAGGTCTTCTCTTAACTAGTTTCACCCATGGCCCTAAAGCTTGGTCACAAAATACAAACAGTGTTTCTCTGGACTGAGAACTTAACTTTCTCCTAACAAGCATTGGAAAAACAATATATTGGTCTATATACCCCAACCATTTTCCTATAATATTTTTTCCATATAATCTAAAAAAAAATGGTTTCGGTGTCCACACTGAAACATCATGCCCTTTAGCTTGCATCCCTTTAAGGATCATCTGACTAAATCTAGGCATACTTTGATGTCCTAAAAAATCAGGGTGAGTAAAAAGAACAATCTTCATATAATATTTTCTTTAAAAGTTAACATTAGATTTATTTGAGTAAAATTTATACTGAGATAGAAAAATAGTTAATAGAAAGTAGCCAAAAAAGTTAGCACTCAATTGGCCAGACATTGGCCATGATATGAAAGAATAGAAAACACTAAGTGACAATAAAAAAGGAAAGCTATCTTTTTTCTTAATTAAGATTTTAAAAGACCAAATAAACCCAAGTATACAAGACACCCACTTAATTAATGTCCAGACAATGCCTACTAAACCAGCTTCTAAGTGAACCCTTCCAGGCTCCGTCTCAGCTAAGGAAAATCCTCTCTCGCCTGACAGAAAAATTGCTCCTGCGTTGCTTCCAGCACCGATGCCATTACCAAAAAGTTTAAAATCATTAAAAACGTAGGGTTCACCAAAAAAAATAGCTAATATACGTGAGGAAATTTTTTCTGCCTCGCTAGCTGATTCAAATCTACTAATATAAGCATCAATATTATTTTCGAAAATTATAGTAACACCAAAGTAAACAACTAAACTAATAAAAGGAATAACTAATAAATACCTTGCACTCATTCTACCAGAAAATACCTCAGCCATAAGCCAAGCTAAAGTCATAATTGAAAACCAGATTATTGTCGAACGAGAGCCACTAAAAACAACCATTAAAATCAAACAAAGAACACTCAAGATTCTAATTTTTTTATCGCGGCATAAACCTTTAAAAGAATAAACTAGAGGAATAATAACTACTAAAAAATATGTAAAGCCAGATGTGAATGAAAAAGTTCCAGTTGCTCTTACTATATCGCCGGCTAAGATAAAAACACCAACACCTTCTAAAGCAGGATCTGAATTAAGAAAATGAGAAGGAGGTAACGTAGATTGATAGTAGACTAGAGGAGTCATAATAATTAGAAAGTAAACTAAAAACTTTAGCGACTTACTAAATTTATCAAAACTCACCAAACTAGCAATCGACAGAGAAATCCAAAGGTATAATAACCAAAAACGCAACCCAATCAGTGAAACAATAATAGGTAAGCTTAGTGACATTGACTGTAAAAGCGCTACCGAAATTATTAAAACTGACCAAACTAACAAAATAGCACTTAGAATAGGGAAAACCTTAAATTTCTTTAAGTAAAAAAATCTACAAACTAATAGTACACCTAAAAAGTCACGAAAGACCATCGATACAGTCATTGGCACACCGAACCACTTAGCAAGAGCACCTTCTAATATGGCAATTGAAATAATACCTAATAGCAGTAAATAATCTAAGTTACTCTTTTTAAGGCTAAGCTTCATTTACTACTCAATGATAAAATTAATTCGGAGACTCTAGCTCTGTAATTCTCCCACGTGAAATACTTTGAAGCTTCTAATGCAGCTTTTTTGGCTGTTTCCAAGTCATAATATCCAGACAAAATACTTTGTATTGATTGTTTAAGCTCTATATAACTTGCATCAATTACCCAACCTGAGTTTGGAAACATTTCTATCATTTCTTTAGCCCCAGTATTTGAAGAAACTATCGCTGGAATACCAACAGCCATTGCCTCCGCTACAACCATACCGAATGCATCAAAACGAGATGGTAATAATAAGCAGTCGGAGTCTGCAAGATATTGATATAAAGCTTCCTGTCCTACAGAACCAACATAGGTTACATTTTGTATTGAGTTAGCTTCATCTACCCACTTCTGATCTGTAGTACCACCAACAATGTATAGCTCTACATTATCTTCCTTTGTAAATTCTTTGAAGACTTTTAGTATTATATCTATTGACTTTCTTTCCATCATTGAACCGGCAAAAATAAAGCGAATTTTGTCACTCTGCCTTGTACGACAAACACCTTCTGGTAACGTTGCTCCAAGAAGTACTGGAAATACCTTTTCCTTTGGTACGCCGTTATCAATATATGTCTTAGCAGCAAACGTGGAGCAAGTAATCACTGCATCAGCTAGTTTAATTTCTTCCAACTTTCTTCGATTAATTTCAGCTAAATATGAGTGCTTCGGTTGACTGCCTAGTAATTTATCTGCTGATTGGTAATGAATAGATGGTGCATCTAAAATACAAAAAATATTATGCTGCTTAGCCTTTTTAAAAGTGTGATACCCATTGTTTTCAAAGCAAATAACAGCTTTCATATTTCTTTTTGGAATAAGTAAAGAAGTATAGAAATCAAAAGCATGAAAGACTCTATGAACAAAACCTTCAATAACTGACTCTTTGCCTAACTTTCTTAAGAAGAGTTGTCCAGAGCGCTGGATTAGCTGAAAGACTATAGGGTGATGCCTCAAGCTGCTAGCTATATCTGTTTTCTTTAATTTACTAGAAAGCTTTTTAGGTAAGAGAAAAAAATCCGACTTACTAGACCTGACTGGTACTCCAGAAATATATTTTGCTAAACTTCCTTTACTATACAAGGCCCATGCTAGCTGATATGAGTGCTGAATACCGGGATGTAATACATATACACCATTTTTATCATTTTTCATAAGTACCAACTTATAATTAATTTAACTCACATAGCTTAAATTTCACGTATATAACCAGACGGGTTTCTCTTAATATCTTCTGCAATACCTATACCTTTGAAAAAACCACTCCACCCACCAAGCATTATTCCTGCAAGTTCTTTAGGCCTTTTCAATAAAGCATGAAGCATGTAATACAGCCCAGGACAATAACGACTACCAATAGCCAACATATAAAAAGTATGCCTAAGCTTCATGGAGGTTGAGGCTACTGAAAATTGAGACATTGTATGATTACAACTCTGCTGGAAACACCGCTCTTTTGTCCATTCCCCCCGCTTTATCTCATGTCTCACAGCAGGATAATGATCAACAATTGCATTAGGGTCTAAGCGTATTCTCCAACCAGCTTTGCGTATGTTTAGACAAAATAGTAATTCATTATCGAACTGTGCTCCCATACCTAATAACCGACTATCAAGCCTTCCAGTACCAATAGCGGAGCGCCTAAAAGACCAGTTACAGCCCTTTAGTGCATCTACATCTCTTGCTTTACCAACAACTAAATGATGGTTACCTATCAGGTTACCCCAAAAATCAATTACTCCGGCCACCTTCACCTCTGGTCTATCTAACTTTACTCCATTAACATCTACTACATCACGTCCGCCCACTGCTCCAACGTCATCATCTTTATATTGATCTAGTACTAGGTTCAACCAATTCCTTCTCGGTACTGCGTCATCATCAAAGATAGCTATAAAGTCTTTCGTAGCTACATCAAGACCAGAGTTTATAGCATGCACTACACCTGGTTGATCAACGTCAATAATTTTCCATTTTTCTTTCTCTACCGCAGTTGCAACCAACCATCGATGAGTGTCTTTATCATCAACTGATCGACATATAATTAGTATCTCTCCAATCTCACCTTCCATTTGTTCTATAGCTTGTAAACAATTTTTTAAAACACCTAGCCTTCTATATGTTGGTACAATTATAGACACCTCAGGCTTACTTGTTTCGGCCATTTGAACCTCTCTTAAATCATAAAGTAAGTTAAACACTTCTTTTTTCTTTAGTTTCACCTGTAAAAAAATCTATTAAACCACATATAATTGCGCAAATAGCAAACCCTATTTGAAGTTGAAATGCACCTATAATTGTTGATAAATCTATTAGAAAAACCGCAATACCGACCCATAGAAAACCCAACGGAATTTGTAAAAAGTTATATTTCATTTTTCCTCTAGAAGAAACTAGATTTCTAAATACACCTGATGTTACAGATATAAGAGTTGCAAAAACTGCCCAAATTATTTCATTATGCATATTAGAATAGTTAGGCCCGATTAACCATAAAAGCATATCGGGATAGAACACCGAAATACACAGCAGAAATAACCCAGGTGCCAAAGAGAGTAGAATAAATAAAATGAGTAACCTACCCACGTTTTCTGAAGCACGTGTATAAATAGGAATTGAAAAAGCATACGTAAACATTGTTACAGGAACCAGCAATTGAGCAATTCGTCCTAGAGCACCAAAACCAGCCACATCTTGGCTATTACTAAAAAAGCTCAAGCAAAATAATACTATTTGTGCTTGAAAGACATAATAAATTTCAACTGGTAACTGCTTCTTTACACTTCCATTTATTTCTTTGGTGAATGAGTTATTATTTTCAACATCTCTAGTTTGTAAAAATTCTCCAGCCCACTTATTAATAGGTAATATTCTTAAAGAAGCTACCAAAACACTTATTAACATAACTGGTAATATGTATATTGAGCTAAATAGATAAATAACTGATATAGCGATTAAACGAAGTATTGATAGAAAAGTATCAAGAACTTGTATAGATGTTGTTATTTTAGCATAAAATAAAACCTGCTCTACTAAGCTAGTTTTCATATCTGCCCACCAAAGGGCAACTATAAATAAACACAAAATAAAATTTTCTATAAAGCTAACTTCATTTCTATCCAATAGAAATGAAGTAGAAGCAATCACAAATGGTAAAACAAAAATAGATACTTTCTTTCTTACATTAGTTACTGCAAGCACCGCTTCTGATACAAGTTTTCTATCTGGCCAGACTCTACCTAAAATTGCTGAGTAACCGAATGTAGCACCTCCTTTTGTCAATATACTCATGGCTCCAATTAGGGTAATCATAATTGTGTATGTAGCATAATCAGAAACAGCTAACCATCTAGCTAACAAAAGTCCAGTTAATGCCGAAATACCCTGCGCTGCGACACTCCCTGTTAAGAAAATTAGTGCACGTGAAGAGTTACCTCTTACTTTCTTATATAAGTCATACATGCCCTAGTTTATTTACCTTTTCAGTGAAAAAAATAGTATTTAGTTTTTGCTTACTATCCATATAAGCCTATTAAATATATATTTTAACTTATATATTATATTAAAAAATATTTAAATTAATATCACTCCTAAACTAACAAACATGAGTAACAAAAATACTAAAAAAAAATCTACCCCGTATCATAAATAAAAAATTCACAGCTTAATAACAAGTATTTTTCTAGTAGTATTAAAAATCAAAAAAATATTATTTATTGCTTATTAATCCAATCCAATCCAAGCTTCAAAAGGTGCGATAAACCTAACTGGTGAGTAGCAAAAGACTTCATTTTTTCTTTTCTTTACAAGCTTTGCAGGATTTCCAACTACTACCTCACCGAATCCAACATTCTTAGACACTACAGCTCCTGCTCCAATGATCGCATTTGAATGTATAATTACTCCAGGCAAAATTGTTGCATCTGTTGCAATCCAGACATTATCACCAATAGTAGTATTTTTTGAGATTTGACTCCAAGTTTTACTATCAATGTCATGCGATGCGGTGATTATTTTCACACCATCATTAATTACCGTGAAATCACCTATATCGACATGACCATGCAACATAAGATTTGACTCTCCAATAAATGTTTCTCTACCTACTTTAAGCCTACTAAGTTTTCCTTGAAAAATACACCTTCTGGATATTACAGATAACTCACCTATTTTAGCTCCCTTTAGTGTAATTTTATTTTTATGAAACTCTAACATTAACAAGGCTCTAAAATGCCACAATCTTTTAGCAACTAGCTTAAAAAACCTTTTAGTTAAAATATTTTCTTTTTTCCTGTTATTAAATAAGTAACAAAAATAACTCAAAAAACACACCTCGTTAAATTAATATCCAATAAAATACCTACTACGTGCGCCCAATAAAAACTTAACCCCAACAGATATAAAGCAACACAATGAAATAACCATAAATACCATCAAAAAAAGTGTCAACCAAGATCCTTCATCTTTTGAAAAACCAAAGTTAACCTTATACGCAGCAAACAATAAAAAAGGATGTATGAAATATATTGAGAAACTCATTTCCGAAATTTTCGTAAGTATTAAACTCTTCCTACTTTCATACTTTATTAAAAACAAAGAAATTAAAAAACATAGCAGGATTTTTTGAATAAACATAATATCAATTTTCGTTATAATTAGAGCATCTTTGGTATATATACCATTATTACCCGTAACAACTTGAATATAAGAAAACAGAACAACAAGAGTAAACAAGAAAAAACCTTTACCTTTAAAAAAAATCAATACAGATTCTTTATGCATAGAGAAACTAATACCTATAAGATAAATAGGAAAAAAATACAAAGCATTCTGAAATATATTTTCATTAAGTATGGATCTATGTAAGAAACAAGAAACACCAGAAAATAAAAAAATTATTACCATTCTATTAGTTAAACTAAATCTTATAAATAGAACAAACACTGGAGACAATAAAAAAATCAACATGGCAAATGGTATATACCAATAAGCAGTCATAAACTGACCAGTAGAATAATATTTAACTATTGGCAATAAATACTCACCTAGAAGACCATTAAAACCGAAATTATAATCACCATTATAAGCATTTGGTCTAAAAAAAACCCATGTTAATATTGGAAGAAAACCCAGCACTAGATAAGGAATAAATACCGTCTTTATCTTTCCTTTAATAAATCTTCCATATGAGAACTTTTCATAAAAAACATAATGAAACATGTACCCCGAAATAAATACAAATAAACTTGTACTTCCAAGAATAATATTAAGAAAAAAAGCATCCAAAACACTATCATTCTTTAATCCACTAGCACCTATCGTGTGAACTGTAACAATTAGAATTATCGCTATAGCTCTAAAATTACCAAATGAATTAAGATAAACCTTCTTAGTCAAAGTAAAACCTCATTTTAAACCAAGCCTGTGACCATAAGTCTATATTGCTATAAACCATAACCTTTCACTGGTCGAGTATCACCAAGATTCAGCTACATTAAAAATCTCAATTTCTAAAATAAAGTCACTTATAGATAAATTTAAAAAAACTGAGTTACATTCTCTAAAATCTAACTTGGAACTTATTTACGTCTAAAACTTACTTGCTAAACACCTTGCGTAAGGACACCCGAATACCGCGTCGCTCTTGGCTAACCAAGCGCTTCAGCATTTTTTCAAAGTCAGCAAGGATTGCTTCTTTATCCAAGAAGTTATCCGCGTACTGTATCGCTACTTTGTTAAGGGATTGTTTCTGAAGTGCTAGATCTATTCCTTTAGACAAAGCTTCATCATCTTCTGGTGCGACGAGTGTCGCTATCTCTGGGTATTTGCTCACTAGCAGTCCCATTTCAGTCTCTTCAGTGGCTGTGATCACCGCGTTTCCACCGACAGCAAGTATGTTTGTCAGCTTTGATGGCAGTACTGCATCCGCAACACCGGCGTTTTGAACCACTAAGTGTACGTCTGCAAGTTTTAACAGTCTCGGCAGGTCTTCAAACGCCTGCAAGGGTAGGAAGGAAAGATTTGTTAGTTCTAGCATCTTTGCCATATCTATCAAGTCTTGCTTTGCTGCACCGTCACCACAGATCACAAAGTGTAAGTCGTTGTTGTCACGCTTTTGCCATGCAACATTCACCACTCGCTCTAATCCTTGCTTGCGACCAAGGTTACCTGAGTAAAGGATGATCGACTTATCGTCTGGTAGACCAAGCTGTACTTTCAACGCACCGGCACCATCAACATTTTTAAACATGGCCAGTTCTGACCAGTTTGGTAGCAGGTAGGTATTTTCTGACTTAGCACCTTTTCTAATCGCGTTATTAATCATCGCTCTAGAGATCGACGATACGCTTGATGAGCGCTTAAACATGACCTGCTCAGCCTTGCTCCATACCTTTGCAACGACGCCTTTCTTTGCCATTCCCAGACCAAACATCGCGTCACTTTCAAAGTCTTGAATGTGCGTGACGAGCTTTGCTCTAACTATTTTACTGAAAAGCATGGCACCTGGTGTTGTAAATAGTGCAGGTACTACGTTGATAACCGCATCTGGCGACCAACGCGTATTTCTTAGTAGTGTTGGAAAACTACTAATACTGTATGAGGTCAGATGTATTAGGCGCTTAATGGTGGTGATTTTGCCTTTAGGTACATATAACGGGCAGCGGTATACCTCGACACCGTCGACGACATCTTTGGTGTAGGTGTTTTTGTAGTTCCCACCAATACTCCACTGCGGGTAGTACGGTGGTGCTGTTATTACGCGAACTTGATGGCCTTGTGCTGCTAGCCACGTTGCCATTTCTCCTGTGTACTTTCCTATGCCGGTTAGTTCTGGAGAGTAATTTAAACCGTATATTAAGATTTTCATTTGAAAGGACCTTTTGACTGTATTGTCATTTACAAGCGATAGGCTGGTCATCCAAGTGTTTGAATGGCCAGTTTTTTGGGTAGCTTTGAGGTGATATTTTGGTTGATTTAAATTAGTACGTATTCTTTGTGTTGAGTACGGTAGAGATTGTTCTAAAGAGTATTTTGAAGTCTAGCCCAAGTGACCAGTGCTTTATGTACTCTAGGTCGTAGCGGATGCGTTCTTCCATGTCTCTCACCTCTACCGTTTCTCCGCGTGACCCGTTTACTTGTGCCCAGCCTGTAATGCCGGGGTGCATTTTGTGTCGAGCCATGTAACCCATGACTTTACTTCGGTAAAATTCGTTATGTGCTACTGCGTGTGGTCGCGGCCCAACAAGTGACATTGTGCCTTGCAGTACGTTGATCAACTGTGGCAATTCATCAATCGATGTTTTACGTATAAACGCGCCGATCTTAGTGACTCTTGGGTCTGTACGCTGGGCTTGCTTTACTTCGCCACCGTTCTCAGTGACTGACATAGAGCGAAACTTCCAAACGAGTATTTCTTTGCCATCTATTCCGTAACGCTTTTGCTTGAAGAAGACGGGCCCTTTTGAGTCACTCTTTATGAGGTAGGCGACTATCGCAAAAACGGGGCTTAGTAGTACGAGCAAGACACTTGCGATGGTTAGGTCTTCTATGCGTTTTAGTATGGCTCGCCAACCTTGTGCACTTGACGCTGACATGTTCATGATCGGCATACCGATCATTTCATCAACTTTGTAGCTATCAAGGTTAAAACCGTATAGGTCTGGTACTAGGTACACACTAGCGGCGGTGTCTTGTAGCTTCTCTTGTAGATATTCAATTCTGTCTCTTGCGCTCAGTGGCAGTGCGATCCACACATGATCTATTCGTTCGTGACTGTCTCTTGAGCGGTATGACTCTATAAAGCCTGCAACATCATTCACACCACCAATGACTTCCACACCACGATAGTTTGAGCCGTGTAGTGCTTTTTCATCATCAAATAAGGCCACTGCTTTGACCCCTGCCCAAGTTTCACGACTGATGGTGCTGCATACCCGCTTTCCTAGTACACCAGCACCGACAACGACAATTCGTTTTTGGTTATGCCCTGTTGCTCTCAGGTAACGTATTAATACTCGTGCTATTGAGCGGTAGCCGATCATACCTACGTAAGCAGTTATGAAGGTTGACCCTACCCATAGTCTTGAGAACTCATCTCCCGTTCTAAACAGAAACACGAGCGCTCCCATGATGAGCGAAACAACTAGCAGCGCCAAGGTGACGCTGACTAGCTCTTGTATAAAGGCTTTACCGCGCCAAGCTCTATACACTGACATGAAGTTAAATATATTTAGTGTCACAAAGCACAGTGTTGTTATAAAAAACACATATTTTTCGGTGACTTGTATGACTCCAAATTGGACGTATGAGACAAGTAGACTGCTAAGCAGTATTGTCAGTATATCGACGAGTCGAAATGTTCCACTTATGTATTGTTCTCTTTTCAAAATATGACCGCTATACATGAATCACCACTTAAACCTAGTTAATTAACCCCTGCTGAAAGCGCTTTCTCAGCTTGCTAAAGACTTTTTCACATACTCAGAACGTAGTGTTACCTTGCTTTGCTGGCTTAGTAGATTAAGCAATACGATGACTCGCTCGTCACTCGCATAGCCACTAAATACACCATTGAGTCCTTTCAGTGGACCTTCATCAATAGCGACGACTTCGCCTTCTTTGAAATCTGGTCTTGGCGTGCTGCTAGACATGCTTTCTTGTAATAGCATTCGCTGCTTTAGCTGTGCTACTAACTCGTCTGTTGCTTTTGCAGGCTCTTGACCAAACCTAACGATACTGCTGACCCCTAGCGTTGAACTGATAGGTGCCCAGTTGTCGTTTTCTTTGTCTAAGTAAATAAATAGATATCTAGGGAATAGTGACTCTTGTACGAGTACTTCTTTATTCCTTCGCTTTTTCTTTAGGGTTAATGTCGGTCTAAACGTTATATAACCTTGGTTGTTTAGGTTTTCTTCTGCTCGCTCGTCTTGTTTGGGCTTGCAGTTTAAGAGATACCATTCTCGGCGGTTTTGATTTTGGCTCATTACCTATCACCTATTTAAGGTTATATGCTTAACGATTAGGCATGCTACCGCCATACCGTGTCATCACAGTAAGTTTTTTGGAGTATTTAGGAATGCGCACGTTTATTACTCAGAATCAAAAAATCCTGAATAAGTGCATGTAAGATGTGTGAGTAACCACGACAACCACTGGCTTGATTTAAGCCTTGGTTTTCCCCCTTGAAATAACTAGTTATCAGAGCTCCCACAATAAGAACCAGCATTATAGGTAATTATAAGACATAATATATAAATATTTAGATCTTATTAAACTTATGTTCAGGATAGCTAGAGATTAATAATAAAGCAACACTAGCATACGCCATTCATCAAACATTAATCATTTAGGATAAAAAGACCCAAATTAGTGCAATAATATTCTTAAACTACCAACAGAGCACCAAATCAGTGCAATATGATAATGAGTCACTATAAACTAATCTCCAGATAAAATCTGGGATATTTTATTCACCCGTTT
Source organism: Leucothrix arctica (assembly GCF_003172895.1). GTDB lineage: Bacteria > Pseudomonadota > Gammaproteobacteria > Thiotrichales > Thiotrichaceae > Leucothrix > Leucothrix arctica. The sequence goes on along the minus strand of NZ_QGKL01000010.1, from coordinate 41,487 downwards.
TACCCACCTCTAGTTAGACAAAAAACAACCTTAAAGTCTTGTTTTTAATGATAATACAAACACCTCCCTAAAACCTATTAACTCTTCCTATGAACAACCACGTTAAACAAGCACCAATAATAAGCCATCTTTGTTCTGTCATACTTGGTTAGAGCAGTTAACGCACAAAATTGAGGCAGGCACGGAGATGGCTGACTTCAAACACATGGTTTACGTGCAAGACCGCCCTCAGTATGAAGCTTAAGAAGTACGCTGGAGAGCCAGTGGAGGGTTTACACGCCTGAGAGAATTGCAGCCGCTAGTCGCCAATTTTCAATGTACTTCGCTTGAGACTCAATTCGCGTTTGATATGGTTATGACAAGGTTATTTATCTCTTTATAGAGATACAAATATCAAATCAAATCACTTTATTAGACTTAGAGTCTCATCTATAATCGGCCTACTTACACATTAGATGTGATCTCTATATTAACCAACTACAGAATGAAACCGTGAATATGAAGAAACATACCCATTTAAAACAGCTGGAATATGAAAGTATTCAAATTCTTCGGGAAGCTGCCGCAGAATCAGAAAACCCTGTCATGCTCTACTCGGTAGGTAAAGACAGCGCAGTTATGCTTCACTTAGCGAAAAAGGCTTTTTTCCCTTCTCCACCACCATTCCCATTGCTGCACGTCGACACTACTTGGAAGTTTCAGGAAATGTACAAGCTGCGTGAAAAAGCAGCTAAAGATGCAGGCATGGAGCTACTGGTCCATAAAAACCAAGAAGCAGTAGATAAAGGGATTAACCCATTTGACCATGGCAGCCTGCACACAGATATGTGGAAAACCGAAGGCCTTAAGCAAGCGCTAGACAAGCACGGTTTTGACCTTGCTTTTGGTGGTGCACGCCGTGATGAGGAAAAGAGTCGCGCTAAAGAGCGTATCTTTTCTTTCCGTAGTAAGAACCACGGATGGGACCCTAAAAACCAGCGCCCAGAGCTATGGAGCTTATACAATACTCGCAAAAACAAAGGTGAGTCTATTCGTGTGTTTCCACTATCTAACTGGACTGAGCTGGATATCTGGCAGTACATCTATATGGAAAACATTGAGATTGTTCCATTGTACCTTTCAGAGATGCGTCCGACAGTTGAACGCGATGGTATGATAGTGATGGTGGATGATGACCGTTTCCCACTTGAGCCAGGCGAAGTGCCTGTTCAACGCTCTATACGATTCCGTACTTTGGGTTGTTACCCACTGACAGGTGCTGTTGAGTCAACTGCAAAGACATTGCCTGAAGTCATTCAAGAAATGCTACTGACCACGACGTCTGAACGTCAGGGTCGAGCAATTGATAAAGATGCATCCGCGACGATGGAAAAGAAAAAACAAGAGGGTTATTTCTAATGACTGATAATGCTTATCGTCCAGATGCGTTGATCGCTGAGAACGTTGAAGAATACCTTAATACACACCTTGAAAAGACTATGCTGCGTTTTATTACCTGCGGCTCTGTCGACGACGGTAAATCAACACTGATTGGTCGTCTGCTTTATGATTCCAAAATGATCTTTGAAGATCAGCTTGCTGCACTAGAAGACGAGTCAAAAGCGGGTGGTACTCAGGGACAAGATATTGACTTTGCTTTATTAGTTGATGGTCTTGCAGCCGAGCGCGAACAAGGTATTACCATTGATGTTGCTTACCGCTTCTTTGCGACTGAAAAGCGTAAATTCATCGTAGCTGACACACCGGGCCACGAGCAATACACGCGTAACATGGTGACTGGTGCATCTGACTCACAGCTAGCAGTAATTCTTATCGATGCGCGTAAAGGTATCCTGACGCAAACTCGTCGCCATAGTTATTTGGTGAACTTGCTGGGCATCAAAAATATCGTTTTAGCAGTCAATAAGATGGATTTGGTTGACTACGATCAAGCGACTTATGACCAGATTGTTTCAGACTATCGTGTATTTGCTGACTCTATTGGTATCGCTGAGTTCACTGCTATGCCTATCTCTGGTTTTAAAGGCGACAACATTGCCTCAGTCAGTGAAAATACACCGTGGTATAACGGCATCACACTGATGAATCACCTTGAAACCGTTGATGTTGGTGAAGATGTAAGACAAAGCGGCCCGTTACGTTTTCCTGTGCAATGGGTTAATCGCCCTAATCTCGATTTTCGCGGTTTCTCCGGACAAATTGCGTCTGGTGTTGTTAAGCCTGGTGACGAAATTAGAGTATTGCCTTCTGGTAAGACATCCACCATCAAGAGCATTGTTACAATGGATGGGGACTTGGAACAGGCCTCAGCAGGCGCGTCTGTTACGCTGACGTTTAACGATGAGATTGACTGTTCACGCGGTGATGTCATTTGTGCGGCAGCTGATCCTGCAGAAGCTGCTGACAGCTTCGAAGCTACTTTAGTTTGGATGGATGAGCACGAGATGCTACCGGGTCGCAGCTATGTGATGAAGATCGGTACTCAATCGGTTAACGCTACTGTTCAGCACCCTAAGTATCGTGTTGATGTTAACTCTATTGAGCAGCTTGCGGCTAAAACGCTACAGCTTAACGATATCGGTGTTTGCTCACTGACCACGGATAAGCGCGTGGTGTTTGAGTCCTACAATGATATTGCGCGCGGTGGACATGAGTTAGGTGGTTTTATCTTGATCGATAAGATGACCAATGCGACTGTCGCAGCAGGTATGTTAAATTTCGCTTTGCGCCGTAGTGACAATGTTCATTGGCAGGCGACAGAGGTTGATCGTACTGCACATGCTAATCTGAAAAACCAAAAACCAATGGTACTGTGGTTTACAGGCTTATCAGGGTCAGGCAAGTCTACTATCGCTAATGAGGTGGAGAAGAAATTACACCTTATGAATAGACATACTTTCCTGCTGGATGGTGACAATGTTCGTCATGGACTTAATAAGGATCTAGGCTTTACCGAAGCTGATCGCGTTGAGAATATTCGACGGATTGGAGAGGTGTCTAAACTAATGGTAGAGGCTGGTCTTATTGTGCTGACCGCATTTATTTCACCTTTCCGTGGTGAGCGTAGAATGGTGCGTGAAATGCTACCAGAGGCGGAGTTCGTTGAAATTTATATTGAGACGCCGCTAGAAGTAGCTGAAAAGCGTGATGTGAAGGGCTTGTATAAAAAAGCACGTGCGGGGGAGTTGAAAAACTTCACTGGCATTGATAGCCCTTACGAAGCACCAACCAACCCGGAAATTCGTTTGGACACAACAACCCAAACACCGGAAGAAGCAGCTCAGAAGGTTATTGCTTGGCTATTTGATAGTTCAAATCAGTCGTAACATGTTCACTCACCTAATTTCAACTTTTGTTGGAGTTAGGTGTTTTATGACAATATGACTTTGCTTAAGCTAGATAACATGGGCTTGATTAACTAATTAGTTTTTCTCTTCCATAAAAAAAGGGTGACTTTTATAGTCACCCTTTTTTTATGTCTTGCGAACAATCAAATGTTCGTTATGCGTTGTTGTGGTTACCCACACGAATAACTTTCATTTGATTAGTTCCACCATCTCGACCCATTAGATCACCTTTAGTCACAATGACTTGGTCGCCATCTTCAACCACTTGCTCTGTGATCAAATGGTCAATAACAACACGGTTAGCAACAAGAGGATTATCTAGCTTCTCTGTTAGCAGCACTGGGTAAACACCACGGTACAAACTAACCAAACGACATGTCTTCTCATGGTTCGTTAGTGCAAAGATTGGAATACCAGAACTGATACGTGACATCCATTTTGCTGTTGAGCCAGATTCAGTCAAAGCGCCAATCGCTTTGATGTCCATGTGGTTAGCAGCGTACATTGTCGCCATTGCTATACCTTCATCAACACGATCAAACTTAAGATCCATACGGTGAGCAGAATTTTGTGAATCAGCAGATTGTTCTGCTTTCTCACAGATATCAGACATGATTTCCACAACTTTGTATGGATGTGCACCCATTGCTGTTTCGCCTGACAGCATTACTGCGTCAGTACCGTCGATTACCGCATTCGCCACGTCAAATACTTCTGCACGTGTTGGGATTGGGTTTTCGATCATTGTTTCCATCATCTGCGTCGCAGTGATAACAATACGGTTTAGCTTACGACAACGATTAATCATGTTCTTTTGCGCTAGTGGCAAGTGAGCATCACCGATCTCTACACCCAAGTCACCACGAGCAACCATAATTACGTCAGATGCTAGAATGATTTCGTCTAGTACTGGCTGAACAACAACTTCAGCACGCTCTAGCTTACTCACCATTGCTGCGTTTCCGCCCGCTTCTTTCATTAGACGGCGTGCGTAGTGCATGTCTTCTGCTGAACGAGGGAAAGATACTGCTAGGAAGTCAACATTGATGTCAGCAGCTGTCTGGATATCTTTGATATCTTTTTCAGTTAGAGCTTCAGCTGATAAACCACCGTTACGACGGTTGATTCCTTTGTTGTTTGACAGTGCGCCACCATTAACAACTTCACAATGAATACGGTTGCCTTTGATTTCTTTTACTATGAAGATAATACGACCATCATCAAGTAATAGCTCATCACCTGGCACAACTTCTTGTGGTAATGTTTTGTAGGTTAGACCAACACCATTGATATCGCCATCTTCTACACCTAGATCTGAATCTAGGAAGAAAGCATCACCCTGCTCTAAGAAGATTTTGCCTTCTTTAAAACGGTCGATACGAATCTTTGGACCTTGTAGGTCTCCTAGGATTCCAACTACAACACCTAGCTTCTTCGCAGCATCACGAACCATTTTCGCGCGTAGTGCATGATCTTCTGACGAACCGTGTGAGAAGTTTAATCTCACTACGTTTACGCCAGCTTGGATTAGCTTTTCAATGCTTTCTGGTGTGTCCGTTGCAGGACCTAATGTCGCAACAATTTTAGTACGTCTCATATCTTTTTAAACATCCTTTGCACGTGCTTCTAACATAGAAACAACGGGTAATTTTTTACCTTCAAGAAACTCTAGGAACGATCCACCGCCAGTTGAGATATAAGAGACTTTGTCACTTATGCCATATTTATCAACTGCTGCAAGAGTGTCACCACCGCCTGCTACTGAAAAACCGTCTGATTCTGCGATGGCCATTGCGATTGCCTTTGTGCCTTCACCAAACTGGTCAAACTCAAAGACACCAACAGGGCCGTTCCATACGATTGTGCCTGCGTTGCGAATAACTTCCGCTAGCTGCTCAGCGGACTCAGGACCGATATCAAAAATCATATCGTCGTCTGCTACATCGGCAACTGCTTTTAGGCTCGCTTCTGCTGTTTCAGAGAATTCTTTACCGCACACAACATCAGTAGGGACAGGAATACTGCCGCCATTTGCTTCCGCTGCTGCTGTAAGACTTTTACAGGTATCAATCAAATCAGCTTCGTAGAGTGACTTACCTACGTTATGGCCTTGAGCGGCAATAAACGTATTCGCAATTCCACCACCGACGATTAGCTGGTCTACAACTTTTGATAGTGACTCTAGTACGGTCAACTTAGTTGATACTTTAGATCCACCCACGAGAGCGACCATTGGTCGTGCTGGGTTATCTAACGCTTTACCAAGTGCTTCCAACTCACCTGCTAGCAGTGGACCTGCTGCAGCTACTGGTGCAAATTCACCTGCGCCATAAGTTGAGGCTTGTGCACGGTGAGCTGTACCAAACGCGTCCATTACGTATACATCACACAATGATGCGTAATGGCGAGACAGTGTTTCGTCGTTTGACTTTTCACCTACGTTGAAGCGTACATTTTCTAGTAGCGCAACTTCACCATTTGCAAGCTCTGGTGCAGTATCTAGGTAGTCAGTAATTAGCTTTACCGGCTGGCCTAGTGCTTCACTCATGTAGTCTGCAACGGGCTTTAGCGAGTAGATATCTTCCGGCTGCCCTTCTGTTGGGCGACCTAGGTGTGACATCACCATCACTTTTGCACCGGCCTCTAGCGCTAGCTTTAGACTTGGTAAAGACGCATCAATACGCTTTGCTGACGTCACTTTGCCGTCTTTTACTGGTACGTTTAGATCTTGTCGGATAAGTACACGTTTACCGGACAAATCCAAATCTGTCATCTTAATAACAGCCATCGAACACCTCTGTTGTAAATTTGCTGCGAGTTTACAGTAGTTTAACTACAAAATCATGAATCTTACTGATATATTAGTTAAACTACTGTGCAGTTTATGCGGTAACTTTGTTTATTGCTTCTACAACTGCTTCCGTTGTGATGCCAAAGTACTCGAATAATTGTGGTGCTGGCGCTGACTCACCGAAGGTGGACATACCAATTACTTCACCATTCAAACCTACATATTTGTACCAACCGTCCATGATTGCTGCTTCAACTGCAACACGGGCTGTTACTGCACTTGGAAGTACTGACTCTTTGTAAGCTGCGTCCTGTGCGTCAAACTCTGTCGTTGACGGCATAGATACAACACGTACTTTTTTGTCAGACTGCTCTGCTGCGTTCATTGCTAACTGAACTTCTGAACCTGTTGCGATAACGATTACGTCTGGTGTGCCGTCAGTATCTTTAAGAATGTAACCGCCCTTACTAACGTTAGCCAACGTTGCTTCGTCACGTTCCATGTGTGGCAGCGCTTGTCTTGAGAAGATTAAGCAAGAAGGCTGCTCTTTCTTTTCAATTGCTGACTTCCATGACACGACTGACTCAACCGCATCACACGCACGCCATACGTTCATGTTTGGGATCATACGTAGTGTAGGGATTTGCTCTACTGCTTGATGAGTTGGACCATCTTCACCCAAACCAATCGAGTCATGTGTGAATACGAAGATGCTACGAATCTTCATCAGTGCTGCCATGCGAAGTGCATTACGAGCGTATTCTGAGAACATTAGGAATGTTGCGCCGTATGGCATTAGTCCACCATGTAGCGTCACACCATTCATGATTGCGCTCATTCCGAACTCACGTACACCGTATGAAATGTAGTTACCGGTGAAGTCTTTATCAGTACCGTGCGCTGAGTTGATGTACTTACTGCCTTTGAAGAAAGTGTTGTTTGATGGCGTAAGGTCAGCTGAACCACCAAGGAATTCTGGTAGATGTGGGCCGAATGCGTTTAGTGCGCCTTGTGACGATGAACGTGTTGCTTGTGTTAGTGCTTGATCAGCGATGTCTTTTACCGCTTGTGTTGCTACTTCTTCCCAGTTGTCCGGCAAATCACCAGCCATGCGGCGTGCGAATTCTGCTGCTTCTGTTGGATACTGTGCTTTATAACCTGCGAACTTTTCGTTCCATGTTGCTTCTAGCTCTGCGCCCTTCTCCTTTGCATCCCAGCCAGCATAAACTTCGTCTGGAATTTCAAACGGCTCGTAGTCCCAACCCATTGCTTTACGTGTTGCTGCAATCTCGTCAGCGCCTAGTGGGGCACCGTGTACGTCATGACCTCCTTCTTTATTAGGTGCGCCTTTACCGATGAGTGTTTTACAACGGATTAGTGTTGGCTTAACTATTTCAGCACGTGCTTTTTCTGTTGCAGCTTTGATCTCTTCAGCATTGTGACCATCTACACTCAGTACTTGCCAACCATATGCTTCGAAGCGCTTTGTTGTGTCGTCTGCAAACCAACCGATAACATCACCGTCGATTGAAATTCCGTTATCGTCGTAGAAGCATATGAGTTTGCCTAGCTCTAGTGTGCCAGCCAGTGAACATACTTCGTGAGAGATACCTTCCATAAGGCAACCATCACCTAGGAATGAGTATGTGTAGTGATTGACGATTTCGTGGCCTTCACGATTGAACTGCGCCGCCATGATTTTCTCTGATAACGCCATACCTGCTGCGTTACCAATACCTTGACCTAGTGGGCCAGTGGTTGTTTCTACACCAGGTGCATAACCATACTCTGGGTGACCTGGTGTTTTTGAGTGTAGTTGACGGAAGTTACGAATTTCTTCGATAGGCAAGTCATAACCAGATAGGTGTAGCACTGAGTATGGCAGCATTGATGCGTGGCCGTTTGACATTACAAAGCGATCACGGTCAGGCCATGAAGGATTTTGTGGGTTATGCTGCATGAAGTCGTTATAGAGTACTTCGGCTATATCAGCCATACCCATAGGTGCTCCAGGGTGACCTGAGTTGGCTTGCTGGACTGCATCCATGCTAAGTGCGCGAATTGCATTGGCTAATAAACTGCGAGATGACATTATAAACAACTCCTATTTTTGGGGCGTATTTGAAATAGGATTATTTTATCAGAACACTGTTTGATAAGCTCTGTCATTCCTTAAAAATCATTGATACTTAGAGCCAAGTTTCATGACACTAAAAGTGTTTAATGGATTATCCTTTTGCCACTCGTCAGAGAAGTTGTTATATTCGCAGTGATAAACTAGCAAATAACAACATAAAAGTATTATCTGCACTATCTTTGCACAGTACCCCAATCGAAGTTAAAAAATCACACATGAAAAATCAAAAAATTCTTCTCAGTTTGATAGCCGTAATTTCGCTGAGTGGCTGTAGTTCGCTCAAAGCAAGGTTTCTTGGAACCTCATTGACTCCGACTGCTTCTACCAAGCCGCTGGAATACAACTTTTCGCAGCCTCGTCGTGGTAGTTTGGACTCTGCTACGTTGACAAAGTTGAACAGCTCTAATGCAAGTAATAGTGCTTACAGGTACTACTCTGCTAATGGTCATGAATGTAGAAACATATCATCTGACTTCAGTCGCACGGCGTGTAAGGTGGATGGGGCTTGGAAGGAAAGTGCGCCAATCTTAGTTGTAAGAATCCCCTAGAGTGGGAGCGTTTCTTAAGGCAATTAGTGTCAAAACTAGGATTATAAATGCGCTGTTTATACACTCGATTCTGACTGAGCATGGCAAAAGTAAAATTGGTTACTTAGCTGCACTTGCTAAACCGCTCTTCCAAATAGTAATGTTGACTACAATGTTTACATTTTTGGGACGAAGTCCTGCAATTGGAGATAATTTAGTCCTTTTTTTAGCAACGGGCATAATTCCTTACAACTTATGCATCGGTCTAACAAATAAAATGCTGCAAATTAACAAATCATCTAGGAATATATTAAACAATACCCTCGCAACACCTTTTGATATTTCGATTGCTTTTCTTCTTTCAGAAACGGTTATTATATTAATCTCTGCAGCAACTATATTAATAGGTCTAGGACATTTTGGTTATTGGGACTACAGAGTAGATTCACTTTTAGGAATACTACTCATCACAATCACATCTATCATACTCGGCTATGGTGTCGGCCTTCTAAATGTATCTGTCTCAGCCATTGTTCCTTCATACGAAAAAGTATGGAAAATATTAAGCATGCCTCTTTTTCTTATGTCTGGTGTTTTCTTTGTTGCAGACCAAAGATTCCCTGCGGAAGTTATAGCAATACTAAAATATAACCCCCTCCTGCATATAATAGAGTCTATGAGGGACAGCTTCTACCGATCATGGGAAAGCACATTATTTGATATGGGCTACCTGTTAACATTTACTACCATCGCACTCCTCACAGGGTTATTGATGCAGAAACTAACTCAAAAAAGGCAACGAGTATGAAGCTTGAGTTTCTTAATGTTTCAAAAATTCACAATCGTAAACGACAAACTTACGACCTTAACGAAGTATGCACTTCATTTGTAGAACAAAAGAGTGTCGCTATTTTGTCTGTGTATGAAAGGTCCTCTAAGTCCCTTTTAAAACTAATATCAGGTATTGAACAGCCCACAAGGGGAAGTATCATAAGAGAAGGAATCTTTACAAGCCTAATTGGCGACTCAAGCTATTTTCATAGGGAAATGAGCGGCGAGGAGAATATAAGATTTATCTGCAAGCTTTATGGACAAGAAACCAACAAAGTTATCCATGAAATTAAAGAGTTTGCCGAAATAAAAAAAGAACTGAAACAGAAAGCAAAAAGTTACACTCCAGTACTAAGACGAAAAATTGCTATCTCTACTTCGTTACTGATGAAAAGTGATATTTATCAACTCAATGGTGGACTGCATCATCCACAGCCAAAATTTAATAACAAAATCCAAAGTAAACTTATGGAACTCACCACTCAATCAACCATAGTTGTCACCGCTGGAAACCCTGATATCTTGAAAAAATACGCCAGTTGTTCTGTGGTAATTGACCATGAGGGCCGCCTACAAAGCTTTAACGATGTGCAGTCTGGCATAGAAGCATTAAAAGTATTAAAAAAGGACTCTTAATAATATGCTGTCGAACAAGTTTACTTTTTTTCTATTTGTAATAATTCCTACAATCATTGCAGGTATATATTACTCAAACTATGCCAGTGATAAATACATTTCAGAATCAAGATATATCATCCAAGGAAATAAACAAGGTACAACCGATGTGCTTGGTATGGTCACCGGATTGACAGGAATGGCTGCATCAACCCCCGACTCACTTGCCGTACTCAACTACAGTGTCTCACATGACTTTCTAAGCAAAGTGCTGCCAAATATTGACATTATGAAACACTACGGCAGCCCAGAGTATGATTGGTGGGCAAGAATCCCAGCTGATGCGACCCAAGAAGACCTACTCGACTACTGGGATAATGAAATTATTAACATTTCCTACGACAGTGCTTCCGGTATATCTAAACTAGAAGTTACCGCTTTTGACTCAAAAGTAGCAAAACAGATTTCAAGCCTTGTATTACGAATCAACGAGCGTTTTATCAACAACTTATCTTCAGAAGCGCGCTCTGACGCATTAGTCTTCGCTCAGGATGAAGTCATTAAGGCAGAAACAGACCTACTCTCTATTCGCTCTAGACTGGCACGCTTCAATGAGAAAGAAAAAGTCATCAGCGCAGAACAAGCCGCTCAAGCAGAGCAAGGCATAGTCGCAACCCTAAAACAACAGGTCGCAACTAAAGAAGCCGAACTAAAAAGCCTTAGTACATACATGCAAAGTAACTCTCTCAAAGTCAGGTTTCTTGTCAACGAAATCAACTCACTAAAAAAGCAAACACTTGCGCAGCAAGCTAAATGGGCAGACCCTGCAACAGGAAAAACGGTCACCCAAGTAGTATTGGATACCGAACAATTAACCTCTGAGCTAGCCTTTGCTGAAAAGCTATATCTGACAGCTATTTCAAGCCTAAAACAGGCCCAAATAGATGCAAGCCAAAAACAACGATACTTAGACATTATTGTCCCACCACACTTGACCGACGAATCATTAGAGCCAGAGCGCATCTACTCAACATTTAGCGTATTCTTAGCGAGCATAATGCTATGGGGAATATTCGCGCTACTTATTTCTGCCATCAAAGATAACTTAGGCTGGGCATAAACATGAAAAACAAACTGCTACACAAAAGCATTATCACTCTTATACTTGCCAGCTTAACTGTGCTCTCGGCAATATCATCTGCAGCCACCTCAACGGATATAGATGCAACGACCACCGCCTTTGACGAAGGAATTCCAAGCAGAACACGTGTAAATACATCACAACCTTTTGGTTCAAGCTTATTTTCTGGGAACTTTTCAGCTCAGCAAAATACAGGGTTAGACCCAAACTACATCATCACACCCGGTGATACCGTATCACTTCATATTTGGGGGGCAATACAAGCTGACGAAACCACCTCAGTCGATGCACAAGGTAATATATTCTTACCTGAAATAGGCGCGGTAAAGGTTGCTGGCAGTCCTGCAAGCGCTTTACCGAATCTCGTTCGTGGTAAACTTCGAGGGGTCTATAAAGATGGTGTTGATGTTTATGTAAACCTTGTTACTGCAACTCCAATTAACGTCTTTGTTACTGGCTACGTTAAAAAACCAGGCCAATACTCTGGCATGCAAACAGATAGCGTTTTATCATTTTTACATAAATCAGGTGGAATTCTACAGAATCAGGGTAGCTACCGTGATATTCGCATAATGAGACAAGGCAAAACCATTGGTAATGTCGACCTGTACGCATTTTTACGATGGGGACAACTTCCACGCCTAAGCTTTAAAAGTGGCGATACCATTTTAGTCAACACTCAAAAATCTACCATTAATGTTATGGGCGACGCACGAGGAAACTATAGCTTTGAACTCAAGCAACCTAATGGACTTGGTCGAGAACTAATGACCATGGCACGACCTAACCCAAGTGTTACCAATGTAGCATTGACTGGCTCGCGAAACCGTGTGCCTTGGTCTGTTTACCTTGGTTTAGGTAAGTTTTCTAGTACTGTCTTAAGGGATGGTGACACTGTGCGCTTCACTACTGATGCAACTCCTAGCACAATGGATATATCCGTAGAAGGTAGTCATCTTGGTAATTCCTTTTTTGCAGCAAAAAAAGGAACTCGACTACAGGAGTTACTAGACTATATAGCAATATCGCCAGATGAAGCAGACATCAACAACATCTATATAAAACGAAAAAGTGTAGCGCTTCGCCAAAAGAAGAATTTAAATGACACTATTGATCGACTCGAACGCAGCGTATTAACATCCCCTGCAAAGTCAGATAGCGAAGCAAGCATCAGACAACAAGAAGCCTCATTACTCTCTGCGTTTATTAAGAATGCTCGTAAAGTAGAACCAGATGGTCGAGTTGTTGTTAGTGAAAACGGAGTAGTTGCCAACATTCGACTTGAAGATGGCGATATTATTGTTATCCCATTCCGTAGTGATGTAATTACGATTAGCGGCGAAGTGAATATTCCACAAGCATTAGTTTATGCACAAAATGCAGCGGTTTCAGATTATATTGCTAGATCAGGTGGCTATACAGAGCGGGCTGAGAAGCAGAAGATTATCATCCGAAAACCAAATGGACAGGTACTTATCTCAACAAATACTGTGCTTCAACCTGGTGATGAAATTTTGATTTACCCTAAAGTCGACACTAAGAACCTACAATTTACCAAAGATATTGTGACGATTATTTTTCAAATAGCCGCAGCAAGTGCAGCAATTGGGATAATATAGAGCTACTGTGAAGAAGTCCCTACTTAGAAGAATTAATTATCACTACAATGCAACCAATGCACTAACACCAGCATCAGGCATTTCGCATTATACTAAATCAGATAATGCGTTTGATTGGTCAATTAGCTCCCTACCCGCTATTCTAAAACTAGAGAAGCACCCCTTGCTTGCTGGCTGGTATATGATCGAAATCATCATAGCAGCTAGTGAGCAGTACTTGGATTGTAAACTAAAAGTTGATTATGACGATGGGTCTTTTCGTACACATACGTTTATGGTGATCAACCAGCATATAATGAAGCGGGTCTTATTACTTAAGCGCGGCTTTAAACATATAACGCTTATCCCTTCTGAAAAGGCTGTATCGTTTAGCATGAGAAAAATGAGCTTTGTAAAATTAACAACAGGCGCAGCTTACAAGTTCATGCATAAAAAATTGCTGACGTATAAACCAAATCATGATTTTAAAACCTCGCTTCATTTATGGCGTCATTATGAACTTCTCTATAATCGGCAGCACAAATCAGAAACTGACTATCAGGACTGGATTAACCGACGAGAGTTTAATCAATTAAAAAGAGCGCTTCATTTAACGCAAACAGATAGCTTTTGTTTTGTTATCGATGCAACACACAGCGCGGATCTCGATGCAATCTCTCAAAGTTTAGACAGTATTCGCTGTCAAACTTATACGCTCTGGCAGGCCATAGTAATTGCCCCATTTAGGGATATTGAGTTAGCCGAAAGCGTGCTCATGACAAGTGTTCATGCTTCATCAGAAAACGTTACAATCATCAGTAAACCACTTCACATCAACTCATTATTTGAGACGTTGTTGAATACATCCCATGCAAAATATTTCATTACCGCTGAACCAGGTACGATTTTTTCACCTCATGCCTTATCAGCCTTCGCACGATACCAAAACGAACACCCCGATAACACAATTAGCTATTCGGATCATGATGCTATTAACGGTCAAGGAGAGCGCTACTCCCCTTTCCTGAAACCGGATTGGAATCCAGACTTGATGCTTTCTACAAATTACATAGGAAGCACTATTGCCTTTAACAGGCAACTTTTAACCCATAAAGGGAACAATATACAATTATTTACGAGCCTATTTGCATGGGTATATGAAGTATTGATCAAAGCTGCAATTAAAAACTTAACTCTGCCAGGTCATATACAAGAAATCCTATATCATTCGCCTAGCCATAGCATAACTGTTTCCCCACTAAAATCACAAAATCAATTAAAAATACTAAATCAGTCCTTAGCTTTTCATGGTACCAAAGCAACGAAAACTAGTAATGACGGTGTGTTTAAAATAGAGTGGCCATTACCAAATAATTTACCATTGATCAGTATTATCATTCCAACTAAAGACAATCTACCAACACTCATGCGTGCTATAGAAAGCATCATAAGTTATACAGCCTATACCAATTACGAAATCCTTATTGTTAACAACCAAAGTCAAGCCCCTCAGACTTTAAACTACTATAAAAGTATTGAACTAGACCACAGAGTCAGTGTATTAAGCTATGATAAGCCCTTCAATTATTCAGCTATTAATAATTATGCAGTACAACACACCAAGGGATCTTTTATACTATTATTAAACGATGATGTTGAAGTTATTAATAAGCAATGGCTTGGTGAGTTACTTCGCCATGCCCATCGTGAAGATATCGGTTGTGTCGGAGCTAAACTTTTCTACCCCGATGGTAGAATACAGCATGGCGGTGTAATTGTTGGTTTAAGCGGTTGTGCAGGGCATTCACATAAATTTTATCCAAGTGATGACCCAGGTTATATGCAAAGGCTACTCTGCACACAGAACTACAGCGCGGTAACAGCAGCATGTTTACTAGTCAAAAAGGAGCACTACTTAGAGGTAGGCGGACTAAATGAAAAACACCTGAGCGTGGCATTTAATGATGTTGATTTTTGTTTGAAGGTTCAAGCACTGGGCTACAGAAATATTTGGACTCCTTGGGCTAAACTGTACCATTATGAATCACTTTCTAGAGGACAGGACAATACTAAGAAAAAACGCAAACGACTCACTAGTGAAATCCAGTTCATGAAACAGACTTGGAACACAACAGCATATGAAGACCCCCACTATAACAAACGTTTAACAACGCTAAGAGAAGACTTTGGCCTTGGATTCTAGGGGCTTTTTATCATTATGAAAAAAGAAATATTTATCCATATCGGTCCACCAAAAACTGGAACCTCGGCGATTCAAAAGTGGCTAAGTGAACATAGAAAAGAGCTAAAAAAACAAGGCTTATACTACCCTGACCATAGAACTGATGAAAATGGAGTAAGCTCTGGTAATCTTCTCTCTATTTTTAGCCGTAAAGAGGATAATTCACTTTACATCGACACTACTAAAGTCGCCTCATTGCTCAGTTGTTTTTACTCTAATAATAAATACAACAAGTTACTACTGTCATCTGAGTTTTTCTTTATGAGGATGAATGAAGTAAGAGAGGCAATACCTGATGCTATTTTTATAGGTTACTTGCGAAACCCTATAGAAAAAAGAGAGTCACAATACAATCAAGGCGTTAAGAGGGCATTATTTAAACACAAATACCCAAATAAGACACATCATAATGCACAAGACTTATCTATATTAACAAAATACATTAAAAGCCATACTTGCAGTAAATTAATACTACGCCCTTACGGCCCTCAATTTTTTTCTGGAGGAAATATTGCAAGTGACCTGTTAGAAACTATTGATTTAAATAAAACTGAAGCTAAACTACCTAATATTAATAACTCTTATAATCTAGAAGCCTTAGAATTAAAGCGATGGCTTAATAACTTTCCACTAGGAAATATAGCGACAAAAATTGATATCTGTCTACAATCTTTTGACTCAGGAGTAGCAGAATACACTTTAATTAATCCTGAAATTCTAAAAAAACAACTTAAAATAGACTTGAAAGCAATCAGGTTGTTTTTTGAACTAGTAGATACTAATTTTTCAGAGGATTTTATTGGTAATATAATAAACTCTAAAAAACAAAAATTTTACGATCAAGAATTAGAAAGCTCTAAGCTAGTTAATGTAATGCGATACCTAAAGAGAAAATTAGGTAATGAGAGTAAAATACTTTTAAAAATATTAGAGAATGATAAAGAGACTAAAAATGACTACGCTATTATATTTATTGAAATATTAAAAGAAAAAAACACCTACGAACTAATAAAAAAAAACATTTCAATAAAACTTAAAGTTTTTAATTTTTTCCATTAATCTCAAATTATGTAAAAAAGTTTTTTTTCCTAGGGGCAGCTCAACAGAAAATCCTTTACAAGATAAAATATCCTTATCTAGCCGCTTCAAAGCCGCATCATAAAGCACTATATCTTTTTTGATCAATGGATAAAGTTCTTTTCTTGTCTCAGTATCATCAATATTGAAACCATAATTTCTCCTATTAACGTTAGCTATAGGCGCACCATGGAAAGTAAGCTCTAAAGATAGTTTATAACTCACATAAGCTAAAAAGTCATCAAGCCTTTCTAAGGTTCCAACAAACTCAACGCTATCAAGGTTTAGCAAAGCTCTTTTTATATTTTTTTTAGGGCTCATAAAAATTGTTTGGGTATTGTGAAGATAGCTAAACCCGAACTCCTCCAACCAACTAATAAAACTTCTGATATCACCTGCAATACTAAAATCGAACTCCTTCATTTTAACTGCAATTTTTTGTATATTTTCAGGGTGTTTTTGAAAATTCTCACGCTGATCTTCATCAGCTAACCGTCTAATCCAACACATGTGGGAAACTACAAAACTATACGGCTCTCTAAATGTCACCATTTTTCTCCAGGATGGATCTAAAAGTGAACTAACAGCAGGAAAGGTTAAATGCCCAGAAATAAAATCATATTTACTAAGATCTAAGTTAGTTTCTTTTTTAAGATCAGCCTCTACATGTACTAACGCAGTCTCCGGGTAAACCTTCATAAAATACTGATTAACAGAAGTACCTCCAGTTTTAGGAGTATGAATATAAAATAATCTTGTTTTTGTATTTTTTTTCATGATGGAAAAACCAGGTTAGGAAATCCTTTTCAAATGCTTAGCTATCAAAGAAGGATTATAATCAGTATTTCTAACAATGACATCTTCAAAACCAACCATATCAATACCAAGTGGATTATCCCTTAAAACTTCAACTTTTAAAAATGGAAAGTTGTTTTCTAGTAACTTATCCCAATAATACTGCAAGCAATTGAGATAAGACTGATCTGCTGCAGTGTAATAAGTGCCAACATTCAGACCTTCGGAGCTTATTAGTCGCGCTGAATAAGCTACTTCACAATTTTTAATTAGCGACTGCTTATCATCAAATATTTGAAATCCAGCCCAAAACTCTTGGAAGACCTTAGAGGAGAATGCTTTGCTACTATACTGTATAAAGTAACTCTGTAAATGGTAACCAAGCTCCTGACTATCTGTCATAGACCAGACATCATAAACACCCTGTTCCATCTTATTTACAATTAAATCTAATTGCTGCATTGGACCATAAACACTATCGTTACAAAGCAACAAAAAATCATAACTATTTAACTTATTAAAAACATAATCTAAACCAGTTTTCCAAGCACCAAAGTCATGACCTTCATTAACCTTTACGACATATGAAACACACAATGAGGAAATCTTCTTTAGCTCTCGAGCGCTAATTTTTTCACAGGTTGTTACAAAAACTACATCATAAAGCTTACTTAATTTTTCTAAGTAAAACAGGACATACTTATCAATCTTATGATCTTTATCATAGTGAGAGAATATACATAGGCGTCTGTGATTAGCTTCACCCAAACCAGAAAATTTAATAACTTTTTCTACATAAGGCCTTCCCACATATGCCCTATAAAGGCGACTTACAGATGGCGAAATTCGAAAACCTCCACCAACAACTCCTAAGTTTGGGTTGTAACAACTATCATAAGTATCAAACTGCATACTATGCGAATCTAAAAGTTTTCTTGCCTCACAAGCATTTCGCTCTAAACAATCAATAGAACTTAACTCAGACTTAATCTGCTGAGGTTTACATTGGATTGCCTTAGCAAATGGTGTAAAAACATTATTAACCCCCGTTGCTTTAACCTTCAAACAAAAATCCACATCTCTATACAAGCTAATAGAGAATTCATTACTAAACCCACCAATAATTTTAAATAAGTCACTTTTAACCATTAAAAAATCTGCTGTTATAGCGCTGTAATTACAGACCCCACAAAGATTTTGGTAATTACTTATTAAGCGCTCCGCCACCCCTGAAGATACAGAAAGAACTAAATCTTGAGCCTCTTTATCCAGTATATAACCTGCATGACTGATTACACCAGTGTCGCTAAGAATTGTAGTACTGACGCAGCCTACTGAGCCCCTTTGAGCATGTATCAACATCTCTTCAACCCATTGTGGGGTAATCACCTCAACCTTGCTATCCACAAATACTAGAAACTCACCACGACTAAACTCAAAGGCAGCAATATTATTTAAACATGAATTATTTAAAGGCTTATCTAGCCTGTATAACTGCACTCTTTCGTCCAGAGATTCTATGCACAATGCTTCATCAGTAGTTACCTCATTGTTACTGCTTTCTAAAACGCCTATTATTTCAATTTGTTTATACGTTGTTATTTCCAGAATAGCTTCAATGCATTTCCTAAAGAGCTCCAACTTATCATTCAGTACAATAACGATGCTTACTAAGGGCTTATAAGCAATACAATACCTAACATTGTACACACCTGGGATAATACCATTCTCAACTTCACCAAAAATTCTTCGACGCTTTAACGCATTTTCTAAGGCTATTACTCCGCTTATCTTATTATCTAGGGTATTATTTGATTGTCTCGAAGAAGTAAATCTCGAGTGGTATAAAACTTTTGGTATATGCTGAACTTTGTCCGTTAACTCATGAATCTTTAGAAATAAATCATAATTTTCCGCACCTGGTAATTCAACCGACCACCCTTTAGCCTCATTAACTAAAGATCTCTTAATAATAAATAACTGACCAATAAAGTTGTAACTCATTAGCCTATCAAGCGTAAAATCTGGTTTGAAAACAGGCTCAATATATTGGCTTTCGTCTCTAAAGCGATCCTCATCACTAAATATAAATTCAGCACCTTTATTGATTAACTTTACAACTTCAAACAATGCATCTGGGGTCAACTCATCTTTGCTATCCATAACAGTGACATAATCACCTTCTGAAAGTAATAAAGCTTCATTTAGTGAATTTGGTAAATCAAGCATAGCCTCTGAAGGTAACACTTTTACTTTTACAGGGTAAACAGAAGCAAGGGAAGTAAACACAGGTGCCTTCGCAGTCTCATCGCAAGCGATGCAAATCTCCCAATTGGTGTACCATTGGCTATTTATAGAAGCAACAGCGTGGTCAAGCCATCGGAAGCCCCCCCCCCAAGGTATTAATATGGATATTAATGGCTTAAATGGAAAGCTAGTTAAAAGGTATCTAGACTCAGGGTTAAATCTAGGCTTATGGTAAAGATAGCCTCCATAGGGCTGAATCACGCGCTCTCCTCTCACCGCTTGGGGTAGGCCTACACAAAGAAAGTGCTCAAAAGGAGAAGTTAAACTGCCATCTCTTAAATATTGGTCAAGCTCAGGGAACTGCATCAAATACTCAGGCTCAGAAAGTCTTCCTATAACAGGACTAACCGGACGACCTAACTTTTGAGCTTCAAAAATACCGTATTTTGTAAAGTGCTCCCAAGCACTTGTGATTTTTTTTTCTCGTAATGCAAGCTGAATATCTGAGTTCGCTAACAGATAGCTTTCCTCGTCAAAATGCTGCTCAATGCATTTGGCAACTATCTGAGACTTCATTAGCGGGAAATATCCGATAATTACTAGCTGACCGCTCTTGTATTGACTATAACCGAACTCAATAAAGTGCTCGTAAGCTTTATCGGAAGAAGAGAGGAAAGGAAAGGATGGGTTGTATTTCCTATACACATTTGCATCAAAATATGGAAAACCCTCACCTATTAACCTCTTTCCATCCTTAACTTCCCAAAAACCAACATGATGAAAGTGCTCCACCGCGCTTTTATATCTGCCTTTTTCAACTAGACTAACTATATCCAGATTTGCTTTAGAGTAGCTCTCCTCATCAAATGTAGATAAGAAAGCATCTGATAATTCAACGGGAGGCCTTGTCTCTGTTATAGGAGTTATTTTTCCCAGAAAATTGATAAAAAATTGCTTTATCAGTTGCAGCCCCCTTCTTTACAGGTAGTAGTCACTCACTTGTATTTAGGAATTAAGAAGAGCCATGAGGTACTTCCCGTATTGACTTTTACTAAGGCCGCTTGCAATTTTTAACAACTGATCGTCATCAATCCACTTTGAACGCCAAGCAATCTCTACAGGTGATGCTATCTTCAGCCCCTGACGCTTCTCTACAGTTTCAATAAACTGCCCAGCCTCTAATAATGACTCATGCGTGCCAGTATCAAGCCATGCAGTTCCTCGGCCAAGATTGGTAACTTTAAGACTACCTTGTCTTAGATAAGCTAAATTAACATCTGTAATTTCTAACTCACCACGAGGAGACGGTCTTACACTCTCAGCTATATCAACAATCTGATTGTCATAAAAATACAGTCCGGTAATTGCGTAGTTTGACTTTGGCTGAGATGGCTTCTCCTCGATACTGATGGCTTTACCGGCATCATCAAACTCGACGACACCATAGCGCTCAGGATCGTGTACATGGTAAGCAAAAACATTTGCTCCAGATTCTAAATTGGCCGCAGATTTTAATGAATTTGCAAGGTCATGTCCCCAAAAAATATTATCTCCCAGTACTAAGGCACATGAATCATCCCCAATAAAATTTTTTCCTAAAATAAAAGCTTGTGCTAAACCATCAGGAGTTGGTTGAGATACATAGTTAAGGTTTATTCCCCATTTGCTACCATCACCTAGTAGTTTTTGAAATAAGCCCGCGTCTTGAGGGGTCGTAATAATTAAAATATCTTTTATTCCAGCAAGCATTAATGTACTTAATGGGTAAAAAATCATTGGTTTATCATATACCGGCAGTAACTGCTTACAAACAACTTGAGTCAGTGGGTAGAGTCTTGTTCCAGATCCCCCAGCAAGAATTATACCTTTCATCTATAAAACCTTTAACACTAATTAAAACAAATGTAACTAAAAAATAAAAAATGATAATTTACCTCTAATATATCAGAGACATATTTCCAAAATATTCTAGAACTACTACGGGTATTTCCAACCTGTTAACCTGGCTAACATCTAAATTATTATTTTTCACAATAGTACTTCATTTGAAATACCAATGCATCAAGAGTACTAAAAAAATTATAGATCTATTGTGTCTACGCAGAAGATCATACTGAAATGAACTCAAATACTTCTTAGTCTAGATCAAGTTTTATATCTATTATACCGACAAAAGTGAACTTATCTTGAATTAATAAATAAAAACCCATATTAATAAACATTGTAATGTTTCATTAAAAGTATGAGTTATAATTTTTGCAATGAATAAAAGTTTTGGATAAAAAAATATTACTTAAAGTCTAGATATTTATTAACTTAAAGTACTCTAGCTAATGCTAATCGTTCATCAATAAATTTTTTCTTCGACTGAGTATGAAATAACAGGCCCCATAGAACGCCATAAATTGTTGGTTGTAGACCGACATTTAAATCTACTAATGATTGTGCCTCAACACTTGTTACATCTAGATAGTAATCTTCATTAGATAATAATTTACTTGTACTTTTGTATCCAAGTAACTTATGTTCAGGAGAAAACTTTGAATAAGACAAATGTCTTTGAGCAATAACTTCTTGGGTGTATGCTTCCCATAATAAAACTCTGATTTTACCCTTACTACCCTTGATTATATCGTATAACCTATCACACCTTTTCAAATAAACTTCGTCATTGCTATTGATATTTCTAATGTTTGAAATAAAAATTATTTTTTTACTTGTTGTATTATTAAAAGATTTCAATTCTGAAAGCGTTACTTGTGGTATTTTATCTCCGGAAAAAATACCATAGTCGATATATTTATTCAAATTCCTAACGAAACTTGAGTCACCGCAGAATACGAAATTTTCTTCATCGAGGTATTTTTTAATGTTAATTGCTTTATTATAATTATACCTTTCGCCAAAAATACTATTGTATAAAAAGAAATAACCTTGAAGTGAAGGGTGGTTAGAAGAGTCAATATAGAAGTTCGTCATATCTACACCAACTAGTGAAATTACATTCTTTGAAAATTTATTTTCTATATCCAGCAAATTCCAAACAGGGTGCTCATAACAGCCATTAGATAGATAATTTCCCGCTAATTTATTATTAAACTCTCTTAAAGCCACATCCCAAAAAATAAAACTTATTTTCTCCTCATGCTCTGAATTTAAAACACGAGTACACTCACTCATAACTTTATTGTACAAAGTGACATCGTTATTAAGGTTGATTAGAGCACGATCTATACCAAACTGGTTTCTTTTAAGTGATGAATCAGTCAAGTATTTATTGCCAAACCTAAAATCTCCTACTATATATATTATTCGACTATATTCAGAAAATTTTTCTTCTTTTGATTTATTAAAGTCACTCCAGATTGGATTACCTCCACGACCATGAAAGTCTACACCTTCAAGTTTCTTTAGTACACCAGTCTCTATTCCTTGTATCCATCTCATTATATGAGATGGACCTAATATTAAAGTTTTCTCTGCCATAGTGCCTCCGCAAAGTCAAAATCATCCGGCCAATCAATATCTACTGACTTTACTTTCTCCTGCTCAATTAGCTTGGGTGAGTCACCAATTCGATCATTGAAAGTCAAATAGTTTTCAACTGATGAGATAAATGCCCCACTATCAATCTCATAAAGGGGATCAATATTTTGTGTCATTGGCCATTTAAGCTCATCACGATTATAGCTAATTGGGCCACTCTGGCTCCAGATAAACCCTTGTACCTTTAAAACTGTCATTAAAGAATCATAGCCTTGTTTCAGGCTTTCATCGTACTGCTCTATCAACTTCGTGTAATCATTTTCATTCATAAAAGGAGAAGTGACATGAGTCCAAAGTATATGACCTTGGTCAATTAAAGTTGGTACATATCGAATCAATTCATCAGTGGTAGTGCTATTACTACCCAAGTGATCAGCTCTTTCATCAATTGTAATTTTCGAGTGGTTCAATGACTCTGTAAACGATAGTACTCGATCATCATTTGATGAAACAACAATATTATCTATTCTTTTACAAGCGATCAGTTGTTGAAGTTTAATTTTTAGTAACCCACCATCAATACCTGCAAACGGCTTAATATTCTTATCGGGAATACGTTGACTCCCTTTGCGGCAAGGTAAAAAGGCAGTAATCATGTTAGCTCCGTCCATGTTTTAATAACATTGAATCCATTAGCCTTAGCCTCTAAGTTCAACTTTTCAGGAATATTGGAATAAGGGGTGTACCCGATAAAATCGATATCATTTTTAAGTGAAGCATCTAAGTCCGATATCGCATCACCAATCATGACGGCATTTAACGTGCTTTCTAAAGTTAGAATATGCATAATATTTTCTGCTTTTGCGGTTGGAGAACCAAAAATACCCTCAAAGTGTTTAGCTAAACCACGCTCATCAAACACTTCTCTTAATTCATCTTGAGCTGACCCACTTGCAATATACTTACGCCCTTCTAATTTAGATAACATTTCAAAGAAGTAAGGTGTGACCGCTGCCGATTGATACAGAGATTTACATTGCTTAGAGAAATTTTCAATTAAACTTTCTTCAAGCATTAACTTATCAGTAGTGTCACTTAACTGTAAATACTGCTCTATAAATACTTTGACATGGTGAAAACGAGATTTTCCAAAATTTTCGCGAAAATATTGGATACATTTTGATACTTCTGCATTACCAAAACCTAATTCGTGCAGCGTTTTTTCCATTGCATCTATTTTGAGTTGATTAGAGTCCAAAATGACGCCATCACAATCAAAAATATATACTTGATAATCATCAATTAATGGCATAAATAGAGCCCTTCGCCACGGGGTAAGAAGAAGGCGTTAGTGCAGTTAATGGAGGCGCTGCATTGGTATTATTATATTGACTAAAGATACTTAACATACCTTGTTGGCGGGAGTCATTATTCTCATAGCCTTCAAACCCCACTAAACTAACAAAGGCAGGCTTACTTACTAAAAGCACACCTAATAAGTAAGCACTAGTGTAGTCATACTTAGTATCAACAAAAGATGATGTAATACTTAGTTGCGCTGCATCGTTATTAAAACCAAAGTCTATATATTTTACACCTGCTAACTTCGCAACTTCATCTTTGGAGAACCGGTGCTTAGGTAAAATAATTGGCTTATTTAGAGACTGATATTTTTGAGCATCAATTAAAAATTTCACATTATGAGAAATTATATAATAATCAATCAAGCTGGCATCAATGAATTCATTGATGTTAACAGAAATCACAATCGGTTGCTTTTCTTTAATGTAGGTCTCAATAGCAGACTGATAAGTCTTTGTTGAGATAGCATTCGTTATGACTAGCACTTCACACCCTTGGAATAAGTTTACAAGAGCTTCAGAACCAGAGACTTCTTCAATACTTGAGTTAAAGTTCACAGCAGTTTCTAAAATCGCACCATTATAAGAGGTGGTGCCATCTAGTTTACTAAGGTAACTGATTGCTGCAATTACTTCCTCAGTACCGTATTGGTCACTCGATAATAAATTTTGGATATACGTTGGATGCACGTCATGTTGTGCTCCAAGAAAGTATAGTAAATTACTTCCCCAACCATAGTCTTTCTGCATTTCTTCAAAATATCGAATTACTAAGTCATAAACAGGTAATTGATTATAAGCATCCGTTTGAGTTGCTAGAACAGCTAATAATCGTTCCGTTTGTGTATTTCCTGCACCTCTCCCCATTCCAGTAATTGTTGAGTCTAACCATGTCACACCTGATTTTTTTGCGGCAAGGCAATTATCCAAACCTTTGCCCATGTTATCATGTGTATGGATACCTAAAGGCTCACTCCACTCAACACGCAAGGCTGTTATGATCCGGTCTACTTCTACTTGATCCATATTACCCAATGAGTCAGCAAAATAAAGCACATCTAGATTATTTCCCCACGACTTAACAATTCGGGCTTTCTCAGTAATAACCTCAAAGGGCTTTCCGGCTGACTGCATAAGGTTATAACCAACAACATAGCCAAGTGCTTTTAAGCGAGCAACCATCGGACCTGACGCATCAACTTCATGATAATGAGCAGCAATACGAACTAAGCCAATTTTACTTTCATCGCAGGGGACAAATAATACATCAATAGCATCCTCAGAAGATAGCTCAGAGCTTAAAATAGTTTTAGCATCAATCATAACGCCATAAACTGGCCCTTCGGGCAAATGTAGAGTATTCAGGTGTTGCTCAGTTGTATATGCATAAGCCCCCAAAAAGCCACTTCGTGGGAAGTTTCGAAGACCTAGTTCAACGTAATCAATTCCAGCATCTGCTACAGCATTTAAATATGCATCTACAACTTCCTGAGAGAAGTCCCAATTATTGTAATACCCACCATCACGTAATGTGCAATCTAGTAATTTCATAATAATTCCTGATCATATTTGGAAAATCTTTCTGCAAGCGCACCATTAATTGGGACTATTTTTGATAGTTTGTAATAATAAAAAAAATATTCTTTCTTGTATTTTAGTTTTTTACAACAATCTAAAATAATAAAATAAGCTTGAAAATATGGTTTACCTAGCTCTACACTTGCCTGCAAAGTGACAGGAGATAATATAGATAAAACTTTATTATATTTCTTATTTCTAAATAGAATTTTTGAATACATCATTGCATTCTTTCCACAATTAGCATTTAGTAAATAGGAGTCTCTTGCAAACATAAGTGCTTGCTCATGTAATTGTTGCTGACTATAGTAAAGAGCAAGCCTTCTAAAAACATAGCTTTTGACTTCTTTACTTTTAATATTCAAATCAACATTAAGTATCGACTCATAATTTTTTTCAATATCAAACTGATAAAGCGACTCAATGACACAAGGATATTTTAGCAACTCTCCCGTTATAAGGTACTGAAAATCTACTTCCCCACCACCGGAAACTATAGAGCTAATAAAGTAACTTAAACCAAAAATATCATTTATCTCTTTTACAACTACATGTTCTGCATTTATCAAGCTAAATTTAAATAAGTTATCTTGATCTGGAACAAGAGATAAAGAAGAGGAATCAACAATATTATTTTCTCCACAAAAAAAATATATTTTTGAATCAGTGTCTTTAATCAAATCAATATAATCTATTTTAAACTCTAATGTATCTCTGATTTTACACTCTCTTTCAAAAAAGCCACCTCGTATCCCTAACTTTAGTTCCGGAGAAAATGAAAAAACGTAATCAGCATTACATCTAGACCCGTAATATAAAGCACCGCAAGCTCCCATTGAACTTCCGAAAAACACAACGGGCCCCATCTTTCGATATCTTTCTACTAAGTGTTCCAAAGAACTTAATCTACTAATGCCTTCTAGTACATCTCTTAAATACCAATCATTATCTTTAGTATTTATTAATATAACATTCCAGTCTTCAGAAAATATTTTTGACCCAGTAAACTTACCTTCTGGTACATTAGCGCTTGAAAAAACGAATATTGTTTTATTTTTATTTTTATTTACTATTTTTAAGTAATTAGACATTTACTAACCTTCTATTTTTTCGTTAATCAATATTGAAACATCTAAATAAAACCCATGGTACTCTTCCTTGTTTTTACAAACGAATCTTTTTAAAATATCACGATACGTAAATTTATGCTTTGAGCTTATCACAATAGAACTAAAACGCTCTGGTATCTTAGAGTCATGTTGAAGTGCCATCAATGCAACGATGGACAACTTAGATAATCGAAGAAGAACCTCACAGTCTAAATACTGAAATAAAATAAACTTATTACTGGCATTATTAACTGTTAAAATTGAATTACTTGATACATCGAATGCACAAGTAAAAGCAGCAACCGCTCTGGGCTTTTCTTTGTCATATAATATCAACCCTAAATTGATCATACAAAGAGCATGATTCCACCCTATTGCCTCGGATAAAGGAAAATAACATGAATTTCTCCAAAATCTTTGTAGGCATTTCTTTGCCTCTAGAGTACGGCGACTTAGTAAAAGTATTGTTGAAAAAGCGGCACAAGAAGAAACATACCAACGTATGCTTACCGAATCCAGTAAAACCACACTCTTATCATAATCGTTCTTTATTAATAGTATCTCATTAATATAACAGCTACGTAACTTGAAATTTTCTCCAATTCGGTAACTAAGTAGAGTTATTAAGCCACCTAAAAACTTACTATCTCTTGGGAACTTTCTCAATAGGTGTATTAATTGAAAAAAAAGTTCATCTGATTTGAACTCACGAGAAGGTGCTGCAAACAAAACTCTATTTAAATATTTTTCATCGTATAAAAGATTCAAATCAAGCCGGTATTTATCAAAAACATAATCTATTGAAACTGACTGACCTTTTCTAGTCAGATTCACATCTTCGTATATAAAATCATATTGATCAGTGCTAAACGTAACAGAGTTGCTCTCTATTGCAACAGTACTGCCACCAATATTTAAACTACATGGTTCATTGCCATGGCCAGAAAGAGTTAATTCCCCACCCTCTATTGTTACACTTAACACCTATCCCCCCACTTATCATGGCTTATACCAAGTTCTTTATTTCTAACAGAAATATTTGACATTTTTTTGACTGCATACTCACGCCACTCATCAGGCATAACGAAACTTTTTGTCTTATTAATTTTTTTATTTAGCTTTTCTTGATTTGCTGGTATTTCTTCAATCCCTAAAAATTTTTGCACCTCTGCAAGCGTCTTTTCAGGGTGCTCACGAAAATCTTCAAAATATAAGAGCATCAATTCATCATGTTTAAGAGAGTTTTGAAGTAACTCATAGTTATGAGCATACTCAGCATTAACCCAAAAGAAGTGCTGATCCAATAAATGTTTGAAATTTTCAAAGCCCGCTTCAAGAGCGTCATCTTCACGATTCACCCACTTCATGTGAAACTTGTAGTGAGACCATATACGCTCTAAAGGATCACGTAATGTGTAAATTACTTTGATATTATCGGAAACTTTGCGAACATTTTCCCATCCCTCTACTCCCATTTGACAATAAAGGTTTGAAAAGTCAGCACAAAACTTTCTATTTTTATTGAATCGAAATAAATTTTGATACCATTGATTGCAAATATCATCTGGTAGGGCGAATTCAGTGTACCAACTAATTTCTTCTAAATGTTTAGCAATAAATTTAGGGTTGGCATTCGCTGTTTTCTCTAATACGTGCTTTAGTTTAATAATTCTATTGCGATGATTAAGTTGATTTTCAATTCCTACTTTATTTGCGAAGTAATGAATTTCTTTTTCAGGAGTAAAGTGAATCTCTGGGTGTTCCTTTAACTGTTCGTAAAGCCAGGTCGTACCAGCCTTCATGGCACCAACACTTAAAAATAGATTATCAATCTTTTTCACAACTTTTCCTCTTCTTTTATTCAATAATGAGCCTAATTTCTTCAAGATTTGAGCCATTAGACTATATTTAGCACACCGATTAACCTGCCTACATCTTTGTGGTCATTATCTTCAACCAGTCTAAATCAATCTCTCCCCGACATTTTCATTTATTAATACACAAATTATAAATAACTCTCACATGATTTAAAAAATCACAATATTATCGCCAGATATAGTTTCCGATTCATTTATCGTACGCGGCAAGCCCTATCTTATTTACTTGTAAAGTCATAACACCAAGTAAAAAACTAACCATATACTTTAGGAATACCAACAATACAATATTGTTTCCTAGCTATCGTAAACTCCAGTTAATTCTTCAACTTGTTTTTGCACTAAACGAATTTTGCTTGATTTCGATAAGCCTTTATAGCGCTTGGGTGTTTTATCAATAACTTCAATGGTCTCAGACAAGGACTCTAAATCCGGCTTAATACGGTGCCCATTGGTTACTTCTATATCCTCACCAATCCCCCCCATATTACTAGCTACAACCCAGCAGCCACATGCGACTGCTTCACGAGTAACTAAGCCGTAACTCTCAGGCCATTTTGACGGTGCAAATAATACATCAAGCTTTTGATATAACTTATCTACTTGATTTTGAGCAATGCGCCCAATAAAAGTGACCGGAACATCACCCCACTGTGTGTTGTTAACATAGCCTTCTTCTTTTGAATGATCAACAATCAACATCTCAATATTCTTTGGCTGTATAACCTCGATCGCATCTTTTAGTAGGAAGTAGCCTTTATGCTCCGCCATACCACCAATATGAGCACAAACAACTTTTTCCGTATAAGCCGTATCTTTTGGATGCCAATCAACCGACTCACTTAAACCATTCTTGTTAACTTTAATATTATCATAACCATTTTTACGGTAAATCTTTGCAAACCCTTCAGATACTGTTAACAACGCTTTCGCACCATAAAGCAATACTCGGAAATACATCATTCGCTCAATGGACTCAATTAGAGTGGTATTAGGCAGCAATACTCTTGGCGCATAGATATCTGGGTGACCATCTGGATAGACCGTATTGTGTTGATCCACCAAAAACTGGAAGTCTGATATCCACCAAGCATCATGAGCTGTAATGAAATAAGGTATTTCAGCATCCTTAGTTGCTTCAATTACCGATGCTGTTAAGCGCTGAACACAATGGAAATGAACAATATCTGGCTTTTCTATCTCTAAAAACTGTTGAAACAGTTTATACATATTGTCGTCTTTGGGATGCCAGTCCATATGCTCTCTATAAAGAATAGTGGAGCGATATACAGTTATTCCTTGATGTTGGTAACAACTTAGTTGATAGGGCGTTGTACAATGATTATCTGAAGTAAATACAACTAGATCAAAATCATCGCCATGATGCTTTTGTAACTCATCTATATTATCTGATACGACACGAGTAGCACCGCCTATAGCTTGGGGCGGAAAGAAAACGTTAACAATGGCAATTTTTTTCTTCTTAATTTGCCTTTGTGGTGTTTGCGCCTCAAGCGTACCCTTTAAAGATTGGACTAGTGATTGCCCCAAAGCTTCAACACTGTACTCACTTCTCACACGAGCAAGGGCGTTGGCTGCAAGGGTTTTACGTAACGCTTCATCTTTTATTAGCCTCCTAAGTGATTGCGTCCACTGATCAGGCGCACCAGCTAATAGAGCATCTTTACCATGATTAATCACATCTCTGTAGTTTGCCGTGGTGCTTAAAATCGAAGGGACATTCATGCAAGCAGCTTCAAACCACTTCAGCTCACTCTTGCAACCATTAATTACATCATCAGTTAAAATTGCTAAGTTTATATCCGCTTTCTCTAAGAAGCTCCAGTATGCACGTACACTTTTCACTGCTGGAAGAACTACCAATTGAGATGCAAATTGATCTTTAAACGATTTAGGTAACTCTAAATAACCTGCAATTACCAAACGGACTTTCTTGTTCTCGGTTAGCACAGTGCTTAGTGGCTCGAGTACTTGCTCAATAAAATCACTATTATGTGCCTGTGTCCCACTACCATAAAATATATCAACAGTATCTTTTTGGCTTTTATCTAAATTTGAGAAATAATTGATCTTATCTAGCCCATTGCGGTGTAATAAACAAATGCCAGATTGCACTAAGGGCGCTAGTCGCTCTTGCAGCAACTTGGTAGAGGCAATGCCAAAGCGACAACGCCTAGCGGCAGAGGCAAAGTTAGCCGCAGATTTCCTTAGTTCAATATGAGTATTTACGTCAACATACCCGCCAAAGGTCTCTATAGGTGCTGGGTAGCTAGTTTCAAACAACAAATCATCAATTTCATAAAAAGAAGCTTTACCATTGGCATTTATTTTAGCAATCGCTTTTAAAATTGCAGGCAAAGCAGGAACACGATAAAAAATCACCACGTCGTGCAGCATTAGCTCACTTTGACGCTGACTCAACTCACGCCAATCAATCGTTGAAACAGCCTTACCCTGTGACTCTAATTGCTCAGCCTTCTGATCAATACGGTAACGGATACACTGTGGAATATGGTAATCACCAACAATGAGCACCCGATCTGTATTGAGGTTGTTACGTAAAGCCACTTCTGATGTAGTAGTATAAAGTTGAAAATACGATTGATAGATTATTTCGACATACTTTTCTGCACAATCCAATAAAGCCTGGCGTTGATTTAAGTTAGCAAGAACTTGCATTTCCCCCATATTATCGAGATATAGCTTTTGGCAAAAATCATCAACCCACTCAACAACCGCGCTTTGGTCTGGGTTATCCTTATGGTATTGGGTTAAAAAATGTAGAGCACTGGTGATATTAGTGAGCTTTTCAAAACAGGTTAGCAAGGACCCCACAGCCCCATGACTTAGTTTCTTATCAACTTGATAAGCTTGCTCATATACCTTCTGTGCCGTGCGGTAGTCACTTTGCGCATAAAACGTACCGGCTAAAATTTCGAGAACCTCTGATGAGGGTTTAAATTGACAAGCAATACGCCACGCACTACGTGCAACTTCTAACTTATGACCTTCATTTCTATGCTTATAATGGTCATAAGCGGTAAGTCCGACTTTTTTATAGATTTCAACAGTATCGTTAACATTATCTGAAAACTGTATTGGCTTAACTACATTTCCTAAGCAGCTGTCTAGTATATCTCTGACAGTAACAGAAAGGCCACTATTTTTGGTTAAAATAAAACCAAAATCTAATTTACTAGGGTCAAGCAAAAGTTGATCTTGATTTTGTGTGTCAGCCCATTGCTTAGCTGTTGCGACTCGCCCTTCATTTTTCCCATATCGGAACCAGTGTAACTTAGCACCGACTTGATTAACTATTTTCGACGTTGCTAAATCTGGATAAAACCCTAAGTAAAAATCGCTATCAAGTACAAACTGCATTTCTGGTGCAAATTCGACGAACGCTTTTTCATTTGGATAACGGCCCTCTTTTTTGCCATAGCTCGTCCAGTGACTTCTTAGCTCGTTTTCAGAGTGTTTTTTTAGATCCAAATAATGTGCGCGGTAAAAAACAATATCGAGTGACCAATCAGAATAAGGATGGAGCAATATCTCGTTCTTCTGTTTTATATCCACATTATCATTAAGTTGCGGTGGTGGTTTTGTAGAGGATTTGCCAAGCTGCTCATCTTGATTAGTATCTGTAACTTTGCTTTGCTTTACACCTTCGGAGTCAGTTGTTTTTTGAGGGGTTATAGTTGGTTCGACACTCGATTGGGAAAGTTTTTTCTTATCCATAAGAGTATTTAATCCCGTTTCATGTACTTTAATTGAATTTTTTTTACTACTCGCCATATTTTAATCACTGATGTAATTTAGAGCAAACAAAGTTGGAACATATCATATTAATGATAAGTTATCGGTTTCTTCTCAAGCGTACGTCTGGCAATTAAGACCAATTAATCACAAGAGATCTGACGCAGCTTTGCATACACTAAGTATTCAGAAAATAGAGCGACACCTATTCCATGAGGGGTTAAAGAGGTCTATGAACCCAACATCGTATTTAATTTAACACTAGCTAGCTTAAGAGTATAGAATTTTAGACTAAAGACCGCTAGTTTAACCATCTGAATTTATCAGCCTTTTGTAACGCTTTCGCGAATCTACCAAAGCTTAATGATTGTCATCAAGGGGAATATCTAATGAATACTTTATTCTCCTCCACAAATATCTCTTCGTAAGACTTTTTTTCACATAAAGGTGGTAAATCACTCCTTGCAAGTAGCATTCATGTGCTGCCATAATGCCTAGAAAACTACCCCTCTATTAAAATCTTTATCACTCTAAAAACCTCATGCAAAAAAAATCACCATTAAACATTCTAGTCTCACTATGTCTCGCCCCCCCCCTAGACCAAAAGTCATGACCTCTACCATTGAGAACTATGTGGGTAGTTAAGATAAAAACGCTAAAAAGTGATAGGGAGCCCTCTTTTATCGCCAGTAAAACTATTGCTTATCTTACTGAGTAACTTTAATTAAAGAGCTCTAACTCTTCATCACTTATAGAGTATATAAATATGCTAAAGAAACTTAAAAAGTTTATAAAGAAGCAGTCTGGAACAACAGAACACTCACACTTGAAGCTTATTGAAACAACAGATTTATTTGATGAAAATTATTACCTAATTCAATACCCCGACCTTCAAAGAACAGGGTTAAACTATGCAAAACATTACCTAAAAAAAGGCTGGAAAGAGGGGCGCAATCCGAGTCAAGCTTTTAACACCAACTCATACTTAAATGCTAACCCAGATGTCAAGAACAGGGGTATGAACCCTTTGCTGCACTACATCTTGTTTGGTCAATACGAAGGTCGTACACTGACGCACAAAACAAACTCTCCAACTCACCTGAGTCAAACACCTCCGTCCCCAGCACTACAACCCAACAAATGGTTAAACGAGACAACGGATACTGCACAGACATACAGATTATTGAAGGACTCTCAATTGTTCAGCGATAGTTACTATATTCAGCATTATTCAGATATCCAACAAGACCCTATCGAACATTACGTATTGTATGGTGCAAAAGAAGGGAGAAACCCGTCACATGAATTCAATACGTTACATTACTTAGAAAAAAATCCCGATGTTGCGGCATCCGGCATGAATCCACTTGAGCACTTTATTCGGTTTGGTCAAGGCGAAGGGCGCAAAGCTAGAGTAAAGTACGTTAACCCGTGTGCTCATCAACTAACTAACTCCCCTTCACTGATTTTTGTATCACATGAGGCTTCAGAAACAGGAGCACCTGCTGTTCTTCTTTCTCTCATGAATTGGCTTAAAGAACACACAGATATCAACTTCTCAATTGTGGTCGGTGCGGCAGGTCCATGGGACGCTAAATTTGAAGCCATTGCTCCAACCTTCTTCATGGATAGACCTCATACAGGTGACGATATTGCTGACTTTTGTGGTGATCATGTACAAACTATATATATAAATACTATTGCTGCCGCAAGTTATGCGAAAGCTTTTGAATTTTTACATGCGGAATTTGTTACGCACGTGCATGAAATGGAGAATGTTTTCCAAATTTTTGAACATAATGTAGCTATATTAAAGGATATTTGTCAAAAGTACATTGCTGTCTCGCCTGGTAGTGTTGAGTCATTAAACAAACGCTTTGCTGATATAGACCTACAGTATCTTAAGCCCTTCATCAATCGTTATTCTCAGACTGAGAAAACCACTCACCCATGTGAAAGCAAAAAACTGATTTTTGGTTGCGGCGCTGTCGAAAAAAGAAAAGGGTTTGACTTATTTTGCAAAGTCGCGCAACAACTTAAACAAAACAAAACCCTTAATATTGAGATGCATTGGATTGGCTCTGACCAGAATAAAGACCTCAACGCTGCCAATACCATTGCTGAGTTTGATGTTGAAGATATCGTAAAATTTATTGGCCCCAAAGGTAATCCAAGGGATTACTTTATACACGGTGACCTCTTCTTACTCACTTCTCGTGAAGATCCTTACCCGTTAGTGTGTATGGAAGCAGCTGAACAAAGACTCCCTGTGATCTGTTTTGATGAACAAGCCGGAGGTATGCATACTTTTGTCGAGACAGATGCTGGCAGAGTAGTGAAATATTTAGATGCCAATGCAATGACAGCAGCAGCAGTTGAGTTATTAACTAACGAAGAGCTAAGCAGAAGCATGGGCAGTGCTGCGAAGCAAAAAGTGATAGAGCGTCATTATGTAGATGTAATTGCTCCACAGATCCTCGATTTTTTGCCCGCGTCAGCGACTGTTGGTCAACTTGATAAAATCGAAAATTACAAAGCGTTAATTGATAACGCAGACATCGTCTCTTTCGATATTTTCGATACGCTTGTTACACGAGAAATGGCACAACCAGAAACAGTGTTTGATATCGCTGAATACCAACATACAGCACAAGAAGCTGGTATTTTATCACTATTTGAAGAGCGCATGAAAACCGCTGGAAAAGTACTTGGCAGTAAACAAGGCAGAGTTGATGATATCTCGATTGATGAAATCTACCAACATATGCCTTTATATCGCAATAGCCAAATTGAAAAACGCGCTGAGATTGATACCTGCATTGAGCACCCAACGGGTAAAACGCTTTACCGCCATGCTCTGAAGCAAGGTAAAAAAATCTTCATTACTAGTGATATGTACCTTGATCGTGACACCGTCGAGCAAATATTAAAAACTAATGGTTACAATAAATGGAATGAGTTCTTCTTATCTTCAGAGCGCGGTAGGAAAAAAGACACTGGCAAATTGTTTAAAGATGTAATAGAAGCCGCGCTACAAATAGGCATTAAGGCTGATAAGATCATCCACATTGGTGACAACTGGATTGGAGATGTAAAGTGCGCTCGACAAGCGGGACTAAATGCGGTTCGTTTTTCTCCAATTTATGAAAGCGATAGCAAGATGATTCAACTGAGTCCGAAGCAACAGCAATCATTATCACAAATGGGACGGATCTGGGAAAGCTTTAACATTCAAGCAACTCGCTTGTGGGCACAAGCTAATCCGCAATTAGCCAACGACTTTTATACCAAATTAGGCTTTGAACTTACAGGCCCACTCACCACTATGATGGCCATGCACACCAAAAATATAGCTGATGAGCAAGGTATTAAAAAAATCGTATTTATGGCACGAGATGGCCGCATCATCAAAAAAGCATTTGATACTCTATATAAAAGTCAGATTGAACAAGGGCAATACCAGTCTCAATATTTACACTTATCTCGAGCAACAGTTGTCGGAGCCACACTTGAAGAACAGTTGTCTTCAAATGACTTGTATTTTTTAATTGAAGGCCTACACCTTGCGGAAAAACCTATCAGTTACTTCTTGAAGAAAGCCAAGCTTTCCCCAGATGACAGCTTTATAAAGACTAAAGTTGAAGCAATATTTAAGTCGGTAGATTATGTACCTAACTGGAATGATTTTTCTAAGCTATCTGATATGCTGGAATCTCTTTCAACAGAAATCTATCACGCCAACAGCGCACAGCGTGATGGATTAGCGCTTTACCTCAAAGAACATGGTGCTTTAGATGCTAAGAAAGTATTGGTAGTTGATGTTGGTTGGCTAATTAATATTCAATCTCGCCTAGACCGTTTTGTTAAATCACTTAACCCATCTACGAAGATCATTGGTGCTTATGTAGGAACCCGCGAGCGTGTCAATAAGAGTCTCACACACTCTTCTTTACTTTACAATATGGGTGAACCTACACTCTATTCTCGGTTTTTAGAAGATAACGTAACCTTATTTGAAGTTTTGTTTTCATCCCCAGAGCCTTCCGCAGCAGCGATTACTGCAATAAATGGTAAAGCAGAGCTGGAGCTTAAAGAACTGGGCTCACCATTACCAAAAGAATATATTGTTGCCCAAAAGCTACAAATGGGCGCAGAATCATACTTTGATAGATTAGTACAATCAGTCAATTCTCACTTACCGTTAAGTATTTCAACTGATTATTTCTACTCGATTTTTGAGGCTCTAGTCAAAACAAATAATGACATTGCCAAAGTAGAGCTTGGGAATTTTGAAGTACGCTTGGGCGGTCACCACGAGTTTGTCGCTTATCAAAGCTTAATAGCTACCGAACCAAATATTGACTACGCATATACACCACATAATGAATATTTTGAGCCCATTTCCTATTTCGCTGATAAAGAAAATGAAAATATTGATAGTCTAATCATTACTTCCGCAGGATTAGATAATGGTTCAACTAGATACCGAGCACTTCATTTAGCAGAATCGTTACAGTATCAGGGTAAAAATGCGGTTGTTATACACTCCCAAACCAGCTTAGAAACAGCAAAGGTATTAATTCAGCGCTCTCAGCGCATAGTCTTCCAACGAGTCTTTGCAGAACAAGGAAATATAGGAAAGTTTTTAGCGTTAGCAAGGCAATACGAGAAGTATTGTGTCGGTGAGATGGATGATTTAATCTTTCCTGAACACATAGCTGAAGTGGGCTCAGTAAAAGGTGGTGAGTGGGATTTGGATCAAGCAATGTTTGTTGCTACTGCTTATGAGAGTTTTATGCTTAAGTTAGACAGCATGATTGTTTCGACTCCTGCTCTTAAAAGTCATATAGAAGAGAAATACCAAATTAATTGTCAAGTCATACCTAATAAGGTCAGCGCTAAGGACATCCGTAAACCAGTGCCTAAATCAGGCCCATTAAGACTGCTTTATTCTTCTGGAACATATTCTCACAGAGAAGACTTCCAAATGATTGAGCAAGAGTTGTTTGATTATCTAAATGACACCCCTAGTGTTACATTGTCAATCTTAGGGGCAACCCAGTCTTCTGAACGTATTCTTTCTCTGTCTAATGTTAGTTGTTATCCATTACTAGCTTACAGCGCTATGCTTGAGTTTATTGCTAAACACGACTTGATGCTAGTACCCTTGGCTAATGATGTTTTTAACAATGCTAAATCTAATGTTAAGTTTGTGGAAGCTGGTGCGGTAGGTGTACCAGTCCTAGCTTCGAATGTCAGAGAGTTTGCTTCATGTATTGATCATGGGGTTAACGGGTATTTATTTGATAAAAGTATTAGTGAAATATTAATAAGTCTGGATAACAATAAAATTAATAAAATTCATAGTGATTTGCATACTGCAATAAAAGAAAAATTTAATACTAAAATTATAACCCAGTAATATTTTTGGGTCTTTAAGGTTGAATATGAAAAATTTATATATACACATTGGTATGCCAAAAACTGGAAGTAGTGCAATACAAGCTTTCTTTGCATGCAACAATGAACTTTTACAAGAAGTTGATTACTGTTACCCTTGGCACCCAGGATTTGGACAAGCTTTTCAAACTAGCGCAGGAAATGCAACTAATCTCCATCATTGGATTATTGATGAAAAATTTGAAGAATTAGAAAGAGCTATAAATAATATAGATCAAAAAAATATAATACTTTCATCTGAGGTTTTGTTTCACACAGCTAGGCTACACCCTAAAAGCTTTGCAAAGGCTCTAAAAAAATTCAACATTAAACTCATATGTTACATAAGAAAAATTGATGACCTGATGGATAGCTGTGTTAATCAGCTTGTGAAAAATCATGGCATGACAGACTATAGTGATTTAAAAACTATAATAAATGACCATGACTACTCTACAACATTGATAAATTTATCTAACTACATAGATAAAAAGAAAATAAATATTCGTATATACGATCGATCAACTTTTACTGATGGTGATATATACCAAGATATTTTAGAAGCAATTGAAATTAATAAAAACCTTACAATTTCTAACTTTAAAGCACCAGAGAAAACAATAAATCCTTCTTTAGTCCCTGAAGCATTTGAGTTAAGACGGCACCTGAACTCAATATCATTTAACACTAGCAACGACCAAATAAAGTATGATTTCAATGGCATTTTAGCTTCATATAGTGTAGAAAAAAATAAAGAAAAATTCAGCATACTTACAAAAGAGGAAAGAAAAAAAACTTTTGACCTCTTTAAAGAAAGAGAGATGAACTTAAATAAACATTTTTTCGGTTCAGAAAACAGAATTTTTTCTCATATAACTAATATCGAAAAACCAAAAATATCTCTTGATAAAATAGGTGATGTATTATTTTTTATTTACAAAAAGGACCCCAGACTACTATTTTCGATAATTAAAAAAACAAGTACATCAGAACAATCTAGAATTCTATTGAAAATATTTAACTTATATCTATTTGAAAAAATAGACAACAATGATAAAGCAAACATTGCGCCACTAATCAAACCACCTGTTCTATCTGTACTTCCTTACAATTTCAACTCATTAACTTATGGTCTAAGCAACGATACTCTGATAGAAAACATTAAGTATGCAACGAGAATAGAATCAACCGGCCGAGACCCATACTATTCATTAAGAACGATTAAATTAGAAAGCTCAACTATAATAATTATAATCACTATGAACTCTAATGTTAGTGGTAAAGCGCAACTTCACTATCAAACGAATAAGAAGCCGTTCTACGGGGAAAACAAATTCCAATTAAAAAAAGTGAGCAAAGGGTATAACGAACTTAAATTTATAATAAAAGAAGATAACTTAAATGGTAAATTCAGATTCGATCCAATAATGAGTGAAGGTATAGTTGATATCTACAATACATCTATATATTCTTAAATGAAGACTGAAAGCCTCAAGGATCATCATGAACACCAACATAAATGACTTTATTGATAAGATCTGTAACTGGAAAGATAACTTTGAAATATTAAGATATCCATCAAAAAAAAATGGAAAAGATGATATATCTATAATTACAAACTATATACGAGAAAATAAAGTTCAGGAATTACTAGATTATACAAAAAAATTCTATGTTTCAGAGTACTTTTCTTTGCCACACCCAGATAATGATAAGGTAGTTACTTATCCTTTTGCGTCAGTAAGCATAGGATATTGTAACTTTTTGTTTATGACCGATGAACTGCAAGAGAAACCGTGGATGCTAGTTCAAGCAGGTAATTTTCTTGATTGCTTTTTTACTCATACAGGTATAATTTATCATGTTAATAGGAGAAGTTCATGGCTGCCAGCAGTTTCAAATCTATCAAAGTTAATTAATAAAGAAAAACTTAAAGAAAAACTTAAAGAAAATAACTTCAAGAAGAAAAAGACAACAGGAATATTAATAAGCTCTAACAGACCGTATCATTTTTTTTACGACCAACTTTACGTTATTAATTATATATCAAAAATCTACAAGACAAACCGAGTTTACTACAATGATATATTTTGGCCAATACAAGATATTATTAATAGCGCCGAGCCTCAAAAAAGAAAGAGTGACATTAAAAACATATACATTTCACCTAAAGCTATTTCACAAACCAATTTCTATAAAAACAACAAACTAGTCAATAAAACGATGACTGAATTTGAAGAAAAGTGCTTAAGAAGCAAAAAAACATTACTTCAAAAAAAATTTAAAGAAAACCAATTAAAAATTGTATTGAATATTTCAACGGAAAAGAGAAAGTGGGTTGAACAGTCTGATGGATACTCAGAAATAATTAACAACCTATCCAATTATTTTGATAGATTATTTATTTTATTCGATGGAATGACATCCCAGATAAATCAACCGGTAAATACTGAAGAAAATATAAAAACATATACTGAAATACTAGAAAAAATAAAAAAATCAAAAAAAATTGAGACACATATAATATTTGGCAAAACATACCCTGATAAAATTGAATACTACAACGATTCAGATCTAGTTATATCTCCAATGGGAAGCAGTGCAATAATACCATTAAGATTCACTAAGAATAACACTATACAATTTTCCAATATTGATATGGGAGAAACTGTTTCTAAATCTGAAGGTGATTTTTTTGTAATAAATAGAGAATTAAAATTTACCTCACAAGAGAAACCAAAGCTAGGAAATCAATGGCAACATGCTGATTACCACATACCTTGGCAACATATTTTTAATCTTTCCGTAAGTCTAATAAATAAAACAAAGAATAAGGAAATACCACTATTACCCATCCCTCTTAATAAAAAAGAAAAGAACATATTTTACTTAAACCAAAAAAGACTCAAAGGTAACAACAAAGTTGAAGATGTATTAAGGGAAGTTGCCTTAGCTTTTGAACGATCTGGTAATATACAATTAGCATATGAACTAATTAGTAAAGCACATGAAATAAAGCCTAACGGTCCCTTAATAAATCTTAAGTTGAATGAATACAAGCAAAAATTAGATGAACAATGAACATACAACTTCTCGACTGCACTTTACGCGATGGAGGTTATTACAACAATTGGGACTTCTCACAATTAATTGTTGAAGCTTACTTAAAAGCAGTTGCGGATGCTGGTATTGACTACGTCGAACTTGGCTTACGTAACTTCCCTAAAAACAGCTTTTTATGTGTTTAGATCCAACTGGTTATGGGCTTTCTAAATTTGATAAACTATACCATGCTCGTCAAGTGATGAAAGATCTTTTAAACTCTGGAAAGCAAACATGAATGTTCATCGTAACGCTCGAACCACTCCTAAGACTCGTGAAGAAATTCATGCCAGTAAAGGCCATATGACCATTGATGTGGCAGCAAAGCACTTTAATGTAAGTCGTGGCACGATTATAAAGTGGCGTAAGCGTAAGAACTTCAATGATAAATCTCACCGACCTAACCGGTT
>NZ_QGKL01000001.1 GCF_003172895.1 Leucothrix arctica | reverse complement strand
AAAATAGCCCATCCCCACGCCTTTGAAGGCATTCCCTGTCGTTGTGGCCAAGGGATGTTGCGAGTCAGTTATCGACTCGTCCCTTGGCAGCTAGAGTATGGCTGACGACTAAAGGGTTAGGCGTTAAGCAGTCGACTCACTATCCATAAGGATGGGTGATAAGCCGCTGTTGTCTGACGGTTCAAACGGGAAGAAAGTCAGCAGATGTTGTGATATATTTAAACGAATAGGCTTACTATGAGACTGAATTGGACGACGAGTCTGGTCGTTTAATGGGCCAAAATAGATAAGTCATTTAAGGCGAGGTGAGACCATGAAAAGCAATCCCCTTAATAATAAGGTGTGGGACTCCGTAGTACGCGGTTTTGCTCAACCAGACATTTATCCCCAGTGCTGCCGCACTCGGTATAAAATGCTTTAACGTTAAGTGTAAAAAACCTATGAATCTAAACAAAATAGCAGCTATCAATATAATTACGTTTGGATTTCCTTTAGTAACTATTCTAATTCTAGCTATTGTAGGCTTTCGAGAAATACATTTAGTGATTAAAGATCTTGGTGCGGTGGGGGTATTATTATTTCTATCGGCAGCTTTGTTACAAGGTTTTGTAATTGGTATCGGCTGGTTGGTATTTGTTGCGTTGCCGCTTTCTTTCGTACTGAAAAAACGTATTGTATCTAGAGCCAATATAATATTATTTTCCCTTGTTATTACTATTGCATGGGGCGCATTATTTTATTCAGTAGTAACGTACGGAATAAAAGATCTATTGGTGAATGAACTAGAGATGTCTATTGAGCTTGCAGTGGTGGTAGTTATA
The DNA here is from genome assembly GCF_003172895.1 of Leucothrix arctica. Taxonomy (GTDB): domain Bacteria; phylum Pseudomonadota; class Gammaproteobacteria; order Thiotrichales; family Thiotrichaceae; genus Leucothrix; species Leucothrix arctica. The sequence goes on along the minus strand of NZ_QGKL01000001.1, from coordinate 801 downwards.
TTGGGTTTAGGCGGTGGTTACGGGTTGTCACGTGGTGCCGGCCACTTAACAAGCCAATAAACTCGACACTATACCCGCTGTTCGTATGTGTAAATTGTCGTGCCTCCAATTTTGTCAAACATACGCCCATCGGCTATAGTGCGAGTTATTGGAGCGTTAGCAAGAGATAAAATATGACTTTCCCCAGACACGACGCACGAGATAATCCACCTAAAAAGTCTGAAATAGAAGTTTCAGAAATGACACTGCACTCAGATCTAATAAGCGTTGTAGGTCTTTTTGAGGATGTTATGTCAAGTTTTCTAACTGAGAATTTATTCTTGCCTGAAAGAAAGGAAATTGGGTTGGAGTATTTACTATCACTATCTGTTGAAGGAAAAATCAATCTGTTTCAAAAATTACTAGAAGATATAAGACCCTCCGAAAAAACAGATCTGGAATTATCGAAAGACTCAATAATACAACGTTTACGAAATGCTCAGAAATTTCGTAATGTCTCAGCCCATGGTGGTAAATTTCAAGAGTTATCGGGTAATATGTTCACTTGGACAGGTAGCAATCCTCCAAAACAACCGAGACGAATGAAAGAAATGGAACAAATTATGGGCAACTCAGCATTTGATCTTATTGATGATATAAAACATTACATATTTTGTTGCTCAAATGATTGCTAACAAGAGACTGTGGTTCTAAGTCAATCGTTTAAGCTAACTTTTCATTCCATCGTTCACCATTTTTTACCATGGTGTTGAGGATGGTAATCATCTTTCTCATACACGCAATAAGTGCTACTTTTTTAGG